>JAJFKU010000006.1 GCA_021773035.1 Woeseiaceae bacterium
GTTTTATTTTCTTGTGCGGGTTTGGGCCCGGAACTGCCTTTCGGGCCCCCCCCCCCAACTTTACCCCTATGGGGTTTTCCGGCCCCAACACCTGTTCAGCACTGCGACCGGTAATCGAATCACGCACTCCAACGACTATAAACGTAAAAGGGCTCCGATCCCTCCCGGAAGTCGATAAACGAAATACGTGCCGGACTGTCGAGAGGCTGCCGATAGGCCAATGACCTCGCCTGTGTTTTGTGAAGAGGTCATTGGCCTATGGGCAGCCTCCCTGCTCCACACACCATTTCATTCATCGCAAAATGATGCCCATTTGCGTCAAGGGGCTCTATAATCCAGACACCGCCGTTAGCTCGCTATACAAGGTCGATGACATGAAACGCCTGACAATGTTGTTCATTTCTATTGCCGCAATCTCTTTTATCCTGCTGTTTTCCGGCTGCGGTCAAAGCGGCCCGCTGTACGTTCCCGGTAACCCGAGTACGATGGCCGTGCCACCGTCGCAGACTGCCGACGAAGAGGAAGATCAGAAAGAAGACAGCGAATCGCCCGAGACGGGTAAGCAACAAGAAAACTAATGACCGACCTCGTCCTGATCGACGGGTCATCGTATCTGTACCGCGCCTATCACGCACTGCCGCCGCTGACGAACTCGAAAGGCGAGCCGACAGGCGCTCTGCACGGTGTCCTGTCGATGATCCAGAAACTGCTTCGCGAAGAACAGCCGGCACACATCGCCGTTGTGTTCGATGCGCCGGGCAAGACCTTTCGCGATGAACTGTACGCGGACTACAAGGCCAACCGACCGCCGATGCCCGACGACCTGCGGTCCCAGGTACAGCCGATACTCGATGCCGTTGAGGCGATGGGACTACCGTTGCTGCGCGTTGCCGGTGTGGAGGCCGATGACGTTATCGGCACCCTGTGCAAACAGGCGGCCGGTCAGGGGCTTAGCGTTCTGGTGTCAACCGGTGACAAAGACCTGGCGCAACTCGTCAACGACCGGGTTACGCTGATAAACACCATGAACGATTCGCGGCTGGATCGCGATGGTGTCAAAACGAAGTTTGACGTTTATCCAGAGCAGATCGTCGATTACCTAGCTCTCGTTGGCGACACTTCAGACAATATTCCGGGCGTACCGAAAGTCGGCGCCAAGACAGCGGCGAAATGGCTCAACGCTTACGCCAGCGCCGATGGCATTGTTGAAAACTCGGACGCCATCAAGGGGAAAGTCGGTGACAGCCTTCGCGACAGCGTTGAACTGCTGCGCCTGTCACAGGAACTTGCAACGATCCGCGACGACCTGAGTCTTGGCGTCAGTGTTTCTGACTTGCTCCCGGCTGCCGCCGACACAGCGAAGCTGCGCGAGCTGTATAGTCACTTCGAGCTGCGCACCATGCTCGGGCAGCTCGATGAGGAAAATACACAGCCGGTCGAGACGGATAACGATGCAGCGCGGCAGAGTGAGGCCGCTTACGAAACGGTTCTGAGCTGGGAAGCGTTTGATCGCTGGCTCGAGAAAATCGACGCCGCCGAACTGACCGCCTTCGATACCGAAACGACGAGCATCAACTACATGCAGGCCGAAATAGTCGGCCTCTCGCTATCCGTAGCCACTAACGAAGCAGCCTATATTCCGGTTGCGCACGACTACCCCGGTGCGCCCGATCAGCTGCCACGCGACGAAGTCCTCGAAAAACTCCGCGCCTGGCTGACTGATGATCGCAAAAAGAAGGTCGGGCACCATTTGAAATACGACGCTCACATACTCGCTCGCTATGACATCGGGCTCGGTGGCATGCAGTTCGACTCAATGCTGGAGTCCTACGTGCTCAACAGCGTGGCTACTCGCCACGACATGGACTCGGTGGCGCGCCAGTACCTGGGAAGGGAAACCATTCACTACGAGGACGTAGCCGGCAAAGGCGCCAAGCAGCTGACGTTCAACCAGATCGACCTCGATACCGCCGCACCCTACGCGGCCGAAGACGCCGATATCACGCTGGCTTTACATGAAACCCTGTGGGCACAGCTCGGCGAGCACCCGACACTCAGGGATGTTTACGAGAATATAGAGCAGCCGCTGGTCCCGATCCTGCTCGAAATGGAAGAAAACGGCGTGCTGGTCGACCGCAAGATGCTGAGCACCCAGAGCAGCGAGCTGGCGAAAAAAATGATCGAGCTGCAGGCCAAAGCGCACGAACTGGCCGGTGGTCCGTTCAATCTTGGCTCACCAAAACAACTGCAGCAGATATTGTTCGAGCAACAGGGCCTGCCAGTCATTCGCAAAACCCCCAAAGGGCAGCCGTCAACGGCAGAGGATGTGCTGGTCGAGCTCGCCGGCGATTACGAGTTACCAGCTGTCATCATTGACTATCGCAGTGTCAGCAAGCTCAAAAGCACCTACACCGACAAATTGCCGCTGCAGATTGCCGAGGCTACCGGACGGATACACACGTCTTACCACCAGGCGGTTGCCGCGACGGGCCGCCTGTCGTCGACCGACCCGAATCTGCAGAACATCCCGATCCGCACACCCGAGGGGCGCCGCATACGGCAGGCTTTCATTGCTCCTGAAGGACAACTGCTATTGGCGGCGGATTACTCGCAGATCGAGCTGCGCATCATGGCGCATCTGTCGGCGGATGCCGGCCTGATGAAAGCCTTTGCCGACGAACTCGATGTCCATCGAGCGACGGCCGCGGAGGTCTTTGGCACGACGCTGGACGAGGTCAGCGATGACCAGCGCCGCTCGGCCAAGGCCATTAACTTCGGCCTCATGTACGGCATGTCCGCTTTCGGACTCGCGAAACAACTGGGCATCCCCAGGGGCGAAGCGCAGGAGTATGTGAACCTGTATTTCGACCGCTACCCCGGCGTCAAAGCCTATATGGATGACATTCGCGAAAGGGCCAGCAGTGACGGCTATGTCGAAACGGTGTTCGGGCGTCGTCTGTACCTGCCGGAAATCAACGCCCGTAACGCTAATCGCCGCCAGTATGCCGAGCGCACGGCGATCAACGCACCGATGCAGGGCACAGCGGCCGACATCATCAAGAAAGCCATGATTGATGTGCACCGGTGGCTCCACGATGAGAAACCCGGCGCCCGCATGATTATGCAGGTACACGACGAACTGGTATTCGAAGTCGACGAGGACCGCATTGATGAGGTTCGCGCGCGCGTCATGGACATCATGACCGGTGCTGCGACGCTCGCGGTGCCGTTGAGCGTTGACGCCGGCATCGGTTCGAACTGGGACGAAGCCCACTGACGAGGCGTTACTTTAGACCCTGTCTAAATTATTTCACGTTGATTTTCATAGATTTATAAAACTCTGTGAACTCATGCCGGCTTCGGGGCTCTAATCCCCTGAGTGCTTTAGTCACTCGCCTGTTTACCTCCCTAGACAGGCGTGCAATGCGGCTTCCCCAAGGTCGCTTGCGTCTTCTGGCCCCGGGTAGCGGCTACCACCGTTGCTTCGGGGCCATTTTATTGCGCCGCGTCCCGCGTCAGGAATTCATCCAGTTTCGAGCGCGCCTCGTCCTCGCCGAGTCGCGTCAACGCCGAAAACTGCTGCACTGTCGCGATATCGGCCAGATCCCGGCGCACTTCGAGCACTGCCTTCGCCGCCTGTCCCCGTTTGAGCTTGTCGGCCTTGGTCAGCAGTACGTGAGTCGGCAAGGTAATCATCTCGGCAAAGGCCAGCATCTGCTGGTCGAACTCGGTAATCCGGCGGCGAATGTCGACGATGAGAAACAGGCCGTGCAGGCTGTGCCGCGACTCGAAATAATCAGCCATCAGATCGCGCCAGTGTGCACGTTTTTTATCCGATACCCGGGCGAAGCCATATCCCGGCAAATCGACCAGTCGCTGCTGCTCCCTGAGGCCGAAGAAATTCACAAGTTGCGTGCGGCCGGGTGTCTTGCTGGTCCGCGCAAACTGCCTCCGATTGACAATAATATTGATCGCACTCGATTTACCGGCATTCGAACGACCGGCAACGGCAACCTCTGAGCCTGTGTCCATAACGAACTGATTCACCGCATTCGCACTCTTGATGAAATGGGCTTCAGGGTATTGCGACATGGGGTACGGCCTGCGGATAATGTGTATAATTTGGCGCTGTTTGACACAGGACCAGCTGCTCAGTCTGACCGGTTCAGCGATAGGCAGCAAGGAAATCCTCGCAGGGAAGTCACGGTTACACATTATGAAAATGAAGCTCTCACCGCTATTCGCTCTCGTTGGCTTCGCGCTCGCGAGTGCATCAATTCAGGCAGAAAGTCTCGTCGAAGGCTCAATTGAAGCCGGCAAAGCGAAGGCCATCACCTGTAATGCCTGCCACGGCACCGAAGGCAACAGCTCCAGCGCTATGTGGCCGAATCTCGCCGGTCAGAACGCCCCTTACCTGTTAGCGCAGCTGCAGGCCTTCAAGGAAGGCACACGCAGCGACCCGCTGATGTCCAGCCAGGTCTTTGCCCTGTCGGACGACGACATGGCGAACCTCGCGGTTTACTTCGAGAGCCTGCCAGCCGCCGCCCAGACCGTCGCGGACGAGACACTGCTGGATCGCGGCGAAGCCCTCTATCGCGGCGGCAACCAGGAGGACGAGGCCTCCGCATGCCTGGCCTGCCACGGCCCAACCGGGCGCGGCAATCCGGCAGCGAAGTACCCCGCGCTGCGTGGACAACATGCTGCCTATACGGCCAAGCAGCTTAAGGATTACTCGGACGCTGCCCGCACCAGCGACGGGAAGACGCGCGTTATGCAGGATGTCGCGGCACGGCTCGATAAAGACGATATCGCGGCACTTTCTTCCTACATACAGGGTCTCAAGTAAGCATGAAACGATTTATCTGGACATTGGCTATCGCGCTGCCCTTCGTCACTGCTGCCTGCAGCAAGGAAGAAGCGCCCCCTGCAGCCGCTGAAGAAACGGCTATTGCTGAGGAGCAAGCAATACAAAACGCGGATGAACTGGCCGAGAATTCGGTCCCGGACACCGAATCGGTCGAAGTTGTCGAGGAATCGGCAGCGGTAACGGAGCCCGACGATCAGGCGATTGTCCTGGCACGGGCAGGCGATGCTGTCGCCACCACGACGAACTGGCAGTTCAAGGAAGGCCAGCACTACACCCGGCTGGTCCCGACGCAACCCACGGTTGGTAGCGCCGACAAGATCGAGGTCGCGGAAATCTTCATGTACAGCTGCCCGCATTGTTTCGATCTGGAAACCTTCATTAACCAGTGGGAAAAGAACAAGGATCCGGGTGTGCGACTGGTTCGGATTCCAGCCGTCTTTAATCAGCTTGCGCAGATGCATGCGCAGCTTTACTACACTGAGTACTTTCTCGGCAAGAGCGGTGCTCTTAAAGACCCACATGCATTTCGCGTCATGGTATTCGAAGAATTTCATCGCCGTGGCAACCGCCTGACGTCGAAAACCGCCATTCAGCGCCTGTTCGTCCGTGCCGGCGTCAGCGAAGAAGAATTTAACAGAACCTGGGACTCCTTTGAGGTCAACCAGGCGCTGCGAGTAGCCGCCGACCTGGCTCGCCGCTACAACGTCGCCAGTGTCCCGATGGTCGTCGTGAACGGTAAGTATCGAACCGATGCAGGATCCGCCGGAAGCTATCCAAAACTGATTGAACTCATTGACGAGCTCACTGTTCGCGAAGGCCTTCGCTAGCCGCTGTCCTCGGCGACAATCTTAAGATCGCCGCTGCTGTTGCGGCGCCAGTACAGCCGTTTTGGTGCAGACGTTTCGCCACCGCCATCAACGAGCCGCAGCTGAAAGCGGCTCAGGTAAACACCCTCTTCCTCCGGATAAGCGAGCAGCAATAAATCACTGACGGCGGCCGTGCTAATCGCCGGCAGGTTCAGCGTTTGCGCACTGAACGACAACCATTCGTCGTGATCCATTCCCCAACGCTGAAAATCCTCGTCGTAGCTCGATAGAAAGGCGTGTAAGTCGCTCACTTCCATGCTCGCCGCCCAGGCCCTGACGGCCTGCTCCAACTCACGACGCAGGCTCTCATTGTCCGCGGCATCCGCCCAGCCGATCGTGCGCGTCACAACAACCGGCGTAACGTTGTCCCGAAACGCCGGTGCCAGCGTCAGGAGGTCGCTGTTCTCCAGAGCGATACAGCCGTCGGTGTCTTTTTGCGGCCGCCGCCCGCCGTCTGGATCCGCCCCATGCACCCAGATTCCGTCACCGCTGCGCTCTGCACGCAGATCCCAGGCATTGGGGTAGTCGAGAGGAAAGGCGGTAGCACCGTACTTGCGGTGTAGCCGGGTAGTATCGAGTTGTTCGGTGACGAAATACACACCGAGTGGGGTGCGCTTATCGCCGGACACTGCTTTGCCGTCGCCAGCCTGACCGATCGACATATAGTGACTGCCGCGATGGAAGACCTTGTCGTCCAGGCGGTCGAAACGATGAAACTCGGCTGTCGACGTTTCTGCCACAAAAACAGTATTAACGGTGTCCGGAATTCGAATGAGTGACTGTGGCAAGCGCTCACCGGCGGAGGCCGCCATCGGCATGCTGAGTACGCCTGCCACCAGGCCAATTAAAGACAGCTGTTGCATAGCCCGATAGTACAGCCTTGGCGTTGCCATGCTAAGGTCCGGTGCAGGTTTAACACGACAGAGGTGAAGCGGTGAAACGAGCTTTTCTTTGCGCGGTCTTTCTTCTCCTGAACGCCACTGCAGTCGCTGAAACTGCAACCGACAAGGCCTTTCAAAACCTTGCCGACGAGTACATTTCCGACCTGCCTAATTTTTCGCCGGTGTTTGCAACGCTCATCGGCGAACACAGTGCCGATCACAAGCTCGACCAGGTCGATGCCGCCGGCAGAGCACACACTCGCGAACTACTCGTCGAGTACATTGCCGCGCTTCAGGCTCTCGACATCAATGAGCTTTCCAGAGCCAACCAGATTGATGCCGACATACTGTTGAACCAGCTGCAGTCGAATCTCTGGTCCATGGATGAACTGCAGGAATGGACGTGGAATCCGCTTTCTTATATCAACCTGGCCGGGAGTTCGATATACGGTCTGCTCGCGCGCGACTTCGCGCCGCTGGAGCAGCGCCTCGCGAATGCCGCGGCGCGCCTGACACAGATTCCGCGCTTCCTCGAACAGTCCCGCAGGGCAATCGAAGCAGCGCGCGTGCCGAAGATACATGCCGAGACCGCCATACGGCAAAACATCGGGCTGTTGTCGATTATCGACAACATGATCGTTCCGGAAATGGCAGCACTATCGGCTCCGGAACAGGAGCGTTTGAATGCTGCCATCGAAGCCGCCAAGAACGCCGTGGCCGATCACCAGACCTGGCTGGAGGAAACGCTACTGCCTCAAGCCGGCGGTGACTTTCGCATTGGCGCCGAACTCTACGACATAAAACTCAAGTTCGCGCTGAACTCGCCGCTGAGTCGCAGGGAAATTACTGCACGTGCCGAGCGCGAATACGAGGCCGTTCGCAACGAAATGTATGCAGTCGCAAAGACGGTGTATCTTGCGACACACCCGTACACAGCGTTTCCCGATCAGCCTGACGAGGCCTACAAACAGGCGATCATCCGCGCGGCACTCGAGGAAGCGTATCGTGAATTGCCGCCCCGTGACGGTATCGTGGAGGTGGCCAGGCAGCAGCTGCAGCAGGCTATCGATTTCGTTATCGAAAACAACATCGTCACCATGCCCGATGAGCCCGTTGAGCCCGTTGAGATTATCGTCATGCCGGAATTCCAGCGTGGCATATCGGTCGCGTATCTCGATCCGCCGGGACCGCTGGATCGCGAGCAGGCGGCTTTCTACGCTGTTGCGCCGCTACCCGTCGATTGGACGGAAGAACAAGTCCGCTCATTTCTACGCGAGTACAACCTGTACTCCATCCAGGACCTGACGCTTCACGAAGGCGTGCCCGGTCACTATCTGCAGATCGCGCTCAGCAACCGCTACCCGTCAACACTGCGGGCCGTTTTGTGGTCCGGGCCGTTTGTTGAGGGCTGGGGGGTTTATGCCGAACAAATGATGATATCCGAAGGCTATCTCAATCACGATCCACTGATGAAGCTCATCAACCTCAAGTGGTATTTACGCAGCATTACCAATGCGATCATCGACTCGGCCATTCATGTCGATGGCATGACGCGCGACTCCGCAATGAAGCTCATGATCGAAGGTGGCTTTCAGGAAGAACGCGAAGCCGCCGGAAAATGGGTGCGCGCGCAGCTGAGTTCGGCGCAGCTATCTACCTATTTTGTCGGCTACCAGGAACACCTGGAAATGCGGGCCGCTGTCGAGGCGGCCTGGGGCGAGGATTTTACGCTGCGCCGCTACCATGATCAGGCTCTGTCCTATGGTTCTCCACCGGTCAAGTACGTCCGCGCGTTGATGCTTAACGAACCTATTCCGCACAGCCAGCAGTAGAGGTATTCGACCTCGGCGAACTGGCATTTTCGCAAGGTCATCGGTCTGGCAAGGGTATACCGGAATGGCTCCCTGCGGTCCGCTTTATTTCCGGTATACCCTTGCCAGACCGATGCCTTGAGACAGTGGCCGGTGCGTCCCGGTCAGAGCAGATACGGAGTGTTGACCCGAAATCCACGCGCAACGTGGTAAGCGAGCGGGCGCCGACTAACGTTCGCGAATGCCAGGGAACCGTAATTCCCATTCCAATAGCCACCAGCCGTTTATGCCAAAGCTGCATAACAAACACCCGCAAACGCTCTGATCGCTGCAACGAAAACCGCCGGCGCCGCATCTAATGTCGCATGAACCTGACCGAACTAAGCACCCGGCAATGGCCGTCTGTGGCCGTTGCCGTAGCTCTCGTAGCCTTATTCGGACTGACGTCCATTTCCTCTTTGCCAATTCAGCTGCTGCCCAATATCGAGCAGCCGCAGATCACGGTCGCCAATTTCTGGCGCGCAGCGGCACCCGAAGAAATGGAAGCCAACATCGTCGAGCCGCAGGAAAACGTGCTGCGCAACACGCCCGGCCTCACCGATATCAATTCCTTTATCGGCCGCGGGCAGGGTTTCACGAACCTGACGTTTGCGGTCGGAACCAATATGCAGACGGCAAAGCTCGACGTCATCAACAACCTGACGCAGGCGCCGCCCCTGCCGGGCGACGCGCTGGAACCACAGGTCACCGCTGGCGGCGGACCGCAGACACCGGGAGCCGCATCGCTGCTGATCCGCGTACTACCGGATAACCCCGATCGTGAATTGGCTAACTACCAGAAACTCATCGAAGACGAAGTCGAGCCGCGACTCGCCCGAATCCCGGGGGTCTCCAGTGTCGTGCTGGCCGGCGAACAACCGCGAGAACTGCACGTCGTATTCGACTCCTACCGTGCCGCCGCACTGGGCATACAGATCAGCGACATCATCACGACGATATCCAGAGGAAGCGACGCCTCCGGTGGTTTCGCCGATGTCGGACGCCGCCAGTATACGGTGCGTTTTGTCGGCCAGTTCAAACCTGAGCAGCTGAACCAGTTCATCGTCGGCTGGAGTGATGAGCGACCGGTTTATCTCAGCGAGGTCGCCGACGTCGAAATCGTACCGCGCAAACAGGATGGTTTTACGCTGCGTAATGGCTTTCCGTCCTACTACATCATGGTACAGCGTGAATTCGACGCAAATACAGTAACCATCCTCGACGAGATCAACAAAGTGATCGTTGAGCTTAACGACGGACCGCTGGCCGCAGCCGGCCTCGCCATTGATCTCAGCTTTGATGCGTCCGTGCATATTCGCCGGGCAATCGCGCTGGTACAGGGAAATCTGGGCATCGGCCTGCTGCTGGCGGTTGCAATTCTGTACTTCCTGATGCGCAGCCGGCGCGCAACTTTTCTGGTTACGGCGACCGTACCGCTGTCGGTACTCGTTGCCTTCGTTGCGCTGCGATTATTCGACAAGTCACTAAACGTCATCTCGCTCGCCGGACTCGCTTTTTCCGTCGGTCTGGTTATGGATGCGGCGATCGTGACGCTGGAGAACATCGTCAGATGCCGGCAAAACGGGGCAGGCCTGAAAGAATCGGTTGCTACCGGTACCCGCCAGATTACCGGCGCCCTGTTCGCGTCGACGGTAACCAGTGTCGCCATTTTCGTACCCGTACTGTTTATGGATGGCATGGAAGGACAGCTGTTCCAGGATCTCGCACTGACAATCGCCGTGGCCGTTTCGGCGTCGTTTATCATCGCGATAACGGTACTGCCGGTAGCGGCGAGTTTTCTGTTGCGAGAGGAGGAAGCCGATCCTTGCGCCCACTGGTGGACCAGGATATCGACCATCGTCATGGCACTGACGAAAACGCCGGCGCGCTGCATGGCGTGGATCGGCGGCATCCTCGGTACTTCAGTCCTGGTAGTCCTGCTGCTGGTACCGCAGGCCAATCTGCTGCCACAGGCGCCGTCGGATTCGTTGAATGCCTTCTTCAGTCTGCCGCCGGGTGGCACCGTGGAGATGCTGGAAACAGAGATTGCGGGAACGATTGTCGAACGCCTGAAGCCTTATATGGACCACGAGAAAGAGCCGTATATTCGCGGCTACAATCTGTCGGCCTTCGGCACATTCAATGCTCTGTTTCTGTACCCACAGGACCCGGGGCGTATAGAGGAGATGATCGGCATCGTACGAGACGAGATCCTGATCGACCTGCCGGATACCCAGGCATTCGTGCAACGCTCATCGTTGCTGAATTTCGGTTTCGATGGCGGTCGCAGTATCAATGTCGACCTGTTGGGGTCGGATATCGACGTACTATCCGAAGTCGCACAGGCCGGCATGGGAATTATCAATGAAGCCGTACCGGGGGCCCAGGTTCGCCCGATCCCCGGACTGGTGATCGCCGAACCGGAACTGCAGCTGATACCCAACGACCGACGCATTACCGCTGCCGGACTCGACCGTGGCTCGGTCGCCAGCATTGTCCGCGCTATGACGAGCGGCACGTTCGTCGGCGAATACTTCGATGGTAACGATCGTATGGACATGATTCTGCGCGGTCCGACCTGGACATCGCCCGAAGAACTGGCGGCGATACCGGTGGCCACACCGCTTGCCGGTATCCAGAGTCTCGGCGAACTCACTGAGATACGACGGACCGTCGGACCGACGCAGCTGCGTCGTGTCGATGGCCGGCGCGCACTAACCCTTGCCGTCACACCGCCAGCGGATATGACGGTTCAGGAGGCGCTTACGCAGCTTCGAGATGTTGCCGGCCCAAAAATGCGTGATGTCATGCCCGACGACGTCAGCATTTCCTATTCCGGAACGGCTGACCGCCTGGAAGGTGCCTTCAACACGATGCAGCAAAACCTTGCCATCGCCGCCATCGTACTGTTGCTGATACTGGCTGCCATGTTCCGCTCGTTGAAGGATGCTTTGCTGGTCATGTTATCGATGCCGCTCGCGATTGCCGGCGGCGTGATCGCCTTACGTGCCCTCAACCTTTTCACTACTCAGGCCATGGATCTCCTTACGACGATCGGCTTCCTGATCCTGCTGGGCCTGGTCGTGAACAACGCGATTCTGCTGGTGATGCAGACACGGCTTGGAGAGAAGAGCGGCCTGCAACGGCATGCGGCCGTCGCAGAAGCCGTTCGGATCCGTGCCCGACCCATCTACATGAGTACGCTGACCAGCATCTTCGGCATGCTGCCGCTGATGCTGGTACCCGGCGTAGGCTCACAAATCTATCGTGGCCTCGCGACCGTTATCATCGGCGGTATGTTCGTCAGCGCGCTGTTTACGCTGATTCTGATGCCGAGTATTCTACGACTGCCGCCGTTCTCAATGGTTAAACTGTTACGGCAGCAGTCAAAGGCGAAGACTATTCCTGGAGCAACTGCCGATGCCTGATAATAACTATGCGATCACGGGCCCATGTTTCGTTCTGCTGCTGCTCATGGCAAATACGGCCGTTGCACAGCAAGCGCCGCCGCCGAGCGTTGTGCAGGTTGCCAATGTCACGAGAACCGAACTGGCGCCGACCGTTCCCGTTCCCGGCACGATATACAGCCGTAACGACATTCAGGTCACAGCCAGCATCACCGGCCAGTTAACACTCGTCGCCGAGCCCGGTACTTTCATCGAGCGCGGCGGGTCCGTCGCACGCCTCGATACGCGGCCGCTGCGCTTGCAGCGCGCCGAACAGGAAGCTTTGCTCGCAAGAGCCGAGATCAACGTCCGGCAACTGGACAGTCAGTTGCGGCGTCAGCTTGAACTCAGCAATTCCAACCTGGTTTCCGAGTTCGATATAGAGCAGACCACGGCGAACCGCGACCTTGCCATCAGCGACGCCAACATCACCCGGGTGAGAATTCAGCAGATCGACGATCAGATCACACGAGCCAACGTCCGGGCGCCGTTCTCCGGAGTCGTAATCAGCCGCCGTCACCGCGCTGGCGAGGATGTTGCCCGTGGTGAGATACTCGCACAAATGACCGATATCCAGAACCTGGAAGTTCGCGCTTTCGTGCCGCTTAAACATCTGCCCCGTACAGCTGTCGGCGACACGATTAAAGTGCTGGCAACGAATGCGGTTTTCGAAGGACAGATCAGAGCGCTGGTTCCCACCGGCGATGTTCGCTCGCAGACCTTTGAGGCACGTATCGATCTGCCACAGGGCGCTGCTGCAAACTGGACCGTCGGACAACTCGTCAGCGTAGCGGTCCCTATCAAGGCACGAGAAATCTCGCTTACGGTACCTCGCGACGCTTTGGTTCTCCGCAGCAACGGTGCCTTCGTATTTCGCGTCAATGCCGACAACGTTGCAGAGCGTATTCAGGTAGAAGTCGGCGACTCGTCCGGCGAGATCATCGCCGTCAGGGGTTCCCTGCACGAAGGCGACCGGGTGGCTATACGCGGCGCCGAGAACCTCCGGGAAGGCAGCGCCGTAAAAATTATGGTGTCACAAAAATCATCCTAGTATTTCGGCCCGGCGGCGGCGCCCGGCCGCCTGCCGGATAAACGGTAAATCCGGTGAGACTTGGTCCGCCAAGTGCGGCAAACTGTCAGCCTCGTCGCCACGGCGACGTTGCTTCGGTAACAGCGTATTTCTGACGACACACTCAACGCAGCTATGCAGGCTGGCCTCGCCGCGTTCCAGCGTGGCTCTTTCATGGCTGCCCGCCGTCACCTGCGGCCGCACAAGCATCCCAAAGCCATTCATTTACTCGGCCTGGTGGAGAAAAGCGACGGCAAGCTGCAGGCCGCGGCGGAACTTCTGCGGCAGGCCGCAGAACTCGATCCACTCGACGCGGAGATCGCCAACAATCTCGGCCTGGTGGCCACTGAGCTTGGCGATGCCGACGTCGCGGTCGCGGAGTTTCAGCGCGCACTGAATCTAAAACCCGAATTTCAGCAGGCGGCAGCCGGGCTTGGGCGCTTGCTTATTGATCTGGAGCGTTACGATGAGGCACTAACTGTCTACGAAACGCAGGCAGAGTCCATTCCTGAAAACGTCGGTGCGCGGCACGGTCTGGGTACAGCACTGCTCGGCGTTGGCCAGGCGGAGGCCGCGGAATCGATATTCAACACCCTGGTTCACGAAGGCAACAGCGACGCGCCAATTCTGTTTATGCGCGGCCGGGCGCGCCTGCAACTGGGTCAGCTGCAGGCCGGCATTGAGGATTTACAAAAGGCGCATGCAGCAATGCCTGACGTGTTGTCGCTAAAGGCGCTGGCAAATATCTACTGGATGCTGCAGGACAACCCGGCTTTCAATGAGCTGCTTCGGCAGGCGGTGGCCAATCCCGAACTGGTGGTCGGCGCTGCGGAAATCCTGCGACAGACCGGCGCGCCGGAAACTGCCCTGCAGGTACTCAACACGAATGGCGCCGACAACTATCGGCAGCCTGACGCCTGGTGGATCGCTGCAACGGCACATATCGACTTACAGCAACCCTCAAAGGCGGAAATTGTCTCCCGGCGGCGGCTGGACGCAGACCCCGAAGACCGGGCGATTACGCGCAGCCTCGTTATCAGCCTGCTGATGCAGGGCAAGGCCGCTGAAGCACTGCCGATGATCGAAGCCCTGCGCAGGTCCCAACCGAACGACCAGCTATGGATCGCCTACGAGGCCACCGCATTGCGGCTGCTGGGTTCCGAGCGCTACCAGCAGCTGCTCGATCTCGATCGCTTCGTTCGCAGCTACGAACTGCGAGCGCCCGAGGGCTTTGACAGTATCGAGGACTTCAATGCGGCATTTCTCACGGCACTGGACGACAGGCAAAGGTACAAAGCACACCCCCTTGACCAGTCACTGCGTGACGGCAGCCAGACACCACGGGATCTGACGTCGATCGACGACCCCGTCTTCAAGGCCTTTTTTCGCGCGCTGGACGCACCGATTCGCGACTACATGGCGAGTGTTGGCAGCGGCGACGATCATCCACTGACGGCGCGCAATACCGGCGAGTATCGAATCGCCGGCAGCTGGTCGGTCAGGCTGCACGGCGGCGGTCACCACGTTAACCATGTGCATCCGGAGGGCTGGATCAGTTCGTCCTACTACGTTGCCGTACCGAAGGAGACCGGAACGGACAACGACAAGGCCGGGTGGATCAAATTCGCCGAGCCGCCGTTCCAGACCACACCGCTCAGCCCGGCGCAGAAGTGGGTACAACCTGTCGCCGGCAGGCTGGTGCTGTTTCCATCGTTCCTGTGGCACGGCACGCAGGCGATCCACGACGGGTCAGTTCGGGTGACGGCGCCGTTTGATGCGGTACCTGCCTAGAGCGACCCGCTGCCGGAATGGAAAAGAAGGCCACACAGACTAACCACGGACTAAACCAGCATCGGCTGCGGATCGTGCCGATTGGAGAAAGTGTTTTGAAAAAAATAATTGTATTAGTTGCCTGGCTGGGGCTCTCTGCCTCGGCCGTCGCAGACCAGCGCTTCGAGTTCGCAGCTTTCGGGATTCCGGCGAACGGCCGGATCATCGTGCCCGTTGTTGAAGGCGGTGCACTCAGCGGCATTGCAGCAACGATCGATCAAAAAACCAACGGCGCACTGTCAGCTGCGGCGACGGAAGCAGCGTTCAACGGTGAAATCGAATCGACGCTGACGCTCTACGGGCTTCCCCCCTATTCGCGCATAGACCTGATCGGCGTTGGCGCCGAGCCCGTTGGGCGTGTCACCGCTGAGAATTTCGGCGGCACCGCGGCGGCGTTGCTGGCCGACACTGAGGGTGGAAGCGTACAGATCCTGTGGCCGAACGAAAACACCGACGCGCAGGCGACGGCGGCGCGTGTCGCATTCGGTTACCGGCTTCGCAGCTATCGTTTCGATCGACACCAGGCGAAGGAGATGGACAGGAACGCGCTACCCACCATAAGCCTGTTGAGCGACGACGGTTCCAGAGATGAGTTCGACAATGACCTTTTGCACCTCGCCGACGGTGTTTTCCTGGCAAGGGACATGAGTTCAGAGCCTGCCAATATCATCTATCCGCAATCATTCGTCGACGTCGTAAGAGCGCAGTTTCAAGGTCTGCACAATGTCAGCATCAAGGTGCTGGATGAAAAAGACATGCAGCGACTTGGCATGGGCGCCCATTGGGGTGTTGGCAAAGGGTCGTCACGGCCGCCACGCTTGTTGATCATCGAGTACATGGCTGGCGGCGAGCAAACCCCGGTCGTAATTGCCGGCAAGGGCATCACCTTTGATACCGGCGGCATCTCCATCAAACCCAATGAGAATATGTGGATGATGAAGGGCGATCTCGGCGGCGCGGCCGTCGTTACCGGGACTATTCTTGCTGCGGCTCGTCGTGGCGCGGCCGTTAATCTCGTAGCGCTGGCGGCACTCGCCGAGAACATGCCCTCAGGCACCGCAATCCGCCCCGGAGATATATTGACATCCATGTCCGGCATCACCATCGAGATCGGCTCTACCGATGCTGAGGGGCGACTCGTCCTTGCCGACGCCGTTCACTATGGTCAGATCACCTATGAACCCGGTGTGTTGATCGATGTCGCGACCTTGACAGGCTCCGTCGGCCGCGCGCTGGGTGACGAGTACGCCGGTATTTTTGGACGCCACGATGAGCTTATCGAGCACATATCGGCCGCATCCACCGCAGCGGGCGAGGCCGTCTGGCGCCTGCCGCTGGACGACTCGCACTTCGAACAAATCGAGTCCAGGTTCGCCGATATCGTCAATAGCGGCGTCGGCAACCCCGGCGCGAGTGCCGGTGCCGCCTTCATTGGCTCGTTCGTTGACGAAGATCAGGTCTGGGTGCACCTCGATATCGCCGGCGTAGACTATCTGGAGTCGGATCAGCCGACCGTGCCGGCCGGCTACTCAGGCTGGGGTGTGCGAACGCTCGACGAGTACCTCCGTCGCCACCATCAGAAATAGCGATAGCGAACAGATACGCCGCCGTAAATATTGCGTTCCGGGCCCGGCTCGAAATATCGCCCGCCGAATGCGTTGATACGAACATTTGCCGTGAAGGCCGTGTCGCTGATGTTGTTGATTCCAATAAAGGGCGCTATTTCGACTTTGTTGAGTAATTTCTCGAAGCCGAACCGAACGTTCGCAATCGTCGCAGCGTCTATCGCTACCGAATTGGCGTTATTGGCGAACAGCCTGCCGGAGTAACGATAACGCGCACGCGAACCTTACATTGACGGTACTCAGTTTTTCGGTGTTAATTTCAGCAACCGTCCCTGGCTCTCACGTGAGTCGTCCTCGAGCACCCACAATGCACCTTCCGGCCCCTGGACGACGCTGCGAATCCGAGCGCCCATGCCATAGCGTTCGACCTCCGTCGCACGATTTCCATCAACTTCAATGCGAATAATCGCTCGCGACGAGAGCCCGGCGATGAGCAGGTTGCCATGCCAGTCTGAAAACACATCACCACTGTAGGCAATCATGTTTCCCGGTGAAATGACCGGTGTCCACCATAGCGCCGGCTCGTCGAAGTCCGGATTCGTATCGTGGTCCGGTATATCGCGGCCGTCATAGTGATCGCCATTGGAGACGACCGGGTAGCCATAATTGCCACCGCGCACGATATGATTCAGCTCGTCGCCACCGGCCGGGCCCATTTCGACAACCCACAGCTGGCCATCGAGGTCGAAAGTCATGCCGAGCGGATTGCGGTGACCCAGCGACCAGATTTCCGGATACACGCCTTCGTCATCAACGCGCGGGTCTGTAGCGCGATAGTCAACGAAAGGGTTGTCCGCGGGTATCGATCCGTCATCGTGCAGTCGCACGACCTTGCCGATGTTGCTCTGCATGTCCTGCGACGGCGTGAACTTCTGGCGATCACCGGAGGAAACCCAGAGGTAGCCTTCTTCGTCGAACGCAATACGATGACCATAGTGCCCGTAACCGAGAACCTTGGGGTATTGCCGCCAGACGACCTCGACGTCGGACATTACTCCCCGGCGTGCGGACAAGGTCAGCACACCACGGGCGACCGCTGCGCCGCGCGTGGCGCCCGGCCCACCTTCGACGTAACTCAGGTAGACGTAGCCATTGGTTTCAAAGTCCGGGTGCAAAACGACATCGCCGAAACCGCCCTGGCCGCCGTAGTCCACATTCGGTAGTCCACGCACGGAACCGAACGACTGCCCGTCCTGGCCAAGCAGTGCAAGCCTGCCCTTCTTCTCGGCCACCAGAATACGCCCGTCGGGCAGGAAAGCCATCGCCCATGGCTCATCAAACGACGCGACCGGATCGACGTCGAATGGCAGCGTTGTTTGTGCCTGCGAGGAGGCCATTGCAAGCACACAGATCGTAACAGTCAGTAGTTTCTTCATTAGGCGTCGCTTTTCGATAGTGAATGTCCCATTACTCTAGCGAACCACAGTGACGCGCACCATGAGCACTGCGATCAACGGTGGTTTATGCACGATGATCTGTGGCGAGAGGCCCTGCGCCGCTGTTTCGAATGGCCTCGATGAGTGTGGCAGTCGGCTGTGCTCCGGACAAACCATAGTCACCAATGACGAAGAATGGCACACCCCGTATTCCGTGCTGTTCTGCAGTCTGTTCGTCGGCTCTCACCGTATCGGCGAATCTGTCTGAATCGAGCAGCTCTTTTGCTTCGCTTCGCTCGAGCCCAACAGATTCAACTACGTTCAACAGGTCCTCGTCGTTACCAAGATTGACGCCGTGGCCGAGATAGCCGCGCATGAATGCATCAGTTACCCGATGCTGTGCGTTGCTGGTTTCACCTGCCCGGTCTTTATCGCCAGCCCATTGAATCAGGCGATGCGCCTCGAAGGTGTTGGCCGCAATGACTTTGCTAAAGTCCGCGTGGCCGCCGACGTCGCTGATTGCCTGCGTCATGGTATCGATCATTTCCTGGGCCTGTTCCAGACTTCGCTGGTACTTGGCCGCCAATCTCTCCGCATAGCTCTGTGCAGTCGGTTCCCGCGGCCGCGGATCAAGCTCGAACGCCCGCCAACGAATCTGCAACTCGGGCGCCGGCGTTTCCGCCGCGATCTGACGCATTGCTGCCTCCAGATGCGCCTTGCCAACAAAGCACCAGGGACAAGCTATATCGGACCATATTGAGATGGGTATTGGCATAGATGCGATTCGGTTCGACACCTTTGAATGAAGGACAGTCACACTCTATCAGGACCGGTCAGATGTCGCTGTACCCGCTGACAACGACAGCTCCGGCGACGACACTTCATCGCGTGTTACTCTCACGACGGGCAAGCGAATGCGGTTCATGGTGGCATACGGGGATACCGATAACACGGGGGATACGTCGGTGCCGGCATTTTCGAAGAACTGACGCTCATCGAATAACAAAAACAGGGGAACGCTCTATGAATCTGGGAACACTGGACCTGACCGTTGTCGCCGTTTACGCCGTCGTCTTACTGGTACTCGCGCAATGGGTATCTCGCGAGAAGGCCGGACACGAAAAAGACTCGAGCGACTACTTTCTTGCGGGCCGCAATCTGCCGTGGTGGGCAATCGGTGCCTCGCTCATTGCCGCGAATATTTCCGCAGAGCAGATCATCGGCATGTCGGGCTCCGCCTGGGTGATGGGGATTGCGATCGCCGCGTATGAGTGGATGGCGGCGATTACGCTGGTCATCGTGGGAAAATGGCTGTTGCCGGTTTTTCTGAAGCACAGGATTTTTACCATGCCCCAGTTCCTGGAACAGCGCTTCGATCATCGCGTGCGCAACGTCATGGCAATCTTCTGGCTGATTGTCTATGTATTTGTGAACCTGACATCAATCCTGTGGCTAGGCGCCCTGGCAGTCAATACGGTGACCGGGCTGGACCTGACAACGGCGCTGATCGCACTGGGTGCGTTCGCAACAGCGTACTCCCTGTATGGCGGCCTGAAGGCGGTTGCGCTGACCGATATCATCCAGGTCACGTTGCTGGTGTTCGGCGGCATCCTGATCGCGATCATTTCGCTGAATGAAGTCTCGGGCGGCCAGGGAACGATGGCCGGTTTTCAGGTATTGCTGGAACGACTGCCGGAAAAGTTCGACCTGATCTTCACAAAGGATTCGCCGCACTACGACGCGCTGCCCGGTATTTCGGTGCTGGTGGGTGGCATGTGGATCATGAACCTGTCCTACTGGGGCTTTAACCAGTACATTATCCAGCGTGCACTGGCGGCAAAGAGCACGCGGGAAGCGCAGAAGGGCATCCTGTTCGCCGCATTCCTGAAAATGCTGATGCCGCTGATCATTGTGCTCCCGGGCATCGCAGCAGTCGTCCTCGCACCAGACCTCGATACGCCGGATCGCGCTTATCCGACGGTCATGAACCTGCTGCCGACCGGAATACTCGGCCTGGTGTTTGCGGCATTGATCGCAGCGATCGTTTCTTCGCTGGCATCGATGATGAACTCGATATCGACCATCTTCACGATGGACATTTATCGTCATCACGGTGGCTCGCGACACACCGAACAACAGCTGGTCAATGTGGGACGTATCGTGAGCTGCACAGCTATAGTCGTTGCGATGATTCTCGCGCGGCCACTGCTTGGCAAGTTCGACCAGGCGTTTCAGTACATTCAGGAATTCACCGGCTTCTTTACACCGGGAGTATGCGCACTGTTTCTGCTGGGTTTCTTCTGGCCGAAGACAACGGCAAACGGTGCGCTCGCTACCGCAATCGGGTCGGCGTTATTCTCCATCGCGTTCAAGCTGCTGTGGCCGGAGCTGCCGTTCATCGACCGGGTCGGTACCGTGTTCCTACTCTGCATCGCCGTCGGCATGCTGGTGTCGAAAATGCAGCGCCAGGGCGATCATCCGGGTGCAATCGACTACAAGGCTATCGATACCACGACGACAGGTGGTTTCAACCTGGGAGCAACCGTAATCGCGTTGATGCTTGCCGCACTGTATGCGGCTTGGTGGTAGGTGATGAAGGGACGGCAAGCGACAGTTGCTGTGCGACACCGAAAACTTGGCTTGACTCCGGTGACCCATCGATGATCTGGCAGAAGATACAGGGACTGGACGACGTGCTCATGTTGGAAATGTAGCATGCCAGGTATTTGCGAACCTTAGCTTGCAGGAGGCACGTATGGAAGGTCCCAAAGCGGAAAGACCCGGGACAAAGCCGACAGGCCCAGCGGATGCTTCAGTTTGCCAACAGCAATGGCTTCCCTGATGTCGTCAAGCGTCATGAGGTGTACACGGATTGCTTCACCCTCGTCCGGCGCCGGTGCCTGCATGGCCTCAACGCCTTCCACCAGCCAGTGATGGCAAAGGTTATCGTGAATCGCCGGATTTGCCTGAACGGAGCCAAGGTAGCGCCAGTTCCCCTTGCCGAACCCGGTTTCCTCGGCGAGCTCACGCTTTGCCGCGTCAAGGGAATCTTCGCCCGGATCAATCATCCCTGCGGCAGGTTCAATCGTGAGTTCGCCGACACCGAATCGATACTGTTCCACCATCACTATCAGCCCGTCGGAAGTAATGGCAACGATGTTTACCCAGTCGGTGGTTTCAAGAACCATACGCTGGAATTCCGCTGCGCTGGTGGGGTGCCGCATTCTATCGAAGCGAACACGAAAAAGGGGTAACTCCGGCCCGGCTTCACTTGCCAGTTTTTCCCAGTGCAGGGCGTCGTCCTTCATGATCTCTGTCCTTCGATTTTGAATTCGGTATCGAACCTGTGCTTTCGATCGAAAACCGCCGGCCCGCGGCCTCGTCAAGTCTTCGAGTTCTCAGCGCAAGGATTGAGCACTGCTGGTTTTGGCCATGAACTGCGCGATATTCAGGGATTTTGATTGACTTTGTTGCAAAAACCTAACGGTTATTACGACCAGCATGCCAAAAATTAAGCCCTTACTAACGACGGCTGTCGTCGGTCATCCAGAAACTCAGGCAGGACATCCGCCGCCATCAGGCAACAATGCTGGCAGTACGATACGATTGGTAAGCCATTAACACAATGCCTAAATCAGGCGCTGCTACTTCACGGAAGATTCGCCATGTTTGTCCGCCACGCACTCATTGTTTCTCTGCTTGCTACCACCATTGTCGCTTGTGGCGGAGGTGGGGGAGGTAGCGGACCGACATCGCCGCCGACAAACCCTCCTCCCCCAACCGGGACCGCGCCGCCGGCGATAGTCGTGAATTACTCGGGCAACGCCCAGGCCGCAGGGGTCAACAAGACCAACGCGTCGTATTTCGCCGGCACGGTCCTTTCCGCACGCGCAATGGCGGTGCTCGTTCAATCGCTCTGGGTTGACACCAGCGGTCTGAGCGGCACCGTTGCCCGCACAGTGGCAGGAAGCAACGGCGGAACCGCGTCCATCACAGGCAATGTTTCCGGAGCTACGGGTTGGCTGGATATCACGTTTTCCGGCTACAGTGAGGGAACAGTCACCGTCAACGGTCGTTACATTCAACGTATTACATCGAGAGAGACAAGCAGCGGCGGCTTTGTCTTTTCCGCGGCCGGACCGGGAAACCTCGAATTCGACGACCTGTTGTTGACGGTTGGCGGACAATCTCTTGAGTTGCGTGGCGCGGTAACGATCTCCGGTGGCAACTTCGAGAAGGCAAGTCTGAACCTTCTCGTCACCGAACCGTCGACGGGCGGCCAGAATTATTATCAGGACTTCGTGATCGACTACACAGGAATCGATTTTCTCGGACAGGCGCTTTGGGCGGAGGCATTGTCAGGGGTTGTTTACGACAGCGCGCTTGGGTCCGTTACTGTAACGGCTCTCGAACCGTTCACTGAGCTGGACCTCTTCGAACCTGCGGGCTACCTGATTGCACACCGTGGCGGCAGAATCCGCATGGAGAGCGCGGGAAACACAGTTGAGTTTGCGTCATTGTCGCGCGCATGGGCTGCGCTCGAAATAGATGTCGACGGCGACGGAGCAATGGATGAGGCACTCCGAATCAGCTGGGGTGCTCTTGCTGGACTACCGGAGCTCGGAGCGTCGGTTCGTAGTGGACCTATTGCAAACGCGGGTGGCGAGCTGTTGGCCGATGTGGGTACGGCGGCCACGGTGCATGCGCTCTTCAGTCACGACGACGACGGCGACTGGCTGAGTTTCGACTGGCAGATACTCGCGAAACCGCTGAACAGCTCATTGGCACTGACCGATACAAGCGCAGCCACACAGACATTCGTTCCCGATCTGGAGGGAGAGTTCCTGTTGAGTGTTACCGCTTCGGACGGCATCGAGGCGACGCGGACGACGGTAAAGGTGACAGCTAAGCAGCCGGGCCCGGCAACTCGCAATGCAAGAACACAAACAGGCAGCCTCGAGGTTGCATCTCCGTTCGTCGCCGGAACGCCTATTGTGATCGATGGACGTTCGTCGATGAATCGCCCTTACGTTCCAGGGTTCGGATCGTGGTGGGTTGAAGGCCCGACTAATTGGACTCTGACGGAACTTCAGTCGCCTCAGGAGCAGGAGTTGCTTACCGCCAGCACCGGCATTTACGAGCCGAGTTTCAATGAATCGACAACGGCAGGCTCGTACTTGAACTCCTACAGCTCCGTCAAATTTGGGGTCGGGCTGGACGTACCGATGACGGCAGTAGCGTACTACGGCGACACGAACGCGCGGACGATAGTATTGGCCGACTACGACGGCGATGGCCTCGACGATCTCGTGGTCGGCGTGCAGTCTTTCATGAACGTTGGTATTCGGGTCATTCATAACCTCGGAGGTGGAGACTGGCAATCCGGACCTCAGGTAGACGGGCCCGACGGTGAAACCGCTGTCGGCGATCTGAACAATGACGGTCGCATGGATATCGCGGTATCCGGCGATGACGGTGTTTACATTTCCTATCAGCAGACCGACGGCACGCCGGGAAGTATGGTCATGGAACCTTATCCTGCGGCCGGCTGCACGCTGACAACGAATGACGCCGATATCGGGATCGGCGACGTCAACGGCGACAGCCGCGATGACCTGTTTGCCGTTGTCGGGTGCAGCAATGGACTGGCGATCTGGCGCCAGGACAACGGCGGCGGCCTGGAGGCTCCGACACTCGAGCTGCCTGGCGAGCGCATTCGGTACGGAGACTTTGTTGACGTCAACGGCGATGGCCGGACGGACGCCTTGCTCGGCCTATGGGATTCCTCGCCGGATCCCGCGCAAGCGGTGATTGCGCTGGCCCAGGCTGACGGCACGTTGTCGATTGAAGAGCGCTTTGACACACTCCTGTCCAGCACCCCCCCTGCTATTTCAGTCGCCGACATCACCGGCGACGCACTGGACGATATCGTTTTGGTCGATACGTCGTACCTGACCGTGTACGAGCGTCAGCAAGATGGATCAACCATACAGTCGGTGCAACAAAACCTTAGCAGTACAGTCGGCCTCTCTGCGTTCATCGAGGTACTCGACATCGATGAAGATGGCGATTCGGATATACTGATGTGCAGCAGAGGCAGTAAATTTCACGTACTGAGTCAGACATCGCAAAACGTATTTGAGGAGGTCGAGCTCAGCAGTTGCGTGAATGAACTCAATGGACGTTCCAGCGGCTTCGCCGTGGGTGACTTTAACGGCGACGGATCGACTGACATTGTATTAAGCAGCAAAGACGGTGTGTACCAGTCGCAGCTGGAGTTATTCCTGCGCGTATTGATCGGTGACGCCGCGAATTACGCAACACCGGTGAACTAAAACCAATAAGCCTGCGGTCCGGATACCGGCCGAGGGTGCCGTCGGTGCCGAACTTTGACGCTGAGGCTGGCTTTGCAGGCCGTTTACTTCACACGCGCAACCCGTATTTTCTTGGTTTCACCGTCAGGTTGCAGCGAATAGCCGAAAAAGTCCTTGCGGATCGTCACCTCGAAACTGCATTCCGACCACGGCACACGCCTGTTGTCCTTTTGCCGCCAGACCTGCCCGTTCGCGAATGTGAACACATACTTACTGTTCAGGTCCTCCCGGCAGCTAACAACCTCACCACGAACCGTCAGCTGCTTGCCGTCTTTCTGTCCCAGCCTTTCTCGGCCAATATCGTCATCCAGCACTGGCGCAGGCGCCGCCGGTGCTGATGCCTGTGCCGGCGACTGTTCTGCAGCAACAGGCGCAGGCGGTTCCGGCGTCTGCGGCGCAGCAGGTGTCGGCTGCATCTCAGCCTGCGATTCAAGACTGTCGTAACAGGCCAGTCTCGCAGCATCGTCCTGCAGAGACTTGCACTTCAGAATAGCTTCCACGTCCGGCTCAACAGCCAGTGTAGCCGACGACAACACCGTCGCGGCGACAATGCCGCAGGCTGACAAGCGGGTAGTGCTTATTATTGGTTTCATTGTGCGCTTCCTCATATACCTCCCTGACTACAGGAGTCTGTCTAAATTTGCAGATACTGTGTGGGCCGTTCTCTAAACCACTTCGTGACTACCCACTTTTCACCGTCGATCACCGTATCACCGGCATGCAAACTGCGTTCATCCACCTGTCCGTCATTCAGACAGTTTCTAAACCACAAAGTGCCGCCCGCCAGCGGCGGCACGGTGATGTTCAGCTTGGGAAAACTGGTGCCGCCGCCTGCCGTCGGAACGGACAGATAGGTAACGGCCGACGCCGTGCGCTGCCCGCCGTCCTCCAGCAGTTCGTCCGACACGTTGAGCCTCGGATTGAAGTAGTCGAAATGCGGTCGATAATACTCTCCGGGAGCATAGCGCAGGATCGACATCGGCTCCGACGAGAGCAAATCCTCGCCGGTTTCTACAACGATCTTGAGTTCGATATAGCGCCCTATGAAATCGACGATCTCGAAAGGTATATAGGTCGACATACTGGTCCGGACTTTCGACACCATGCCGCTCTTGTTGCCGTCAGGATCGATAACGTGGGCCCGCTTCAAGTACGGTGTGGACAGGAAGATCAGGTACGCGCAATCAACGATATCGAGCACTTGCCTGAAGAGCGTAATCGGCGGATCTTCGCTGAAGACCTCGCGTTCGATATCGCGCGCCGCCGGAAAAAGCGGAAACGGCCGCTCAAAATCAATTCTGCTGTTTGCCGGTGGCGCCGGAGCGACCGGCTGCTGGTTGCCCAGTGACGCAAGCAGGTTGGCGGCGAACGGAAACTGCGCGCGCGCCGCCAGTTGCAACCAGTGCACAGCTTCGCCTGCGGCTGTCTGTTCGCTGGCCCCCTGTGACAGGCACCAGCCCAGCATGAAAGCAGATACCGGATCGCCCAAAGCCGCGCTTCGCTGCAAACAATCGATCGCCAGCACATGACCGGAAACCTGTTGCGATGCGAGGTAAGCAAGCACCCTGAGTGCCGGAACCACATCTGCTGCCGCCGCAGCCACCAGTAGCTCACGAATTTGCTCCGCGTGCTGCGAGCCGTGCCGTGACTTGTACAGTAGCTGGGCCTTCTGGAAAGCGGCTAAGTCTGAGCCGGCCTCGGCTGCGCGGTCATAGTGCTGCATTGCCACCGCCATATCGACCGCGACGCCCTGTCCCTTTTCGTAGCACTGACCCATTGCCCCCAGCGCATCCGGGAGTTCGTTAGCGCAGGCCTTTTGCAACCACAGGAGCATGTCCTCCATATCGCCTTCCTGGCGGCGAATCTGGCTCAGCAGGAACTGCGCGTCCGGTTTGCCGGCGCGCGCCTTGGCAAGCAGCTGCTCGATTTGTGGATTGGACATCGTCTGAAATTCTACGACCGCAGCCCGTAATCCTACCTCATCCGGCAATCGCCGTGGAATCAATCGATTGCTATACTTGCCCGCCGCTTGAGGAAGAAAACTTGTCACAGGACGAATTGCACAAAGGAGAAGCCGCACAGGCCTGGGACACCTATTGGGAAGGTGCAGGCGACAGTTCGGCATTTACCTCCGGCGGTGCCGGCCACCCGGGCTTCCAGGCTTTCTGGTCGGACGCCTTCGGCGAGTATTTCAAGCAGCATCCTGGTGCCAGAACGCTGGATATCGGCACCGGCAGCGGCGCGGTAATTGAGTACCTGAGCCTTGTGCCCGGCGCACAACTCGACAAAGTCAGCTGCGTCGATATTGCGGAGGATGCAGTCAACGGCGTTCAGGACCGCTTCCCGGCCGTGACGGGCGTTGTTGCCGACGCGAATCAGATACCGCTGGAGCCAGGCAGCTTCGACCTTGTTACAAGTCAGTTCGGTGTCGAGTACGCCGGCCCGGGCGCAATCGATGAGGCCATACGCCTGCTTGCGCCTGGCGGCCACCTGATTTTCCTACTGCACTTTCAAGGCGGCGCGCTGCACCAGAGCTGTCAGGCGACGCTCGATGCGTTACAGCGGGTTCAGAAGGTCGATTTTTTTGCGCTCACAACAGCATTTCTGACAGCGGGGTTTGCCGCCGTTCGAGGCGCCGATCGCGGTCCTTACGACAGCGCGGCGAAGCAGCTGAACCCGGCCATAAAAGAGCTCGAATCGATCCTGTCGCAGCACGGCGAGGGAGTCGCAGACCGGACGATCGAATACCTCTACAGCACGCTGCAGAATATTCACAGCCGCATTGAGCACTACGATGCAGACGAAGTCCTGAACTGGCTGGCCGCCATGGAACAGGAACTGCCGAAGTATCTGCAGCGCATGGAGTCAATGCATCGCAGTGTGCTGAACAAAGCCGCCATCGAAGGAATCCGGACAATGCTGGCGAACAAGGGGCTTCCACAGAACCAGGCGCAACCGCTACTCTTCGAAGGCGACCCGTTGCCGTTCGCCTGGGTGCTGCAGGCATCCAACGCCCAGGCGTGATAGTCGGCGCTTGATCGGACAGTCACTGTCAGACAATAGCGAGATCGGGTGACCGTTTTGGCCAGCCGACGTAACATTATGGTTGCCGGTGGCGTTCTTAATCCGGTGTTGATCCGGGCGGGGGGGGGGGGGGGGGGACGGGCCCACCGGGCGGGCGGGGGCCCCCCAAAGCCCCCATCCCCCCCCCCCGCGCGTGTCCTGGGGGGTCCCCCCCCCATCCCGACAGTCGGCATGTATTTCCGGTACCGGTCAACGTGCTGAACAGGTGTTGATCCGGGCGGGCCGATGCCGTCGAGACTGTAAAAAAATCTGTG
>JAJFKU010000051.1 GCA_021773035.1 Woeseiaceae bacterium
ATGGACTCGCCTTTCTGCCAGCGATCCCACATCAATGCTTTCTGTGCGTCTGAGTAATAGATTCTTAGTCTTTGCTTCATTTTCAACATCCTCCTCTCTGATGTTAGAGTTTAGATGTTGCATCGACCGGTTGAATCCGCAGGGAAAAGCGGCCACTGCCCATGTCAGGCAGAAGCTCTTGTGCTTTGTCTTCGCACTGCTTAGAAGGAATCAATCTGGCCGCGCTGCTCAGGCAATTCCCCAAACCGTCGCCGGTAGTCGCTCGGCGTAACTTCTATTTCCCTGGCAAACGCATAGCGCATCGTGTCGGACGTATGAAACCCGCATCGTTTTGCGATCGCGACCAGTGGCAACGATGTTGTCTCCAGCAGGCTCTGTGCCTTCGTTACGCGAGCCTTTGAGAGATACCGCTTAATCGTCAATCCTATTTCGCTTTCAAAACGCCTTCGAAAGGTACGCTCGCTCATACACGCTTTCGCGGCCAGCACAGCGGTATCAATCTCCGCATCGAGGTTCTCCGTAATCCAGTCCAGCGTATCGGCGAACTTCGTTGGTCGGGATTGCGCCGCCAGGAACGAATTGAACTGCAGCTGGTCGCCGGGCCGCTTGAGAAACACCAGCAGGCGCTTGGCAACCTTTAACGCCAGGCGTCGCGAATGGTCCTGCTCAATCAAAGACAGCGCGAGATCGATACCCGCGGTAATGCCGCCGGAAGTATAGACGTTACCGTCCTGGAGATAGATCTGATCAGCCTCTACGCGGACATCCGGAAAGGACTCCCTGAGCTCTTCCGCATCCATCCAGTGCGTCGTCGCACGCCTTCCGTCGAGCAGCCCGGCGGCGGCGAGCAGCAACGCACCGGAGCAGACAGAGCACATGCGCCGCGTCGACCGATTGGCTCGGCGAACAAAGTCAATGTAGTCGGCATTTTGGAAAAAACTCTCATCGCCGGTGAGCGCGCCGGGCACAAGTAAGGTGTCGATATCGGAAGCATCGTCCTCAAGACTGCGATCGGCATTGATGCGCAGTCCCGACATGGAGGGTTCGGCCGCCGCGTTTTGGGCGATGACAACAACCTTGTATACAGACTCGGTTGTTTCGCCGTCATCCAGTAGCTGCTGCGCCGCCAGGTTGAAGGTTTCCAGCGGCCCGACTATATCCAGCAGTTGCAGCCCCGGATAGGCGAGCGCTGCGATGACACGTTGCTCAGCCATATGCGTTGCTAATGTGAGCCCTTGTGATGACCGTCGGCGAGGCCGGCACGAATATCTTCCGGTAGGTACTTGTGGATAGCCGGATAGAACTGAACAAATACACCGCATAGGCACCGTCCCGTTTGTGACAATCAACGCAGTCGTTCGGCAGCCCGATCTCCTGTCCGACCGGCTCTCCGTTGTTCAGATTATAGAAGTTAAAGCCGTCGGGAAAACGCTCGCTGTCCTTGTAGTGAATCTCCGCGAAGTGCAGATCGCCCATCACAAAACCCGCCCGGTTGATCGAAACTTCATTCTGCGACCCATAAAAATGCAGCGACAGCATTGTGCCGTCTACGAACTTGCCGGTCTCTTTGAAAACCTCGTAGGCTGTCGGTTCCATGCGGGCAATCTGAAACATACCCGGGCTGTCCGGGTCGATGTTCTCCTGTGAGTAACCCATGCCCAGTGAGCTGCCGATGAAAATCCACTCGTCGAGGTTTTCCGGCACGATCAGACTCCCCTCGTCGTCGAACTTCGCAATATCCAGGCGCTCGTCGTCCGCGGCGATAGCCATCATGGCTGTCAGGACCAGACCGGTTGATAGCGCTGCAAGTACTGTTTTCTGCATTTCATTGCCCCTGTGTACGTTAGCCACTGTGTATAGCAACGGGAGGTCGCGAAGTGAGCGCCGCAGCTGCCGAATGGCCAGAAATCCGGTCGATCTGGCCAAAAGTCAGGCTGTCCGACCGGGTGGGCGTCCCGGATCGGCATGTCCTTACAACGAAACAATCTGCCCACCCGCCCTCGATTTGCTGGAAATCGCCAATATCTACAAGCTAAGCTCGCAGTCAGCACATTGAGAAGAGACCATGACAGTGAATGTTGTTCTTGGCATTAGCGGCGGCATCGCCGCCTACAAAGCACCGGACCTGGTCCGGCGTCTGCGCGAACGCGGCGCTGACGTACAGATAGTAATGACAGCCTCGGCCGAGGAGTTCGTGACCAGTACTGCGTTGCAGGCGGTATCGGGCAGGCCGATTCGCTCGAACCTCTGGGATAAGGAAGCGGAGGCGGCCATGAGTCATATCGAACTCGCCCGCTGGGCCGATGTCGTTCTGATCGCGCCGTCAACGGCCGAGGTCATGGCGCGAATCGTCAGCGGCGGCGCGCCCGACCTGCTAACGACAATCTGCCTGGCAACCGAGGCGCCGATAGCTCTTGCCCCGGCAATGAACCATGTTATGTGGAGTAATCCCGCCACGCAGGCGAACCGCCAGGTACTCGAAGAGCGCGGCATACATATTCTCGGTCCTGGCATTGGCTCACAGGCCTGCGGTGAAACCGGTTCCGGGCGCATGCTGGAGCCGGACGTGATCGCCGCGCAGGTAGTCGCCCTGATCGGCGGTAAGGGCGAAGGCCTGCTGCAGGGACGTAAGGTCGTCGTAACGGCGGGGCCCACGCGTGAGGCAATCGACCCGGTCCGTTACATCACCAATCGCAGCTCCGGAAAGATGGGCTATGCCATGGCCAGTGCCGCCTCCACACAGGGTGCCGAAGTGACCCTGGTGAGCGGCCCGGTTAATCTGCCGGAACCACCGGGTGTGACCGTTGTGCAGGTTGAGTCCGCCGAAGACATGTACACGGCGACGCATGACGCGATCGGCGATACCGATATTTTCATCGCGGCTGCGGCTGTCGCCGACTATCGGCCGGCCGCCGTTGTGCAGCAGAAGATCAAGAAGAACGACGAGGCGATGCGCCTGGAGCTCGTGCGCTGCCCGGATATCCTGGCCTCCGTCGCGGCGCTCGATGCAGCGCCGTTTACCGTGGGCTTTGCGGCCGAAACCGAAAACGTCACCGACTATGCGCGTGGCAAGCTTGCGAAAAAGAAACTGGACCTGATCGTCGCCAATCGCGTCGGCCGCGATTGCGGCTTCGATCGTGACGACAACGCGGCAACGGTCCTCTGGAACAACGGCGAAAAACAGTTCCCGACAGCGTCGAAAACAGAGCTTGCCCATGACTTGCTTGAGCTCATCGCCGAACACTTCTATGCTATGCGCGGTTCCGAAACCCAGCCGAAATTGACGGTCATTTCCAGCAACGACTGAAGGACACTATTCCATTGCGATCAATCGAGATGAAAATACTCGACCCACGGGTCGGGGACACTATCCCTTTGCCGCACTACGCGACAGACGGTTCTGCCGGCATGGATATGCGCGCCTGCATCGACGAGGCGCTGACCGTCGCGCCGGGCGAGACTGTCCTGGTACCGACCGGGCTGGCTATTCATGTCGCTGACGCATCGCTGGCGGCGGTGTTGTTGCCGCGCTCCGGTCTCGGCCACAAGCACGGCCTGGTGCTCGGCAATCTGACCGGGCTGATCGACTCGGACTACCAGGGGCAGGTATTTATCTCATGTTGGAATCGCAGCTCTACGAGCTACGAAGTACAGCCTGCTGAGCGCATTGCGCAAATGGTTTTCGTGCCCGTCGAACAGGTGGAGCTGAAAGTCGTTACGGAGTTCGATGCCAGCGAGAGAGGTGCCGGCGGTTTCGGTCATTCGGGCAAAAGTTAGTTTTCGCTAATGCCTTTGAGCTGTTTGAAGCGGGAAATATCGCCGGCGAAACGGGCGATGATCTGTTGCTCGTCCGCCGTAAACTTCCTCAGGTTGCGTTGATGGCGTTCGATCGTTTCCTTGGTTCGTCGCAGATCGGTTGCGAGTTCCTCGGGAACCATCGCCGCATCGGGGTCTTCGCTGTAGGGCTGATACCTGGACGCGTCTTTGCGCAACGACTCCAGTCTCCGGCTGAGGTTACTGAGGTACAGTTCCGTCACTCGGGATTGCGCCTGGAATAACTCAACGCGGCGATCGCGGTGCATCAGGATTTCGTCCACGGAGAGATAGGTCGCGAGCAGCGCCTGGTCGGCACGTAGCTGCAGCTCTTTGGCGACGCGTTTCTCAGTGGCGATGCGTTCGGCTTCGATTTGCTCCGGGGTTTTTTTACCTTCGAGATTGTCGACGGTAACGCCGCGGCTATTCAGAACCTCTTTCGGCAGCTCGGCGTATTCGGCCGGAATACTGTCGCCGTAGTGCGCGACGCCGTCTTTGTCCACCCATTTGTAGACTTTGGCGTCTTGCGCGCTGGCTGCGAGCGGGGCCAATAACGACAGTACAGAGATAAGAATAATTATCCGCATTCTAGGAATATGCCACCAAAATAGGCCCCAAACGCGGGACTGGTTCTCGTTCCACAAGCTTAATCGCCGTCGTGATTCCTGTAAATAGCGATGAAAGCCCCGTATTTCAAGGTCTTAAGAGATTACACCGTATTGCCGGCGATAGCTGAGGACTGGCTCAAGATAGTCTTCGTACTCGCTTGATTCTTCAAGTATGTTAATCAGGTCATCCAGTTGGACAATGCTGACGACCGGAATATCCAGCGATTGTTTAAGTTCCTGCACGGCGGAGTATGGCCCTTGTCCGCGCTCTTGCCGATCCAGAGAAATAACCAGTCCTGCTACCGTGGCACCGGCCGCTGAAATGATCTGATAGGCCTCCCTGACTGCGGTTCCGGCCGTAATCACGTCGTCGACAATTAAAACGTCGCCAGACAGCGGAGCGCCAACGATGCTGCCACCCTCGCCGTGCGCTTTCGCTTCCTTGCGATTGAAGGAATAGGGTACGTCGATATCGTGTTGTTCGGCGAGCGATGCGGCTGCCAGTGTCGCCAGTGGAATGCCTTTGTAAGCCGGACCAAAAAGCACATCGAATCGTATGTCTGACTGTGCGATAGCTTCGGCGTAGAAGCGCCCGAGTTTTGCGGCGGCATAACCGGTGTTGAACAGACCGGCATTGAAGAAATATGGGCTTATCCGACCTGACTTGAGCGTAAATTCACCGAAGCGCAGAACACCCAGTTCCAACGCCAACTCGATGAACTCCCTTTTGTACCCTCGCATCTGCTTTGTCTTCCGCTGTTGGCCTTTGTGGGTGCTTCTGTATGATGATCGCGCCCGGTTCAATTTCGGACTGGAGTATGACACAGGAGTAGCGATTTGTTCCGCGTTATCAGTCTCAACGCTAACGGTATCCGGGCAGCGGCCCGCAAGGGTTTTTTTGACTGGCTGAAAAAGCAGGATGCCGATGTGGTTTGTATTCAGGAAACCAAGGCCCAGGTGCATCAACTCGACGACGAAGTGTTCTCACCTTCCGGTTATCACTGTTATTACGAAGACGCCGAGAAGAAAGGTTACAGCGGTACCGCCGTCTATACCCGTCACGAGCCCAAAAAAATAATTCGGGGGTATGGGGACGCTGAGTTCGATAACGAGGGACGTTATCTTGAGGTGCAGCTTGACGGCGTCAATGTCGTTTCCCTGTATTTGCCGTCGGGTTCGTCGGGCGATGTTCGGCAGGAAGCGAAGTATCGCTGCCTCGCCTCGTTCGAAGAACACATGAAAAAACTCTACCGCCGTCGCTCTGAGACGATTATCTGCGGCGATTGGAATATCGCTCACAAGGAAGTCGACCTCAAGAACTGGAAGAGCAACAAAAAGAACTCGGGTTTCCTGCCCGAAGAGCGAGCATGGCTGGACAAGGTCTTCGGCGAACTCAAATGGACGGACGCATTTCGTACGCGGGATCAGGAGCCACATGAATACACCTGGTGGTCGAATCGCGGCCGCGCCTGGGATAACAACGTCGGATGGCGACTGGATTATCAGGTGATTACGCCCGGCCTCAAAGACAAGGTGACGCGAACCGCGATTTACCGGGATGAGCGTTTTTCCGACCACGCGCCGATAACCATGGATTACGACTGGGTCTACGGCCGCTGATGCCGGTTTGATGCAACAGCAAACCTTCAGAGAGGCAATTCTGAATCGACGCGTATTAATCTGCGTCTTTACGGGGTTCACGTCCGGTTTACCGCTCTACATGCTGATTCAACTGGTTCCCGGATGGCTACGGATGGAGGGGGTGGGCCTGGCGGAGATCGGGTTTTTCTCGCTAATCGGCATTCCGTACACATGGAAGTTTCTGTGGTCGCCCATTATGGATCGCTACACGTTACCGTTTCTGGGTCGTCGTCGCGGTTGGATGCTGGTTACGCAACTGGCGCTTGCAGCGTCTATTGCCGCGATGGGCTATTTAAAGCCGGAGCTTTCAATATGGAGTGTTGCCTATCTGGCGGCAGCAGTCGCGTTCTTTAGTGCAAGCCAGGATATTGTGCTGGACGCGTATCGTCGCGAACTGCTGCCGGAAATCGAACTCGGCATCGGCAACGCCGTTCACATACAGGCCTATCGCCTCGCTGGGCTGGTTCCGGGTTCTCTGGCCTTTATCCTGTCGGATTTTCTGCCTTGGCATTTCGTATTCGTGGTTGTCGCTGCCTTCATGAGCGTCGGTATTCTTCTTACGCTGAGCATAGCCGAGCCGAGCCGGGATCCGCGGGCGCCGCGGACCATCGAGGAAGCCATCATCGAGCCGTTTCGCGAGTTCATTAATCGCGCGGGGATCCGGCCGGCCTTGCTTACGTTGGCGTTCCTTTTTTTCTACAAGCTGGGTGACAACATGGCGACTGCATTGCAGACGCCCTTCTTCGTCGATCTCGGTTTCACCGGAATACAGATTGGTACGGTCGCGAAGTTTGCGTCGCTGACGGCAGCGATCGTCGGTGGCCTTGTGGGCGGCATTGTCATGGTGAAACTGTCGATAAATCGTGCGTTATGGCTATTTGGTTTCGTCCAGATCGTCAGCATCCTGGGGTTTGCATTGCTGGCGGAGGTCGGTGCCAATCCGTGGATGCTAGGCGTCGCCGTGGCATTCGAGTACCTTGGAGTTGGCTTAGGCGCGGCCGCGTTGACGGCCTTCATTGCAAAATCGACCAATCCAGCGTTCGCGGCGACGCAGTTCGCATTGTTTAGCGCGCTAATCGCGGTGCCGCGAACACTGGCGAATGCCATCACCGGTGTATTGGTCGAACAGATGGGATGGACCGGCTTCTTCCTGCTTTGCACGGCGCTGGCGGTTCCGGGCATGCTGCTCCTGTTGAAGGTTGCGCCCTGGAACGAGGAGACCGCGCAATGAACGATGTCACAATCGAAGTCGGCCTTCTGGATGAAATCGAAGACCCCGGCTGCCGGGAATTTTCAATCGGCGACGGTGACTGGCCGTTTCGCGGCTTCGTCGTGCGGCAGGGCAGCGATGTTTTTGCCTATCAGAACTACTGCGTGCACGTCGGTCATCCGCTCAACTGGTCACCGGACAAGTTTTTGACCAAGGACAAGTCAGCTGTCATCTGTGCATCGCACGGCGCAACCTATGCGATCGATTCCGGTGAATGTTTCGCGGGTCCCGGTACCGGCAAAGCACTGCGCAAAGTCGATGTATCGGTGCGAGACGGAATCGTCTATGTGTTCGGGCCCGACAGCATGTAAAGAAGGCTAAAGTTTGTCGAGAAATGCCAGCGGGTCGTGAAAACCACTTGGCATGTTGTGCTCTTTCTTGCCGACATAGTCCTCCGGGTCCATATCGACCGAGCCGGACCAGTCCTCGGGCGGGCTGACTTCAACGGGTAACAGTTCCGGCCAGTGCTCGATGTCCACTTCGCCGATAGTGCCGTCAAACAACTGAATCTCGACCGTGCCGTCATCTTCGTCAACAGCGACAATCTCGAACAAAGTCCCGTTAGGCCGGCGGAACCATTTGCCTATCGCGGGAAATTGAACGGTCATTAGCGAGTCACCCCTGCTGAAATTCTGTCCTCTATACTAGTTATAGATGAAGTCCAGAGAAGCGCAAGCCGGTTTGTCGGCGGCTAGTCGGTGGACCTACGGAAACACCAGTCGTGTATTCGGTGGCCTTTTTTCAGTCCGCGTTGCTCGAACTTGGTGCGCGGTCTATCCAGTGGCTGGTCTCCATCGTGCTCGCGGCTTTCGTTGCAGGTGAAGCGGCTCGAGCGGGAAACGGTCTCGTCTATGTATTCGGCGTAGGGTGTCCAGTCCGTGGCGATGTTCAGCGTTCCCCCGGTTTCAAGTCGCTCGGCAATCAGATCCAGAAAGTCCTGCTGTACGATGCGGCGTTTATGATGCCGTTTCTTCGGCCACGGGTCGGGGAAATAGAGGTTCACCCGCGACAACGATGCCAGCGGTATCTGCTGACTAAGTACCTCAAGGGCGTCGTGAGCCAGCAAACGGAGATTGCCGATACCGGCCTCCCTGGCCTTCAGCAGGCAGTGTCCGACGCCGGGCTCGTGCACCTCGATTCCGATGAAGTTTTTCTCCGGACTCTCGACGGCCTGCTGGACCAGTGTTTCGCCGTTGCCGAACCCGATCTCGAGAACCACCGAACCCGGATTCGTGAAAACGCCCTGAAGATCGAGTGCCACGCCTGAGTAATCGATGCCATACACGGGCCACAACTCCAGCAGTGCTTTCTGCTGCGACGGCGTCAGTCGACCGCTGCGCTTGACGAAGCTGCGAATACTGCGTTTGTGCGTATTTTGTTCTTGCATGAGGCGGCGAATAGTAATGAAGAACGGCGCAACTTGCCCGGCCTTTTGCTCTGATATGAAACTTTTGTCTCATATCTGTCTCTGCGATTGGCGTTGGTAAGCACACAACAGTATGCTGTGGAGTATCAGAAATCATTCATGGGGAAGTACCGTGTCTAACTCTAAAGAATTCAGGGGCTTAAACGGTAAACTAAAGCTCTCTGGGGCCGCAGCTACACTGGTGTCAGTGGCGGCTGTTGTTTTTTTGCTACCGAATGTCGCACTGGCACAGGACGGCGCCGCCGGAGCCTTGCTGGAGGAGATTGTGACGACAGCTCGTAAGCGTAGTGAAGCGGAGGCCGTACAGGATGTGCCGGTTGCGGTAACCGCTTTCGGCGCCGCGCAAATCGATGCATTGTTCGTCAAGAAGATCGACGACCTGGGTTATCTGATGCCGAATGTCCAGCTCGAAGCGGTTGGTACGTTCCCCGGCGTACAGAATTTTTCGATCCGCGGCCAGGGCATCAACAGCTCGATTCCCTCCGTCGACCCGACTGTTGGCGTCTTCGTAGACGGTCTGTATATGGGCACGACTTTCGGTGTGGTCATCGATACCTTCGATCTCGAAACCGTCGAAGTGTTGCGCGGACCGCAGGGCTTGCTATTCGGTCGAAACGTAACGGGCGGCGCGGTCGTGATACGTAACGCACGTCCGAACGGTGAATTCGGCTCGCGCGTTCGCGTGGGTATTACCGATGAAGAGAACTACAATATTGCGGCAGCGCTGGAAGGTTCCCTAATTGACGACAAGCTCGCCGGGAAAGTCGTTGTTTACTACGATGACGACCAGGGTTACTTCAAGAACGTCAATCAATCGTTCACCGGTCCGCAGGTGGGACCGTTCCCGATCGCGCCCGCACCGTATCCGACGCAGGGCTTTTATATTGAGTCGGCGGCCAATCGAAGCGATGTTGGCCAGATGACAACGAAACTGGTCAGGCCGTCGCTGGTCTGGACACTCAACGACACCGTCGATGTGACGATGATCGTCGAGCACGGCGAGTCGAAGGGCGATGGCGCCGTCTGGTCAAATGTGAACCAGCAGCGTGCCGGTACGCTGGCGGAATTCACAACCTCGGGCGATGAGGTCGGTTTCACGGACATGCGCTGGACACAGGTCATGGTCGAAACCAATGTGGCTGAAGTCGGCGACGGAACGCTGACCAATATTGCCGGCTGGAGAAGAACGCGAGCAGACTCTGCTACCGACGTGGACGGCACCTACTTTCCGTTGTTTACGGTGCCCGGCAACACGGATCAGATGCAATGGAGTAACGAACTGCGCTGGTCCGGCTCGTTTGGCGACAACTGGCAATCGACTATTGGTTTCTACTATTTCACGCAGGACGTTGGCTATCGTGAAGGCCGGTATATTCAGGCGGCTATCACGCGTGCGCTAGGTGGCGATATGGACGCGAAGACCTTTGGTGCGTTCTGGAGCAACGACTTTCTTGTGAGCGACAACTTCACGGTGTCCGCCGGCCTTCGCTACACGGACGAGTCGAAATCGGCACAGATTATCAGTGGCGTCGGCGGCGGTTGCGCGGATGTGGTGACGTTTGTCTGCAATTTCGACAGTCTTTCCGGCGACTGGGACAACCTCACACCGAAACTCGGTTTCCAGTGGAGCTTTAACGATAGCTCCCAGCTGTACGGTTTCTGGTCCAAGGGCTTTCGTTCGGGTGGTTTCAACTTCCGTAACGCCAAACCGAACGTCATTCCACCGGGTCCAACCAGCGAAGAAGAGAACAACACCTTCGAAATCGGTGTGAAAACGGAGTTTTCGGATGGCAAGATGCGTTTGAATGCCGCGGTATTCCACAATGAAATCGACGGCATGCAGCGCGAGCTCAATCTCGGGGATCCGGACGTTGTCGTTCTGCAGGGAACGATCAATGCCGGCGACGTGACCATCCAGGGGCTGGAAGTCGATTTTGTCGGTTTGATTACCGACAGCTTCTCGGTCAACGCCTCGTACGGATGGCAGGACGGCGAATACGATAGCAAGAACCCGGCTTTTGCAGCTTTCCTCGGCGATGATCTGCCGCGCCTCGCACCGACCAACTACAGTGTGGGTGCTTCGTTCGACGTACCGATGGGCGACGCCGGGCTGGTGAATTTTGCCACCAACTACAGCTATCGCGAGGGCCATCCGTATAACGACTCGAATTCGGAAATCTTCGACGATCAGAAGCGGCTCAATGCGAGCGTAAACTGGTTCCTGCCAAACGACGAATGGCAGATTTCCTTGTACGGCAAGAACCTGACGGATGAGGCGAACTGGGGCAACCTGACGTCGATATCCGGTATCTACACGGCAGGACCGATGCAAAAGGGTCGGGTTATCGGTCTGGAGGCCAACTTCCGGCGCTAGGCCTCATCGCCTGTACTCCTAAGGCCGCCTTCGGGCGGCCTTTCTATTTGGCGAACCGGACCGGCGTAGCCTTCTCCGGCCAGCGGCCCCGAATATCCGCATAAAAAACGGCGAATTTCCTGAGGTCGGCCTCGCTGTCATCGCTCAGGTCGATTCTCCCTGCTATGCCGATACGCTTGTTTTCATAGTCAAGGATACCGAGGAACACGGGCACACCGGCAGACCGGGCAATGCGATAAAAACCGGTTTTCCAGGCGTCACGGAGCGCTCTTGTTCCCTCTGGAGACAGGCCGAAGAAAAACCGCTCTTGTGCTTCGAACATGGCGACAGCCTGCTCCACCGCCGATGTTGCCTGTGAGCGGTCCAGCGGTATACCGCCCAACGCCCTCAACAGCGTTCCCAGCGGAAACCAGAAAAGCGATTTTTTGGCGAAGAAGCGAATATCGAGGCCAACCGCTACTCTGTAGGTCAACGCCCAGACGCCATCCCAGTTCGATGTATGCGGCGCTGCGACAAAGAGCGCTTTCGGCACGTCCGGAACATCCCCGACAGCGGTCCAGCCGCACATTCGTAGCAGTAGCCTCGCGATTGATCGCAACATTGCTTAGTCCCCCCCCGGAGTGGTTCATTATACTCAAGCAACGATAAACAAGCAGAATCCATATGCACGAGGTCAGCCGCTGCGGTGCAGGCGTACTTATTACAGCACTACTGTGCATGGCGAGCGGCTGTGCGGTTGCGCCGTTCGATTATCCGCGTGAACCGAGCCTGGCGATGAGCCCCAATCACGACACCCTGTTGCGACGACAGGTCGAATTATGGAAAACAGATAACCCCGGACCTTCAGGGTTCTTCCCGCTGGTGTCCGGGCACGACGCGCTGGGGGCGCGTCTGCGCCTGATGGAGCTCGCCGAAAAAAGCATCGATGTGCAGTATTTTCTGATGAAGGGCGATACGGCAGGCCAGGTGTTTGCCGGCAGCCTGCTGCAGGCTGCCGATCGCGGGATTCGCGTGCGATTCCTGCTCGACGACATCTTTACGACCGTAGAGGACGAAGAGCTTGAGCTGCTGAATGCTCATCCCAATATCGAGTTGCGGCTTTACAACCCCGTAGCGCGCAGAGGTATCGGCGCGATCAATATACTGGCCGACTTCAAGCGCGCCAATCGACGTATGCACAACAAGTCTTTTACGATCGACAACCAGGTCACGATTGTCGGTGGGCGTAACATCGCGGACGAATACTTCGACCTTCGCGAGGAGAGTGAGTTTCTCGATCTGGATGTCATCGGTATAGGCCCGGTTGCTGTCGAAGTCTCCGGCGTGTTTGATCGCTTCTGGAATCATAAGCGCGCGGTTCCGATGCAGGCGTTCGCCTCAATATTTACGCCACAGGATCTGGCACGTGCAAGAGGCGGACTTGACGCAACCAGTAGTGGCCGCGCCGAGACTGTATACGGCTCGGCGGTCAACGCTAGGCTCGTTCAGGACCTGCTGAGTGGCGAGCAGTCGTTCTTCTCCGCGGACGGAAGGGTTGTCACCGATGAACCCGACAAGCTGACATCAGAGGTTTCCCTGCAACAGATGAGGTTGTTGCAGCAGCTGGTGGAGATCATCGAGGCTGCCAGTGATGAGATTATTGTGTTTACGCCGTACTTCGTGCCGGGCGAAGCGGGCGTTGAGTTCTGGAAGTCGATTACCGCGAAAGGAGTGCGGGTTGTTCTTATCACCAACTCGCTGGCATCTAACAACCATACTGCAGTCCATGCCGGCTATGCCAAGTACAGAAAAAGGATCATCGAAGCGGGAGTCGAGTTGTATGAGGTGCGGGCGAACGCAGCGGACGATAACGCGAAATCGCTTACCTTGCATACCAAAGGCATGATTATTGATCGTGAGACGATCTTTATCGGCTCGCTCAACCTCGACCCCCGATCTTTCGCGATAAACACCGAGATGGGTATGATCATACCGAATGAGGTGCTGGGCGCCGCGATGGCCGAAGGGGCGTTACAGCGGTTTGAGGAGCTGGCCTATCGTGTCGAGCTCGATGACAAACGACGACTTCGATGGCGGGCTACGATTGACGGCCGCGAAGTAACCGAGAGATCGGAACCGCTGGCAAGCCGCTTTCACCGCTTCAAGGCATTCCTGCTCAGAATTGTTCCGGAGAACCAACTTTGATGAAGAGATACCACACATGAGAACTTCCGGCTGGATGAAACGGCAGCCGTGGTTTTGGCCCGTAAAGCTTTTTCTCAAGCGTATCGGCGGCAGGGAGTTGTGGTTAAAACCCGAGATTGCGATCGAAACGCTCGAGACGGCAGACTGGAGTTACATCGCCACCAGGCTGGACTCGAATTCGATTGTCTATTCGCTGGGTGTAGGCGACTCCATCGATTTCGATCTGGATCTTATTGAGCGCTTCGGTGCCACCGTTTTCGCATTCGATCCAACGCCTTTTTCAATGGAATGGGTTGAGAAGCAACAGCTGCCGGGCGGTTTCCTGTTCAAGCCGTGGGCTGTATCGGGAGAAGATGGCAAGTTGAGATTGTACCGGCGAGTCAACCGGCAGGGGCGAAGCGCCGAGGTTATGTGGACCGCGGATGCGGAAGCCGGCGATTCGAACGACTATATCGATACACCGGCCTATACCATTCGGACGATTATGGAACGGCTGCAGCACGAACGGGTAGACCTTCTTAAGATGGACGTCGAAGGTGCGGAGTACGACATACTGGATGGGCTTAAAAGTGTCACGCATCTCCCGGAGCAGCTGCTGGTCGAATTTCATCATCGCTTCCCGGGAATCGGCAAGCAGCGGACCGCGGAAAGTATCGCCATGCTGGGTGAGCTCGGCTACAGAATATTCGGTGTATCGGAGACCGGCCGCGAGGTTGGTTTCGTCCTGGCGTCGGACTGAGATTCCGCGAGCTAGGGACGCGCCAGGTAGGCAGTCACTGCTCCGATCGCTAGCAACGACCATCCGATGGGCGGGCTCGCGCCGAGCGTCATTGCCAGGGCGCCGGAGACGATGGCGGTGGCTGCCGCAGCAAGCCAGTAGCGTTGCCGTCGTTGCTCAATGAGCTGCTCGTTAATCCGGCGCAGTTCCGGAGATTGTAAATTGAAGTTGATCCGTCCGTCCGCGACCTGCTGACCGAGGTGGTTGACGATTGCGGGCAGCTCGCGCATCGCGTCGCGCAGCTGCGGCAGGTTTTCGCGAAGATCTTTTAGCATCGCACGCGCGCCCACCTGTTCGTCCATCCAGCGTTTCAGGACCGGGTGCGCCGTCTTCCACAGATCGAGCTGTGGATACAGCTGCCGACCAAGCCCTTCGATATTAAACAGGGTCTTGTGCAGCAGAATCATCTGCGGCTGAATTTCGACATCGAAGCGCTGCGCAACACGGAACAGTCGCATCAGCAGCTGCGCAAACGATATTTCCGCGAGTGGTTTGTTGAAGATCGGCTCGCAAACAGTGCGGATAGCTGTCTCCAGCTGATCGATACGGGTGCCTTCGGGCACCCAGCCACTATCCAGGTGCAGTTTCGCAATGCGGTAGTAGTCGCGGTCGAAAAATGCGAGGAAGTTCTCGGCGAGGTAGCGCTGGTCCTCGGGGCTTAGCGTTCCGACGATGCCAAAGTCCACCGCCGCATACTTCGGTCGGCCCGGGTCGGTCGTGATGACGAAGATGTTGCCGGGGTGCATGTCGGCGTGAAAGAAGTTGTGGCGGAACACCTGTGTGAAAAAGATCTCGACGCCGTTTTCGGCCAGCACCTGAAAGTCGGTGCCGGCAGCTTGCAGCGTTTCCATGTCGCCTATCGGTGTGCCGTAGATACGTTCCTGAACGAGAACTTCGGGCCGGCAGTAGTCCCAGAATACGTCCGGTACGTACAGCATGTCCGAGCCCTGGAAATTTCTTTTCAACTGCGCCGTGTTGCCGGCTTCGCGCATCAGGTCGAGTTCGTCGATGATCGTGTGTGCGTATTCGTCGACCACTTCCAGCGGCCGCAGCCTTTTGCCGTGCTCCCAGTAGCGATCAGCGAGCCCGGCGATCACACGCAGTACGGCAAGGTCATTTTCGATCTGCTCCTCGACTCCCGGGCGCAGGACTTTAACGATGACCTCGTGGCCGGTTTTCAGCTTCGCCGTATGCACCTGTGCGATTGAAGCGGCGGCCAGCGGCTCCCTGTCGAAACGCTCGAAAACCTCATCGACCGGCTCGGCGTAAGCCTCGTCAATAATGGCTATTGCCTGGTCGGTGGGGAACGGCGGTACCGCATCCTGCAGCTTCGCCAGTTCGTCGGCGATGTCGGGCGGTAACAGGTCGCGACGTGTCGATATCGCCTGCCCGAATTTGACGAAAATAGGCCCCAGTTCCTCCAGCGCCAGCCGCAGGCGTTCGCCGAGCGGAGCGGAACGATCCCGGCGCCGCGGCGCGAGATAGAACAAAAAACGCAGCGGGCGCAGCAGGTGGGTCTGGCGAATGATGTCGTCCAGACCGTACTTGACCAGTACGCGTTGAATCGCAAGGATGCGAAAAATCGTTCGCCGGCTCGCCATGTCAGGCCTTATCTCGCAAGCGGTTTAGACGCGCTTCCACGCGTGCGACATCGTCGCGCAAAGCGCTGACATTGGCGGAAAATCGCTCGACCTCATAGCGGCTTGGCGTGTCCCGGCTTTCTTCCTGCAGATATTCTTTGATGTTGCTGCCCATCGTCGAGCGGGCGCTGCGGCCCCAGCGGCCGATACCGCGTGCGAACTCGCCCAGGCGGTGTGCCGCGACATCGCCGACGATGCCCGACAGCTCCTCTTCGAGATCCGGCCGGGCATGGATCAGCAGCTGCTGAAACCGGTCCGCAAGCTCGGCGTCGCCGCTCATATCCAGCGAGCCGTCGCGAATGGCCGCATCGCCGGATTCGCCCGCCATCCGTGCCAGCGTGAGCAACGATCCGTTAATGATGATGTCGGGTTCTGTCGGACTCGTGGCAGCAATATTGAGCGTATCGTCTGCAATGACGAAATAGGCGGCCAGCGCGGTATCGCGCACGCGCACAGCAACAACGGTTCCCGACAGGTCTTTGCACAATTCCCGCGCCGGCGTTGATTCTGCGATGTTGCGGTTCAGAATACTGACGATGGGACGTAGCGCGGCCTGCAGGGCATCCATGAGATCTAGATCCGGTAGCCGATGTGCAATGCAACGATGCCGGCGGCCAGGTTGTGGAAGCGGCAACGCTCGAAACCGGCAGTTTCCATCATGGTTTTCAGTGTTTCCTGGTCAGGATGCATGCGTATCGATTCGGCAAGATACTGATAGCTGTCCGGATCGTCGGCAACCAGCTTGCCAAGTGTTGGCAGAACCTTGAACGAATACAGGTCGTACGCCGGCTTAAGGGCCTTATTGGGTTTCGAAAACTCAAGGATCATCGCTTTGCCGCCCGGCTTCAGGACCCGGTGCATGGACGCCAGCGCCGCGTCTTTATCGGTCACGTTGCGCAGCCCGAATGCGATCGTAATGCAATCGAAAGTACCGCTGTCGAACGGTAAAAGCTGTGCATCCACCTGGGCAATGCTCAGGTTGCCGGAAACACCGGCATCGATCAGCCGGCTTCGGCCCTGCTTGAGCATCGCGGCATTGATGTCCGCGAGGACGACATGGCCCTCCTTGCCCACTTGCCGCGAGAATTTCTGCGCCAGATCACCGGTGCCGCCGGCGAGGTCGAGGACGATATTGCCGGGTCTGAGCGCGGCCTGGTCGACGGTGTAGCGCTTCCACAGGCGGTGCAGCCCGGCGGACATCAGATCGTTCATCAGATCGTAGCGGCTGGCAACGGAATCGAACACGCCGCGCACCATGTCCGCCTTCTCGTTACTCGATACCGTCTTGTAGCCGAAGTGCGTCTTTTCGCTGCCTTGTTCTGCGTCTGCCATCTTAGGGCCTGTTAACACCAGGTTTTTCCTTGAAGCGGGTGTCGCGAGGATACCCTGCAACCCTCAGGGCGTCGATAAGTGCTTACAAAATATAGCGGCTCAGGTCCTCATCCTTGGCGAGCTCCGCCAGATGGTCGTTCACATAGTCGGCGTCCACGGTGAGTTTTGTGCCACTCCTGTCAGAAGCTTCGAACGAAATCGTCTCCAGCAGACGCTCCATAACCGTATGCAGGCGGCGTGCACCGATGTTCTCGGTGTTCTCGTTGACCTGAAACGCGACCTCGGCAATACGGCGTACGCCACTCTCGGCGAAGCTCAGGGACACCTCTTCGGTATCCAGAAGCGCGCTGTATTGAGACGTCAGCGAGGCGTCCGGTTCGGTCAGAATCCGCACAAAGTCTTCCGTTGTCAGCGACTTCAGTTCAACGCGAATCGGGAAGCGGCCCTGCAGCTCCGGAATCAGATCGGATGGCTTGGAAATATGAAAAGCGCCCGACGCGATGAACAGAATGTGATCAGTCTTCACCATGCCGTATTTGGTGTTGACCGTTGAGCCTTCGACCAGCGGCAGCAGGTCGCGCTGCACGCCCTCACGCGAGACATCGGCGCCTTGCGTTCCGGAGCTGCGGGCGACTTTGTCGAGTTCGTCGAGGAACACGATACCGTGCTGCTCAACGGCTTCGAGCGCCTGTGTCTTGAGCTCTTCGTCATCCAGCATCTTCGCGGCTTCTTCGTCGGTCAGGTGGCGGAACGCCTCCTTCACTTTGAGCTTGCGGGTCTTGCTGCGATTGCCGCCGAGATTCTGAAACATACCCTGCAACTGGCTGGTCATTTCTTCCATGCCGGGCGGTGCCATGATCTCCACGCCAACGGGCATGGACTGCACGTCGATCTCGATTTCCTTGTCGTCGAGCTTGCCCTCACGCAGCATCTTGCGAAATTTCTGCCGGGTGTCGCTATCCGCAGGCTCGGCATCTGCGGTGAAGCCCACGCCTGAGGGCGGCGGCAGCAGCGCATCGAGAACGCGTTCCTCGGCGGCGTCTTCGGCGCGATGCCGGACTTTAGCCATCGCGTCTTCGCGAATCAGTTTGATCGCCACATCCATGAGGTCGCGAACGATACTGTCGACTTCACGTCCGACATAGCCGACTTCGGTGAACTTGGTTGCCTCGACCTTGACGAACGGCGCGCGTGCGAGCCGCGCCAGGCGGCGGGAGATCTCCGTCTTGCCGACGCCGGTTGGTCCGATCATCAGGATATTCTTGGGCGTGATCTCGCCGCGCAGCGGTTCATCGACCTGTACGCGCCGCCAGCGATTACGCAGGGCGATGGCGACGGCGCGCTTGGCGTCGTCCTGGCCAACGATGTGTTTGTCCAGTTCCTGGACGATTTCTCTGGGGGTCATCTGGGACATTTACAGTTCTTCAATGATGATGTTTTGATTGGTGAATACGCAGATATCGGCGGCTATTAACAAGGCCTTTTTCGCGATATCGGCGGCTTCCATGTCGGTGTTATTGAGCAGCGCGAGGGCGGCGGCCTGTGCAAACGGCCCGCCGGAGCCAATGGCCATCAGGTAGTTCTCGGGCTCGATGACATCGCCGTTGCCGGAAATGACGAACGACGACTCGGTATCGGCGACGCAAAGCAGGGCCTCCAGACGGCGCAGGCGGCGGTCGGTACGCCAGTCCTTCGCCAGTTCAATCGCGGCGCGGGTCAAATTGCCGTATTGCTCCAGCTTGGTCTCGAACAGCTCGAATAGTGTGAAAGCATCGGCCGTGCCGCCAGCGAATCCGGCGATCACGCGGCCACCGGCGAGTTGCCGCACCTTGCGGGCATTGCCTTTCATGACGGTGTTACCCATGCTGACCTGGCCGTCGCCGGCGATCGCTACCTTGCCATTGCGGCGAACCGAGACAATGGTCGTCCCTCGAAACTGTTCCATGCTGATCTTCCTAATAGTGGCGCCTGAGGACTAGTCTTTCTTGCGCGCCCGCGGATGTGTTTGGTCGTATATCTGGGCCAGATGCTGGAAATCAAGGTGAGTATAGACCTGGGTCGTGGAGATATTGGCATGTCCCAGCAATTCCTGAACGCCGCGCAGGTCGTGGCTCGATTCGAGCAGGTGGGTGGCGAAGGAATGGCGGAACAGGTGCGGGTACACGTTGGCATCGATGCCTTGCCGTCGCGCCCAGTGATTGACCCGCGCCTGTACCGAGCGCGGGCTGATACGACTGCCCCGCTTGCTGACGAACAGCGCTTTTTCATCGGCATTGGCAAGCTGCACACGCGCGCTGTTCCAGCGTTTCAGGGCGGTGATCGCCTTGCGGCCGACCGGAACGATGCGGTCCTTGTTGCCCTTGCCGGTGACGTGCACGGTCGCGTCGTGCATATCGACATCGCCGCAGTTGAGATCGACGAGTTCTGCGAGCCGCAGACCTGATGAATACAGCAATTCGAGTATGGCCCGGTCACGATCGACGAGCGGTCCCTTGCCGGAAATGTCGAGCAGCCGCGCCATACGGTCGGCGTCGAGGTTTCCAGGCAGGCGCTTGCCGCCCTTGGGTGCCGAAACACCGCTGGTCGGGTTCATGGCGACGTGTTTTTCCCGCATCAGGTAGCGAAAAAACGTCCGGCAGGCCGACAGGCGGCGCTGGATGCTGCGGGCGCTGAGCCCTTTACGGAAGCTCATCGCCGAGAAGGCGCGAAAATGCTCGCTGTCCAGTCCGCCCCAGGTGTCGATGCCGGATTGTTCGCGATAAACGCGTAAGGCCTGGAGGTCGCGACGGTAATTCTTGCAGGTTTGCGGCGACAGCCGGCGTTCGTACTCGAGATGGCTGATAAACCTGTCTATCCAGCCAGTGTTGTCCACGACGTCTGAGCCTCAGTAGCGCTTCAGGGCACCCGCGATGAGGTCGCCGAGACGTGTCAGGAAGTCGATACTCATACCCGGATGGAAGCGGTCGGCGTCGGTACTGGCGATCGCCAGAAAGCCGATCTCCGCGCCGTTGGCGAGCGGTACGAGCGCCGCCGAACCGACTTCGTCGGCATCTTCCTGAAACAGGAACTCGCGTTGCGTGTCGCGAATCTGCCCGCAGCGTGCGGAACTGCCGTCGAGAAAGGTCTTGAAGGGACTGAGTTCCTGGGCGTTCTTGTCGATGACACGAAAAAAACGGCCGGCATTGATATCGGTGAAGGCGTCCGGCTCGCCGAACACGACGAGTATCGCCTGATCGGCGCCAAAACCACTGCGCATAGCGACCTCCAGTGCGATAATCGTTGTCTTGAGGTCCGGGGCTTCCAGCAGTTGCAGCGTCAGCTCATGAATCTTTGCGGCCAGCAGGTCATTCGCCCGCGCTACCTCGATCAGCTCCTTGAGCTGTCGCTCCAGTTTCAGATCCTTTTGCCGCAGCACCGATATCTGCCGTTCGACCAGCGATACCGCGCCACCCGAGGCATGCGGCAGGTGCAGGGAGTTCAGGAGTGTCGCATGGCGCTCGAAAAAATCCGGGTGCGCGGCCAGGTAATCGTGGATGGCCTGTTCCGACAACGGCTCATCGATATAGTCCACTTCCGCTTGCGTGCTCATAGTTCGCCCATCCTTACAGATCCATCATTCCTTCGCTGATCAATTCGGCGTTGCCCTTGAGCCAGGCCGGTGTCTCGCCGCGGCGCCAGCTTACCACGACTTGCCCGCCGGGCAGGCTAACGCTTACCTCCTCACGCAGGAGGCCGAGACGTTGCCCGCTGACAACGGCGGCGCAGGCGCCGGTGCCGCAGGCGGCTGTTTCGCCGACGCCCCGCTCGTGCACTCGCAGCCTGATCCGCTGCTCGTCAACGATTTCCATAAACCCGACATTGGTGAGTTCCGGAAAGCGCTCGTGGTGCTCAACGCGAGGGCCGAGCCGGGCAACGGGTGCCGATTCGACGTCGTCCACTCGAATAACGCCGTGCGGGTTACCCATCGAAACGACGCTGACCTCTATGTCCTCGCCGTCCACGCGCAGCGTGTAGGTGTCAGCGCGGCCCGGTGCGATAAAGGGTATGCGCGCCGGCTCGAAAACGGGTGTACCCATAGCGACCATGACATCGCCATCTGCGTAGACCGTCGCCTCGATGGGGCCGGACGGGCTCAGCAGCGCGAATTGCCGCGCCTTGCCGTCGGCGAGGGTTTTTGCGACACAACGCACCCCATTGCCGCACTGCTCGACCTCGGAACCATCGGCGTTGAACACCCGGTAGCTTGCAATGCACGACGTATCAGTTGATGGGCCAACCCACATCAGTTGGTCGAACCCGGGTCCGCTCGCTTCATTGCCAAGGCGGCGAATATTTTCGACGTTGGGGGGCGGCAAATTATTGCTGCGCTGATCGACGACCAGAATCAGATTGCCGGTGCCGTGCATTTTTCGATAAGGAACATTCATAGCTTTTGTTCTTCGTTTTAAAAAACTTAATAAAAAATTCGCTTCACCTTGGACTTTTTATTCCGGCCTCTGTAGTTTACATAAACTACCAATCTAACTAACAAACTGCCCTTGGAGAGCGACATGCGGCACATAATGGTACTCAATGCGAAAGGTGGTTGCGGTAAGAGCACCCTCGCAACAAACATTGCATCTTATTTTGCCACCCAGGACGCGGCTGTCGCCCTGGCTGATTACGATCCGCAGCGGTCCGGTCTTGACTGGCTGGCACGGCGTCCGGAAAACCGCCCGGCAATTGCCGGTGTAGCGGGGTTTAAGGACGGCCTGCGCAAAGCACCGCGCAATGCGGACATCCTGGTTATCGACGCACCGGCGCGTTCGCACGGCGCAGAGCTGGCCGATCTGGTTAAACATGCAGAAACCATCGTCGTGCCGGTGCTGCCGTCAACAATCGACATGCAGGCGACGACGACGTTTCTCGACGAGCTCAAGGGCGTTGGCAAAATCGCTAAAAAACAGGCGAAGGTCGCCGTCGTCGCTAACCGTGTGCGCGAAAACACGCTGATCTATGACGATCTCGACGAGTACCTGACCAAAGCGCGAGTGCCGTATGTCGCCGCACTCCGCGAAGCGCAGAATTACGTGCGTGCCTATACTCGCGGCCTGGGAATTTTTGAGTTGCCGGAGTATCTCGCCTGGCCGGACTGGGAAGAGTGGGAGCCGCTCACTGCCTGGTTACGAAGTAAGCGTAGTCAGCCCTGATAAAATACGTGTTCTGTTCTGGGCTTGACGCACTTAAATCGACGCAAGCGAACGGGCGACAGAGCATTTACAGAGAATGGCTCCCTGCGGTCCGCTTTATTTCCCGTAAACACTCTCTCACCCGCCCGCCTACCACTTACAGCGTCGATATCAGGTCTGCACTTCGTATCTGCTCTGACCGGGACGCGGCGGCCACTGTCTCAAGGCATCGATCTGGAGGGGTATACCGGAAATAAAGCGGACCGAAGGGAGCCATTCCGGTATACCCCTCCAGATCGATGACCCTGCGCAAATGCCAGTGCGTCGACGTTAAATCAGATAAGGACAACCTGTCGAAGCCGATCTAGAAGGAGTCGGTTTTATGCTCTATTGCCGGGAGATTGTTGCCGGCAACCATGCCGAGCCCATCCCGGTAAGCATCGGCCGCAGCATCCGCCTCGCCCAGCTGGTTGAGCAATGCACCGTACTCCTGGTAGACCTCGGGGCTCGGACGCAGGCCAATGACGGTTTCCAGATAGCTGCGTGCCTTGCCCCACAGCTCGTTACGCAGGCAGAGTCGCGCTGCTGTCAACAGCAGGTCCGGGTCCTCGCTGTGCTGGCCAAGCCAGCCCTCCGCGCGCTTGAGTTGTTTGCTGTTGTCGGCACCCTCGACCAGCCCGAACAGACGGACCAGCGGGCCCCGCCAGTTTGATTTGAGTGCCGCCACCAGCTCTTTCTCGGCTTTGTCGTGCAGTCCGGCTCGCATCAGGCCCTTGTAATAGGCTTCGAGGAGCGTGATGTCAGATTTCTGCGGTTTCGGGACCGCTTTGAAGGCGGCTGCCAGCGATTCACCGTCCGCTGCGGTGTCCAACTGCTCCCGGTGAACCCTGATCGCCCATTCAGTCAGCGTGTCGGGTTTGACCTGTGCGTGTTTCTTGATACGCGGCAAGAGTTCGCGCAGCGCCGTCCAGTCCTGCAGGCGGAAATACAGGCGACCCATCAGTGCCAGGGCGTGTCCGTGGTCCTTCGAGTTTTCGTCCAGTCGCCTGAGTGTCGCGAGTGCCTGCTCATGCTGTCCCTGGTCGAGCTGAAACTCTGCCTGCGTCAGCAGGACCGCGTTGGCAGCCTCGGGAATCTCCTGATAGGCGAGCCGCAGCCATTCGTCACGGCGATCGTTCTGGCCCTGCAGATGAGCGGCGCGGGCGGCCTGCAGGTAATTGAACAGCGGCGAGTCGCTGGTGCTGGCCGCTCGCGCCAGCATTTTCTCGCCGCGGGCGAAATTGCCCTCGGCAACGGCGATCATGCCGCGGGTCATTTTCTGGCCGGATCGCGCCGAGCGATAGCGGCCGGCCGCCTGGCCAATACGGCGCGGCGCCACGACGATTTTTCGAATGAGCCAGATCGCGCCAAACAGAGCGGCGGTCAGAAGCACCAATACCGGTACGGACATCTCGATGAGATAACCACGGAAATTGATTACCACGTATCCGGGGTCGCGCAGCAGCAGGTCGGCGGCGAAAGCGCTGGCGAAAAGAACCAGCACGATGATGATGCCGATTTTCACTCAGTCGTCTCGCGCAACGTCCGGTACTGGCGCAGTAGCCGCAGGGATCCTGAGATATCCGGTATCGGTGCGGTGAACACGCTCCCCCGGATTTCGCTCATCGTCTGCTGAGCGCTCGTGACCTGTGGACTCGCCGAATCAAAGTAGTGATCGAGCAGCATACTGGCGTCGTCGAGCGTCTGTTCGAAGATCGCCTGTTCGCCGCGCAGCAAAGCCAGGCGGGCCGTTTGCAGCTGCAACGCGATATTGTTGCGCAGGAAGTACTCCGCATCCGGCGACACCAGCGCCAGCTTCGCCTGATCCGGTGGCGTGACTTTGACCAGGCCGGACATGGCACCCTTCACCGAGTTCCAGGCGCGATTGATACCGCTACGTTCGGCGTCGTTCGCATCGTCTGCATCACCTGCAGGCGTCGTACCGGCCATGGGTAAGGACTCAACGACACGCGCAAGGCTCGCGAGCGTCAGCGTCGCGCCTTCGAGGTCGGGCTTTTCCATGATCTCAAGCGCCGCACGTTCGTCGGAGATACTGCGTCGCACCTCGGTCAGGGCCGGGTCGGACAATTGTGTGACGCGCTCGTCGGCCATGCCCAGGGCGAGAGCGGCGACGTGCGGATTGTTCGCCAGCTGCAGCTGTGCGTTGGCGATCTGCAGATAGTATTCGGCCTCCGCCAGCAGAAAGGTCTCACGAGCACCGGCTGAGATGCCGGCCAGCGATGCCACCGAGCTCTCGACGCTGGATAGTCGCGATGGCAGAGAAGCCAGTAACTGCAGCTGCTGAGCGACATCGCGACGCAGTGCCTCGATATCGCCGCTGTAGTCCGGATGCTCCACCTCGTCGGTGTTGGTCTCCAGGCTGGCCAGCGCCGCGTCCTGCCGATCGGCCCGACGCTCAAGATTCTCAATGCTTGCGAGACTCGCAAACTCGCTGGAATCGTCGTTCGTGCGCCAATCCTGGAATAGCGTGTAAGCAACCGCTGAGAGGGCAATAACAGAGATCAGTACCGCAAGCCAGGCAACACCGTTTCCCCGCGGGGCCGGCTCGGCTTGCTTGCTGTCTTCCACCGCAAACTCGGCATCATCGGCCGTTTCAGCCAGTTTTTGTTCGTCGCTCATGGTGCTTTTCCGGGTTCGGTCCTTAGTAGTGAGATGATCGCCTGAACCATATCCGCGGCCGCCGGCCCGGTCGCCAAAACCGGCTTCACGTGCGGACAGCGTTCAAGCGCCTCTTTTATCACACGTACCGCCGGCGTCACCAGCGGCACGTCTCCGAGCCCCTGCATACAATCGTCAGGCAGCAGCTCGAGCAGGTTCTTCAGTGACTGTACGCTCATCACTGTTATCGCGCCGATTGTTCCGGCGCGCCACGCGGCCTCGACCGCCGCAAGCGATTCCGGGCTGCCTGCCGGCAATACGCGTTCGTAGACGGACAGGTAGTTTACAATCGCGCCGCGTTCTCTGAGCGTATCGGCCAGCAGCTCCCGGCCAGCGCCACCGCGAACGATCAGAACCTGCTTTCCGGCGACGGCCTGCAGTTGCGGCTGTCGCAGCAGGCTCTCGCTGTCATAACCCTCCTCAGGCTCGATACTGACGTCCCGACCCGCCTCCCGGATAGCTGCCGCCGTAGACGGTCCCGTCGCAGCCAGCAGCGCGCCGGCCGTGTACGTCAGGCCGAAACGAACCGCATTACGGCTGACGTAGATGGCGATATCAGGCTTCGGCAGCAACGCAAGCTCTGCTGCAATGCTGGCGGCTTCCTGCGGCAGGATTTCGATCACCGGGAAAACGATCGCTGTTCCGCCGTTGCTGTGAATGGCGTCGACCAGCTCTGCGGCCTGCGCCCGTGGACGGGTGACAAGAACGCCCATCCCCTGTAGCGGGCGGTCAGCCATTCAGTGCCTCGATGGACTCGAGGAGTTCGCGAGCACCGCTTTGCAGCAGCTGTGCCGCCAGCTCCGTGCCAACTCGCTCGGCGTCGATCGCGTCGCCGCTGCTCGATTCCCGGATAAACTGCGAGCCGTCCGGGTGGGCGACCAGCGCGGTTAGAGTGAGCTGACCTTCATCGATCGTGGCAAAGGCTGCGACCGGCGACTGGCAGCTGGCCTGCAATACTCTGGCGATGGCGCGCTCTGCCGTGGTCGTCAGTACCGCGATCGGGTCGTCGAGCTGCCCGAGTACGGTGCGTAGTTTCGTATTGTCTTCCAGGCACTCAATGCCCAGCACGCCCTGCGCGGCGGCGGGTAACATCTCCGACGGGGAAAATTGCTGGCTGATGTGGTGTTCGAGCTCAAGGCGCTCGAGCCCCGCCGCGGCGAGTATGATCGCGTCGTAGTCGCCGTTCTCAAGCTTGGCAAGACGCGTATTCACGTTACCGCGCAGCGGTTCGACCCGCAGGTCCGGGCGCAACATCCTGATTTGCGACTGGCGGCGCAGACTGGAACTGCCAACGCGGGCACGTTGCGGCAGCTGGTCGAGGTTGTTGCCGTTGTTGCTGACCAGTGCATCGCGATGGTTGGCGCGGCTCAAAATCGCTGCCAGGCAAAAGCCGGCCGGCATTTCCGCGGGAACGTCCTTCATCGAGTGCACCGCAAGATCAGCATCGCCATTCTGCATGGCTAGCTCGAGTTCTTTGATAAACAGTCCCTTGCCGCCGATCTTCTGCAGGCTGCGGTCCAGAATTTCATCGCCGCGCGTTGATAGTGGCAGAAGTTCGGTAGACGAAATTTCCGGGAGGTCCTCGAGCAGAGCGGCCACATGCCTGGCCTGCCACAGAGCCAAAGCGCTCTTGCGAGTTGCAATACGAATTTTCAAACTGGATCCTTTGCTAGGGCCTCGGCAGGGTGGATTAAGTGAGTGTTAACAGAGGCCCTAGAGCCCTTTCAGGCGCCGGCGTACTTCCGCCAGATGCCGGCGGCTGATTATCAGCTCTTTCCTGTCCACTTGCGAGTCATGCTCATGGCGGAGCACGACGTAGCTCTTGCCATCCGTGGTTTTTTCAATGCGATCGACACTGCTAATAGCTACCAGCGCGCTGCGGTGAATGCGAACAAAGTCGTCGCTAAACTCTTCGGCAAGCGCTTTCAGCGAATCGTCGATCAGGTCCTGCCCGTTGCGGTGATCAACGGTGACATACTTGTGATCTGCCCGGAAACAGTCGATCTCGCTGATGGGTATCAGTTTCAACACGCCGTGCAGTCGTGAGCAGACATGCTTTCGTGCCGCCGGCATATTGGACGCTGTTGCGACTGACGTGAGCGTCGCGGGTGCCAGCCGCGATGCCTGTTCGAGAGCGGTGGTCAACTTGGTGCGGCGCACGGGTTTGAGAACGTAGCCGACCGCGCGGGCGTCGAACGCGTCGATCGCGTACTCGTCATAGGCTGTGGTGAAGACGATGGCCGGCGGGGTTTCCTGGGTGTTCAGGTGGTGCGCCGTTTCTATTCCGTCGAGGCCAGGCATGCGTATGTCCAGCAACACGATATCCGGTCGCAGCTCTGCCGCCAGCGCGACGGCATCCAGGCCATTCGCAGCTTCACCGACGTATTCGAAGGCGTCTTCGTCATCCAGCAACTGGCGCAGTCGGTCACGCGCCGGTTGCTCGTCGTCGACAACGAGTACTTTCACTCCAGGCTCTCGTCTGCCGGAAAGCGCAGCGTAACGGTGAATCGGTCGCCATCGTCGTCGATAGTAACGGCGTCCTTGTTATCGTAGGCGAGCTCGAAGCGCTGTTGTATGTTCGACATCGCCATCTTGTTACCGCCGGTGTTGCGTTTTTCGCCCGCGGCAACGGGGTTGGAGATCGCAATTTCAATGTGCTCGCGGTCTTTCTTCCCTGCGACGAGGACCTCGCCACCTTCCGGCAGCAGCTCAATGCCGTGATAGATCGCGTTTTCGAGTAATGGCTGAATGGTCAGACTCGGGATGCGTGCGCGCATCGGCAGGGAGGCGATATCCCAGCGCACGGTCAGGCGATCGCCGAGGCGCAGTTTTTCGATGCGCTGATAAATAGCCGCCGTCTCCAGCTCCTGCTTAAGCGTCGAACGGTTGCTGGAGGTGCCGAGGTTGGCTCGCAGCAGGTCTGACAGATCCTCCACAGCCTCTTCGGCGCGTACCGGATCGCTGCGCGTCAGCGACGCGATGGTGTTCATGCTGTTGAAAAGAAAGTGCGGTCGAATCAGCGCCTGCAGCGCGCTGATGCGTGACTGCGCTTCCAGGACAATGCTGCGCCGCCATTCGCTGGATATGTACAGATAACGCATAGCCAGGGCGATGACGATCGAGCTGATAGCAAACGTGCGAAAAATAAAGCTTGAGTGGGTGTCCTCGATAATCGCGGACTGGCCAAAAATTCGCGTTAGCTGCCAGGCGCTCTCGGCGACCAGCAGGGACATAAGCACAAGAACGGCGTAAGCGATGACAAATGCCCGTGTCTGTCCGGCACGCTCAAGGTAGGGCCGTAGCTGACACATCAAGGCGGTGCCGAGCAGCGCTATCCAGAGAACGAAGAAGGATGTCTTGGACAGCTCGATCAGGAATTGCCTGCTGGTGTCGTGGGCGGCGACGGTGAGCATGATAGCGATGAGTTCGGCAACGAGAACGACGATGAACAGCGCCCGGGCGGCGCAGAAGTCAGGCAGATAAGCCTGCGTAGAATCGTTGTCGGGGTCCCTGGCGGCGATCACACCGGCGCTCCTCTTGCACAGGCAGGTATTGTAGCGCCAGCGGTGCTCCTAATGTGAACCAAGCGCCCTCGCGGTCAGTCGCTGCAGTTTTCCTTGATGAGGTCTTCGGCCTTCTGGCGAGCTTCGGCTTTCTGCACATCGTCGAGATAGACGCGTTCGCCGTTTTTGTCTTCACGATACAGTCGTCGTGAAGACAGCATTCCCTCCATCTTTGAGCGATAGTTCTGGCAGCGGGCCTGTTTTTCCTTGGCGGCTGCACGTTCTTCCGCAGCGCTGAGCTTGCCGTCTTTCGCCTCAGCTCTTGCGTCTTTTCGCGCCGTCGTGGATTCCCGGTGGGCCTGTACGCGCTGGGTGACCGCGTCTCTGTTAGTACGGTTGTACGAAAACTGCAGGCGCTCCTCAGTCGGTTCGCCGGATGGGCGGTCTTCGTAGTGTACGTTGCCGTCTTTATCGGTCCACTTGTATATCTCGTCAGCGTAAACACCGCTGCTGACAATGATGGCGAGTGCGGCGAAGCCGACCAGTAGATGTCGTGTATTCATGGCCGTATTAGACCACGAGCGGGGTCGATTTGTTGTGATCGTGGTCACAGCGGTTTTCGGCTCTGCATCCCGGCAGGACCACAAAAAGCGGGCCCTTCGGCCCGCTATATCATTGATAATAAAGAAACTACCGGGCCTTAGCGCCGGTCCGTATTATGGTGATTCCGCGGCGGTGAATTCCGGGTAGGCTTCGAGACCGCATTCGCTCAAATCGACGCCTTCGTATTCCTCTTCCTCGGATACGCGAATACCGATGGTCTGCTGCAGCGCGAACCAGACCACGAAACTGGTGCCGAAGACCCAGGCGAAGATAGAACCGATGCCCAGCAGCTGTACTTTGAGACTGGCCTCGGGATTGCTGATGCAGACTGCGAGAACGCCCCAGATACCGACAACGCCATGCACGGAGATAGCGCCAACCGGGTCGTCGATTTTTAGCTTGTCCAGTCCGACGATGGAGAGCACGACGAGAATGCCACCGGCGGCACCGATGAACGTCGCCACGATCGGCTCAGGTGTGAGCGGTTCGGCGGTAATGGCAACGAGGCCGGCCAAAGCACCGTTGAGCGCCATCGTGAGGTCTGCCTTGCCGAACCAGAAGCGCGACAACAATAATGCGAACACGAGGCCGCCTGCGGCCGCCATGTTGGTGTTGACGAACACCAGCGCTACCGCGTTGGCCTCACCGACATCAGAGACTTTGAGCTCGGAGCCGCCGTTGAAGCCGAACCAGCCCAGCCAGAGGATCAATGTGCCGAGTGTTGCCAGCGGCAAATTACAGCCCGGAATGGCGTTTACCTGTCCATTCTTGCCGTACTTGCCCTTGCGGGCGCCAAGCAGCACGACGCCCGCGAGGGCTGCGGCCGCACCGCAGAGATGGACGACGCCTGCGCCTGCGAAATCCAGGAAGCCGGCTTCTTCAAGAAAACCGCCGCCCCATTTCCAAAATCCCTGCACCGGATAAATGAAGCCTGTCAAAACGACGGTAAACGCGAAGAATGACCACAGCTTCATGCGTTCGGCCACGGCACCCGAGACGATCGACATGGCGGTCGCGACGAACACGACCTGAAAGAAAAAGTCAGACAGGTTTGAATAATAGGTTTCACCACCGCTGGCGATGACGTCGGCCGCAGTATTGTCGCTCGAGCTGAGAAGACCGCTGCCGATGGTCGTGACGCTCTGGAACAGGCCGCCTGCGAAATCCCCCGGGTACATGATCGTATAACCGCACAACATATACATGATGCAGGCGATAGAGTAGAGGCCGATGTTCTTGGTCAGAATCTCCGCCGTGTTCTTGGCGCGAACGAGGCCGGCCTCCAGCATAGTGAAGCCTGCCGCCATCCACATGACGAGCGCGCCCATTACCAGAAAGTAAAAAGTATCGAGTGCGTACGACAGTTCGGTGACCTGTGCCGCTATTTGTGTTGTTGCTTCCACGAGTTTCTCCTCCGCGAAGTCTTAAACGGCTTCGCTACCGGTCTCACCGGTGCGAATTCGAATGGCCTGAATGAGTTCGGTAACGAATATTTTTCCGTCGCCGATCTTGCCGGTGCGCGCGGTATTGGAAATCGCCTCGACAACCTGTTCGGCGATGTCGTCGGCAACCGCCAGCTCGATCTTCGCCTTCGGTAGAAAATCGACGACATATTCAGCGCCGCGGTACAGTTCGGTATGGCCGCGTTGACGGCCAAAGCCTTTAACCTCGGTTACGGTGATGCCCTGAATGCCGATATCCGCGACGGCCTGTCGGACGTCGTCCAGCTTGAAGGGCTTGATGATCGCTGTGATCATTTTCATGGCGCTGCCTCCTAGTTCAGGTCGAATGACTTGCCGACGGTGAAAATGAGTGCCTGGTCCGACTCGCCGTCACTGCTTAAATCCTTGTCGTTGAAGATCAGGTTCACGCCCACGTCGATGTCGGAAACGCTCGTGCCATAGCCGACTTCTAAATACTCCCCGGAGAAGTCCCGGGAAAAACCGGCATACTTGCCATAGAAGCCGTTCTTTTCGACGGTCAGCGAGTAGTAGGTGTAGTCGGCCGTCGGTCCGCTGAAGTTCTCGTATTCGCCGACAGCAACGTCTAGCGCGAGGAGGCCGTAGCTGCCGCCGAGGTTGATTTCCTGGTAAGTGTCGTCGAAGTCACCGCTATAGAAGTAAGCGGTGTAACCCAGGCTGTAGCCGAACTCACCGACCTCGCTGCCATAGCCGAAGTAGCCGTCGATTTCGAGGCCGTCCTTAACGTCGGCTGCCCAGGTTCCGGCGTAGAAACCGCTGGACTCATAGTCGAGACCGCCGCTTGCTGAGGAACCTGCCTGAAAAATACCGCGGTAGTAGTAGTCGCTGGCGAAGCCCAGGTTTGCCGAAAAATCAGCCAGTGCGGTTCCTGCGAGTAGAATTGCTGCCACGGCAAGCGCGCCTCTCTTACTGTTCATTACTCTGTGCTCCCATTTGTTGTTGAGCCCCTTGACCCGGTTGCTTGGTATAGAGCAGGAACCGTGCCAGCTCTCAAAACCTGTTTTCTATCAGCGGTTTGTGAAAACGTTGGATACGTCTGTGCACAATTTCGGTGCGCTCAAATGGCAGACTTGCACCGCATTGGTGAGGTGCCTCAAACAGGCGTCAGGGTTGTTTTCGAAACCGGGCTGGAGTTTTCGCCGACACTCAGGTAACAATCGTTTATGGCTAAGGAATCAATTGAAAATCTGGCGAGAAAACTCGCGGAATCGCTGCCCGAAGGCTTGCGCTCGATGCGTGAAGATCTCGAAACCAATTTTCGCAGCGTACTACGGTCCGGGATCGGCAAGCTGGATCTCGTCACGCGCGAAGAGTTCGAAGTGCAGGAGGCGGTTCTCGCCCGAACGCGCGAGAAGCTGGAGGCGCTCGAAGAGAAGCTGGAGGCGCTCGAAGAGAAGCTTGAGGAAATCGAGGACGCCGATTAGGGCGCGGGTTTAATCGGGGAAGCTGATTTTCCCCATCGTTACCGGCTGAGCAACAGCGGCGGCGTTGGCGAGTGAATGTCCAAGGGCATAGTCCTTCTCTCCGGCAACACACTCATTGGCAAGAACGGCGAATACAACGGCCTCCTTCGCGTCGGGGTTAACTTTCAGGGCGCTGGTCGTCTGAATAGATACCTCAGGCAGTCGCCGTACTATATTTTCGACAAGTAGCGAATTGTGAATGCCGCCGCCACTCGAGTAGATGGAGAAGTCGTCGACGTCGCGCGTGGCGGCGAGAATGGCATCGACGATTACAGCGGCGGAAAATTGATTGAGCGTTGCCAACCGGTCTTCGGCCGACAGGTCCTCAGCACCTGCCTTTATTGCCGCCGACTCCAGGTAGTCCAGGTTAAAAAGCTCCGGTCCGATGGTCTTGGGAAACGCGATGTCGAAGAACTCGTTTTCCTGCAGGGCTGCAAGCAACGGCACTGATACCTTGCCTTTGCGCGCCAGTTCCGAATCCTTGTCGAACAGTCTGCCGTCGAAGCGCTTTTGGACGAAGGCGTCCATAATGGTGTTTCCGGGACCTACGTCCGTGCTGATGACGTCACCTGCAGTCAGCGATCGGGGTAACCATGTGAGATTGGCGATTCCACCGATATTCAGCAATATGCGGTTTTCCTCAGGGTCGCTGAAAATCAGGTAGTCGCCGTACATCGCCAGCGGAGCACCTTCGCCGCCGGCGGCCAGGTGTTTCTGACGGAAATCGCTGCAGGTGATGATTCCGACCGCGTGCGACAGGTGATCGCCATCGCCAATCTGCAGCGTTGAATTGGGATAGTCGGCCTGCCGGTGCAGGTGTTTTGGCGCGTGATAGATTGTCTGGCCGTGGCTGGCCACGAGATCGATATCGCCGGCCGTACAACCCCATCGAGCGAGACAGGTATTGATTGCTTTGCCGTGCTCGAGTCCGATCCAGGGGTTCAGCATGCAGACCGTCTGCAGGTCGACCTCACGAATCGAGAAAACCTCCCGGACCCGATTGCGGTAATCGACCGTGTACGGCACGGTTTCAAACTGCAATACCTCGACGTCTGTATCGGTACCGTGACCGCTGATGCGGCACAGCGCGATGTCGAGGCCATCGAGCGAGGTGCCGCTCATGAGTCCTATGATCAGTCGCTGCGGTTTTGTGGCGAGCTGATAGAGTTTACTGATGTGTTTGTGCATGATCGTCCGTTGTATCGTCTGAAGAAATAGCCATCGCCTGCAGGTCGCCGCCGGACCGGGGCAGGCCGGCAGCGATAGCGACGGCTCCATTGATGGGATCGCCTTGTGGATCGACCAGCTGCCGCCGGTTCTCATCCGTTACCCATTGCTCCATTGTCGGCCCCAGCCCGCCGACAAGGCACAGTTTCGATACGCCAAGACGCCGCAGATGAAGCAGCATTTCATCGACGTGCTGCGCACACCGGGCCATGATCCGGACAGCGGCATCGTCGCCGCTGTCCGCGTGCCGCACAACGAGCGGCGCGCGCTGCGCGTACTCCGTTGGGCCGAGCTGGTCGAAATAATGACACAGATCGAATTCGCCGCCATCTGCCTGCGCCAGAATTTCTTCGCTCAGTGCAGAAGCGGGCTGTACACCGTCCTTCACCAGCAGCGCATGCTGAACCGCAAGCAGGCCGATATGAGCGCCGCTGCCGAGGTCTGAGCCGGGGAAGCCTTTACCGCCGATCTGAATGCGCGAATCGGCAAGCGTTGCGATCGCGACCGAACCCGTGCCGACGATTACCGTTCCGCCATCGTCCTCCCCGTGGGCGCCCGCGTGGGCGATGTCAGCATCGCTGACAAAGAGCGAAGACTTGAAGGACCGGAAAAAGATATCTGTCTCGAGCTCGCGAACGACGCCGGACCTCGAGTGTCCGGCGATCCCGACGCATAAGTCGACCTCCGGCAGAACGTTCTCCGTGAGCTGCGCATTGACGAGAGCCTGCAAACAGCAGGACTTGAGGGACAGGATGACATCGGCCGCTCCGAGCCGGGTATTGGCGGGGCCCGCGAGCCCGGTGCCGAGCACGGAACCGTCGGCCTTCACCAGTCGGGCGCGACAGGTGCTTCCGCCGGCATCCACCCCTAGTAACATCGATCTCGCTCCGTCCCAACGCCGCGGCAGAATCGCCGTCTGGGCAACTTAATCGGTATCAGACCAATTTGCAAAAGCCTGTAGTGGTATTGTCCCTTTGAACGATGCCATCGGGGTACATGATTTGCTCACCGGGAATGACTATAGATGAGATCAGAGCGACTGGCTTCTCTGGATGCACTTCGCGGCTTCACGATGGTCTGGATTATCGGCGCCGATGTCCTGTTTCACCTGCTCGCCGCAGCGACTGACTGGGCTCCGTTGCAGGTTATGTCAGTGCAACTTCGTCACGTATCCTGGGAAGGTCTGCATGCCTACGACCTCGTGTTCCCGGTATTCATGTTTGTTTCCGGCATCTCGCTGGCGTTCTCGCGACAGGCTTCCGTCACACGGGGCGATCCGGACCGGGATTTCGTCATGAAGGCGCTACGTCGCTGCGCCATCCTGATTTTGCTCGGTGTCGTCTACAACTTCGGCTGGGACGTGAGCGCAGACCGGTTTCGTGTAGCGAGTGTATTGGGGCAGATCGGTATTGCCTATCTTTTCAGCGCCTGCATACTGGTAAGACTGCCGGGTCTTGCGGCGCAAACACTCACCGTGCTGGCAATCCTGATCCTGGTAGCCTGTCTGCAGCTGGTATTCGTGGTGCCGGGAATCGGTCCGGGTGTTATTACTCCGGAGGGCACGGTGAATGGCTGGCTCGATCGCAATTTTCTACCCGGAAGATTGTACGGCGGTTCCTACGATCCGGAAGGGATACTCTCGGTAGTATCGAGCGCGGCGGTATTGCTGGGCGGTGCGCTTGTCGGGCGCTTCGCTCTGCGTTCGGGACTGCAAGAGAGACGCCGTTTTGCAGGTGGACTGATAATCGCGGGATCGTTGTTCGTTGTCATGGGCTACGCGGTATCGTCGTTTTATCCCATCGTAAAGGCCGTCTGGACGGTGTCATTCGATCTGGTGGCCGCTGGCTATTCAATGCTTCTGTTTGCGTTGTTCTATCTCCTGATTGATGTAGCCAGGTTTGAAAGACTCAGCTATCTGCTCGCTCCGATAGGCATGAACGCCATCGGCATATATATGGCAGCACGATTTCTCGCCTATCCGGTCTTCAGCCGGGTTGGTCCAGGCAGCGGCATCGACGACCCGCTCATCGGTGCAGGTATTGTCGCCGCAATCATCTTGCTGGAGTGGCTGATTCTGAACTCGTGTTACCGGCGACGATGGATTCTTTCCGTTTAGGCAGCGGCATCCGTTTGATGCTTCGCAGACCCGTTTGGCGGAGGAGCGGAACGACCCAGCAGACACACCGCAAAGGCGATACCAGCCCCAATACACAGTTGCCAGGTGAAGGCGGTACGTTTCAGGACCTCGGGCAAACCCAGGACGTCGACGACATAACTCTGCTGCGCAATCGTCACCAGGAAGCCGACGATCAGTGCCGCAACTACAGAGTTTGCAGAGCCCCGCCGCGTAAATATCGCGGTGAAAAACACGCCCAGCAGCCCCGAATAGGCAAACACCATGACTGACAACGCGAACTCCAGCAGCGGCATGTCCGTGTATCGCTGCCAGTAAAAACACAGTACCGACATCAGGAACAAGGCGATGCCGACAAGCGCCATGCTGACCCGGCCGGCAAGCACGAAGTGCTTGTCAGTCGCGTGACTCCTGGCCTCTTTCCACGGTCGGTAGAAGTCCTGGACGATTACCGACGACATCGAATTGAGTCCCGAGTTAATCGTCGAAACAGAGGCGGCCACAACACCGACGGTAACCAGCCCCTTTAGCCCCGACGGAATTTCATCCAGGATAAAGCGCATGAATACGGTAATTCTTTCACCGCTGAAGGTCTGGTCCAGGCCGCTTGCTGCGCCCCGCGCCATCAGCTCCGGCCGGTCGTAGAACAAGTGCAGGAGTTGTCCGATGTACACAAACAGAAAAATAACCGGTACCGCAGCGAGTGCAGAGACGATCAGTGCGCGACCGCCTTTCGATTGGTCTTTGCAAGTCAGGAGTCGCTGCGTCGTGTCCTGATCCATTCCGAAGTTACCAATGTTCAAAAGCGCATAGCCGGTGACTATTGAGATCAGCGCAAACGGGTCGGAAAAATCCCAGGCGAAATTGAAAAACTGCAGTTTGTTCTGCCCGTCGGGCGCGTTCCGCAACGCGTCGAACATTTCTGCTCCGCTCAGCGGAATAAGTGCCAGCAAGAAGTAGACGACGGTAAGTGCAGAGATTGTGTAGACAACAAACTGTAGCAGGTCGCTCCAGATAACGGAGCGGATGCCGCCGACGACGGTGATCAGGAAGCCGAGCGCCATCATGATAAACGACCCCGCGATAATGCTGCTCGGTTCGATGTTAGAGAACAGAATCATCGAGACAGCAATCGCGGCGAGGTACAGTCGTGCGCCGCTCGCGAACAGTCGCCCCACCAGGTAGACGCTGCCTGCGGAGCGCATTGCACGGTCACCAAACCTTACGCCCAGTAGTTCGTAGACCGTTGCGGCCCGCATCTTGTAGAAACGGGGAATCATTATCTTTGCAACGAATATCGCGGCGATCACGCCGCCGATGTTAGCCGCGACATAGGAAAAGTTGCCGCGATAGCCCTGGTCTGGTCCGCCGAGGAAAGTAGCCGCCGACTGGGTTGTGGCGAGGACAGAAACGGCAACAACCCAAAGAGACATCTGGTTGCCACCAAGAAAGTATTCCCGGGCGTTTTTCGGCTTCTGGCGGTTAGACCACCAGCCAATGGCTACCAGCAGTAACAGGTAGCCGCCAACGACGGACCAGTCAACTAACGCAAATTCGGATGACAAATCGTTCTCCTGAATTGGGGCCGGCTGCGGCTAGTGGTATTGCTACCAATATGGGGCGATTCGCGATTAATGGTGCTTTCGGACCCCCGGTATCGCGCCGTTCTTTTGTTCTTAAAGCGCTGTAAGTCAAGAATTTCAGTAGTCTGCGGCGCAGAAAAGGCTTTTGCAAGCACCAAAGCGGTTTGATACCAGTTGCGAATTGGTATATGTTTCGCAATACCAGTCGCACGCATGCCGTGCTTCCGGTGGTTTTAAAGCCAACAAACCAATTCCAAGGGGGAGTGATGAGTAACCCAATTCGTAGATTCAAGCCAGGCATTGCGATGTCGCTGTCGGCACTGTTGATGTTGTCCGGTGGACAGGCGATAGCGCAGGATTCGACGTCGGGCGATGACGACGTTCTGGACGAGGTGCTGGTAACGGGTTCTCGTATCGCCAGGACGGAGTTGACGGAATCCAGCCCCGTCTATACGACCAATAAAGAACAGCTGCAAATGGATCGCGCAGTTACCGTCGAAGATATCGCGCGCAAACTACCGCAGCTCGCAGGCGGTGCGAACAGCACCGGTGCCACGGTCGGTGATTCGCTGGGTTCGTCGACGCTCGATCTTCGCGGCCTTGGTCAGAACCGTGCGCTTGTGCTTATCGACGGCAAGCGAGCGGTACCGTTCAGCTTTCGAAACGCTGTTGACGTCAATTCGATACCGGCCGGGCTCGTCAAGAGTGTCGAGGTTCTGACCGGTGGAGCAGCGGCGGTGTACGGCGCCGATGCGGTTGCCGGTGTCGTTAACTTCGTACTGGACGACGACTTCGAGGGCTTCGAAGTTGGCCTCAGCTACGAATTCCCGTCGGATGGTGGGGAGCTCCTGAATATCGACACCATCTTCGGTACCGACTTCCAGGATGGCCGTGGTCACGTGACTGGCTATATCGGTTGGTCCGAACGAGAAGGACTGCTGGCAGGCGACCGGTCCTTTACCGCGGCAACACCGACGTTCATCGCCAGCGAGGGGGGTAATTTCACCGATGTTGCCTCTGGAAACTTCTTCGCTTTCGATGAGAACGGAACGTTTTCGACTGAGCGACAAACAGTCGATGTGACGCCACAGCGTTACCTGATCCAGCCTCTGGAGCGATTTTCCGGTGGTGCCTTCGTCAACTACGACGTTGTCGAAAACTCGGTGGAGCTGTATGCCCGATCGATGTTTACCCAACTCCGGGTGACAGGTGCCGGGTCGACCGGCCAGACGCCGCTTACCGTCAATGAGGTCGTAACGATCACTGACACCAATCCTTTCCTGCCAGCGAACGCTGCGGCGTTGCTGACGTTCGATACCAACGGCGAAGCTCAGGTCAACGTTGAGCGCGGTCTGGGTCTCGGCCTGCAGGAGACGGAGACCGTCCGCAACACCATGCAGATGACGGTAGGCCTGCGCGGAGACCTGACGGATAATATCGGCTGGGATGTTTATGCGCAGTACGCCAGAACCGATGGCCGGGCGACCGTTTTCAACAACGGAATTCGCAACGACAACAGCGGCAACAGCCGTTTCGGAGCGATTGCCAATAGTGTCGATATTTTCGGCCCGGATGCAGATCTGAGCTCGCTCAGCGCGCCGCTTCTGCATTCAGATCGCCAGCGCGAGCAGTCTGTTGCGGCACTGAATTTTTCCGGAACACTGACCGACATGTTCGAGTTGCCGGCAGGAGAAGTCGGATTCGCGCTCGGCTTCGAGCACCGCGAAGAAGACGGTGTGCAACGGCCGGGCACGGCGCTGCGGCAGGGTATTGCCTACAGTCTTGGCGGCATACCGGACATCGACGCGGGCTTTGATACAGACGAAGTCTACGCTGAGATACTGGTACCGGTGCTGAGAGATCTGCCGCTGATTCAGGAACTCTCCGTTGAGGCTGCCTGGCGCACTTCCGACTACACCAACACGGACGTCGACGATACCTACAAATTCGGTCTGAGTTGGGCCGTGAACGACAACTTGCGTTTCCGGGCGACACAGCAGACGGCAGTGCGCGCGCCGAACTTCGGTGAGTTCGCGAGTCCGGAAACACAGTTGAGCCTGGCACTCTTCGACCCAACAAGCCCCAGCTTCATCCCGCGCCTTGGTGGACGCTTTGACGGTGATCCCTGCCTGGACGGGCGCGGTGACGTCGCTCAGTGTGAGCGCCTCGACGCAGCTGCAGCCGGTACGCCGTTCGATACCTCAGCCGCGATCTACTCTTTCGGCGGCAACCCGGATATCAAACCGGAAGAGGCAGAGTCGCTGACCGTAGGTTTCGTCTTCACACCGGAGTTCGTCGACGGCCTGACGGCGACGGTAGACTACTACGACATAGAGATTACCGACGCGGTCAGCCAGATTCAGCCGATATCGGCGCTGACGAACTGCTATATCGACAATCCGGTCGAAGGCAATCCGCTTTGTGGCGCCGTGCTGAGAGACCCGACGACGGGCCTTATAAGCCAGGCACTCGTGAATGACTTCAACCTCGCCGAACTCAAGCAAACCGGTTTCGATGTCGGAGTGCGCTACGAGTTTGACGCACCGGAAGGTTTCGGTGAATCGCTTGCCGTCAGCTACCAGGGCAACATCGTTACGGATCAGTCGCGGCAAAACAACGTGACCGTCCCGGCCCTCGACTGCAAGGGGACATTCGGCACCTCCTGTACCGGGGACTTCGCGAGTATCCTGCAGGCCGACTACCGGCACCGTGCGAATATCGACTGGTACAGCGGCAGCATCAACGTGCAGCTGTCATGGCGGCGGATTGGTGAGGTGACCAATATTCTGGATAGCACCGATACGATTTCGTCGCAGGACTACATCGACCTCGGTGTGGCCTGGGACGTCTCAGATACTTATGCACTGACCTTCGGTGTCGATAATCTGTTCGATGAGGAACCACCGCTGCCGGCGTCAAATGGTAATCTCTTCGGCACGGTAAGCGACTACGACGTTATCGGTACCACCGTGGGCGCATCCGTTCGGATTCGGTACTAACAGGCACACGGGACGCGCAGTGGCATTGTCGACGAAACATCGACAATGCCGCTGATCTGCCCGCAATACTAATTTCGAAAAAGCGGCAGCCTAAATGACTGAATATTCGTCTGTGAGATTCACGGACCTTGATAGCTGGCCAACCCTCGACGCGCTTGAGGCAATGTACGAGGGGCAACTCGATGCACTGGCAGCGTTGCGGTCGCATCTTGGAGTTATGGCCGAGGCCTGCGATGCCGCGGCTTTGCGGCTGCGTAAGGGAGGCCGGCTGGTATACGTCGGTGCCGGAACCTCTGGTCGCCTCGCGGTGCTGGATGGCGTTGAGTTGAGACCGACCTATGGTTGGCCTGACGAGCGGCTGCTGTTTTGTGTCGCCGGTGGAACGGACTCCCTGACGCGGAGTGCCGAAGGAGCCGAGGATGCCGTCGACGACGGTCGCGCGCAGCTGCGACGGGAAACCGTCGGTGCAGGCGATGTTGTTGTGGCGCTGGCCGCCAGCGGTGAGACACCCTTTACGGTAGGTGCACTTGTACAAGCCAGGGAGTCGGGTGCGCTGACCATCGGGATAGCGAACAATGCGAACACGGCGATTCTGACCGCCGCTGATTTCGGAATACTGGCCGAAACCGGCAGCGAACCCGTCGCCGGATCGACGCGAATGAAAGCCGGGACCGCCCAGAAAGCGATTCTGAGCATGTTATCGACAGCGATAATGCTGCGATTAGACAGGGTTTACAGGGGCTTCATGGTAAACATGGTGGTCTCGAACATTAAGCTGGAACGTCGTGCTGTCGGCATGATCAGTACCATTGCCAAATGCAGTGAAAAGAAGGCGAGTGCGGCGCTGGCCGAAGCGGAACGGGACATCAGGGCCGCGGTACTGATCTGTCTTGGGGAAACCGTCGAGAGCAGTCGCACTATACTGGCGAAAGTGGATGGGAGTCTGCGCAAGGCCCTGGCAGATATTGGGCACACCGATTAGCGCTAAGAACCGAGAATCTATGCGATCGAAAATAAAAAGAATTGAACCGGATTCCTGCGATGAAACGCCGCTTTATCAGCAAATGGCGGACAATATTCGCCAGTTGATTGTCGACGGCGAAATTACCGCAGGCGAAGCCCTGCCTTCCGAACGCAAGTTGATCGAGATTACCGGCACGTCCAGGGTAACCATCAGGAAAGCGATTGATCAGCTGATTGAGGAGGGTCTGCTGTTTCGACGCCAGGGCGCCGGAACCTACATCGCGGAGCAGATAGAACAATCGGGCGAGGAGCTAACCGGCTTCACCGATGGCGCCAAGCATCGGGGAGAACTGCCGTCATCGCTATGGCTGGTTCGCGACATCGCGACACCCACCGAGGATGAGGCGAAGCACTTACGTATAACGATCAGCGACAAGGTGGCCAGGCTGGGTCGCGTGCGAGTATCGGACGGTGAGCCGCTGGCGATAGAACACGCCGTCATACCGATCGTCCTGCTGCCGGACCCACACGCGGTCAAGGAGTCGCTCTACGAAATTCTGAAGAAGAACGGCAATCAGCCGGTATCCGGTTCGCAGAAACTCTGTGCGGCACTGGCTACACCGACCGAGGCCGGCCTGTTGTCGATCGCCGAAAACAGCGAGATTCTGCGTATCGAGCGCAACACCTTCCTCGCGGACGGAACACCGGTCGAGTACACGCGTTCGGCATATCGGGGCGACAAGTACGCCTTTGTTACCGAGTTGCACCCGTACGTCGAGTAAATCAGATTACGGGTCCACCAGTGTCGGTTTTACTGCAACAAATCGAAGACGAACTCGGCAAGGGTTCGGTCATTCATTCTGATGGTGTAGCGGAGCGGGCCGTCAGCTACTGGAACAGCGCGCCGATGACGGCACTGGCTATTGTTCGGCCGGCAACGACAGCACAGGTCTCGTTCGTATTAGCGCTATGCAACGAGCGCGGACAGGCAGTCGTTACTCACGGCGGTCGTACCGGCTGTGTCGAGGGAACCCGATCGGGACCCGACGATATCGTTTTATCGCTCGAACGGATGAACGCCGTCAGCGACGTGGACGCCGTGTCGGCAACCGTAACGGTTGAGGCGGGCGCGATTCTGGAGAAGGTTCAGGAAACCGTTGCCAGGGATGGACTGCTGTTGCCGCTCGATCTGGGTGCGCGCGGCTCCTGCACGATAGGCGGAAACCTGGCCACCAACGCCGGCGGCATCAACGTTATCCGCTATGGCATGGCGCGTGCGCTCACCGTCGGACTGGAAGCGGTTTTACCCGACGGAACGGTGGTGTCTTCGATGGACAAGATGCTCAAGAACAATGCCGGATTCGATCTGAAGCAATTGTTTATCGGCACAGAAGGCGCCCTCGGCGTCATTACGCGCGCCATATTGCGCCTGCGTCCGCTGCCGATAACAAAGAACACGGCAATGGCTGCGGTGAAGGATTTCGACAGTGTTATCGCTTTGCTGAGATACCTGCAGGCTCGCTTGGGCGGCAATCTGTCGGCCTACGAAATGATGGAAGGCGATTACTTCGCGGCGGTGACGGAGCTGGGCTGGCACCCGGCGCCGCTGGAGCGAACGTCGCCTTATTACGTTATCTGGGAGTGCGACGGGAGTGACGCCGTTCGCGATGACGATCATTTTCAGGAGGTGTTGGAAGAGGCGTTTGAGCAAGGGCTGATCGAAGATGCGGTGCTTCCGAAGTCGGAGGCTGAGCGCGGCAAACTATGGGCGATTCGTGATGATTTTGAGGCTATCCTGCACAAGCAAACCGTTTACCTGTATGACGTCAGTCTGGATATAGGCTCGATCGAAGGCTACGTAAGGCAGGTGAAATCACAGGCGGCAGCGACGCTGCCCGGGTCAGTCGTTTATACGATTGGCCACATCGGCGACAGTAACCTGCACTTCTTTATTCAGGTGCCGGCAGGTGTCGACGATTCCAGGTCGGTTGCTGACCGGGCCGTGTACGAACCATTGCGTGAATACAAGGGTTCGGTATCCGCCGAGCACGGTATCGGTTTCGAAAAAAAGGTCTGGCTGGAGCAAAGTCGAAGTCCCGAGGAGGTTCAGCTCATGAAACTGCTGAAGAACTCAATCGATCCGAAACACACGATCAACCGCGGTGTGGTTATAGACTAGTCATCGATACGCGCACGACAAGACAAGTAGCGTCGTCCGACTTCTTGACTCTTATATATTGTTTGCAATCCGCATCGCCGGACTCCAGCCGGCGAACCGCCTTGACGATCGTGGCCGGTTGTCCGTCAGTCAGTTGCCGGAACAGGTTTTCACTACTGTCCTGCTTGAACACTTCCGTATAGCGCAGGAAACCGTCGCTGGTGAGCGCGATGATCTCGCCGTCCTGAATGGTGACCGAAGCCGTTTCGATACTCGATTCATCGATACTGTTGAGACTCAGCACACGGTAGCCGCCAGGCTGGTTCATCGACTTGCGGTTTTCCCGAATGGTCGGTTTCAGCTCCTGGATAAGGTCGTGTTGCAGCGAATCGGGGCTGCGCTGCCGTAGCGACTCCAGTGCCTGCAGCGTGCGGTTTTCGAAAGGCTCAAGCGACGGGTCGTAAAATACGCGCACGACACCGCGATCGTCTCGAAACAGTGCTTTGCAGTCACCCAGCGATGTTATTTCCAGCGTTTGGCCCAATACGCGAATCAGTACGAAGGCCGCGGAGGGTAGCCCGTCGGCGGATGCGGCATCGAGACCGGTGAGGTGCTCAAACTTGCGGCGCGTTGTAGCGACGGCACTGTTCAGCAAATGCAGTGTAGATGCCGACGGCGTTTCGACGAGATTGCGATGCAGATGTTCGCTGAAGGTGCGTACAAACCAGTAAGCGTCGCTGGGGTAAGGCAGCGTTTCCCTGGATACGCCTGTTGCGCCGTCGAGGACCCAGGCGGCGGAGTCTGTCCAGCCAAAGAAATCTTCGTTGACACGACCGTCGCCTTCAAACGAGCAGGCACTGTGAACGTCGAAGCGGGTCGTCATGGCGTCAGTATACAAGTAACGGCGCCGCTGTCTCCAAGCTCGCTGAACTGGGTTACAGTATGACAATGGCGGCCGGTTTTGGGCCGCCGTTTTTGTCGCAAAGCGGCTATTGAATTGGACAACAACCGGACAGGTGAAGCAGATTGAGCGATCGTTATCCGCTGCCGCAGTTTCGTATTTCAAAAAAAAGCACGTTGGCGAGGATCATTGAATGTTATCCGCTGGCGACCGTAATCACCGGAAGTTCGCAGCCGCCGCGTATTTCCTTGCTGCCGCTTGTGCCTACGATCGAGGACGATGAGGTGGTGCTGCTAACCGGGCATCTGGACAGGAATAACCCTCAGGCGGTCGGTATGGCGGTTGGCAACGACGTTTCCTTCGTGTTCCGGGGGCCGGATGCCTATGCGTCGCCCGATCTGTATCCGAAAGGGCACTTGCCGGGCTGGCTGTACCTGATGGTCCACGGTCACGGTACGATTTCGCGGATCCTGGATCGCGAGCAAACCCTAGCGATGCTCGCGAGCGCGACAGACATTTTCGGGTCGTCCCGGCAGCAATATCGTCTGAGCCAGTCGCCTAAAGCCGTTGACCATTCAGTCGGCGGGATTCTGGCTTTTTCGATAAAGCCGCTCGAGATATCCGGTATCGCCAAGTTCGCGCAGGATAAGGGAAAAACGTGCGCCGACGTGGCGACCCGCTATTTGCAAACGCGTGTTAACGACCGCGAGGAGTCGCTGCTGGCCCGGATACTGGGAGAGACACTGGGGGATAGCTGATGCGATCCGGCTCGATTCTCTAAATCGGCTCCTTATATGCAGATTCGCAGCTGGAGTTCCTGCACGTGGTTTGGGAACAATCAGCGATGGGTAACGAATCCGGCGCATGAGTCTCGCAATACTGCACTGTCGAGCGCAGTACGGGACCGATGCCCCAGCCGTAACCATCGAAGTCTTTCTATCGGGTGGCTTACCGGCGTTCACCATTGTCGGCATGGCCGAGACCGCGGTGCGTGAGAGTAAAGACCGGGTGCGCGCGGCAATCCAGAGTTCAGGTTTCGAGTTTCCACAACAGCGAATTACGGTCAGCCTCGGCCCCGCCGAAATGAGAAAGACAGGAGGACGCTACGATCTCGCCATTGCGCTCGGCATACTTGCTGCGAAGAAACAGTTTCCGAAAGCCGCGCTTCAGGATGTCGAGGTCTATGGCGAACTGTCGCTGAATGGCGAGCTACGATCGGTACCGGCCATATTGCCTGCCGTACTGCACGCAGAGGCTGCCGGGCGTGCGGTTATTGTGCCGGCGGATAACTCGATGGAGGCATCGCTGGCGTGTAGCCGCGTTTACGCGGCAACGTCACTGGCTGATATCGTGGCACATCTTGCAGGGCGAGAGCGAATCGATGCGGTCGAAAGGGCGGACCTCGCCGATGCAGATCCGACATCCAGCGACCTCAGCGACGTTCGTGGTCAGCAACGCGCCAAGCGGGCACTGGAGATCGCTGCAGCGGGCGGACACAATCTGTTGTTCATCGGCCCGCCCGGTACCGGCAAGAGCATGCTGGCAAGAAGGCTTCCGGGCATTCTGCCGGCGATGACTGACACCGAGGCGCTGGAAACCGCGGCGATCGATTCGATCCTGGGCATTCCTGTCGCCGCGGCTGGCTGGGGCCGGCGACCGTTCCGCAGCCCTCATCACACGGCATCGGCCGCAGCGCTCGTCGGCGGCGGGCCCGGTCCGCGGCCGGGGGAAATTTCCAGGGCACACAACGGGGTACTGTTCCTCGACGAACTTCCGGAGTTCAATCGACGAGCGCTGGAAGTGCTGCGTGAACCGCTTGAGACCGGTCGCATCAGCATAGCGAGGGCAGGCGGGCAGGCAGAGTACGCGGCAAACTTTCAGCTGATCGCTGCGATGAATCCCTGTCCTTGCGGGTACTTCGGCGATCCGTCCGCCGACTGCCGTTGCAGCGCGGCGCAGGTAGCGTCGTATCGGCACAAGATTTCCGGGCCATTGCTGGATCGGATCGACCTGCATGTCGAAGTACTGCGCCCGTCAACGGAATGCCTGCGAGCCGGCGAAGCCGACGGCGATTCGAGCCGGGTTGTTCGTGCTCGCGTCGAAGAAGCGTGGCATCGTCAAATCGGGCGTGCTGGGCTAAACAACGCAAGACTCGTGGGCGGTGACTTCGCCGTGGTCTGCAAACTTGGCGATGATTGCTGGAGTCTGTTGGAGGCGGCCGCGGAGCGTCTCAATCTCTCAGCGAGGGCGCATCAGCGAGTGCAGCGTGTTGCCCGAACTATAGCCGATTTGGCCGCTGTTAAGAACATTGAGACTCAACATCTCGCCGAGGCGCTGTCGCTGTGGTGTTTTGATCGGTAGATCGAGAAACGCAGCCAAGACGAATGGCCGATCATCCCAGCAACGGTCATTCAAGCGAAGACTTTTCTAATCGATGTGACGGGCCGCAATCGGCTGCGGTTTCAACCGGTGGACGCAACACATTCATTAAACTTCTCGGCCGGTGAGTAGAATTGTAACGTTTCTCGCGGTCGTTCGTTAAGTCTTCTTGCAACCGCATTGAGTCTGTTCTGATGAACGTTGGAGAGGTCCATT
>JAJFKU010000052.1 GCA_021773035.1 Woeseiaceae bacterium
TGAAGTGTTTGCTCATTTGTTTACTCGGGTTGTTCGCCCGCCCGGATCAACACCTGTTCAGCACGTTGACCGGTACCGGAAATACATGCCGACTGTCGGGATGCGGTGGGAACGCCAATCACCGCGCCTGTGGGTCGTGAAGAGGTCATTGGCGTTCCCACCGCATCCCTGCGCCGAACATCAATTCGTTTAACAATTTTTGCTGCGCTGTACGGTGCAACACCGGTGCAAGGATCCAGTGCCTGTGTTGCATTGATCCTTTGAGTCCTCAAGGAAACCCGCCGTTCGAGTTCGATCAGCTCCGACACTGTCTGTAAGGTCGGGCCTGGGTTATTACAACTAGGCCTCCACAATCTCGACCAGCGTGCCGTCTGGCGCGCGTAAGCTGCCGGAGCGTTTGCCCTGATAGATAACGGAGTCACGGCTGCTTGGCGGCTTGATCCATGCATCTTTGTTGCGGCGGTCGATGTCGTCGAAGTCCGGAACCCAGAACGTGCCGATAGCAACACCCTGTGGCAGTTCGTCCTCGTAGCCGGGCCGGACGTTCGCTTGCGGCGGCATCTGGTCGAGTTCGAGAAAGACGTCTTTGCCGTGCACCATGGTGGAGATGGTATGCGGGTCTTCCAGCGGTAGATCGAATGCCTTGGCCAGCATCGTGTAGACGATGATCAGTTCATCGCGGCCGACGGCGATATCCAGGTGTTCTGCCATCCAGCTCAGCGACGCCTTCATGTCCGAGCACGCCATCACCAGGATGAACAGCCGGTCGATCAGCGCCTCGGCGCGCGGCAGATCGAATTCAGGCAGGTCTTCGCGTATTTGCGTCAGGTAGACAATCTCCTGATCCGGACCCTTCACCTGCATCGGATAAATGGCAGGTAAGCCGTCGAGTTCCTTCGGCGGCCCGATAATCTCGAAAGGTGACTGTAAGATGCGTTTGTTGACCGCGAGCACGTCGCTGACACAGATCTCGATTGCCGCCCAGCCGTAGCTGCGCAGGGCCGCGTAGTCGGGATGAGTCCTGTTTTCGACAAAGCGGATAAAAATATCTTGTCCGGATGCGGGCCGCAGGACGGCGTAGCGCCGGCCTGCCGACTGCGCTGCTCCCCAGCTGGCCGCCAGCGCGTTATCCAGCTCACCTCTCTCCTCAATGCTGTAGTCCAGCCATTCGCAGTACAGCTCGACAGAGCGATCAAGATCGGCGACAGACAAGGTCGCGGCGCGCATCAATTTCACGTGAGATTCTCCATTGTGAGGCGGGCTGGGCCATGCTTTGCCCGGCAAATGACTTAATGTTAATATTTTATAACAATTACAGCAATGAGAGAGAAATCATGCGGCATCTATCGCGGCGCGCTTTTGTCGCCGGGCTTGGCGCCAGTCTTGCGCCGGTCCAGTTCGCGAGCGCGTTCGCGCCGCAGAAGATTGTCGTCGTCGGCGCGGGCCTGGCCGGACTTGCGGCGGCCTATGAACTCAGGGAAGCGGGCCAGGACGCTACGCTAATCGAGCAGTCAGACAGGGTGGGCGGCCGGGTTAAAACGATTCGCGGGCAGTTCGCCGACGACGCCTGGGTGGATGTTGGCGGACAGACAACCGGCGCTTTTTACGCCAACTTCTTTTACTACTCGGCGAAGTTCGAATTGCCGTTCGAGGCGCAGCAGGAAAGCGCAGCGCGAGCGCAGCTGTTGTTGCATATGCAGGATCGACTATACAGTGCCCAGGCGCTGCAAAAAGATCCGGAACTCTGGCCGCTCGCACTGCATGCGCATGAGAAACCGCTGGCGCCGTCGCGGCTGTTGTTTCACTACCTCGGTCCGATCGCTCAGGAGATTGCGACGGTCGAAAATGTCCTGAGCCCGGATTTCGCGGACTACGACAAGCTGTCGCTGCGGCAGTTGCTGGTCGATCGCGGAGCCAGCGATGCCGCGATCGCGCTGATCGATAAAACGCTGAACTACAACAGCGTCGATACCGTGTCGGCCCTCAGTGTGCTTCGGGATACGGTGCGTATGCTGCACATGCGAGGAGGCCAGGCTCTGAACCTCGAAAATGGCAATGCGTCGCTTCCCGAGGCCTTCGCTGCACGCTTGGCGGACAATATTCGCTACAGACACAGCTTATCCGCTGTGAGCCAGAGCAGCGACGGTGTTCGGTTACAAGTCGAAACAAATGGCGCGAGCCAAACACTGTATGCTGATCGCGTAGTACTTGCGATACCGTTTACCGCGCTGCGCAAAATTCGTATCGAGCCTGGTTTGCCGGCTGCCCGGCAGGCGATTATCGATACCTTGCCCTATACGCAAATCGCACAAACGTATTTGCAGACGACGACGCGCTTTTGGGAGCCTGATGCCGCGGTAGCGATGGTGGTCTCCGATGGGCCGCTGGAGCGATTGTTTAACTTGTCGAAAAAAATGAAGAACGAGCGCGGCTTGTTATTGAACTGGGTCAACGGCAGTGGGGTCAGCAAAATCAATGCCCACGATCCTGAACGACATCTGCAGTTCGTCAGGCAGGAGGTTCGTCGAATCTGGCCCGCTGCGAAAGGCCAGATCGAGGAAACGCTGACGAATGACTGGGGGCAAAGTTACGTCCAGGGTGCTTACGCGCACTATGCACCCGGACAAATGGCTAAGTACGCGAGCGAGATTCCAAAGCCGATCGGGCGGCTGCATTTTGCCGGAGAACACACAGAGCTGATTGCGCCCGGAATGGAAGGCGCGTTGACATCGGGGAAACGCGTGGCGACAGAAGTGCTGGGTGGGAACAACTAAAGCGACGAAATTTTTCGAGGGGGATAAGAAGATGAAAAGAGCAATAATCATCGGGCTGCTTAGCACGGCCGGGCTGGTGCCAACCGCAACGGCCTTTGCCCAGGATGGCGCGGCTACGATTGAAGAAATCGTCGTATCTGCCCGTAAGCGCGACGAAAGCCTGCAAGAGGTGCCGATCGCGATTACCGCCTTTACCGAACAGACCATCCGGAAAGCAGGCATCGAACGGCCGGCGGACTTCATCAGCCTGATGCCGAACGTAACTATCGTCGATGCGGCCAACGTCGGCGATACGCAGGTGAGTATTCGTGGCATCGTCTCGACACGTGATGCCGAATCGACGTTCGCCTATGTGGTCGACGGTGTTTTGAGTACCAACCCGAACAGCTTTAACGAAGAGCTTGTCGACGTTCAGCAGATCGAGGTGTTGAAGGGGCCGCAGGGTGCGCTATACGGCAGAAACGCCGTTTCCGGCGCTATCTTGGTAACTACCCGGGAGCCGAGCGAGGAATTCGAGGGATCGTTGCAGGTCGGTATCGGTGACCCGGACGAATACAAGGCCGCATTTCGGTTCTCCGGCGGTCTGAGTGAACGGCTGCGAGCCAGTTTTTCCGGCAGCCATCGCAATACGGACGGGCACTACAGAAACACGTTCACCGGCCAGAGTGGGGTCGTCGACTATCTCGAAGACACGACCCTGCGTGTGCGCACGATCTTCGAGCCAAATGACAATCTGAAAATTGACGCCCGGCTCGGACGTTCCGACGTCGAAGGTGGTGCGATTAACTTCAACGCCGGTTTCGCGATTCCGGCATTCGAGGCCGGTTTTTCAGCACCGAATTTCAATCAGGATGTCAACGAAGTGCCGTTTCGCTATGTCTTCAATGTACCGGGTGAAAACGAACAGGAAACCACGGATTTCGCGCTGAAGGCCGACTGGGGACTGGGCGACCTCGATGGGACGGTGGTTGTTTCTTACAACGAACTCGACGAGTACTTGTTATCGGATGGCACCAGCGCTACGTTTTATGGCTACGAACTGACGCCACAGTGCAACGCGGACCGAAATCTGTACAACAACCTTCCGGTCGATATGGGCGGTGCCGGCCGTACTGACCTGTACGGCGATTTCTTTAATCCGTTTGGCGTATTTCCGCAGGGTAACGGAATGTTTCCGCCCGACAACGTGCTCGACTTTGCCGGCGTATACGGACCGTACACGCCGACGTCCTGCGATGGTTACCAATACCAGGAGCGTAATCAGTCGGATCTCAGTTTCGAATTCCGCGTAGCGTCCCCGCAGGATGACACACTGCGCTGGATCGCCGGTATATACGCAGCCGAAATAGATCGCAAGGTCGTCGTAGCCTACGGCGCTGACCAGGGGCAGGGTTTCCAGCGCCAGCCCTATGTATCGCCGACCGGTCCGAACCCGACCGATCTGCTGTTCTGGGACGATTTCGAAACCAGTGTTGTCGCCGTATTCGGCGAAATTGCCTATGACTTCTCGGATACCTTCGAACTGTCGCTCGCATTGCGCTGGGATCAGGAAGATCGCAAGGTGAAGAACAAGGTTCCGAATGTCGCGGCCTCCGGTCTGAACGTCAATACGCTGGATCCCGTTACCTTCCAGCCGGGCCCAATCAACCCGGGCTTTCTTACGAACCCCGCCGGCATTCCTGATCGCAGCCGCAAGTTCGATCAACTGCAGCCCAAGCTCACGGCGCGCTGGTCGGCAAGCGATAACGTCAACCTGTATGCAAGTTACGGTATCGGTTTTCGCAGCGGCGGATTCAATTCGCTGGGCAGCGCGGACCTGCTGAACCTCTGGTTCAACGCGGGCTTTGGTGGCGCGGGCGAGGCTGTGGATGCACAGCTTGTGATCAACGATCAGTATGAAAAGGAAGTTTCGACGGCGTTCGAGATCGGAATGAAGAGCGAATGGCTCGACTCCCGTTTGCGCATCAATGCCTCGGTCTTTAATACGGACGTTGACGACAACCAGTTCTTCGAATTCTTCGCCGGGCCTTTCGGTATTTTGCGGGTCGTGACGACCATCGACGAACTGAACATTTGCGGCTTTGAAACGGACTTCGCTTTTCAGGCAACGGATGCCTTTTCGTTGTTCGGCGGCATCGGGCTGCTGGACTCGGAAATCGAACAGAACGTGAATCGACCGCTGTCCGTCGGTAACCCCGTTCCGCAGGCGCCGGAACAGACTTACAATTTCGGCATGCAGTTCGATGTTCCCGTCAACGACAACATCGACATGTTCGTACGCACGGACTGGCAGTATGTTGGCGACACGTGGTTCCACACTCTGCAGGGCGAGCTGACACCGAACATCTGGCAGGCATTTTTCTTCCCCGGTATTACGACGGATTTCTCGAAGTCAAAACGGGATGCGTACGACACGATAAACCTGCGGATCGGTTTCGAAGCCGAGGCCTGGACATTGACAGGATGGGCCAGAAACCTGACTGATGAGCAGTACCTGGAAGAAGTGATTCCGGCGCCGGAGTTCGGTGGCTCATTCCTGCACCAGGCACGCGGCTCGTCATACGGCATCGATTTGAAGTATCGTTTCTAGATGGCAGACGATCTTAGCGACAACTATCGCGGGGCATTCGACGGGAGTCTTGGCTTTGGCAGGAAACCGGCACTGATTCTCGTCGATCTGGTGCGTGCGTATTTCGACAGGAAAAGCCCGCTGTACGCGGGCATCGAAGACGCTCTGGCAGCGGCAATTCGTGTAAGGGATGCGGCGCGCAGCGCCAGGGTGCCGGTTATTTACACCAATGTTGTCTATCAGAAAGATGGCGTGGACGGCGGCATTTTTTTTCGCAAGGTGCCTGCGTTGCAGGCATTCATCGCCGGCAATCCCTTGGGCGACTGGGCTGATGGCCTTGAACCGGGTGCTGACGAGCTGATTGTCACCAAGCAGTATGCGAGCGCATTTTTCGGTACTTCGCTGGCGGCAACGCTCACGGCAGCCGGTGTCGATTCACTCATCATCAGCGGTGTGTCGACCAGCGGCTGTATTCGGGCGACGTGTATCGACACTATCTCTAACGGCTTTATTCCTGTTGTCGTCAGCGACGCCTGCGGCGACCGACATCAGGCGCCACACGATGCAAACCTGTTTGACATGCAGGCGAAGTACGGCGATGTTGTCGATGAGGCGACGATAGTCGACTACCTGAAGGATTTATGAGTAAGCAAGCAATCACGATCGTTGAAGTCGGGCCGCGCGATGGTCTGCAGAGCGAGCCGGAGATATTGGCAACGGCGAGCAAGTGCAGATTTATCGAAAAGGCTATCGAGGCGGGAATTACGCGCCTTGAGGTTGCAAGCTTCGTACATCCAAAACTCGTCCCGCAGATGGCGGATGCGGAGGCCCTGATTGCGGCGCTTCCGTGGATTGACGGTGTTTCCTATATCGGCCTCGTAATGAACGAGCGCGGCCTGGACCGGGCGTTAACGACCGACGTTCAGGAGATTGGAATGGTCATCGTGGCAAGCGATACCTATAACCGGAAAAACCAGGGCGTTGCGACGGCCGAGTCCGTTGCTGCGTGGCAGTCCATGGCACCGAGGGCAAAGCAGAACGGCCGGCGCGCCAACGTGATGATCTCGTCCGCATTCGGCTGTCCGTACGAAGGCGAAGTAAAAGTGGAGCGCGTGGTCGAGCTGGCAAAACAGGTGCTCGAATCGGAGCCGGCCGAGTTAGGTATCGCTGACAGTATCGGTGTCGCCGTGCCAAACCAGGTGACAGAGCTGTTGGGCCGGGTTGCGGAAGTGGCTGGAGACACTCCGCTGCGCTGTCATTTCCACAATACTCGGAACACCGGACTGGCAAATGCCTACGCCGCCGCCGAAGCCGGCGTGCGCTATCTCGATGCGAGTATCGGTGGCATCGGCGGCTGTCCGTTTGCACCGGCGGCAACCGGCAATATCCCGACCGACGATCTGCTGTACATGCTGGATCGCTCGGGTATCAGCAGCGGCGTTTCGCTCGACAAGATTATCGCGGTCAGCAACTGGCTGGAAGAAGAGCTTGGGCGCGGCGTACCGGCGTTGTTACCGAAGGCAGGCATATTTCCCGGCGGCCGGGCGGCCTGAAAGCGGGCCTGTGCCGGCATCCCGTATTCATCACATTAACTTCGTCGTCCGCGATCTGGACGAGGCGATGCCGCGGTTCGAACAATCACTGGGGCTTGCTCCGTTCGAGGTCGTCGACCACGCTGCGCGTGGCGCGAAAGTCGCCCGCAGCAGGCTGGGGGAGAGCTGGTTCGTGCTGGTAGCCCCGTACGACCCGAACTCAGTTCCGGGGAAGCACCTGGCCGACAATGGCGAGGGCTTTTTCCTGCTGTCGTTGTCTGTCGATAATGAACATGACTGGCGTAACGGAATTCTCGACTGGAAAGTTGCCGATGCTGGCGAGGTATGCGGCGCACAGTTTCAATTCACGAAAGCAAACAAGGTATAATCAGGCGATTCCCCAAAAAAGGGGTCAGAGCCCTTTTGGGCCGTTGCCGGTGTGAATCAGACGGTCCTGCAAAACCAGGTAGAGGGCTGCCGACATGCCGGATACGCCGAACAGCATGGACATGACGACGATCTGGTACTTCGCGGCAACCAGCGGCGAGACGCCGGACAGAATCTGACCGGTCATCATTCCAGGCAGAGAGACGAGGCCAACCGCGAACAACGAGTTGATAATCGGTATCAGCGCAGTCTGAAAAGCCACGCGCCGTGCCTCGAGTCTTGTCGTTCCGCGACTTATCTCGGATTGAAATCTCTCGGCTGCAAGACAAACCGCGTTCATAGCGCCGGCAAATATCATGCCGGCCAGCGGTATCAGGTAACGTGGACTGAACCAGGGTTCTACGCCGATTGTGAACTGGCTGACGAGCGCCAACACCAGGATACCGGGCACAGAGATTGATAGCAGGGAATTGCCAAAGGATCGCATCCGTTGTTGTTTGACATGACGAATCGCGATCCAGCTCGCCACGATAAGCATGAACAGCAAAACTGCAACGACGACTAGCGGCCGATCGGTTTTGAATATGTAGATCAGTACGTAACCGATCAACAGCAGCTGGGCAAGCATTCTAAAGGTGGCGTAGGCGGCCGTCCGTGCCCCGGCGGACCAGAAAATCATGATTCCGATAACCACCAATGCCGGCAACATGGCGAGCGCCAAGCCCTGATAGCCAATCACGGTAACGATAGAATCCCCCTTGCAGGTTTCTTGCGTGGCGTACCGGGTGTTGCCCTGGCTCGCTGACGAACTGCGGCTCAGAGCATACCGCAAACACTGCCACGCGCGGAGAATAGCGCGGGGTCACTTGTCGTCGGACTTAAAAATCAGTTTTCCCGCATGCTAGGCTTGCTTGCCTATGCCCGATACGATTATCTATCTCGATCCTGAAAGTCCTCTGAATCTGCAAAACCAGATTCGACAGAAGCTCGTCGAAGGTATTCTCTCCGGTGCTCTGCCTCCCGGCCACAAGTTGCCGTCCAGCCGCAAGCTTGCGCTGCAACTGGACGTGGCCCGAAATACTGTCGTGCTTGCCTATCAGCAATTGATCGCTGAGGGCTACATCGTCAGTCGCGCACGTAGCGGTATCTTCGTTAACGAGGCCATGCTCGAGACCCGCGTGGGATACGGAAGCGACATCGTCCCGGCCAGCGGAGCACGCAATGCGGCCTGGAAAAAACGTACCAAGCGACCAGTGCTCGCCGGACGCGCCGGCGCGCAGGATCTGCCGAACTGGAATCACTATCCCTATCCGTTTATCGACGGCAAGTTCGATTCTTCGCTGTTTCCAATCGCCGAATGGCGAGAAGCAAGTCGCCTCGCGCTAAGCGTTGCCGATGTCAAAGAGTGGTCGACCGGCAGCGGTGACGCCGACGATACGATGCTCGTGGATGAGATTCGCAGCAAGATTCTGACCCGCCGCGGGATACAGGCGCGCTCGGACGAAATACTGATTACGATGGGCACGCAGAACAGCCTGTACCTGATCAGTCGCCTGCTCGCCGACCGCAGCACAAGCGCGGCGATGGAAGAGCCCGGTAATGCCGAGATGCGCGAGTTATTGCGGCAGAGCGGCGCCAGCGTAGTAGCGCAGCCGGTTGACGGTGAGGGCATTGTTGTTAACGGCGATCTGGACGATTGCGATCTTGTTTACGTGACGCCCAGCCATCAGATACCGACAGCCGTGCTGATGTCGCCGTCACGCAGGGAAGCGTTGCTGAAAGCCGCTGAGGAAAACGAGTTCCTGATTGTTGAGGATGACTACGAGTGCGAGATCAACTATCTCGATCAACCGCAGCCGGCACTTCGCAGCATGGATGACAAGGGTCGCGTGATTTATGTCGCGAGCTTCTCGAAAGTTCTGGCACCGGGCATCCGCCTGGGTTACATCGTTGCGGATTCGCAGTTCATTCAGCGTGCACGTGCACTACGGCGGACGATTATGAATCATCCACCGCTCAACAATCAGCGCACCGCAGCCTTCTTTCTTTCTCTCGGTCACTACGATGCCCTGATGATGCGTCTCGGGCGCGTGCTGCAGGAGCGGCGCATGGCGCTGCGCGACGCGCTGAACTGGATGCGGGGCGTGCCGATGGAAATATCGCCGGAAGTTGGTGGTACGACATACTGGGTACGGACACCGTCCGATTTTGATGTCGATGCGTTCGCGCGATCGGCCGCACAGCGCGGCATTCTCGTCGAACCGGTCAAGCACTACTACGCGCAGGAGGAAACGGCAGAGAACTGTTTCCGGATGGGAGTGACGAGTTTGCCAATCGAGAGAATTCGCGATGGCGTGGCCCGGCTCGTCGACGTCATTCGCTCGCAGGTGAAGGAACAGGTAGAGCATCTGGATACGACCACCGGCGACTGGCTCAAGGGTGACGACCTCAAAACGGCGATGGCGGGCTCAACCATTCTGTATCAGGAAGTCTATGGCGCGCCATGCACGATCAAATACCATCGGGACCGGTCGATGACCGGCGTACTGGGATTCTCGAATGAGGAGCAGGACACCGGCCGGTGGCGCATCGCCAAGGATCGTTTCTATCGCCAGTGGAGCCGTTGGAACTACGGTGAAGAGATGGGTTATTCCATCGTTATCGACGGTGAGCAGGTCAAGTTTTTCAATGAGGATGGCCAGATCGTGGATACCGCGTTCTTGTTGCGCGCGGACCCGGGTGATGACACGAAAGGCGAGGATTCGCCGATCTGGTCCACAACACAGCGGACAACTGGACCTATGTAGAAGTGTCGCGCGCGGCTACTGTCATGGATCATCACGGGTGAACACTATGAGCAAGATTGGAATTGCGGGCCTGCAACTCGAGGCGATCAACGGCGACAACCTCGACTCGATGGAAGCTGAGATCGATGCCGTCGCGCAGCGATTTCCGTGGGTCGACATGGTGGTCCTCGCCGAACTGAACGGCTACGGTGTCGATCCGGACCGGGCACAGGCGATGCCGGGTCCGTTCGAATCCCGCTTCGCCGAAATAGCCAAGCGCAACGATATCTGGCTGATTCCAGGCTCCGTCATGGAGCAAGCCGGCAACGACACCTTCAATACCGCACCCGTCATTAATCCCGACGGCGAAGTAATCGCCCGCTATCGGAAACAGTTCCCGTGGCTTCCCTACGAGCAGAACGTGACTCCGGGCAAGGACTTTGTCGTGTTCGACGTACCGGGCGTTGGTCGCTTCGGCGTCTCTATCTGTTATGACATGTGGTTTCAGGAAACGATTCGTGCGATGAGTTGCATGGGAGCTGAAGTCATTCTGCATCCGTCACTGACGAGTACGATCGATCGCGACGCGGAAAAATGCATGGTGCGGGCCAGTGGCGCCATGTACCAGTGTTACTTCTTCGACGTGAATGTCGCCGGTCCGCTGGGTGTCGGTCAATCCATCGTCGCCGGTCCCGGTGGCGAAGTCGTTCACGCGGCGGGCAGGGGCCGGGAGATATTTCCGCTGCGCCTCGATCTTGACTATGTTCGCGACGTTCGCAGCAATGGTTGGCATGGGCTTGGCCAGCCGCTGAAGAGTTTTCGCGATAGCTCTGTGCAGTTTCCCCAATACACCGACGGCTATGTCTCAGAGTCGCTGGAGGCGCTGGGCCCAATGACGAAAGCCGGGAAAATCGCGTCCGACTAGGCGTCGGGGAGTGGTTCGGGCTGGACCAACCCGCAGGTTTCAACTGGCCCTACGGTATCTGCAAAGGCTGCTGTAACTTGACCTCCACGATCAAGGATTCCACCCAAAAACAACCCGACACATCTTTCGGGGGAGAGATTGACGATGACGACGACGACCAAGAGATTCACGATGACGCCGCTGGCGACCGCTGTCGGTTGCATACTGGCTGCCGGCAGCCCGGTGAGCAATGCCCAGCAGGCGGACGATGCCGCCAATCGCCTGGAAGAAATCGTTGTTACGGCTACGCGCCGCGAGACATCGGTGCTGGATGTGCCCTACAACATTTCGGCGATTTCGGGTCAGGCACTGGCAGACGCGCAGATATTCGAAACCGCGGATCTTATGCGGCAGGTGGCCGGCGCTGGCGTGGTGGATCGCGGCCAGCGCAACCAGGGCGTTATCAACTCGATCATGATCCGCGGCCTTAATATCGACGGTGCTGCTCTCGGCGATTACGCGCTGAACACGGTACCGACCGTCTCGACCTATGTTAACGACACGCCGGTGTTCGCCAATTTCATTCTTAAAGACGTTGCGCGCGTAGAAGTGCTGCGAGGTCCGCAGGGTACGCTGTACGGTTCCGGATCGCTCGGTGGCACCGTTCGCTACATCATGAACCAGCCGGACCCAACAGAGTTTAGCGGCACGGCGTTCACCTGGGCCAGCCAAACCGAGGGCTCCGAAGGGACCAATTACGGCGTCGATGTCGTCCTCAACATGCCGCTGACGGATAACTCCGCCTTTCGTCTGGCCGCCGGCACATTGCAGGGTGCCGGGGTTGTTGATGCCGTCAATGTGTACGAGTTGGACAGCGACGGTATTCCGGTCGCACCGAATGGTGTGCTCGACCCGGCAGCCAGCTATCGGGTCGTGGAAGATGCCGACGATGCGGACATTCGTTATGCGAGGGCGTCGTTCTACGCCGAACCTACTGACAGCTTTAACATGCTGCTGTCTTATCAGATGCAGGAAGACGATATCGGCGGTCGCCGCCAACAGACGAACGGTCTGGACGGGTTCGGAGTGCCCTACGGTGACTACCAAATCGGTTCGGTCCAGTTGGAGCCCTCGTCGCGCGAAGTCGATCTCGTCAGCCTCGAGATGGAGTTCGATCTGGGTTTTGCGACACTGACTTCAAGTACGTCGTCCTACGATCACGAGGGCGACAGCGTGAGCGAAAACACCGGTTTCTACGCACAAAACAACTGGCTTGTTAACTTTTACTACAACTATCCCCGTCCGATGGCGTCGGCAGTACGCACGTATTCCGATGAATCGTTCGTGCAGGAGTTTCGCCTCGTGTCTTCCGGCGAGAGCAACATCGACTGGGTTGTCGGCGGCTTTTATCGAGATCAGGATTTGAACGCCACGCAGACCAGTCTGCTGGTTGGTTTCGAGCGATGGGCCGATCTTTTCTTCGGCGATCCGGATCTGATTATTCAGGATCAGGACTTCGGTTATGAGCGTGCCGAGAACTTTACCGATCTCGGTTTTTTCGGCGAAGTTACCTGGCATACGAGTGATACGTTTCACCTGACGTTGGGGTTGCGCTGGTTCGAGAACGAGTTCGAAAACAATACCTATATGCAGGTTGGGCCGTGGGACCCTACGATCTTCAATTTTGAAGACACGGCGCAGTTCTCGGGTAAGGAAGACGACACCCTGTTTAAGGTGAACGCCGCATGGAATGTATCCGACAGTCAGACCGTGTACGCGACGGTGTCAGAAGGTTACCGGCGCGGTGGCAGTAACGCGGTACCGCTGGTTGGTTTTTTTGCAGAAGACGCAGGTTGGCAGCAGTACGGATCTGACACGGTGATCAATTACGAAGTCGGTCTGAAGGGAGCGACGGACAATCTGCAGTATTCGCTGGCGGCCTTTTATGTCGACTGGGACGATGTCCAGCTGAATACGGCGACGACAAACTGGGCCTTCTTCGCGGCAGCGAACGGTGACAGCGCAAGGACTAGCGGGCTCGAGGTAGAGCTTGATGGATACATCAGCGACAAGCTGCGCTACAACATTGGTTATGCCTATGTCGATGGCGAGGTCACGGGCGATGCGTTCGCGCCGGTCGATCCTACCTACGTCCTGGCAGCGAAGGGGTCGCCCCTGATCGGTACCGCCGAGCATACATTGAACGCGGCCATCCAGTTCAATCAGGAGGTCGGAAATGGTCTCGGCTGGATGACCCGACTGAATGGCTACTACCAGACCGAAACCAACAATGCCTTTGGCGACGGGTTCAGGACGCCGGGAACCTTTACGGCGGAGCTCGACGGCTTTGCGTTGTTTGATCTCGTGACGACATTGTCGGGCGATAGTTGGCACGCGTCCCTGTATGTCAAGAATCTGACGAACGAGGAAGGCAGCACCGGTTTGTTCAGCGAGCTGTACATGGGAACCGATCCGACACAGAACTACTTCGGCAACGGCAGCAAGGAGTTTCTTGCCTTGCCGCGAACCATCGGAGTTGCGTTCACCTACGAGTTTTGATTCCAGCATGAGTGCGCTGAGAAACCGGGCCGATGCCCGGTTTTTCGTGTTTGAATAGGGGCCTATGGTCGAGTCACCAAAGTCAACGCTCAATACCTGCTTGCGTGCCAGTCAGGATGCACAAAGGCGCGGGGACTTCGATGCCATGCTTACCCAGGCCGAAGCCGCCGCAACGGCAGATCCTGGAAACCTGGTTGCGACGTTTCGTCTGCTTGAGTGTCTCCTTTACTGCGGTCGGGTGGCACGTGTCCGCGAGATGTTGCCGGCGCTGGAGCGTCGGGCGGGCTCAGACCACAAACTGCTTTGCCGTATCGCGGAATTCCACACCCACTGCGCCGACCACGAATCGGCGCTACGCCTGTATATGTGTGCGACCGATATGCAGCCGCGAAACGCGGAGTATCTGTTCGCGCTGTCGGCTGCAGAGATCGCCGTCGGAAAACTTAAGGCGGCCGAGCAACATCTGACCGCAGCAATCGCACTGAACCCTCAGGACTACGACGCTTACCGAAATCGCTCAACATTAAAAACCCAGTCCCCGGAAGAGAATCATGTTGACGAAATCGAGACCTTGCTCGACGCCGGCGCGATGACGCCGGCCGGCGAAGTGCAACTCTGTTACGCCCTTGCGAAGGAGTATGAAGATCTGGGTGAGGATGAAACGTCTTTTCGGTATCTGAAGCGCGGTGCGGATGCACGTCGGGCGATGATGGACTATCGCGTTGACGGCGATATCGCCGTCATGAAACGTCTGCGTAGCGTTTTCGACAAAGGGCTAATGCAGGATCACGTCGACGGATGTGAAGCCATTGGACCGATATTTGTTATTGGATTGCCGCGCAGCGGTACAACGCTGGTCGACCGGATACTGAGCTCTCATTCCGAGGTGGATAGTCTCGGCGAGATCAACAACTTCGCCTATTCGCTGCTGCATACGATCGGTCAGGGTGGGGACAAGCTCAAACTGGTCGAGCTGTCCGCCGATATCGATTGTGCCGAGCTGGGACAACGCTATTTCGACAGTGTTCGTTCCTATAGTAAAGCGGGGCCCTGTTTTATCGATAAGACGCCGCTGAACTATCTTTATGTCGGTCTGATCCGGCGCGCGCTGCCGAACGCGCGCATTGTGCACGTATACCGGAACTCGATGGATAGCTGTTACGGGATGTACCGCGCCCTGTTTCGTGCGGGTTACCCGTTTTCCTACGATATCGATGATCTGGCGCAATACTATATCGCCTATCGCCAGCTCATGGATCATTGGCGCGACGTTGCTCCGGGCGGCTTTCTTAACGTCAGTTACGAGGCCCTGGTAGACGACCAGGAACGCGTAAGCCGACAGCTTGTCGAGTATTGCGGTCTGCCCTGGGAGCCTGCCTGCCTCGAATTTCACAAGAATCGATCGGCGGTATCGACGGCCAGTTCCGCCCAGGTTCGCCAGCCCGTGTACCGCGATGCGCTGCAGCGCTGGCGGCGCTATGAAAAGCAATTGCAGCCGCTGGTGGAGACTCTCCGCCGGGAGGGCATCAATGTCGATGCTTCGTAGCGCGTTATACGCGATCGTTCTGTTGCCCCTGGCGCCGTGTGTATTTGCCGTGGAAGCGCTTCTGTATGACGATTTTCAGAAGGGTCTTGCCGAGGGTTGGCAGGCGTTCGGCAGCGGGACGATTGCTGTTACCGAGTACCAGGGAAATGCTTCGCTGCGTCTGACCAAAGATGCGATGGTCGCAAAACAGGTCGCAACGCTCGATACGAAGCGACTGCGGATAGGTGCTTCGTTCGCCGCATCCGGTCTCGAAACCGGCAAGGCCTGTATCGCTGAGGCTAGCTTCGACGATGGTGAGAATTGGTACGAAGTATTCAGGCTCATCGATGGTCAGGATGACAGCGTCAGTCTGCATAGTGGTGCTGAATCATGGGATTTGCCGTCGGAGACTACCCGCGTCTGGTTTCGTGCTCGCGTCCAGGGCGATGATATGGACGATACCTGCTGGCTCGATAACGTGTATGTCATGGCCAGTCCGCGTGTCCGCAAGGATGCAGGAATTCCCGACGAACGGGTGCTAAGCCGAGCGTTCTTACTCGGCAACTCAGAACTCGTCCAGCCGGTTTTCATGCACGAGTATCGTGCTCCGGCAAAGGCCGCCGAGGCGCGAACGGGTTTTTCCGGGTCCTTGCGCCTTGTCGGCACGGATCGTGGTGGAAAATTCCGGGCTGTCCACGACGACTGGGATCGGGTGACTGAGATCGGCAAGCCGATTACCCATCTGCCGGAATTCGACTTCGAGTTCGTCAGTCGCGCTGGCGATCTGCTGCCGCTGCAGCGCGGCGTGCAACGCCGCGAGCATCCTTACTGGGAGATCATTCTGCAGCCGGGAAGAGTCTGGAGTGAGGTCGGCGACGGGCGCTGGGCGAGGGCATCGCTGCCGTTTTCGTTACAGGAGCGCAGCGCAAACTGCACACACAACGGCGTGCTGACCTTCCTGTACGACGGTGAGAGCGTGTCGCGTGTCGCCTACCAGATTACTAGCGAAACCTGCGGCTATTTCAAGGCAGACCTCTGGGGCGTGCTGGCCGCTGAGTACGGGCCGGCAAACCTGACCGAGAAAGCGGCAGCGCAGGTGACGAGGTTCGATGCGCATAGGAATAGTCGCCTCCCAGTACGACCGTTATCACAGCTGGCCGACGATTATCCTGGTATAGAGCCCCTGAGTTTCGGCGTTGACGACGGCATCAATCCCGGCGACATGACAACACACGGTATGGTCGTTGACGGCGTGCATTACCGCGGTGACTGCAATACGCGATATGGCAGCTATCCGTACTGCGAATCGCTGCCGATGCCGTCCTATTCGACCGCGAAATCAATATTGGCAGGCATCGCGACGATGCGTATCGAGAAATTGTATCCGGGCACCGTTAACAGGGCGATTGCTTCCGTTGTCGACGAATGCAACACGAAAAAGTGGCGCGATGTGACGATCGGAAACGCGCTGGATATGGCGACCGGAAACTATCGTTCGAAGAAGCCTCAGGAAGACGAAGACTCGATCCCGCACTGGCGCTTCCTGTTCTGGGACAAGCATCAGCCAAAGATCGGGTTTGCATGCGATTACTTCAAACGAAAATCGCAACCGGGCACGCAGTTCGTCTATCACACGTCCGATACCTATCTGCTCGGTTCCGCGCTGCAAACGACAGTCACTGAGCGACGAGGGCAGGGCGTGGACCTCTATCGCTCGGTTCTTCTGGAACCGATCTGGAACGCGTTGAACCTGAGTCCACTTCTCGACGAAACGAAACGGACCTACGATGCAACGGAGCAGATGTTTTCCGGTTACGGTCTGACGATAGAAGCCGACGATATCCTGCGTATCGCAATCTGGCTGAGCGAAAACAACGGCGAACTCAACGGAGAGCCGATACTCGAGCGCCGCATGCTCGACGCTGCGTTGCAGCGCAGCGAAGGTGATCGCGGCTTGGCGACCGGTGTTGCCAACCTCAACTACAACAACGGTTTCTGGGCCTTCGATGCCGGCCCTTCACTCGGCTGCGAAGCACCTGCGTGGATACCTTTTATGTCGGGTGTCAGCGGCATCACGGTCGCTATGTTTCCGAATGGCGTTATTTATTACTACTTCTCCGACAGCTATGTCTTTCGCTGGCAAAGCGCTCGCGAGGCGGCCCATACGATCAGGGAATTGTGCCAATGACAGCTGCCACCGAATCTCAAGCAACAAGTGGAATCCGCAAAGCCGACCCGAATAGCCTGGTAGCGCGCACCTTTCTTTCCTTTTTGGCCACGGCGGGCCTGTTCTACGTAAACATCATGCCCGCCATCGTCGATGGGTTGATCGAGGGCTTGAGTTTCACTGCCCGGCAGGCTGGTAACGTCGGCTCAGCGAACGTCTATGGTGCGGCTGCCGGAGCTCTGATCGTGGTGTTCCTGATCAAACGACTGAGTTGGCGGCCAACCGCCTACGCTTTGCTCGCTGGTCTGATCGCGATGGACCTGCTGTCCATGTTGATCACTGCTCCGCAGGCGCTGATCGCGTTTCGCTTCTTACACGGCATTATCGGCGGTGCGCTCGTTGGGGTCGGATTTTCGGTGATTGCAAGAACCGTCAATCCGGACCGGACGTTTGGTGTATTACTTGTTATACAGTTTGGGCTCGGTGGTCTCGGTAACCTTTACCTGCCGAGGTTGGTACCGCCGTTCGGCGTGAACGTGTTATTCGTATCGCTGATCGCGTTCACGGTCGTGACCGCGTTGATGGTCCCGTTTCTCTCCGATTACCCGACAAGAAAAGAAAAAAACGCAGAGGCCGCCGGGGTTGCGCAGAAGATCAAGATTGTCCCCCTGTCTCTGACGTTGCTGGCGCTGTTCATGTTCCAGGCCGGTAACATGGGTCTGTTCGCGTTCATCATCGGACTGGGCAAGTCCTTTAGCCTCGACCTCGACTTCATTACGCTGACACTGGCCGCTTCGGGTTGGATAGGAATCGTCGGCGCCGTCATTGTGATTGCGTTGTATACCCGATACGGACGCCTTCGGCCGTTGCTTGCGGCAATGACCTTGACCATCATCGGTATTTGGGTTCTTCACTACAGCGACAACCGGACGGTTTTCTTCATCGCAAATTGCGGTATGGGAATCACCTGGGCGTTCGTTATTCCTTACTTGTTGGGTCTATGTGCCGAGTTTGACAAGGCGGGCCGCATGGCGGCGCTCGGCGGGTTTGCGTCCAAGATGGGCCTGGCCAGCGGCCCTCTGCTTGCGGGAAAACTGCTCGGCGAGAGCAATTACGCGCTACTGATCAATCTGGGAGCGATTGCCGTTCTGGTCAGCCTGGTGGCCTGCATTGCCCCGGCGATTCTTCAGGATCGTGTTGCCGTGGATGAATAGCGCTGCATTAGGCTAAGCTGACTGCTCGTGCGTGGCGTGCGCGACAAAAGGGAGCGATGCCTGTGGGTAAACGACAACTTATCGGCTGTCTCGGTTGCACAGTCGCGCTATTCGGATTCGCGACTATGTCGCTCGGGACGGCCGAGAGCAGCTCGCCGGACGAGGATACAGATATACCCTGTGACATTGCTGAGCAGACCATGACGGCCGAACGGCTTGCTGAGCTAATCGTCAGAATTGACGGCGAAGCGGTGCTCGAGGGTTCGGCCTGGTTTTTTCATGTCGAAGGGCTTGAGGTGGCGGTTATCTACGATACCGCCGCCGATCGCATGCGGATCATGATCCCGATCGGGTCCGCAGACGAACTGGATGAGAAAGGTTTGCTGCGTATGATGCAGGCGAATTTCGACTCCGCACTCGATGCGCGTTACGCGGTCGCACAGGGGACGCTCTGGGGTGTATTCATTCACCCACTCGGCACTTTGAGCGCCGATGAGTTCCTGGTCGGGCTCGGTCAGACGGTAAACGTCGTGACGTCTTACGGATCGGGCTACTCATCGGGTCTTCTTATCTACGGAAGCGGTGACAGCGCCGAGATCGAACGTCAGCGGCTGATTGAGCGACTGAGAGAAGCGAATACCTGATACTTTCTCTCAGGAGTTCAGCATAAGTCTGTGACGCTGACTTGCCGCCGTAGCGTCGCTGATGCAGAGTGGGGAAGCCATGTTTCTCTGAAAGTTACGGGTTTCGGGGTTTCGGGAGTCTACTGATACGGGATTCCGGGTTGCTCGCATGCAGCCATGTTGAATGGGACATAATGTAGCGATATGAACAGGGACAATGATCGAAAGGCGCGTGATCGCCGCCCGCTATCCGCGGTGACGGCGGCCTTCCTGGAGAACCACGATTTTCTGAAGCGGTTTTTGTCACGTTTTTTCGCGGACCGCCAGGATATCGAAGACGTGGCACAGGAGGCCTTTCTGCGCGCCTATGTTGCGGAACAGATGAAGGAAATCGAGCAGCCCAAGGCCTATCTGTTTCGCACCGCCAAGAACCTCGCTTTTACCCAGCTGACGAAAAAATCGAACAAAATCACCGACTATCTTGAGGAATCGGGCGCTTCCGTAGTTATAGAGTGCGGACCCGGAGCCGATAGCGAGGCGGAAGCCGAGGAATTGCTCGGCTTGTACTGCGAAGCGGTGGCCGGGTTGCCGGACAAATGCCGCCAGGTGTTCCTGCTTCGCAAGGTTCATGGCTTGCCACATAAGGAAATCGCACAGCGAATGTCATTGTCGGTAAGTTCAGTGGAAAAGTATTTACTCAGAGGGATTCTGGAGTGCAGCGACTTCGTGCAGGAGCGCGAGGGCAATGCATCCGGGTCGCAGACGTCGACTAAGGTCGCTAGTAGCAAAGGGTCAGGCAGACGATGAACAGGAATATTGTCGAGTTTCCGGACCGCAAAGCCATCGAAGAGGAGGCTGGTGCGTGGCTGGTCAAACTGGATGGCGATACAGCGCCTTCGGCTGAGGAACTCGCATCGCTGCGCGAGTGGCTTGAGCGTAGCCCGGTGCATCGCGAACAGTTGGCTAAATTCGCCGGACTCTGGGGCAAGATGAACGTGTTGACAGAGCTTTCCGTTCCGCTCGGTCGCCCGGAAAAAAAAGCAAAGCGCAGTAGCTATGAAAGATTGCGGCATACGATGCCGCAGTTCGTCCGAGTGGGTGTTTCGATGGCCGTGCTCCTCGTTGGTATCGGTGCGGCGGCGATGTTCTGGTTGCGACCGGACCCGCTATTGAACAGCAATGGTTTCTATTCTACGGCGGTCGGCCAGCAGGAGTCCACGACGCTTGCTGATGGTTCGGTCGTGCTGCTCAATACCAATAGCCAGATCAAGGTGGATTATGGTGACGAGTACCGGGTCGTTCGTCTGCTGCAGGGCGAGGCTCACTTTACCGTTGCAGAAAATGCAGAGCGCCCGTTTCAGGTGTACGCTGGCGGTGGCCGCGTGCAGGCTGTCGGCACGGCATTTAGCGTCTATCTCAAGGACAATGCAATCGACGTAACGGTGACGGAAGGGAGTGTCGCCGTGTCGTCCGTGCATGGTGGTAATTCGAGTCCTACGCCGCAGCTGGAGCGAAACCAGTCGTCCGGGGCAACCGCAATTATCGAGAGTGATTTTGTCGAGACTCTGGGTACGGTGAAAGCGGGTGAGAGCGTTACGCTGCAGGGTACCGATGGTTCCAGCAGCCAGAGTCGGGTCAACGTCATCGAGACGATCGAGGCGCGCGAAATGACGCGCCGACTGTCATGGCGCGGCGGTATGCTCACGTTCGCCGGCGATCGCCTCGAAGATGTCGTCAATGAGATCAGCCGTTACACGACCGTTTCGATCGAAATTTCAGATCCTGCCGTCAGAGCCAGGAGTATCGGCGGGCGGTTCCCGATCGGCGAAACGGATGCCATGTTCGATGCGTTGGAAGCAAACTTCGGCTTACGCGTAGTCCGACTCGGCCATAATCGTGTATTGGTATCGGCAGCAGAGGAATAGCTTCAACAAGGCAATAATCGTTGGATTTTTGCAGCGCGTGAAAAAAATACAGATTAAAGTCAGTTTTCGTTACGGACTTTCCCTCGACGTTAGTTATCTATGTGACAAGGCCGCGACGAAAGGACGATCATCATCCTTAATCGCAGGCAGATTGTCGGGGGAATGTAAGTTCGGATGATCCGTGCGATATTCTTGTTTGTCGTTTGGTTTTCGCTAGCCATAGGCGGCCCTGCGTGGGCTGAAAGCGAGGCATTCGATGGACAGGCGTACGACATCGACATACCGGCGCTGAATGCTGCCGAGGCTCTGAACCGTCTCGCGGAACAAACCGGCGCAATCATGCTTTTCCCTTACGATCTTGCCGAAGCCCGACAAGCCAACGCGGTGCTCGGGCGTTACACCCTGGAGGATGCCCTGGGCGAAATGCTCAGGGACTCTGGACTTTCAAGCGGCCTTTCCGATAAACGCGTGATTCAAATCGCTCTTGACGAGCCGATGAATCGCAATAAAGGGGAAGAGGAAGTGGCTACTGTAAAAGTATCGCGTAAGAAGACAATCGGCACGTTCGTAGCGTCACTGTTTATAGCAACGGGAGTGAGTGCGCAGCAATCCGCGACGACGGCGGAAGAAGAGGTCGTGGTTGATGAGATCATTATTACCGGCTCAAGGCTGCAACGCGATAGTTTCAATGTCTCGACGCCTCTCGTAAGTATTGGGAATGATGTAATCACGGATACAGGTCTCGGCGCATTGTCCGAGATACTGGTTGACGAGATACCGTCGCTCTACGAATCGAGCAGTAATACAAACTCGCAATCGCAGATCGGAAATACCGGAGTTTCATCCGTCAACCTGCGCAGACTGGGAAGTAACAGGACGCTGGCCCTGATCGATGGCCGCCGTACGGTTGCCAACGCCTATGGCGGCAACTTCATCAGCCTCAACACGATTGCAAAGCCGTTCGTTGATCGCGTCGAGGTTGTTACCGGTGGCTCTTCAGCGGCATACGGTTCGGATGCGGTCGCCGGTGTGCTCAACATCATTACGGAAAAGGACAAGGTCGGTTTCGGTTTTGAAACACGCGGTGGTTACACGCCCGAAGGCGGTGGCGAAGAATTCACTATTAACGCGGACTACGGCACTACCTTTTCCGACGACCGCGGCTACCTGTTTTTTGCGGCAACCTTCGATAAACAGTACGGCATAGATCACGCAGATCGTGATCGGGCCAGACTTGAGTCGAACTTCAGCTATGACGACGATCTGATGTGCAATGCGATGCAGACAGAGAACGGCGATGAATGCATGCGAGACATTACGCCCGCGGACTGGCGTGATCGCAACGATGGCACCTTCGGCGGCGTGTTCGAAAGCACTGAAGGTGAGTACTACTATGACGAAAACGGCCTGCAGACGGGTTGGTCGGAAGAGCGCGACGGTCTGTTCGCCAGGATCTGGGATGTGATCAAGATTCCGGAGGAACAGACAGCTGCTGCACTCAAGATCGACTACGAGCTGACGGATAGAACCAAAGTGTATTTCCAGCTGCAGTATAGTCGCAACACTTCATTCAACTTCAAGTCGTCAGAAAACGAGGCCGAGAATAATTCGGTTGCAACCATCGATCGTATTACAGGTGCGCCCGACCAGATTACGCCCGGGCATATCTCACTTACCAACCCGTTTGTTCCCGTGGAGATTGCTACCGATCCGGAATCGATCGATGACGGGCAGATCGACTGGGACCGTCGTTTTCCCGAGGTGGGCAACATTACGACCGACAATACGCGCACAACCTGGCGGAGCTGGGCGGGGTTGCAGGGCGACTTGTTCAACAATGAGTGGGAATGGGACGCGTCCATCGGTTTAGGGCGTTTCGAGCAACTTCAAATCAGGTCGAATGAAATCGATGTCCGCAAGGAGCGACAGGCTCTGGATGCCATCATCGATCCCGTCGACGGAGTCACTATTCGCTGCGCCGATGACGCGGCTCACGCGGCAGGCTGTGTACCGCTGAACATATTCGGTGTGGGCTCAGTAACACCCGAAATGGCGGATTGGATTCGCGTTAACCCGATAATCAATCCCGTCCTGACGCAGATCAACGCGCTGGGATACATTTCCGGCGACCTGTTCGAGATGCCGGCCGGACCCGTCGCAACCGTATTCGGTTTGGAGTATCGTCGCGACGCGATGGACCTCAGAGTCAGTGACGGACCGGCATTCGGCGGCGTAACGTTTAACCTTGTGCCACCGATCGATGGTGATATCGACGTCATCGAACTGTTTTCCGAGGCATCATTTCCGCTGGCTGACAGTCTGTCGGCAGACGTGTCGCTGCGCGTTGCCGACTACAGCGCGAAGAACATCGATACGGTATTCAGCCACACCGTAGGTCTGGTTTGGGAGCCGGTCGAAGGTTACGTTCTACGTGGCAATGTTGCTCGGGCGCAGCGGGCACCGGATCTCACGGAATTGTTGTCCCCACGGCGCGGTGATTTTGATTCAATCAACGATATTTGCGACGGCGTTTCGGCGACTTCAGATGACGCTGGTCACGATAACTGCCGCCTCGAACCGGGCATTGCCGCGGCAATCGCCGCCGATCCGGCCTTCGTCTTCGAAGACGATAACAACGGTTATTCGCCGAGCGCGGGAAATGAAAACCTGTTTGAAGAAACCGCCGATACCTATACTTTGGGTTTCAGTATTTCGCCTTCGTTTTTCGAGGGCTTCCGGCTCGCCGTGGATTATTACGACATCACCATCAGCGACGCTATCGCCGAGGTGAGCAATGAGGAGATACTGAACCAGTGTTTCGCTTCCTCAATAAGCTTCGGGGACCCCAATCCGTTTTGCGATGATCTTACCCGTGACAGCGATGGCCAGCTCACGGAGGTATTGCAGCGACAGTTTAATCTTAACGAACTTAGTACGAGCGGAGTCGACGTTGCGTTGGAGTACGTGCGTGACGTGGGACCGGGGAAAATTGAGCTAAAGACAAACTACACGCACATCAACAAGCACGAAACGATAATCGACGGTGTCGATGGCATCGTGGTTTCCGACGAAAACAATCAGCTCGATTTCGGCATCTTCAAGGATGTAGCTACCGCCTCTGTCGCCTGGAAGTCCGAGAACTGGCGGGTTCGATGGCGCACGACCTGGAAGGGTCCGATCATCGATCACCAGGAACGTGTCGATGAGTATCTCTCGCTAAAGGCCACGAACGATGGACTGTGTGCGGCGGGTGACCCGGATTGCATAACCAATCCGGAGGTCCCGGCGTTTCTCTTCTACCCGTCATATCTGAGGCACGACCTGTCGCTTTCCTACGATATGGAATTGGAGAGTGGCGCGAAAATAAACCTCTTCAGCGGAGTCAGAAATCTGTTCGACAAAGACCCGTTTGTCCCGCGTACCGGCGACAACTTTGAGTCTGGAATTGGCAACTACGACAGCAAGTTCGGGGGCGGTGTTGGACGTTTCGTATACTTCGGCGCGGAAGTGCGTTTTGACGACTGAGGAATCCTGATATTTTGAATTCACCAGGATCAGGGCCAGCCCGGTATTTCGGGCTGACCTTATTACATCGCCGCGTTTTCGCGATGCTGATTTTACTCTGCCTACCGATCACGTCGGCGTTTGCGGACGAATGGCACTTTTCCGGCGTTGAGCGAGTCGTTGCGATCAGCGACGTTCATGGCGCTTATGACGACATGGTTGCTACGCTGCAGCAGTCAGATGTCCTTGATGAGGAGCGCTCCTGGAGCGGTGGCGAGACCCATCTCGTTCTCACCGGCGACATGCTGGACCGCGGTGCGGATTCACGGCGTGTTATGGACCTGATGATGCGTATTGAGGCGGAGGCGCTGAAGACCGGCGGTCGCGTGCATGTACTGCTTGGCAATCACGAAATAATGAACCTCATCGGTGACCTTCGCTATGTTGCCGATGGCGAATACGCTGCGTTTATTGACGAAGAATCGGAGGACGAGCGTGACGTCTGGTTCGCGTACTTCATGCGGCATATGGAAGAGGGTCTCGATGAACCTGCTGCTCGCAAGCAGTTCGACGAGGCAGCGCCGCCAGGTTTTTTCGGACACCGGAATGCGTTTCGTCGCGACGGCATCTACGGGAAGTGGTTGCTCGAAAAGCCACTGATGATTGTCATTAACGATACGGCTTATGTGCATGGAGGACTCCCACCGTACGTTGCGGAACACGGTCTCGCCGGTGTAAACGGCACACTGAAAACCGATGTGCTGGATTATATGAGTACGTCATCGCGCTTACAGAAGGCGGGCATTCTGAGTCCGGTGGATGGTTTCCGGGAGCGTGCGAAGACGCTGCAGAAGAGAATGCAGGGCAGGCAATTGGGCGATGGGGTCGAGGCGACGGCACGAAAGCTGCTCGAACTCGGTGATTCACCGGTACATGGAATGGAGGGCCCGATGTGGTATCGCGGCTCGTCGACCTGTAGTGAGCTTGTCGAAGGAGGAGCTCTTAATGAGGCGCTTCAAAAAATCGGCGCAAGCCGCGTTGTGATAGGCCATACGACGACATTCTCACGCCAGGTGCAGCAGCGCCTCAGCGGCCGCGTTATCGAAATCAATACCGGTATGCTGAAACCAAGTTATGGCGGTAGCGGTTACGCGCTGGTCATCGAGAACGATGTGGTATCGGTGGTAAGTCAGGACGGGACGCCGGACTTAACGCCGATCAAACTGCCGAGGCAGGTTGGATACGAATCCGATGCAATTGACGATGACATCCTGTCCGGCATTTTAATGAACGGCACGGCCACCGATCTGAACAAGGGCACAGAAGCATGGAAGCTGCTGAGCGTCGCGGCGGACGATACAACGGTTCTCGCTTATTTCAAACCGCTGCCGACGGAGAAGATATTTATTCCTGAACTCGCCGCCTACAGACTCGATCGAATGCTGGGTCTGGATATGATTCCGGTGACGGTTCTGCGCGAGATCGAAGGTGAGCCAGGTACATTGCAGTTCGTACCAGTGGAGACCTTGTCCGAGAGCGAGCGGATTAGTGACGACGGTGGGCGCAAGGCATCTTGTTCCCTGGAAAAACAGCAGAATGCAATGCATGTTTTCGATGCGCTCATACACAATACCGAACGAGCGCCGTTATCGATGCTGTACAACCCGGATGACTGGCAGCTGATACTGATCGTTCACGAGAACTCTTTCGAGGCCGAAGAAGTGCCGTTGTTACGGGTCGGAAAGACCGCCGCGGGTATCGATGGCCAGTGGCAGACAGCGTTGCTTGAGTTAAGCGATCAGGTGCTGCGCGACAATCTTGGCGATGTCCTCGACGACGCTCGTCTCAAAGCGCTCGCCAGGCGGCGAGACGCGCTTATAGAAATTTCCGCACGCTGAGGGGGGCTTTCGCCCAGGTTGCCGCGCCAGGAACGGTTTTAGTTGCCGCTTAGATGAGCAAGCAAGCCGTTCAGGCAATCTTCCCAGCCATGCCGATGCTGGTCCCGTAGTTCCTCACCTGGAATCTGCTCATGCATCAGGACCAGCTGCGTCCCGGAGTCGTGTGCCTCAAAGCGAACCGTTACGCGCTCAGTCTCCGCTTCGGTCGTCTCGACGACCCAGGTGTAGATCAACAGCGTGGGTTCCTCAACGGTTTCGAACTCGCCGCGAATCCAGAGTATTGCGCCATCCGGAAGCTCGTTCGCGATGCTGTACTGTCCGCCCTGTCTGAGATCGACCTCGGCGGACACGCAGCGAACACCCACAGGCCCCCACCAGTTGACTAGTTCCTCGGGATTCGTCCAGGCGCGGAACACTCGTTCGGGCGTCGCCGGAATGAGCTTCTGCATTCGCAGGTGTTTCATGGCCGATTGGCTTCGAGTTGCTGTCACGTCAGCTTCTTTTCCGGGGCTTGCCGCCGTTGTCACGCTGCACGTAGTCACTCAAAGCATCGAGAGTCTCACCCCAGAAACGCTGGTAGTGCTGCAGCCAGTCGTCGACCGTTTTCAGTGGCAGGGCGTTGAGCGCACAGCGATGTACGCGGCCGTTGACGGTGCGCGTTATTAAACCGGCATTTTCAAGTACCCGCAGGTGTTTGCCGACAGCCGGCAGCGACATGTCAAACGGTTTCGCCAGTTCGGTGACCATAGCGGAACCTGTCGTTAAGCGGGCGAGAAGCCGGCGACGTGTCCGGTCACCCAGCGCGCGGAACACGAGGTCGAGCTTTTCTTCCTGGAAGCGGGGTTCTGTAGCGGTGCTTGACAGCATGAGATTAATAGTAAACCATATGGTTTACTATATCAACGATAGTCCTGACGGGGAACACGATGACGATCAGACAAACGGTGAGTTTCGACAGCAGCCCGGAAACGGTCTACAAAGCACTGACATCCGCAGACGAATTCAGCAAGGCGACCGGCGCCCCGGCCGAAATAGCCAGCGGCGAAGGCGGTGCGTTTTCCTGCTTTGGTGGACAGATCACGGGCCGGCATGTCGAGCTGGTGCCTAACAAGAGAATCGTCCAGGCCTGGCGGGCCGGGCCATGGGATGAAGGTGTGTACTCCGTTGTCAGATTCGATATCAGCGCGTCCGGGTCGACGACGACCGTGCTTATGGAGCACGCAGGTTTTCCCGATGGCGCGGCCGAACACCTCGATGGCGGTTGGCACAAAATGTACTGGGAACCGCTGAAAGCCTTCCTCGAATAGGGCGCTAAACGTCTATAATCCCGGGTCTTGCCTCCTGTCCCGAAGCACCTATGCGAATAAATACGATCGTCGTCGTCGCCAGTCTTGCGGTGTTGCTGGTGTCGTTCTGGAATCGCAATGCGCTGCCGCGAGCGATTGACTACCTGCCGGAGGTTCTCGTCGAACCGCTGCAGACGCCGAGCAGAAAAGCGTCTTTCAGCGCGAGCTATGAGGGTGTCGATTACCTGGTTGAGCCTGAGTACGAGTATGAGCTGGTCGGGATGATCGTGTCCTTTCGGCATCATGATGGCGACAGCCGTATGCATCTGCTGGCGAACGACCATCTCAATATGCTCGATGTCTGCGTCATCTGGGGCGATAACACGCGCAATCCGTGGCTGCACAAGATCGACTTCTGGAACGGTATTTTTACCTGCAACGTGAAGACGCGGGATCAGCAGGCCTGGGACAGCTTCGACATGTACCAGTTGTCGAACAACCATCTCATCTCGGACGATGACAGAATACGCGACAAGGTGAAGGACGTCAGAGTCGGCGACCAGATTCGCGTTCGCGGTTATCTCGCAAGCTACAGTAGCCCGGATGGCGGTAAGCGTGGGACGAGTACGACGCGACTCGATACCGGGGACGGTGCCTGCGAAACCCTGTTTGTCGAGGGCTTCGATATCGTACAAGCGGCAAGGAATTACTGGCGCATGTCGATGTGGTTATCGTTGCTGCTGCTGATCGGCGGTCTTGTTGTGCATTTTCGCCGACCGTACCGGCCGCACTGACCGCTACGCCCGACTCGATAACGCTAATTGCGTCCCGCCATCACACCGCCATCAACATCCCATATCGCGCCGGTTACCCAGTCTGCTTTCTCCGAGAGCAGGAACGCTATGACATTGCTGACATCTTCGCTCTTGCCGATTCGGCCGATGGGATGGAAGCCATCGAAGGCGGCCAGCGCCGAATCGATTTCCTCGCTGTCGATAAAGGCCTCATAGATCGGCGTCTTAACGACCGCCGGTGCTACCGCATTGACGCGGATGTTATGGTCGGCCAACTCCATCGCCATGTGCCGGGTCAGTGCATGCAGTCCTGCCTTCGCCATGGAATAGGCTGATGACGGTGTGGCCTTGATCGCCTGATGTGCCCACATGGAGCCGATGTTCACGATCGAGCCACCGCCGTGCTGCTGCATGTTCTTCGCGACTGCCTGCGAAACAAAGAACGTCGATTTGTTAATTCCCATGTACGCCTCGTAGTCAGCGTCGGTGTGATCGAGAAACGGCGTCGGATTAAAGTATCCGGCGGCGTTTACCAGGTACCTGTAGTGGTCATCTGTATGGGCCAGATGCTGGGCGAGCCTGTCACGATCCACTGGTGAATACAGGTCGGCATTGATACCCTGCGCTTTGCCATTAGCAGAGAGCGCCGTGACCGCCGCGTCGAGTTTTTCCGCATTCCTGCCGACGATGTCGGTATCGATGCCGGAGCGCAGTAGCTGTTCCGCGACTGCGTAGCCCATTCCCGATGAGCCGCCCACTATGAGTGCTTTTGTAGTCTGTTCCATATCTTAGTCCTGGTAGATAAGCTGTTCGATATGAAGTAAGTTATGCGAACAGTATCTTGTTGAAAAGTAAGAATAATCCGGTTCAGTAGGTACTTTCTGGTACATCTTGTTGAAAACTCTCGAAAAGAAATTCGAAAAGAAATCGGCACCGGCACGGTCGGCACGGATGGTTGAAGCCATTTACGGCTGCAAATGGTCACTGACCGTGTACCAGTTGCTGCATCACGGCATTAACCGGCCCGGCGAAATGGTGCGTAGCGTCGAAGGTCTGTCTACGAAGGTCCTCAATGACTGCTTACGAAAAAACACACAATTCGGCATATTGGAGCGCACCGCTTATCCGGAGTTGCCACCACGGGTCGAGTATCATGTCACCGATTTCGGTCAGAAATTTCTGACCGTTCTTGGTGCTTTGGAGGAGCTGCAGGACGACTTGTCCGGTGGCGATGAAAATCAAGAGGGTACGGGCTGAGTCATGCTGACGTTCGAACCGCGCAGGGGACAGCTGTTGTTAGTAAGAAAGAGTTACCGGCCGTTTGAATTCATGGCTGCGGCCATCGCCCTGTTGTTGCTGGCGTTGCCGCTGGCTGCGCAGGAAACCGTAGTGGTCGCGGTCGTCGCTGACGGCTCGCCCGATCGGTTGGCCGGCGAGCAGCAGAAGTACGAAGAAGAACTGCTGGCGCTGACAGGAAGCGAGTTCGACATACAGTTGAAGCACTTTTCCGGCACATGGGATAAGGACTCCACGATAGCGGCCATAGAGAGTGCTTACTCGGATCCGGAGGTCAATCTTGTGCTCATCACCGGTTTCGTGGCCAACCAGATTGCGGCCACCCGGCGTGAGTTCCCCAAGCCGACTTTCTTGCCGGTTATCCTGGACACGGGTTTGCTGATGTCCGGAGCCAGCAACGGCACGTCTGGAATACCCAACCTCAATTACCTGAGCGGTCTGGCAAATTTTTCCGACGACCTGGATACACTGTCACGGTTCATCACTTATAAAAAACTCGTATTGTTCGTCGATGAAGGATTGTCGTCGGCCATACCGGAACTGCGTACTGCTGCATTCGCTGCCAGCGAGGAGAAAGGTATCGAGCTGGTTGTGGTCACGCACGACGGGCTTGATCACCGCCTGATGAATCGTGTGCCGGCCGGCACCGAGGCGATATTCATCGCTGGATTGCCGCGCATGCCACCGTCCGATTTTGCGCTGTTGGTCGATGCCATCAACGCAGCGAGCCTGCCCAGCTTTAGCTTTGCCGGCGTCGCCGATGTTGAACGCGGCTTGCTAGTGACAGATCGGGAACCCCGCGATGTCGATCGTCAGGCGCGGTTGAACGCGCTCAACATGCAGGCGGTCATGCTGGGCGAACGTGCGCAGGACCAGCCGATTGATTCTGCGATCAAAGAGCAGCTGACCATCAATATGGCGACCGCCAGGAAAATCGGTCTGTCGCCGAGTTTCGATATTATCGCCGACGCAGTACTGCTGAATCGCATTGAGGAAGTGCATGGTGAGGAATACGGGCTGGTTGAGATCGCCCGCCTGGCGCTGGCACAAAATCAGGACCTGCTGGCCGAAGGTTATGGTGTGCAGGCCGGTCTCGAGGAAATAGCTCGGGCTCGGGCGAATCTGCTGCCGCAGGTTGGCGCATCAGCGAGCCACACGCTGCGCAAAGATTCGCCGTCGGTAATGGCGGGTCTGCTGGCGGAGCGTTCCAACGATGCGGCGATCAGCGTAGACCAGCTGATCTACTCTGACGCGGCAACTGCGAATCTGAAGATACAGAAAGAGCTGCAGAGAACACGTCTGGCCAGTTTGCAGGAGTTCAGACTCGACGTCGTGCAGGCTGCGACCACGGCGTACTACAGCGTTCTGAATGCGCGTTCGCAACTGGCGGTGCAGGAAAACAACTTGCGCATCAGTAGAGCGAACCTTGAGCTGGCTGAGAACCGGGTGCGTCTGGGCTCGTCAACTCCCGCGGATGTCTACCGATGGCAGGCCGAGGTCGCGCGTGCGCAGATATCGGTACTGAATGCCCGGGCCGCCGAGAGACAGTCCTGGGACACGCTGAATCGGATTCTGCACAAGCCACAGGGCGCGCGTCTTGCTCTCCGGGAAGCGTCATTCAACGAACCTTTTGTCATGACGCGGGAAGAGTTCGATCAGTTGATCGCGAGTCCGGCCGACTATGCGAAATTTTCGCGCTTTTACATTGACCGTGCGCTGCGCCAGGCGCCCGAACTGGAACAACTGGATGCTCAGATCGCCGCGAAACGGCGCGATCTGATCAGCCGACGGCGCTCCTACTGGTTGCCGGATTTTTCGATCGGTGGCCGCTACACCAGCAATCTGGACCAGTCCGGTCTGGGGGCTGGGCCGCAGGCCGGTCAGGATCTCAACGACTGGAGCGTGGGTGTCCAGGCGACGTTGCCACTGTTCTCCGGTGGCCTCAAAAGAGCGAATGTTTCAAGGGCAAGCTACGAATTGCGGCAACTGGAGGCGCTGCGAAACTCGACTATCGAGCGCGTGGAAGAGCGTATTCGAAGCCAGTTGCACGCCGCTCAGGCGGCCTATGCGCAGATAGGCCTCTCCGCTGTGGCCGCAGATGCGTCGCGGAAAAACTTCGACCTCGTCAGCGACGCCTACGCGCGCGGCACGGTGACCGTCATCGAACTGCTGGATGCACAGGATTCCAGCATCACGGCGGCGGCCGCATCGGCAGAGTCCTTATACGGCTTCCTGACTACCATTATGGCGATGCAGAGAGCAGTCGGTGGCTATGACTACCTGTTAAGCCCTGAACAAAGAGACGAGCTCGCGATCGAGTTTCGTCGCTCCATTATAGGAAAGAGCAATGAAACCCAGAACTGAGCTTATCGTCTTGCTGATCGCGGCTATAGCCGTGGCGGGCTGTGGAAAATCCGACGAGGCCGTCGAGGAACGCCTGCGCCCGGTCCGCGTTATAAGCGTGAGTGACGACAGTGTTTTCAGAGATCGAAGTTTTTCCGGAACATCGAAGTCCAGCCGCGAGTCGCGACTGAGTTTCAAGGTGTCGGGCACCGTCATCAATGTGCCGGTGCAGATCGGCCAGCGGCTCAAAGCCGGCGACCTGATCGCCGAAATCGATCCGGCGAGCTACAACCTGCAGGTGCAGCAGGCGCAGGCATCGCTGGTTGAGGCACAGGCCAACGATCGCAGGGCGGCAGCGAATTACGAGCGCACCAAGGGTTTGTACGCGAATGACAATGCGTCCTTAAACGATCTCGACGCGGCGCGCGCGCAGGCGGAGTCGTCCGGAGCGGTCGTCGCGTCGGCGAGCAAGGCGCTCGAGATTGCACGTCTGAATGCCTCTTATACGAAACTGACGGCCGATGCCGATTGTTCGATTGCGTCGCTCGATATCGAAGTCAACGAAAACGCCTCGCCCGGTCAGCAGGTCGCTGTGGTGAGTTGCGGCGACGCCTTCGAGGTTACTATCGACCTTCCCGAAAGTCTGATTGGCCTGGTTGACGAAAGTACGCCGGTAAGCGTTGCTTTCGGTTCCATTCCGGAGCAGAGCTTCGATGGGGATATTTCCGAAATCTCGGTGGCGTCCGCATCCGGCTCGGCCGGTTTTCCGGTGGTTATCCGGATCGCGGGGAGCCATCCTTCCTTACGATCCGGTCTTGCCGCCGATGTTACGTTTCAGTTCGATGCGGCGGCCGCGCGCGGTGCCGGCGTCGTTATACCGGTGACGGCGGTGATCAATGATCAGGACGGCACCTTCGTTTTCATCGCTGCGCCAGCCGAAACCGCCGGAGAGGCGCTCGTTACGCGCCGGCCCGTCACGGTCGGGGAGCTCTCGCAGTTCGGTATCGAAGTGCTTGACGGCCTCGAACTGGGCGACAGGGTCATTACTGCCGGTGTTTCGGTGATTCGCGATGGTCAGCGGGTCCTCGTTTCGGCCGAGAACCAGGGGCGCTAGCAACCGTGAACCTTACCGCAGCGGCGATTCAGGGTAACCGCGTAACACTGACGATCGTGGCCTTGCTGGTTATCGCGGGCAGTTTTGCCTACGAAAGCCTGCCCAAGGCGCAGGACCCGGGGTTCACGATTCGAACGGCCGTGATTACGACGCGTTTTCCCGGCGCCAGCCCCGAGCGCGTCGAGTTGCTCGTTACCGACAAGATCGAAAAGAAAATCCAGGAAATGCCGGAGATCGATTCGATAACGAGTGAGTCTCGTACCGGAATCTCGATCATCAATGCCAATTTCAAGGAAAGCTACAAGATCATGCGGCCGATCTTCGACGATCTGCGCCGTAAGGTGGATGTGGTCACGGCAGATCTCCCGCAGGGCGCGCAGACACCGGAAGTCAATGACGAGTTCGGCGACGTATTCGGCAGTGTTTATACGTTGGCGGGCGACGGTTTTTCCTATGCGGAACTGAAGACGGTCGCCGACGAATTGCGTGACGAACTTCTGAAGGAGCCCGATATCGGCAAGGTGTCGATTCACGGTGCGCAGCAGGAAGTGATTTTCGTCGAGTACAATAACTCCCGCCTCGCAGAACTCGGCTTGTCACCGCAACAGCTTTCGGCATCGCTTGCCAGTGTCAACATCCTGCTGTCCGGAGGCGATATTGTCAGCGGGCGCGAACGCATTACCCTTGAACCGACCGGCAACTTCGAGTCCGTCGAAGACCTGCAGCGCACCGTCATCCAGCTGCCGGGCGGTGACCTCGTGACGCTCGAAGATATCGTCGATATCTATCGCGGTTACAAGGATCCGCCGCAGAGTATCAGTCGCGTCAACGGCGAGCCGACGCTGGCCATCGCGATTTCGATGCGTGAGGGCGGCGACATACTCAAGCTTGGTGAACGCCTGGACGTGCTGATGCCGGAACTCATCGATCGTTACCCGTGGGGTATTGCGATCGACAAAGTCTGGTTTCAGGCAGATCTTGTCGACGATGTCGTGCAGTCTTTTACGTCGAGCCTGATCCAGGCGATCGTTATCGTCATCCTCGTAATGATTGCCTTCCTGGGTCTGCGCATCGGGCTCGTTGTCGGTTCGCTGATTCCGACGACTATGGTGGCGTCGTTTTTCGTGATGCAGCTGTTCGATATCACGATCAACCAGATATCGCTGACCGCGCTGATTATTGCCCTCGGCCTGCTGGTCGACAACGCGATCGTCGTCGTGGAGTCCATTCTTGTCAAACGCGAGAACGGGCAGGACGCGGTTACGGCGGCTATAGAGTCCGGGAAGGAACTCAAGACGCCGTTGCTGATCTCGTCATTGACGACAGCCGCTGCATTCATGCCGATAGCAATGGCGAAATCGGCTGTCGGCGAGTATACGTCCGACATTTTTTACGTTGTTGGCATAGCGTTGCTGATGTCGTGGCTGCTGGCGATGACGTTTGTACCGCTGCTGTCTACCGTTACGTTGAAAACTCCGTCGCAGCAACGTGACGACGATAGCGAGCCGTTCGCTGGGCGCTGGTATGCTTACTACCGCAATCTGCTGACCTTGTCCCTGCACCACCGGACCTCTTTTGTGGCCATAATTCTTGCGTTATTCGCTATTGCCATGGTCGGCATGGGTTTGGTGCGCCAGGAATTCATCGCACCGTCCGAAGACCCGGTGTTCTCCGCCAAGCTGGAGCTACCGCTCGGCACGTCTATCGAAGCGAGTCAGGAGGTGATTGCCGATATCGATCGCTTCATTGAGGAGACCTACTTTGCGCCGGCGACGGGTGAGCCACGTTTGCGTAACTGGCTGACGTTCATTGGCGAGGGTGGACCCAGGTTTCAGCTAAGCCTGAACCCGCCTAACCCGAATCCGGCGAATTCCTTTCTGGTTGCAAACACGTTAAGCGGTAAAGATGTCACCGACGTAATCGCCGGTATCGAAAAATACGTTCGTGAGAATCACCCGGATCTCGCGGCGCAGGTGAAGCGCCTCGACAATGGGCCGCCCGTCGATTTTCCGATCATCGTGCGAGTTTCCGGGCACGACTTCGACAGCCTGTATTCGATCGCGGATCAGATCACCGAGTTTCTTTACGGGTTGCCGGAGGTATCCGAGGTTCAGAACTCCTGGGGTCTGCAGACTAAGAAACTGCTGGTCAGCGTCGATCAGGAGCTGGCGCGGCGTTCCGGGGTTACGAGCGAAGACGTTGCCTATTCGTTGCAGGCCGGCTTAACCGGGATCGAGCTGACGCAGTATCGTGAGGACGATGAGCTGATACCTGTGACGCTGCGGACGATTGCTGCCGACAGACAGGATTTCAGCAAACTCGACGGTCTTAGCGTTTATTCGCAAAGTACTGGCAGCAACGTGCCGCTGAAACAGGTAGCGAACGTTACGCTGACTTTTGAGGCGGGTGTTATCAAGCGCCGCGACCGCGACAGAACCTTGTCGCTCAATGTCCAGTTACGCCCAGGCGCGACGGCAGCCGAAACTGCATCGGTGCTGAAGCCGTGGCTGGCGGAAGCCGTGGCGAGCTGGCCGGAAGGTCATGAATATGAAGTAGGCGGTGAAACGGAGGAGTCCGGTGACGCCAATGCGTCAATCGCCGCGGAACTGCCAATGGCCGGCATGCTGATCCTGTTGCTGCTGGTCGGTCAGTTCAATTCGCTGCGCCGCCCGGCGATTATCCTCTCGACGATACCGCTCGGCTTAATCGGCGTCACATTCGGCCTGCTGGTTGCCGACTCGTCGTTCGGCTTCTTTACGATTCTTGGTTTGATCTCACTGTCGGGAATCATCATCAACAATGCGATCGTGCTGTTGGACAGAATCGCGATCGAAATTCGCGATTTCGGTCGCAGCCAGGCCGATGCCGTCATGACTGCGTGTCAGCAACGACTAAGACCGATTCTCCTGACCACAGCAACAACCGTCCTGGGAATGACGCCGCTGCTTTGGGGCGGTACGGCAATGTTCAAGCCGATGGCTATCACGATCATTTTCGGCCTGGCATTTGCTACAGCTTTGACGCTGCTGGTTGTACCGGTGCTGTATGCGGTGTTTTTCCGCGTATCGTTCGAAGACTAAGGTCGCGGCTTACAGCCCGCGACCTTTTGCGCTACCGACCAGCTTGTTGGTATCCATATCGTAAATGGCGCAAACCACCTCACGGTCGTCCTGTTGCCAGCTTTGTGCGGTTGGATACATCGTCAGAATCTCCAGCGACGACGACTCGTAGTCCTTGCCGACGAAGGCTTCAAACTTCGTCATGCAGGAGTCGTAGGCCAGTTCTTCTATGCCATCGCCCGCCGGATAGTCCGCTACCGTGAGATCGATGACGGCGAAAGTCTCGTTATCGTGCGGCTCGGAGCAGGGTACGCCCGGTACGCTGGTGACCTCTTCCTCATAGGCGCTGGTGTCGTCAAAGCAATCGCCGACTCTCATCTGAAATGCATCGACGCGTCCTTCACCGACAATAGCGCCGGAGTCGTCCCGGTCGACTTTGGTAGCCGCGCCGTAGATGAAGAAACCCAGTGCCGCCGCAATGTAAATACCCCAACTTTTCATCAAGTTCTCCCGAAGGCTGTCTGTGCCTTATTCAGCGTCAGAGTCTGCTTGAAAAGGCTGTTCAAACAAGGGCACAGGTCTCGATTTTTGCAGGAAACGTCAGTCGTCAAGGGCGTTACGGGTCATCTTTTCCAGCCTGGGTAGCAGTGATTTCGCAAACCAGGGATTCTTCTTCAGCCAGATATTGTTACGTGGACTGGGGTGGGGAAGGGGTATGACTGCGGGACCGTAGCTTCGCCATGCGCGGACCGTTTCAGTCAGATTCTTATCCTTGTCGTCAAGATGCCAGCGTTGCGCGAACTGGCCAATAAGCAAGGTCAGCCGGATGCGCGGCAGCACGTCGAGAAGTTGTTGTCGCCATTCTTTGGCGCACTCCGGCCGTGGCGGCAGGTCGCCTGATTTCCCCGTTCCGGGAAAGCAAAAGCCCATTGGCAGGATTGCAATTTTGCCGGCGTCGTAGAAGGTGTCTTTCGATATGCCCATCCAATCGCGCAGCCGGTCGCCGCTGGGGTCGTCAAACGGCACGCCGCTTTCGTGAACGCGCCGACCGGGCGCCTGGCCCGCGATCAGGATTCTGGCCTGTGGATCAATCTGAACGACCGGGCGCGGACCGTGCGGTAGTGATGCCTCGCATAGTCGGCATTGGCGAACGGCCGTCACGAGCTGAGAGAACTGTTTGCTCATGCCGTTGACTATCTCATATAGATCGCTACTGTTGCAGCAAAGCACGATGGAGAAACGCTGTGCGTAACCTAATTGCCGCCATTGGACTGCTGCCGATAGTCTCTGTGCTCTGCGCCATTGGGGGCCATGTATCTGCTGAGCCGACTGACAGCACGTCGGGCAAGCGGATTGCGCTGTCGTTCGACGATGCGCCAAAAGGCCCGGGTCCGGCGTTTAGCGGTGATGCGCGCACCGTCCGGCTCACCGGGGCACTGGAGGCTGCGGACACCGGGCCGGTGGTTTTCTTCGTAACGACGTCTCGTTTCAAGAAGGCGGGTGGCAGGGAGCGCGTGGCCTCTTACGCTGAAGCCGGCCACCTGATCGCGAATCATTCACACTCTCACACCTGGCTGAAACGTACGGATACCGATCTGTACATTGCGGACATCGACGAAGCGGAGAGCTTGTTGACCGACTTCGAGAACCGGCGCTCGTGGTTTCGGTTTCTGTTCCTGGACGAAGGAGCGCCGCTGGAGAAGCGCGATGCGGTTCGAGTGGCTTTGCGCGAACGTGGCCTGCTGAATGGCTATGTCACGATCGACAACTACGATTGGTACCTCGATATGAAGTGGAAGCAGGCGGTCGATGCCGGTCACAGCGTCGATATTGACGCGTTGCGGAACATCTATGTCGAGATGTTGCTGGATGCCGCTGCTTTTTACGACAGTCTGGCGACGGAATACATCGGTACATCGCCTGTGCACATGTTGCTGTTGCATGAGAACGACGTTGCCGCACTTGCAATCGAAGTGGGCCTGGACCCGCGCCGCCTGAGCCATCTGGCAATCGAGGAATCCCAGATCGATGCACTGCTGGTCGAGCGGGGCGTGTTCGACGATTCGGATGAGGGATCACCGGGCGCTAGTGATCAATAAGACTGCCATCGATAGCAACATACTGTCGTGCTCTGATACCCGTGCCGGCCTGGGCGGGTACGCCTGACAGCCGTATGGCGACTGACTGTGCGCCGCCGGTTGTTTGTTGGTCACGTCTACCTGCACGGACTTCTACCAGCATCCCGAGGCTTTTGAAAAGTAAGGACTGATCAAAACCGTTACTCCTCGAGCCGACGAATTGCCGTCTGTTGACGAAGCAGGTTTTGCTGCCATCGGCCAGCGTCGCAAAACACTCCGAGTAACGCATCGGAGTCTCGACGAAGTAGGTCGTGACGTCGGCATGACTTGCATTCCGCAGCGGGATAAGCTGGTCAAGAATACATGCGAAGTTCTGCAGCTCACGGCGCCTGGTTCGTCGTGAACCCTGCTCGCCGGGGAGCGGCAGGCGCGGATTGCTGTGCGCCGCTGCGTTTCGAATCTCCGTGCTGCTTTCGGTCAAGGTCATATTCATCTTGAGGTCCTCTTCTGCTTGATTGCTATCAGGCTACGAACTGTTCTTCCTCGGTACTGCCGGCAAACTCTTTTTTCTGCAGCTTCTTGAACGACGATGAGCAGTTGTAGGCCAGCAATTGATCGGGGTACATCACCGACCCGCGCAAGCGAACAGCGTCTGCGGTGCTATAGCTGCGGCTCGTTCCCTTCCAGCGCGGGCTGTCTGCCCATTCGGCGGTGAGTGCTGCGATCTCGTTCTGCTGTGCCATTCCTGTGCGCTCCGGAGTCGATATCTGAACATGGGTGATATTTGTATCCGAAGCGCTATACTACGACTGATCAGAGATAAATTTCACAATAAAAACTTCACAGTGTAAATTTCACAAGGAGAGATCATGAGCACGCGATCAGGGTTGCGCCGTAAAGCGCACTTTCTGGGCACAAAAATCAAGACTCTTCGCAAACGCAACAACCTGACGCTGGACGATCTTTCGGTGCGCTGTATTCAGATAGATGCGGAGGCCGGGCCGTCGGTTTCCTACCTGTCGATGATCGAAAACGGCAAGCGCGTGCCGTCGGAGCGCCTGTTAGGAATTGTTGCCGACATCTTCCAGAAAGACGTGGACTGGTTTTTCGACGAAGCGCTGGACGACGACGCGATCGATACGGCACCGTCGGCGGCCGTCGGCGGTATGCCGCTGGAACCGGGGTTCCTGTTTTCCGAGTCCTTGTTGCAGCTGGCGATTCCGGAGTTATTGGCGCAGACGGGAACGACGGGACGGCAGTTTGCACACCTGTTGATTCGTGCGCATCAGGAATCAAATCACAATTCCTTCCCGGATCTTGAGCGAGCCGCGGAGCGTGTCGGCAACAAACAGTTTCCGCTGCATGTCGATGACGTTCTGCAGATCGCGGCAAAGCTGGGCTTGAAAATCCAGTGGTTCGATAACTCGACGTTCAAGGACAAAGGTGAAACCGACAAACCGCTCAACACCCTTGTTCGATCATTCTTCGACGCGCCGCGGACTGTCTACCTGAACCGGGCGCTGGAGAAGAACCCGGCGCGCCTCAAGTACGATCTCGCCAATCACATTGCTCACCAGGTCCTGCATGATGGCGACGGTGCTCGCGCACCGCAGGTTTCGGGTGGTCGCGTGTCAGGGCGCCGGCACGATGCGGATTCTCTGAACGTCGATGCCAAAGACATACTGTACGCGTGGCGCGATTTCGAATGCAGTTATTTTGCGGCTGCATTGCTGGCGCCAAAAACACCGTTTCGACAATTCCTGGGCAAGCAATCCTATTCCATCAGCGCCGGTGACAAGATCGACCTGACGCGAACACTGGTGATGCGCCGTATGTCCAGTGTGTCACCCTACAAGCACTGGCACTACTTCGATGCCTATCCGCCGGGAAATCTGCGTGCTGTGTATCGCGGCAATGGCATCCCACTACCGTGGGGGAACATGACGATGATCTCCGACCCCTGCCAGCACTGGGCGGTGTTCCGTATGCTCAATACGCAGTCCACAAAACCGTCGGCGCAGATTTCCGTGTTACGCAGTGGCGACGATGCGCGACTCTATTGCTGCGAGTCGATCCGCAGTCGCGATGCCGCGGGCAATCCGCACGTTCTCTGCGCCGGTGTCGACTTGTCACCGGCGCTGTATGCGCAGAACATCGACCCGCGAAAAACCATTGATATGATTGAGGCCAGCTGCAATCGCAGCGGCGGCTCAGGCGTCATACCGACAGAAGCAAGAGAGCAACTGGAGAGTATCGGCAAGATACTGAACATAGGCTGGATCGCAGAAGGGGCAGCAAAAGACGCGACGATCATCTGCCAGAGAAGCAGCAGTTGTCCGCGTGACAAACACTGCCTGGGAAAGGCACCTCCAAAGCTGAAATCACAAATAGACGAAATCAGATCGTCGGTGGTTGGCGCCTAGGAATGCGGCGATCTCGTCCATCGAAAGATCGGCCTCGGGAACTTCGTAGTACCACTCGAACGAATGCCACATTCCTTCCCACACGTGCAATCGGACGTCGATTCCCGCCTGTCGCATTTTCATCGAAAGACGGGCGGAGTCGCTTAAAAAACCTTCTCGCGTACCGGTTGTGATCAGCGTCGGTGGAAATCCTCTGTCGAAGTCGGCGTACAACGGGGAAACAACCGGGTCCTTCTGGTCGTAGCGGCCGGAATAGGCTGCAGCTGGTTCCCTGAGGTGACATTGATAGTCCATGGACGGATCGAAACCTGCCGGTTGCTGCTGCGACTCGCCCGACGGCGTTAAGTCGCACCAGGGCGATATTAGTGCCACGGCTGCCGGCACCGGCGCCCCGAGTTCCTGGGCGCGCAGCACGACCGCGAGTGTCAGGTTCCCGCCGGCAGACTCTCCGGCCATCACAAGTCGATCGGCCGGGTAGGAAGCCAGCAGCACCTGGTAGACAGCGAAACCGTCATCGATGGCAGCCGGGCAGGGATGTTCCGGTGCGCGCCGATAGAACGGTGCGAAAACCCTGATGCCGAGCCTCGTGGCCAGGCGCGCGATAATCGGCAGGTCGGCATAGGGGCTGCCAACGACATAGGCACCACCGAAGAAAAACACGGCGGCACGATCGTCGTTACGCGTATCGTAGCCGCGCGGTGTGACCGTCAGGGTCCAGACGCCACCAATGTCGACTTCCTGTAAGGATTCAACATGGTTTTCGATGATCGGTCCGTTGATATCCAGCTGCGCATCGTGTTCGGCGCGAAGTTGCTCGATGTTTTCCAACGACCACGGTTGGTGTGGTTCGGCGTTGGCATAGAATTGTTTGGCTTCGTCGCTGATTGTTTGTGGGATTTTCATTGTCGTGCCTGGAACCTCGAGAAATCGCTTAGTGCCGCCCATCTATTTCGAACCAAAACGCGGGTCGATAAACTGCCCGAAGTCGGAGTGGGTAGCGAGAATATGCGACAGCAGTCTGGTGGATTCCGTGATGTGCATTTTTTCCTGCGCGGGCGACGTTACTTTCGTGCGGTGAATCCAGGCGACATCGAGTGCCGGGATCACCAGGATCATCTGTTCGCCGGTTCCGCGCGCCGAGTAAGTGCCATCCGCGAACCGTAGCCGCGGCAGGTGGTCCCCGTGCTGCGCAACCCACCAGCTTAAACCGTAGCCACCGAACATACCGAGGTCGGTGTGCGCGCTCGTAATGCGCCGAATCCAATCGGCCGGAACAACTTCGTGTCCATTGGCCTTGCCTTCGTTCATCATCAGTACGGCGAACTTCGCGAGGTCGCTGGCGGAGAATCGGAACGTGACGGCCGGGTGACTGGATGCGTCCTCCACGACATAGGATACATCGTCAATTTCGAAGTCCTGCATTCCTGTGGGATCGGCGATCCCTGCCTTGAACGCGGGGCCAACACTGTGTCCGCTCAACTGTTCGAAAATGGTGTTGAGCGCATTGTAATCCCAGTTGTTATAAAACCAGTGGGTACCGGGCAGGTGTGCGCCCCGCGCCGGCCGGTCGCGCCGCATTTTCGGTGTTTCGTAGGCGGCCGGATGGTAGACGCCGGATTTAGCCGCGAGCAGGTCGGCTATCGTTGCGGTTTTCTCACTGTCGGACAGCGCCTGTTTATCATCGATCGACAACTCCCCGAGCGTGGCGTTCATGTTGACCTGGTTCTCGGCGATAAGCAGACCGAACATAGTACTCAGGACACTTTTTCGCATCGAGAAGATTTCGAGTTTCTCGTCGAGATCGCCCCAGGACCAGAGAACCCTGCCATCTTTGCCGACCAGCAGCGTGGAGTGGGTCATGTAGCCCATCTGCTGAGGGTCAATTTCACCGAGTGCGTCGAAATCCCAGCGACCGTTCTCAGCAAAGGCCGCGACGCTCAACAGTGGCAACAGCGCAAGAACGATCAGGCTGCGCATCTCAGGCTTCCCGGCGATAATGTGATTAGATGCTGCTTACCCCGGCTAAGGTTTAAACAGTGGGGTTTACAAACTAATAGTACGAATAGTACTATTAGTTATGACTTCCAGTTCTGAAAAGCCGCGTGGTCTTACCGACCTCGAAGCGGTAACCATTGCCTACATACTGCGAAGAGGTCCGTGCACGCCCTACCAGGTGCGCTCGAGTTTCACAAAGTCGATAACAAAGCGCTTTAGCAGCAGCGCCGGTTCGATCTATCCGCTGATGCGGCGACTGCACGAGCGTGGCGACCTGAAACTGGCTGACACACCGTCCGATGGCCGCGGATCACGGCAGTACCTGACATCCAAACGGGGTCGCCTGAAAGTACGTCGCTGGATCGCCGATCTCAGCGATCCGGCGGCCATCGGCATCTACGATCCAATTCGCACGCGCCTGCTGAACCTGAGCCTGCTGGCAGCTCCCGATCAGTTGCAATGGCTCGAAGCGACGATCGAACTCGTCGTGCAGCAGCAGGAAGTTATCCGCGTCTATGAAACACAGGAGTTCGTTGGTGACAACAGACTCTACGAAATATCGCGAGATGCGATGTGGCAGGAAAACGAACTCAGGCTGGGTTATCTGCGGCGCGCGCTGGCCGCTTTAAAGGAGGATCCCGATGCGTCGTGACTACAAGCCGCTGATCGCAATCAGCGCTGTTCTTTTTGTTTCTTTCCTTATGATGTCGGCGCAGGGCCGCGCGGGGCAGGACAGCCGGGAGGCTGCTGAAGCGGCGATTCGTGAGCTCGAACTGGAGGGTTTCTCCGGCTCGGTACTCGTCGCGAGAGACGGCATCGTTCAGTTCTCGCGCGATGCCGGTTTTGACAGCGATCAGTCCACGACACCCTCCTACTGGATCGCGTCGATTACCAAGCAGTTTGCGGCCGCCGCTGCTTTGCTGCTGCAGGAACAGGGCAAACTGGATATTCACGAGTCCATTGCCAGCTATCTTCCGGAGGTTCCCGCGGACAAGTCCGCCATCACGGTTTTTCAGCTTCTGACACACACATCCGGCTTGCAGCAACACTATGCCGCGGACGGAATCACGAACCGGGAAGCTGCTCTGGAGGCGCTGCTGGCCCCCGCCCTGGAGTCGACTCCGGGTGAAACTTTTTCCTACGCCAACGACAACTACAATATTCTCGCCATCGTGTTGGAAATCTGTTCCGGTAAAACGTACGAAGATCTTCTGCGAGACGCAGTATTCGGCGTTGCTCAGATGCGACACACGGAATTCTGGGGCATGCCGATTGAGGATGGAACGTTTGTGCCGCCGGTCGCTACGCCGATCGGGCAACAGTTCCTCGCTCCGAACTGGGGGTTTCGGGGCGCGACCGGAATGCGTGCCTCGGTGCAGGACCTGTATGCATTCATAGAGTCACTGCGAGCTGGCGAACTCATCAGTGAAGACAGCGTTGCGCTGCTAATGGGAAACCATATTCAGACGCCCGGAGGCACAGAGATCGGCTTCAACTGGTTTGCTCGACGAATGGAAGACGGTCAGTACGCAAGATTTTCCAGGGGTAACGAGAGTTTCGGCGGAAATGCCGTGATTTACTACTATCCCGAAAGCGAACTAACGATCATTACGGCGACCAACGCCGGTCCCGCAGAAATCGGCGACGGCCCGGTGAAGGGTTGGTCTCGCGTTACGCACGAAGTCCTTGCGGACATTTATCTTAATGAGTAGTGGTACACGGCTTGCGGCGGATCACAATCGTCGCTAGGAGCTGTTTCTCGCCTGTCGTAACGCGCTCGCGTACCACTCGTATTCGTCCAGGAACTTCGTGGCTCGTTTGTCGTAGGATGCTTCGAGCGCGTTGCCGGTATCGTCGAAGGCGTGCTGTACCTGCGATACCGGAAAGGCGCTGGGAATGCTCGGAGTACCGAGCTCCGCGAGAATGGCGCGCAAATTGATCAGCGCACGAACGCCGCCGAACGGGCCGGCCGAATAGGTGACGATCGCACTCGGCTTGTAGAGGTATTCGCTCTGGAAGTGATCGAGGAGATTTTTTAAGGCCGCCGGTATGCTGTGATTGTACTCGGCACTGACGATGACAAAACCATCGGCGGCACTGAGTATCGCGCCCACTGCCGCCATGGCTGCCGGCGCACTCGTGGCATCGTATTCCTTGAGCATCTTGTCGAGCAGCGGCAGCGGGTAGTCCTGTGAATCGACGAGCGTGACCTCGTGGCCGCGTTCTTCGAGCTTGTTCGCAACAAAGCGCGCCGCTTTAATTCCCTGGCGCTCGCTGCGCGCGCTACCGTAAATGACGGCAGTGTTAAGACTCATGGTATCTCCCCCTCGACAGCTGCTGATTCTAGCAGAATCAATGCTTTGTCAGTATTCAACTAAAAAGTTGAATAGGTCGGCCGATCAACGTACACTGCTGCCGCATGAGCGCCGCATCTTCCGCACAACTGGACCGGGTTTTCTCGGCGCTGTCGCATCCGGTTCGGCGTGCGATTCTCGAACAGTGCGGGTCGCAGAATCGCACCGTTGTCGAATTGGCGAAGCCGCATGCGATGTCGCTCAACGCTATTTCAAAACACATCAAGAAGCTCGAAAGCGCCGGGCTGATACAGCGTCGACTCGACGGCAACTTCCACCGCATTTCGATCGACGTGGATACGCTGCAGCCGGCGATCGGCTGGCTGGCGCATCACCAGCAATTATGGAGTGACAGCCTCATGAAGCTAAAGGCAAACCTGGAGCAGGGTGTGTGACTCGGCTGAGTATCGATATCTCGGTGCACATCGAGAAACCGGCCGCAGACGTTTTTTCGGCCTGGAGCAGTGCCGACGCGCTGGCGAGCTGGTTTTCGCCCAATGCCGCAGTACCTCCCGATGTGAGCATGGATTTCTCCGTTGGCGGCCAGTACGAAATCGTGACCCGGTTCGCCGATGGCGGTATGTGTACGACGAGAGGCGAGTTTCAGGAAATCGTCACGGCGGAGAGAATCGTCATGACCTGGCACTGCGATGCTTTTCCGGACCCGGTCTCGCGGGTAATCGTGAGTTTTTCGAGCACCGAAACCGGGACCGTTGTACGCGTGCTCCATGAAGGCTTCGAATCGGAACAGACCTGCGCCAACCACTACGGCGGTTGGGAAGGCTGCCTTGAAAAACTTTCAAGCGTGCTGATGGCTGCCTGAGGCGGCAGGGATTCATTAACCGGGGGCTGACTATGAAGTATCTCTACATTGGAATTGCCGTGATTCTCGTCCTCGTCGCAGGTTTCGCGACGATCAAGAAAGTTTCTCCAGTGAGCTGGGGAGTATGGGGGTCAACCAATACGTCGGGTGGCGTCGCATTGCGCGGCTATGATCCGGTTTCATATTTCAACGAAGGTGCGCCGCTTCAAGGCAGCGGCGAACACGTATTCAACGGGTCAGATGCGACCTGGCACTTTTCCAGTGCGGCGAACCGCGATCAATTCGCGGCAAACCCCGAACGTTTTGCGCCGCAGTTCGGCGGTTTCTGCGCCTTCGCCGTGAGCAAGGGGTTTACCGCCGATCCCGACCCGGAGGCATGGCACATTAACGACGGTGCGCTTTTCGTGTTTGCCGATACGAAAGTCCGGGACGATTGGCTGGCGGGCCTGGAAGACGGCTCGTTGCAGCAATCGCAGACCAACTGGGCGAAACGTTAGAGACGGCCCGGGAGAACTCCGACGCTCTTTAGGATTTACTACCCGTCGCCGCTATCGAAAGTTGCGTGATCATCAATCTGTACGCCGCGGGCCAGGGTCTTGTGGACCGGGCATCGCTGTGCGATTTGCGCCAGGCGTTTTCGCTGTGACTCGCTGAAGTCGCCCTCGATGTGCACGTTGCTGGTGATCTGTTCGATGAGGCCCTTGTCGGGCGCATCGCATTCTTCGCAGTCGTCGGCATGCACGCGCGAAAAATCATAGCGGGTACTCACGGATTCCAGTGCCAGACCTTTGTGGCGGCAGTAGCCGGCTATCGTCACGCAGGTGCAGGCGGCGAGTGAACTCAAAAGCAGTTCGTAGGGGTTTGGCCCGGTATCGCTGCCGCCGGCCGTCAGCGGTTCGTCGGCAAGCCATTCATGACGTCCATTGCTTATCTTCACGGCCATGCCTGTTGTAAGTGTCGCGGTAATACGTGCCATCTTGCTCTCCGGTTTCCCTCCAATATTGCACGTATAACGGCGCAAAAAAAGGACTAGCGAAATCGAGTGCTGGAACTGCTTTTTTTGCATAAGGACTGAACGCCGCCTTACGGCTGCCGGTTTGTTGCTACAATCGGAGCAGATTTTCGTTTCTGACAGAGGCAACAGGGGCGGCATGAAAACACAGTTATCTGACCACGGCGGGATATGCACCCAGGCTCTGCGAGGCACGCTACTGGTGTTCGTTATCACATCGAGTGTTTTCCCCGCAACCGCCGACGGCGCGACACCGAACACGCAAGCAGAACCGACGCATATGTCAGAGGCACAGCGTTCTGCAGTTAAAAAACTGGTCGTCCTGCCGACCGAGACGCCCCCGGAAGGCGTCGTGACCGGTACCTTCCAGAAGGAAACTTACGGCGTACTCGATGGTATGGATGATGGTCGCAAGTACGGCAGAGGTATCTCAACCGATGTCGGCGGGGTCCGTGTTAGCTATCCGATTCCGATATTAACGTTGCCCGGCATGCTGCTCGGCGGGCTGACCGGTGGTACCAAGCGTGCGATCCAGGATTTTCGTGACGAGCTCACGGAGGATCTGGCGGAAGCGGCAGGACGCACGCTGACCAACGATGCGCTGGCATCTGACGTCTTCTGGGGGCTGCGCAATGTCCCCACCCTGGATTCAAAGATATTCGCTCTGACGACACCGATTCCCGAAGACGTCGACGCCGTTTTGTTTGTCAGCATGACGGGCATACAGATTGAGGTGCAGGACAAGGAAGCTATAATCACCACGACCGGCAATGGCACGTTGCGCCGTATCAGCGATGGGCAGGATATCTACACCGCCAGTGTATTTTACGAGGATAGAGATACGCTGGTCGACTGGACCAGGAACGATAATGCGGCGTGGCACGACTACGCTCAGTTCGCCCGGCACTATATCGGTCGTGAGATATCGGCCCAGATCGCGGAACGGGTCGACCTCAATCGGGATATGAAACCGATAGAATCCGAGAATGTCGATACGGTCAAGAAGAACGACTGGCAGGGTGTCAGCAAAAACAGGATGCCTACGCTCGCCTGGCAGCACCAGCTACTGGGCGGTGATGCGAACGGTGTCCAGGCGGACGAGATCGGCGCATCAGATGTTTCCTACGAGATTGAAATATACGATTTGCATCAGCCCGTTTATTCAGCGAAAAACCTGCCTGAGGCCAAGCATGTGCTCCCCGTGGAACTGGACTGCAAGACCTATCGCTGGTCGGTACGGCCGGCATACCGTATTGACGGCGTCATGCAGTACGGTGACTGGATGAGATTCGATTCGGAGGCCGGAGGAAACGGCAATGTCGGTAGCAAAGCGTCCGAGCTGCCGGCCTATATCCGGGATTTCGCATCGCTGGAGATCAAATGCCGACGCCGCTAGTCGTTGACAGACGCCTGGCATAATCGACATATATTGAAGTGATCGAACGTCTTCCTTATCAGTTGTGTACGTTTTTCCGGCTGCGTTCCGGGAAGGGTGAGTCCCTGGCTTTGATCACGGTGCTCGAAACTGAAGGTTCGACCTACAGCAAGGCCGGCAGTCAGATGCTGGTTGATGAGAACGGCGATTTCCAGGGCATGCTGTCTGGCGGTTGTCTTGAAGGCGACCTGGCGGAGCGCTCGGCAACGATCATGGCGAGCGGTGTTGCCGAAGTCATCACCTATGACCTGCGTTCCGACGATGACGTATTCGGTCTTGGCGTTGGCTGTGAGGGAGTCCTGCGAATTCTGATCCAGCCCATCGTTGCCGCCGCCAGCTACGAACCTTTCGCCGGACTCGTTCGTGAGCTCGAACATGCGCGGAGCGTGGACTTCGTGCTTAACTGCGGTGCTACCGAGGTGGGTCATGCGCAGATTCTCGCGCCGCTGCGTCTGCTGATACTCGGTGCAGGGCAGGACGTCGAGCCGCTGCTGGCATTTACCGCCGCGCTTGGCTGGGAGGTTGCGATCTCCGATCACCGCCCGGCAGCGATCGCGCGGCTGGAAGCCGGCGCGTCGGCTTCGCTAGCCTGTGTCGCCGTTGACGAGATCGATTCGCATTTCGACCTGGGTCGATACGATGCGGTGATCGTCATGAGTCATAACCTCAGCGCCGACAGAAGCTACCTCAGGACCCTGGCGAGGTCGCCGGTCGACTACATCGGTCTTCTGGGCCCGCCGCATCGACGCGACAGGCTCCTGGGGGAACTGGGCGAGGACGCACGGAAGCTGGATGGGCGACTGCACGGTCCTGTGGGAAGGCAAATCGGCGGTCGGGGTCCGGCGGCTATCGCACTGGAAATCGCGGCGGAACTGCAGGCACGATTCTCACCCCCCGATCAACGTTGATGCAGGCGCCGTAAATCCTCCGGCGTGTCCACGTCGTAGCGGGCAAGAGGGGATTTCACCGGGCGGACCGTGAATTCGTCGTTGCTCAACAATTGTTTCGCACCTGCGTCGCCGCTGAGCTGGCGAAGAGCGTCGAACGCCTTCGAGGGAAACAGAATCGGAGGGCCGAGTACGTCATCGAACGACGATGCGACGATTTCGTCGTCCGCCCCCGACCACGCGTCGACGAGGTCATTCAGGTGAGATGCGTTGATTCGCGGCTGGTCGCCAAGCAGGATAAGGATTGCATCCGAATCGTTCCGGCGGGCGTTGACGCCGATGGCAATACTGCTCCCGATGCCATCCCGGTAGTCGTCGTTGAGGATAATATTATCGCCAAGGTCTGCTGCCGCCGCGATGATCGCATCCCGGTCATGCCCGACAACGAGCGTTACGGCACCTGGAGAAATACCCTGAGCGGCTATCAGGGCGTGCTGCAGTAGCGGCTTTCCGTGCAGTTCCTGCGTGAGTTTCGTGGCGCCAAAGCGCCGCGAGCTTCCCGCGGCGAGCACAATTGCGCTGATTACCGGTTTTGTCGCCTGCTTACTCTTCATGACGGTAAATTCTGTCTTACGTCGGTGCGTCCTGTCCATCGAAACCTGGGGCCTCAATTGTGTAGAATCCTCAGGCTGTGCCCTGAACACCTCTACGACATAAGGAATCCCAATGAGTATCAGACTGGATGGCCAGGTGGCGATCGTCACCGGCGCGGGTCGCGGTCTCGGCCGTAGCCACGCAATAGCGCTCGCCGAACGCGGTGCAAAGGTCGTTGTTAACGATCTCGGCGACAACGCCGGTCAGTCGGAAAACGCCCTGGCTGTGGTGAAGGAAATCGAGGCCGCCGGCGGCGAGGCGATAGCCAACGGCGCCAATGTCGCCAGCTACGAGCAGGTCGAGAACATGGTGAAAACCGCCATGGAGAAGTGGAGCCGGGTAGATATCCTGATAAACAACGCCGGCATACTGCGTGACAAGACTTTTCAGAAAATGTCGATGGATGACTTCCGCCTCGTAATCGACGTGCACCTGATCGGCTCGGCGAACTGCAGCAAAGCGGTTTGGGAAATCATGCGCGAACAGCACTATGGTCGCATCGTCTTCACGACTTCGAGCTCCGGTCTGTACGGTAACTTCGGGCAGTCCAACTACGGCGCCGCCAAAATGGCAATGGTCGGATTGATGAATACGCTGCATCTCGAGGGCGCAAAGTACGATATCCGAGTGAACTGCCTGGCGCCGACGGCCGGAACCGCCATGACCGAAAGTCTGTATCCTGGAGCCATACTGGAACTGATGGCGCCCGAAGCCGTTAGCCCCGGCGTTGTTTTTCTATCCGGTCCCGACGCGCCGAGCCGCAAAGTGCTGAGCGCCGGTGGCGGGAGCTTCGCGATCTTCAAGGGCGTGGAAACGGAGGGTCTGAATCTGGCACCTGACGACGTGACGCCCGAGGGTATTGCAGCCGCATGGGACAGCATCGACAATGAGGCCGGCATGCGGGAGCTTAAGAGCGGCTTCGAGCAGCCGACCAAGTTTGCCGCGCAGGCTGCGAAAAAGCTCGGTCTTGACCTTACCTGATCACCGAATAGAGAGTTCGCCATGAGACAAGCAGTTATCGTATCGACCGCACGCACACCGATCGGCAAAGCCTATCGCGGTGCATTCAACAATACCGAGGCACCGACGCTCGGCGGGCATGCCGTTAAGCACGCCGTCGAACGTGCGGGAGTTGATCCCGCCGAGATCGACGATGTGATCATGGGATGTGCGATGCCGCAGGGGTCCCAGGGTGGCAACGTAGCGCGCCAGATCGCGCTTGCCGCCGGGCTGCCGGTAACGACGGCCGGGATGACGGTCGACCGACAGTGTTCATCGGGGATGATGGCCATCGCGCTTGCGGCGAAAACTGTCATCGCCGACGGCGTGGATATCATGGTTGGCGGTGGACTGGAGTCGATCAGCCTGGTGCAAAACGAGCACATGAACACTTTTCGAGCCAAGGATCCCCGTTTGCTCGAGCGTCATGAGCATATGTATATGCCCATGATCGATACAGCCGAAGTCGTAGCAGAGCGCTACAAGATTTCGCGCGAGGCGCAGGACGAGTACGCGCTGCAAAGCCAGCAGCGCACGGCAGCCGGCCAGGAAGCAGGCCGATTCGACGCAGAGATCGCGGCGATGCCGTCTGTGAAGGGCGTCATGGACAAAGAAAGCAAGGAAATCAGTTTCGAGGACGTTGTTCTCGAAAAGGACGAGGGCAATCGTCCCGGCACCAGTCTTGACGGGCTTGCTTCGCTGAATCCGGTCCGCGAAGGCGGTTTTATTACCGCCGGTAACGCGAGCCAGTTGTCGGATGGTGCCTCCGCCTGCGTGGTCATGGAAGCCGGTGTCGCCGAAAAACGCGGCTTGTCGCCGCTGGGGGTTTATCGCGGTACGGCAGTGGCAGGATGCGAGCCCGATGAGATGGGTATCGGGCCGGTTTTCGCTGTGCCCAAATTGCTGCAGCGCAACGGCTTGAGCATGAGTGATATCGATCTGTGGGAACTGAACGAAGCGTTTGCCGTGCAGGTATTGTACTGCCGTGACACGCTCGGTGTTCCGGATGACAGGCTCAATGTCGACGGCGGCGCCATTTCCATTGGCCACCCGTACGGCATGTCCGGTGCGCGTATGGTGGGTCACGCGCTGATCGAGGGCAGGCGGCGCGGCGCTCGTTACGTGGTCTGCACAATGTGCATCGGTGGCGGACAAGGTGCGGCGTCGCTGTTCGAAATCGCCTGATGAAGGCACTGCTTTGCAAGCAATACGGCCCACCCGAAACACTTGTCATTGAAGAACAGGATGAACCTTCAGCGGCTGCCGGACAGGTATTGATTGATGTTGCAGCAGCTGGAATCAACTTCCCCGATGTTCTGGCGATCGCCGGCAAGTACCAGGTCAGGACGCCACCGCCATTCATTCCGGGAAACGAGGCCGCCGGAATCGTTGCAGGCGTTGGTGCCGGCGTAACGAGATTCGCCGTGGGTGATAAGGTCATCGTCTATTCCTCAGGCGCCGCGTTTGCCGAAAAGTGTGTCGCCGATGAAAGCGCGACGACGCCTCTGCCTGAAGGGCTGAGCTTTGAACAGGGTGCCGGTCTCACCGTTACCTATGGCACCAGCTATCATGCGCTGTCGCAACGCGCCGATTTGCAGGCTGGTGAAACGGTACTGGTTCTGGGCGCTGCCGGCGGTGTCGGTATTACGGCGGTCGAGATCGCCAAGGCCATGGGCGCTCGGGTCATCGCGGCTGCCAGCAGCGACGAAAAACTGGAATTCGCCAAGCAGGCTGGCGCCGACGACCTCGTTAATTATTCCACACAGCCGCTGAAGGAAACCGTCAAGGAACTCACTGCCGGTAACGGGGCCGACGTTGTTTACGATCCGGTGGGCGGCGAACTGGCGGACCAGGCGTTTCGAGCGACGGCGTGGCAGGGCCGCTACCTGGTCGTCGGTTTTGCCAGCGGCGATATTCCCGAATTTCCGGCGAATATTGCGCTACTGAAAGAAGCGAGCATCGTCGGCGTCTGGTGGGGGACATGGGCGGCGAAGAATCCGCAGCTGCAGGCCGCTAATATGCAGGCGCTGACTGCATTGCTTGCCAAGGGGGTAGTGACACCGCGGGTGACCGAGTCTTATGCGCTGGAGGATTTTCGGCAGGCGTTCGCCGCGATTACCGAGCGGCGTGCGCGCGGTAAGGTCATCCTGCGTTTCGCTGATTCCGCCGCCTGACTGTTACTTGCAAAACGAAAGCAATGTGACTAGGATTAAATTACTTGCAAAATAAAAGCAAATAAGGGGCTGCAATGTTTCGCTTATACGGGTTTTATACACAGAACTCTCTGAAGACACTGTATGTGCTGGAGGAGTGCGGGGGGGAATACGAATTCGAGTTCGTGAATCTGTCAAAGGGCGAGCAGAGGAGCGACGCGTTCAGGGAGAAAACGCCGGTCGGCAAAGTACCGGTGCTGGAACACGAGGGTGAAACCCTCTTCGAGTCCGGCGCTATCTGTCGCTACGTCGCGAATGTCACTGATTCAGCGCTTTATCCGGCAGACAAAATGCAGCGGGCGCAGGTCGATCAGTGGATGGATTTTTTCTCTTGTCATCTCGGACGCTGGCTGACGAAACTCTATTTCGAGGCGGTCATCAAGCCGAACTTCGATCTCGGCGGGCCGGATGAGAGCGGCATCGAGGAAGCGAAAAAGTTCGCCGCTCAGCAATTGCGCATGCTGAATCGTCTTTTGGAGAATACCGACTGGGTTGCCAACGATAGTTTATCCATCGCCGACCTGTTCGCTTTTGCCTACGTCGAGCAGTGTCGGGCGGTCGATTTTTCGCTGGCCGAATACCCCAATGTTCAGGCTTGGTTTGAGCGTATCGAATCGCGGGACAGTATCGCTAAAGCGCGTGCGCGTTTGCCGCAGTGAACACGCGTTTCTACATGTCGGTTGCTGGATACTTCGTCGTTACGATGGCGCTGGCATATCCCTGGCACATGGTATTTTTTCATGAGCAGTATCTCGCGATGGGAGCGTTCACCCGCGGCACACCGATAATGCCGTTCGGTATGCTGTCGGTCATTTTGCAGGCTATCGTCTTCGCCTATTTTTTTCCGCTCTTCCTGAAGCACAAGGGCGGTGGCAATACGCTTGTGCGTGGTATTCAGTTCAGTCTGTTTCTCGGGCTGACGGTGTATACGGTGATGGTGTTTGCGACGGCAGCGAAGTTCCTGATCGAGCCGGTAACGGACTTCGTGCTGTTCGGAACGGCATTCCAGTTTCTGCAATTTCTCTTCGTTGGCATAGTATTCGGAGTGATCCACAAACAAAAGGGGTCAGAGCCCTTTTTAGAAAAAGGGCTCTGACCCCTTTTCACGACGGTGTCGTTCCCAGAAACTCGTTTTCGCGTGCTGCGAACGACTCAGACAGGAACTTTCTAAAAGCTCGATGCCTTGCGGCATCCCGCAGGTCCGGGTGCGAAAGCATCCAGATGTCGTAGTTTGCGAAGGGTTCGATGCCGGGAATACGGATGACGCCCGGTATCCTGTCACCGACGAAACAGGGCAGGGAAGCAATGCCGATACCTGCCTGTACGCTGAACGCCTGCAGCATTGCGTTGTTGAAATGTCCATGGGCTGGTACATGCGAAAATGCTGATTCCTTCACCCACCAGGGGAAGGGCTCGTCGTCGTGCCACCCGATCCAGCGGGCGCTGGTGTTCTTTGACCAGGGGTCGTGCTTTTGTAAGTAGGATTCGGTCGCGTAGTAGCAGCTCGACACGTTGACCAGCTTGCGGCCGACGAGGTCTTCCGGCGGATTCCGGCCATTGCCGATGAACCTCAGCGCGACATCGGCCTCGTGCCGGCTTAAATCGAAGACATCGTAGGAAATGGAGATTCGAAACTCGATTTCCGGGTACAGCTCGCTGAAGTTCGTGAGTTCCGTTGTCAGAAAATAGTTGGCGAGTATGTCCGATGTCGTCACGTGAACACTGCCGGTCAGCCGGGCATCCTGGCCGTGTAAGCGGCGATTGGCGGTCAGAATGGCTTCTTCGGCAGCGAGCGCGGAAGCCATCAGGGTTTCGCCCGCCTCGGTGGGTCGGTAGCCTGTGAAGTCGCGATCGAAGAGTCGCACGCCCAGATCCTTTTCCAGCCGTTCGACACGGCGAACGACGGTTGAATGGCTCATCTTCATGGTGGTTGCCGCCGAGCGCGCGGAACCGTTGCGAACGAGCTCAAGAAACAAGCGCAGGTCGCCCCAGCGCATGGTCGAATTTTGCACCAATATGTCTCCTTTAATGGTCTGGTGGTGGAGTATTAGTCCATGTACCGTTGGCTTTCGTCAAGTCACTGAGGCAGGCATATGGCAGCCGTTCGCGGTCCGGCCCCCGGGTTTCATCGTCACCCGGATCACAGCATCCGCATCCACAAGGCCACCGGGCGCTGGCGTGCCCTGGATGGCGACAGGCTGCTGGCGGAGTCGCACAATGCCCGAATTCTGGAAGAGTCCGGCTATGGCGCGGTCGTCTATTTTCCAGGTTCGGATGTCCGGGATGAAGCGTTGGCTGTCAGTCCGTCGGAGACAAGCTGCCCTTTCAAGGGACGGGCGCGCTATTTCCGTTCTGTTGCCAATCCCGGTGGCCCCGACATCGCCTGGAGCTACCCCGGCACCTACGAGGAAGTCGTCGACATAGAGGGCTTTATTGCTTTTTACGCCGATCGTATTTCGCTCGAACACACTAAACCTGAAGCACCTGAGGACAGTTAATGGCCAAGCTAATTCTGAGTAAGCGAGTCAATGCAACAATCGAAGACGTCTGGAATAGCTGGAACGACTTCGGAAACATCTACAAATACAATCCCGCTCTGCGCGCATCGAGGTTGCTGGGCAACCCGGACGTGGCGACGCGAGTTGGGACGCAGCGCCAGTGTGATATGGCAGACGGCAGGAACTGGATACGCGAGGAGATTATCGATTACCGGCGAGGCGAACTGATCAAGCTCGATGTTTACGATGGCACGATGCCGTTGAAATCAATGGTGGTCGATATCGAGTTCGAGGAGATTTCGACGCTTCGCACGAGGGTTCGATTTACCGCGGAGTTCGAGCCGAAGTTCGGTCTCGTGGGGAGGCTCATGGCGCCTCTGATGAAGCGTCAGTTCGAACCGATGCTGCAGGCGCTGCTGGATGCCAATGCCGACTACGTTGAGAATGGCAAAGAGGTGGCCATGGCCGCGTAAGCAGGTAATATCGGGTATTCGCCGACACTCTGGGAATACCCGATGACAACCGCGCAAGACGGGATCATAGCGAGAGCCGTAAAAACGCTTTCCGAAGTAGAACCGAACGAACTGAAGGCAACCCTGGTTTCAACGGCGTTCGCCTTCATTCTGATGGCATCGTATTACATTCTGCGCCCCGTCCGGGATGCCATGGCAAGTGACTGGAGCGACTCGGAAGTCAGCTTTCTGTGGACGCTCAATTTTTTTATCAGCGCGGTTATCGTCGCGGTTTACGGTTTCGCCGTATCGCGCACGAAATTGCGCAACATCGTTCCGGCAGTCTATGGTTTTTTTGCACTGTCGTTCATCGGCTTCTACTTCGGCATCACCCTGCTTAACGACAGGGTGCTGGTCGACAAGGCCTTCTATCTCTGGGTCAGCGTGTTCGCCCTGTTCAACACGTCGGTTTTCTGGACCCTGATGGCCGATACTTTCAGCAGGGGACAGGCAAAGCGCCTCTTTGCCATCATTGCCGCGGGAGCGAGCGCGGGTGTACTGATCGGCCCGGCGATTCCGGCATTGTTTGCCGATGTGCTCGGTGTCGATACCTTAATGCTGATGGCATCGATCGTTCTGATGCTGGTGGTTCCGCTGGTGTTTTACCTCTACTACCTGAAAGCTTCCGAGTTAGGGAATGCAGATCTGCAGGCGGACACTTCCGAGGCGGCGATGGGCGGTAATTGGTGGCAGGGCTTCCAGTCGTTTGCAACCAATCCCTATTTACTCGCGATCGCGGCCTTTATTCTGCTGTATGTATTCATCGGGTCGTTCGTTTATTTTGAGCAAAAGAACCTGCTGGCCGATTTTTCGCGTGCGGAGCGTACGCAGATCCTCGGTAGCATCGACTGGCTGGTCAACCTGCTTACCTTCGGTATGGCGTTCTTCGTCACCGGAAGAATTGTCGGCAAGCTTGGCATGCCGGTCGCGTTGGCATTGATGCCCGTCCTGATCTGCGGCGGCCTGTTGATTTTAGCGTTCGCCCCGATCCTGACGGTGCTGTTGGCGCTGCAGGTGTTCCGGCGCGGCGGCAACTACGGACTCACACGGCCGGCGCGGGAGATGTTGTATACCAAAGTCACGCGGGAAGAGCGCTTCAAGGCGAAGCCGGTTATCGATATTGTGGTCTATCGCGGCGGGGATGCGGTCAGCGCCGAGTTGTTTGCGTTCCTGACCGAGGGGATCGGCCTTGGTCTTGCTGCCGTGGCTGTCGTAGGATCGGCAATAGCCGCTATCTGGGCCGGGGTCGGTATGTGGCTGGGTAAGCGATTTGACGGGCGCAAACTTTCGGGGGATAGCAATGAATAAACCTTGGTTCGATCAGTACGATTCCTGGGTGCCGCAGGAAATCGATGCGGATAGTTACAGCAGTGTCGTCGAAATGATGCTGGAAGCCGGCGAACGTTTTCAGGATCGCGTCGCCTTCAGTAGTTTCGGCGCGACCATAAGCTATGCCGAGGTGCTGTCCCTGTCTCGCGATTTCGCGGCCTATCTGCAAAACGAGCTGGGAGTTCGCAAAGGCGACCGCGTTGCCCTGATGGCACCGAATATGATGGCGTTTCCGATCGCGATGCTCGGTATTCTTCGAGCCGGCGGCGTTCAGGTCAACGTGAATCCGATGTACACCGAGCGGGAGCTTGAGCATCAGCTGAACGATGCCGACGTCGAGACTATTGTCGCTTTCTCGGGTTCGACAGTAACGCTGGCCGACGTTATTGAACACACGAGTATCAAGAACATCATCGTTGCCGATCTGGATGACCTGCTCGATATTGAATTACCGTCACCGCCCGTGCACGACGACCTGAAGAGCTTTGTCGCATTTACCGATGCGATCGCGGCCGGCAGCGACATGGAGCTTTCCGATGTGGATTTGGTCGGTGACGATCTGATCTATCTGCAATACACGGGTGGCACGACCGGCCTTTCGAAGGGCGCCATGCTGACGCACCGAAACCTGATCGCCAATGTCTTACAGTTCGAGAGCTTCGCGGGCGACTATATCAAGCACGGTGAAGACGTCGTCATGACGGCTATTCCGATGTATCACATCTTCGCCCTGATGGTGAATACGCTGTCTTACTTCAAATTCGGCGGCACCAACGTCCTGATTACCGACCCTCGCAAGATGCCGGCGTTCGTGGCGGAGTGGTCGAAATGGAAAGTGTCGGTATTTACAGGAGTGAATACGCTCTACAACGGCTTGCTGCATACACCCGGATTCTCCGAGCTCGACTTTTCGAGCCTCGGCTTCAGCATGGGCGGCGGTGCGCCGGTGCAAAAAGCGGTGTCGGATAAATGGAAGGAAGTGACCGGCAAGCACATCAAAGAAGGTTACGGCCTGTCCGAGACGTCACCGGTACTCACTGTCAACCCGTTCGGTATGCATGACTTCAAAAGCAGCATCGGCGTTCCTGTACCGTCTACCGATATTTCGCTGCGCGATGACGATGGCAATGAGGTTGCGCAGGGCGAGCGTGGCGAATTGTGTGCCAAGGGACCGCAGGTTATGAAGGGTTATTGGCGGCGCGACGATGCCACCGCCGAATCGATGACAGACGACGGTTATTTTTGCACCGGCGATATCGCGATCATGGACGAAACCGGTTTCTTTCGTATCGTCGATCGTAAGAAAGACATGATCCTGGTGTCTGGATTCAACGTCTTTCCGAACGAAATCGAGGCGGAAGTCGCCGCGATGGATGGTGTTCTTGAGTGCGCCTGTATTGGTGTGCCGGATGAAAAATCCGGTGAAGCGGTGAAGGTCTTTATCGTGAAGTCCGATGAGTCACTGACGCGTGAGGATGTTCGTGCGCATTGCAAGGAGCGCCTGACCGGCTACAAGGTGCCGGACCATATCGTCTTCATCGATGAGCTGCCGAAGTCGACGGTTGGTAAAATACTGCGACGGGAGCTTAGAGACTACTAAGACTCCCGCCGCAGCGCCTGCTTACAGCGAAACGGTTGCGACCGGTTGCCTAGAAGTGATAGCTGATGCCGACCTTGAGTGTTCGCTCAGCACCGTAAAGCCGTGTCCCAACGGCGATATCGGAACCCATGGCGCGATTGATACCGGCCAGATGGTCCTGATACGTGGTATCGAACAGATTTTCGACATGGGCTTCGAGCTGAACCGAGGAGGCAGGCGACCAGGAAAACCCGAGGTTAAATATTTCGTATGCTTCGGTCTGCTGTTCTGCATTGAACGCAGAAACGTCTTTCTGGCTGGCATAGGCAACAAAGCGCGTGTTCAGCGACCAGGTATCGGCGTTGTAAACCAGGCCCAGGCTGCCGTTAAAGGGCGCAAGCCGGTAGAGGTTGTCCGAAACATCCGTGCGGCGTCCTCGCGAGTAGTTCGCGATACCGTCCAGCTTCAGTCGCTCGGAAATGTCGAAAGTCCAGGCCACGTCCACGCCCCAGATGTCGGCATCGGTGTTTGCGAACTGTAGTGCGGGCTGCCCGGTCATCATGGTCGAAACCATGTTGGCCATTGCATTAGTGGCGGGAACGCCCTGTATGAAACCATCGATCCGTTTGAAATAGATCTGCGGCGCCAGGTTGAAGCGCCCGATCGAGGCAAACAAGCCGATGTTCACTTCGTGCGCCTTCTCGGAATCGAGCGTCAGGTCGCCGATGTACGTCCGTCCATCGGCCAGCCCGCCGGTTGCCTGCAGTGGTAACCATAAATACAGCTCCTGGTAAGACGGTGCTCGTGATTTTTGTCCGAGTTCGAATTGCCATTCAAGTTCACTGCTGGTCCGGTAACTGTATTTGACGACAGCATCGATATCGTCGAAATCCAGGTCGCGTGTGGCGGCGTTGAACATCGTGGCCAGGTTCTGCGGCCCGGCATTCATCATTCCGCTTACCCCGACATCGCCGGCGTCGCTGCTTACGCGTTTGAACCTGAGCCCGAGTTCGATATCTGACGATTGCCCCTCGAGTGTCCACTCGCCAAATGCGCTGATGAGGTCTCTCTGCACGTCCGAGAAGTTGATGACCCGGAACGCTGCATTGTTGGGATTGGTGATGATCGAATCATGTTCGGCGAAAACCCCGTCAAGACCGACCTTCAGCGATGACGACTCCAGATCGACGGTCCCGGCCAGGGTCAGTGTTTCACCGCTGCCCGTGGCTCTATTCTGGCGATACATCATCGGCATGGGTGCCTGGCGATAGGAGAAGTTGTCCATTAGATGGTCAACGTCGTTTACCGAGAGGCGACCCTCGATTGTCAGCGCTGGCGATAGCGCGTACTGGAAATGGCCACCGGCGAGGTCGGTCTCGATGAAAAGAATGTCCATCGGTAGCGCCGGGGTTCCGGAATCCACCGTGTCCAGCCTTCCTGCGAAAACTACGAGATGATTGTCACCGGCGGCATACGCGTAGCTCAAATCGTAGCGCTTCCGGTCAACTCCCGAAGGGCGGATAGTTCCGGCTGGCGTCTCTATATCGGAACCGGAATCCACCTCCGAGATTGCAGAGATACGATGGGACTGATTGGACAAAGTCAGCCGGCCGGCGGACGTCCCGACGTCTCCATTCTGCGAATAGCGTGAGCCGAGAAACCCGGACAGCTCGAAGTCGCTAGCAGCGAATTCGCCACGCGCCATGCTGGTTCTGATGTGACCGCCGATGGACTCAGCGGCCGAAGTGACGCTCGCAATGCCGCGCTCGACTTGCAGCGATTCCGTAATCATCGGTGAGACGTAGCTAATCGGCGCGTCCATCGCGTTCGGACCACCGGAGACGATTGCGTGGTTGTCGATCGTGATTGCTACACGGTCGCCAAACATGCCGCGGTATTGAGCGATACCGGTAATCGGACCGTTGCTATTGACGTTTGCGCCGGGCAGGTTCTTGAGCGCAGCCGCGGTGTCGACGAGTAACTCTTGCTCGACGTTGATATCTAGTGCGCGCGTCGTGACGGAATGTCCGGCGACGATGATTTCGTCAATCGTTTCCTTCGATTCTTCGGCCGACACGCCGATAGGGCAGACAACGAGCAGCGCGACCGCTGCTTTCATTGGCAGTTTCATTATTGGATCTCCTGAACAAACAGTATGCGGTGCAGCAGGCGCTGCACCTGTCTTTGTTTAACGTCCGTTCAGGCAGGCGGGGCGCGGGATCGATAGGCGGATGGGACGGTGCCGGGTGTTGCTACGACAATGGGGAGTATGGGTTGCTGAGTTATTGCTGTTGCGCTGACGATGCCGTCACCGTCATCGGTGGGCATTGCGGAAAACAGCAGATGACCGAACTGGCACAGGTCGGCTCCGGCCGCAGCTTGCAAACTGTCGCCGTCGTTATGGTGGTGATGATGCTCGTGGGCTGAACTGTCGGCGCCCGGCAATACGTATCCCGGCGGCAGCTGGTCCGGACATAGCTCGAACAACAGTCCGCTGCCGGCACTGGCCGGCATGTAGCCAAGCGGTGTTACGGCACGCAGTGCCAGCCCAAACAACAGGGTTGGCAACAGCAGGTATCTGTAGACAGGCCGTAACATCACATCGTGAAGGATACCGGTTCGACCTGGCTACGGGAAATAGGTGAAAACCGGGTCCTTATGGGGTCTTGGCGCCAGAATTCAAAAAGGGCTCTGACCTGTTTTTGTTTTGCGCGTAGTGCGGCTAGTAGGTGGATTGCTCGAGAAAGGCGGCCAGATCGGACTTTGCCGACGCCTGTTTGTCCCAGGGCTCATACGACTCTGGCCGGGTCCCGGTCGTCTGCACGCGTACTTCCGTAGCGGCAGCAACGAGCCGGAGCTGATCGATGGTCACCTCGTAATAGGCATCGGCCGCTGACGCGACAGGCTGAGTATACACGCGCTCGCTGGCGCCAATAGCATCGGCGGTCCAGCCGGATACCTGCAGCGGCAATGGCTCACCATCGGCGTAAATGACGATGGACTGGAAGCCATCACGCAGTGCCGGCGACTCCGCTGCGACCATCGTGTTCCAGATGCCCAGCCACAGGTAGTAGCGATAGTCGCCCATGCGGTTGATCTCCAGTGGGCCCAGATACAGATAGTCTCTCGCGAATGCCGCTCTGCCGGATTCGTCACGGTAGAAAACAAGAGGTGTCTGGCTATAGGTGATGGTTACCGCGGTCGCCGGATCGAGCTTATTTCTGGTAATGCCGCCATCGTTCGCGCAGCCGCTCAGAAGCAGCGCAATTGCCGCAGCGTTAACGGCGGCGATTCTCAAAAGAACACCTGGTAGCCGAGGTTGATGAAATGGGATTCACGATCCAGATCGTTCCCCTGTATTTCCTGCTGTGAAAACTGTTTTCCCGTTTCGAGGTCTATGCGGAATTTCTGGCTACGACGGTATTGTAGGCGAAAACCTGGTGTGTAAAGCCATTCATAGCCTGAGTTGCCCAACCGTTCCCGGCGATCAACGCGCAGTCTCGGGTTGATACGCCAGGATTTCCCGAAAGGAAAGCGGCTGTCGAAAGACAGCGATGCTACTCGAGAGGTATCAGAGTTTGAATAACGCACGGTAATGATCGACACATCGCCTTCTTTCAAAAGGCTGCTGGCAACGATGCTGCCCGAGTAGTAGTTGTAGGAAGTTGCCGGAGTATCGAGCACGCCACCCGATGCCGGCGTGCCGTCCGTCGTCGATTGGGTCATGTCTGCATTGATCTGCAATTTGGGTGACAGGGGGTAGGACATGCCTATCGTATAAGATGTCGATTGTGCAGTACGATCCTGGCCGAGCTGCCGCAGTTCATGCTCGCTGAAAATCGCTGTGAGTTCTGTGAACGACACGACCGGTTGACCGATCATCGCGTTCCCCGCGCTCAAGAACGGGTTTCCGCGCCGGTCGACAAGCGCATGAATGGAAAGGCGGGAATCGAAACGCCAGCTGCCTTGCAGGAAAGCACTGGCAAGTTCGCCAAAACCCAGATCGTAGTCAATTTGCGCCCAGAGGTTGCGATTCGTACCAAAGTAACGCAGTTCGCCGCCGACGGCCCGGCGGTCCTGAATACCCTCAATATTCTGCTCTATAAAGAACAAACCGAGATCGAGTCCGTCGAAAACAGGCCCGTAGTTCAGACTGGCACCGTAAAAAGTTCGTTCGTCATCGATGCTGTCCGACGACGAGTACGCCGGCTTTCCCGCGACAGCGTTGACGAGGATTCTCTCATTGAGCTCATAGCCGAGGTTCAATCCGTCGAAGCGGCCGAGGACACCGCCAGTGTTCCGGGACTGGCGCCCGATTCGACCGCGCAGTCCGGTTACGGCGTCTGCCAGATCGGCGTACGCATACGAGATTCGTGTGCTATTGCCGGAACTGGTCGTACTATCCAGAAAATCATTGCGATAACCGGCAGACAGCCGACTGCTGAAGTCAAAGCGGTCACCGCGCCGGCGGGCGTCGAAATTAATGTCGGAATACAATGCCGATTGACTGATGATTTCTTGCTGATCGTTCTGCTGGTTCGCATCCCGTCGGTAGTATTGCGAGAAGAATGTCTGGATTCGCCAGTCGCTGCGCTGAGCAGCTCGAGAATTCCCGGCAGCCGGAGATGAGCCCGTCGCACCGCTTTGTCTGCCGCTGGAGAGCAGCGCGGCGAGTCGCTGGCGGACCCGGTTCGCACCTTCGCTATCGGGGTAGAGTGAGAGATAGCGCTCATACTCTGCTTTTGCGTGTGCGGTTTGCCCTTTCTTTTCTCTCGCCAGGGCCAGGTATTCCTGAGCTTCCGCCTGGCGTGGATGCTCCGGTAACTGCAGAATCTTCGTGTAGATTTGTACGGCCCTGGATGTGTCTCCGGCGATCATCGTCTTACGGGCATCCTCCATCAAAACGTCGATCCTCGAACCCGCGCTGACTCCCTCAGCGACGTCTTCAGTCTGCGTCGTCTGCTTCGACGTAGCGATAGTGGTTGAAACTGCGTCGCCGTCCTCCCGGTCAATCCAGGCGCCGGGGAACGTCGCCGTCAGGGCGGCCAGCGCTCTATTGGCAGCGTCGGCCGAAGCGAAGTCGCCGAACCGCAGCCGATACCAGGCAATCCCGTCAATGACCACCTCCTTGTAGAAAAGGCGTTGTCCGTCCTCAAGTTGCAGGTCGAGGGCATCAGCCAGCGTCGGCGTGCGTCGCAACGATGCCAGATTAATCACCCAGTTAACCGTCGCTATCGGCGCTTGCAGAACCTGCCGATGAAGGATGTCCGATTCACGCCCGGTTTCGGCCTTGCCGGACGACTGCCCGGCCTCCGGCCTGACGTGTACAACAAGTTCAAATGACAGCGCCGCCATATCGATGTCAAATTCGACTGGCTCGCTGAATATCAGCGTCAATACGGAGCCCGCGGCCGATTCACCATCGTATTCAAGTTCGAGCAGATGAGCGTTGTCCGAATTGAACGGTCGTAGCCGGGTTTTCGATCTGGCGACGGTTGGCGACACGCCGTTGCAGATGCTGCTCGGTTCGAGGAAAACGCGCAGGCGATCGCCGCCGCCGAGTGGTTCATGTCGCAGGTATTGTGTTTTGCAGTTGAACCGAACGTGGATGTCGGCATCAGCAGGTTCGCCCGACTCCGCTGTCGAGACTCGCGAACTGCCGATAAAACCGGGGGCGGCAATGGCGAGCGACGCCATCTGGATGAGTAGCGCACCACCAAACCACAGAGCAAACCGCCGAGCTACCATTCTTTGTCGCTGATTCTATGGCAGCCGCTGCTGGCACAGTTCAGATCGTTTGCCAGACCGTTGTGATCGTCCTTGTCAGCTTTGTAATCTCTCGCATGGCATCCGGCACAGGTTGGCTGATAACCCGGCGAGGACCAGCTTACGACTTCCGTGTTGCTGCGATGGCAGTCCGTACAGGCAAAGTTCCCGCGATGATCGAGCGGTTCGTAGGTGAGCCCGCTATGACTGTAGTCGGCGGGTGTCCAGGCGTTGGGACTGTGACATAAACCACAGTCCTGGCTGGTGTTGAAGTGTCCCGGGTTCTGTCCCGTCGCCTGGATTCCATTGTGGCAGGATGAGCAGGAGCCGAGCACCTGGTTGTGGTCGACGGCCACAACGGGAATCCAGACGGTCGGACTGTGACAGTCTTCGCAGACGTTCGTCGTTTGCACGTGAGCCGGTCCTTTGCCGGTCGCGTCGCTGCCGTTGTGGCAGCTTGAACAGTTGTCCACGATATTCGTATGGTCGAAATTAGCCGGTGTCCACGCGACTGTCGTGTGACAGTCGTCGCAGTTGTTGCCGCTCGCGATATGTGTCGGATGTTTGCCGATGGCAAGCGTGCCGTTGTGGCAGGAGCTACAGGCGCCGAGAACCTGCGTGTGGTCAACCGTGTAGGGTGGAATCCAGGTATTCGGTGTATGACAGTCTTCGCAGACGGTGCTCGTCTGAATGTGATTCGGGTTTTTGCCCGTTGCATCGGTGCCGTTGTGGCAATTCGCGCAGTTGCCGGTGATATTGATGTGATCGAAATTGGCGGGCAGCCAGGCTGTCGTTGCATGGCAATCGTCACAGTTATTGCCGCTGCTAATGTGGGTTGGATTCTTACCGGTAGCCTCGACGCCATTGTGGCAGCTGACGCAATTACCCGTGATGCCGACATGGTCGAAATTGGCCGGCAGCCAGGCAACGGTGGAGTGGCAGTCATCACAGCTGTTGCCGCTCGTGATGTGCGCCGGATGTTTGCCGGTCGCGCTTACGCCATCGTGGCAGGAGCCGCAGGAGCCAAGCACCTGGGTATGGTCGACGTTGATAGCGGGCGCCCAGGTATTGCTGCTGTGGCAGTCTTCGCAGACATTGCTGGTCTGGATGTGTGCCGGGTTTTTGCCGGTGGCGTCGACACCGTTGTGACAGCTGACGCAATTGCCGGTGATGCCAACGTGGTCGAAGGTCGCCGGCCGCCAGGCAACAGTGGAATGGCAGTCGTCGCAGGTATTCGGGCTTGTGATATGTGTAGGATGCTTGCCGATTGCGGTAATGCCATCGTGACAGGAGTTACAGGTGCCGATGACCTGTGTGTGATCGACGGTAAAGGCCGGCGCAAATACGTTCGTGTTGTGACAGTCTTCGCAGACATTACTGGTCTGGATATGTGCCGGGTTTTTGCCGGTCACGTCGACACCGTTGTGGCAGTCGACACAGTTCCCGGTGATGTTGAGGTGATCGAAGTTCGCCGGTAACCAGCCAAGGGTTGAATGGCAGTCATCGCAGGTGTCGCCGCTGTTGATATGATCCGGCGTCTTGCCGCTTGCGGTCAGGCCATCGTGGCAGGAGCCGCAGGCACCGATGACCTGCGTGTGATCGACCGTATCTGCCGGCACGAAGACGTTGGTGTTGTGGCAGTCCTCGCAGGTAGCCGTCGTCTGAATATGAGAGGGGTTCTTGCCGGTCACGTCGACACCGTTGTGACAATTGACACAATTGCCGGTGATTTCCGAATGGTTGAAATTCGCGGGCAGCCAGGCAAGCGTCGAGTGACAATCGTCACAATTCGTGCCACTCGGGATATGTGTGGGGTTCTTGCCTTCAGCGGTGATTCCGTCATGGCAGGAGCCGCAACTTCCGAGGGCCTGCGTATGATCAACGGTGAGTGCTGGCGCCCATACATTCGGGTTATGACAATCCTCGCAAACATCGGTAGTCAAAACGTGTGTCGGGTTCTTTCCAGTGGCTTCAACGCCGTTGTGGCAGCTGACACAGTTTCCCGTGATATTCACATGATCGAAGTTGGCGGGCAGCCAGCCGACTGTCGAGTGGCAATCGTCGCACTGATCACCGCTGCTGAGATGGGTTGCATGTTTACCGGCCGCGGATACGCCGTTGTGGCAGGATCCGCAGGTTCCCAGTACCTGCGTATGGTCAACGGTGAACGCCGGTTCAAAAGTGATCGTACTATGACAGTCTTCGCAAACATTCGTCGTTTGCACGTGCGATGGACTCTTGCCGACTGCAGTCAGCCCATTGTGGCAGCTCACGCAATTGCCGCTGATACCCGCATGGTCGAATGTAGCCGGTGTCCATCCGCTCGTGGTATGGCAGTCGTCGCACTGATCGGTTGACGAAATGTGGGCCGGTGTTTTGCCGCTTGCCTGAACCCCGTTGTGGCAGCTGACGCAGTTGCCGGTCAGCGACGAATGATCGACATAGGTGACAATGCTCCAGGCTGCGGTGATATGACAGTCCGAACATTCTCCAACCGTCGAGACGTGATTCGATGGTTTCGACGATGCGCGTACCAGGCTGCTCTGAGAGTGACAACTGGTGCAGGTCGAATTGGTGGGGCCAAACGTGCCGCTGACATGGCAGCCCTCGCAAGTGACGTTGGTATGCGCGCCATCTAGAACGAAGCCGGTACTGAAATGGTCGAAGCTGGTTTGTGAGAGCGCGTCAGTGGATACGAACAGTCCAGACAACATGATGGCCAGGATTAGAGCGCCGCTACCTAAAACAGTGGTCTTCATTGCAGCGTTCTCACTTCTCTGAACGATTCGGCTGTGTGGCAGCGGCCACAGTCGGAGCCGAATTCATCGTCATGCACATCATCAGCGCGATGACAGCTCCCACAGCTACCGTCGATGGTCTTCATCCGGTCCAGTGAGCTGCGGTGACAGTCACTGCAGGCGACCGTCGTATGGGCACCTTGCAGCGGGAAAGCGGTTTGCTCCTTATGATCGAAAATCCACAGCTCCCATCCCACCGGGTTGTGGCAGGAGCCGCAGCGCTGCGGGAAGTTGCCGCGGTGTGGGTCGTCATCGATATGGCAGGACGTGCAGTCACTCTCGGCGTTGGCGAAAGCCTGCGTTTCATGGCAGTCCTCGCATTCGTTGCCACGATGTGCGCCAAGTAGCGGAAACCGCGTGAGATCGTGATCGAAGAAGATCGGGTCCTGCCAGGTTACTTCCGTGTGGCAGCTCTCACACAGGGTACCCAGCGTGCCCTCGTGAACATCATCGTCGATATGGCAGGACTCACAGCCAGTCGTTAACGTTACTTCGAAGATGGGTTCGACGTGGCAGTCGTTACACGCCACCTCCGCATGTGCACCAAGAATCTCATAGTCCGTGTCCTGGTTGTGGTCGAAGCCCGGCTCTGACCAGGCATCGTTGTTGTGACAGGTATCGCATTGATCGCCGTTATGCCCGCCATGGTCGTCGTCCTCGAGGTGACAGGAGACGCAGGCCATGTCCATAACGTCCTCGAACGGCGTTTCCGAATGACAGTCATTGCAGGAAAGCTCGGCATGCCTGCCGAGCAGTTCGAAATCGGTATCGCGGGCGTGATCGAAACTCGAGTCGTGCCAGTCACCGGGATTGTGGCAGTTTCCGCAATCATTGCCGCTGCGACCGTTATGGGCATCGTCTTCGGCATGGCAGTCGAAGCAGGCGCTCGCCGGAGCCGGCAGAAATGTCCTGTCTTCATGACAGTCCAGGCATGCGGCCTCGCGGTGTTGTCCGAGCAGGGGGTAGTCCGTCGTGTCATGGTCGAATTCTGCGTCCAGCCACTCAACCGGCCGGTGGCAGGTAGCGCAATCAGTCGCCATTGTGTCCTGATGTGGCTCGTCCTCGCTATGGCAATCGACGCAATCCGAGGCGACCGCGCGGTGCTTTTCTCCGCGGTCATGACAATCACCGCAGTCGGCATCTTTGTGAGCACCGAGAAGTTCAAAGTCAGTAAAGGCGTGATCGAACGAATCTTCGTCGAGAATGACGACGATCGCGTCTCGCCCCTCGTGTTCCGTATGACATGACGAACACTGTTCAATGCTTGCCTCGGTATGCAGGCCATGAAAACCGAAGCTGTCGTTGACGTCTGCAGCGACATCCTCATGGCAGTCAAGGCACAGCTCGCGTTGCGCCTGTTTGTCGAACATTTTGTGGCACGAAGAACATTCGTTTTCCAGCTCTGCGTGTCCGACAATGACCTTGCCGGGCATGACCAGGGTTTCAATATCCTGAGCGGATGCCTTTTCTGATGTCATGAACGTCGTCATTAGGATTAATCCAAACGATATATATCGCCACAAAATCATATTGCTCGTTCTGTCCGCTTAGTACATGTGCACTGCGAGCACGTGAAAGAGGGCGGATATAACAAGAAGAATAAACAGTGGCATGTGAAAAATGTGCCACAGCGAAAACAGGCGTTCGTAAAACGCCAGCTGCGCGACCTGCCGCATTAGCCCGGTTTGTTGGGCTGCGTAAGCATTCGCAGTTTTTCGGAGGTGTCTGGTATTGCTCATTACCACTTCGGATACGGCTGCTTTTTCACGCAGCTCCTTGTTAATCTGGACGTATAGGCGCAGCCGGACGATGTAGTACCTGAACGTCCAGGACAGGCTGTGCCGCAGGCTGATCGAGCGTGTAATTTCGTCGCCCGTCAACCTGGACGAAACCTTATGTAACTCGTGGATGAAACCCGGCATGATCGCCGCCAGCCCACGGCTGTTGCCAAGGGCGTCGGCTATTTCTTCGCGCAGCTCTTCTATGCTGGCTCGCTTACCGTACAGACCACGGTGGATTCGGGTGTAGAAGTAGCGACCGACGATGCCGCTTATTGTGACGGCCAGCATACTGTACAAGGCAACCTTGCTGTTCAGCGCGTCGACACTGAAATTACAATGATAGAGAATCAGTGCCGGACCCACGAGTCCGAAAATCATGTGGATGCGAAACCAGTGTTTGACCAGGCCAAGTCGCCGCAGTATCGATGACTTCTTTCCGGCTGGATAAAGAAGCAGAAGCAACATCAGCGAGCCACCAACGATTCCGAGCCAGTAACCGACGCCCTCTTCGGGATTGACCAGCTCGGTTTCGCGCAGGAACCAGCCGGCAACGACGGTGATGGCCAATAACAGGTAGCCATAGACACCTCGCCCTGACCGTTTACGAGATACTTTGCCAGCATCAACTTTCGCTTGCGTCGCAGCTACTTCGCTTACCGTCGTATCGATCATTTACTGTATTCGTCTTGTTCTATTATCAGCGTCAGATGTTGGTTCTCGGCGACTCTGACGACCTCCGACTTCGCCTCGAGCCCCTGCAGGGTGGCAGTGGCGTCCCCGGATCGCGTGATTCGTGCCGTAACGATGACTTCCTCGACGTCGGAGAGCTTCATGTCGGCAGTCATTGCCTGGCTATCATTCAGCGAGAAGTCGATCGGCAGCTCGGCTGCAGGTCGTTTCAGAACGGCTACGGGCATTGGCGATCCGTTGACGGCACGGGCAAAGATAAAAACCGTATCGGTCGGATTAACGAAACTCCTGGCTTCCGGCGCCAGGCTGACGTTACCGGATATCTGCGCGGCGGACGTGCCTGTCACGTTTTCCCCAGAGTTCAGCGCCGCCAACTCCGCATCAACCTGTCCCAGCGCGGCTGCTTTTGCATAGGCGTCGACGGCTTCGTCGAGTCGTCCGAGATGTCGATAGGAGCGCGCCAGCAGTAGCCAGCTGCCGCCATCGTTCGGATCGTCCTGCAGGCGTGCAGCCAGGCCGTCGACCATGCTCGCGACAGAGGCGATCTTTGTGTTGTTCGGTGCATTCGACGCGGTGTTTGACGGCAGGTGGGGTGGCTCGCCGGCCGTGCCTGAGCCTGGCGAGCCGAGTTTCATGTAGATCCCGAAGGCGACTACCGGCAGCGATACGCAGACCACGAGCAACAAGGGCTTGCGATTCTCCTTAAGCAACGGCATTGCAATAAAGCCCAGCGCCACCGCTGCCATTACCGCTACTAAAACCCAAAACAATCCGGCCATATTCAGAACGCCTCAATTTCATCATCTGTTTGCGCGTTGAAAACTCATTATTATCAACACGTAAATCGAACGGGAAAGGTTCCGCTTTTTGCGAGAAAGTTTTCCCGATTCGTTGTTGGCTGGCGACGCGCTGATCATCCGCGCACGAACTACTGCAATAGTTCGACAATTGTCGAAAAAGAGGGTCCGGCTGTCGCCAATTGCAGACACACTGCGAACACCTTTCCAGCTTGGGAAACTACAGTATTTTCCAAATGCTGATATGGGGGGTTTCCTCTACTTTTCGCCTGCTCGCGGGTGGCCGGCGGTAGCCGGATAGGACGGCCGAAAGGCGCTTGTGTAAGAATTGTCTGAATTTCGGTGTTCCTGGCAGTATTCCGAACCTTGATATGGACGTCGGGTATTCGTGAGTTTCAGATTTGCCGAAAGTACGCTGAAACAGAGATGTGTGAGATGAATCACATTAGTTCCTCTGTTTGGCCTTAGTCTCAGTCGCTAGTTGCGCAAGAAACAGGATGATTCGAAGTAAATCATGTTCGACAGTGTTGTTAATTTTCTACTCTATGCGGTGCCGATTCTGTTGATCCTGGCCTGGTATATCCGGCGTCATTCGAGTACTGAAACGAGCAGTCTGGAAACCCTGAAAACGGCTAAGGAAGAGGGCCTGATGGAGCCCCCGACTTTGCACCCCGAGATCGATCATCAACTCTGTATTGGCTGCACAAATTGTGTCGCGGCCTGCCCGGAACAAGGCGCGCATCAGGTGCTGGGGATGATCAGAAAGAAGGCCAACCTGGTTGGGCCGACCAACTGCATTGGCCACGGCGCCTGTAAAACGGTCTGTCCGGTCAATGCGATCACCCTGGTTTTCGGAACGGCGCAACGCGGTGTTGATATTCCGCGGGTCGATCCGAATTTCCAGACCAATGTGCCGGGCATTTTTATCGCCGGAGAACTAGGGGGCATGGGTCTGATCAGGAATGCGGTGGAACAAGGTCGCCAGGCGATGCAGTCGATAAAGGAACTGGTGCGCACTCCGCATCGAAACGAACTGGACGTAGTCATCATAGGTGCCGGCCCGGCGGGTTTTTCCGCGACCTTGTCTGCAACAGAAGCGAAGCTTCGACATACGACGGTTGAGCAGGAAGAGTTGGGAGGAACCGTTGCCCACTTTCCACGCCGCAAGCTGGTCATGACTCAGCCCGCAGACCTTCCGCTCGTCGGTAAAATGCGCTTTACCGAAGTGCAGAAAGAAACCTTGATTGAATTTTGGCGGGAGGTCGAAAAAAAGACAGGTATTCAGATCAGCTATAACGAGAGAGTTGAGTCAATAGACCCGGCGCCGAACGGTGGCTTTGTAGTAAAGACCAATCGTGGCAGCCACGATACCAGAACGGTTCTCTTGTGCATTGGTCGTCGCGGATCACCGCGAAAACTCGGTGTGCCGGGGGAGGAAATGGGCAAAGTCGTCTATCGCGTGATCGACGCTGCGCAGCACCGAAATCAAAACGTTCTCGTTGTGGGCGGCGGCGACAGTGCACTTGAGGCCGCAGCAAGTATCGCGGCTGAACCGGGTACGAAGGTCACCTTGTGCTACCGATCGGCTGCCTTTTCACGAGCGAAGCCGAAGAACCGGGAGCTGGTGGAAAGAATGCGGTCCGACGGTAAACTGCGGATCCTGTTTAACTCAAACGTGCAGACAATCCAGGAGGGGGTCGTGGAAATCGAGACGGAAGCGGATATTGAAGCGATTCCGAACGACGCGGTCATCGTATCGGCCGGTGGTATTTTGCCGAGCGCTTTTCTGAGAACTGTCGGTATTCACGTAGAAACGAAATGGGGAAGTGAATGACGCACCAGGCGACTAGTCCAGCCTGCGTACTGGCGGGTTGATGTTGCAGATTTCGATGCGTCCGACAGAATCGACGAACCACTCTTCATTTCGATGCGTACGAGACTGCACGTAATCCGTAAACGTCTCCGAGTCGGTACGCATCACTTCGATATTCGCCTGTTCTTCCCGGGGAAGCTCATCGCCCATGCGAATATCTACGATTGCGGTTCGTTGTTCCTCCGACTCATAGAACCCCAGTGGCCCGGTGCCACGCGGCAGAGCGCTCAGATTCTCCATGCCGGACAGAACGCGTCCGGCGAGCGCGATATTGCGATCCAGGTGGCGCGGCGCGTGCCCGGTGATGACATAGAGGCTGGAGCCATTGCCACTGTCTGCTGACATACCGCGTGCGACGCCCAACATGCCATAACAATGCGTCAACCAGGCTCTGTCGCCGTCGCTTGCTACGGGAAAACCATCCGCGAAACCGACGGTGTCGGCGTAAGCATCGCGGCTCTCGATAGCTGTTATCTCGATACCGTCCAGCGCGCGGAAGAACTCCGGCGCTATCGTCTCAGCCGCAGAGCCGATAGCGCGTCGTTGCTCGCCGTCCGCGGCAGGGTCGCCCCATTGCGCGACATAGTTATCCTGCGATCGAATGATTGCCAGGCCGTCATAGTAGTTCTCGTTGGCGAGTGTCTTGATGTTCGCGACGTTAAGTGGCGCAAAATCAGGGGCAAGCTCGATGATGACTTCGCCATGCGGTAACCGCAGGTACAGCAGATTGCCCGGGTCCGGTCGGCGCCACTCCGATACTGCCGGGGGTTCGGCGACGCTGACCGCCGTGGTGGATTCATCGGAGCACGCTGTCGACATCAGGCAGAGCAACGGCAGGGCAAGCACAGATCGGCGGAGTTGAGGCATCGTCATCTTACTCCTCGGACTCTGTGGCCGGGGCCATCGCTGCCGGCGAGAGTCTCGGCAATTTCACGGCCGATCCCGGTGCTCGCTCCGGTAACGAGCACGGCCTGCTGCTCGGCTGCGACAACGGGCTGGTCGCAGGCGGTGAACGCCAGCAACAGGGACATGGCGATAACGGAACGAACGACTGTACTCATGAAACGGCTCCCCAGTGTGAAGATCGCAGTGTTTTATGTCTTGTTTTGCCGCAGTCTACCTTATTTTCGGTAGGCGTCTTGCAGCGAGCGGAAGTACAATTCTGTTATGACTGATTACAAACCGCCTGTTAAAGATATGCTCTTCGCAATCCACGAATTGTCTGGAATCGATCGCGTTTTGCAACTCGGCCGATTTTCCGATTTCGATGCCGATATTGTGGACCAGGTGGTCGAGGAGTCTGGAAAGTTTGCGGCGGATATTCTGAGTCCGATCAATATCCCAGGCGATCGCGAAGGATGCAGGCTGGTCGATAAGGGCGTGGTCGCCGCGACCGGTTTCGCCGAGGCCTACGGCCAGTTCATAGAAAATGGCTGGCAAAGCCTTGATGTGTCTCCCGACTACGGTGGCATGGGCATGCCCGGGATCGTCGGCGCGGCGGCCATGGAGTCGTGGCAATCAGCCTGCTTGTCCTTCTCGCTGGGGCCGATGCTGACGAGTGGTGCGATTTACGCCATCGAGGTACACGGCTCCGCGGATATCTGTGCCAGTTACCTGCCCAAAATGACCAGCGGCGAGTGGACCGGGACGATGAACCTGACCGAACCGCAGGCCGGTTCCGACCTGTCCGTGGTCGCAACCCGGGCTGTTCCCGAGGGCGATCATTACCGTATCAGCGGTTCCAAAATATTCATTACCTGGGGCGATCAGGACTTTACCGAGAACGTCATACACCTGGTGCTGGCGCGTTTACCCGATGCTCCGGAAGGTGTTCGCGGCCTGTCCCTGTTCATCGTGCCGAAGTTTCTGCTCAGCGATGATGGCAGCATCGGCGAACGCAACGATGTTCACGTCGCCGGCATCGAGCACAAAATGGGTATTCACGCGAGCCCGACCTGTGTCATGGCGTTCGGTGAAAACGACGGTGCGATCGGCTACCTGGTCGGCGAGGAAAACAAAGGCCTCGCCTGCATGTTTACGATGATGAATCACGCTCGGGTCAGCGTTGGTGTGCAGGGACTGGGCATCAGCGAGCGCGCCTACCAGCTCGCGCGTTCGTTCGCGTTGGACAGGAAGCAGGGCAGGGTTTCCGGCATCGAGGGCAGTGTGACGATCATTCATCATCCGGATGTACGCCGCATGTTGCTGCTTATGAAGTCGCAAATTGAGGCGATGCGCGCGGTGGCGTACTACACCGCTGCCGTTATCGATCTGTCGCATCACTCGGAAGACAACGCAGAGCGTGACGCTGCGGCGAGCCGAGGCGCACTGCTCACACCGGTAGTAAAAGCGTGGTTAACGGAAACCGCTCAGGAGATCACATCGCTCGGCGTACAGGTCCACGGCGGCATGGGCTTTATCGAAGAAACCGGTGCGGCGCAGCACATGCGCGATGCGCGAATCCTGACCATTTATGAGGGTACGACCGGTATTCAGGCCGCGGACTTTGTCGGCCGTAAAATTCTCGCGGATGAGGGCAGGGCGATCACTGCGTTAATCGCTGAAATGCAGGCGCTTGATGAGCAACTCGCCGCGGATGAACGTCTGGCCGGAGTGCGCACCGGACTTGCCGGCGGTGTTGAGCATCTGCAGCTGGCGACCACGTGGTTGCTGGAGCAGGGACCGAAGGACCCGCACGCGGCCGGTTCAATGTCGGTCAACATGCTGATGCTCGCCGGAGTGGTCTGCGGCGGCTGGCAGATGGCCCGTGCTGCGCTGGCGATTGTTCGGGGCGCGGCGGCCGACGACCCGGCGTTTGCCGATGCGAAGCTGGCGACGTCGCTCTTCTATGCTCAGCACATTTTGCCAAGAGCGGGCGCGCTGCAGGCTGCCGCAACCGCTGGCAGCGACGAACTCATGGCGCTTGCCGAAGAGTCGTTCTGATTTACTGCGAGTAGATTCGCTTCAGCAGCGGCATCATCCTGCGTATTCCGACGATACTCGTCGTCGTCAACATACCCGCCATCATCGCGCCGGTTACACCACAGGTCAGGATATCCTGGCCCGTTAGCCAAAGACCGGGTATTGATGTCCGGGGTCGCAGCCACTTTTGTTTCATGCGCTCGGGCGTATGTGCCAGACCGTACAACTCGCCCTGCTGGTAGCCCCCGAACCAGTTGGTCGACAGCGGCGTGGATACCTCGTAGTAGTCAACTTTGCCACGGAGTTGCGGTAGCTTGTCGTAGAGATGGGACATCAGCCGTTCGCCGAGCGCTTCTTTGAACGCATCGTAGTCGTCGCCGCGCTTACCCCAGGTTTCGTCGCGCCATTGCTCGAACCACTGATAGGGTGCGGGTGCTACGATCTCGATCGTTGCCGTTCCAGGGTGTCGCCTGAGATAGTCGGGGTCCTTCGCGGATGGAAACGAGATGTAGACAACCGGGAAGGGGGCGTCTTTGTCCTCGACAAATCGTGCTACTGCAGCGTCGTAGTCGTTGTCCGGATAAATCCAGAAATTGGTTTTTGGCAGGCCCAGTTCGTCAGCGGTGCTTTTCAGGCCGATGTAGACACCGAGGTGTGCGTAACTGGGTTCAACGGTTTTCAACCTGCGTTCATAGCCCGCCTGTGCCGCGACATCGCCGGGCAGCAGCTTTTGAAAAGTGTTGCCGACACCGGCCGATGAGATGACGCAGTTGCAGGCAATGCGGTGGCCGTCTTTCATCGTCACACCTGTGACGGTCGCATTCTCGACATCGATGCGTTCGACCTGTGCGTAGGTGAAGACTTCGCCGCCGGTAGCCTGAATCTTTGGAATAATGCTGTCGGCGATACGCCACGAACCGCCAATCGGATAGTAGCCCCCATACAGGTAGTGGCGGACGATCATTGCGTGTACCAGAAAAGTCGAGCGTTTCGGCGGCAGGCCCATGTCCCCCCACTGGCCGCACAGGACCGCGATGAGGTCCTGATCGTCCGTTAGTTCGCTGAGTACATCGTAGGTGTTGCGAAACAGTACGGACGGTAACTTGAATGACAGATAGGGAGACATCAGGAGGCGCGGCCAGAACCCAAGCACCTGTTTCATACCATAGGCGGGCAGAGCGGCTCCTGCTCTGTCAAGCAGCTTGAGATAGCGATCAATCGCTTGCTCCTCCCCCGGGAACTGCCGGACCAGGTTGTCGCGGTACTCCCGTTTCCCCGCCTTGGCGCTGAATAGTTTCTCACCGATATAGAAGCGATCGTACTCCGCATCCATGGGAGCCCACTCGAGTTTTCCATCCGACAGGTAATCGAACATCTGGCGGCTGCGCGTTTTTGCACCGACATCGCCGATGTAGTGTACGCCCACGTCCCATTCGTAGCCGTTGCGCTCGTAGGAATGTGTATAACCGCCGGCCGTATAGTGTTGTTCGAGAACACAGACCCTGAAGCCGAGATCGCTAAGCAGCGCGGCGCTCGTCAGTCCACCCATGCCGGAACCGATGACGATGGCATCGTAGCTGTCGGCCAGTCGGGTCGGCCGATAGCGGCGTCCGATACGCAGGGTGCTTGGCGTCATGTGGGTCTCAGGCCTGTCACTGCTTGTAAATCTTGCCGCCCTTCATGACGAAATCGACGTCGAGCAACTCCTCGATGTTTTCCAGCGGCGAATTGTCGACAGCGATGATGTCAGCAAACTTGCCCGACTCGATCGTACCCGTGGAATCGCTCATATCGATCAGGTCGGCTGCGTTGATGGTCGCAGAAACGATGACGTCCATTTCCGCCATTCCGGCATCGACCATGAGTACGGCCTCTTCGGCGTTTGTTCCGTGCCGCGAAATCCCGCTGTCGGTTCCATAGGCGATGTTGACGCCTGCCTTGTGGGCCTTCTCGAAGGACCCGGCCATATCGTTGCCGACTCGAATGGCTTTCGCCTTTACCGCGTCGCTCATGAAGTCGGCCTCGACAGCCAGCGTGGCGACGGTCTTGCCGGCAAGCAGTGTGGGTACCAGGTACGCGCCGGTTTCGCGGAACAGCTTGATGGCGCGCGGGCCCGTATAGGAACCGTGCTCGATGCTGGCCACGCCGGCTTCGAGTGCCGCGACGATGCCGTCTTCGTGATGTGCGTGCGACGCGACCTTACGCCCCATGCGTGCCGCGGCGAGAACGACCTCCCGGAGCTCGTCCATTTCCATCTGCTGCCCGGTGCCGGTGGCGCGATCTGTCATCACTCCGCCGGTCGACGTGATCTTGATGAGGTCGGCGCCGTATTTGATGACGTTGCGTGCCGCACGCCGGCAGTCATAGGGACCATCGCATACGTTGGGTGAGGTGAGTATCTCCATGAAGTCAGGGCTTACGCCGCTGATGTCGGCGTGACCACCGGTGATTCCGACGCCACCCGCGGCGATGATGCGTGGGCCGTCAATCCAGCCACGATTGATCGCGTCGCGCATGGCATACATTTCCTGCGCGGATGAACCCACATCGCGGACCGTTGTGAAACCGGCCAGCAGCGTGTTCATGGCGAAGTGGATGCTGCGCATCTGCATCAGCTGATCCGACATCTTCAGCGCGTCGCTGTCGTTATCAGGGCCGAGTTCGCCCTGCAGATGAACATGCATATCCATGAGGCCCGGCAGGACGAACTGGCGACTGAGGTCGATAACAGTTACGTCACCGTCAAATTCGCTGCTGTTGGCAAAGCCGCTGCGGATCTCGACGATACGTTCGTCGACGATCACAATAGTCTGTCGGGCGCGCGGCGACTCGCCCGGAACGGCGAGCAATTCGCCGGCATGGATCAGGGTTGTGGCGGCGCCTGCGGATGTTGCCAGGGCAAGTAGTACAAGGCTGGTCGCTGCAAGTCTGAGATACAGAGTCATGTGTCGGTCTCCGGTTTGCTTATCGAATTTTTCTGAGCAGTTTGAATTTTTTTTCCGTATAGGGCGCATAACGGGCTTTGATGTCAGGCCACCAGCCACGTTTCATGACGGCCTTCATGTGACTGAAAGTCTCAAAACCCCGGCGCCCGCTGTAAGCGCCCATGCCACTCGCACCGACGCCGCCGAACGGCAATTCATGCGCTGCCATGAACATCATTACATCGTTTACGCAAACGCTGCCGCTGCTGACGCTAGCGAGAAACTTGTCTTCGGCGATCCGGTCCCTGGTGAAAATGTAGGCAGCGAGCGGCTTGTCGCCACGACGTATGTGCGCAATAGCGGCTTCGAGGTTTTCGGCGCGAACAACAGGCAGCAATGGTCCGAAAATTTCCTCCTGCATAACTGCGCTGTCGCTCGCTACGTTGGTGAGTACTGTCGGGGCGATATAGCGGTCGGCTGCATCCACTTGTCCGCCCACGGCGATGTGCCCGGATTCGAGAAGACGGCTGACGCGTTCGAAGTGCTTATCGTTCACCAGCCGGGCGTAAGAATCGGACTGCTGCGGGTCGTCGCCGAACATTTGTTGTATGACCTTTGCCAGAAGCGGTAGCAATTGTGCTTCGGTCTCCGCATCGGTGAGAATGTAGTCCGGCGCGATGCAGATTTGCCCGGCATTCGAGAATTTTCCCCAGGCGATTCGTCTTGCGGTCGTCTCGAGGTCGGCATCCGGCAGAACCACGCAGGGACTCTTACCACCCAGTTCGAGCGTAACCGGTGTCAGATGCCTGGCGGCAGCGGTCATGACGACCCGGCCGACGGCGCCGCTGCCGGTAAACAGGATGTGGTCGAACGGTTGTTGCAGCAGCGCGGTTGTTTCGGCGACAGCGCCGCAAACTACTTTAACGGCATCCGGGTCCAGGTACTCCGGTACCCGGCGGGACAGAACTGCCGATGTTGCCGGCGCCAACTCTGACGGTTTGATCACAACGCAGTTGCCGGCCGCGATCGCGGCCGACATCCCAGCCAGCACCAGCTGCAGCGGATAGTTCCAGGCGCCGATAATCAGCACGACACCGAGCGGCTCCGCCTGTACCCAGCTCCTGGCAGGTTGAGCGACTAAAGGTGTGGAAACGCGTTTCCGGGCGGTCCAACGCCTCAGGTTCTTTCGATTGTGCGCCGCGTCTCCACTGACGTAGGAGGTCTCGGTGGCGAAAGATTCCATCGCGGGTTTCCCGAGGTCCGACTGCAATGCAGCGAAAATCTCTGCTTCGCAATCGCTCATCATTTCTTCTACGGCCTTAAGCTGCCGCCGCCGCCAGGCAATATCCCTGCTCCTGCCACTGTAGAAAACGCTCGACAGCTTCGAGTGCAAACTGCCGTAGTCGGGACCCGGGTTCGATGCGCTGTCGGTACTGGTTTCTGCCATAGTTACTGATTCTGCCTGTCAGATAGTCAGCAGGGAAGCACCATCGTGTCCTTATATTAAGGTATGATCGCGCGCGTCAAATTCCGCTGGAAGCATTGCTGTAATGGAAGATCTCAAAACGCCGGGCTGGTGGCTCGGAATCGGACTCGCTCTGTTCGTGTCCATCGCCGCCGGATACGTTGCCCAGTGGTTCGGCGTTACGGTTCTCGGCTTCGTAAAGAGCCCCGTCAGTGCGATCATGATGGCGATTGTGCTTGGCATGATTGTCGCCAATACGCTGCGCCTGCCCGAAAGTCTGCAGCCCGGCCTGATGTTTTGCACCTCAGCCGTGCTGCGGGTGGGTATTATGCTACTCGGTATCCGGCTGAGCCTGACCGGTGCAGGGCAGTTCACGCTGGTTGCATTGCCGTTTGTCATTGCGGCGATCGCTATCGGCCTGATAACGGTCGGCCTGCTCGGTCGTTATATGGGGCTGTCAAAACAATTGAGCGGCCTGATAGCCGTAGGCACCAGCATTTGCGGCTGTACGGCCATCGTGGCAACCGCGCCACTGATCAAGGCGAACGAATCTGAAGTCAGCTACGCCGTGGCCTGTGTCACCGTCTTTGGCCTGGCGGCCATGTTTTTCTATCCGGTTCTGGCGCACCAGGTGTTTGCGACCCAGCCGGAGCTCGCCGGGCTGTTCCTCGGTACGTCAATTCATGAGACGGCGCAGGTTGCCGGTGCTGGCATGATGTACGAGGCGCAGTACAATGCGCCCGTCGCGCTCGATATCGCCACGGTGACCAAGCTGGTCAGAAACCTGTGCATGATCGCCGTGATTCCGCTCGTCGGGATTCTGTACGGCGCGGAACGAGCGGCGGGGGATACGAAGCGCATTAATTTTCTCGCGATGATCCCGTGGTTTATAGTCGGTTTTGCACTGATGTCCGCGATTCGTACCGTCGGCGATCTCGGTGACCGGCCCTTCGGTGTTCTGGACCCGGCGCAATGGCGTGAAATCGTACTCATTATTCGCGATGCTGCAGAACGCTGTCTGCTGGTGGCGATGGCGGCGGTGGGCCTGACCTCGATGTTTGCCGGGATCATCAAAATCGGTATGCGACCCTTCGTACTGGGTCTGTTCGCGGCACTACTTATCGGCGGTGTGAGTTTCATGCTGATCTCGCTGTTTGCGGCGGACCTGATCGAGCTGCTGATCTGAGGTTCTTGCAGGACGGTTGGCGCTTGGACAGGTAGACTCCAAGACCGGATGTCAATCAGGTCTTAGCCATGTTTCGAGTAGTTTTCGTCGTATCGGCGATGGTGGTTTCGTTGTTGGTTTCGGCAGCGCCGTCGGCGGCCGAGCGAATTCCATTCCAGCGTCTGGATGTATTTGAACTGGAGTGGGTGTCAGATCCGCAGATTTCGCCTGATGGTCGCCGGATCGTCTATCGTCGCAACGGCATGGATATCATGCGGGATGCGAAGCTAAATCGCCTCTGGATAGTCAATGCCGACGGTAGCGATAACGTGCCGCTCACCGGGCGCGATGTATCAGAGTCCGGAGCGGTTTGGTCACCCGATGGCACTCGCGTTGCGTTTACCAGTTCAACTGAAAACGGTGCCGAGATCCATGTTTACTGGCTGGCAAACGGTAAAAGCGCTCGTTTGACACAGCTGGATCGCTCGCCGTCGGGCTTAAGCTGGTCACCCGACGGTGAACAGATAGCGTTTTCGATGCTGGTCCCAGAGGCTGCGCCTGTGCTGGTTACGCCGCCGGCGAAACCCGATGGCGCCGAGTGGGCAGACGTACCCCGGGTAACGACGCGCATGATCTACGAGCGGGATGGTTCCGGTTACATCGAGACGGGCTACAACCATTATTTCGTGGTGCCGGCAATTGGCGGGACAGCACGACAGGTCACCAGCGGCGACTACCACCATACCGGTACTGCGCGCTGGTCGACCGATGGTGGCTCACTGATTTTCTCCGGAAATCGCGACGCCGATTGGGAACGCGATTTTGCCAATTCCGAGGTTTACCGGGTCGATATCGGCAGTGGCGAGGTATCGGCGCTGACGAATAGAAAGGGGCCGGACGAAGCGCCGGCGGTTTCGCCTGATGGCCGACAGGTCGCGTTCCTGAGTTTCGAAGACCGGACGCGTACTTACCAGGTAACCAAGCTGCGTGTTATGAACGTCGATGGGTCCGGGCAGCGCGATGTGCTCGCTGACTTCGACAGAAGCGTATCCGGACTGGTCTGGAACCGCCGCGGTGACGGACTCTATTTTCAATACGATCATCACGGCGATACACGAATTGGTTTCACGACGCTGGCGGGCAAGATGCGTGACGTCGCGGTGAACCTCGGCGGTACATCAATCGGACGGCCCTACGGTGGCGGTTCTTTTTCGGTGGCGAGATCGGGGCGTGTTGCCTACACCCATGTCACACCATACCGACCTGCTGAGCTGGCCGTCGTCGAGGCCCGTGGCTCGGAAGCGGCGCTTATCACCGCTTTTAACGAAGACTGGCTCGATTGGCGCGAACTCGGAGAAGTCGGGGAAATCTGGTACAAGTCGTCGCTCGACGGCAGAGACATTCAGGGTTGGGTCGTGAAACCACCGGGTTTCGACGCTGCGATAACTTATCCGCTGCTGGTTGAAAACCATGGCGGACCGGTGGCCAACTACGGGGCCCGGTTCTCTCCTGAAATTCAGCTCTACGCCGCGGCCGGCTACGTCGTGTTTTATCCCAACCCAAGAGGCAGCACGAGCTACGGCGAAGCGTTCGGCGATCTCCTCTACAACCACTACCCGGGTGACGATTATCAGGACGTGATGGACGGTGTCGATACCCTGATCGCGGCCGGGCTGGCGCACGAAGAGCACCTGTATGTTACCGGCGGCAGCGCCGGTGGCATCATGACTGCGTGGATGATTGGCAAGAACAATCGTTTTCGTGCCGCGGCCGTCGTTAAACCCGTTATGAACTGGGTGAGTAAGACGCTGACGGCTGACAATCACTACGCCTATGCAAACTACCGTTATCCCGGACAGCCCTGGGAGAATATTGAGGGATACATGAAGTTTTCGCCTGTCTCGCTGGTCGGCGAGGTCGAAACGCCGACCCTGGTCATGGTTGGAGGCGCGGATCAGCGCACACCGATTTCCGAGGCGAAGCAGTTGTACAACGCGCTGAAAATACGCGGCATCGATACGGCGTTGGTGGAGGTACCCGGTGCCCCGCATTTCATCGCGGGCCGGCCCAGTCAACTGATCACCAAGATCGATCACGTACTGGCGTGGCTCGCGAAGTATCGCGTTGCGGACGAACGTTCCGGCGATCAATAGGTCGAATCGCCACTAACGGTCACCGACTCGGTCGCGGTGAATTTTAGGTACAATTGAAATCAATTTTCGAAGTGAAGAACATAAAATCATGAGAAACAAACACTTAGCACTCTGTATTTTTCTTGGCCTGGCGTTGGCGGGCTGCAGCGGCGGCGGGGAAGAACCGGCGGTCGCGAACGATGCCGGCGAGGAAATCACGGTAAGTGACGCCGAGTTGGCGGGTAACCCGTTCTTGGAGGAGTGGGACACTCCCTATGGCGTGCCGCCTTTTGCCAGGATCGAAGACGAGCACTATCTGCCGGCGGTGAAGAAGAGCATCCTGGAGATGCGCACGGAAATCGCAGCGATCGTAGATAACCCCGAGCCGGCGAATTTCGACAATACCATTGTCGCTCTGGAGAGAGCCGGTGCCCTGCGCAGTAAAGTCGCCGCGACATTCTTCAATATCGTGGGTACTGAACTCAACGATGAATTGCAGAAACTACAGGGTCAGATTTCACCGATGCTGTCGCGGGAATCCGATGCGATCAATCTGAACGATGCGCTGTTCAAACGTGTCCAGGCGGTTTATGCGCAGCGAGACGAACTGGATCTCAACGAGCAGGACGCGCGCTTGCTGGAACTGACGCACCGAGGTTTTATTCGCTCCGGCGCTGCACTCGATCAGTCTACGAAAGATCAGATCACCGAGATCAACGCCGAGTTGTCAGGTCTGACGACAAAGTTCGGCCAGAATCTGCTGGCTGCGACGAAAGGCTTCAAACTCACGATCGAAGATGAAGCACAGACAGCGGGTTTGAGCGACGACTTTAAAGCGGCGATCTGGAGCAAAGACGCCGGTGCCTGGGTTATCGGCCTGAATCGCTCCGCCTACGAGACTTTCATGACGCAGTCTGAAGTTCGCGAGCTGCGCGAGCAATTGTTTGACGGCTACCGACTACGGGCAGTCTCGGGCGATATCGACAATGGACCGCTGGCAATCAAAGTCGCTCAGCTGCGGGCAAAGCGCGCTCGTCTGATGGGCTACGAGTCGCACGCGCACTATCAGCTGGAAACGCGCATGGCCAAGACGCCGACGGGAGCGGAAGACTTTCTGCTGCGCGTATGGCGGCCCGGACTGGCGCGTGCCAAGGAAGAGCTCGCCGATATGCAGGAACTGGTTGGCGACGAGTTCAAGGTAGCGGGTCATGACTGGTGGCACTATGCCGAAAAGGTCCGCAAAGCCCGATTCGACCTCGATGAGAACGAACTAAAGCCCTACTTCGAGTTGGAGAAAGTACGCGCCGGCGCTTTCGAAATGGCGCGGCGCCTGTTCGGTGTCACCATCGAACCGGTCGACGTTGAAGGATGGAACCCGGTGGTTACGGCCTATGATGTGAAGGACGACGACGGCAGCCACCTGGGTCTGTTTATGATGGATATGTACGCACGCGACTCGAAGCGTGGCGGTGCATGGATGAACAGTTATCGCCCAGCGTCGAACATGGACGGTAAGGTTATTCGCCCCATAGTCACAAACAACATGAATCTGTCGACTCCGCCGCAGGGAGAGCCGACGCTGATGCGTTTTTCCGAGGTTACAACGCTGTTCCACGAGTTCGGACATGGCTTGCACGGCCTGCTGACGAAGATGGACTATCCGGAGTTCTCCGGCGTTGACGGTCCGCGGGACTACACGGAGTTTCCGGCGCAGATTCTTGAGCACTGGGCATCGGAACCGGAGATGTTGGCGATCTTTGCGCAACACTACGACACCGGCGATGTAATCCCCGCAGAACTCGTTGAGCGGATGCTGGTTGCCGGCAATTTTAACAACGGTTTCACGACGACAGAGTACGTCGCTGCGTCGTTGCTGGACCTGCGCTGGCACAGTCTGACGGTCGAAGAGGCGGCTGAGATAACAGACGCGCGCGCTTTTGAAGAGAAAGTGTTGCGTGGTTACGGCCTCATCGATGAGATTGAGCCGCGCTATCGTTCGCAGTACTTCAGCCACATATTTGCAGGCGGCTATTCAGCAGGTTACTACGCCTATCTGTGGTCCGAGATTCTCGATGCCGATGGCTTTGCCGCATTCAAGCAGGCGGAGAATATTTTCGACCCGGAAACTGCAGCGCGACTGAAGAAGTGGGTTTACCAGTCCGGTGGTTTACGCGAGGCGGATGAGCTGTATCGCAATTTCCGCGGCCAGGACCCGAGCATTGAGCCGCTGCTGGAGGGTCGCGGGTTTGACGTTATTGAATAACCCGTTCGACAGCCCACCAGAAACCGACTATCCCGATTAAAGCCGAGCCCGGTAGTACGACAAATCGTCTGTACTGCCGGGTGCCGCGGCGGTCGTTGAGCGTGCGGCGCAGCAGCAGACCCAGTACCGCGGCGACCGCAACAACCGCGAGCTGTCCAATTTCCACGCCAATATTGAAACCGATCAGCGAACTCCAGAACTGACCGGGCGGTAATCCCAGTTCGCCGAAGAAACCGGCGAAGCCCATGCCGTGTATCAGGCCGAAGCCGAACACCACGGCGGGACGCCATTTCGTCATGTCCTTAAAGATAAGGTTCTCAAATGCGACGAAACCGATGGTTAGCGCAATCAAAGGTTCGACCAGCGCCGCGCTGGGTGCAATGACGCCCGAGGCAGCCATGGCCAGCGTTACCGTATGGGCAACCGTGAACGCCGAAATCTGTATGACCAGTGCGCGCAAATGTACGGATGCAAGAAACACGGCGAGTACAAACAGGATATGGTCGAGGCCGCCGGGCAGGATGTGGCGAATGCCGATCGACACGTAGAGCGCCGCTGTCGCCCAGGCGCTGCGCTCCATGCCGTCGTCGTTGAGTATCGACGGCGCTCCCGAGAGCTGAATTTTCCCGTCTTCGCTGTTGAGGTCAGCCAGCGCCGCACACAGTGCGGGATCCATGCTGTCGTCTCCGGGCGTGCAGAAATCGTCCTCGGGATGGGCGTGGGCGGCGAGCGCCATGAATGCCGTTACCGTCAGTATTGTCGCGAGGCGGCACAAACCCGTCACGATAGTGGCGGCTTTTCGGGTACGATCCACAAGATTATCCGGGCAACGAAGCTCGTAATAGTCGCACAACCCGTCGGAGTACCTCAATGTTGCAAAAGCTCGTTACTGTCGTTATCTCACTGTTGCTCGTTTCCTGTAGCGGCAAAGATAACTACGATCCCGCGCGCGACTATTTCACGTTCGCGAATACCGATCAGTTTCTAACCCGGCATATTGCGCTCGATCTTGACGTGGACTTTGCCACCGAAAGCTTGCGCGGCAGTGCGGTGCTGTATATGACGGCAGTCGACAAGCGTGCCCGGCAGATCATTCTCGATACCCGCGATCTGAGCATAGAGAGCGTCGTATTTCTGGCCGCGAACGGAGCGCCGGAACCCGCACGCTTCGAGATGGGCACAGTCGATGGCGTCAAGGGAACGTCACTCGTCATTACCTTGCCGCTGAGTGTCGACACTCAGTCAGAACTCATCGTACGGATCGACTATGAGACCAGCCCTGCGTCGTCGGCATTGCAGTGGTTGCCACCCGAGCTAACTGCCGGCGGTAAACACCCGATGATGTTCTCCCAGTCGCAGGCGGTGCATGCGCGCAGTTGGATTCCCCTGCAGGACACACCGAAAGTGAGGATTACCTACGAGGCGGTCATACACACACCGGCCGAGCTTCTCGCCGTCATGAGTGCGGACAACGATCCGTTGGCACCGCGCGGCGGGGAGTATCGCTTCGACATGCCGCAGCCGATACCGTCATACCTGCTCGCGATCGCGGTCGGCAATCTTTACTTTGCATCCCTGGGAGAAGATACGGGCGTTTATACGGAGCCGGAATTGCTGGACGCATCCGTCTACGAATTCGCGAATACGCAGGATATGCTGGATGTCGCCGAGGAGCGATTCGGGCCCTATCAGTGGGGTCGATACGACCTGTTGGTGCTGCCGCCGAGTTTTCCATATGGGGGCATGGAAAATCCGCGCTTGTCGTTCCTGACACCGAGTCTGCTCGCCGGTGATCAGAGCCTGGTATCCGTGGTGGCGCATGAACTCGCGCATTCCTGGTCCGGCAATCTGGTCACCAATGCGACATGGCGGGATGGCTGGCTGAATGAAGGTATGACCAGCTATCTCGAATCGCGCCTGATGGAAATTATCTACGGCGAGGATCGTGCCGACGAAGAGCGCGTCCTGGGTTACGAAGAGTTGCTGCTCAACTTCGAGAGTGTGCCGCTGGAGCGACAGGCTCTCGCGCCGCGCCTGGACAGTGGCGACCCTGACGACATACAGGGGACAATTCACTATCACAAGGGTCAGTTGTTCTTGCAGTACCTGGAAGATGGCTTCGGCCGCGACACGTTCGACGCATTTCTGCTGACCTATTTTGACGATTTCGCGTTCCAGACGATTACCACCGAGGAGTTTCTCGATTATCTCGACGAGAACCTGCTGGCACCGAATCCCGGCATCATATCGCGACAACAGACTGAAGCCTGGATGTACCAGCCGGGCTTGCCGGACGATGCGCGGCTACCATCGTCGACAACGCTGGCACGTGCCGCTGAGCTTGCCGCTGCCTGGGCGGTCGGCGAAGTTGGGGTCAATGACATACCGGTCGGGGATTGGAGTCCGCAGGCACAGATCCATTTCATCAACAGCTTACCGGCGGACCTTTCCGGCGAACGCTTGCAGGTTCTGGATGAAGCTCTGGGTTTGAGCGACACGAAGAATGCCGAGATCGGCCGCACCTGGTTCATCCAGGTTGCAACACGTCGCTACACACGCGGCTACGAGAAGCTGGAGCAACACCTGAATCGCTACGGCAGAACTCGCCTGGTTTCGCCGGTATACAAAGCGCTTGCAGGCAATGGGCAGGACTTCGCGGCGGCGGAGGCGATGTTTGCCAAGGCGCGAAGCGCTTATCACCCGCTGACGGTGGCGGCGATTGAACGCGTCTTCCGGCCGACCGACGGGCCTGAAAATTGAGGAAACGACTATGAAGATTCTTGCGCTGTTTTTACTCCTGCCGCTTATTGCTTTCGCTGATTCGGTTGTTCCGGTCGACGAAGTCGAAAACAGTGTCAATATCCGGCGGTCACCCGATGTTTCATCCGAGATTGTAGGGAAACTTGTTCGTGGAGCATCGCTGGAACTGGTGGCTTCTGTCGAGGGTTGGCACGAGGTACAGCTGGAAGATGATCTGACGGGCTATTTGAGCTCGGACTGGACCCGCGTCGTTGTCGGCGAGCTCTCGCCGGAGCTTGCCGAGGCTGCTGATGAGGAAGTGATCGAAGCAGCTGCTGCGCAGGGTGTGGAGGAAGCCGCCGCAGTGGCCACCGTGGAGGAAGGTCTTGAAGCGATCGCTGCGGACGAAGCGGAACAACCGATAGAAGCGATGCTCGTCGAGGCGGCGGAGGAAGTCATCGCAGCTAACATTGAGGAGAAGGTGGAGGCCGCCGACGCGCCGGTCGCAGTAGATGCCGAAGAAGTCGTTGTCGTAGAAGACATCGCGGCTGAGGTCGAAGAGGTTCGCGATGATCCAATCGAAGCAACTGAACCACTCGTCCACGAACCCGCCTCAAGTTCGATCGCGATTCGCGGCACGAAAAACTATGTCGTAAAATTTCGTGACGAGGCGGAAGGCGGCAATTCGCAGATTTACGACGACGGCAATCGTATTGGCATCGGTACGACCGAACCCGAGCAACGGCTTGAAGTGAACGGCAGCATCCAGATACACGAGCAAAACAGCAGCGTCGCCGGACTCATGATCACTCAGTCGACCGGCGATACGGGTTACATCATGCACAACCGTGCGAGCACTCTGACTATCGGTGCGGGATCGCAGGACAGAATCACAATTGACCGCGATGGTAACGTCGGAATCGCGGTGTCCCGTCCGGAGCATCCGCTCGAAATGGCGAGCGGCGCTCACGTTACGGTCGGTGGCGTCTGGACGAACCGCTCGTCGCGTAGTGCCAAGGAAAACATACAATCGCTGTCCGCCGCCGATGCGACGGCAGTCCTGATGGCGCTTGAACCTGTGGTTTTCAACTACAGAAACGAAGCAGACGAAGATTATGTCGGCTTCATTGCTGAGGATGTTCCGGACCTCGTTGCAGTAGCCGATCGGGAGAGCCTGAGTGCGATGGATATCGTCGCGGTCTTGGCCCGGGTGGTCCAGGCGCAGCAGCTAAAAATCAGAGAGTTGGAGGAAAGAATTGCGTCGCAGTAGAGTGCTGTCATGGTCGTAAATATGTGACGCCAGTCAACGGTTTTTTGGTCGGGTTTAACCATACTGGCGCTATAAGGAGCCAGTATGTCGTATTTACGATTCGTTTTGTTGTTGTCAGTGTTTTGCGGCGCTTCGGCGATGGCCGATATTTGGAAGTGGGTGGACGCAGAAGGCGAAACCCATTTCGTCGATACGAGGACGGCTATTTTTACCTGGCTGGACGAAGACGGAAAACTGCATTATAGCGATACACCCGACCATGAAGATGCGATCGCCGTACAGCTGGTCTGGCATTCTCCGGGCACACTTGATGATCTCGAAAGCGCTGGTTCGGGCGGGTCCGATGAGGAACAGTTTGCCGACGAATCGCCTGAGGATCGCGCGGCGCGCGAAGAAACCGAAGCATACTATTGCAAGCGAGCGACAGAGGACTACAACGCCTATAAAGGCGCGCCGCGTTTATATCGAACGAATGACGAAGGCGAGCGCGAGTATTTGTCGGAAGCCGATGCCGCGTCGACACTGGAAGACTCCAAAGCACAGATGGAACAGTTCTGCCGTTAGCTGCATCGCACCACTATTAGCCACGGTTTAGCCACTCCAGCCGCACAATTGCCTGTTCAACTCTCCCCAGCCTGAGGGAGACTGCCGTGAACCTGTCATTCAATGTCGAACGCCGCTCGGCAACCGTCAAAGTCGCCGCTATCGGAATACTAATTCTGGTGCTGCTGATTCCCGTCGGCATGATCAAAGCTGTCATCAGTGACCGCACTCATGTCCGCTCCACCGCGCAGATGGATATCCAGAATTCCTGGGGCGGCCCGCAGCTGATAGCCGGCCCTGTTTTGAGATTGCCGTTCAAGGCGGAAGCTATCAACAGCTATGGGACGCCTTATCTCCAGGACAGGTTCGCCTTTCTCGTTGCGGATGAGCTGACAATAGCGGCCGATACATCGGTGGAAACCCGGTACCGAGGGATTCACGAGGTGCCGGTCTATGCCGCCGATATCAGTTTTCTGGTCAGCTTCGATCTGCAGATGCTTGCCGAACTGGGCCTGGATGGCGATTCCATCGCATGGCAGGACGCGGAGTTGCTCCTCGGCATCAGCGATACGGCGTCGATCAACAGGGTTCCAGGCTTAGTCGCAGAGGGCACGGAAAGAAATTTCTCGATGATGAAGCAGCAGCTTGCCGGCTTGCCCACGCAGCTGAGCGTAAGAATTGGCGGCCTGATCGATGATTGGCGTAATTCGACGAATCTCCAATCCAGAATTTCCCTGTCGGTGAACGGGACGGAGTCGCTACGGTTTCTGACCCTGGCAGAGAGTTCCGAGATAAGGGTTTCGGCGGATTGGCCGTCACCGAGTTTCGTCGGGCGGCGCCTGCCGGTGGAGCGGCAAATATCGGAGACCGCATTCAGCGCGTTGTGGCAGACGACCAGCCTCGGACGAAAGCTCCCTGCAACGTGGATAAATGGCGAGGCGGTACCGGATACCGGATCGGACGGCGTGTTTGGTGTGCGCTTCATGCAGCCGATTGGTTTGTACCAGTTGGTGGACCGCGCACTGAAGTACGCCATTATGATTGTTGGCCTGACTTTCGTGACCTATTTTCTGATGGAGACTATCGGCGGTGTCAGGCTGCACCCCCTGCAGTATCTCCTGGTTGGGTTGGCGAATACGCTCTTTTATCTGCTGCTACTTTCTCTTGCGGAACATATCGGATTCGGTCCGGCGTACATCGCGAGTGCTCTTTCGGCGGCGGCTCTCATCGTCGGTTATAGCGCCAACGTTCTGCAGGGCCGGCACCGGGCGTCGATCATGTCCGCGGTACTCGGGGGACTGTACGCGTTCCTGTATCTCACACTGAAGGCAGAGAGCTATGCGCTGCTGGCGGGTTCAATCGGTCTATGGGTAGTGCTCGCCGCCGTGATGTACCTGACGAGAAAGGTGAACTGGTACGCAACACAGGCATCGGCCTCTGATGCGCAGCGGCCCATGTCAGGATCGGACTGAGCTACTCATCCATCAGGGCCTTGTCACTGGCGAGAAATGCCCCGGTCTGTAAAAAGCTCTTCGTATTTCGAATTACGACGTCGCTGCGTGTGATGTAGTGATGCGAATTGCCGACGACGAGAAAGTCGTCCATGCCTTCGACCCGGGTGCTGGCCACCGACACCTTGCCGTCGTCGGGGTTTGGAAGCATCGCAGATGCGAGAACATTGATCGTTCCTGTCCCGGCTATCACCCCCAGCTCGAAATCAACCGGACCCAACTGGGAGGGAATGCTTTGCGCATCCGTGCCCAACTGGGAGCCGGCATCGCCCGTTAACATCTCGAAACCTGGCCAGTCTCTTGCTTTGTCGACGATCTCGCTGCCGTGATTCGGTGGCCCCAGCATCACCACGCGGCCGAGATCGGGAATCGGCGCATGCTCGTTCTGGTAACGAAGCAGGATACCGCCCAGAGAATGCGTTACGAAGTGGATTCTGACGGCGCCCGATGCGCGGCACTCGTTGACTCCAATACTGACCGCTACCGGAGCAATATCCTCGATCGAGCCGGACTGCGACGGGTAGTCGACGTTCGCTGTCGTAAAGCCGGCCGCCTGCAGCGCTTGTGCCATCGGCCGCATCGCCCGCCAGCTTCGGTTCAGGCCATGTAACAGCACGACACACTCGCTGTGCGTGCCGGCAGTAACGAGCTCTGTTCTGGCTTGCGTAGCACACGCGGCGGTCATGCTGGCGATGAGCAGCAGCACGGCTATCCGGTAAATTCGTTTCATTGAGCGATTCTGCCAAAGTGACGGTAAGGACGCATTCATGATGATATGCGCTCGCAGTATATTGCTTTGCCTGCCGTGGGGATTCAGTATAATCGGCGGTTGTCGTTTCGCGGCTGGAGGTTTCATTGGAAACAAGTCTTCTGGATCAAGGTGTTACGCTCATGCTCGTTGGCATGGGTACGGTATTCACCTTCCTGACTATTCTGGTTCTCGCCATGTCGACAATGTCTGCTGCTATCGTACGTATGCTACCGGCTGCGGTCGATGACGATGTCAGTGAGGAAGAGATTGCGGCCATCGCCGCGGCAATTACACTACACCGCAACAGGAAGTGAACGAAACTCCAATGTCTGAAAAGAAACCGCTGGGTATTACCGAGCTGGTGTTGCGTGATGCACACCAGAGTTTATTTGCGACGCGTCTGCGTATCGACGACATGCTGCCGATCGCGGCCAAGCTGGACCAGGTAGGGTTCTGGTCGATCGAGTCCTGGGGCGGCGCAACCTTCGACTCCTGTATACGTTATCTGGGTGAAGACCCTTGGGAGCGCATCCGCCTGCTGAAAGCGGCTATGCCCAATACACCGCAGCAGATGTTGTTTCGTGGGCAAAATATTCTCGGCTATCGACACTATGCCGACGATCTCGTTGAGAAGTTCGTCGAGCGATGCGCGGTCAACGGGGTGGACGTATTCCGGATATTCGATGCGCTCAATGACCTGAGGAATCTGGAGACGGCAATCAAGGCGACGGTTGCGGTGGACAAACACGCGCAGGGAACGATGTCCTATACCGTGAGTCATGTGCATACCGTCGATCGCTGGGTCGATATGGGTAAGCGCATCGAAGACATGGGCGCGCATTCCATCTGCATCAAGGACATGGCGGGCTTGTTGCGGCCTTATGTTGCGTACGAACTGGTCAGCCGGCTCAAGGCGTCGGTCGACATTCCGATCCATATGCACTGTCATGCGACCACAGGGCTTTCGACGGCGACTTACGTCAAGGCCGCGGAGGCGGGCATCGACAGGATTGATACGGCGGTTTCGTCGATGAGTATGACCTACGGTCATTCTCCAACCGAGACACTCGTTGCATTGTTGGAGGGAACCGGGCGCGATACCGGCCTCGACATCAATCTGATCGAGGAAATCGCGACGTACTTTCGGCAGGTGCGAAAGAAGTACGCAAAATTCGAAGGTTCGCTTCGCGGCGTCGATTCACGCATTCTGGTCGCGCAGGTTCCCGGTGGAATGCTGACGAACCTGGAAAACCAGCTGCGCGAGCAAAATGCCAGCGACAAGGTCGATGAGGTTCTCGAAGAGATTCCGCGGGTTCGTGAAGATCTGGGGATGTTGCCGCTGGTGACTCCGACATCGCAGATTGTCGGTACTCAGGCTGTCATCAACGTATTGTCGGGCGCGCGCTATAAGACGATAACCAAGGAAACATCGGGGGTGCTCAAAGGTGAGTACGGCGAGACGCCGCTGCCGGTCAACGCAGAGCTGCAGGCACAGGTACTGGATGGCGCTGAGGCGGTGACCTGCCGCCCGGCCGACCTGCTGGAACCGGAGCTCGAAGCTCAGACCGCCGAGCTCAGTCGCATCGCCAAAGAAAACAACATCCGGCTGGCTGACGAAGTTGTCGACGACGTACTGACCTATGCGCTGTTTCCTCAAATCGGCATTAAGTTTCTGGAAAACCGCGATAACCCGGATGCCTTTGAGCCGGTACCAGGCGAGGAAGCCGAGGTCGCCGCGGCACCTGCCGCAGCGGCGGCGAGCGAGTCGGGTGTGTATTCGGTGCGCATAAACGGCAAAACCTATACTGTCGAAGTCGCAGCCAGTGGACAACTCGGTACGGTCAGCGCACAACCTGCCGCCGCGGCCGCGGCGTCGCCGGGCAGCGGTGAAGCAGTAAACGCGGTACTTGCAGGCAATGTTTTCAAAGTACACGTGGCGCCCGGTGCCGCGGTTGAAAAAGACGATCCGTTACTCGTCGTAGAGGCGATGAAAATGGAAACGGTGATCAGTGCGCCGAGGTCCGGCACTGTGACAGACGTGTTTGTCAGCGAGGGTGACGCCGTAGCCGTTGGCGACGCTCTGATCGCCATTGGATAATAGCCAATGGATCTGATTCGCCAAATCTGGATCGAGTCCGGTATCTATCAGATCACCGGCGGTCAGGTCACGATGATCGCTGTCTGCCTGCTATTGCTTTACCTTGGCATCGTCAAGAAATTCGAGCCCTTGTTGCTGGTGACCATCGGTTTCGGCGGTTTACTCAGTAACATTCCGGGCGTCGAAATCGCGACCGGCTCGGGTTTGCTGCATCTTGCTTACGTAGTTGGTATTGAGACGGGCGCGTTTCCGCTGATCATCTTCATGGGTGTGGGAGCATTGACCGATTTCGGTCCCTTGCTGGCCAATCCGAAAACCCTGTTTCTCGGTGCGGCCGCACAGTTCGGGATTTTTGCGACGCTTCTGGGTGCCCTGGCACTGACCGAGCTTGGTCTCATGGACTTCTCGTTGCGGGAAGCTGCAGCGATAGCGATCATCGGCGGTGCGGACGGACCGACGGCGATCTACGTTGCCGGCCAGCTGGCACCGCATTTGCTCGGTGCTATTGCCGTAGCGGCCTATTCGTACATGGCGCTGGTACCGCTCATTCAACCGCCGATCATGAGGCTTTTGACGACTGAAGCAGAGCGCAGAATAGAGATGGTGCAGTTACGTGAGGTCTCGAAAGCAGAACGTATCGTGTTCCCGTTAATGTTGTTGCTGCTGGTCGCGCTGTTGCTGCCGTCTGCGGCGCCGCTGCTGGGCATGCTGTGCTTTGGTAACCTGATGCGGGAATGCGGTGTCGTCGAGCGCCTTTCCGATACAACGCAGAACGCGTTGATCAATATCGTGACTATCTTCCTCGGTCTGGCCGTCGGCTCGAAACTGAGCGCCGAACAATTTCTGGACTGGAGTACGTTAAGCATTCTGGTGCTTGGCATGGCTGCTTTCGCGGTCGGCACTGCGAGCGGCCTGTTGATGGGCAAGCTGCTCAACAAGGTGTCGGCGACTCCGATTAACCCTCTAATCGGTGCCGCGGGTGTATCGGCCGTGCCGATGGCTGCGCGGGTTGCGAGCAAAGTAGGCCTGGAAGCGAATCCGCAGAATATCTTGCTTATGCACGCGATGGGCCCTAATGTCGCGGGAGTTATCGGTTCGGCGGTGGCTGCCGGTATCATGATTATGTTCGCTTCCTAGCGGCGGCTAACGGGCAGCAAAACGGAAGTCTCTTATGTCTCTATCCCTGATCATTCCCGCAAAGAACGAAAGTGGAGCTATCGGTTCCGTCGTCGCCAAGGCGCTCGAGCACTATCCGGACGCTGAGATCATCGTTGTCGACGATGGATCAAGCGACGATACGGCGAGCGTTGCGGCTGCTGCGGGTGCAACAGTCGTCAGCCACCCGGAGAGCCTGGGGAACGGAGCGGCGGTCAAATCGGGCGCGCGCGCGGCGCGCGGCGATATTCTGGTTTTCATGGATGGCGATGGCCAGCACAGCGCGGCCGAATTAGCACCGCTGCTACAACGCCTTGATGAGGGCTACGAGATGGCGATCGGTGCAAGGGATCACGGTTCGCATGCGAATGTGGGGCGATTGTTCGCGAACGGCCTTTACAACGGTATCGCATCGATGATGAGTGGCCGGAAAATTCTCGACCTGACATCCGGTTTTCGCGCTGTGCGTGCCGAAAAGTTCAAGCAGTTCCTGTACTTGTTACCCAATGGCTTTTCGTACCCAACGACGATCACGATGGCGTTCCTGCGCAGCGGGTATTCGATCACGTTTGAGTCGATTACGGCCGCGAAACGAGTGGGCAAGAGTCACATTCGTCCTATTCGCGACGGCGTGCGTTTCCTGATTATCATATTCAAGATCGCGACCCTGTATTCGCCGTTGAAGATATTTCTGCCTGCGAGCGGATTGTTCTTCACGACGGGGCTTGGCTACTACGCTTACACTTTTTTCACGTCAGGTCGTTTCACCAACATGAGCCTGCTGCTGTTCAGCGCGGCCGTCATAATTTTTCTGATCGGTCTCATCTCCGAACAGATTACATCGCTGACTTACAGCAGGTCCTGAAAACCAGAAAGGGGTCAGAGCCCTTTCCGGGCTCTGACCCCTTTTTCGTCAGGCGTTCCTTGAAAAATGGTCCTCCAGAACCTGCGCGACACAGCTGGTCAGGCGCTTGCCGGTTTCGATGTGCAGGAACTCGTTCGGTCCATGAGCATTCGATTTCGGGCCCAGTAATCCGGTAATCAGGAACTGCGCATCGGGGAAGCTCTCGCCGAGCATGCCCATGAACGGTATCGTGCCGCCGGTTCCCATGTACATCGAAGGTTTACCGAAGAACGCCTCAGAGGCCTTCTGCATGGAAGCCTCCAGCCAGTTGGCAACCTCCGGTGCATTCCAGCCCGCCATCGTGGATTCGACCTCGAAGGAGACCTTGGCGAGTGGTGGCTTGTCCACTTCGAGCGCAGTCTTCACAGCTTCGGCCGCATCGTCCGCATTGCAGGTGGGCGGCAGGCGAAACGAAAGCTTCAGTTTCGTGTACGGCAACAGTACATTGCCGGCGTCGATCATTGCCGGCATGCCTTCTGCCCCGGTAACCGCGAGCATTGGGCGCCAGGTGTTATTCAACAGCAGCTCTGTATGCGACTCGCTGGGTTGTGGCTTGTCGACGGCCCACGGGAATTTTTCATAGACCAGTTCCTGCAGCGTGTCCGCCGCCAGGCCCGCCTGTTGCAGGCGTTGTTCCGGGATTTCGACGTGCAGGCCGTCGATAAGTATCTGACCGTTGCTTTCGTCTTCGATACGGCTGATAAGCTGGCGAGCGGTGCGAAAGCTCGACGGGACGACGCCGCTTGCCGTTCCCGAGTGCACACCCTCGGTCAGGACATCAACACGCAGCGTACCCGTAAGATTGCCGCGCAACGACGTTGTGCACCAGAGCTGATCGTAGTTGCCGCATTCCGCATCCAGGCAGACCACCAGGTCGGGCGAACCAATCCGGTCCTGCAGCAGCTCGATGTAGTGGGGCAGGTCGAAGCTGCCGCTTTCCTCGCAGCCTTCGATAAGAACGACACAGTGGGCATGTGGCAGTCCCTGTTCCTGCAGTGCGCGAATCGCGGTCAGTGAACCGAAGGTGGAATAGCCATCATCGGCGCCACCGCGGCCGTACAGCTTGCCGTCCTTAATGACCGGAGTCCACGGGTCGAGGTCGTCGTCCCAGCCACTGAATTCCGGCTGCTTGTCGTAGTGGCCGTACAGTAATACGACCTCGTCGGAGTCGCCGGGAATATCGATAAACAGTATCGGCGTACGGCCTTCGATACGGACGACTTCGATCGTCATATCCTTGATTGGCTGTGTTTTGCACCAGGCTTCCAGCATCTCGACGGCCTGCTCCATGTGACCGTGTTTTTCCCAGTCCGGGTCGAAGTGCGGGGACTTGTTCGGGATCTTAATGTAGTCGGAAATTTGCGGGATGATCTCGTCATCCCACATTTGATTTACGAATTCGGTGGTTTGTTTGTTGTCCATTCTTGCTCAGTCCGTGGTCAGTGAGCGGATCAGTGTCCGCGTCATGATTTCTGTAGTGATGAAGCCCCAATTGTAATCGTCGTGATAAACAGCCAGTGGGTTCGCTGCAACGATATCGTCTGCGCTCATGCCGTCGTCGACGAGCCCTTTTACACGAGCCAGCGAGTCCTCGAGAACGGCGACGTCTCTCTCCAGATCGGCTTTGCCGGCCACCGGGCCATGACCGGGGATGAGCCGAGTCTCGTCGTTTGCCATGGAAATCAGTTTCTTCTGCGCCGCAATGTAGCCTGCAACACTGCCGCCGCTGTCCAGATCGATGAACGGGAATAGCTTGTGAAACATGATGTCGCCGGTGGCAATTACATTCGCTTCGCGGAACAAAATAGCTGCATCACCGTCGGTATGGGCGTTTTCGATGTGAAAAACGTACGCCTCATGGCCGTTGACGTGAAATGTCACGGCATCCGAAAACGTGACGATCGGCAGTGCGCCCGGACCTGTGTTCAGCTGCGGGTCTGCCATCATGCGACTGCGGATGTTGTCATGCGCAACGACAATAGCGCCTTGTTCGCTTACGTACTGATTGCCGCCGACATGATCGCCGTGTGCGTGGGTGTTGATGACGAAGTCCACTGGCCGGCCCGCAATCTCCGTGGCGGCTGCGATCAGTGTGGGTGCGGTCGATACCATCACATCGTCGATCAGGACGATGTACTCATCGCCAACGAGCAGAGTGACATTGCCGCCGCCAAAACCGTCCACGCCATCCAGCATGTAGATGCCCGGTTTGACTTCCTCGGACTGGAACGATGTTGCGAATTGCTGTGCCGACGCCAGCGGCGCGCTGAGCACGAGCAGCAATAGCAGCTTTCTCATGGCTGTCTCCAATCATTGCGGGACAGCGATTGTACCCTTGAATGAGTCGCTATTGGCGGCCCGGGAACGAGAATTGTGCTTTTTCCCGCACGCCTCCGGACGGCCAGCGCTGCGTGATAGTTTTTCTCCGCGTATAAAATCTCACGCTGTCAGGACCATAGGCGAAAAGATCGCCGAAGAGCGAGCGCTTCCAGCCGCCGAAGCTGTGGTAGGCGACCGGAACAGGCAGCGGTACGTTGATGCCGACCATGCCAACCTGGATATTATCGGCAAAATAACGCGCCGCCTCGCCGTCACGCGTGAAGATACAGGTACCGTTGCCGTATTCGTGTTCGTTGATGAGTTGCATGGCCTGCTCTTCCGATTCCGCGCGTACCACGCACAGTACCGGACCGAAAATCTCTTCCTGGTAGATGCGCATGTTGGCGCTGACGTTATCGAACAGGCAGGGGCCGAGGAAAAAGCCGTTTTCGTGGCCAGCGACAACGAGATCACGGCCGTCGGCAACGAGGTTTGCACCCTCTTCGACGCCCAGATCGATGTAGCCGCGAACCTTGTCGTGGTGGGCCTCGGTCACCAGCGGCCCCATGTGGTTTGACGTGTCTGTTCCCGCGCCAACCTTAAGGTCCGCTATCTGCTCCTGGAGCTTGCCCACGACGGCATCGGCGACTTCGTCCCCAACGCAGACCGCCACAGAGATAGCCATACAGCGTTCGCCGCAAGAACCGAAGGCGGCACCCATCAGCGCGTTGACCGCATTGTCGATGTCGGCGTCCGGCATAACGATGGCGTGATTCTTGGCACCGCCAAGCGCCTGTACACGCTTGCCGTTACTCGTACCGGTGTTGTAGATGTATTCTGCGATCGGTGTTGAACCGACAAAGCTCACGGCCTGCACTCGTTTGTCGCCAAGCAGCGTGTCCACGGCTTCCTTGTCGCCGTTAACCAGGTTGAATACGCCATCGGGTAACCCGGCTTCTTTGAACAGACGAGCGGCAAGCAGCGGCGCGGTCGGGTCTTTCTCCGATGGCTTCAGCACGAAAGTATTCCCGCAAGCGATGGCCATGGGGTACATCCACATCGGAACCATGGCTGGAAAGTTGAATGGCGTAATACCGGCGACAACACCCAGCGGCTGGAAGTCGGACCAGCTGTCGATGCCAGGGCCGACGTTCTTTGAGTACTCACCTTTCAGCAGCTCCGGGATGCCGCAGGCGTAATCGACAACTTCAACGCCGCGCCCAAATTCTCCCATGGCATCGTCAAGCACTTTACCGTGCTCATCGGTAATCGCCGCCGCGATCTCGTCAGCGTTTTCCTCAAGTAATTGCTTGAACCGGAACATGATGCGGGCACGTTTCGCCGGTGGTGTGTTGCGCCAGGCCGGAAAGGCCGCGGCAGCGGCAGCGATCGCTTTCTCGACAGTAGCCGCCGACGCCATCGCTACATGCCTGGTAACTTCGCCGGTCGCGGGGTTGGTGATCGCTTGCGGGCGGTTGTCGTCGGCAACATCGGCGTTATTGATAAAATGTCCAACGATCTCGGCGGCATCGACTTTTTTTGCGGGCGTGGCGTTCATGGTGCGTCTCCAAATAGTTCTTGCGGCAAGTATTTCTTGCAGTTCAGTCAATCGAGTCTAGAACACTGCGGATAGTGGCGAAAGACTGCTCCATCTCGTCCGGGTCCGAGTTCAGGAACGGCGAAAACTGCAGCGTGTCCATCCCGTTACGGACGACGAGGTTTTCTTCCCAGAAACACTTCTTGTGTACTTCGCCACCCCGCGCACCTGCTGCGCAATCACGCGGCGCCATTTCAATCGCGCCCATGAGCCCATAGTTACGTACGTCGATAACGTGTTTGTGATCGGCGAAGGAATGCAGCAAGTCCTCGAATTGCAGCTCCAGGCCGGCTGCCTGCTCGAAGGTACCTTCCTGTTCGTATACGTCCATCGTGGCGAGACCGGCCGCCGCAGCGATCGGGTGACCGGAATAGGTGTAGCCGTGGAACAACTCGATCATGTTCTCAGGCCCTTGCATAAAGGCGTCGTAAATAGAGTCACTAACGAGTACCGCGCCCATTGGTACGACGCCATTAGTCAGCCCTTTGGCCGTTGTGATGATATCCGGCGTTACGCCGAAGCGATGTGCGCCAAACGGTTTGGCGAGGCGGCCGAATGCTGCAATCACCTCATCGAAGATCAGCAGAATGCCTTGTTCGTCACAGATCTCTCGCAGGCGTTCGAGATAGCCGACAGGCGGCGGCAAAACACCGGTGGACCCGGCGACCGGTTCTACAATCAGTGCGGCGATATTGCTGCCGTCGTGCAGCGCACACAGGCGCGCCAGGTCTTCCGCCAGTTCGACGCCATGTTTTGGCAGACCGCGTGAATACGCGTTGCGCTCAATATCGTGTGTGTGACGAATATGGTCGACGCCGGGGATGAGGTTGGCGCTGAAGGCTTTACGATTCGGCACCATACCGCCGACCGACATACCGCCGAAGTTGACACCGTGGTAACCGCGTTCGCGACCGATCAGACGCGTACGGCTACCCTCACCACGAGCGCGGTGGTAGCCGAGTGCAATTTTCAGCGCCGTGTCGACGGATTCGGAGCCGGAGTTGGTGAAAAAGCAGTGTCCGATACCATCGGGCGCCATGTCGGTAACACGAGCCGCGAGTTCGATGGCCTTGTTGTTGGTGACCTGAAACGTCATGCAATAGTCGAGTTCTGCGACCTGCTTTTGCACCGCCTCGACGATCTTCGGGTGGCAGTGACCGACGCCCGATGTCCACAGACCGGAAAACGTATCGTATAGCTTTGTGCCGTTTTCGGTCGTGTAGTAGTGGCCCGATGCGCCGCTGATTACGCGTGGATTCGTCTTGAAATCCCGATTGGCCGTGAACGGCATCCAATAGGCGTCGATGTTTGCGCTACTTGAGGTCATAGGGTTCGGTCCGGGTCTGTCGGCAGGAAACAGGGATTTTACGCGTGGAAAGTGATGTTAAACAATTAGTTAGATGAAGAAACATAAGCCATTGATTTTATTGCCAGACAGTCGGAGAATGTTTACTAAGCTAAACAATACGACGGACAAACGCTATGGACAACGATTTAGGACAGCGCCTGAAGAGTATTCGTGTTGCGCACGCGCTGTCGCAGCGCCAGCTGGCCAGGCAGTCCGGTGTCGCGAATGCGACGATTTCGCAGATTGAGGCGGGCAAGCTGAACCCGACTGTGAGTATGTTGAAGAGGGTGCTGGACGGATTCCCGATCGGCCTCGGCGAGTTTTTCGGCGACGAATTCGAAGTCCGTGACCGGATTTTTTTCCGCGCCGGTGATTTGACCGAAATCGCCGACGGCGGCGTATCCTACCGGCAGCTTGGCGCAAACCTCGCCAATCGCGCGATTCAACTCATCCACGAGCGCTACCAGCCCGGTTCCGGAACCGGGCAGCATGCGATAACGCACGACGGCGAGGAATGTGGCATTGTCCTGAGCGGCCGGCTTGAAGTGACCGTCGGCGAACAATCGGAAGTTCTACAAAAAGGCGATGCCTACTATTTCAAGAGTAGCAGGCCGCATCAGTTTCGAAACCCCGGCAACGAACCCTGCGAGTTAATATCGGCCTGTACGCCACCCACCTTCTAAAGCGGCGATTCTCTATGACCTCGGTTATCTATCCAACCACCAACTTCAAAGCTGTCGAGCAGATGATCGTCGATCGCGGCGAGGGCGTTTACGTCTATGACACCGATGGCAAGCAATATCTCGAAGGGCTCGCCGGCCTGTGGTGTATGTCGCTCGGTTACGGCAACCAGGAGATTGTTGACGTCGCAGCGGAGGCGATGTCGCGATTGTCATTTACGCATATGTTCGCCGGCAGATCGCATCAGGTCGGTATCGATCTTGCTGAGAAGTTGGCGAGCAGCGTGCCGGTGACGGATGCCAGGGTATTTTTCGGTAACTCCGGCTCAGACGCAAACGACACGCACTTGAAGTTGTTGCGCTACTACTTCAACGCCGTCGGCAACTCGAAAAAGCGCAAAATTATCACGCGCGAGCGGGCCTACCACGGTGTGACTGTTGCGGCAGGCTCCCTGACCAGCCTGCCGGCCAATCTCGCTCACTTCGACGCGCCACTGGACGCACTGGGTATTCTGCGTACCGACCACCCGCTGTACTACGACGGTCGTCAGGGCGGGGAGACCGAGGTCGAATTCGTCGATCGTATTGTCGGCAATCTCGAAAACCTGATTCTCGAAGAGGGACCTGAAACCATCGCGGCCATGATTTGCGAACCGGTAACGGGTGCCAGCGGCGTCATCGTGCCGCCGGCTACTTACTACGAGAAGGTGCAAGCCATACTGAACAAGTACGATATTCTGTTCTGGGCCGATGAGGTCATCACCGCGTTTGGCCGCACCGGTGCAGATTTCGGCTCGACGACGATGAATATCGATAAACCGGACCTGATGACGCTGGCGAAACAGCTGTCTTCCGCCTATTTCCCCATCAGTGCGGCTGTCATTCGCGGCGATATTTACGAGGCGATGGTCGAGCAATCCGCGAAAGTCGGCGTATTCGGTCATGGCTACACCTATTCCGGTCACCCGGTTGGCTGTGCGGTGGCTTTGAAGGCGTTGGAGATCTACGAGCGCGACAATGTCTATGGACAGGCGGCCAGGGTGGGCGAGTATTTCCAGCGCCGCCTGCGGGAGTTTGCTGACCACGAACTCGTCGGCGATGTTCGCGGTGTCGGTTTGATCGGCGCTCTGCAGCTCGCAACCGACAAGGCGACACATGAGCCGTTTGCTCCATCGGTGGTCGGTTTTCTGCAGCAGGCCTGCCAGGATAATGGTCTGATCGGGCGGGCACTGGCCGGCACGACGCTGGCGTTCTGCCCGCCACTGATCATCAACGAAACGCAGGTCGATGAACTGGTAGAAAAACTCGCCAGGAGTCTCGATGAAACGCTGGCGCAAATTTGACTGGTCATCGGGCTCCCTTTAGTGGCAAAGTATCGTCCATTCGGAGTCGCTAGCAGAGTTACAAGCCCATGGGTCAGTTTGGTACAGAGTTTTGCGATCATTTCGCGATCGCGCGTTTTGAAAATAACACCTGGTCGAGCGCGTCGATCGAGCCACTGAGGCCGTTGTCGATGCATCCGGCATCGCACGTATTTCACTACTCGAGTACTTGTTTTGAAGGTTTTAAGGCCTACCGCTGGGGCGATGGCAAGGCACGGATTTATCGGCTGCCCGAGCATGTCTCGCGAATGCAAAAGAGTGCTGCGTCGCTGCATTTGCCAATACCCGACGCGGAACTGCTGGCCTCGATGGTTAAAGACCTCGTTGCCGCACAGATCGAAGATATTCCGGCGCCACCGAGTTCTTTGTACCTGCGACCGACATTAATCGGAACGCTGGAAAACATCGGTGCGGCGGCAGCGCCGTCGTCGGAAGCTACGCTGTTCGTGCTCGCATCTCCTGTGGGCGATTATTTCGCTGGCGGTTCGGCGACGCTGAAACTGCTGGTTGAAGACCAGCGCGCGCGTTCCACGGAGCAGTTGGGTAGTACCAAAACCGGCGGCAACTATGCAGCCGCGTTGGGCCCGACGCTGGCGGCAAAAGAACAATACGGCGTCGATCAGGTATTGTTTTGCCCGAACGGTGACGTACAGGAAACCGGGGCGGCGAACTTCCTGGTCATTGGTGACGACGAGATCATCACGAAACCACTCGACACGACTTTCCTGCACGGTATGACCCGAGATTCGATCCTGAAGCTTGCCGCCGATAACGGTTACACGGTCAGCGAAAGAAACTTCACCGTCGATGAGCTGCTGGAACTTGTGAAGACCCACGAAGCGGCGTTGTCGGGTACCGCGGCCTGTTTGTCACCGGTTGGATCGCTGGTGTATCACGGCAAGGAAATCAAGATACGCGACGGCGGTCCCGGGCCGAATACGGAAAAACTGCGGAAAGCACTGCAGGATATTCAGTACGGACTGGCGCCGGATACCTACGGTTGGTTAACCGAAGTCGGCTAGATGTAACGGTAAAGCTTGTCGAAAACCCCGAGTCTGCGGGCCGAAAAGGTGTTCAATCGGATGGCTCCCTGCGGTCCGCCGGGGAGCCATCCCGATAAACACTTATCGGCCGGCGATGCCGACTCGGTTGGCACGACCTTCAATCACAGCGCGATCCAATTCCTGCCGTTCGCCGCTAGATAGCTTTCGAGAAACGATTGTCGTTTTGCGCGTGGTCGATGTAACGATCGAATACCATCGCGATGCTTCTCAGCAGCAGGCGACCTTTGTCGGTGATGATAATCGCCGACGAGTCCAGCTGGATCAGGCCGTCTTCTGCGAGCGGGCGAAGCCGTTCCAGTTCGACGGCAAAGTAAGTCGCAAAGTCGATGTCATGCGCCGCGTTGAAATCGTCGAAAGCCAGTTCGTCGTAGCACATCAGCGCCTGAATGGCTGCGGCGCGAAGGCTGTCATCGTGGTCGACGACCAGGCCCTTCTTGAGCGGCAGGCGACCGCTTTCGACCAGCGCCTCATACTCCATGGTCGTTACCGCGCTTTGTGCAAACACATTGCCGATGTTGCCGATCGCGCTGACGCCGAGTGCCACGAGGTCGCAGTGACGGTGCGTTGAGTAGCCCTGGAAATTCCGCTGCAAAGTTCCGTTTGCCCGGGCACGCACGAGTTCATCGTCGGGCAGCGCGAAATGATCCATGCCGATGTATTCGTAGCCACTGTCACAAAGCCGGTCGATGGTTCTGTGGAGTATCTCAAGTTTAACTTCGGGCAACGGAATATCGGCATCGTTAATCATGCGCTGGCCTTTGAAGCGTTGCGGCAGATGCGCGTAGTTGTAAACCGCCAGGCGATCGGGGCGCATGGCGATGACCAGTTCCAGTGTGGAATCGAAACTTGCAACCGTCTGGTGTGGCAGTCCGTAGATAAGATCGAAGGAAACGGAGCCAAATCCTGCCTCACGGGCGGTCTCCACGAGAGCGCTCACACTGTCCGGTGTCTGTATACGATTAACAGCCGCTTGCACGACCGGCTCGAAGTCCTGGATGCCCAGGCTCAGGCGATTGAAGCTCAGCTCTGCCAGTCGTCGAATGCCGCCCCGGTCGACGGTTCTGGGGTCGACTTCAATCGAAAATTCGCGCTTGTCGCTATCGTCGAACGTAAAAGCATCGCGCAACTTCGCCATCAGCTCGTGAAGCTGTTTATCGCTCAGGTAAGTCGGAGTACCGCCACCGAAGTGCAGCTGTTCTATTTTCCGGTGCCGTTCGAACAGCACCGACTGCATGTCGATTTCCCGGTACAGCATTTCGAGGTAGCGTTCGACACGTGCCTGGTTACGTGTGACGATCTTGTTGCAACCGCAGTAGTAGCAGAGCGTGTTGCAGAACGGTATGTGTACGTACAGCGACAGCGGGACGGTTCCGGCGTTGCTGGCAAGTGCATTTTCGCGATACAGATCCGCCGTCAGTTCCTCGCTGAATTGCAGGGCTGTCGGGTAGGACGTGTAGCGGGGGCCGCGACCGCCGTAGCGGCTGACCAGTTCGGTATCGAAACAGACCGTCATTGGACGCGCCTCAAACTGTGCAGGATGTAGAGAGAAACTGTGAACAGCAGCATCGCAACTGCCTGGTGCATCGCACCCAGCAGTACCGGGACGGCAAGCAACAGTGTCGTGATGCCCAGCGCAACCTGCAACAGCAGAGTATGCAACAGCGCATTGACCGCAGGTCGGGTACGTGCCGGAAGATCTGCACGGCGCGCCCTGAACCAGAAAATGACAGTCACCAGCAGAGTTGTAATCGCCAGTACGCGGTGATCGAATTGCACCGTCGTTGGATTGTCGAAGAAGTTGCGCCAGAACGGTTCGAGTGCCATCGTGCCGGGTGGAACCCAGCTGTCGCCCATCATGGGGAACGTATTGTAGTACTTGCCGGCCTTGAGCCCGGCCACGAACCCGCCAGAAATAATCGTCACTGACGTAAGGGTCGTGAGGGCCAGCGACTTGTTATACCAGGCATGCTTGCTGCCGCCGGCTACCGGGAACAGCAGCGACAGCGCTACCCAGAACATATAGGCGTAGATAATGAACGCCGCGCAGAGGTGAGCCGTGAGTCGGTACTGACTGACGTGCGGCACGTCAACGAGCCCGCTTTTCACCATGTACCAGCCAAGCACCCCCTGCATACCGCCGAGAACAAACATCAGCAGATATTTTGGCCATTCGGCCGCCTTTATGTAGCCGCGGGCGAAAAAGAAAACGAGCGGCAGCAGGAATACCATGCCGATGGTTCTTCCCAGCAATCGATGCAGGAACTCCAGCCAGAATATGCCCTTGAATGCGTGCACATCCATGTGTGAATTCACCTGCAGAAACTGTGGTGATTGCTGGTAGAGCTCAAACACGCGTTGCCACTCGGCCTCGGAGAGCGGCGGCAACCAGCCCATCAGCGGGCGCCAGTCCACCATTGAAAGCCCGGAGCCGGTCAGGCGCGTAAAGCCGCCCAGAACAACCATCGCGAATACCAGTGCGCAACAGATCAGTAGCCAGGTCGCGACAATACGATCCTGTGGACGGGTTTGATCCGGTGTCATCATCGGGGGAGTGCCTGTTGCCGATTGCATAAAACCAGCAATCTTATCAGGCCCAGCAAGAGCATGGCGGCCAGCCAGTTATGTGCCACAGCGATTCCGATCGGCAGGCTGGTGACGACAGCGGCGATGCCGACGGAAAACTCCGCGGCGACGAGCAGCAGTACAGCTATCGCGGTGACCCCTAACCCGGCGCGAAAGGCCCAGATGCCCACAAGCAGGATAACTGCTGTGCTGACGACGGCGGCGATGCGATGAAGTTTATGGATGTCAGCCCGCTCGGCACCACCGATAACGATACCGGAGGGTCCGGTATTATGGGCTCGTGTCAGGTCGAAGGCCGTTGTGAGATCTCTACCGGGGAGGTAGCTCCCGTGGCAGTCCGGCAGCGTCTGGCAGGCGGATGCCGCGAAGTTGGCGCTGGTCAGTCCGCCGAGTCCGATCTGGACGCACGCTAACAGTAGCGCCGCGATGAGCCATGTGCGTAACGGCGCCGGCACGCCGGTGTCGGTGCGAGCGCCGCGAAACGCCATCCAGCCGAGCAGGCCCAGCATCGCGAACCCGCCGCTGAGATTGCCCATTACAACGGCTGGGTTATGCAGGCCGTCTGAATAGATGCCGAGCCAGGCGAGGAACACCGTCAGGCTCAACAGGCCTGCAGTCAGCAGGCGATCGCGCTTCAGGCGTAGCGACATAAGCGTCATGGCAAGGACCGTCAGACCCAGAACGCTCGCGATCAGGCGATGCAGCGGTGTTGCCCAGGACAGCGGCTGGCGTGCTTCCTGGACCAGTCGTTCGTAGGTACTGCCCAGGGATGGTTCGAGCTCTTTGGCGGCACCAAGCTGGCCATAGCAGTCGGGCCAGTCAGCGCAGCCGATACCGGACTGATCAAGCCGCAAATAGGCGCTGAGCGAAACCAGTACTATCACCAGCAGCAAAGACGTGGCTACGAGTTTTTTCATTGGCGTTATTCTTTGACTTTTGTAAGCGTGCCTGCTGTGCCGCGAACCAGGCGAACGTACTTTGCCTCTTTTTTCCAGTCGACCCGGTCATGGCCGAGCTGGAAATTCCACGCCCACGCCGCATTGTACTGGAAGCTGTAGTCATTGCCGGACCAGTACTCCGCCGCCCGTGTGTTGGGGAAAAACGCGGTATTGATGGTCGGCGGCGCACTCAATCGTCGGAGATCGCTGATTGAGAACAGCTCGTCCCTACTGGGCATGCGCCAGTCATCATAGCCGCAGTAAGTGGCCTCATTGACTGCCTGTACGTAGCTCCAGGTGTCGCAGTCGCTGCCGCTGCAATGGCCGCCATTATTCAAGCCACGATAATCGAGCTCGCCATGAGCCTCGTCGGGAGCGAACCAGGAGTAGGTGTTGGCGGCATTGTGTAAACCCACCGCATCGGTTTTTGCCTGCCACAACAGGCGTGTCTCGGTATCGAAGACGCAGTGATCCGTATCGCTTTGGACGGCTTCGTATTTGCTGTCGTGTGGGTTCACTGCATCGCCAGGGCTCTGACCGCACGAAACCAGCAACAGACACGAGAGCGCCAAAATGGCAGTGAACGCTTTCATGGGTCGCAAGCATACCGGAAGTGAGGCGCTCTAAGGGCCCCGGAAGGCCGACAGGACTCTAGGTATTTTCCCTAGTACTGCAGGCCATCCGGTGGGAATAGGGTAGGCGCTGAGTTTTTCCATGCAATGACTGGGGATTATTGATCATGAGTCAGGAAACAACAGACGCTCAGGCATCCGAGCGCATACCTGCGATGCAACGCATTCTAGACAATCCATTTATCCTTCTTTTTATCGGTGTCGTTTTTCCGTCGGTGTTCTACATCATCTGGGGAATCGTCGAAATCGTAAATATCCCCCTGGCCCCTTAGGCGCCAGATAAGCACGAAGAACGAAAACAACAAGGGGTGAGGACATGAGTGCCATTCAACCGCCTGCTGAAACAGTGTGGTGGAAACAACCGCTGGATAAAGTCGAAGGGACCTGGATCGCGATCGCGCTGGTCTGGTCTCTGTTTATGTTTTTCATGATGCCATTCTGGCATGTCTACGGGAAACAGAATCTATCGAGCGAAGCCTACAAGACGACGCCGCAAGCCTACATGGCGAAGACACAGGCGATGGTCGATCAGTACACTATCAGAACAGAGACCGATGCCAAGTTGCCGGTCGTCAGACCGCCACCGGGCAGCGATGTCTACCTGCTGGGCCGTTTATGGCAGTGGTGGCCGTTGCTCGAGCTGGAGAAGGGCCAGACCTACCGCCTGCACATATCTTCGATGGACTGGCAGCACGGTTTTTCCTTGCAGCCGGTTAACATCAATACGCAAATCCTGCCCGGTTACGAGATGGTTCTCACCATTACACCGGATACCGACGGCGAGCAAACCATCATCTGCAACGAGTTCTGCGGTATCGGTCACCACAACATGGTCGGCAAGATCTACGTGACGGAGGGCGAGACATGAGCAATGAACTCTTTAGAACCTGTCCTGAGTCGGGCCTTCAGTTTCACCGGCCTGCCGAACGGCTGATGAAGGCTCATGCCGTGGTCGCTGTCGTGATTCTGTTGCTCGGAGGCATCGCCGCGTTACTTGTGACGTTGACCAGATGGCCGGCCGTACACCTGCTTCCTGCCGATCGTTTCTATCAGCTGTTGACGTCGCATGGTGTCAATATGCTGATCTTCTGGATTATCTCTTTCGAGATTGCGATCCTGTATTTTTGCTCTTCGACACTGCTGAAATGTCGCCTGGCGACTCCGAAACTTGCCTGGGTGGGTTTCGGGCTGATGCTGCTGGGTATCATCGTCAACAATCTCGCCGTCGCGAACGGCGATGCGTCGGTCATGATGACATCCTATGTGCCGATGCCGGCGAACCCGAATTTCTATCTGGGCCTCATACTGTTTGCTGTTGGCGCACTGATCGGTTGTTTCATATTTCTGGCCACACTCGTCGTCGCGAAGGATGAGAAAACCTATGAAGGCTCGATTCCGCTGGTGACCTTCGGCGCGTTGACCGCCTGCATCATTGCCGTCTTTACGATTGCGTCCGGTGCGATCGTCCTCGTTCCAACCTGGCTCTGGTCGCTTGGTTATATTAACAACATCGATGCCGCGATGTACCGCATCGTGTGGTGGGCGCTGGGTCATTCATCGCAGCAGATTAATGTCGCGGCGCACGTTTCTGTCTGGTATGCCATTGCGGCCATCGTTTTCGGCGCGCGTCCGTTGTCGGAGAAAGTCAGTCGTACGGCGTTCTTCCTGTATATCGCCTTCCTGCAACTGGCGAGTGCACATCATCTACTCGTCGATCCCGGTTTGAGTGCCGAGTGGAAGATCTTCAATACCAGCTATGCGATGTATCTGGCGGTACTCGCCAGCATGGTGCACGGTCTGACAGTGCCGGGCTCTATCGAGGTCGCGCAGCGGGCCAAAGGTTATACCAAGGGTCTGTTCCAGTGGCTGCAAAAGGCCCCCTGGAGTAATCCGATATTCTCCGGCATGTTCATTTCACTGGTTGGCTTCGGTTTTCTCGGTGGTATTTCCGGGGTTGTCATGGGTACCGAGCAGATCAATATCATCATTCATAACACGATCTACGTGCCCGGCCATTTCCATGCAACCGTGGTGATCGGAACGACACTGGCATTCATGTCGCTCACCTATTTCCTGATACCGACACTGTTTCGCAAACAGGTGGCGTTTCCGGGTATAGCCAAGCTGCAGCCGTATTTTTTCGGCATCGGCATGTCGGTGTTCGCGCTAGCCATGATGGGGGCCGGAACACTGGGTGTTGAGCGCCGTCACTGGGATATGGCGTTTACGAATTCCACGTTGGCGTTCGAATACCCGGCAAGTGCCTACACGTTGATGGGTATTATGGGTGTTGCCGGCGTCGTCGCTATTCTGGGCGGTGCGATGTACATCCTGGTAACCGTCACCTCGGTATTCTTCGGTAAACCCGTTGGTTCCGAGTCGAGCTACGGTTTCACCACCGCGCGTGTGTCTCGAGCAGATCCGCTTATTGTGCCCGAAGGCGGGCATGCGGCGGCTGGAAAGTGGGGCTTCGCGGCTCCCGGTACTTTTCTGCTGGCAATATTCTTCCTGGTTACCTTTATTTTGTACTACGCTGTTAACTGGAAGTATCTGGCATCGGTCTGGCCACTGTCGTAGCCCCCTCTGCGGGCCACTCCGAAGCCTCATAACCAGGGCGGGCTTTTTGCCCGCCCTGTCTTTTGGCGTCAGTACCACTATGAAAAAACAAGCGCTCATGTTGGCCCTGTGCATTGCAGGCCAGTTTTTCTACCCGGCCGTTTTTGCCGCGGATGACGCTCGGTACGATCCCGAACGTGCCTTGCAGCTATCGCAGCAGGCGATTGGCCGGACGATCGGTGACTACGAACTGACAGACATATATGGCGCCAGCGTGAAGCTGCGCAGCGATCATAGCGGCCGGCCGTTGGTGATCAGCATGATATTCACGTCCTGCCACCACGTGTGTCCGGCGATCACCAAACACATGTCAAACGCTGTAGATGTGGCTAGAGAAGCGCTGGGTACCGATAGTTTCGATGTTGTGACCATCGGCTTCGATGTTGCCAATGACACGCCACAGGCTATGGCCGCCTTCGCCCGACGGCAGGGTGTCGACGCGGAGAACTGGCGTTTCCTGAGTGCAAGCAGTGAGACAATTCATGCGCTTGGCGACGATCTCGGGTTCAAATTCTTTCCGACCCCGAGGGGTTTCGATCACATGAATCAAGCGTCAATCATAGACCGGGACGGCGTGCTCTACAGTCAGGTTTATGGCGTTACTTTCGAGCTGCCGTGGCTGGTGGAGCCGTTGAAGGAAATTGTATTCAACAGGCCATCCAGCGCCGGCCACCTGTTCGCCGGACTGATCGACCGGGTCAAACTATTTTGCACCGTGTTCGATCCGGCAACCGGCCGTTATCGATTCGATAACTCGCTATTCGTGCAGATCGCGGTCGGCGCAAGCATGATTCTGGCGATTATCTTCTATCTCTTCAGAGAGATTCTCAGATCGAAAAGAGCGCGTCGTCAGGAATGATCGAGCGCCTTCACAGGGCTGGACGTGGCGTCTTTCAGGGTCTTCGCCGGCCAATGGCGCGTGCCTTCGACGGTGCAGAAAACCCGCTGAATCACCTGGGCGCGCTGACCGTGTTCTTTCTCTGGATCGTGCTGGTAAGCGGCATATGGCTGTTCATTTTCTTTCGTACCAGTGTATCCGGCGCCTTCGACTCAGTTGAGTATCTGACTCACGAGCAATGGTATCTCGGCGGCATCATGCGCAGTTTGCATCGCTACGCTTCCGATGCGGCAATCGTTACGATCCTGCTGCACGTGCTCAAGGAATTCGTTTTTAATCGCTATCGCGGTAAACGCTGGTTCACCTGGGTCACAGGTGTGCCCCTGATCTGGATGATCTTCCCACTCGGGATCACCGGTTATTGGCTGGTCTGGGACGAACTCGCACAATATGTGGCGATCAGCTCCGCTGAGCTAATCGATCGCATTCCGATCTTTACCGATTCGATGGCCGGAAACTTCCAGAGCGATGAATTGCTGTCGAACCGGTTCTTTACGCTGATGGCGTTTTTGCATCTGATCGGGCTGCCGATATTCCTGGTCTTCGGTATCTGGCTGCACGTTTTCAGGCTAAACAGTCCGCGCATAAACCCGCCGCGAAGGATGATGGCAGCGACGTTTCTGGCGCTGCTGGTCTTGTCCGCCGTGTATCCGGCCCTGAGTCATGAAAGGGCCGATCTGGCGGCTACTCCGCAAGTGCTGCGACTCGACTGGTTTTATTTGCACGTTTATCCCCTGATCCAGGCATGGTCTCCCGGCTGGGTCTGGGCGCTGCTGGTCGCTATCAGTGCTGTCATTATTGTCCTGCCGTGGACACCCGCCCAAAAGCAGGAACAGCCGGCAAAGGTAACGCTGGACTATTGCAATGGCTGTGAGCGATGCGTTGACGACTGTCCTTTCGGTGCAGTGGAGATGGTAGCACGAACGGATGGGACCAGTTACACCCATCAGGCCAGTGTTGACCCCGACCTTTGCGTCAGCTGCGGCATCTGCGTCGGCGCCTGCCCGACGGCGACCCCATTTCGTTCACAGGGCTCGCTGATCCCCGGCATTGATCTGCCGGACCGCAGTGCTGCTGCACTGCGCGCAGACATCGAGGCTCTCGGTGGTCGCGATGCCGAGCCACGTGTCGTCGCTTTCGCCTGTCGGGACGATCGCCAGCTCCATGAAGCACACAAGGCGGGGATACCTACTGTTAGCGTGAATTGTATGGCGCAGCTGTCACCATCGTTCATAGATTTCGCCCTCAGTCGCGGGCATGCCGACGGTGTGTTGTTGCTGGGTTGCCAGGACGGCAATTGTTGCTATCGATTCGGCGCGAACTGGACGGAGCAGCGGCTGGCCCGACAACGAGACCCGATGCTTCGAAAGCGGGTTGAACCGACGAAAATCGCAGTTGGCTGGCTGTCACCCTGGGCAGAACACAAGCGCGTTGCCGATCGATACGAGGCATTCCGGCGGAGTCTCAGGCAGTGAAGCTGGCGGGCGAAATTGCAGCGTACGCGGCGTTTGCGGCAGTGGTCGGTTTGTTGTCTGTCTGGCCGCGATACGAACTGCTTGGGGAAGACCGGGCGTTGGTCTCCCTGGTTTTCTCACATGCCGGCGAACGTGTCGGTGAATGTCGCCGCTTGAGTCAGGAAGAACTCAACAAGTTACCGCCCAATATGCGTAAGCCAGCGGACTGCCCGCGTGAACGGTATCCCGTCCGTATTGAACTTCGATCCGGCTCCGAGGCCCTGTATCGCAAAACGCTGGCGCCCAGCGGGATATGGGCGGACGGCAAGGCCAGTGTCTATGAACGTATTGAGGTCCCGGCCGGCGCGCATGATTTGTTTGTCGGGATGAACGATAGCGGCGGTGCTGAGGAGTTCGATTTCTCACGGTCGGAAACGATCGATCTGTTCCCGGGGCGCAATCTCGTTATTCAGTTCGATGAACAAACGCAGCAATTCCTGATTCGGTGAGTGTGTTATGAGTCTCTTAGAATGGAAGTCCGAATACTCTGTCGGTATTGCATCGATCGACGATGAACATCGCGAAATGATCGAACTTATCAACAGTACCTATGCGAAGCTCGAGTCCGACCCGGACGATCAGATCGAGCGGGGTCTTGAAGACATATTCACAGCCATCTCGATGCATTTTGCGCTCGAGGAGCGGTTTATGCTGAATGCTGACTACGACGAGTACGATGCACACAAAGCGGATCATGAAGAACTGCTGGATCAGATGCGGGATCTGATGGACGCGTATGTGGCCAGCCCGGAACTCGGTGCTGTATTGCTTGAGCAGGGCCTGTCGGACTGGTTCTCCGTTCACTTCGCCAGTTTCGATGCGAGGCTGCATGGCAAGCTGGATGCGTAAAATGCTGCGGCCGAAGCCGCTGCTCGCGTTAGTAAACGCCGCCTGAACTCGCGTTTTCTTCGCGAACGCTAATCACCGTCTGTTCCCGTGGATTTAGCGGCCACGATGCTTGCCAGACCCTGTTCGATATCCACACGGACATCGGAGAATCCCGCCGCGACGAGTTGATTTCTGACCCAGTCAGGTGAAAGGCGAAGTTTTCGATAGAAACTCTTGTTCAGTTTCCAGCCAGCGTCGCTGCGGATATAGACCAGGTCATGCACCTTGACGAAGTTCGGCTCATACTCAAGAAAGCAGGTGAAGACAGTGTCGTCGTCCTGCTTTACCGGAATGAACCTGTCGAGATTTTCCAACGGACGGGACAGATCGCGAAACGTTAGTACGAACTGTCCGCAAACCTCCAGGTGAGCAAACACTTCGTCGATGAGCTGCCGGACTCTGGCTGCCGTTTCAAGGTGTAGCAGCGTGTCGGTCATACAGACGACCAGCTCTGGGGCCGCGGTGATGTGATCTGCGAATGCCAGCATGTCATCGCGTATCACTTTGACCGTTGCGGTAGGATCGTTCGCTTTCAGTTCCTGGAGAAGTTGCTCGTCCAGGTCGATAGCCGTTACGGAATAACCCAACTCGGCGAGCGGGATACTCTGAAATCCGCAGCCTGCGCCGAGATCTATTGCGTTTCGGGATATGTCCGGCCGGATGCGAAGCTTTTCGAAGAAGCTGCGATTCCTCGCCAGCTGCAGGTCAAAGCCACCCAACATCCATGAATAGACGTCAGACAGGACATCTTTATAGTGCGTTTCAACGGTTGCCATTGTGCCTCTCTGATATGTGCGGCGACTGGCCTGCTTATCGCAGGACGGTGTCGCTAGCGGGCAGCAAAATCGATAATCACGTCATCTCTGACGGGCTGGTAGCCGATTCGCTGGTAGATCGAATTGGACACCGGATTTGCGAGGTCAGTATACAGGCAACAAAAGAGCTTACCTTTGTCGAGAAGCTTCTCGCTGAGTGTTGCGACAGCGGCCGATGCGTAACCACACTGCCGATCTGACGGCGGCGTGTAGACCCCGCTGACACTGGCGCTATTCGGGCTTTCTCTCGAAACAGCGATCATGCATCGCGGTCCCCGGTCGTCCCAGACGTAAAGCGCCGATAACGCCAGCAGCTTGTTGATGAAGTCGTTCGGGGTATCGGGGATTTTGGTTTCGCGCACAAAATCGACCGCCCATTCTCTGATCGTTGCGACCTCGTCATCGAGCGGTTTCCGCAGTGTTCCGTCAGGAGGATTTTCCGGAAACCGGACGTTCGTCAGTCTGTGTACCCGGGTGCGCACGCGGACGCTCCAGTCGACATCGGCCTGAGCTGACCACGACTGAGCGAACAAAGTGGCTTCTTCTATTGAGCCGGCGACCCCCGGTAAATCGGGGTATAGGGCAGTCACTTCTTCAAGCAACAACGGGATTGCCGCGGCGGGCATTCTCGATAAAGTAAGGTGATATGGCGGCGTCCGAAACGCGCAGCCTGTGATACCACTGTCGTCTGCGATAGAGGCCCAGAACTGCGCTGCATGGTCGGTTTTTTTCGAGTCCATCTGCTGCTGCGCAATACCGATTAACAGGCTGTTTTCTGCCTCGGATTGCAGTAACCAGTGCATCGCCTGCTGTAGCAGATCGCCGGCCGTCTCCTGTCGAACAACTCTCATGGCACTACTCATGATTTTGACAGGATAGTCGATGGGCCTAAGAAGCAGATCTGTATATCCCCATCACGACACCGGTCGAAGTCGTATCGCTTTTTACGAGTTCCAGGTTTGACGGGAGGGTTCCTGTGTCAAACAGGCGTTTTCCGTTACCGGTTACCACAGGGAAGGTCCACAGGCGAAGTTCGTCAATGAGTTCTGCTGCCAGTAACGCCTGTATCAGCTGCCAGCTACCGTGTACCTGCAGCAGCGGCCCTTCGGTATTCTTCAACCTGGTGATTTCCTCGGCAGCGTCTCCGCTGACAGCAACCGAGTTCTGCCAATTGAGTTCGGTCAGCGTCGATGTCACGACATATTTACGCGCGTCATTGAGTTTCCGGCCATGGTCCGACTCAGGCGCGTTCGGCCAGTGTCCCGCGAACAATTCATAGGTCTTGCGGCCAAACAAAAGGTCGAATGGTTGTGCCATTGCCTCCCGTTCAACCTGTTCCATGACGGCTGGCCAAAAGTTGGCTGCCCACCCGCCGTGTGAAAAGCCGCCGGAGGTGTCTTCTTCCGCCATGCCCGGAGCCTGCATTACGCCATCAAGTGTCACAAATGTCAGAATGGCCAATTCTCTCATCGCTAATGTTCCTAAGTTGCAGCTGTTGTCAGCAGGGCTCTCAGTATATTGAAGGAGAGCAGCGCTAACACAAGGAACACCGCGAAAAAGATGACCTGGCGTTGCCTGAGCACTGCACCCTTTTTGCTTTCGATCGTGCGAACGATCCAGTCGGCCAGCAGGTAGATCACTATCGCATTGAGCGTAAACAACACAATTTCCATCATGATTTATCCCTCCGGCTCATGGATCGGTAGGCGACGACAAGAAACAGCAGGCCGCCGATGACCGAAACGAGTCCGCCGAGACCCATCAGTCCCATTCCGGCCGTTTGACCAAGCCCTTCGAGCCCCTGCGCGGCACCGGCTGTCTTGCGCTGTACGCCGTAGCCGCCGCTCCACGCGAGTCCGATGATATGCAGCAACTGGCCGCCGCCGTAAAGATAAGGTTGCCAGGTCGCCATTTTCTCGGGCAATTCGCCAAAGCCAAGGCGTGGCAGCAGATAATAAGTGAGCCCCATAAATGCAATCGTTACGCCGACGGTGGCGCCGTGATAGTGCGCGGGTATCACGATATCGAGGCCGACAATCATGAAGCCCAGGATTCCTCCGACGGCAAACAATCCCAGCGAGCTGACCAGTGCTGCACGAAGATATCGACTCTCTCCCTGCGGTGTCTCGGCGCGCCAGAGGCTGGCGGCAACGGCCAGCCCCAGGGGCAGGCAGGACAGGCCCCCGTACTTCATCAGCTCCGTGAACGCGATTCGATGGCCGGTGCTGGAAATATCATGCGCCAGGTATAGAAAAGGAACGGTAATCACCGGCAGCGCGAGAAAAACGAGGAACACAAGTGTCAGCCGAGGCGTGAGTTCAAAGCGGCAGCCACTGGCGCTGGCCAGAACCACCCATGCGATCATCATCAGCAAGGTGTAGCTGAACTGGACGATGTGACCGCCGCCCCAGAACAGGAATTCGAAATAGATCTGCCCATCGATATCAGCCGGCAGTCCCAGCCAGGAGGCGAATACCGCGATGATTGCAATGCCACTCAGTAGCGCGGAGATGACCATCCCGGTTTGCAGGGCTGTCGTGCCGCTGAGCTGATCACCAAGCCGCTGTCGGGATACGAGAGTCCGGGTCAAATGACTGAGTATCCCGAGTACGAACAAGGTCAGGCCGCCGTAAAACAACCCGTGCTGAAGAATGGGCACGTAGTTGTTCATCAACGGTTTGCCGGCACCGGCAAACGGGCAGGCGATAATGATGGCGGTGCCCAGCGCCGCAAGTGCAAAGGAGAGTCGGTCCCATCGAGGCTTGTCGGTCGTAGTACTCAGAGTCCAGCTGACAGCCGACATGGACAACAACCAGATGAGGACCGATAACGTGACATGCACGACGAGCGCAATGTGAAAAAAATCGAGGAGCGGTATCAGGCCCTGCACGACCGGCGTGCGAGCGAGCACCAGCAGCAGGGAAAATACGCCGGCTGTCAGCAACGAAATCAGGCTGAGTATCAGCCAGGCGACTGCAATTCGGCGCGTATCGCTGTCGCGAACGGGCAAAGCATAGAGACTTCTTTGATTCTGGGACAATAGTTCGCCTGTGACATGCCTGCGAAGGACGGACGCTACAGGCTAAAAGCCAGCCCCGTCAATGCGTGATAACCTCAATTCATGAAAATTACGGACTGCAATAACATCATGGATTTCCGCCGCCTTGCGCGGCGGAATCTACCGTCACCGGTGTTCAACTACCTCGATGGAGGCGCCGACGACGAGTGGACGCTGGGCAGAAACACCACTGCATTCGATGACTACGAGTTGTTACCGGCGCAGCTGTCCGATGTGAGCAAGCTGGATCTCAGGACATCGCTGTTTGGCGAGCAGCTGGCGTGGCCGGTCATGATTTCGCCAACGGGAGCCTCAAAACTGTTTCATGCCGGCGGTGAACCGGCGGTGATTCGCGCCGCCGAAAAGTCTGGCATGGTTTATAGCCTGTCGACACTCGGCACGACGACGATAGAAGATGTAGCGGCAGCGGGCAGCTGTCCGTTGATGTATCAAATCTATATCCTGAAGGACCGCGGCATGACCGCCGATTTTGTCAGTCGCTGCAAGGCTTCGGGGTACAAGGCGCTTTGCCTGACTGTCGACACGCCAGTGCCGGGCAACCGGGAACGCGATGCGGTCTACGGGTTCTCGTCGGGACGGCTGCGGATGCGGGCTGTGCCGAGCTGGTTGCGCCACCCGGGCTGGTTGTACCGGGCACTGATCAGAAAAGACCTGGAAATGGTGAATCTCGCGACCAGCGAGCGACCCTCAGAGAGCCAGGAGATGGGCCTGCTCGACTATTTCAACGCCCAGCTCGATCGCTCGCTGACCTGGAAGGACGTGGAGTGGCTGGCGTCGTTGTGGGATGGCCCGCTGGTCGTCAAGGGTGTGCAGACAGTGGCGGACTGCCGCAATGCGGCGAACTCGGGTGCAACGGCTGTTATGTTGTCGAACCACGGCGGCCGGCAGCTCGAGGCAGCGCCCGCACCGGTGGATTGTATTGCCGATGTCGCCGACGCCTTGCATGACCGGCTTGAGATCATCTGCGACGGCGGTGTGCGGCGAGGTACGCATGTCCTGAAGGCGCTGGCTTTGGGCGCGACGGCCTGCAGTATCGGCCGAGGGTACCTCTACCCGCTGGCTGCCGGCGGTCAGGCGGGTGTCGAGCGAGGTTTGGGCCTGTTACGTGCCGAGGTAGAGCGCGGTATGGCGCTAATCGGCTGCGATTCGATCGAGAAGTTGGGCCCGAGCTTCGTTCGGCGCCGAAAATAGTGGGATTTAAGGCGCATTTGCGGGTACCATTTCTGCAGCTGCGACAATGGGGGCGCGGTGTTTTGTGAGAGGTAGCTATGTCAGGCGAAAGAGTGACCGGAACCGTAAAGTGGTTCAACGACGATAAGGGCTTCGGATTTATCGAGCGCGAAGGTGGTCAGGACGTGTTTGTTCACCACACAGCGGTTCAGATGGAAGGCTTTAAGACGCTCAAAGAAGGACAGAAGGTCTCGATGGAAGTGACGCAGGGCCAGAAGGGGCCTCAGGCAGAAAACGTAATCGCCGAGTGATATTCGGCCAAACTCTGCCAGCGATGCGCCTCAGGCGACTATAAGCCGCGGAGCCCGTCGCTAATCAGTTTCAGCGCAACGACGAACAGCAGCACGTAGACGAAGCGGAAGAACCAGCGGTCCGAGACGTTATTGTGCAGCCATACCCCGAGCCCCACGCCTATCGGCGCAAACGGCGCGAGTATCAGCGATGCGCCCAGATTGTCCGCCGAGAGCTGCCCCAGCCAGCCGTAGGGTAGGAGCTTCGCATAGTTGACGACGGCAAAAAAAACCACGGCCGTTGCGACGAACTGCGTTCGATCCAGTGGGCGACGCAGCAGGTACATACTAATCGGCGGTCCCCCCGCATGAGCGACAAAGCTGGTGAAACCGGCAGCGGCACCGCCCAGTATTCCGTAGCCCCTGGCAATATAGCCGGCCGCTGCAGAGGAGTCGTGACGCTGAATCAGCCAGTAGTGGCTTGTAAACAAGATGGCAACGAGACCAATAATCAGTTTGACGGCAGCGGCGCTCATGTAGCCAAATAAAAGGGTTCCGGCAAGGATTCCAAGCATCGAGGCCGGAATGAGGGTGCGAAGTTCGGGCAGGACCCACTTGCCGCGGTAGGCCCACAGGCTGATCAGGTCCATGAGGCAGAGTATTGGCAAGAGAATGGCGGCGGCCTGAACCGGGGACATGACCAGTGCCATCAACGGCACGGCGGCAACGCCCGGACCACCGCCGAAACCGCCTTTCGCTATGCCGAACAAGAGCACAGCCGGAATCGAAGCGGCGTAGAACATTGGATCCGAAAGCAAATCTGCTCCTTGGCCCGCAGCCGACTTACTGACAGGCCGGAATTCTGTTTTAATCGAGAACAAGAGAAAAAATAAGGCGAACAAGAATACTCCGTTGTGAAGATACGTATCAAAGATAATTCGATCCGATTGCGTTTGACGCAGGGCGAAGTCGATGCCATGCGCAACGATAGTGTTGTCAGGTCGCGGACAGGATTTCCCGGCGGGCGTGAGTTTTGTTACTCACTTGAAAGCAGTCCGGCCAGCGTCAGCCCGGCGGCATTTCTTTCAGATAATGCGATAACCGTTCGTTTGCCTGAAACCACGGTGCTGGACTGGGCTACGACGGAGCAGGTGTCGATCACAGCCGATCAAATACTCGATGACGGACAGCAATTGATGATTCTCGTGGAAAAGGACTTCGCCTGCCTTGCACCCAGGAAGGGCGAGGATGAGACGGACATGTATCCGCACCCAAATGAAGACAAGGTGAAGTGCTAATGGCCGCCAGCCGCTACAGTTCCTTCGAGAAAACAACGGTGAAGTTTCTTCGCGAACTAAAGAACAACAACAATCGCGAGTGGTTCAAGGCGAACAAGACGCGCTATGAAGAAGATGTCCTCGACGTCGCGCTGCATTTTATTCAGTCCATGCAGGACCCGTTAGCGGATATCGCACCGCATTTTACGGCTGTTCCAACACGGGTAGGCGGTTCGTTAATGCGGGTGTATCGAGATACGCGGTTCTCGCACAACAAGCTGCCCTACAAAACGAATATCGGCATTCAGTTTCGTCACGAGCGTGCCAGGGACGTCCATTCTCCCGGGTACTACGTTCACATCGACCCCGATGAAGTTTTTGTCGGCGTTGGCATGTGGCGCCCGGATTCCGATCCGTTGCGACAAATTCGCGAGCGTATTGCGGCGAAACCGTCGGAGTGGACGCGCGCGACCGGCAGTGCGGCTTTCAAGCGCCACTTCAGTCTGGGCGGTGAGTCATTGCAACGCCCGCCGCGGGGATTCGACAAGGAACACCCGCTGATCGATGACATAAAACGCAAGAGCTTTATTGCAGTACGTAATATGACGATAGAAGACGCGCTGAAACCACAGTTTCAGCGTAGCGTTGAGACGTCATTCAAGCAGGCGACACCGTATATGGAGTTCTTGTGCGCAGCCGTTGGGGTGAAACTCTAACGCGTAACTGTTGGCATTTGAATGCAGAGGCTGTCGCAATGTCCCCAGGATGTCGGCTGCCGGCCTCGACGCACTGGGATCTGCGCAGGGTCATCGATCTGGAAGGGCATACCGGAATGGCTCACTACGTTCCGCTTTATTTCCGGTATGCCCTTCCAGATCGATGCCTTGAGACAGTTACCGGTTCGTTCGCCTGCGCCGGTTACCGTTCGCGAATGCCAGGCAGCCACAAGCTTCAAACACTTCGAAACACACCATTTACAATCGCTGATCGATTACATCTAACGACCAAGCGCGGTTCGCAGTTCGTGTAACAGTGTCTTCGCATTCGGCCGGTCGGCGATAAACTTCGATAACTCCGTATACCGGATGATACCGCTGGGATCGACGACGAGGGCGGTGGGCCAGACAGTGTCATCGCCATACTCCTTGCGATGTTTCCTGGCGACACCGGACTCGTGCAGCAGGCCGAGTTGCCGGGTAACGGCGAGGTCTTCGTCCAGCCAGAAATCGAACTCGACTTCAAAAAACTCAGCGACTCGGCGTGTCGTCTCCAGTGGTTTCGGCGTAACGAGAATCAGCCTGGCGCCAAGGTCGACAATGTCCTTGTAATAAACGCTCAGGTTTTTGACCTGCGAACTGCAAAATGGGCACCAGTTGCCGCGGACAAACAGCATGACGACTGCGGTGCCATGCAGTTCCGCCGAGCGCACCGGATCGCCGCTTTCATCGACGGCGCGGAAATCCGGCAGCGGCTGCCCGCGACGCAATACCGCGGGGACGGGTCGGCCTGTTGAGCGAAAACGCCAGTAGGCGAAGGCTGCGATTGCCAGAATCGCGACGATGATCGGTAGTGCGATGCTATTCATAGTGCGAAGTATCGCCCTCGATTGGTCGTGGACACAAGGGTCGTTTTGTGGATACTGATAAGCGCCTGGCGATACGCAGAGAAGATGAGCAATAATCCGATAATCTGGCAGCCCGATTCCGCCCGAGTAAAAGAGTCCGCGATGCAGCAATTCATGCAGCAGCATGGATTCGACAACTATGCGGCGCTGCATCAATGGTCCGTCGATCACGCAGCTGAGTTCTGGACAGCGCTTTGCGATTGCTGCGCTATCGAGTTCGATCGCCCGGCGACAAATGTTATTGCACGTCCCGACAACATCAGGGATGCCGGCTGGTTCGACGGTGCAGAACTCAATTTTGCCCGGCACATGCTGCGCCACACCGGCAGTGCTGCGGCGATCGTGTTCTGCGGTGAAGATGGTACCCGGCGGGAGCTTAGTCGCGATGAATTACGCGACACGGTTGCCCGACTGGCAGCGGCGCTGCGCGGCGCCGGCGTTACGCGCGGTGACCGCGTCGCCGGCTATCTGCCGAATTGTCCGGAGGCGATCATCGCGATGCTCGCGACGGCCAGCATCGGCGCAATCTGGTCTTCGTGCTCCCCGGACTTCGGCAGCAACGGGGTTATCGATCGCTTCGGACAGATCGAACCCAAAATTCTGTTCGCGACGAACGCCTATTTTTACAATGGCAAGACTTGCGATACGCGGGAAACGGTAGCCCAGGTTGCTGCGGCCCTGCCGTCGCTGGTGCGCACCGTGGTCGTACCATTCGTCGCGTCAGTGCCGACTGATACCGGTGCCGACGCGTCAGTGGTCTGGGAGGATTTCCTGGCCGTCAACGCGTCGCTCGAGATAAGTGCGGTCGATTTCAATCATCCGCTGTACATCATGTATTCGTCCGGTACCACGGGGGTGCCCAAGTGTATCGTGCATGGCCACGGCGGTACCCTGCTGCAGCAGAGTAAAGAACATGTTCTTCATACCGCAGTAACAGAGCAGGACAAGCTGTTTTACTTCACAACCTGCGGCTGGATGATGTGGAACTGGCTGGTTTGCGGGCTGGGAACCGGCGCCACGATCATTCTTTTCGACGGCGCGCCGTTCTTCAACGGTGGCCGCATACTCTGGGAGATCGCCGAGCGGGAAAACGTCAGTATCTTCGGCACCAGCGCGAAGTACATCTCGGCGCTGCAGAATACGACTGTCAGACCGAAAGATGAGTTTACGTTGCCACGCTTGAAGACGGTTTTGTCAACGGGTTCTCCATTGGCACCGGAGAGCTTCGATTTCGTCTATGACGCTATCGGTGACGATCTGCAGCTTGCGTCGATTTCAGGCGGGACCGATATCCTCAGCTGTTTTGTACTGGGGAACCCGTTGTTGCCGGTGCGCCGCGGTGAGTTGCAGTGCATAGGCCTGGGTATGGCCGTGGAAATATTCGATGAAGAAGGTCGTTCGGTCATTGGCGAGCAGGGCGAGCTGGTCTGTACCCGGCCGTTTCCTTCCGCGCCTGTCGGGTTTTGGAACGACCCCGATGACGCGCGCTATCGCGCAGCGTATTTCGAGCGCTTTCCCGGGGTCTGGGCTCACGGTGATTTTGCCGAGCTGACGGCAGAGGGGGGACTTGTTATTCACGGCAGGTCCGATGCCGTACTCAATCCCGGCGGCGTTCGCATAGGTACTGCCGAGATATACCGCCAGGTTGAGAAACTGGATGAGATCACCGAGAGCATCGCCATCGGGCAGAACTGGAATGACGATGTACGGGTCGTACTGTTCGTGGTTCTCAATAAGGGTATTGAGTTGAATGACGGTCTTGTAGATCGTATTCGTCGGACAGTTCGAGAAAATACGACGCCACGGCATGTGCCGGCGAAGATAATCGCCGTGCCCGAGATTCCCAGGACGAAGAGTGGGAAAATCGTCGAGCTGGCGGTTCGCGCTGTCGTACATGGGGAGGTTGTCAAAAATACCGATGCGCTCGCTAACCCGGAAGCGCTTTTGTATTATCGCGACCTTCCGCAACTCGAAACCTAGGGCGTTTCGCATGCCAGACAGTGGGTTTATCGGTATTGAGGTAGTTCGGGGCAAGGTGCTTCCCGAGTGGATTGACGTCAATGAGCACATGAATGTTGCCTACTACGTACTGGCCTTTGACCTTGCCGTCGATTCGTTGTGGGAACAGTTCGGCATCACGGAAAACCACGTCAATGTCAGCGACAGTTCGACCTTCGCGGTGGAAACGCATATTACCTGGCAACGTGAAATGGCCGTCGACGAACCCTATGTCATCACGTCGCAACTGCTGGCCTACGATAACAAGCGGATTCATCAGTTCATGCGCATGTATCATGCGGAGCAGCATTATCTGGCATCGACGGCCGAGTGGCTGAATCTGCATGTCGATCTCGCCGTAAGAAAAGTCTCGCCGTGGCCGGAAGCCATCAGCGAGCGTATCGCTGCATTCGCCGGGTTGCAGCAGGACTGGGGCTGGCCGCAGGAGGCGGGCAAGCGAATGACGGTACGCGAGCCCGTATACAGTGCGGCGGCTATTGGACGGGGGGTGAGCGCGTAGTGGGGAAGTATTTGCTTGCAATCGACCAGGGGACCAGCAGTAGTCGCGCCGTTGTCTATGACCACGATACGTCGGTGGTCGCCAGCGCGCAGCAGGAGTTTCCGCAAATTTATCCACAGCCGGGGTGGGTAGAGCATGACCCGGAGGCGATTTGGGCTTCGGTATCCGCGGTTACAAAAGATGCGATGAGTTCTGCCGGTGCCGGTCCTGCAGACGTTACGGCAATCGGTATCACCAATCAGCGCGAAACTACTCTGATCTGGGACCGCGACACGGGGCAGTGCATTTACAATGCGATCGTCTGGCAGGATCGTCGCACTGCCGACTATTGTCGGGAGCTCAAAAAAGACGGGCTTGAAACCCTCATCGCGAGCAAGACCGGTCTGCGGCTCGATCCGTATTTCTCCGCCAGCAAGATTGCCTGGATACTCGATAATGTCGACGGTGCCCGTCGCAGCGCTGAAGCCGGCAGGCTGGCGTTCGGTACTATCGATTGTTTTCTTCTCTGGCGGCTGAGCGGCGGCGCGCAACACGCCACCGACGCGACAAACGCTTCCCGCACGATGTTGTTCAATATTCACACTCAGCAATGGGATGACGAGCTGCTTGAGGCATTCAATGTGCCGCGGGTTTTGTTGCCGGAGGTCAAAGACAGTGCGGCCGAATTCGGTGTCACGAGAGATTCGTTCTGCGGCGGCGCAATTCCCATCCTCGGTATTGCGGGTGATCAACAGGCGGCATTGATCGGGCAGGCGGGTCTTGAAACCGGTATGACGAAGAGCACTTATGGAACCGGGTGTTTTGTCATTGCGAATACGGGATCGAAAGCGCTGGTGTCGAAGCAGCAACTCTTGACGACGGTCGCCATGCGTCTGGACGGTGACGTGACCTATGGCCTCGAAGGCAGTGTATTCGTCGCCGGATCTGCAATGCAGTGGTTGCGAGACGAGTTGGGTATTATTGAGTCTGCGCCGGAGTCCGAAGCTATGGCAGTGCGTACCGGCGTTGTTGAGGACGTTGTAGTAGTGCCTGCATTTACCGGACTTGGAGCGCCGTACTGGGACCCCGACGCACGCGGTGCAATCCTCGGTCTGACGCGTGGCAGCGGGCGTGACCAGATCGTCACGGCGACACTGCAGTCCGTCGCTTATCAAACACGCGACCTGATCGATGCGATGGCGGACGACGGTTTATCGCCGAGCGTAATCCGTGTTGATGGCGGTATGGTTTCGAATGACTGGTTCCTGCAGTTTCTGGCCGACGTTCTCGATATCGCCGTCGAGCGACCGGTCAACGTGGAATCGACTGTTTTGGGCGCGGCTTATCTCGCCGCTTTCAAAGCGGGCGTATTGCAGAACAGCGGGCAGATTTCCGAGTACTGGCAGTGCGAATCCCGATATGAGCCGCAAATGCCGGCCGAGCAGCGTGAACGACTGCTGCAAGCGTGGAAAGAGGCGGTCAGCCGTGTACGGTCAAACGGGTAAGGTCTGTTGCTAAGAACACGCCAGCGAATCGGAAAATACCGGATACTCGGACGCATCGCGTCCGGGCCGCTGGCGGATGTGTACCGCGCCCAGGACACCATTCAAAAAATGAAGGTTGCCCTGAAGATTCCGAAAGCGGGCGACGACACGGGTCACGAGGAATTCTTGCACGAGGTCCGCGTGGCGACCAAACTCAGGCACCCGAACATCCTGTCAGTCTTGAACGCCAGCTATATCGACGGCGATTTCGTGATTGCGATGGAGTTGGGCGAGGAGTCGCTGGCCGATCGCCTGGAACGTCGTATTTCTACGGCGCGTGCACTCGACTTATCGGCACAGGCGCTGGCGTCGATGGCCTATGCGCACGAGCACAAGATCATTCACTGCGATATCAAACCAGAGAACTTCATATTGTTCGCCGGCGATCGCCTGAAGCTGGCCGACTTCGGCTTTGCCAAGCTGAACCTCCGAACGCTTAAGGCATCGGGTTCAGGGACTATCGACTATATTGCGCCCGAACAGGCGATGGGCCGGCCGAAGTTCCAGTCCGATGTGTTCTCGCTGGGGCTGGTGATCTACCGCTTGTTATCGGGCCGCCTGCCTGAGTGGCCGTTCGAGTGGCCGTTGGCCGGCCAGGAAAAACTGGCGGCGAGGGTGAAGCCGGAAGTCATCGATGTTTTGAAAAAAGCGATTCAACTGGATCCGAAACAACGTTATCGCGATGCCGTGCAGATGTATTCCGCCTTCCGAAAGGCGCAGAGCACGGCGCGAAAACAAAAGCGCTCCAAGCCGCCAAAGTGTGGCCGCCCCGATACGTCGTGGAGAAAGATGCGGTGGCGGGAGTTTCAGCGCCAGTTCAAATCGCAACTCGAGACGCGGCACTCGTGCCGACGCTGCGAGGGCCCGGTGTCCGAGAGCATGCAATGCTGCCCGTGGTGCGGCTTCGACAATCCGGCGCGCGGCTCCGAATCGCGATTGCCGTCCAGCTGCCCGCGCTGCGAGCGCGGTGTCAAGAGCGACTGGGATTACTGCGCCTGGTGTTATGGGTCCGGATTTGTCGAGGAAACCAGCCGTACCTATCCGGACAAACGCTACAGTGCCCGCTGCGACGGCGAGCGCTGCCACGGGCCGCTGATGCCCTTCATGCGTTATTGTCCCTGGTGTCGAAAAAAAGTCCGGCGCGCCTGGAAGCTGAAGGGCAGCCGGCACGCCTGTAAGTCCTGTAACTGGGGTATCGCACGCGAATTCTGGAATTACTGCGCATGGTGCCGCGAGCCGGTGCATCGTGAGTAGTGGGGGTGATGGAATCAAGCAAGGCGAACAACAGCAACTTAACGACGTACTGGTGCTTGACGGTGCGTTCGAAGCTGACCGCGTCGAGACCGGCGTTGCCGCAGGTAATGTGATCGCCTATACCTGTCGCGACCCGTACAAAGATACCGAAAACGAAGACACCGTTGCGATACTTCCCTATGGGCCCGCGGCGGCAGTTCTGGCGGTTGCCGACGGGGCCGGGGGGCTGCCTGCCGGTAAGCGGGCGTCGCTGACGGCCGTCACCGCGCTGGCAGCGTCGTTGCAGTCAGCGATGGATAAGACAACGCTTCTGCGGACCGCCATATTGAACGGTATCGAGGCGGCGAATCTTGCCGTTTTGGCTCTCGGCAACGGTTCCGCGACTACCTTAACCGTTATCACCATCGAAGGTCGCCTGATACGCTCCTATCAGGTTGGCGATTCGGAAGCTATCGTGATTGGACAGCGCGGCCTGGTTAAGCTGCAGACGACAGCGCATTCACCGACCGGCTTCGCGGTCGAGGCGGGATTCCTGGACCAGCGCGAGGCGCTGCATCATGCGGAGCGCCACCTGGTATCAAACTTCATCGGTACATCGGACATGCGTATCGACGTCGGTACCGAGGTCGAGCTGGACCTCCGGGACACGGTTTTTCTGGCCAGCGATGGATTGATGGACAATGTCCATGTCGATGAGATTATCGAGTTGGTTCGTAAAGGGCCGCTGGCGAACGCCGCCGATGCGGTAGTCGATGTTGCCAGGCAGCGTATGAAAAAGGCCCGAGACGGGCAGCCGAGCAAGCCCGATGATCTCTCGGTTATTCTCTATCGCAAGCCGGGTCGCTAAAAAAGTAATAAATTACAAAGAGATACGATTCGTGATGAAGCCGTGATACCTATCCAATAGGATGTGAATCAACAGATGATGCACGCGGGCCAGGGGAGTATCATCGTGATTATTGCGTAATCCCCGGGTGATTGTGGAACTCCACCGCTGTTTTGGTGCCCAAACCCCTAGATACAGACGAGGCGATGACAATGAAAGCAGCCAAGATCGGCGACACGCGTCCCACGATTTCATGCTCCGGTGCAGCGATTGCCGCTTCACTGGCGTCCCTGCTGATACTCGCCGGTTGTGCGACAGCACCGGGCTACAACTCCGGTGTGAATCTGCCCGGTGGTGGTGGTGTCAGTATTCCGGGTGGTGGTTCGTCAGGCGGTGGCTCCTCGGGTGGCGGTTCTTCCGGCGGAGGTTCTTCCGGCGGAGGTTCATCCGGTGGCGGTTCGTCAGGCGGTGGCATGGGAATGCCAGGCGGCGGCGGTTCGTCCGGTGGCGGTTCGTCCGGCGGTGGTGGCATGACGGGCGGCGGTTCGTCCGGTGGTGGCGCGTCGGGCGGCGGCAGTTCCGGTGGCGGCATGTCGGGCGGCGGTGGTTCGGCCGGCGGCATGGGTCTGCCCGGTAATGCCGGTCTTCCCGGCAACGCACCTGCCGGTGGCAGCGGCGGCGGTGGTGCCGGCGGTGAAGAATGCCAGGACGGCGGTATCAGCGGCGGTGGTATCGGCGGTGGTATGGGCTGCGACCAGGGCGGCGGTGTCGGTCAGTTTCCCGGCGATCCAAATCGTGCTGAACAGCTTGGTGAAGAACTCGATAAGTCCGTCGGCGATTTCGACGAGGCGATCGGCGAAGAACAGCGCCAGGTTTCATCTGTCGGCCGGGATACCGAGGGATTCGGTAGCGGCGGCTCCGGATCCGGTGGTTCTGTGGGTCTCGGCGAACAGGCCGCGGGTGCGTCCGGTGAGTCTGCCGGTGGTTCGCAGGGTGCCGGCGGCGCCGGTGGTGGTGGCGGCTCCGGCGAGAATCAGGCGGGTCCGCTGGGCGATATGAGCGACCAGGAGATTCAGGCGCGCATACCGGAGGACATCGAGGTCAGTACCTACGATGACATTGTTGCCAGACAATTGCGCGAAGCCGCGATAGCCGAAGACGATCCGGAGTTGCGCGAGCGTCTTTGGGAGGAGTATCGCAAATACAAAGGGCTCAGATAGGGAGCTTAGTAATAAATGATGAGAATCCTTGCCTTAGTCCTCTTCACAGCGATATTCGGTGCCGGCTGTGCAGTACAGGAACTGGTCGTCGCCGAAGAAACCACGCTCGTCGTTGCCACGGAAACAGTCGATGAAGTGATGCTGCTTGATGTTGGTATCGTCGAATTCAATGCGATGATTCCGGAGGGCAATCGCGCGGAGAAAACCGGCATCTACGGCGACATCCGCCGTGCCGAAGCAAAGTACATCCCCTACCACCTGAAAACGACGCTGCAGGGCACCGGGCACTGGGGTGCGGTTCGTGTAATACCTTCTGAAAAGGCATTCACCGATGTCGTCGTAAAAGGGGCTATCGAAAAGTCGGACGGCGAGTACATTGAGCTGGAGATGTCGGTTTTCGATGCCGCCGGTCGGCACTGGTTTACGCGCAGTTACGAAACCCAGACCGGTTTGACGTCGTACTCGAAACGGCGCGACAGACGGCGAGATCCCTACCAGAAAGTCTACAATGATTTTGCCAACGATCTGCAGCAATATGCGGCATCGATGCCGTCGAAGCAGCTGCAGCAGACACGGCAGATTTCAGAGCTCAAGTTCTTTGGCGACATGTCACCGGCTGCCTACAACAGCTATCTGACACACGATAAGGATGATTTGATCAGTGTCGTTCGCCTTCCCGCTGAAAACGATCCGTCCGTCGCTCGCATGCGGCAGATTCGTGAACGCGATCGCCTGGTCGTCGATACACTCAACGAGCATTACGCCAACTTCTACTACGGCATCGCTATTCCGTATCAGAGCTGGCGCAAGAACTCGCGCGCTGAAAGCGTCAAATTTCGCCAGGAAAAGCGCTCGGCACAGATGCAGGCGCTGGTCGGTGTCGTTGTGCTTGCCGGATCGCTGCAGATCGATACCAGCAGTTCGGGCAGTCGCAATACCAGGAACATCAACAGGGCGTTGCAGTACCAGGGGCTTTCTCGCGGGTTTAATACTGTGTTTGCGGCGATCAAGCGTAACCGTGAAGCCGGTTTGCATCTGGAAGCCATTTCGGAGCTTTCCGAGTCTTTCGGCAACGAGGCCGCGCCGATGGTCGTGAATGTCGAAGGGCAGGAGCGTCGCCTCACCGGCACCGCCGAAGCGCAATACGAGAGCTGGCGGCAGTTGCTCAAGGAAATCTACGAAGCTGAAACGGGTTTTTCCTCAGCCGTTGAAGTCGGTACTCCTGCTCGAGTCCCGGAACCTACGGGATAAGTAGCCGGTCGAAATGCTCGAACTTAAACAAGGCACTCAGCTAGCCGACCGATATACGCTCGTTCGCCGTCTGGGCGGCGATGGGCAGACACAGACATGGCTTGCCAGGGATCGTCTGACCCGCGCCTCGGTCGCGCTGAAGATCGGCGCCGACGATCCCCGTAGCGCCGATAGCCTGCGCCTGGAGTGGCAGGCCAGCATTCGCTTGATGCATGCGCATATCGTTCGCGTATTCGAATTCCATGCCGATGTCGGTGCTGCATTCTTCAGTCAACAATTTATCGACGGGCCTAATGTCGGTGTTCTGACCGGTCTGCCCGCGGCAGAAGTGCTCGCGCCTGTCGGGCAGTTGCTCGAGGCGCTGCAATATGTCCATGCGAAGGGTGTCGTGCATCGTGATATCAAAGCGTCGAATATACTGATTGACGCCAACGGCGCCCTGTATCTGAGCGATTTCGGCGTTTCCTGCGGTGTTGGAGAGCTTGCTTCCGGCGGTTCGCCGGTGGCACAAAGCCCGCAATCACTCCGGGGTGAGCCGGCGTCCACTGCCGACGATATTTTTGCGCTGGGGGCTCTGCTTCACGAATTACTGTCCGGCCGTCCGCCGTGGACCCCGGCGGACATGGCGGAGCACATTGGGCAGCGCGCGCCGGAACCGCTGCGGGCCGCAGACGGGTCGCAATTGCCTGAGGCCGTGCTTGGCCTGGTAGGCCGAATGCTGGACAAAGATGCGAGTCGTCGACCGACGGCGGCCCAGGTTTCCGAGGAACTTGAAGCGGCCGGCTACAGGCCGGCTGTTGCGACGGTTCGCAACGCGGTTCCGCCGCAGCCGCGTGCAGACGAACTCATCGAATCGATAGAATCGATCCGGCCGTCGTCACGTCGCGAAAGCACCGTTTCGATGCCACCGGAGGCCGGCACTTCAGGGATCGGCCGCACATCGGCGGCGATAGGCCTGGGTGTACTGGTTGTCATACTTATCGCCGTTATCTTCATCCTGCCGGACAATGTTGCGAGGAAAGCCGATACTCCCCCAGCACCGGCAGCAGCACTCGAACGTGAGGTGTTACCGCCGACCGTCGTCGATGCGGAGGCCGAAGACCGCGGGGAAGTCTATGTCGACCCCGAAGTCCGTCGGCGTGTTAAGGGAGATGGCATCGTACCGACGCGTAAGCTGGCTGATGACGACGATATTACGTTTTCTGAAAATGCCGCAGACTACAGCGGTCTGGACGAGGAGGGGCGTGCGCGTTTCGACGCCGAGGTATCTGTTGGCGAGTTACTTGCTGCGTTGGAAGTGCTCGAGGCGCGTGGCGTGGAGCGCTGGGCAGCCAGGGAGTATCGGGCTGCCCGCGATCTGGCCGCCGATGGTGATGCTGCCTATCTAAAAACGGACTTCGCCTATGCGGATGAACTCTACCTCGGTGCTCTCACGATCCTGGAGCCGCTCTACGAGCATATCGAGCCGACTTTCGAAAAAGCGTATACGGAAGCGGTAGCGGCCTTCGAGGCCGGCGATCGAGTGGCGGCACTGCGGCATTTCGAACTTGCGGTAGCAGTGACTCCCACTCATGCGGGAGCGAAAGCCGGCTACGACAGGGCCAGGAATCTCGAAACGGTGTTGCGCCTTATCGATCAGGGCATAGAGTACGAAGAGGACCTTGATCTCGAAGCGGCGCTGCGAAGCTATGAACAGGCTGCCGAACTCGACCAGCTCTGGCAGCCCGCGCACGACGGCGTAAAGAGAGTTAAAGAGATTCGTACCAAGATGGAATTCGATGCTCGTATGTCCGATGGCTTCAGTGCCATCGCGAGCGGCGATTATCTGGCGGCACGGGCTGCTTTTCGTGTTGCAGAACGGCTGATTCCGAGTTCGAGTGAGCCGGCAGACGGACTGCTGCAGGTTGACCAGGGCCTGCGCCTGCAGGAAATTACAACGCTGGAGCAGGAAGTGCTGTCATTGCAGGGAGACGAGCATTGGGACGCGGCTGTTAAGACCTATGAGGAGATTCTAAAGGTCGACAACACATTGATGTTTGCGCGCGAGGGTCTTACCAGGGCGCGCGAGATGAGCGAGTTACACGGGCATCTGGACGATCTCATCGCGGAGCCTGACAAGATCAGCTCGCCGCCGGTCATGCAGGAAGCGACGACGCTGGTCGTCAATATCACGACGCGACAGGATGTCGGTCCGCGGCTTGCGTCGCAGCGCGACGAACTGTCGCGTCTTCTGAAACGTGCGGCTACGCCGTTGCCGGTGCAGCTCGTGTCGGATAATTTTACTGATGTCTCGGTCTACAGGATCGGTAGACTGGGCAACTTCACGAGAAAAGAACTGAACCTGCGCCCCGGAACCTATGTTGTCGTTGGGTCGCGACCCGGCTATCGCGACGTGCGGCTTGAGTTCCGGGTTGCCCCGGAAGAGGACATCGGGCCTGTCGTTGTTCAGTGTGAGGAGAAGATTTGAGTTTCGACAAGCTGGTTATCAGGGATGTAGAGGGTGAGCGCCACTTTACACAGGAACAACTGCCACTGCGTGTTGGCACAGGCGGTGACTGTCAGTTGCGATTACCAGGCCCTGGTGGCGAGCCGGTAGCGCTGCTGGACCTGCTCGATGGCCTGCCGATCGTGCAGCCGGTCGGACGAAATACATCCCTGCACTTCAACGGTGCACCGCTTGAAGCAAGTCGTCGCCTCGTGGATGGTGACGTACTGCAGTTCTTCGGTAGCGAAATTCGCTTCCACGTCGGCGACGACGGCGTCGCTGTCGACGTGCGGCTTGAGGACAGCGCCTATGTCACGCAGCCGCCGGAGGCGGCGGACGATGCCGATCGCCCGGACGATGAATCAATCGCGCCAACCGCTTTTCGCCGCGCCGCCGCGAGCAGTGCGGCAAACCTTCAGTCCAGACGCAGTCCGCTGAAGATGATCGTTGGGGGCGGGCTGCTGGTGTTGCTGTCGATGTCCTACCTGCTGTTCACGTCCAAATCGGTCGAGTTCGAGATCGATCCGGGACAACCGGACGCATTCGATATTTCAGGCGGCTGGTTTCGCCTGCCCATTGGCGACCGGGTCTTGTTGCGCACGGGCAACTACACGGTAAACGTAGAAAAAGAGGGCTACTACGCCATTGGGCAGACTTTTGTTGTCGGCGATGAGCAGTCGATGACAGTGCGACTTAGGATGCGCAAAAAACCGGGTCGGCTGACGGTCGTTACCGAACCGGTTGTCGATGCGGTGGTTACTGTCGACAATTCTCTGGTTGGCAAGGCACCTTATGGCCCGGTAGAGCTTGAACCGGGCGAGCATACGGTGCGGGTTGAGTCGGATCGTTTTCTGCCGTTCAGCGACTTCGTCACGGTTACCGGACTGGATCAGCTCGAAAGCCTGCATGTGCAGTTAACCCCTCGCTGGGCGGAGGTCGAAGTCCGTTCGGAGCCGCCAGGGGCGGCGGTCTTTTCCGGCGATGACGAACTTGGCGTTACTCCGGCAACGGTGCAGCTAATCGAGGGTATGCATGACCTGACAGTGATCAAGGATGGTTTCAGTGCCTGGGACGGCAACGTCGTCGCCGTGCCGAACGTCGGTCAGACACTGCCATTGATTCGCCTGCAGCCAGCGAATGCGCGCCTGCTGGTGAATACCATTCCCCGCGGTGCGAACATCACGGTGAATGGTCGTTACCGCGGCCAGTCGCCAATGACATTGTCGCTATCGCCGGGTATCGACTACCAAATCGGTATGTCGAAAGCGGGCTACGGTGTGACCAGTCGAAATCTTCGCCTGGAGTCTGCAGCGAGCGAAGCTATTACCGTCGATCTGTCCGCTCGCGTCGGTACGCTCACGCTGATTGTCGAGCCTGCCGATGCGACAGTCTATGTCGGCGGTCGCGCGCGGGGAACCGGCAAGACAATCCTGCGCCTGAGTTCCGCACCACATCGTATTGAAGTTAAGCGTCAGGGGTTTCTTGACTGGTCGAGAACCATCACGCCGCGGCCCGGATATCCGCAAACGGTAACGGCTCAGCTCCGGTCGTTGCAGGCAGTTGCCCGTGACTCCGTTGCCAGAACAGCTGAGACTTCGGCCGGGCAGACGATGCGTCGTGTCGAGGGTGGCACTTTTTCAATGGGTGCGTCGCGCGCGGAAAACGGGCGTAGAGCCAACGAAGTTATTCGTCCGGTGACGATTTCGTCTCCTTTTCTGATTAGCGAGCATGAAGTCACCAACAAAGAGTTTGCGGAGTTTCGCAAGAACCACGATTCCGGTGCCGACGTGCACCCGGTGCTCGCCGCCGACGGCAATCCGGTTGCCAACGTGAGTTGGGCCGATGCGGTGCAGTACTGCAACTGGCTGAGCAAAAGGGAAGGTCGTACGCCAGCGTATAAACAGGAATTCGGTAAATGGGTTACCGTGTATCCGTTCACCGACGGCTATCGCCTGCCCACCGAGGCTGAATGGGCGTGGGCGATTCGCTATGCAGAGCGTCCCGTTCCGCGTAAGTTCCCCTGGGGTAAGGACTGGCCGCCACCAAAGGAGAGCGGTAACTACGCGGACTTGACAGCGCGCCAGCTGGTTCCTTCCATTATTCCCAAATTCGATGACGGCTATGCATCGACAGCGCCGGTCGGTAGCTTCAAAGCCAATTCACTGGGCATATACGATGGTGGCGGCAACGTCGCCGAATGGGTCAATGACTGGTATACCGTGCCGACGCCGGGAGTCACAGAACCGGTCGTCGATCCGACGGGACCCGTGCGCGGTAACAGCCATGTGATACGCGGTTCAAGTTGGCGTCATGCCGGCTTTACGGAGATGCGCTTGAGTTACCGGGACTACGGTACCGATCCGCGGGTCGACCTCGGGTTTCGAATCGCACGCAACGTTGATTAACTTTAGCGGTCAGAATACTTAACGTGGTCCTACGGACTGACAGGAGGTCCTGATATGAAACGATTACTATTGGCACTGTTGCTGACCACGGCGATGGTTGTCTGGGCGCAGGAAGAGTCGGCCGAAGAAGAGGCGGTGAGCGGCCCGGCTGCGGAAACGACAGGCGAGACTGTCGCTGATGAGGCAGCGGACGACGAATTCGACGATCTTGAACTGGACGGCAATGAAGATCACACCGAAGAGGACGACGACGTATTCAAACCATCTGACGTTGTGTCCTATCAGCAATCCGTGCCGTTTCCGGTCGACATTTAGGTAGTAACGCCAAAAGAGTCTGCGCTTATGAATAAAAAGAACATTCCCGTTGAATTCGTTTTTCAACTTTTCGCTTTGATTATCGCCATTATCATCGTTCACGCGTTCTACGTTTCGGTCGTCAGGCCAACGGCCGCGCAGGTTATTGAAGAGCAAAATATGCGGGCTGCCGCGGACCCCGATTTCGTGCGTGATCGCAGTGCCTGGGTGCTGATCAAAGACCTGGAGCAGGAGTCGTGCTTCATTCTGATGTTCTGGGCGCTGGCGATCATGGGTTATAAGGCGGTGAAAGTCAGCGGTGAACGACGTCTGCTCGAGGTTGACCTCGTACCGGTCGCCGAGGGCATGCGCATATTGCCCGAAGATACGCGTGAGTTTGCGCGCCAGGTTCAGGCTCTCCCGGAGGATCGACAACAGATGTTGTTGCCCAGAGCATTGCTTAACGCGTTGCGCCGGTTCAGTTCGACGCGCAGCATTCAGGACGTCTCCAGCAGTACGCATACGATTTGTGAATCGGAAGCGGATCGGCTTGAATCCGAGCTATCGATGATTCGCTATATTTCCTGGGCTATTCCGTCGATCGGTTTTATCGGCACAGTACGCGGTATCGGTGAAGCGCTGGCGCAGGCGGACAAAGCTGTGAAAGGCGACATCGCGGGTGTTACGCAGAGCCTCGGTGTTGCGTTTAACTCCACCTTCATCGCATTGCTCATCAGTATTTTTCTGATGTTTCTTGTGCATCAATTGCAGCTCATGCAGGAACGACTGGTATTCGACAGTGAAAACTACTGTGACGAAAAAGTCATTCGCCACCTGAAGGCTGACTAGGAACAACTAGACTATGGGTCTGCTCGCGGCACATCTGAACGATGCTGGAATTCTACTCGTCAATGACGAGAGAATTTTGTATCGCGAGCCGGGGTTCGCTCTGCTGGAGGACGATCACCTGATCACCGGCACAGAGGCATACATCAGTGCCAGTCTGAAGCCGCGCCGAATTCAGAATCACTACTGGTCGGAACTGCATACAGAGTCGTTGCCCGATCGACGTTTTCACCACATGAGCGCGGCGGATCTCGTCAGCCATCAACTCGAGCAGATATGGAAGCGGGTTGCTGCGCCTGGCGACCGCTTGGCGATTGCTGTGCCGCCGTACATGTCGAACGAAAACCTGGGCCTGTTGCTGGGTATTGCCAGCGAGCTGCAGATTCCGATTGTTGCGATGACGGATGCAGCGGTCTGTGCAACCCGTCGTCACTACGAGCATGCGGTTCCCGTACATATCGACCTGAGCCTGCACAGCAGCCTGTTGAGCCGGCTGATGCAGGAAGGGCAGGTCCAGGTGGATCGTACCGAGGTTATTGAGGACAACGGCTTGCTGGTATTGCACGATCGTTGGCTGAAGATCATTGCGGACGCGTTTGTTCAGCAATCGAGGTTTGACCCGCTGCATACCGCCGAAACAGAGCAGGTATTGCGTGACAGTATTCCGGACTGGCTGGCGCAGGCTTCGAGATCTGCAACGGTGCCCCTGGCTGTCGAGTACCGTGGCGTCAGTCACCATGCCGAAATAGAGTCGCTGGAACTGGTAGCGGCGGCCGGGCCTGTCTATCAGGCAATCGTCAGCAGTCTGCGCGCGCTTTTTCGAGCCGAGGAAACACCTGCAATTCAGCTCTCGGACCGAGCAGCGCGCATGCCGGGGCTGGCTGACACGCTAAAAACGCGGGTCGGCGGCGAGGTCTTCCTGCTGGAGCCGGGCGCGACGGCACGTGGTTTGATAAAGCGCTGCCAGGCAGTGGAAAACGGCGCTGGCGTGACCTTGTCGCGGCATCTGCCGTGGGATCAGGCACCGGTGACCGTCGAAAGCGGCCGCTCCGGCGGTAACGGAGGGCGGCCGACCCACCTGCTGCTCGGACACAAGGCCTATAATCTGAAAGGAGCGCCCCTCGTCATGGGGTCACAAGCGGCCGACAACGAGCGCTGGCTGGACCTGCAACAGGAAATGCCCGGTTTGTCACGGCGGCATTGTGTCGTCAGTGCGGAAAACGGCCAGTTCATAGTGACGGACCACAGTCGCTACGGCACATTTCTCAACGGTCACCGCATCGATGGTTCCGCCGTGCTGCAGATCGGCGATCTCATTCGCATCGGTACGCCGGGTTTCGAATTGCGGCTAATTTCAGCGGAGGATCAAAGTGGCTCGTAAACGACGCTCCGGTGAGATGTTCAGCATGTCGTTTCTCGACTGCATGTGCTGCGGATTTGGCGCTGTGATTCTGTTTTTCATGATCATCAACTCGCAGAGCAAGGTTACGCCGACCGATCAAACCAGGGCCCTGCAGGCGGAAACGAATCGTTTGCAGGTCGAGGTTCTGGAAGGCCGCAAGAACCTGGCTTTGGCCCGCACGTCGATCCAGAAACTGAAGACCGAGGACGAGGAGGCGAAAGACCAGATTTCGATTATCGAGGCGCTGATCGCAGAGCTCAAGGCCGAGCTCGCCAAGTACGATAAGGACACGCTGGCAAAGATCGAACATATCGAAAAACTGCAAAGCGACATCAAATCGCTCGAAGATGAGGTCAAGCGCTTGCTGGCGTTGAAGAAAGAACAGGACGAGGCCGGCCAGCGAGTACGTTCATTTAAGGGCGAAGGTGACCGCCAGTACCTGACAGGCCTTAAGCTGGGTGGCGATCGAACGCTGATACTGGTCGACCGTTCTGCCAGCATGTTGCACGAGACTATCGTCAATATCCTGCGTCGCAAGAACCTGCCGGAGTCCGAGCAGGTGTTGTCGCGCAAATGGCGCCAGGTTGTCGCCAGCGTCGACTGGCTGACGTCGCAGTTCAAGCCGGAAAGCGAGTATCAGATATACATGTTCAACAATACCGTCGAGCCAGTCCTCAAAGGAACTGACGGTTTGTGGTTAAAGGCGGACGATGGCGATCAGCTGGACGAGGCAGTCAGACAGCTGCGCCGCACGGTACCTAAGAACGGTACGAATATGCACGCGGCATTTCAGATCGTTCGGGATATGAACCCACGGCCCGACAACGTTATTCTTCTGGTCGACTCCATGCCGACGATGGACGCGGAGACTTCGACGAAAGCCGTTATCGGCGGCAACGAGCGGCTGAACCTGTTTTACAACGCTTCGAAGCTGATACCGAGCGGTATTCCCGTCAATATCATGTTGTATCCCATGGAAGGAGACTCGCAGGCCGCCGTATCGTTGTGGGCGCTTGCGCTGCAGACCCGGGGTTCCTTCATCAGCGTCAGTCGCGACTGGCCATAAGGGGGACGCAGCATGGCCAGACAGAGAAGAGATATACAAGCATTCAGTCTGTCGTTTCTGGACTGCATTTGCTGTGGCTTCGGCGCCATTATCCTGCTGCTGGTGCTCAGTAAGATTTACGAGCCCGTCGTCGTCGAAGAAGCAGAGCAGGACTTACAACGTTTGATTGCCTTGTTGCAGGAGGAACTCTTCGAGATTCGCGGCACATCGACGATTCTCGACCGCACGCTTAAGAAAGTGAAGTCCGAGGAGCAGGCGACAAAAACCTATCTCGGTAAGGTCGAGGGCGAACTGAGTACGATCGAGGGCCAGTACAAGGCCAGCAAGGAAGAGGAAGACGAAACCGTCGACATCGGCGAGTTGAGTGCAGCGCGGCAAAGATTGTCCGAGGAACAAAAGCGCCTGCGGCCCTACTACCGGAGACCGGATGCAGACGCCGTCGCCGGAATCCCCGTCGACAGCGAGTACATCATCTTCGTCATCGATACGTCCGGCAGTATGCTCGACAGTAGCTGGACGCTGGCGCAACGCATGCTCAGGCAAACGCTGGAAGCGTATCCAACCGTCAAAGGCATTCAGGTCATGAACGATGACGGCGTCTATATGTTCCGGGACTTTCAGTCCCGATGGATGCCGGACTCGCCGGGGCGCAGGCGCGCCATCGTGTCCAGAATGCAAAGCTGGAACGCGACCAGTGACAGTAATCCGGTCAACGGTATCGAAGCCGCGATTCGCGATTTCAGAGCCGACGACAAGAAGATCAGCATTTACGTCTTCGGCGACGACTACCAGGGGGTGCGCAACGTCGACTCCGCGATGGCCGCGATTGACCGTCTGAACAGACCCGGTCCTAATGGCGAGCGCCTGGTGCGGATTCATGGCGTTGGATTTCCAGGTCGCTTCGGCAGCGACCGGATACCGGATACCGCGGGCAGTTTTGCAACCTTCATGCGCGCCGTGTGTGCCAGCAACGGCGGTACCTTCGTTGCGCTCAGCGGCGGCTGAAGGGGGTCAGAGCCCTGGGGACTCTGAGCCCTTTGGTATATTCTCCCGCCGCCATTTTTCGTCACAATTGATCGCCGGCTCTCCATCTTTGCGACCGGTCCCGACCGCTATTTGGGCGTGTAATTAATCCCGAAACCGGCCACCACCTGGCCACGACTATCGGAGGATTAAGAACATGCGTAGTAGAAACTCAATTGCCATCATTGCAGTCCTGGCCTTATTCGCGCAAACGGCTTCGGCTGCGGCGTCCAAGGAAGAGAATATCGGTGTCGGATCCGGTGCCATTGTTGGCGCGCTTGCCGGTGGGCCGGTAGGTTTTATTATCGGTGCTGCCGTTGGCGCGAAGCTGGGCGAGAAGGCACATCTGAAATCGGAACGAATCGACAGCCTGCAGAGTTCCCTGCAGGGGTCGCGCCAATCGGTCGCGGATCTGGAGCAGGGCGTCGACGAACTGAATACAGAGGTCGAGCGCCTGCAGAACGTTGCCCGTCCGGAACTGGTCAGCCTTATGCAGGCCGGCATCGATATGGACCTGCTGTTTCGCACCGACGAGTTCGCACTGACCGATACCACCGGTGCTCGGCTGGCACAAATGGCCGGAACGCTCGCCAGTATGTCGGGTGTGAGGATTCAACTGGATGGTTTTGCCGACGAACGCGGCAATGCCGAGTACAACCAGGGCCTGTCGGAGAAGCGCGTGGAATTTGTCCGCAATCTGTTTATCGCGGCAGGCGTACATCCCACTCGTATCAGCACGTCCGCGCATGGCGAGTCCGTCGCACAGGCGCCGGACACCGACAGCTATGCGCTGGAGCGCCGTGTTAGCGTGAAGCTGTTTATCGAAAACCCCCAGTCTCTGGCGTCAAACCCGCAGTAGCCAAGCAAATCCCTGTGACTCATTCCGAGTCTCCGCCTGGCCGGCCTGTAATGGGTCGGCCTTTTTTTGTGGCGATTTTTTTGGGTGGTTGATAGATTGGCCGTGTCTTTTCGGCCTCGGAACCAACATGTCAGATAATCTTGCGGACCGCCGTTGTAAACCCTGCGAGGGTGGCGTCGAGCCTCTGCGACCCGATCAATGCAGCGAGCTTATCAGAGCGCTGCACGCTGACTGGTCGTTGAGCGACGATGGTCTCGAAATATCGAGGACATTCGAGTTTTCCGCCTACAGCCGATCGCTGGCATTTACCAATGCGGTCGCATGGATAGCGATTGTCGAGGGCCACCATCCCGTGCTGACGGTGAGCTATGGATCATGCGTGGTGAGCTATACCACCCACGCGATCAATGGTCTGTCCGACAATGACTTCATCTGCGCAGCCAAAATCGATCGGCTTGCTGCGGCTGCGGACTAGTGGTGAATGTTGCCGATATCGAAGCGGCGGCAACGCGCTTGAGCGGGGTGAGTGTGCGCACACCGTTGCTGCAGAACCACGAGCTCGATCAAATCGCCGGTGGCAAGGTCCTGATCAAACCGGAATGCTTGCAGGTTACCGGGTCTTTCAAAATCCGCGGTGCCTACAATCGCCTCAGTCAGTTGAGTGCGGACGATGCGGCTCGAGGGGTTGTTGCCTGGTCGTCGGGAAATCATGCTCAGGGGGTCGCGGCAGCCGGCGCGATGCTGGGCATCGAAACGACAATAGTGATGCCAGAAGATGCGCCACAGGCAAAACTCCTAAATACGCGTCGATTGGGTGGTGAGGTCATTAGCTATGATCGCTACACGGGCGATCGGGAGGCTATTGCACGGGAGATCGCCGTGCAACGCGGTGCGGCACTGGTACCGTCTTATGATCATGAGCATGTTATTGCCGGGCAGGGCACGGTCGGTCTGGAGCTTGCGGAAGACTCGAGGTATCTGGACCTGCCGCCCGATCAGGTGCTGATTCCCTGCGGTGGCGGTGGCTTGTCATCCGGCTCCGCGCTGGCGCTGAAGGACCGGCTGCCTGGAGTAAGTATTTATGCCGTTGAGCCGGTCGCGTTCGACGATACACGACGATCGTTTCGGGACGGCGAGCGCCGGCGCATCGAAGATTCGGCGCGGTCGATTTGTGATGCGCTGCAAACAACCATGCCGGGCGAACTCACATTCCCCATCAACCGGGATCTGCTGAATCAGGTGTTGACGGTCAGCGACGACGAAGTACGCGCGGCAATACGCTTTGCTTTCAGAAACCTGAAGCTGGTCGTTGAGCCGGGCGGGGCCGTGGCACTCGCCGCGGTCTTATCGGGCAAGCTGCCGACAGCGGGCAGGACGACAGCGATTGTCGTGAGCGGCGGTAACATCGATGTCGATCTGTTTGCCGCGATTCAAACTGAGCCGAACTGAGTTCGGTGCAGCAGCGTGCGTGTGGCTGCTGGCCGTTTGCCGATTGACGTTGTGGAGGTTGACGACTGGCGACGCTGCGGCCAGCTGTCCAGCCAGTTGACAACTTTCTCGATCTGTTCGAGGTCGGGTTTGACCCGTGACGGCTGCATTTCGCAGATGCCAATCCCCTGCTCGGCGGAACTCACGAAGTTCTGTGTGTCGCGCAGTACGGCGATGATCGGAATACCGAGCGAATCCAGGAAACGCATCAACTTGCCAAGACTCTTGGTGTTCTTGCGTGTGCGGTTGGCGACCACGGCGAGCTTGCGGTCACGCCGGTCAATTTTGGCAACCAGCAGCAGGTCTGCGATGCACCGCGAAGCCGCGTGTATATCCATCGACGATGGCAGTACCGGCACGAGGATGCTGGTGGAGTCGCGTGTCAGCTCGCGGAGATCGTTGTGATCGACACTGGCCGGTGAATCGACAATCAGCGTTTCGGTTTCGTTCGGCACGCGGAGTTGCCAGCTGCGCGTGGCCTGCATGCTCTTCTTGTACGCGGCGATACCGTGGATCGTCGGCAGGTCGCCCGGGCGTCGCTCCAGCCACGCCATCGTCGAGCCCTGTGGGTCGTAGTCCATAACCGCTGGCGGCGTTGCGCGCGCGGCGTAACAGGCGGAGAGATTGGTCACCAGGGTCGACTTGCCACAGCCACCCTTTGGGTTCAGGACGACGATCTTGTTCAGCTTGTCTTGTCTCGGCGTTATCAGCATGTTCCGAATCTCGCCCAAAAACGATAATAAAACGTTGCACCGGTTCACATAATACTGGAATCGCCGTCGATGGTTAAACGCGCGTGGCGACCAGGGAAAACACGGTGGCTAGAAGTTTAGTCTCATCTGTAACGATAGCGAACTATAGTCGCATATTTCCGGCAGGATTCGTTGCGTTTTAGCAACATATCGCGAAATAGTCTGAACTTTGTTGGCCTCAACCATTTACTTATGTGTTGTGATTTCGCATCATACGAAACTATGACAGTCGCGCTTTATACGCACTGGTCGGCACAAGAGCCATAAATAGGCTCGCCGAAAACATATACAGCATAAGGGGTATGAAATGAGAGTCGACGAAGATCGCGCAGTTCTTGCGCGTGTACTCAGTCCAATGGCCGCATTGCTTGCTGGTTTCAGCTTGCTCGTGGCGCCGGCGGTTTTCGCTCAAGACGAGAATACGGATCCACTGGCAGAACTTGAAGATGACGCTCCGGTTGAGGAAGTGGTCGTCACCGGATCGCGCCTGAAGCGCAACACCTACTCAAGCGTCGCGCCGCTACAGGTCATCACAGGCCAGGTTTCGAGAGAAATCGGGGCCATCGATCCGAGCACCATTTTGCAGGACTCGCCGAGCGCGGGCGGAAATCAGGTCGACGTTACCTATCAAGGCTTTGTTACCACGAATGGTCCGGGTTCCTCGACGATCGATCTGCGCGGACTCGGTGCCGAGAAGACGCTGGTACTTATCAATGGCCGGCGTGCAGCACCCGTCGGTGTTGAAGGAGCGCCGTTCGCACCGGATCTCAATATGGTGCCGTCGGGACTGGTCGATCGCTACGAAATCCTGCTGGATGGTGCATCCTCGATCTACGGCTCCGATGCCGTTTCGGGTGTCGCCAACATCATTTTGCGCAAGGATTTCGACGGCTTTGAAGTTGAGACTTTCAATACGATTCCGGATTATTCAGGCGGCATTCAAAATAACCTGTCTGCAAGCTGGGGCAAGAACTTTGACCGTGGCGTGATCGGTTTCGCGGTTGACGGCACTCACACCGAGGCAGTTGATCGAGACGACCGACCCTGGTCAGCCGGATGCGCCAGCTATCGGGAAATTGATCGAGACGGGAACATTTATACCGATTTGATTCAGTACCAGGTGGACTACGGCATGAAGACGTCGCCGTGTACCATCGGTTTTGGTGCGGCTCGCGTTTTTGACAATCAATCGGGATTGTTCGGTTCTCTCTACTACACCGGCGACCAGTCGAACACCGGTATTCCGGGCTTCTCCGAGGCGACATTGATCGGTGCTCCGGTGGATACTGACGGCGATGGCGTCGTTGATGTGGATTTCACAGACTACTTCATCACCAGCCCTGCCGGCGTGGAAAACCTGTTCCCGGAAATGGATCGCATTAGCGCGATGGCCTACGGTGAATACACTTTCGCTGGCGAAGCCAATATCACTCCGTATTTTGAGCTGCTTTACAACAAGCGAGAGACATTTGCTCAAAGTTCGCCAGGCACCGTGTCGTCCGGCACTAACCCTATGAATGTTCCCGGAACTAATCCTTATAACCCTTGTAATCCAAACGGCGTTAACGGTGTCGATTGCGGGCTAGCCTGGGACAGTGTCATCCAGGACCCCGAATACATCGCGGGATTTGGGCGGAACTACGAGGCAACATGCGCGTTTTACAATTATGACCTCGCCGATTGCGTACCTTCCTTATTCGGTGTTACTCCTGGCGGCCCGTCCGGCCCGATTTCGCTTGAACCGCAATTTTCGGTCAGAGGACATGCCGATACCGTCGAAACGGACGTTGATCAAATGCGATATGTGGCAGGTATTCGCGGCGACATGCCTTTCCTGAGGGCAGGATCAGTCGATAACTGGTCATTCGATCTTGCCGTCGTTCATTCTGATGCGACAGGTACCTCTGTGCGTCGGGGTATCCGCGACGACCTGTTGCGCCATTCTGTAAATACGACGGTAATGGACCCGGTTACGGGAGCCATCACCTGTGGTAATGGCAGCGATGGCTGTGTTCCTGTAAATGTCTTCGCGCCGTCGTTGTATGAGAACCTGTCGAACAACGATTTTGCGACTCAGGCTGAGCGTGACTATCTGTTTGCGGACCGGGTCTTTACCACCGATTATCGTCAAACCGTCTACAGCCTGACGTTTACCGGCGATCTTTTCGATATGCCTGCCGGTACCGTCGCAGCGGCATTCGGCTACGAGGCGCGTGAAGACGAAATTGAATCGATACCGAACGACGTTGCGCGTGATGGACTGTTGGTCAATTTCTTCAAGGATCTGGGTGCAACCGGTGAGAAGACGACCAAAGAATGGTTCGTTGAAGTGGAAGTGCCGTTACTCGCCAATGCTCCGGCATTCGAAGAGCTGACGGTGAATCTCGCGACGCGTCACACCGACGACGAGTTTTACGGCGGTGCGTACACCTACTCAGGAAAATTGTCGTGGCGCCCGGTCGACTCACTGCAGATTAAGGGTACCGTGGGCACATCCTACCGTGCTCCCAATCTGCGCGAGAATTTCCTGGGAGGCACCAGCGGCTTCCTGAGTTATGACGATCCCTGCGTAACGCCGAACGATGCGATTATCGCTGTGATCGGCGGAGGCTTTACTTACAATGCCGCGGGAGATACGCGAACTCCGGCAGTGCTCGCCAACTGTATTGCGGATGGTGTTGACCCGACGAATCTTGGCATCAATAACTCAGGTCAGTCATTTGGGAACTACGGGGTGGAGGTGCTGCGAGGCGTCGGACAATCGGATCTTCGTGAAGAGAAATCCGAGTCGTTCACGGCCGGAATTTCCTGGGAACAACCGTTCTTCGAAGCGTTCGATCTGAATATCGGTGCGACTTACTACGATATCAGCGTGCGTGACGAAATATCGCAGATTGGTGGCCAGTTCAGCATCGATCAGTGTTACAACGACCCCGAGGGTGACGCGCCGTATTGCCGCAACATCTTCCGAAACTTCCTTGGCGACGGTTCGCAGGGTGATGGGCTCTTCAGGCAGATTAACCAGCAGTTCCTGAACAAGGACGCGCTCAAAGCCCGCGGTGTAGACTTGAACATTGCGCTCGATATTCCAACCGAAGTATTCGGCAAAGCCGTAGATTTCAGCGCGGACCTGACTTTCAACCGCAAGCTGGAAATCACCAATATCTTCATCGATCCGGCTACGTTCGAGGCAAGTGTTGACAGCGACCTCGGCGACTTCGGTTATTCTGAGTGGTCGGGGCAAGGTATTTTCCGGGCTGACGTTGGTGACTTTCGTTATACGTGGTCGACCCGCTACATCGGTAGTGTAGAAGGTGATCCCGAACTCGTAGCCCAGTATCCCTACGACAGCTACCCGGGTGGAGGCAGCTTTACCTGTGTCGGGCCGGCTGCAGGTGGTGCAGACTGCAGACCGGTATTCTTCGCGGATAATTACTTCCGACACGACGTATCGGTTTACTACTATGGCGATGTCTGGACCTTCGGTGTGGGCTCGCGAAACGTAATGAACGAGAAGCCACCGCTGGTTGATCCAAGAGGGAACGTAGTGTTCGAGTCGTTTAACGTTCCGGTGGGTGCGGGCTACGATATGGGCGGCCGTGCTTACTTCGTCAACATAGCGGCAAGTTTCCAATAGGAAGCGCTATTTTTGGCTAGAATTGACAGCCCGCAGGGTTTATTCCTGCGGGCTGTTTTTGTATCAGCGATTTGTTTAGTGGGTCTGATTGATGAAAAAAATACTGATGATTAACCTGATTCTCGTTGTCTGCTTTGGCGCGTTGCCTACTGCTGCCTCGACCGATCCTTATCCGTTGGAGTACTTTGCGTTGCGAGATGTCGTCGACAATGTCGAAGTCTCGCCCGATGGCAAATATGTCGCAATGCTCAAGATACTCAGCAAAAAGGGCAATCCGGTCCTCTACGTACATGACGCTTCTGATCTTGATAAAAAGCCGCTGGTAGTGGATTCCGAAATCATGGAGATCACTTCCTACGGCTTCGTCAGCGATTCAGATATCGTGGTGGTATTCCGCGAAAAAGTCAGGGACAAGATCGATGGCCAGAACGAAGGCGTTTATGAAACCAAAATTGCGTTGCTGAACGTCGTTAGCAAGCAATTCGACGAATTCAATGTTGGCTACCCGAGCGTCGAGAACGTACTGCCGAATGAGAAAAACAGAATAATTATCTCCACGATCCCGGGCACTGAAGATAAGTTGAATCTTGCCGAGGCCTTTCGTCCGCGAGCCTACTACAAGCTCAACCTGAAAACAGGCGCCAAGGAATTGCTGTTACAGGGCAAGGTGTCAATGGGTCAGATCGAATTCGATTCGGACGGTGACCCCTGGCTCGCACGCGGCTTTGCCCGGGCCAGCCAGGATTATCTGTGGTACTACCGCGAAAAAGGCACGAAGAAGTGGGAAGAGATTTTTCGCCTCAATGAGGACAGGTTCGAGAACTTCACGGTTTTCGGCAAGGATGAGGCGGTTCCCGGAAACCTGATCGTTGGCTTCCAAAACGGTACCGATACGACTGGATTATGGTCTTTCAATACACGGACCAAGAAGTTCGAGGAACAAATCTATCAGCGCGGCGATGTTGACATCTTCGGCGTTAGATTTAGCAGCCATAACTGGAGCAAGCCCGACAGTATTACCGGCGTCACCTATTTCACCGACACACTTCACACTGAGTGGTTTGACGAGGTGGAGGGCGCTACCTATGCGCAGCTGCAAGAGCTGGTACCGAATGCGAGTTATGTGAGCATTTCCTCACGGTCCCGCGACGGTAATACGATGACCATCTACAATTCCGGCCCGCGGGATCCGGGTACCTATTACCTGTATCGAAACGGCGAGTTCACGACCATAGGCAGTAAGCAGCCGCTTATAGCGAGCGAAGATCTCGCCGACGTGAAGTTTATCTCGTACAGGGCGCGCGACGGTCGCAAGATTCCGGCTTACCTGACGGTACCGAATGGCAAGCCGCCGTTTCCGCTGATTGTCTTGCCGCATGGCGGGCCGTTCATTCATGAAACTGTCATCTACGACGAATGGGCGCAGATGCTGGCGAACAACGGCTATATGGTGTTGCAGCCGCAGTACCGTGGTTCAAAGGGGTTTGGTCTCGAGCATTATCTTTCCGCGTGGAAGGAGGGCAGCGAAGCCGGTTATAAGATGCAGGACGACAAAGACGATGGCGCCTTGTACCTGGTGGAAAAGGGTTACGCCGACCCTGATCGCATGGCAATGTTTGGCTGGTCCTACGGCGGTTATGCGGCTTTAGTCGCGGCGTCGAGGGAATCACAGATATATCAGTGTGTCATTGCCGGTGCTGCCGTGACCGATATGGTCAAACAGGTGAACACGATTGCGAACGAGTCCTGGTTCCGGGGGGCCACCGAGATCGAACAGATCGAGTATCGTAACGGCGCACTAAATCCGATAGAGAATGTCGATAAAGTGAACGTTCCAGTACTCTTGGTGCACGGTAGCGTCGACCAGCGGGTGCAGCCCGTGCAGGCAAGGATTTACTACAGAGAACTGAAAAAACTCGGCAAATCCTTCAAGTTCGTTGAACTGGACGGTGCCGATCACTTCTCAGACACTCTGTTCTTCGACCATCAAATCGAACTCTATGAGTCAATCATTGACTTCCTGGCGAACGATTGCGGCCCGAACGGGCTTGCGGATAACCTGAGCGCCGCCAACGCGGAGTAGTCGCCAGCTTAGAACATTTCGCTCGGACCCGGTGCATCATCACCGGGTTTCGAGCGGCTCTTGATGTAATCGCCTGTGACCATGTTTTCGTAGCTCTGTCCGGGCCCGACCATCGGGTATACCCCGGCGTCGCGGTCGATAATGACCTCCAGAAAAGCCGGGCCTTCAAAATCCATGAACTGACGAATTACGGCCGGTAGCTCGTCCTTGTTCTCAAGACGTTTGGCAAAACCGAAGCCGTCGGCCTCCGCCGCCTTGACAAAATCCTTGGCGTGCAGGGATTTATCGCTGCCCGACATCCGGCCGTCGAAATACAGCTTCTGCCACTGCCGGACCATGCCGTCGCCGAAGTTATTCAGCACGATGACCTTGATCGGCTGGTTGTACGTGGTCGCAGTTTCGAGTTCGCCGATGTTCATGCGAATACTCGCATCGCCGTCGATATCGATAACGACTCTGTCCGGGCGGGCGAACTGTGCCCCGATAGCGGCGGGCAAACCGAAGCCCATCGTTCCCATGCTGCCGGACGTTAACCACAGCCGTGGTTCGCGAAAATCGAAGTATTGGGCGGCCCACATCTGGTGCTGGCCGACGCCGGTGGAAATGATTGCCTCGCCTTTCGAGTGTTTGTTGATTTCTTCTATAACCGCGTAGGGCTGAATCAGATCGCTGTCGCGATCGTAATTCAGTGCGTAGTCGCGCTTCAGAGCCGCGATCTCTGCGTGCCAGGTATCGAATGACTTTGCGAACTTGATGCGGCGCCCGTATTCCAGAATATCGTTCAGGTCGGTGTCGAGTACGCCGACGTTGTGCCAGTTAACGCGTTTCACCTTGCCGATCTCCGCCGAGTCCACATCGAACTGCGCGATATTTTTTACCCGTGGGCCAAACAGGGAAGGGTTACCAGCAACACGGTCATCGAAACGAGCGCCAACGGCGATCAGGAAGTCGCAGTCCTCGACGGCGTAGTTGGCCGACGCAACACCGTGCATGCCCAGCATATGCATGGCGAGCGGATGTTTGGTGTCGCTGGCGCCGAGGGCCATTAGCGTGGTCGTAACCGGGATCCCGTACTCGTTGGCAAAACGCCGCATTGCCTTGCTGGCGTTACCATTGATGACGCCGCCACCCGCGTAGATGAGCGGACGTTCCGATCCGGAAAGCATCGAATAAAAGCGCTCACAGGCCTCGACCGTCAGCTTGTTTTCGGTAACGGCGGCCAAGCGCCGCCGATAACCATGCAAAGGTAGAACGCCTTCCCCCTTGAACGTACCTTGCCAGTTCTGCACGTCTTTCGGTATATCAACGACTACAGGGCCGGGTCGGCCGGTACGGGCAAGTTCAAAGGCACTGCGGACGGTTTCCTCGAGTTGCTCAGGGTCGGTAACCAGGAATACGTGTTTGGCGACTGCTCCCATGATGGCGGTAACCGGAGCTTCCTGAAAAGCGTCGGTACCGATGGCGGCTGTGGGTACCTGGCCGCAGATTACTACCAGCGGGACGGAGTCGGCCATGCTGTCGCGAACAGGTGTAACCGTGTTGGTCGCCCCGGGCCCCGATGTCACCATAACGACACCGACCCTGCCGCTCGCACGCGCGTAGCCCGCCGCCATAAATCCGGCGCCCTGCTCGTTGGCAGGAACGACAAGGTTCATCGATAAACTACCGTTCGTTTGCTGACGGCTGTCGTTGTAACGGAATACGGCATCGTAAATCGGAAGTATAGCGCCCCCGCTATAGCCGAATATCGTGTCGACGCCTTCGTCTGCCAGCACTTGCACAACTGTTTCGGCGCCACTCATTTCCTGCCCGGAGAGCGGATGCTTGTCTATCTGTGCCGTATTCGGCCGTTGTTTCATGAGTTTTCTGTCTTACGCGTATTAAGGCCATTTTGCGCGAGTGTTTACTAATTTTTGAAGCATTGCAATACTGGACTCACTGCGCCACCATCCTTGATAAATACAAGCTATTTAGTTTCACCCGTAATCCTCTTCCGAGCTCAGGTCCGAACACTCATGCGACACGCAATATCGGTTCTCTTACAGAACGAAGTCGGCGCGCTTACACGCCTTACCGGCATGTTTTCGTCACGCAGTTACAACATCGAGTCGCTTAATGTTGCCCCGACTTACGACCCAAGGGTATCGCGTGTAACCCTGGTTGTATCCGGCTCCGATGCGGCAATTGCACAGTTGAATGCGCAGCTCGCGAAGCTCATCGATGTGGTGAATATTCACGATATGACACTGGGTGAGCATTTCGAACGTGAGCTGGCGATCATAAAAATAAAGCTCGGCACCGGCGGTCTGGCGCGTGTGATGTCGCTGGCGAAGCGGTTCGGCGCCGAGATTCTCGATGAGGCCCAGATCAGCTGTACCGTGCAACTCACCGGTCGTGTAAAGGAGATTGATACCTTTGTCGCTGAGGCGGCGGACATTGGTGAAATTTCCGCGATCGCACGCAGCGGCACGGTTGCGGTATCGAAGGGCGAGGTAACGCTGACGTCGTTTGATCGTCAGCATCTGCTGGTGGGTTAGCTGTGTCCGGGCTGGCGCTTTCGGACTATCGCCGACTGGTCGTCAAGGTTGGCTCATCGCTGCTCGTCGACAATCAGGGCCGATTGAATCGCGATTGGCTTGAGAAGCTGAGCGACGATGTTGCGGGTCTTGCGGCGGATGGCCACCAGGTAGTGATCGTTTCCTCGGGTGCGATCGCGATCGGTAGCCCGGTCCTCGGCATTAGTAAGCAGCGCGCCAGGCTTGAGGATTTACAGGCTGCAGCAGCGGCAGGCCAGATTCAACTGGTGCACTCCTACCAGGAAGCACTCGCACGCCATCGTATTGCGGCGGCGCAGATATTGATGACACCCGACGATACTGAGGACCGGCGTCGCTTTTTGAATGCGCGCCGGACGTTTGGCAAGCTTCTCGAGCATTCGGTTATTCCGATCGTGAACGAGAACGATACGGTTGCAACGACGGAAATTCGCTACGGTGACAACGATCGGCTCGCTGCCCGCATCGCCCAACTGGTGATGGCCGACGCGCTTGTGTTGTTGTCCGACGTCGATGGTTTTTATACGGCGGATCCGACAAACAACAGCGATGCAAAGCATATCCCGACGGTACGTGCGATCACTGACGAAACATTATCTATGGCCGGAGAATCCCGGTCCGTCATTGGCAGCGGCGGAATGGTGACCAAAGTTCAGGCGGCTCGCATAGCGACACATGCAGGTTGCTCAACGATCATTGCCAGCGGCCTGATACCGAATCCATTGCAGGCGCTGGTCGATGGTGCGAGGTGCACGGTCTTTCAAGCCTCGGGAACACCGGCCGCAGCGAGAAAGCAGTGGCTGGCGGGCGTGCTCGAGGTGGCTGGGGAGCTGATTCTCGACGACGGCGCAGCCCGGGCCTTACGCGCGGGCGGCAGTTTGTTGCCGGTCGGCGTTGCCGCCGTGGTCGGGAGTTTTCGGCGAGGAGACGCGGTTGCGTTGAAGACAAGCAGCGGTGACGAGATCGGACGCGGTCTCGCTGAGTACTCTGATGACGAGGCATTGCGCCTTGCCGGATGCCAGTCCGATCAGATTGAGCAGACCCTGGGTTATCGCGGTCGCGCCGTGGTCGTGCATCGGGATGAGCTGGTATTGTTCGATCATGAGTGACGACGACATAGATATTGTGGCGGCAATGACCGCCATCGGCCAGGCGGCTCGATCGGCAGCGACAGAGCTGGCAATGAGTGGCGCGCAACAACGTAATACGGCGCTGTCGGCAGCGGCTGCGACGGTGCGGGAACGTGCTGCTGCTATACGTTCGGCCAATGAGATCGATCTGGCAGATGCGCGTCGCCGGGGTATGAGTGCTGCGATGCTCGATCGCCTCAGGCTTGACGATGAGCGGATCGAGTCGATGGCGGCGGGTCTGGAGGCTATTCGTGAGCTGGCAGACCCGGTGGGCAGAGTCCTGGCAGAATGGGAGCGTCCCAACGGTCTTGCCATTCAGCGCATCGCCGTGCCACTGGGAGTAATCGGTATCGTCTATGAAAGCCGGCCGAACGTTACGGCTGACGCCGCTGGCCTGTGTCTGAAATCCGGTAACGCCGTCATTCTCAGGGGCGGATCCGAAAGCTTCAATTCAAGTCGGGAAATCCACGCGTGTATCAGCGCCGGGCTTGAGGTCGCAGAACTGCCGGTCGACAGTGTGCAGATGGTGCCGACTCGTGACAGGGCGGCAGTGGGTTTTCTTCTGTCGTCAATGGCCGCCTGGGTTGATGTCGTTGTGCCACGTGGCGGCAAGAACCTGATCAGGCGTGTGCAGGATGAGGCGCGTGTGCCGGTGATCGGCCACCTTGAGGGCATCTGTCATATTTACCTGCACGCGTCGGCAGATGCAAAAACTGCACGCGAAGTTACATTGAACGCCAAGATGCGCCGTACCGGTATCTGCGGCGCCGTGGAAACGATCCTCGTCGACCGTTGTGTCGCAGCCGAATTGCTGCCGGAGGTCTGTCGGACCTTGACGGAGGCGGGTTGCGAGATTCGCGGCGACGAAACCGTGACTGACCTTGTCGCCGCGGCCGTCCCGGCGTCGGTGGAAGACTGGACGAGCGAGTACCTCGACGCGATCGTTTCTGTTCGTGTTGTAGCGGGCATCAACGAAGCCGTTGAGCACATCAGACACTACGGGTCGGGGCATACAGAAAGCATTATTGCCGACGATTCGGCAGCGGCGGAGCAGTTCCTGAGAGAGGTGGACAGCGCAATCGTTTTACACAACGCGTCAACACAGTTCGCGGACGGCGGCGAGTTCGGTATGGGCGCAGAAATCGGTATCGCCACCGGGCGCATTCATGCTCGCGGTCCGGTCGGTGCCGAGCAATTGACAAGCTACAAGTACCTGGTTCGCGGTGACGGTCAGGTACGCCCCTGATGAGCGGCGAAGTACCCGCTTACGATGTCGCCGTCATTGGTGCCGGAGTGAACGGCGCCGGGATCGCGCGTGATGCGGCTTTGCGCGGATTGCGTGTTCTCGTTCTTGACAAGAATGATATGTGCAGCGGTACATCTGCCGTATCGAGTCGCCTGATTCATGGCGGCCTGCGTTATCTCGAGTACGGCGAGATTCCACTGGTCTACGAATCTCTGCACGAACGCCGTCGATTGCGACGCAATGCGGCTCATTTAGTCGAGCCGATTCGCATCAGTATCCCTGTTTTTTCGGCTGCACGCCGTGGTCCGTGGCTTATTCGGCTCGGCATGATTGCCTATGACCTGCTGTCGCTGGGAAAGTCGATGCCCGGCCATGAGATGCTCAGCCGCGATCGCATCAGAAGCGAAGAACCCGGCATGTTGGACGACGGCCTGCTGGGGGCCGCGCGTTATTTCGATGCCCAGGTCACCTACGCGGAACGCCTGGTACTGGAGAATCTTCTCGCTGCACGTTCGGCAGGTGCGGAGATAAGGACTTACTGCGAGGTGCGGGAAATTCGAGCCTGCGACGGCAGAGTTGAAGCGCTTGCCTACGATGATAGTGATGGAAACAGAATTGAAGTGAAGGTGCAGTCCATAGTGAATGCATCTGGCCCCTGGGTTGACGAAATACTAAAAACTGCTCCCCGCGTCGCAAAACGCTTCGTCGGTGGCACGAAAGGCAGCCACATTGTCGTTGGGCGTTTCAATGGCGCACCAGGCGATGCGTTCTACGTGGAGGCTGCAGCCGACGGCCGACCGTTTTTTATCATTCCCTGGAATGATCAGTTCCTGATCGGCACGACTGATATTCGCTACGAAGAGAGTCTCGACCATATTCGCGCGAGTCGCGCCGAGGTTGACTATTTGCTGGCGGAGACCAATCGTGTGTTTCCACAGGCCAACCTGACACGTGCGGATATTCATTTCGCATACGCCGGGGTTCGTCCATTGCCGCACCGGGAGGCGGGACCCGAATCGGCGATAACGCGCCGCCATATTATCAAGGTGAACCGCAATATCGCGAAAGGCCTGATTTCGATTATCGGCGGCAAACTGACGACGTACCGAAATCTTGCTGAGCAGACGGTGGATAAGCTGGCCAGAGTTTTGCGTCGTAAGCTGCCCGGGTGCCGCACCCGAGATACGTTATTGCCCGGAGCGTGGGGTATCGAGCAGGCCCGGGAACAGCTCGCCGCGTCGGGTTTTCTGACCCCGGCCGGTCGCAAGAGATTGCTGGCAGTTTACGGTGGCCGCGCCGCAGATATCATAACGCTCGCTGCCAGCGATCCCGAACTACAGCAGGCGATGGGTGGTGAAGGTCGCTTGATTGCCGCTGAAGTTGTCTTCGTGATACGCGAAGAGTTTGCCAGTACGCTTGCCGATATCGTCTTCCGACGCATGATGATCGGTTTCGACGCCGACCAGGGTCGCTCGCTGTATGCCGAAATAGCGGCGCGCGCGGCGGCCGAGTTTGCCTGGACGAACGAGAAAACCGAGCGTGAAATTGCCGCCTTGATCGAATATGCTGACTCGTTCCGAGTGACGTAGCCCCGGCTATATGTCACGGGGATACATACGTCTCTACTCGAGCACTCAGATGATCAAGATTATCCGTTGCCTGGTGTGCGTTGGCCTTCTGCTGGCCTGTGCACCGGCGCTGTTGCCCAATGTTCATGCTCAGTTGGCGGATGCCGCCTCTGACGGCAGTTCTCGACCCAGAATTGGTCTGGTACTGGGCGGCGGTGGTGCTCGCGGCGCCGCTCACATCGGCGTCCTCAAGGAGCTGGAGCGCCTGCAGATACCGATCGATGCGATTGCCGGCACCAGCATGGGGGCGATCGTCGGCGGTCTTTACGCAACGGGAGTCGACGCCTGGGAGCTCGAACAGCTGGTGGGTTCACTCGACTGGGCTGCAGCCCTGACCGATACGCCGGACAGGGAAGATTTGAGTTTTCGTCGCAAGCAGGACGACCGCGAGTTTCCGATCAATTTTGAGCTCGGCATACGCGGTAGCAAGCTGTTGCTGCCCAAAGGCGTGATTCAGGGGCAGAAACTCGACCTGTTACTCCGTGAGTTAACGCTGCGAGCATCGAACATCTCGGATTTTAACGATTTACCCACTCCGTTTCGGGCGATAGCATCTGACATCGTTGCGGGCGAGGCCGTGGTGCTTGGCAGCGGTGACCTGGCGCACGCCATTCGTGCCAGCATGTCCGTTCCCGGCGCCTTTGCGCCGGTGCGGATAGATGGTCGCCTGTTGGTGGATGGCGGGCTCATCGGCAACCTGCCGATCGACGTCATGAAGACAATGGGCGTCGACATTATTATCGCTGTCGATGTCGAGTTTCCGCTCTATAAGTCCGAGGAATTGAGTTCTGTCGTAACGATTTCGGAGCAGATGTTGACGATTCTGATTCGCAAGGAAACGCTGCGTCAGATCGATACGCTTGCCGAGTCCGATGTGCTCATCAGGCCGGAACTCGGTGTGTTTGCGTCAACCAATTTCGCGGAAATCGTGCAAACGATAGAACCGGGCCAGAAGGCTGCATTGGAGCAGGCGGAGAGCCTGAGGGCGTACTCCCTTGGTGACGTCGAGTGGCAGGCCTATCGTGAGCAGAGGAAACTTCCGTCGAGTAACGAACAGCGGCTGGCATTCGTGCGCGTGGTGCACGACGATAAGCTCGCTCCCGAAGTCCTGGAGTCGAGATTGAGTGTTGAGGCCGGTGATGTAATCAGGCCCGATGTGCTGGCGCTGAACGCGAACAGGCTCTACGGTCTACAGCTGTACGAGCATGTTGAGTATCGTCTTGTTAACGACGATTCCGGTACCGGCGTCGAGTACCGGGCGACACCGAAAAGCTGGGGGCCCAATTTTCTGCAATTCGGCGTATCGCTGGAGGATGATTTCGACGGCTCGACCGCTTTCAATCTGGCAACTCGGATGACGAGGGCCGGACTCAATAAGCTGGGCGCGGAATGGCGCACCGACCTGCAGCTGGGAACTGACCCGGCGGTGTTGACGGAGTTCTATCAGCCGCTGAGCTTTGACTCTCGCTGGTTTGTCGCACCGCGGCTGGAGATTCGGCAGTCGAATCTGGATGCTTTCTCGATGAGCAGCGCGGTTGCGCGCTATCGCGTGTCCGAAGGAGACCTGAGCCTCGATATTGGTCGCGAGTTGGGAACCGTCGGTGAATTCCGGATAGGTGCCTATCGCGGCGGCGGTGCTGCCCGTGTAAAGCTCGGTGATAGCGCACTACCGGATATCGAGTTCGAAACTGGCGGTATGTTTGCCCGCCTGCGTATTGATAGTGTAGATAACTCCCGATTCCCGCGTAGTGGAACGCTGGCGGATGTTCGCTGGAATGTGTCTCGTCCGGGATTCGGTGCCGATAACAAGTTCGATACGATTGAAAGCGAGTTTGCGCAAACGTGGAGCCGCGGCAAAAACAGCCTGCAGGTGGGGCTCAGTTATGCAACGACGCTGAATTCGGACACGACGGTGCAGGACTTTTTTCCGCTCGGTGGTTTTCTGCGCTTGTCCGGCCTCGAGCGTGGTGAAATAAGCGGACCTCATGCGGCGCTTGCAAGGCTCGTTTACTATCGGCAGGTTGGCGATACCACCGGCGGGCTTTTTGAAACACCGATCTACCTCGGAATGTCCGCAGAGGCGGGCAATGTCTGGGGCCGGAGAAGCGAGATCGACTTCGATACGATGCAGTTGAGCGGCAGCATCTTCGCCGGCCTGGACTCTTATCTGGGTCCGGTCTATCTGGCGGCCGGTTTTGCAGAGGACGGGCAGTCGAACTTCTATCTTTTCATAGGTTCGCCGCCTCGCTAATCGGGGCTAGCGCGTTAGCTTTTCCAGTACCTGGGTCGGCGTGTCGCTTGCACGGTAATAACCGTGTCGTTTCGCGATGTCCTCATAGGCGTTATCACGTTCTGCTTCAGTGGCATACCAGTGCAATCGCTCCCAGTCGTCGCCGAGAATGTTTCTCAGCGTATCGCCAGCAGGCAATGACACTCGAATTCCAAAGCGCTGTTCTTTACCGGCAATTGTTGGGTCGACCAGATTGTGTTGATGGCAATAGTCCACTGTTGCTCCCGTATTTGGAATGTGTTGCCGTGCCAGTATACCGAAAGTGAGCAGTTCATAGTTATCCGGATCCGTTATGACGGCCGCGGTCGGCGGCACCTTCGCGATCCGCCCAACCAAGTATGCGGCGTGTCACAAACACGTATACCGGTTTGACTACCGACATCCAGACCTTCGACAACGGCGATGGAGAGTTGAGGATCGAATGTTCACGCGCACTCAGCAGGTCCGGGCGGTAGGTCCGCTTGTGTTTCAGGAGGTGCCGGATATCTTCGCGCGCCGCGATTCGAAACAACCAGCCGCGGTCCCTGGAATACCATGCGAGCTGAAAGTCGATAAAGGACGGTGAACCGTCATTCCGGAGCAGAACGTTGGGCTCCTTCGCGAGGTCGTTGTGGACGACGTTGGCGCGGTGAATGCGCCGCAGCAGGCTGGCCGCTTCTTTGAAGTACGCGGGGGTCTTCGGGCGGCCCTCAAACAGGGGCACACCGGGCAGGTAGCTACGCAGAAGCGTGGTATGGTCGCTGTGCTTGAGTTGTGGCACACCACGCAGACCGTCAAGCGCAGCGAGAGCTGCTGCTTCCCGCCGCATAAGGCCTCGAGCAAGCCAGCGCAACCACCAGCGGGCTGGCCGGGTATCGCGCAACACGGCTGGACCACCGCGGCTCGGGAGGTACCATATCTCGCCGAACAGGTCTTTTTTTAGTAACTGGTCGTCTTGCACTGGCGATCGCCCGGGAAAATACAGAGAATACATCAAGCAGCTGCAACGGATGAGAAAGTGGCCGGTGATTCCAACGATAAGGTGATGGGTGAGCAACGCCCGAATCTCGACGCGACCGGCGAGTTTTTCAGCGTCGGTGCGGCGCTGCACGCGGTGCGAGCAGGTTACATCCGGCGGCGGGCAGACGACCTGCTCTATAACGCACTCACGTCAGGTCACTACGCCCATGTGGTGGCGCCGGATCGCAGCGGAAAATCGAGCCTCGTAGCGGCGACCGCCGCACGACTTGAGAGTAACGGTCGCAAAGTCGCAATTCTTGATCTTGCCCAGATGAGCGATCGCGATGGAGCCACCGATTCCGGACGGTGGTACTACAGCATTGCCTACCGTTTGCTGCGACAACTGAGGATTCGCTATGACCTGCAGTCCTGGTGGCAGGACAAGTCGGTACTGAGTAATCGACAGCGCCTGTTCGAGTTTTACTCGGAAATTATTCTGCAGCACGTTGATTCTCAGATCGTCATATTCGTCGATGAAATTCAGTGTATCGAGGACTTACCGTATGCCGATCAGCTGCTGACCAGTATTCGTGCTGCGCACAACGCCCGTGTCACGGACCCGGATTTTTCAAGATTGGGTTTCGTCCTGCTTGGGGAGTGCGACCCTGTCAGTTTGATGAAGGAGGCCGAGCTTTCTCCATTTAATGTGACTCAGCAGGTTGAACTCGAGGATTTTTCGCGCGCCGATCTGGACATGTTTACGACGGAGCTTAATCTTGGGCAGGAGGACGCAGCCGCTGCTCTGGATCGTATTTACTACTGGACAGCCGGTCAGCCATATCTGAGCCAGAAGCTGGCACGCGCAGTCGCGAGGAACAGCACACGGGGAGACGTCGGGGGCACGGTCGATCGCCATGCTGCCCATCAGTTAGCGGGTCGTGCAGCGTTGCATAACGAACCGCATATGAGCCATATCCACCGCTGTATCGTTAACGACAAAAAACGTTGCGAGCCGTTGCTCAATCTGTATGGGCGGATTCGCAAAGGCATTCCGGTACCAGCCGACCTCGGTTCCCCACTGCAGCGACGTCTGATAGCGATTGGTTTGTTGGTGATTGACGAAGAAAGCAATCTCATAGTTCGCAATCGTTTGTACGAGGCTGTTTTCACCGCTCGTTGGGCTAACGAAAATCTGCCGACGGACTTCAAAGTGCCTGCGATCGTAACCGCTGTCCTGCTGTTGTTTACGCTGATTCCGTTTTGGTATACGCAGTGGTTGCCGAAGCCGTATGTCCGAACCCTGGCATCCGACGAGGTCGAACTGGTGGTGGCTGCTTCGGCGTATGAGAACTTCCGGTCATTTCCGGGGCACGCCCATACCGCGGACAGCGTTTACCGCCGTTTTCTGGAGAGGCGTGCCCTGAAGTCGAACGACGAGCAGGAGATCGGGGAGCTCGCTGCTCTGGCAACGGCGTTGCCCGATGTCGGGCGTCTCCCTGCTGAGCTCGAAGCGGGTTTCTGGGACCGAAGGACCCGCGTGGCACTGCGGTCGGAGCAACGAGATGCGGCGTTGATAGCGAAACTGCAGTCGCTGACCCTGGCAACAACCGCACGCCGACAGCGTGCCGCAGCATTGATTGGTGACGATTACCCGTTTCTCGCAAAAACTCTGCCGATGCTGCAGGGTGGAACGACCGTTTTTGACCCGCTTGGAATGGTGTTGACAACCGCGGCCGGGGCCGAGATGTCACAATTCTCCTACACGCCCCAGGGCGTGCAGTCTCGCGAGCCATGGTCGATTACGGCGCTGGAAGTCAGTCCGTTGTTGCGGCGTGTCATTGTGGATCGGGAAGGCGCGGTGAATCGAATCGGGCTTACCTTGAATATCAGCCATTCGAGACTGGCCGACCTGCGCATTAAGATCATTGCGCCGTCTGGCCGTACCGCCGAGATAAAGACCGGGTTGGAGCGTGCATCGAGTAATGATGATATTCGTATTCCCGATGAACAGTTGCGAGATCTGTTGGGCGAGGCGCTTAGCGGAACCTGGAGTATCAGCATTCGAGATGAAAGCCTTGGCGTTGCCGGACAATTGGTCGGTTGGAATCTCAAGCTCAATTCTCAGGGTGCTATCGAATACTTTCAGCGCGGTCTGAACATACCGGATCCGGTCGAACGTGAGACCGAGAACGTCTGGTTCGACCGTTCAGGTCGCTACGCTGTGGCCCGGGCGATGCAGAGCGATAGTGCACGAATCTGGGATCTGGCATTTGCCGAACCTTTACGTGCGATAGCATTGCCGGAGAGCGAACTGTTGATCGGCCTCGATGCGAGCGCGCGCCGATTGGTAACGGCAACGCAAGACACCGTGAACTTATGGGATACCACCAGTGGCGTTCGAACCCGGAGCCTTGCGGTAGGGCCGGCAAGTAGCCAGGCAACGTTGACCGATGACGGGACCAGCCTGTTCGTCGAGCGGCGTGGCGATACAGAGACACGACTGGAGCTGTGGGATCTGGATGAAGCCGAAATTTCTGCGGAGGTCGTTATTGCGGGTGACCCCGCGTTGCTGGCTCTAGATGCGACGGGCAGCCGCGTGGTGGTCGTCGATTTCGACCGGGCCGCGCGAGTCTGGGACTTCCAGACGGCCCGATTGCTGGGACTCTTCGATCTGCCGGCCCAACCCAGCGTCATCCGACTGTCTGCCGATGGTTCGACCCTGGGAGCTGCTTATGCCGAGGTCGGAGTATCATTGTGGGATGTCGATGAGTCAGAACAGCCACTGTTTGAGAGCTTCGGCCGCGGTAACTGGCAGTTCGCTTTTTCTCCTTCCGGAGACGTCGTCGCCGCAGGGCGACCGGAGACCGGCTTTCAGGTTTTCGGCAGCGACAACGGTCGGCCGATAGGGCCGCCGCTCGGTGCACGCGCTGCCGGGTTGAGCAAAGATCTTCTGTCATTCAGCTACGACGAGAAAGTTCTCCTGACCGGTGACGGCGAGCCGAGGTTCTGGAACGCCCCGGCTGCAGGTGTCGGGACTGGAGAAGTAAAACAGGCGGATAACCATGTTATCTGGAATCCGTCCGGGGATCGCGAGGTGGCTGTGGCTCCCGATGGCAGCTATCTGGCGATTGGCGACCCCGCAGGACATGTCCACATAATTCCCAGCGGCGCCACACTCGCGGACGTCGTGGAGCAGAGCGAAGACGTCAGCTTTGTTGGTCATAGCGGTGAGGTCCGTCAGTTGGCGATCGCTCCCAGCGGCCGGTTGCTTGCAAGCGTCGCGGTTGACGGCACCTTGAGATTTTGGACTGCAGCTAGCGGTGAGCCGCTGCCTTTCGTCGTGGATGTATCCGGGACACCCGTTTCGCGTATGGTGTTTTCGCCGGACGATCGCTACCTCGGGCTGCTGAGCGGCAGTCGCGTATCCATTGTAGAGACTGGTAGTGGCGCACTTATCGCAGAGTTCGACGCCGGGAGTACTTACAGCGACCTGACGTTTTCGACCGCAGACCATCTCTACCTCGGTGCGGGAAGCGGTGTGTTGCAGTTGTTCAGCCGCAGCGATGATAACAACTGGAGCCTGCAGCAGGTATGGCAGAGTCCGCGGGGAATTCGTTTGTTGCGAGCATCGCCACGCGGAGATTTTCTCGTTCTTGTCGATGACGATAACCTTGCAAGCCAGTTCATACTGTCCGAGGGGCGGATCGGAGACTCGACTCTGCAACTACCATCGGTAGTTGATGAGGTGAGCTTTGACGCCAGCGGCAGCGGAGTTTACTTCAGTACATTGCGCTGGGTGCATCGTGCCGCCTCGTCGGCCTCGGGACTGATCTGGATGGATGCGGTGTTACTGCAGCGAACCTTGCATGGGGCAGGTCTGGTTCATGGCAACGGCGTTACCGAAGTAGCGACCGGTAACAGTATGTACGTGCCCGTAGCCAGAAATGGTTTTGTTGAGTTAATTGAACTGAGCTTTGACGGATCTTCCACCACCGGTCTGTTTGGCAGCAAGGATGAGTTGCTGCAGGAGTGGCGTCACCGTATCAACGCAACTCCCCCCGAAGAGTTCTGACGAGGAGCTCGAGTTTCTCTGCGGTGGCCTCGTCAGGCCTTACCGGTTCTCCGACGATTACGGGAACGCGGGCAAAGAGGCGACCGGGTATTTTGTGAATTCCACCGGTTTTTCTGCGACTGAACCAGCTGCCCCAGAGGCGGCCCAGCGCGACGGGAATAACGGGGACCGCGCGACGTGCGATGATTTTCTCGATACCGGGCTTGAAGCGCTGTACGTGACCGTCCTGCGTCAGCCCGCCTTCGGGAAATATGCAGACGACGTTACCAGCGGCAAGTTCGGCATCGACTTTTTCGAAGGCTGCATTCATCAGTTCCTCATCCTCGGCTTTGGAGGCAATCGGAATGGCTTTCGCGTTTCTGAAAATAAAACTCAGGAACGGCATCTGGAATATCTTGTAGTACATGACAAAGCGCATTGGTCTGGCGACGGAGCCGCCCAGGATAATCGGGTCCATAAAACTGACGTGGTTGCAGACTACAACGGCGGGGCCGTCACGAGGAATGTTGCTGAGACCGGTTGGCCGGACCCGATAGACGATATTAATTGTCAACCAGGCGAGAAAACGCATCAGAAACTCTGGGAGCAAGGAGTAGATGTAGATAGCTACTACCGCATTCAACGCTGCGACAACAAGAAACAGCTGCGGTATCGATAAGCCGGACTGCAGTACTACGATACTGACGATTGCCGCAGCGACCATTAACAGTGAGTTGATAATGTTGTTTGCCGCGATTATCCGCGACAGGTGCTGACGCTTGGAGCGTTGCTGAATCAGTGCGTACAGAGGAACGCTGTAAAAGCCGCCGAAAGCGCCGAGCAGGGCGAGGTCCATCAGGATTCGCCAGCTACCGTCGCGACCCAGGAATTCGCCTATAGTTGAGGCTGCTGCTGTGCTTGCTTCCGGTTGTGCGAAGTAGAGGTCAACGGCAAACAAACTCATACCGATAGATCCGAACGGCACCAAACCCAGTTCTATACGGTGTCCGGACATGCGCTCGCACAGCAGCGACCCCAAGCCGACACCTACCGCAAACGCCACCAGTAGCGAGGTCACAACGGATTCGTTGCCGTTGAGGATATCCGCGGTATACGCTGGAATCTGAATCGTTAGCGCCGAACCGAAAAACCAGAACCACGAGATTCCAAGAATAGAGAGAAATACGCTTTTTTCTTCACGGGCGTAACTCACGATGCGCCAGGTTTCCTTCCACGCATTCCAGTCGATTTTCAAGCCCGGGTCGACGGCCTCGGTTTTGGGTACCTGGCGACTCGCCAGATAACCAATGATCGCGACACCAACCAATACGACCGCGAGCAGAGTCTGCCGGCTTGACTGGAAATCTATCGTCTCGACGCCGACGATCAGCCCGACGATTATCGCAACGTAGGTTCCGGATTCGACCAGTGCATTGCCGCCAACCAATTCGTCGTTGTGCAGCTTTTGTGGAAGGTAGGCGTATTTGACCGGGCCAAACAGCGTCGACTGACACCCCATCAGGAAGAGTACGAACAACAATACGGGATAAAGCTGCGACAGCAGGGCTGCCGCTGCCAATGACATCAGTCCAATTTCGAGCAGCTTGATGCGCCGCATCAACATGGACTTTTCGTACTTGTCGGCGAGTTGGCCTGCGGTTGCTGAGAATAGAAAAAACGGCAGTATGAACAGGAATGCGGCAACGTTCGCCAGCATCGTGTGCCCCATATCGAGGATACGTACACCCTGAAAAGTAATCAGGATGACGAGTCCGTTGCGAAATATATTGTCGTTTAAGGCACCGAGGAACTGTGTGGAGAAGAAGGGTGCGAAGCGTCGCTGGCGTAGCAGCGAAAACTGGCTGGATTCCGACAACTTTTCTTCCTTGTAAGACTTTCGGCGCCACTATAGCGCGAATTTCGGGATTTTCCGTCCAAAACTGCGAACTCGCGTCGATATGGAAAATCGACATGTTTGCTATCATTGGCGCCAGACTGGTATCAGTTTCCCGACAATTTGCCCATTTATCGGCCCATTCACAGACCATAGCGAAGCCATGCGGACCCAACACAGGCACTTAATTCTGATCTTAAGCGGCAGCTGCCTTATGGCGGCATGTGCCGAGGAACGCCAGCCGCGGTCGGTTACGGAGTTCCTGGAGAACCCGATCATGCTTGAGGCGGCGATGGTGCGTTGTGCCGAGGACCGCAGCAAAACCCGCTACGATGTCGAGTGTGTCAATGCACGGCAGGCGGTTGGACAGATAGAAGCGAAGGAAGAGTCGGCCCGGCGAGCAGAGTTTGAGCGTCGCTCGGAGAACAAGCGAGGGGCGCTGCGTAGAACCCAGCAAGCCGCGACGGAGGCTCGCCGGCGAGCTGCGGAAGCAGAACGCTTGAGAAAAGAAGCTGAGTATCTTGCGCAATTTGGCGTGGTTCCGCCCCTGCAAAGCGAAGCCCTAGACGAAGCGGCGGCCGCGACCAATTCGCCTGAGGCGGTAATTCCCCGAAACGATCAGCAGCCGGATAGACTGCCTGACAACAACGATGCTTCACCAGCAACGGATGGCGGTAACGCGCCGGTCATCACGGCCGAACCTGAGCCTGCCGAGACCGGGACAGATCTGGAGTCGATTCGGGACGAGTTACAGCGCCGTAACGATGGTAGTAACGAAGCTGGCAGCAACTAGTCGTCGCCGACCGCCGGCATCGACCGAACATGCAGATCGCGCTGCGGGAACGGAATCTCGATATTGTTGTTGTTCAGCGCTTTGTAGACAGCGCAATTGAGTTCATGCGTGACGCGTCCCCGATCGATCGGTTTTGCAATCCAACCCAATAACTCGAAGTCCAGGCTGGAAGCCCCGAACACCCGAAAGCGCACCCGTGGCTTGGGGTTATCGAGGATTTCCGGAATTTCTTCGGCTACATTTCCCAACACTTCGATGACCTGATCGATATCGCTTCCATATGCCACGCCAACTGCCACCCGGATACGATGCTGTGACGGTGGACCGCCGGCTTCGTTAATAATTTTGCCGTTGCCGATGATGCCGTTTGGTACCGTAATTTCTACATCGTCGCGCGTGAGTATTCGCGTGCTGCGAAGACCGATATCGGTAACAACGCCGCGCTCGCCGCTGTCGAGGATAATAAAATCGCCGGCCTTGTACGGTGCATCCATGACAATCGATACGCCAGCGAAAAGATTTGACAGAGTATCCTTTGCGGCGAAACTGAGCGCCAAACCGACGATACCCGCAGATGCCAGCCAGGCGGTCGCATCGATGTTCCAGGCGAGAAAAAGAAAATACCCGGTCAGTGCGACGACCACGATCTTCATGACGTTGTGCAGCAGCGACAACATGCCGCTCTGGACGATCTGTCGGTTACGAGCCCTTGAGAACGCGGTAACCACCAGCGCCATGAGACGCATCAGCGTGTTGTACCAGACGAATATCGCGATCGTCTTCAGCACGCCAATCGTAATAAAGGTTGCGGCGTCTGCTATACCAATGCGTCGTGTTGCCAGGGAGAGCCCAAGCAATACGAAGGACAGAAAAACCGGTCTGTGGACCAGCTTCACCAGGTCGTCGTCGAACTCGTTTGACGACCTGCGAGCAAATCGGCCTATGATGCCGGAAATTGTCCAGTCCGCGATTTTGCCGACGACGATAAATGCAGCGGCGATAATAGTTGCCTGCAAATAAGCGTTAGGGCCGATGAGTTCTGCGAGTTGCTGTATTCGTGCAACGAGTTCAGTCAATGTCTTTGCTGCCTGGTTTACGGGTAATTCGGGTCGTATTCGTCGACTGCTTCGGCATCCGGTATACCGAACGTTCGTACCTCAGCTTCTTCCGCGGCCGGCGGCACGGCGCCGCGACTGTTGTTCATACCCGGTTGCGTTGGCAAGCGGCTGGTTTGTGCTGCGAGAATCTGTACGAAGGTGTTTGCGATCGCCGGTGCGATATTCGGCGAGCTTACGAAGATTTTTTCCGGCGTCATGTCGGTGGCACCGTAAAAAGCCGCGTTCGCTTTTCGATCCATGGTGACGCCAGCGCCCTCAAGGGCAACGCCTGCGAACAGGCCGCGGCTGCGCGAGTACGTGTAGACCTCTGCCTTAAACTCAATATCCGTCGCAACTCCGGCCTGGCGGCCCAGGGGTCCGGCGGCGACGGAGGCGTCAGCGCCGAGCGTCAGCCTGCCGTTCTCAATACCATCGATACCCTTGCGCGTCTTGAACACCAGGATGATGTCCGTCGACTGAGCGCCAATCTGCCAGCCGACGCTGCCGCCGGTTAGCGTAACGAACGCCGGGTTGCTCCATGAGTTATCGTCTTGTCGAACGACGATAATTCCCTTACCGCGCCTCGCACCGAAGCCGAATGCCGCTTTCACAACATTAGGTATGACCGCGACCGCATAGGCGCGTGAGAGCAACGCCGGAGGTACCGTCTTTTCCGGTATTCGCAGGAGTTGTTCGAGAACGTCGGCGGCGTCACCGACGCGCTTCTCCTCACGGGTTGCAGCCTCAGCGGTCGTATTGAGTAGCACGACGAACAACGCCATGCCGGTAATCAGTAGTTTCGTTTTCATGATGACTTCGATTTCAGGCTCGCTCAGGAGTTCAATAATACGCCAGCCCGGCGTCGTGGGCACTATCGACGGACAAGTATGGGCGGCAACGGATAGTTCAGTGTCGCGCAGACAGCGCGAATCAGCTCTGCCTCTGCGATGGCCAGCACGCCGTCGTGCGCGGCCGTTGCACTGATAGCGCGAAGCAGAGACTCTTGTCCTTTGCTGTTGAGCCCCAGCAGGACGTCCAGGTTGCGATTGAGAGCGGTGACCGTAAGATCGCGATCCGACTGATACTCATGCTGCTGCGCCCATGGGCCCAGTGTCGCTATCCCGGCCTGGAGCGCGGCGCTGCGTTTTGCGTCCGAGTCGTGGCCGTAGTCCGCGAGGATTCCTAACAGATTCGTTGCTGCTGCCTGCATTTCGCCGCGCTTTGCACGCACCGCTTCGCGCCTGCCACTTGGGTCTGCTGCACGGCCCAGGCTACTCATCATGATGCGATAGAAGCAGAACTCGAACAGCTCGATTTCGCCGTCGATTTCGATCAGCCGGGTTGTCAATGAGACCAGATACGACAGCTCCTGAGTCGGTCGCAGTTTTAACGCCGGGAATGCGATTTCCAGCAGCGGTAGCCGAAACTCTGCGCCGGTAGTGGCCAGTTCGTCGTAGTAACGTCGTACGAATTCGGTACGCTGTGTTCCCAGCTGTTCATTGAGCAGGGAGAACTGGCGCTCTACGATCTGTCCCGAACGATCGAGTACGAGCGCAACAGCAAGCAGGTAAGCGAACTCCGACGAGTGTGCTGCGTCATACAGTTGCATTGGAATAGATGCCCGCAGGTTTCCGGCGAATTGCACATGCTCGTTGTCCGGTTGGCCGACGGTTTCGGCGATGGAGTCGGCGAGCACTGTTGTGCCACCGCTTGCGAATGCGGTGCTCACGTCGCCGGAAAACGCAGCATGCCGCGCTTCCCCGCTGCTATCGATTGGCCGCTGTCGCGGGTCGACACGAGGGAAATCGGATGACCTGAAGTTGGGATCGAGCGCTTGAATCCGGTCGAGCAGGGGTGGGTGTGTTGCAAAAAAACCGGCAAGCTTTGCGCCGCTGCCGAAAAGCATGTGGCTGACTTCCTCGGGATCTGTTGCGCTAATCGTCGAACCGGCACTATAGCCGCCGATTTTCTTCAGGGCATTGGCGATGCCTCTGCTTTGTCGCGTGAACTGCACCGCGGATGCGTCGGCCAGGTACTCGCGTTGCCGGGACACGCCTGCCTTGATGATACGTGCAAAGAAGACTCCGATACCGCCGAGGACGACGAGGCCGAGCCCAATCATCAAGGCGACGGGTGCGCCGCGGTTGCGGCGACTGGACACGATGCTTGTGTGGTAGCCGCCGCGAATAATCAGCCGGCCTATCAGGCCCAGTACCATTATTCCGAACAAGACACCCATGAGGCGTATGTTGAGTTTCATATCGCCGTTGAGAATGTGGCTGAACTCGTGAGCAATGACGCCCTGTAATTCGTCGCGATCGAGGAGTTCCAGCGTACCCCGGGTGACGGCGACTGCGGCATCGCTCGTGGAATAGCCGGCCGCAAACGCGTTGATTCCACGTTCTTCTTCAAGGACGTAGATTTCCGGGACAGGCACACCCGATGCAATCGCCATCTCCTCAACGACGTTGCGCAATCGGCGGCGTAAGGGGTCCTGCACATCGGTTGCTATCAGCGTGCCGCCCATGTCGGCCGCAACGCGGCCGCCACCTGTTGACAGGACCGAGGTCTTATAGAGGCTGGAGCCTAGAATAAACAAGGTCGAAATGACCGCGGTTCCTACGAGAATCGGCGCCTGTTGCTGAATGAACTGGGCCAGCGTGTAACCGTAGGTCGTCTGCGACACCGTAAACAAAGCGAAACCAACGATTGCGGTGACACCAAGGACAATCGCAATCGTGGCGACGATATAGGCAATGACCAGGCGCCGCGACGAACGGCGCGCCTGATCCTGTGCAGCAAAAAAATTCACCTGCGGTTAACGGCTTCTAGAAAGAGACTTCCGGTGCATCGCGTTTTTCCTCACTGTCGATTTCGAGGAAGCTGGCGAGTTCGAAGCTAAAGAATCCGGCAATGAGGTTGTTCGGGAAATTCTCCACCGAGTTATTGAAAACGAGAACGGCGTCGTTGAACGCCTGCCGGGAAAAGGCAACTTTGTTCTCGGTACTGGCGAGCTCCTCCTGAAACTGCATCATATTTTGATTCGCCTTAAGATCAGGATAAGCTTCGGACAGCGCGAACAGCCGGCCCAGAGCACTGCCGAGTGCGCCTTCCGAGGCGCCGAGCTTTTTCATGGCGGCGGCGTTAGCGGGATCGGCTTTTGCGGCGTCCAGGCTGGAGACAGCGCTGTTGCGGGCTTGAATGACGGCCTCGAGAGTTTCCCGCTCGTGTTTCATGTAGCCTTTGACGGCCTCGACGAGGTTCGGGATGAGGTCGTAGCGTCGAGTGAGCTGCACGTCGATCTGAGCGAATGCATTGCGTACGCCGTTGCGTTGGTTGACGAGGCGGTTGTAGATACCGACGCCCCACATAATTACCGCGGCGATGATGCCCAGGAATATCAGAAATGAAGTCACTGTTCCGCTCCTTGTATAAGTGCTGTGAGTCCAAGCATAACCTCAGCTTCGGGCCAACACTAGCGGCGCTGGCGCTGCTGCTTACGCCGGCCGCGGCATTCGCAGAGTGGATAGGCGATGCTCGTCCGATGATGGGTACCGAGGTCAGCGTCTACCTCTGGAGCGATGACCCGCAGGCCGGTCGCGCCGCGCTTGAAGCCGTTTTTCTGGAGGCGAGTCGAATCGACCGCCTCATGAGTACCTACAAAGATGAGAGCGAAATCTCCGAAATCAACCGGCAGGCTGCGCAATCTGCCATGGTTGTAGGTGAGGAGCTTTATGAGCTGATCCGCCGCTCGATCGAAATTTCACGGTTGACGGACGGAGCGTTTGACATCACTTACGACAGTGTCGGCCAGTATTACGATTTTCGCCGCCAGCAGCGACCGGACGAGCAGACCGTCGAGTCTGAGCTTCCGAATATCGACTTTCGGCATCTGCAGCTGAACGACGAGGCGAGGACGGTGGGCTTCAGACAAGCGGGTGTTCGAATTAATCTTGGCGGTATCGCCAAGGGCTACGTTGTGGAGAGAGGCATCGACATCCTGCGCTCCAGGGGCGTCAACAATGCGATCGTGACCGCCGGCGGGGATTCGCGCTTGTTGGGTGATCGGCGCGGCAGACCCTGGATGGTCGGTATCCGCGATCCGCGAAAAGAGGGTGAGGTTGCGATTTCAGTGCCGCTCGAAGACGAGGCGGTTTCCACGTCCGGCGACTACGAGCGTTTCTTCGACGAAGACGGCGTTCGCTATCATCACATCATTCATCCCGGTACCGGCACCCCTGCAGGAGGCGTTCACAGCGCCACGGTGTTCGGTTCCGACGCGGTCGTTACCGACGCGTTATCGACCAGCGTGTTCGTCATGGGTGTGGACAAGGGCCTGCGGATGATCGCGACTCTCGATGGCTATGAAAGTATCGTGATTGACGCTGATGGTCGCGTTTTCTTCTCCGATGGGCTGCAAAAACCTCAACGTCCGGATTAGGACTAACGCGTAAAAAAACCGCGTATGTCGCTGAAAGGCGACGGATATTCACTTTAAATTCAGGCTGATACGCCTATTATGGGTGTCACGCGGCAGCATCAAAAAATCGTTGGGAAAGGTATCGATTTAACGTAATCTGGTAGAGTCTGTGCGGCTGCTCTGCTGTACAAATTCGTGGTCATTATGTTCAGGAAATCCGGGCATTTGTGACGATTATCACGCCCGGGGACGGGCATGGCTGTCACCATTCGGGGTCGTCGGAAGGAATCGAGCGAGCAATACAAGGAATGGACTGATGAAAATCAAGAACTTATCTCTCGGGCTAATCGTCTCCGTTTTTGCGGCAACGGCGCTCGCGTCTTCGGGCCTTACGGGCCAGTCGGCGCCGGACTTCGCACTCAAGAGTTCGACGGGTGAAAACCTGCGGCTCTCGGAGTATCGCGGCGATGTCGTCATGATCAATTTCTGGGCGACCTGGTGCGGTCCGTGCCGTCAGGAAATGCCGCTGCTGGACGAGTTGTACGAGCGCTATGGACGTGTGGGTTTCAACCTGTTGGGCGTGAACATCGATGATGACTCTCGTCGCGCGATGCAAATGATCGATGAACTCGGAGTGAGCTTCCCGGTGTTGTTCGATGCGCGCAAAGAAGTCAGCAAGCTCTACAACGTGGATGCAATGCCGGTAACCGTGCTTGTGGATCGCGAAGGTAACGTTCGCTATGTGCACCAGGGCTATAAGCCCGGCTACGAGGAAATGTATCTCGACCAGGTCCGTTCGTTGCTCAGAGAGTAACGAAGACTTCGGTCGGCAGGAGAAAAGATAGTGACAAAGACATTAATAAGTCTGATTGCCGTAACAGCTCTCGCTTTCAGCGTAACGACGGTAGCGCAGGACAACGGGCAGACGGAATCCCGTGAGGAGTTCCGCAGCCTCGATCAGGATGTGCAAACGCTGAAAAAGGAAGTGCTCGACCTGAACAGAGATCTATTTCTGCTCGAGGAAGAGTTGCTGTTCCCGGCCAACTCGCAGGTCGCTTTCTTTATCTCCATGGATGTTGGCGAGTACTTCGAACTGGACTCGGTCAATCTGAAGATCGACGGTAAGGAGGTTGCCAACTACCTCTATACGGAACGTGAGGCAGATGCGCTGATTCGTGGCGGTGTACATCGGGTACACATGGCCAACCTGAAAACCGGTGACCACGAACTGGTCGCTGTATTTACGGGTAAAGGTCCGCATGTACGGGACTACCGGCGTGGCGCTACGCTGAACTTCGATAAGGGCATCGGCGCAAAATACGTCGAGCTCGAAATCACCGACCGCGTAAAGAAACAACAGCCCGAATTTGTCATCAAGGAATGGGAGTGATTTTTGCGACGAAATCGCTCCATAGCTAGTTTTCTGCGTTCGCTCCTTGTCCTGCTGGCATTAACGATGCCGGCCGCACATGCGGCGAAAAGCGACAGGGAACCTATCGTCGTTCAGGACCCACAATACGGTGAGGTCCTGTTCTATTTTTATCAGGAAGACTATTTTCCGGCGATCGTTCGTTTGCTGGCGGCACAGAATCAGCAACAGCTCAATGACCATGCCGAGGAAGCCGAGCTCCTGTTGGGTGGCATGTATCTCTCTTACGGTCACCACCTGGAGGCGGCCGCGATCTTCGAGCGCATGCTTGCCGATAACGTTTCGACAGACGTCCGTGATCGCACCTGGTTCTTCCTGGCAAAGATATGGTACCAGCGTGGTTACCATGAAAAATCACAACAGGCACTGGGCTACATTGAGCAGGAGTTGCCGAAGAATCTGCAGCGCGAAGCACTTAATCTGCAGGCGCAGATTCTGATCGATGCCGGTGAATACGATCGAGCGATCGCATTGTTGCAAAACTGGAACGACAAAACAGAGTGGGCGAGTTACGCCAAGTTTAATATTGGTGTTGCACTGGTCCGCAGTGGACGCGTTGCCGAAGCGCAGGAACTGCTCAGCGATCTCGGTAATCTGAATCCGTTTAATGAAGAACTGGCGTCGCTTCGCGATAAAGCCAACCTCGCCCTGGGTTACGCCTTGTTGCAGGACGACCAATCGCAGGCGGCAAAGGCGCCACTGCAGCGTGTTCGCCTGGAAGGCCCGTTTTCGAATAAAGCACTGCTGGGTGTCGGGTGGGCCGATGCCGAGATGGATAACTACCAGCGTGCGCTAGTGCCCTGGATGGAGTTACGCAGTCGCGACCTGCTGGATTCGGCGGTGCAGGAATCGATGCTCGCCATACCTTATGCGATGGCCAAACTGGACTCGGTAAGTCAGGCGGCGGATCACTATCTGAACGCGATCGAGGCGTTTTATGAAGAAGCGAATCGTCTGGACCGCACTATTGCTCATATTGAATCCGGCGACATGTTCGACGAGTTTTTGTCGGCGGATCCGCTCGATAGTACCGGCTGGTACTGGCAGCTTACGGAGCTTCCGGAAGGACCTGAGGCTCGCTACCTGTTCCATCTTCTCGCAACCCACGAATTTCAGGAAGGTCTGAAAAACTATCGGGATTTGAACTACCTAAACCGCAACCTCGCGAGCTGGATGGATAGCATTGAGGTCTACGGCGCGATGCTTGAAACGCGTAAGGAAGCCTACGCTCAGCGCTTGCCACGCGTTGAGGGAGCACTCGCTCGCGCGGATTTGGACGGCATGGTCAACCGTAAGCTGGAATTCGATTCCACCTTAAATAACATAGAAGAGGGCCGTGACTGGCTCGCGCTGGCTACCAAGACCGAGTTCGAGATGTGGGGCGAGATAACCGGCCTTGAAAATACGCCGGCGCTGCAGGCGGATATTCCAGAAGCGGCTGAAGTGCTCGACAAGATTCGCTTGTTGAAAGGTGTGTTGCAGTGGCAGCTCGAGCGTGAGTTCAAGGACCGTCTGTGGCGCATTCGACGTAATCTTAACGACGCTGGTGAGGCGCTGGTGGCGACGCAGCGTTCGCGCCGGCAAATCGATGAGACGATACGTAACGAGCCGCTTAAGTTTGCAGAGTTTAGCGATCGTGTTTATGGCCTCGGGCCGCGCGTGCAAAGCGTTTCTTTACAGGTTGATGAGGCGCTTGCGAAACAGCGTGTCTTCCTGCAGGCGATAGCTGTGGGAGAGCTGCAGGCGCAGAAACAGCGCCTCGATACCTATACTGTTCAGGCGCGGTTTGCGTTAGCGGCAATTTACGATGTCGCAGCGACTGCCGGGGAGGCGGTGCAATGACGGCCCGCCAGTCACTTCGTGCACTGACAGCGCTCTCGCTGCTGACGCTTGCAATGCCGGCGCTAAATGCGGCCGGCGTGAAGGAATCGGACACGATCAAGAGTCTCGAAAAGAAAGAGGTCCAGATTCGGCCGGGCAAAGTTATTCTGGGCAGCTCGGACCTGGCCCGCGATAACTACCGCGCGTTTCTGGATCTGGTCTCGGATGACCCGGAACTGCGGGCTGAAGCAATGCGGCGCTTGGGTGATCTCGAACTCGAGGCGACGGAAACACAGCAGCTGGCTGAGAATATAGACGCCCTGGACCAGGGCGGTTACAACAATGCAGTCAGTCTCTATCAGCAGCTATTGGAGGCGTATCCGGACTACCGCCGCAACGACACGGTGCTTTACCAGCTGGCGCGGGCCTACGAAACCGGTGGCCGCACCGACGAAGCGCTCGAAGTACTCGACGAGTTGGTCGGCAAATTTCCGGACACGCCGCTCATCGACGAAGTGCAGTTTCGTCGTGGCGAGATGTTGTTCCTGCGAAAGCGCTACAACGATTCGGAGATGGCTTATAAGGTTGTCGTCGAATACGGCGACGCGTCGCGTTTCTATGAGCAGTCGCTTTACAAACTCGGGTGGTCGCAGTTCAAGCTTGCCTGGCACGAAGAGAGTCTGAGCCCGTTTTTCGAGCTGCTTGATCGTAAGATCGGCGATATCGAAATCGACGAAGGCGAAGAGCGCCTGCAAAGCCTGAAACGCGCCGAACGAGAGCTTGTCGAGGACACCTTCCGCGTACTCAGCATCAGTTTTTCCTATATGGATGGTGCGGCGAGTATCGATTCCTTTCTGGCGAGCCGTAACAACCCTCACTACAGCTATGCCATCTACCGGAATCTTGGCGACCTTTATCTCGAAAAACAGCGCTTTCAGGATGCGGCCGTTACCTACGAAGCGTTCGTTGCTCACGATCCCTATCACGCTAAAGCACCGTTGCTGCAGGTCGAGGCGATCGAGGCCTATAAACAAGGTGGTTTTCCCAGCCTGGTACTCGAAGGCAAAAAAGATTTCGTCGACCGCTATGGTATGGACGGAGAATTCTGGGTACGCAATCCGCGCGCAGAGAACACGGAGGTTGCGGCACACCTGAAGGCGAACCTGACCGATCTCGCGCAGTATTACCACGCAGAAGCGCAAAAAGATGGCCAGAAGAGCGACTATCAGGAAGCGGCCAACTGGTATCGCAAATACCTGGCCTACTTTCCAGGCGAGGCGGACAGCGCGAATACCAACTTCCTGTTGGCCGAAATCCTGTTTGAGAGCGACGATTTTGAGGCGGCGACCGCTGAATACGAGCGAACCGCTTACGAGTACCCGACGCACGATAAGTCCGGGGAGGCTGGGTATGCGGCGATTCTGGCGTATCGCGAGCACGAGAAAAACCTGCAGGGCGCTGAGAAAGGCGCATGGCATAGCCTGTACCTCGACAGCGGCCTGAAGTTTGCCGATACCTATCCCGAACACCCGGAGTCCGGCGCGGTATTGACGACCGTTGCTGAAGACTTGTTTGCGCAAAACCAGTTTGATCTTGCGATTGCGGTCGGACAGGCGGTAGTAGCGAAACAACCGGCCGTTGACGTGAAACTCTCGCGAACGGCATGGACGGTTATCGCGCATTCTCAGTTCGACCTGAACAATTTCGGCGAAGCGGAGGGCGCCTACTACCAGCTGCGAGGTTTTACTCCAGCCGATGACGTTGAGGCTGGCCAGGAGATCAAGGATCGCATCGCTTCGTCTATTTACAAGCAGGGCGAGCAGGCGCGCGATAGTGGCGATCTGGAAACGGCCGTCACGCATTTCAGACGTCTCGGCCAGGCAGTGCCGGACTCCGATATTCGCGCGACGGCGGAATACGATGCGGCGGCGGCCCTGATTAATCTACAGGCCTGGGATCGGGCATCCGGCGTGCTTGAACAGTTTCGCGCGGATTACCCGGACAGTGAGTTTTCGGATGACGTTACCCAGAAACTGGCCGTTACCTACCTGGAATCGGGCGATGCCGGGCGAGCGGCTGCTGAATTCGAACGTATCGCAGATGCTGAATCCAGCGACGCTGACGTACGCCGCGAAGCCTTGTGGAAGGCATCCGACCTATATAAGGACACGGGTGTCCTCGCCAGTGAACAACGGGTACTTAACGCCATCTTGTTGCGCTACCCAAATCCGCTGGCGGAATCGATAGAGGCACGCTTCAGGTTGTTGGAGATAGCGCGCGAGCGCGGCAACGACAACGCGGTTACAGAGCGTCTTCAGGAACTGGTTCAAGTCGATGCTACGGCGGGTGCACAGCGTTCGGACCGGACGCGTTTTCTGGCGGCAAAGGCATCGCTTGAATTGGCAGAACCGGTACGGCGTCGTTTCGAGGTCGTGAAACTCTCGCAGCCTTTGGCGAACAGCCTGAAGCTGAAAAAAGAACTGATGGAAGAGGTGATCGCTGCGTATACCGGAGCAGCCGACTACGGGGTGGCGGAGGTCACAACGGCGGCGACTTACCGTCTTGGTGAGGTATACCAGCAGTTCAGCACGGACCTCATGGGATCCGACCGGCCTGCAGAACTGGACGCCGATGCACTTGAACAGTACGAAATTCTGCTCGAGGAACAGGCGTTTCCCTTCGAGGAGAAGGCGATCGACCTTTATACAGCGAACGCCGCTCGGGCGCCCGACGGCGTTTACGATGAATGGGTTCAGCGAAGTTTTGAGCGACTGGCGGTACTGATGCCGGCGCGATACGCGAAAGAGGAGCGCAGTGAAGATGTCGTTACAGCGCTGTACTAGGAAAACAAAGGGAATCATGGCACTGCTGGCGGCGCTGGCGCTTGCCGGATGTGCAGGGTCTGGCGCTCCGCGACCCGCTGCGGACGGTCGACAGGCTGATGCTCCGGATGCGACGGCCGACAGCGGCGAGTTGCTGCCCGACGTTCCCGCAGCGGTGCTGACGATGTTTGAGCAGGCGACCGCATCGATGGCCGCGGGCGATTTTGTCGACGCTGAACTGCGATTCAAAGAGTTTTTGCTGCAGTATCCGGATTATCCCGGCGCCTATGTAAATCTCGCGATAATCCATTCGAGCAATGGCAACGATGCGGCCGCAGAGGCATCGATTGATGCCGCTTTGGCGCTACAGCCCAATCACCCCGCGGCTTTGAACCAATTGGGCATGCTACTTCGCAGAAATGGCAATTTTCTGGAGGCAGAAGCCGCTTATTTGAAGGCCGTCACAGTCTCGCCCGAGTACGCCTTGGCACACTACAACCTGGGCGTTCTTAACGAACTCTATCTGCAGCGCCTGGATGTGGCGCTGCAGCATTTCGAGATCTACCAGTCTTTGGTTGGCGAAGATAAACAGGTCGCGAAGTGGATCACGGATCTGACGCGTCGCGTTGCGGCGAATCAGCGAACGGCAAACGTGGCGGAATGACGGACATGAATACTTGTATAAAGGCAGTATTCGGCACCGGAGTCATGCTCGCCATGTTACTGGCAACGTTTGTCGCTTTTGCTCAAGAGGAGCTTGACGAGATCGGTCCGGCAGTGGATACCTCTGCAATCGATGTACCCGAGGCGGATGCGGTTGATTCCGAGGATGCGATAGAGGAGATCGGTCCGGCGGTCGATACGTCAGCGACGAGCGATGACATTACGCGCCGGACGACGGGTAATCGTGTAATGGACTCGATCGAGTTGGGTCGCACGGAGATAACGGGCAACCAGGAGTTGCCGAAAGTACTGTATATCGTGCCCTGGAAGAAAGCGGATCCGGGGGACTTGATGGGAAAACCCGTCAACACACTGCTCGATGAGGTGCTGGCACCGATCGACAGAGAAGAGTTTATTCGGCAGGTCGACTACTACGACGATCTGTACGGCGAAAGTGAAAAAGAGTAAGAGCGGTTTCTACCGCAAAATGAACAAGTGACTGTTTTTAGAGGAGCAGACAAATGAGCACTATCGTGCGGTTTTTTCAGGATGGCGGAGCATTCATGATCCCTATCCTGTTGGTGTTTGGTTTCGGCGTCGCGATCGCGATCGAGCGCTGGACCTACCTGACGATGTCGGGTGCAAGCAATCGTGCTTTGTGGAAGAAAATCGTGCCTTTCCTGAAGGCCGGAAACTTCCAGGAAGCGGCGCAGCACACGGCGAAATCCAAGGCAGCTATCGGTTCGATTCTGACCTACGGCCTGTACCGAGTTAAATCGGCCCGCCGTCGCGACGATATCGAGAAGGCAATGGAAGAAAGCCTGATGGAAGTATTGCCGCGACTTGAAAAGCGTACGCACTATATAGCGACGCTCGCCAACATCGCGACGCTGCTCGGGCTGCTCGGAACGATTATCGGCCTGATTGCTGCGTTTACCGCGGTTGCCGAGGCAAATCCCGCCGATAAGGCGGATATGTTGTCCGCATCGATCTCCACCGCGATGAATACCACGGCATTCGGGCTGATGGCGGCGATTCCGTTGCTGCTGATTCACGCTCTGCTGCAGACAAAGACCAATGCGCTGGTTGACAGCCTCGAAATGGCCAGCGTCAAGTTTTTGAATGCCGTTACCGAACGTCAGCTGAAGACGTCCGGAGCGTAAGCGATGATGCGTAGCCGCAGAGGCGGCCGACGTCAGAACGACGATACGGCTGAACTCAACATCACGGCGTTTATGAACCTGATGGTTATTCTGGTTCCGTTCCTGCTTATTACCGCGGTGTTCTCGCGATTGGCAATTCTCGAATTGAACTTGCCAGGCTCCTCTACTGAGCCCGTGGAACCGCAGGATCAGGTATTCCAGCTAGAGGTTATCGTTCGATCGGACAAGATCGAGGTCGGTGACCGTAATCAGGGTCTGCTGGGTATCTACCCGAATACCGAAGATGGCTACGACTTCGACGCTGTCGGCGAAAAACTTGTGCAGCTGAAGGAGCGCTATCCGGACAAGACGGACGCGTCCATTCTGCTGGAGCAGGATATTGCCTACGACACACTGGTACAGATCATGGATACCGTTCGTGTGTCTGTCGACATCGAGACCGATGAGGACAACGAACCAAGCCTTGTGCGCTCCGATCTGTTTCCTGATATCTCGATCGGCGATGCACCGGTCCTGGCGGGAGGTGCCTGATGGTTAAGTCCGGTCGCGCAAAACGTATGGAAAAGCACCACAAGCGCAATAAAGGCTCTGGTGCTCTGAACCTCGTATCGCTGATGGATATTTTTACGATTCTGGTGTTTTTCCTGCTCGTCAATTCATCCGACGTGCAGACGCTGCCGAATGCGAAGGAATTGCAGCTGCCGGAATCCATCGCCGAGGAGAAGGCCAAGGAAACCGTTGTCATTCTGATCGGCCAAAACGACCTGATAGTGCAGGGCACGCCGGTTGCGAAGATCGCCGACATCATGGCGACCAAAGGCAACGATATACCAGAGCTGCGAGAAGCGCTGTTATCGCAGAACGATCGTGTCCTGCGCCGCGAAGCACAGGACGATATTGCCAGCAGGGAAGTCACGATTATGGGTGACAAGGACATTCCATACCGCTTGCTGAAGAAGGTCATGGCGACCTGCACGCAATCGGACTACGGACAGATTTCGCTGGCCGTGCTGCAGAAGAGTTCGGAGGAACTCAACAACATTCAGGCAGCGCGCTAATGCGCACGGACGACGTTTAGGAGTCACGGAATTGGATTTACCGTTTTACAGAGAATATGACCTGCCCTGGACGACCGGCCAGAGCCAGGACAAGAAGTTCCAGCGCTTGCTCGGGATCATATTCCTGGTTTGTGCGGTACTCAGTATTGTCTGGCCCTTTATTCCGGTGCCCGAGCCCGATCCCTTCGATGTCGAAGAGATCCCGCCGCGTATTGCGCAGCTGTTGCTGGAAGAAAAACCGTTGCCACCACCACCGCCACCGGTTGTCGAGGAAGAGCCGGAACCCGAGCCGGACGACCCTGAGCCGGAGCCCGAGCAGGTTGTTGAGACGGAACCCGAACCGGAGCCCGAGCCCGAACCGGAGCCCGATCGCGAGGAAATCGCTCGCGAACAGGCGCAGGCGGCGTTGATGCCGTTTGCCGAAGATCTCGCGGATCTCGTTGACAACGAATTGTTGGACCAGGTGGCGGACGATCGCGAACTGAGCGCTTCCGTCGGTGAGGCTGAACGCAACGAGCGCTCAATGATTACCTCGAAAGTCGGAGCGGCATCCGGCGGTATTAACACGGCGGCTATGAGTCGCAATACCGGCGGCGGTGGAATCGCCGGCCGGTCTACGACACGCGTTGCCAGCCCGGTGGCCGGCATTGGCCAGGCGGGCGGTGCGGCGAGTCGTTCCGGATCCAGCGGCAAGGCCTCGCGGTCACGTGAAGAGATTGAACTCGTGTTCGACAGGAACAAAGGTGCGATTTTTGCGCTCTACAATCGTGCGTTGCGCCGCGATCCGTCTCTGGAAGGCAAGTTGGTTTTGAGGTTAACCATCGATCCCAACGGTAGCGTTTCTTTCTGTGAGGTCATTTCCAGCGAACTCGGCGATGCTGATCTTGAGCGCAAACTGGTACAGCGCATCAAGCTCTTCAAGTTCGAAGCCAGGGATGTCGAAGCAATAACGACTACCAAGCCGATCGACTTCTTCCCGGCGTAGTTGTTCACTCGTGGTTGTCGCATCGCCGGATCCGCTCCACACGGCAATGATAGCTTGCAATTTGAAAGTAACATCATAACAATTCACTGATCGCAAGCAACGCTTGGTGCACGATGAGCAGATCCGCCCGAGGAGACAAATCCAGCTGTCCTATTAGCTATGGCCTTGATTTATTTGGGGATCGCTGGACATTGCTGCTACTGCGGGACCTGATTTTGCAGGGCAAGACGCGGTTCGCGGAGTTTCTCACCGCCGACGAGAAAATCGCCTCAAACATACTGTCTGACCGGCTACGGCGCCTGGAAGAGCACGGCATTGTCGCTTGTCTGAAAGACCCGTCGGACGCCCGTCAGAAGATTTACGCCGCAACGGACAAAGGTCTGAGCCTGACACCCATACTATTGGAAATCGCGGCCTGGGGGGCGTCTCATGACCCGCAGACCGGCGCGCCCGAGGGCTTCGCGCTCGCCTTCTATGCGGATCGTGACGGCTATTATCGCGATCATCGAAACCGCATCGCCGCATTGTCCGAGAAACAAAACCGCCGTTAGCGTTGTTGCAGAGGCGTTTGACCGCGTAAACTGCCGCGATGCGAAAAATACACCTGAGAACGATTGCGCTGGCAGCTCTGGCCGCCGCGCCGTTGCTTGCCGCGGCGGATGTAACAATCGAGCGGCTCGTGCAACAGGCCGGCATCTCCGAGGGCAGCATCGCGGTTCGCGATATTCCCGGCTGGCGGGGGGCGCGCAAAATCCTGATCCGGGATATCGGCATTGAGCTCGATGGCATCGTTGATGACTCGGCGGGTGTGGAGGTCGTTGTTGTCGCGACCCTGGCCGAGGCCATGCAGCACGCCGGTGATGCCGACGCAATTGTCGGGTTTTGCGATGCCGAACTTTTCGCGCTCGCGAAACGGCTCGCATGGGTACAGATTTACTGGGCGGGGGCGGAGCGGTGCCTGGCCGTTCCCGAGGTTGCGAGTGGCAGGCTCATGATGACGAATATGCAAAAGATGTCGTCGCCTGTTATTGCCGAACACGCTATCGGGATGATGTTTTCGTTAGCGCGAAACCTGCCGCAGTTCATTCGTCGCATGGACGGCGGTGACTGGGAGGGCGGTGATGAGGCGACGGCCGGCATGACGCCGATCGCCGGTAAAACGCTTTTGGTGGCCGGCCTTGGCGGAATCGGCACGGAAGTTGCGAGGTTGGGTGCCGCCCTGGATATGCGTGTTATTGGTACCCGCAACAGCTCGAGAAGCGGCCCTGATTTCGTCGACTACGTCGGGTTGTCTCACGAGTTGGACGATCTCGCCGGCGAAGCCGATGTCATTGTCAATGCGTTACCGTTAACGAACGATACGAAAGGCCTTCTGGACAAAGAGTTTTTTGCCTCGACCCGCCGTGGAGCGATATTCATCAATGTCGGCCGCGGACAAACCGTAGTGACCGATGCGCTACTTGCGGCTCTGGAATCCGGCCACTTGTCCGGTGCCGGCCTGGACGTTACCGATCCGGAACCGCTGCCGGCAGAACACCCCTTGTGGCAGCAAAAGAATGTTGTGATAACCCCGCATGTCGCTGGTGTCGGCGGTGAGTTCGAAAGGCACCGTGCTTTGCTGGTCGAAAACCTGCGGCGCTACATCGCCGGCGACCACCTGCTGAACGTCGTCGACCCGAAAAAGGGTTATTGACATAGCCATGACCGATATACCCATAAAAAAATACCGCCTTCGTCGCGCCAGGAAGTGGCTCAAGCGTAATCTGATCCCGTTTCCGATTCGTGCCAGCAAGGTTCGTGCTAAGTGGAGCAGGGCAGATCGCCGCGACTGGCCGCCGTCGTCGCAGGACGGCGTGCCCGGCCTTGACCGCTATGAATACAGTTGGTTGTCGCAGAACGGTGAGGACGGAGTCATCCGCTACCTCTTCGACGAAATCGGCTATGAATCGCGCTGGTTCGTCGAGTTCGGTTTCGGCGCGGTACAGTGCAATGCGCTGCGACTCATGATTCACGAGAACTTCAACGGCCTGTTGATGGACGGTAGTGAGGAAAACGTCAGCTTTTTTAACTACACGGCAAAAAAACTCGGCATCGAGCGCGTCAAGGCTGTGCAGACGTTTATTACTCGCGACAATCTCGAGGATCTGATAACCGGTAACGGCGTTCCACGCGATATCGACTTCCTCTCCCTCGATGTCGACGGCAACGACTATTGGTTCTGGCAGGAACTTACCTGTATTGCGCCGCGAGTGGTCTGTATCGAATACAACGCCGGCATCGGGCCCGATCTGTCCTGGACCGTGCCATATGACGACGAGTTCGAACGCTACGCGAAACACCCCGGCGGTTTTTTTCATGGTGCATCGTTGACGGCGCTGGAATCGTTGGGGAAAAGTAAAGGTTATTACCTGATCGGTTGCGATCTGACCGGCACCAACGCCTATTTTTTGCGTAACGACATTCGGATCGAAGGCGTTCCGGCGCTAACGCCACGGGAGGCCTATCGACCGCATGCGAACTGGCTGGGACGCGGAATTTCCGAGTCGCGGCAACTTGAGATCATGCAGTCGATGCCGTACCAGGAAGTCTGAGTTGCCGCAGGTGACTGCAAAAGCCATGCGCGAAGCTTTGCATGCTCTTGGCGATAAGAAGATCGCAGAACACTCGGCGGGTTTTTTTAAGTCCGGTAAAGGTGAGTACGGCGAAGGTGATCGTTTCGTCGGTGTTCGCGTACCGGTGATTCGCGCGCAGGTGAAAAAATCTCGCGATGCGCCGCTGCGCGCCGTGCTTTCCCTGCTGAAGTCCAGCTGGCATGAAGAACGATTGTTTGCGGTTCTGCTGCTTGTCGATCAATACAAGCGTGGTTCCGAAGACGACAGGGAGCGTGTCTTCAACGCCTACATAGAACACCGGGAATACGTCAATAACTGGGACATCGTCGACGCTTCGGCGCATCTGATCGTTGGGCCTTACCTCGACAAGCGTTCTCGAAAGCTGCTCTATAATCTGGCGGATTCCGCAATGCTGTGGGATCGTCGCATCGCGATGATGGCGACTTACCACTACATTCGGAAGTTGGATTTTGTCGATGCCCTGAAAATCGCGCGTAAACTACGTGACGATGAACACGACCTGATTCACAAAGTCGTTGGCTGGATGCTCAGAGAGATAGGCAACCGCGATTCCGCCGTCGAGGAGGCGTACTTGCAAAAACACTACAAGAAGATGCCACGAACAATGCTGCGCTATGCCATTGAGAAGTTTCCCGAGGCACGTCGCAAGGCCTATCTGAATGGAAACGTCTGAGGGTTTTCCCGCTATCGCGCGCTGCGACGCCCGAGTACTGGTGCTCGGCAGCCTGCCCGGGCAGAAGTCTCTGCTGGAAAACGAATACTACGCTCATCCGCGTAACGCCTTTTGGCCGATAATGAACGAGATTTTCGGAATCAGCGGTGAGTACGCAGTGAGGTGCCAGGCCCTCTGTGAGCACAAAGTCGCCGTGTGGGACGTATTGCAGGCCTCGGTAAGGCCGGGAAGCCTGGATGCCGACATTCAACTGGCGACGGCCAGTGCGAATGATTTCGCTGCCTTTTTCAATGAGTTTTCCCTGCTCGAGCTTATCGTGTTCAATGGAAAGAAGGCCGAACAACTGTTTCGGCAGTTTGTTCCGGCAAATGTGGGGTCGACGATTCGCCGGCTCGGATTGCCATCGACCAGCCCTGCCCATGCCGCGATGTCGTTTTCTCAAAAATTACGGCGCTGGCAAGTCGGCTTTGCGCTGTTGCGGGATACGAGAAAGGAGCAGCAATGAACGATGATCTTATTTTTATACCGATGCTTGCGATGATGCTGCTGACTGCCGCGGTCTGGTTTTACATGTACGCGAAACGAATTACGGCCATGCGGCGCGCGGGAGTGCGTGTGCAGACTTATACGACGCCAGACAAGATTGTCGAACACCTGCCGGAAGCGGTGAACTACTCGGCGAATAATCTCAAAAATCTATTTGAGCTGCCGATTCTGTTCTACGCTCTGTGTCTCTATCTGTTCGTTACCGGGAACGTTGATCCGGCTTACCTCATCGCAGCCTGGATATTCGTGGCATTCCGCATGCTGCACAGTATTGTCCACTGCACACGAAACGTCGTAATGCTGCGCTTCCGTCTTTATTGTGTGGCAGCATTCGCACTCTGGTTCATTTTGGGCAGGGCACTTATTGAGCTTCTGCTGGTCTATTTCACTACGACCGTTTAGGAGGACAGACTGTGATCAATGTCATGACACGCAGACAACGAATCATCCGCGAGACCCTGGTTCTTGGCTTACTCGTTGTGGGCATCTTCGCTGCCCGATCAACGCTTGCCGATCACTATCACGTGCCTTCCGGGTCGATGGAATACACGCTGCTTGCCGGTGACCGTGTAGTCGTGGATAAGCGCGCCTACGGTTTGCGTATCCCGTTTACGAACATCGACCTGTTTGACGGCGACGAAGTCAGTCGCGGTGACGTCGTTATTTTCGATTCGCCACGGGACGGTAAGCGCCTGATCAAACGAATTGTCGCGGTCGGCGGCGATCACGTCCTTATTCGCGATGGCCATCTCGCCATCAACGGGCAGTGGCTTGCGACGACGGCGGAGGGTGCGGTCGAACTGATCGGCGGCAAGGCCGTGCAGCTTAATCTGGCGGATGGCGGCGGTCCGCCACTACAGGGCACCGTGGCGCCTGGCATGGTTCTGGCGGTTGGCGACCATCGCGGCAACTCGACTGACGGGCGGATTTTCGGAGCCGTTGCAGAAGATGAAATCTACGGGCGCGCGTTAGCGGTCTATTATCGGCGTGGCGCCGGTTTTGGCTGGCGCGAGCTATAGCCCGGGAACACCGTTTTAGAGTGCGCTATCGCCGGTTTCGCCCGTGCGGATGCGCCATACCTGATCGATCGTCGTCACAAATATCTTGCCGTCGCCAACCTTGCCGGTCTTGGCGGCGTCAACGATGGTTTCGACGACACGTTCGACCAAATCGTCTGAAACCGCGACCTCTATCTTGGCTTTCGGAAGGAAATCAACAACATACTCTGCGCCCCGGTAGAGTTCCGTGTGGCCGCGCTGGCGTCCGAAGCCTTTTACCTCGCTGACGGTCATGCCCTGTATCCCCACTTCGCTCAGGGCGTTTCGGACGTCGTCCAGACGAAAAGGTTTAACAATGGCGGTAACTAGCTTCATGCGATGTTGCTCCGCGTCTCTGAAATGCCTGCGTGTATGCTAGCAATAGCTTTGCGGTATGTGTACAACTATGCAGCACTGAATTTGGATGGCACCATGAGCGCACACTCCGGAATTCTCAAAGATCGGGCGGGCTGGTTGTACTACGGTGCGGCCGTGACGTACGCGGTCGGTGGCTATGCGGCAGGTATTGCCGGGCTTTTCCACGGCTACTGGCTGGTCAATGCCGCAGCAACTCTGCTACTTGCACACGCAATGACGATCTCGGCGTACATGATTCACGAGTGTGCACACAACCTGGTTTTTCAGAGCATCCGTGGCAACGCGAGGCTCGGTCGCGTCATGAGCTGGCTCTGCGGCGCGGCGTATGGCACTTACGAAGACATGCGCTACAAGCATTTCCGGCACCACGTCGACAACGACGATGTCGTCTGGTTCGCGTACGACGATTTTTTTGCACGTCATCCGCTGCTGACAAGGCTCATACGCGTTCTCGAATGGCTCTACATCCCGGCCCACGACTTGCTCATGCATTTCGTCATGGTCTTCACATCGTTCATTATTCCCGAGCGCCGTAACCAGCGGCTGCGGAATGTAGCCGTTATCCTGATTCGCAGTGGGCTGTTTATCGCGGCGCTCGTTTTCGCGCCCAAAGTCGCCTTACTCTACGCGCTGGCTTATCTGCTCATGATGCATATTCTGCGATTCATGGACAGCGTTCAGCACGATTATCCCTACAGCACAACGCTCTTCGAGACTTCGCGGGCTCCGCATAAAGGCGATCGTGAGTGGGAGCAGGAACATACCTTCAGCAATACGCTGTCGCTGCGATTTCCGAAGTTGAACTGGTTGACGCTGAATTTCGGCTATCACAACGCCCATCATGCCGACATGAATTTACCGTTTTTTCGATTACCGGCACTGCATGCCGAACTCAGCCGTAACGAGCCTGCTTTTGTCATACCGCTCAAGGCACAGGTTAGCCTGTATCACCGGAACCGTGTTTCGAGAATCTACAATCCGCAGCCCGAGAATTACCCCAAAGGCAAAGAGTACCTGCGTGTTGCGCAGTCCGGTGCCGGACCGATCGGCGGCAATGCTGCATCGTTCCTGACCTCATTCTAGGGAGATACCACGATGTCAGACAACATCGGAAAAATAGGTTGGATCGACATGACGGTCGATGATGCACCGGGTTTGCGTGATTTTTACGCGAAAGTCGTCGGCTGGAAGGTTGAGGACACGAGCATGGGGGACTATTCGGACTACACGATGATGTCGCCGGATGATGGCGAGGCAGTTTCCGGCATCTGTCACGCGCGCGGCAACAACGCGGACCTGCCGGGCGGTTGGCTGGTCTACATCGTGGTTGCCGACGTCGACGCGAGCACGGCGGCTTGTGCTGCCAATGGCGGTAAGCTGATTATTGAACCCCGAGGTCTGGCCGGTGGCCGTTTTTGTGTCATCGAAGATCCCGGCGGCGCGACAGCGGCGCTGTATCAACCCTGATACGGCATGCAATCGGTATTCGACAATCCCGCGTGGCATGCGGAAGTTGCGGCGCTGGTTGCTGCGGTCGATGCAGAGAGTGTTGCCGAACGTCTGATTTCGTTTATCTGTGCGACCGTATCGAATAACGGTACCAGCCTGCTCGCCTTTCACAAAGACGCGTCGCCGGAGGTTCTGCACCATTCCCTGGCTCCCCGCCGTGCCAGGCATTACCTGGATCGATATCTGGCAGGCCCCTATTTGCTGGACCCGCTGTATCAGCTGGCTCTGCGGCCCAAGAAACCGACGATGTGCCGTTTTCGGGATACCCAGCCGGACCGTTTTCATTCCAGTGAGTACTATCGCCAATATGTTGAGCGGACGCATCTCGTCGATGAAATGGATTTCCTGCTCGCTGCCTCTGCGAACAGTGCCCTGGTCATCGTCTGCGGCCGAACAGAGAAGCGCTTTACGCGTATCGAACTCAATCGCCTGCGCCGCATCGAGCCGATCGTCAGATCCGCGATGCAGAGAATATGGGATGGCCGCAAGAGCATAGCGTCGCTGGCGAACGACGACCGGACTATGCACCGGCACCTGACCGCCTGCTTCGAGAACTTCGGCGAAGGAATTCTGACGCAGCGTGAGCGGGAAATCACTCAACTGTTACTACGCGGTCACTCTTCCAAGTCGATTGCGAGGGAACTTGGTATCGCTCCGGGAACCGTTATGGTTCACAAGCGCAACTTGTTCGGAAAACTCGAAATAACGTCGCAATACGAGCTGTTTTCGAGTTTTATCGATACTTTGTCAAATAGCCGTTAGTGCAAGCTACCACTGCGCCGGTATATAGGTGCAGCAGGCGTTGAAGGGATAATTGTCATTGTTCTTTCAGCGGGTACAACTGCAGATGTTTGAGTTCGACTTTGGTCACGGCGATGACCTTGACTTGTTGCGAGACACAGTTCGCGGCTTCGCCACAGATCATATCGCACCGCGTGCGGCCGCTATCGACGAAAACAATGAGTTTCCAGTGGACCTGTGGCCGCAGCTCGGCGATCTGGGTTTGTTGGGTATCACCGTCGAAGAGCAATACGGTGGTTCGGAACTCGGCTATCTGGCGCACGTTCTCGCGATGGAGGAGATCAGCCGGGCATCCGCATCCGTTGGCCTGTCGTATGGCGCGCACTCCAATCTTTGCGTGAACCAGTTACACCGCTGGGGCGATGAACGGCAAAAGCAACAGTATCTGCCGAAGCTGGTATCCGGTGAGTTTCTCGGTGCGCTCGCTATGAGCGAGCCCGGCGCCGGCTCCGACGTGATGGGGATGCGTACGACGGCGGTACTCGATGGTGACGACTATGTGTTGAACGGTTCCAAAATGTGGATCACCAACGCGCCCGGTGCAGACGTCATGATCCTTTACGCGAAGACTGACCCGGAAGCGGCTTCGGGCGGTGTCAGCGCTTTCCTCATCGAACGCGGTACGCCAGGGTTGTCGACACCGCAGAAACTGGACAAACTCGGTATGCGCGGCTCGGATACCAGCGAAGTTCTGCTGCAGGACTGCCGCGTTCCTCGCGACAACCTGCTGGCGGAGGAAGGCAAGGGCGCTGCAATCCTGATGAGTGGACTCGACTACGAACGGGTCGTGCTGGCTGGCGGTTCCCTGGGTATTATGGCGGCCTGTATGGACCTGGTTATGCCCTATGTCCATGATCGCAAGCAGTTTGGACAGCCGATTGGCGAGTTCCAGCTCATGCAGGGCAAGATTGCAGATATGTACACCGCACTCAACTCATGTCGCGCCTACGTTTATTCGGTTGCAAGAGCCTGTGATCGCTCGCAGACTACCCGCTTCGACGCTGCAGGATGTATTCTGGTCGCTGCGGAAAAGGCAACGTGGATGGCTGGTGAGGCGATTCAGACCTTGGGCGGCAACGGCTATATCAACGAATTCCCCGCGGGCCGATTGTGGCGCGATGCCAAGCTTTATGAGATTGGCGCCGGCACCAGCGAAATTCGCCGCATGCTGATCGGTCGCGAGTTGTTCAACGCCACCAAATAGGACTGATGTGCCCAGAATTACGACCAGGATAGATCGTTCGTCGGACGACTTCGAAAAAAATACGACCGCGCACAAGGCGTTGGTCGAAGAGCTGACGGAAGTTAACGACTATGTGATGCAGGGAGGTCCTGAGCGCTCACGGGATAAGCATCTCTCGCGTGGCAAGCTGCTGGCGCGCGAGCGCATTGAAACCTTGCTCGACGAAGGTGCTGATTTTCTTGAGATTGGCCGGCAGGCGGCGTGGCGAGTGTACAGCGACGATGTTCCGAGTGCGGGCATTGTCACCGGTATTGGTCGAATTCACGGTATCGAGTGCATGATCGTCGCTAACGATGCGACCGTGAAGGGCGGGACCTATTATCCGCTGACTGTAAAAAAACATCTTCGTGCACAGGAGGTTGCCGCGGACAACCGCCTGCCCTGCATTTACCTCGTCGATTCCGGCGGCGCGTTTTTGCCGCGGCAGGACGAAGTATTCCCGGATCGCGATCACTTCGGGCGAATTTTCTTTAATCAGGCACAATTGTCGGCCGCCGGAATTCCACAGATTGCAGTTGTCATGGGTTCCTGTACGGCTGGCGGCGCTTACGTGCCGGCGATGTGCGATGAGTCGATCATCGTGCGCAACCAGGGCACGATATTTCTGGGTGGCCCGCCACTGGTTAAGGCGGCGACGGGAGAGGAAGTCGATGCCGAGACCCTGGGTGGCGGGAGTGTGCACTCACGCATCTCGGGCGTCACCGACCACCTCGCCGACGATGACGCTCACGCGCTGAGTATCGCGAGAGATATCGTCGACAACCTCAACCAGACTCGGGGTTCCAGGGCGGCAAGGCGAGCGTCACGGGAGCCGGCTTACCCGGCGGACGACATTTACGGTATCGTCTCGCGTGAGTACCGATTCCCCTATGACGTGCGCGAGGTCATCGCCCGCATTGTCGACGCGTCGGAGTTTCAGGAGTTCAAGAAACTGTACGGCGCGACGCTGGTATGCGGATTCGCTCATATCGACGGTTACCCGGTCGGTATTGTCGCCAATAACGGCATCCTGTTTCCGGAGTCGGCGCAAAAAGGTGCGCACTTCGTGCAGCTGTGCAACCGTCGCCGGATTCCGTTGGTTTTCCTGCAGAACATCACCGGGTTTATGGTTGGCAAGCGTGTCGAGCATGCGGGAATCGCGAAGGACGGTGCGAAGATGGTGAACGCGGTCGCGACGGCGAGCGTGCCGAAGTTTACTGTCGTTATCGGCGGTTCCTTCGGTGCCGGCAATTACGCGATGTGCGGGCGGGCGTATAGCCCTAACCTGATGTGGATGTGGACGAACGCCCGCATCTCCGTCATGGGCGGGGAGCAGGCTGCACTGGTTTTGTCGTCGGTCAAGGCCGATGGTCTCAAAGCACGCGGAGAGGACTGGCCGGAGAAGGAAAAGGCGGACTACGAAGACCGGATACGGCAGCAATACGAGAATCAGGGTAGCCCGTATTACGCGAGCGCACGGCTTTGGGACGACGGTGTCATAGACCCGGTGGATACCCGGCGTGTACTTGCCCACGGACTATCAGCGGCAGCAGGGCAATCCCCGGGCGAAGAGGCGCCATACGGCATATTTCGGATGTAAGTCCATGTACAATCACGGCATTCGATAAATGGATGCACTATGCCGCTAGATTACGATCAGCTCATGGCGACCGAGGTCGTCGACCTGCCGCTCAGTTACGATGACTCCGAAGCTATTCTCTATGCCTTAAGCATCGGGATGGGTCGCAATCCTCTCGATCAACAGGAGCTGCCGTACGTTTTCGAACAGGGCCCGGCGTTCAAGACGGTGCCAACACTGGCGACGGTACTGGTTCCCGATATGTTTCCACCGGGGCTGGGCTGGGATTTCAGCCAGGTTCTGCATTCCGAGCAGCGCATGCAGCTCTACCGCCCGTTGCCTGCCCGCGCCGATCTTCTGATCAATAAACGCGTTTCCGATGTGTTCGACTGGGGACCGCGCAAGGGTGCGTTGTTCCTGTTTGAGGCGGAGGGACGGCTGGCCAGCGATGATACCGTGCTGTTTACCCTGGGATGCACGGTCATGGCGCGTGGTGACGGTGGCTTTGGCGGCCCGACCGGCAAAGGGCCACAGCCGCACCGGGCGCCGAGACGGGACCCGGATCTGAGCTGCGATATCGAAACGCGCGAGGATCAGGCGCTGTTGTTTCGCCTGACGGGCGATCGCAACCCGCTGCACGCAGATCCGGCCGAAGCGGCCAGCGCCGGATTCGATGTCCCGATTTTGCATGGCATGTGCAGCTACGGCATCGCTTGTCGAGCCATTCTGAAAACCATCTGCGACTACGATTACACGCTGATCGAAAGCCTCGACGCGCGGTTTACATCGCCGGTTTTGCCCGGCGATACCATCACGACGGATATGTGGCAGGACGGTAATATCGTGTCTTTTCGCTGCACCGTTAGAGATCGCGATGTGATTGTGTTGCGCAACGGCAAGTGCGCGCTGGCGACCTGAGTCACGGAGAGGAACCCGCTTTGAACGAACGAGTCGCCATTTCCATCGATTCCCACGTTGCCGAAGTGACTTTGAATCGTGCCGATAAACTCAATGCACTGGATATCCGGATGTTCGAGGCGCTCGGCGCTGCGGCGGATCGAATCGCTGCGGATCGTTCGCTACGGGCGGTTGTTCTTAGCGGTGCCGGCGGCAATTTTTGTGCCGGAATCGACCTGAGCGTTCTCGCCAACTCCGAACTGGATTTCGATGCGGTGCTGGTGACGGCACTCGAACCATCTGCAGCCAACCTTTTTCAGCGTGCCGCCTACGCCTGGCGCGAATTGCCGGTGCCGGTGATCTGCGCGATTGAAGGTGTTGCGTTTGGTGGCGGGCTGCAGGTAGCGCTGGGAGCCGATATTCGTTACGCGGCAGTCGGCGCGGAGTTTTCCATTATGGAGGCGAAGTGGGGGATCATTCCCGACATGGGTCTCAGCACGACCCTGCGGCACCTGGTGGCGCCCGATCGTGTCAAGGAACTGTCGTGGTCGGCACGTGTATTCGGTAGCGAAGAAGCCCAGCGGCTTGGCCTGATAACGTCGATTGCGAAGGACCCGTTGCATATGAGCCGTACTCTGGCCGCAGAATGCGCGGCGCGATCACCGCAGGCCGTTCGCGGCATCAAGTCGCTGGTGAATCAGGCTTGGCAACTCTCCGAGAAGGAATCTCTGGCGCTGGAGGCACGTTTGCAACGCGACATAATCGGCGGGGAAAATCAGATAGAGGCGGTCGAGGCGAATCTGGGCCGGCGGCAACCGCAGTTCAAAGATTGAGAGGAGTACCGGAACTTAATGCCGGGTCCGAGGCTCCAAATAGGCAGGAACACTCATAGGAAATAGTCGTCATTAAGAGTACCCCGACTCAAACAGCTCTGTGCCTGGCATGCGTTACGGTTATGTTGCTGGTATCCGATTTTGCGCTGGCGCAGCGGTCCTCCGAGTTGTCGGACGATCTACCGGACAGCCGAACTATGGCGATACAGCGCAAAGTAGAAGCACTGTTCGATGCCGGCCGTTTCGAGCGTGCCTTTTTCATATATCGAAACGAGCTGGCTCCCCTGGGCGACAAGTACGCGCAATACATGGTCGGTTATATGTATCACACGGGTACCGGTGTTGAGGAGGACTACGTCGCTGCATCGGCCTGGTACCAGCTGGCCGCAGAACGGGGCACGCAGGAGTTTGTCGCCGTCCGCGATCAGTTGACGCACAATCTGACGAGTGAGCAGGTCTACCGTTCCGATCTGCTATACAACCAGTTGCGCTTTGAATACTGCGACATGGTTGTGTTGCTGTCTTCTATCAAGCGTGACATTCAGGAGCTTGACAGAAAAACCGGTTCCCGTTTAACCGGTGGAGCCAGTCCTATCTCCGTCATCGACGGGCGGGGAGGGACGAGGTCAGGCGCTGACTACTATAAGTCGCTGCGTGAAAGACTCGAGAAACGACTGCACCTGCTAAAAGACAGCGGAGATTTTCGGGACCTGACCGTCGATGTCGATCGGGTTGATCTGCGCGATCTCGAAGACAGGGTGGAGAATCGACTAAAATTCGGCGAGTGAGTCGCCGGCACTCAGTCCCCGGGTGAGAATTCGGGGGAAACTATCGACCAGTTTCTGCGCCATTTCCGGGTCGCCGTGATACCACTTCGGAATCCAGTTGATCGATCCCATGATCGCGTTGCCGGTCATGCGGACATCGCAGGGCACGATGCTGCCGTCCTCGATGCCGGTCTCAAGTACGGCCTCGAAGTTCTTGCTGTGTGTTCTGGACAGTGCCAGTACCTCATCGCGATGATCCGGTTTTAGCGATGGAATCTCGCTCATGATCGCAATCGGGCCACGTTCGCCGACTATCATCTCGATGTGGTAGCGAAGATATCTCAACACTACGTCGAAGCCGTCGCTGCCGTCGGCCTGCGCCCTCAGCATGGCATCTCTGCCCAGATCGGCCGCGCGAACGTAGCAGAGGTAGACGAGTTCTTCTTTATTGCGGACGTAGTAGTAAAGCGCGGCATCCGTCAGACCGAGGACATCGGCGACATCGCGCAACGAGGTACCGCTGTATCCCTTCTGATTGAAGCACTGCGCTGCGGCCCTGAGCATGCGGCCTTTCTGCAGCTGAAATCGGGTTTCTTCGGCGTCGCTTGCCATGGCCTTGCTGCTCCCTTCGGGCCCGCTGTGACACGGGTACTTGAGTTCTGCGTCGATCTGCTTTATTTTAATCTGGATTAAAATAATTGCAACCCGCAAACTTACTGATTTCTAAGGAATTTCGGCTATGAATACGGCAGCCAGCGATTTGCCAGGCGTCTCAGGCAAGAGCCGCGAAGCGCCATTGCGCTTCGTTACCGCAGCGGCGTTGTTCGACGGCCACGATGCGGCGATCAACATTATGCGCCGCCTGATCCAGGCTCGTGGTGCCGAGGTTATTCATCTCGGCCACAATCGCAGTGTCGACGACATCGTGCGCGCAGCCATTCAGGAGGACGCGGACGGCATCGCAATCAGTTCGTATCAGGGCGGCCACAATGAGTTCTTCCGCTACATGATCGACCGCCTGCGGGAGTCGGGTGCGGGTCATATCAAGGTGTTCGGCGGCGGCGGCGGCACGATCACTCCTGACGAGATTGCATCGTTGATGGAATACGGGGTTGAGCGCATCTACCACCCTCACGACGGTATGCAGCTCGGACTGGAGGCGATGATCGAAGACCTCGTCAAACGCACCGTTGATGGAAGGCGTGCCGCCACTACACCGTCATCCGTCGATCGCGACGACACGACGAATATCGCCGCGACCATATCAGCCCTGGAAGAGGGGGAGTTTAGCGCTGCCGAACTTTCGGCCTTGCGCAAGGAATGGCAAATACAGGCCGGGCAGGTTCCTGTTATCGGCATTACGGGCACCGGTGGCGCAGGAAAAAGCAGCGTTACTGATGAAATCCTGAATCGATTGCTGGCGTGCTTCACAGACAAGCGAGTTGCGGTGCTGGCGGTTGATCCGACACGCCGCCGCACCGGCGGCGCATTGCTGGGGGATCGCATACGCATGAATTCGCTGCGCTCGGAGCGAGTTTATATGCGCTCCATCGCAACGCGTCGTCAGCATCTTGCGACCAGTGAAATGTTGAGCGATCACATCCTGTTCCTGAAGTCGCTGGGCTTCGACCTGGTTATCGTCGAGACGGCCGGTATCGGACAGAGCGATAGTGAAATCGTCGATATGGTCGATTTCTCCGTCTATGTGATGACCAGTGAATACGGTGCAGCGAGTCAGCTGGAGAAAATCGATATGCTCGATTTTGCCGACCTCATCGTCCTCAACAAGTACGATAAACGCGGTGCCGAGGACGCTTTGCGCGATATCCGCAAGCAATGGAAGCGCAACCATGTCGCGTTCGCGGTGGCCGATGAGGAGATCCCGGTATACCCGACCATAGCGAGCCAGTTCAACGATCCTGGCGTTAGCTGGATGTTCGCGGAACTGTGCCGTCGCGTCGTCGCAAAAGCCGGCCTGGAAGCAGGTGCCTGGACACCGAAAATCGATACATCGAACAAGGAACCGCGATCGACAGCGGCAATTCCCGGCGCGCGTATTCGCTATCTGGCGGAAATTGCAGAACAGGGTCGGGCGGCCAACAAGCAGGTTGATACGCAGGTGGCCGTTGCCAGCCGTGCACAGCACGTCTATGAGTCTTTGCAGTTGCTCGAGGATTCGAAACTGCCGGGCCCGCTTGAGCAGTATGCGAGCGCTGATCTCATCGCCGACGGGGATCGTACGCTCAGCGTGCTGCGGCAGCGCTACCAGGAAGCCGTAGCAGAGCTCAGCGCGGACTCGATACGCCTGCTGCAGGAATGGCCGGAGCGCAAGGCTGGCGTGAAGTCAGAGCACTACAGCTATACGGTACGGGGGCGCGAAATAACGGGTAGCAACTATCTGCAGAGCCTGAGTCACCAACTCATTCCGAAAATCGCCGCACCAGAGTACTCGGACTGGGGAGAGCTGCTGGCGTTTCTCTCCAGGGAGAATCTCCCGGGTGCTTATCCGTACACCGGCGGCGTATACCCCTACCGTCGGCTCGGCGAGGACCCAACGCGCATGTTTGCCGGCGAAGGGACGCCGGAACGTACCAATCGCCGTTTCCACTATCTGTCGCTGGGGCAGTCGACAGCGCGGCTGTCGACCGCATTCGATTCCGTCACTCTTTACGGCGAAGATCCGCACGAACGCCCGGATATTTACGGCAAGGTCGGTAATTCGGGTGTTTCGATTGCTACTGTCGATGATATGAAGAAGCTGTATTCCGGCTTCGATTTGTGTGCGCCGACGACGTCGGTTTCTATGACAATCAACGGTCCGGCACCGATGATTCTTGCGTTCTTCATGAACACAGCGATCGATCAGCAGATCGAAAAGCACCTGCGCGAAAATGGTGAATGGGAGCGAACAAAGAAGAAGATCGATGCCTGGTTCGAAACCCGGGAACGACCGGCTTACGAGGGCGAACTTCCTGCGGGCAACGATGGGCTTGGGCTGGGCCTGCTCGGTATCTCCGGCGACAAAGTCGTCGATGCGAAAACGTATGCGCGTATTCGACAAGACACGCTTGCGGTCGTTCGCGGTACTGTACAAGCTGACATTCTGAAGGAAGACCAGGCGCAAAATACCTGTATTTTTTCGACAGAGTTTGCGATGAAGATGATGGGTGATGTGCAGCAGTTTTTCATCGACAATCAGGTCCGTAACTACTACTCGATTTCGATCAGCGGCTACCATATCGCCGAAGCCGGCGCCAACCCGATCAGCCAGCTGGCATTCACGCTCTCAAACGGTTTTACGATCGTTGAGTACTACCTCGCCCGCGGCATGGATATTGACGACTTCGCGCCCAACTTGAGTTTCTTCTTTTCGAACGGCATGGACCCTGAGTACAGCGTAATCGGCAGGGTGGCTCGTCGAATCTGGGCGCGCGCGATGCGTGAGCGATACGGGGCAAGCGCCCGCTCGCAAATGCTGAAGTACCATGTGCAAACATCCGGCCGCAGTCTGCATGCACAGGAAATTAGTTTTAACGATATCCGTACGACACTGCAGGCGCTGTATGCCCTGTTTGATAACTGCAACAGCCTGCACACCAACGCGTTCGACGAAGCAGTGACTACACCGACTGAACAGTCGGTACGTCGCGCAGTGGCGATTCAGCTCGTTATTTCCCGGGAACTGGGTTTGAATTTCTGTGAAAATCCGTGGCAGGGCTCGTTCGTCATCAGCGAACTTACGGATCTCGTTGAAGAGGCTGTCTATCAGGAGTTCGAGCGGATTTCGGAACGTGGTGGCGTGCTTGGAGCGATGGATACAATGTATCAACGCAGCAAAATCCAGGACGAGAGCCTCTACTACGAGGGACGCAAGCACGATGGTTCGTTGCCGCTCATCGGCGTGAATACCTTTCTGCCCAAGGAGGGACAGGAGGACGAGGTGCATGAACTGGAGCTGATACGCTCCACAGACGATGAAAAACAGGATCAGATCCGGCATCTGCGCGGTTTCCAGGCAACACACGAGGAGGACAGCGCCGAAGCACTACGTCGCCTTCAGGCGAAAGCACGACAGCGGCACAATATCTTCGCGGAGCTCATGGAGACCGTGAAGTCCAATTCGCTCAGCCAGATTTCGGCGGCGTTGTACGCTGTCGGCGGCGAATACCGACGCAACATGTAGACCTTTCAGGAACAACACAATGACTGAAACTGTGATTTACGACCAGCAAGAAGCGGTCGCGATTATTTCCATGAATCGACCGGACTCGCTGAACGGTTTTACGACCGAGCTGTGCGCCGATCTGCTGCTGGCATTCGAGAAAGCGCAGCGAGATGACTCAGTCCGTGCCATCGTTTTCACCGGCGAGGGGCGTGCGTTCAGCGCCGGTGCGGACTTGAAGCAGGGCTTCGTCGGTGATCGAACGACCCAGGGCAAGCTGTTGTTCGAATACGCTCCGGTTTTGACGGCAATTGCTGAAATTCCGAAACCGGTGATTGCCGCCGTGCCGGGTTTTGCCGCCGGCATTGGCCTGTCCTTCGCCATGCACAGCGATCTGTTGGTGATGTCGGCGGATTCTTTCCTGCTGTCTCCGTTTACGACAATCTCGCTGCTGCCCGACGGTGGCGCGAACTGGCTGCTGGTTCGGCAGCTCGGCTATCATCGGGCGTATCAGCTCAGCATTGAGTCCGAGCGCATCGGCGCTGAACGCTGTCTCGAACTTGGTATCGCCAATAAGGTTGTTGCTGCCGAAGAGCTACGCGATGCTGCGATTACCTGGGCGCAGGAAATTAGCAAGCGGGCACCACTGTCACTTGCGGCTACAAAGAAAGTGATGCGGCATGCACAGGACCACGACTGGTACAGCTGCTACACGATGGAGGCGGAAGAGCAGGAAAAACTGCGGGCGTCGGAAGATGCGAAAGAGGGCGTCGATGCGTTTTTCGAAAAGCGCGAAGCGAATTTTAGCGGCAAATAGAACGACAAAGAGCTTATCAAAAAGAGATTATTTAATGGAACGAAATATTTTTGACGAAGACCACGAGATGTTTCGTGATGCGGCCCGAAGTTTTTACCAGAACGAAGTGCAACCCCACGCTGATCGTTGGCATGAGCAGGGCATAGTCGATCGCGAGGCATTTCTGAAGGCCGGCGAGCAGGGCCTGCTGTTAATGTGGGCCGATGAAAAATACGGCGGCGCCGGCGTTCACGATTTTCGTTACGAACAGATTCTGATTGAGGAAATCGCAAAGCACGGTGATCCTGGTTTCTTCATGACGTTGCACAGTCGACTGGTAGGGCCCTACATCGGTGAGTTGGGTACTGACGAACAGAAGCAACGCTGGCTGCCGAAGTGCGTATCCGGCGAGCACGTGCTTGCCGTAGCCATCACCGAGCCAGGTGCGGGTAGCGATGTTTCGGGTATTCGTACCAAGGCCGAGGATAAGGGCGATCACTATCTGCTGAACGGGTCGAAGACTTTTATCTCGAACGGCATTCTCGCCGACCTCATCGTTGTCGTTGCGCGCACTGACACCAGCCGCCACGGACTCAGCCTGTTCGTGGTCGAGCGCGGTATGGAGGGCTTTGAGCGCGGCAAGAACCTGAAAAAGATGGGCATGAAGAGCCAGGATACGGCCGAGCTGTTCTTCAACAACGTCAAGGTGCCAAAGGAGAATTTGCTGGGCGAGCACAATCGCGGTTTTTATCAGTTGATGCATTTCCTCGCAGAAGAACGGCTTCTCGGTGGCTGTCAGTACCTGGCGAACGCCGAGGCGGCGTTCGATGCGACGATGGAATACACGCAGCAACGTAAGGCATTTGGCCAGACAATCGCCGATTTTCAGAATACGCGCTTCAAACTCGCCGACATGCGTACGGAAATGGACGTTGCGCAGGCCTTTATCGATCGCTGCGTACTTGAGCACAATGCGGGCAGGCTATCTGCTGAAGATGCCGCCAAGGCAAAACTCTTCTGTAGCGAACTTGAAGCCCGGGTCACCGATCAATGCGTACAGCTGCACGGGGGCAACGGCTATATGGATGAGTACCCGGTCAGTCGCATGTATACGAATGCACGCATTTCGCGAATCTATGCCGGCAGCTCAGAGATCATGCGAGAAATCATCGCCCGCTCTCTCGGTCTCGATCCACGCAAAAAGAACAAGGCCGCGTAGATGCGAACAGCGTTCATCGGACTTGGGGTAATGGGCTACCCGATGGCGGGTTATCTCGCACGGCAGGGGCATGATGTAACGGTGTATAACCGAACCACGGCGAAAGCGGAAGCCTGGTGCGAGGAGTACGGCGGTCAGTCGGCCGCTACGCCCGCGGCCGCTGCGAAAGGTGCCGAGATAGCGTTTTCCTGTGTCGGTAACGACGCTGACGTGCGCGCCGTCCTGCTCGGTGACGACGGCGTGCTTGCAGCGTTGTCGGGCGGGGCGACCATTGTCGATCATACGACCGCCTCGGCGACAGTGGCCAGGGATGTTGCGGCGGCGGCCGGCTCCAGGTCGGTCGGTTTTCTGGACGCGCCTGTGTCCGGAGGACAGGCCGGAGCCGAGAACGGCCAGCTGACGGTCATGGTTGGTGGCGAAGCTCGTGATTTCGAATACGCGCGACCGGTCATGGACTGTTACGCCAAGGCGATTACGCATATTGGGCCCGTTGGTGCCGGCCAGCTCGCCAAAATGGTCAATCAGATATGCATTGCGGGCATCGTACAGGGCCTCGCCGAAGGCCTGCATTTTGCGAAGAAAGCAGGGCTGGACCCTGCCGTCGTCATAGAGTCGATCTCCAAGGGAGCCGCACAATCCTGGCAAATGGAGAACCGCTGGCAGACGATGGTCGAGGACACATTCGATTTCGGTTTCGCCGTGGACTGGATGCGCAAAGATCTGGCCATCACGCTGGATGAGGCTGCGCGCAACGGCGCAACGCTCGATCTGACGCGGCTGGTCGATGGCTTCTACGCCGAGGTGCAGGCGCTCGGCGGCGAGCGCTGGGACACATCCAGCCTGATCGCACGTCTGTCGTAGAATCCTGCGACAGCGCCGCGAACTCTGCTAGTATTCGTCGCTCACGGGGGTGGCCTGCACGGCCTGAGATCCGCTCCGCTTCCAGATGGTCTGGACGGAAAGGGAACCCTTAGAACCTGAACCGGGTAATGCCGGCGTAGGAAGGGAATTATGCGCATTAATTCGAGACCGTGGCTCGTCGCCACACTGTTATCCATCTCACTGCCTGTCGTCGCCGAAGAAGTCATCGACGAAATCGTTGTAACAGCCGATTTCCGCGAGCGCCCGCTGACCGAAATACCGTCCAGCGTGAGCGTCATGAGCGCGGACCTCATCAAAGAAACGGCAGTCCAGCATTTTGAAGAGCTGGTGAACCAGGTGCCTAATCTGAACTGGTCCGGTGACGGCCACCGGGCACGGTATTTTCAGATACGCGGCGTCGGTGAACTCGAGCAGTACCAGGGGGCACCTAACCCATCGGTTGGTTTTCTCATTGACGACATCGATTTCAGCGGCATCGGCAGCGTCGCGACCCTGTTCGATATGCAGTCGGTGGAAGTGTTACGCGGTTCCCAGGGCAGTCGCTACGGCGCGAATGCGCTGGGTGGCCTGATTTACATACGCTCGACCGAGCCTGCGGCCAAGAGCGATGGGCGGCTTCAAATCGGCGCTGGAGGTGACGATGCGTTGTTCTGGGGAGCTGCCGTTGGCGGTGCGCTCGACGAACGCGAAACCGCGACATTTCGGCTTAGTGCGCACCAGCACCAGAGCAACGGGTTTCGCAATAACAGCTATCTGAACCGAGAAGACACCAACGGCCGTGACGAGACCAGCATCCGGGCGCGCCTGCGCTTCGAAACCGGTGCTGCATTCAGTGCCAACGTCGCCTTGATGTACTCGGATATCGACAACGGCTACGACGGCTTCTCGCTGGATAACAGCTATGCGATGCTGTCCGACAAGCCGGGTAAAGACGCTCAGGAAAGTGTCGGCGGGTCGCTGCGTCTCGACTGGGACGATTTCGGTAACGGTTCGCTAACGTCGATCACGTCCGCCGCGAATTCAGATATCGAATACAGCTTCGACGCGGACTGGGGCAATGACGATAGCTGGGCTCCTGTGATTTACGACTACATCTCGCTTCGCGAGCGCGAGCGCCGCAGCATCAGTCAGGAGGTTCGTTACGCGACGGAGGACTGGCTGTTCGGTCTGTACGCACTGCGGCTCACCGATGCGCTGGTGACGCTCGACCAGGGCGAATACGACGATTCCTTTTTCGCCGATACGCTGGATTACCGATTCGACAGCGACTACGAAGCGACGAATGTTGCAGCGTTCGCTCAGTACAACAAAGCGCTCGACGCCGCGACGCGTTTGTCGGCTGGCCTGCGCATCGAGCAGCGTACGACCGAATACAGCGACAGCGAGGCATTGTTCGCCGACCCGTCGGAAACCTTATGGGGTGGAGAGCTCGGCATCAGCCACGACTTCAGCGATAAATTGACCGCCTACTCCAGCATTTCCAAAGGCTACAAGGCGAGCGGCTTTAATCTCGGCACTGTTCCCGATGACAAGCGGTTTTTTGGAGATGAAGCCCTCTGGGCCGTCGAGATCGGTGTCAAGACGCTGTTCTTCGACGACGCTTTGTCAATGAATGCATCCGTATTTCACAACCGACGTGTGGATCAGCAGGTTCGCACATCGTTCCAGATTGTACAGGGTGATCCAACCTCATTCGGTTTCGCGACGATCAACATCGATGAGGCGAGGACCCTGGGCTTCGAAGCGGAGCTGAACTGGGTGCCGCACAGAGACTGGGAAGTCTATGTGAATCTGGGCCTGCTCGATACGAGCTTTGAGAAGGTTCCCCCGATACCGGAACTGACGGCGCTGGCCGGCCGCGGTCAGGCCCATGCGCCGGGCTATACGCTGGCGGCTGGGGTTTCCTACAAGAGTGAGAGTGGGATGTTCGTCCGTTTCGACGCAACGGCAAAGGACGCGTTCTACTTCGACGTGAGTCACGACCAGAAGTCACGTTCGTTTGCGCTTGCCAATATGCGGCTGGGCTATGAAAGTGAGCGCTGGCTGGCGGCACTCTGGGTCAGAAATCTGTTTGACAGGGAGTATGCCGTACGTGGTTTTTACTTCGGCAATGAGCCGCCCGATTTTGCAAACATGTTGTATACGCGCCTGGGCGATCCGCGCCAGGCAGGGATCACCATTGAGAGAAGGTTTTAGATCATGCAAGTAGCTGTCGATATCAGCCTCTACCCGCTGGACGAAGACTTTATACCGCCGATCAAGGACGTTATTGATCGCCTGAGTCAGCATAAAGGAATCGACGTCGAGTGCAATCGGATGAGTACGCAGTTACGTGGCGACTATGACGTCGTTATGCCTGCGCTGAGCAACGAGATTCGCACGACTTTTTCAACTGTGCCGAAAGCCGTTTTTGCGATAAAGATCCTCAACAACCCGATCAATTGACTTTGCTGGCGGAAATCGTCGCGCAGGCCAGTGCACAGTCGCTGCCGGAGATCATTGCCGTACTGTCGGCAATCGCGTACCTGGTATTGGCTATTCGGCAGCGCATCCTGTGCTGGTTTTTCGCGGTACTCAGCAGCGCGATTTACGTGTGGCTGCTGATCGAAGCGAAACTCTATATGGAGTCCGCTCTCTACGTTTTCTATGTCGTCATGGCGGCCTACGGCTGGTTCGTCTGGAAATCGGGGCGTCATGACGGTGACGTCCGGCCAGTCGTCGTCTGGCCGCTAAAGGTCCATCTGCTGGCGGTTGTCTCAATAGCGGCGTTGAGCGGATTCAGCGGTTACCTGTTGAAGACACACAGCGATGCTGCATTTCCGTACATCGATTCACTGACAAGCTGGTTCGCGATCTGGGCTACGTTCCTCGTCGCGCGCAAGGTGCTCGAGAACTGGTGGTACTGGCTGGTCATAGATATTGCATCGGTGTTCATTTATTGGTCGCGCGACCTGCAGCTGACGAGTATGCTGTTTGTCGTCTACATCGTCATGATTCCTTTCGGACTGATCAGCTGGACCCGGTCGATGCGCGAGCAGGGAATCTGAAGCAAGCACAAAGCGGTCAATTGCGATGACAGCGATCTTAACGCCCGACAAAGTTCTCGGAGAAATTTCCGGCTGGGAAGGAGCCACCTGGGAAGAGCTTCATGGTGGGCTGACGAATCGCACCTATCGCGTTGCCAACAACGGCAGAGTCGGCGTATTGAAACTCGATGCATGTCGTCGGGAGGAGCCGTTCAATACGCGCTGTGCTGAAGCCTGTGTACAGAGCACCGCCGCAAATGCCGGCCTCGCACCGCAGGTAATACTGGCTGACGACTGCATCTATTTTACCGAGTACGTCGAGGGAGAAGTCTGGGCACGCCGCTGTCTTGACAAGGAGGGCAACCTTGAGCTCATTGCCGCAACGCTCAAACGTCTGCACGCGCTGCCGCTGACGGGGCGCTCCTTCGACGCCCGGGTTGCGGCCAGGCGCTATGTTGAGAGGATCGATGGACTCGATCCTGTGCTTGTCGAGCTGTGCACGAACATCACCGGCAGCATGCGCCTGCCGCAGCATCTGTGCTGTTGCCATAATGATCTCGTCGCGGAGAACCTGATAACGACGCCTGAGCTAATGTTCCTGGACTGGGAATATGCCTGCGATAACGATCCGTTTTTCGATCTGGCGACGGTGATTGAACATCATGGATTGTCTGATGCGCAAACAGCGCGTCTGCTCGACGCCTACTTTGACGATGACGGAGAGCGCTGGCGCGTCAATCTTGAGCGGCAGCGGAAGCTTTATCTGGCGTTACTCTGTCTCTGGTTGGCGGCTCGGCCGGATGGCGATAGCGTTGAGCTGAGCAGAGTCGCCGAGCGATTGACTACCAGCTGTTCCTGAGCTCGCGCAACTTCAGGAATACGCAGCGCGGATCGGGGTCATTGCCTATATCCGGAAACTCTTGCGCGAGCTTTGCAAGCAGCGACGGACTCTGCAGGCGGAAAAACGTGTTGATCTCCCTTTCCTGCCGAAGTGTCGTGACGAGCGCATCGCTGGGGTCCTGGTTTTCACATCGTTGCAGCAGTGCTGCGGCGGCCGCATTATCGGGTTCACGGTCCAGCGTGAAAGCAAGATTGTTGAGCAGGTAGTCATGCCCGGGGTAGACCAGCGTATTGTCGTCGAGTTTCTCGAGCTGTTGCTCGAAAGTAGCGAACAGTTCGTCCGGATGTCCGCCGTTGTGACAATTACCGGCACCCGCATTGAACATCGTATCGCCACTGAACAACCCGGGCTGGTCGGTTTTTGACAGCAGGCAGATGTGACTCATCGTATGGCCGGGTGTGTCGAGGCATTCAAGGTCGACAGTCTTTCCGACTGTGATGACATCGCCGGCAGCTACACCGCGGTCCATATTCGGGATTCTGTTGGCGGCATTGTGATGGGCGATCACTTTCGCTCCCGTTGCCTTGACCATCCCCTTGTTTCCGCCAATATGGTCGGCGTGTTCATGGGTGTTCAGGATCTGGGTGATGGTCCAGCCCCGTTTTTTGGCAACGGCGAGGCACTTGTTGTAGTCGAGTGGGTCGATGGCCAGCGCATCGCCAGTTTGCGGGCAGCCAATCAGGTAATTGAAGTTGCGGTAAGCATTGGCGGTCCAGATCTGCTCAACGATCATTCACCCTCTCCCATCTCGTAGACCATCTGACCGCCGACCCAGGTCTGCAATACTCTGATATCGTCAATTTCGGACTCCGGGATTTCGAAGTAATCGCGATCGACGACAATAAAGTCGGCCCATTTGCCCGGCTCAAGACTGCCGAGACGGTCTTCCTGTCTTGCTGCATAGGCCGCCGCGAGAGTAAACGAGTGCAGTGCCTCGCTCCGCGTTAGCGACTGATCGGGGTACCAGCCGCCTTCCGGCTCACCATCTCTTCCCCTGCGGGTGACCGCGGCATAGAGGCCGTGAAACGGGTTGGAGTACTCAACCGGAAAGTCGGAGCCATTGGCCAGTATCGCTCCTGAGTCCAGCAGCCGGCGCCAGGCGTAGGCGCCGAGAATACGCTCGGGTCCGACGCGATCCTCAGCCATGTTCTTGTCGCTGGTGGCATGGGTTGCCTGCATTGACGCGATAACGCCGAGTTCTGAAAACCGCGGAATATCCTGCAACGAAATGATCTGTGCATGCTCAACGCGATTTCTGAGTGGCGAGGGCTTGCCCCCCTGAACGGTCTCGAACGCGTTCAGTACCTGCCGGTTACCATGGTCGCCGATGGCATGGACACCGACCTGGAATCCCATGCTGTTGGCTTTATTAACCTGCGCGTCAAGTTCCTGCTGTGTCCAGAACGGCAAGCCGCGATTCTCGGCATCGTCGCTATAGGGTTCGAGCATGGCTGCGCCGCGGCTGCCCAGTGCGCCATCGGCGTATATCTTGACGGCGGCGATCTCGAGTCGATCGTTGCCGTATCGTCTGATCGGTTTGCCGATGGCGTCCAGAACCTCGCCGGCGCCGCCGATCATGGCATAAATACGCAAATCCAGCTCGTCGTTGTCGGCCATCGACAAGTAGATTTCGGCGTTTACGAGGTCGATACCGGCATCGTGCACGCTGGTGATACCTTCGGCAATCAATGCTTCTATCGCCGAGTGGATGGTGCTGCGGAACTCTCTTTTGTCCGGCGCGGGAACGATGGCGCCGATCATGCTCATCGCCCTATCGATCAGTACACCGGTGGCGTGGCCGTTTTCATCCCGGACGATTTTTCCGCCGACAGGGTCCGCGGTGTTGTCATCAATGCCCGCAAGCCTGAGCGCGGCAGAGTTGGCCCAGCCGGCGTGGCCGTCGATGCGCCGCAACCAGACAGGCCGGTCACCGACGACCGCGTCGATATGGGCGGCGTTCGGAAACTCCTGCACCGGCCACAGGACCTGGTTCCAGCCGCGCCCGAGCAGCCATCGCGAGTGTGGCTTCGACGCGGCATACGTAGCAATTCGTGAAATCGCATCCTCGACACTTGGGCTACCCGTCAGGTCGAGGTTTGCCTTGAGCAGACCCAGTCCGTAGACATGGGCATGCGCGTCGGTAAGGCCGGGCAGCACCGTTTTACCTTCGCCATCCAGACGCGTGGCTTCAGGATAGGCGGTGAGCAGCGCGCTATCGCCCGTAGCGACCACCCGACCGGCGTCGTTGAAGACCAGTACCGTGAATGCAGCGAGTCCGTCGTCGCTCGATGTGTAGCCTCTGATATCGTGCAGCACGCTGTTGTCGGCGCCGGCAACACAGGAGCCCAACAGGACGGCGAGAGCGAGGGCGGGGGAGGCGTATTTTTTTGTTAGCATCCGAGAACTTTATCATGTGCTGCGCAGACTGAAAGCGGGGACGAAAATGAAACTAGCGAGCTTCATGGCCGACGGGCGGGATACCTATGGGTTGTTGAAAGGTGATGTGTTGTATGAACCCGGAGCCGGCTTTCGAACCCGGTTCCCGGACCTTCGTGCCGCCATCGGCGCCGGCGTGTTGCATGAGCTGAAGACGGACGACAGCGCGGTGGCGCACGCGGTATCGTCCGTGCAGTTCTTGCCGCCGGTCCCGGCGCCCGACAAAATTCTCTGTGTTGGGGTCAACTACCGCCCGCATATTGAAGAGATGGGCCGCGAAGTACCCGAAAAACCGGTTGTCTTCGTTCGCTTCCCCGGTAGCCAGGTGGGCCACGACCAGGCCATCCTCCGACCGCAGGTCTCCGAACAGCTCGATTTCGAGGGGGAACTGGCCGTCGTCATCGGTAAACGGGCACGGCATGTCACGCGCGCGACGGCCTATGATTACGTTGCCGGCTATTGCTGTTTCATGGACGGTTCGGTGCGCGACTGGCAAAACCACACCGTGCAGTTCACTCCGGGCAAGAACTTCGACAGCAGTGGATCGATGGGGCCGTGGCTGGTGTCGCGCGATGAGGTGCACGACCCTGCGGCGCTGATCCTGACCACGCGCGTAAACGGCAAACTTATGCAGGAGGGGCGGCTTGCGGACCTGCTGTTCGATATACCGGCGTTGCTTGAATATTGCTCGACCTTCTGCGAATTGTTGCCCGGCGACGTTATTGCGACGGGGACGCCCGGCGGTGTCGGCGCAGCCCGCTCTCCGGCCGTGTGGCTTTGTGACGGCGATTTAGTCGAAGTAGCTATACCCGGAGTCGGCCTGCTCAGAAACCCCGTTAGCGACGAATAGATACTTTCGCGGCCTTAGGCGTTTGATTTTGCAGGTAAAGCGTGCTGCTTCCCAGATGTGGTGTTTTCGCAACGAAAGTGGTTTAAAAGCAGTCGATTTAGCCAAAGCTGCTATAAAGGATTGACAAACTGCGAGTTTTCTGCGAATTTCCATCTCAGCAGGCGTAGTCTTTCAGCAACAACTGGACTGCACCGAAGGACGCAAGACACCTTCAGGTACGACTTGGCGGGGGACTCAGGGGGCCAGGACCACGTGCTAACGTAGGTTTGGAAAAAGCGATTTCGAGAGAAATCGCTTTTTTTTGCCCGCGTTTTTTGTCGCGTTGAGATCATCGTTCCGACCCTGCTACATTGTGCCACCCTAATCGAAGCGGCAGAAACCATGAATAAGGACAAACGCCTTGCCTACTGGCGCGCCAACCTGCGGCTCGTCGGCATATGTCTCGTCATCTGGTTCGTCTGCTCATACGGTTTCGGTGTGTTGCTGGTCGAGCAGCTCAACGCGATTCGCATCGGCGGCTTCAAACTCGGCTTCTGGTTCGCGCAGCAGGGTTCGATCTATATTTTCGTGGCGCTGATCTTCTTCTATGCCTGGCGCATGAATCGTATCGACCGCGAGCATGACGTACATGAAGACTGAGGCAGCGTCATGAGTCTGCAGCTGTTGACATACACCGTCGTTGGCCTGAGCTTCCTGCTGTATATAGGCATCGCGATCTGGTCGCGGGCGCATAGCACCGGCGACTTCTACATCGCCGGCAAGGGCGTTTCCCCGCTCGCCAACGGTATGGCAACCGCCGCCGACTGGATGAGTGCCGCTTCATTCATCTCGATGGCCGGCATAATTGCCTTCAGTGGCTACGATGGATCGGTTTACCTGATGGGCTGGACCGGTGGTTATGTACTGCTCGCTTTGTTGCTGGCGCCGTATCTTCGGAAATTCGGCAAGTTCACGGTTCCCGAATTCATCGCCGAGCGTTACTACTCAAAGACCGCCCGCATCGTTGCGGTCATATGCCTGATCTTCATTTCCTTTACTTACGTCGCCGGACAGATGCGTGGTGTCGGCATCGTGTTCTCCCGCTTTCTCGAAGTGGAAATCGCCGAGGGCCTGTTGATCGGTATGGGCATCGTTTTTATCTACGCCGTGCTGGGCGGTATGAAAGGCATTACCTACACACAGGTGGCACAGTACTGTGTACTGATATTCGCCTACACGGTGCCGGCGGTTTTCATCGCGATCCAGATTACCGGTAATCCGATACCACAGCTTGCATTCGGTGGCGAAATAGCAGGCTCCGGCACCGCGCTGCTGGATAAACTTGATGACATTGTGACGTCGCTGGGTTTTAACCAATACACGTCGGGTACCAAGAGCCGTATCGATGTGTTCTGCATTACGATGGCACTAATGGTCGGTACCGCCGGCCTGCCGCATGTCATCGTGCGCTTCTTCACGGTGCCCAGAGTCCGTGATGCGCGCCTGTCCGCCGGATATGCACTGCTGTTCATCGCCGTTCTCTATACGACGGCACCGGCTGTTGGTTCCATGGCACGCTACAACCTGGCGAATACGATTCAGACCGGAGAAGTGGGTGCCGTCGACGGCAACCTGGTCTATGAAGAGCGCCCCGGCTGGTTTAATACCTGGGAGCAGACGGGTCTCGTCGCCTTCGACGACAAGAACGGCGACGGGCGCGTGCAGTACTACGACGACACGAACCCCGTGTTTGCGGAGAAGGCCGAAAAATACGGCTGGCAGGGTAATGAGCTCAGGGTCGATCGAGACATCATGGTGCTCGCGAATCCGGAAATCGCGGGATTGCCGGAATGGGTGATTGCACTGGTAGCCGCGGGCGGCATTGCGGCAGCATTGTCGACTGCGGCGGGTTTATTACTGGTGATTTCCGCTGCCGTTTCCCACGATCTTATCAAAGGCATTTTTGTGCCCGGTATCTCGGATAAGAACGAGTTGCGGGCCGGGCGTATTGCGGCGGCGTTCGCAATACTCGTTGCCGGATATCTGGGCTTCGACCCGCCGGGATGGGTTGCCCAGGTTGTCGCATTTGCATTCGGCCTTGCGGCGGCATCACTCTTCCCGGTGATACTGCTCGGAATTTTTTCCAAGCGCGTCAATCGTGAAGGCGCGATCGCCGGAATGCTGACCGGCCTCATTTTCACCTATGCCTACATCGAATTCTTCAAGGGCCTGTTCCTGAAATGGGCGGGGGCACCGTGGGGTGAGAATGTGGCGGAGCACTGGTTGTTTGGCATCTCGCCGGAGGGCATCGGCGTTATCGGTATGTCGCTGAACTTCATCGTTGCAATATCGGTCAGTTACCTGACGAGCCCGCCGCCGGAGCGAATTCAGCACATGGTTGAGGATATTCGTGTGCCGCGAAACATGGAGTCCTGATCTTGGCCCACGATCATAATTATGACCACGGCCTGGAACACGTTGACGAAGGCGGTCAAAGCAATTTGAAGCGCGTCATGATTGCGCTCGTGTTGACGGGAAGCTTCATGATCGTCGAAGTTGTCGGCGGCGTTATTTCCGGATCGCTGGCGCTGCTGGCCGATGCCGGCCACATGCTGACGGACACGATGGCACTGGCACTCGCCGCGATGGCGTTTCATGTCAGTAAGCGGCCGCCCAGCGGTCAGCTCACCTTTGGCTACCAACGCTTCCAGATTCTCGCGGCGTTCGTCAACGGTCTCAGCCTGCTCGCCATCGTCGGGTGGATACTGTACGAGGCTGTAGACCGTTTTCTTCACCCCAATGAAGTTCTCGGCGCGACCATGCTGACGGTCGCTGTCGCAGGTCTGGTCGTGAACCTGATCTCGTTTACCGTCTTACACGGCGGCGACCAGGAAAACCTGAATATTCGTGGCGCGGCGCTGCACGTTGCCGGAGACCTGCTGGGCTCGGTGGCGGCTATCGTTGCGGCATTGGTGATCATCTACACCGGCTGGACGCTGATCGATCCGATCCTGTCTTTAGCCGTCGCTGCGCTGATCCTCAAGAGCGCCTGGTCGTTGGTGAAACGCAGCGCGCATATACTGCTCGAGGGTGCGCCGGAATGGCTGAATCTGACGGCCATGCAGGAGCGCATCGTTTCCAGCGTAGCGGGTGTGGGCGAAATCCACCATGTTCACATCTGGGGGCTGACGCCGCAGCAATTGATGCTGACCATGCATTTGTCACTCGCCTGCGATGTTGAGAATCAGTCGCAGGTTCTGCGTGATGTGAAGCGTTTTCTCAAAGAGGAATACGGTATCGGGCATGCGACGATTGAAGTGGATATCGATGGTTGTGCCGACGGTTAGCTAAGGGCGATACATGATGCAGCACCCGCGATGCTAAAGGCAGTCGCAATGCCCCGAGGATGCGGGTCGGGAGGTGTTCAATCGGATGGCTCCCTGCGGTCCGCTTTATTCCGACTGAACACCTCCCGACCCACATCCTCTAGCTTGTCGGTGCGTTCACCGTTCGCGGAGCTGAAACGTCGCGATAGACTAGGCAGCGCCGGCCGATAAGTGTTTATAGGGAATAAAGCGGACCGCAGGGAGCCATCCCGATAAACACTTATCGGCCGGCGCTGCCGAGCAGATTGGCACGATACTCAAACGTAACGCTCACGAGACCAGTTTGATTACTACTAGGTGTCGGTCGGTTTAACCACACCGATATAGGGCAGAGTACGATGTTGTTCGGCATAGTCGAGTCCGTAACCAACGACCCACTCATTGCCGATATCGAAGCCAAGGTAGTCAATGGTGACATCGACTTCGGCGCTCTCCGCTTTACGCACCAGTGCCGCTGTCTTGACCGACGCCGGTCGATGCGATTTGAGCATGCCGATCAGGTATTTAAGCGTATGACCGGTATCGACGATGTCTTCAACGATCAGCACGTGCTTGCCTTCGATATTGCCGCGCACATCCATGACGAGTCGTACGGCACCGCTGGAGACACTGCCACTGCCGTAACTGGAGACGGCGATAAACTCGATAGTGCGGGGAATCTTAAGTTGCCGTGACAGGTCGGCGAGGAAGATGAACGATCCTTTCAGGACGCCGATCATGACGAGATCGCCGCTGTCGTTGTAGTCGGTCGATATCTGCTGCGCCAGCTCCGCTACGCGCTTTCGAATATCGTCTTCGCTGATCAAAACTTCGGGGGTCAGGTTGCTCACGCGCCAATAGTAGCAGGATTGCGGTATGGTACGACTGCAATGAAAAAGACAATCGCTATCGCCGGTAACATGGGTTCCGGAAAATCGACGCTCGTGGAATTTCTGCACCATAACTACGACGTTTCTCCGTTCTACGAACCGAATGACGAAAATCCCTACCTGGCCGATTTCTACGGCGACATGAAGCGCTGGGCGTTTCAGTCGCAGTTATATTTTCTCAGCAGCAAATTCCGGCTGCACCAGGAGCTGGACAGGCACAACGGCGTCGTCGCACTGGACCGCACGATCTTCGAAGACGCGGAAATCTTCGCGACAGCGTTGCACCAGATGCGCAAGATTTCGAAGCGGGACTGGGAGACCTACCAGGGTTTTTACCACGCGATTCTCGACGCCATCCGACCGCCGGATCTGATGATTTACCTGCGTTGTTCGATGCGAACGCTGCGACAGCGAATCAAGCTGCGCGGCCGCAGGATGGAGCAGGATATTCCGCTTTCCTATCTGAAGCGGCTGGACCGCAACTACGAGAACTGGATCGCCTCCTACGCCATGGGGGAGGTGCTGGTTCTCGAAACCGACCAACTCGACTACATCCACGACCTGGTGCATCGGCTCGACGTTATGGAAAGAATCGAGGCCGTCTTGCCGGATGAAATCGGCCGGCCAGGCTGCTAAATCGCGACCCTGTCACAGAATCCGTACAATTCCCTATTGCGTATAGTAATGCGAATCATTATCATTTAAGAACTGTACGCTACCTGTCCGGAAAAACTAATGGAAATAAACGCTTATACGCTAGCTACGCTGAAGAGAGGCGAAAAAGGCGTCATTAAGTCCGTTGATGCCAGCGACCCGCAGGTGCAGCGCCTCATGGTGCTGGGACTGGTGGAGGGCGCTGAAATCGAGCACGCCAGCTCGGCGATAGGTGGCGATCCCATAGAGTTCCGCTTATTCGGCAGCGGTATTTCCCTGCGTCAGGAGCACGCCAAATTCTTCCAGGTCGCACCCATAGCGGCTGGTGGCTAAACGCTCTGAAATTCGTGTTTCAGCGGATCAGATAAAGCTACGGAGCGGCGCACAAGCAAGCGTCGCGGTTGTCGGTAACCCGAATTCCGGCAAGAGTACATTATTCAACCGGCTGACCGGCCTCAAACAACGCATCGGCAACTATCCTGGTGTCACGGTTGAGCGTCATATCGGTACGCTGCTTTTCGAGGGCAAAAGGACCGAGCTGATCGATCTTCCCGGAACGCACTCGATGAGTGCGCATTCCCTGGAGGAACAAATCGCCGTTGACGTGATATTGGGACGGATGCAGGGTACGACTGCACCTGACGGCATCCTCGCGGTTCTCGATGCGACCAATCTCTATCAGGGGCTGTTTCTGCTGCAGCAACTGGTCGACCTCGAATTGCCGATGGTCGTCGCATTGACGATGACAGATGCGGCGACACAAACCGGTATCGATATCGACGTTGATGCCCTCAGCCAGGCGCTCGGCGGTGTCAAAATCTGCAGCGTCGTGGCAACGACAGGCGCGGGTATGGAAAACTTGCGCGCGGCGCTTTCTGCGCTGCCCGAAACACCGGCACCCAACAGAATATCGGTATGGCCGGAACTCACCGTGGCTGCCGAAAAACTGCGGTCAGCATCGGTGGGTAGCTTGCGAGTGCCAGAGTGTGAGCGCCTGATCGTCGATGGGGTTACTGAGCGCAACCAGTCGTTTTCAAGCGAACTGGGAGATGCGGCTGTCGCGATGTTGGCCGATCTGCGCGAGGAACTATTCGCGTCCGAGCCGCCGATCGCCGTTGAAGCGCGGATTCGGTATGACTGGGCGCGCGTGACCCTCAACGCCGTGCAATGCTCGACTCCGCCATTTCGCTCCTGGCGTACGCATCTGACGGCCTTTCTGAACCAGCCTGTTGCCGGCACGATCGGTCTGTTTGTCGTTATGGCGGTCGTTTTCCAGGCGGTATTTGCCTGGGCAACTCCGATAATGGACTTTATCGATGCATCGACCGCATCTTTGGGCGCCAGTATTGGAGCCTTGCTGGGAGACGGTGCTTTTTCGAGCCTGATTGCCGACGGTGTTATTGCCGGTGTTGGCAGCGTCGTTATTTTCCTGCCGCAGATAGTGATTTTGTTCCTGTTCATAATTCTGCTGGAAGATTCCGGCTATCTGGCCCGCGCGGCCTATCTGATGGACCGCACGATGCGTTCCGTCGGTCTGTCCGGTCAATCGATCATACCGATGATCTCAAGTTTCGCCTGCGCCGTACCGGGCATCATGGCGACCCGGGTTATACCGAACCGCCGCGACAGGATTGCGACGATTATGGCGGCGCCGTTCATGACCTGTTCGGCGCGCTTGCCGGTTTATGCTCTGCTGATCGCCGCCTTCGTACCGCCGGACCGGGTTGGCTTCATGAATCTGCAGGGATTGGTTCTGTTTGGGCTCTATATGTTCGGCATCGTCATGGGAATTCTGACGGCGCTGCTGATGCGTAAGACGGCGCTGCGCGGTCCGAAACCGCCGTTCGCCCTGATGCTGCCGGAGTTCCGCAGACCGAATCTGCAAACGGTACTGATTCAGCTGCTGGGTCGCGCCAAGGTGTTTTTATATCGGGCGGGTACGGTGATTTTCGTAGTCGCGGTCGTTGTCTGGGCGCTGGCTTATTATCCGCGTTCGGACCTGATCGGTGCTGAGGCCGAAAAGCAGCAGACGGCAGCGGTCGCAATGCTTTCCGGTGACGAACTCGCGCTGCAGCTCGCACAGATCGACAATGTTGCGGCAGCCGCCCAGCTGGAGCAGAGCTGGCTGGGCCGGGCGGGGAAAACGGTCGAGCCGATATTCAAGCCGCTCGGCTGGGACTGGCGTGTTTCGGCAGCCGTCATCGCCGGCTTTCCGGCGCGCGAAGTCGTCATAGCGGTATTGGGCACCGTATACGCCGTTGGTGACGAAGCGGACGAAGCCACCCTGAGCAGCCGGTTGAAAGCGTCGTCCTGGCCCGACGGTAGTCCGGTCTTCACGCTGCCGATGGTTATTGGTTTACTGATTTTCTACGCCTGCTGCCTGCAGTGCGCCGCGACACTTGCCGTCATTCGGCGAGAGACCAATACCTGGCGCTGGCCGGTTTTTGCCTGGGTGTATATGACGGCTATCGGCTATGTCGGAGCCCTGCTGGCTTTCCAGATAGGCAGCACCTGAACAGGTCTTACAGGTCGCGGAGCTTTTCTGCAGCCGCCTCGAGTGTTGCGTTGTCTTTGGCGAAACAAAACCGCAGCCGCGTGCCGGTGAACGCCTGCTCACAGAAGACGCTTAATGGTATCGATGCTACGCCATTGTCGATCGTCCATCGCTTTGCAAGGTCAAGGTCGAGCTCGTTGCTGATGTCCGAGTAATCAACGATCTGGAAAAATGTACTGCGTGCGGGGCGAAGGCGGAATCGCGAATCCTTCAGCAGGCTGCAGAAAAAATCTCGTTTCTCCTGGTAGAACGCCGGCAGTTGCTGGTAGAACGCAGCGTCGCTTTGCAGGAAGTCCGCGATGCCGTGCTGCACCGGTGTGCTGATGGCAAAGGTTGCGAACTGGTGCACCTTACGAAATTCATCCGACAGATACACCGGTGCGATGCAGTAGCCGATTTTCCATCCGGTCGCGTGAAAAGTCTTTCCGAACGACGAAATAACCATCGTGCGCTCCCAGAGCTCATCGTGCGCCAGCAGACTGCAATGCGGTTCCTCGTCGAACACGATATGCTCGTAGACCTCGTCGGACAGCAGGTAGCAGTCGGTATCGCGAACGATATCGGCGAGCCTGTCGAGGTCCGCATCCCTGAGGATGGCGCCGGTGGGGTTGTGCGGAAAGTTCACGACAATGAGTCGTGTCCTGGGATTAACAGCGTCCGCCAGGGCCTGCCAGTCGATCGAGAAATCGTAACCGTCAGCGCTGATCGATAGCGGCAGGTGCCGGGTTACTCCACCGGCCAGCGTGACCGCAGGTTCGTAGGAGTCGTAGGCCGGGTCGAAAACGATAACTTCATCGCCTGCCCGAACGATCGCCTGGATAGCACAGAACAGGCCTTCCGTGGCTCCGCAGCAGACAGTAACTTCGCGGTCCATATCGATTGAGCGCCGGTGCAGTCGCGTTGTTTTTTCTGCGATCGCCGACCTCAGAGCAGGCACGCCCATCATCGGCGCATACTGGTTTGCGCCATTGTCGAGATGGTGCTTGATGTCGTCCCGGAGTTTCTGCGGTGGGTCGAAGCTTGGGAAGCCCTGTGACAGGTTGATGGCGCCCGTGTCCGCTGCCAGTTGACTCATGACAGTGAAAATTGTCGTTCCGACGTCGGGTAATTTGCTTGCGATAGTACGTTTCATACGTACTAAGTTACTCGATACGCACCCGAAAGACGATATTGAAGTTCGGGTTGCCGGCACCGGTCGAGCCGTTCATCGAGCCACCGAGAATAATCCGGTAGCCGGTGACCAGCGGGTCAAACCCCTGTGCATCGGGAGTCGGCGTGTAGTTGAAGGGCGGGCCGCCACCGGGACTATTGCTGAATCTTAAATCGGTTGCAGCGTTGTAGCTTAATCCGCTCGCAGGCGTGCCGTTCACAAAGGAAACAGGACCGCTGCCAGCGGTGACTACAAACAGCGCGGTGTTGGCAGGAACGGGATCGGTAATCTCTACCGACCCGGCATCGGCCGAACCGATTCCCTGGTTAGCGACGGTCACGGTGTATTGCACCACGGCACCGGGGATGGCGCGTGGGCCGGTAGTGCCGTTGACCGGATCTGTCAATACCGATGAGACTTTCGCTACCTGCAATATTGGATCCGGATCCTGGTTAAAACAAACATCGTCGATGTGCCAGAAATCGAAGGCGGCACCGGATCCGTCGGTCATTCTGAGTCGCACCCGCAGGTTCGCATGCCGTCCCGCTGCCGGCAGATTGTAGGAGCGGACGAATACCTGCGGGCCGCCGTTACCGCCAAACGTTTCCAGTGCAACCCAGGCGCCGACGTTATCGAGGTATTCGACGACAAGATTTTCACCGCCGTCCGGGTCTTCACTGAACGCGTCGCCACCGCGGCGTATCCACAAACTGACATTGGAGAACGTGATGTCCGTGGTATCGACCGCTACGGACTGGACGTTGACAACGCCGCCGTTCAGGAACAGCGAGTTGCTCGGCGATGAGGACGTTGCGGCGCTGACGCCGGCAAAACCGCTGGTCGCGTTGATGGTCCAGTTGGTGCCCAGGCCGTTCTCGAAGTCGTCGCAGCTGCCAACGTTCAGCGAGCCTGCAGGTGCCAGTTCGTCCACGATCACGTTGTCGAAATGCCAGTAGTCCCAGTCGAATCCGCTGCCGCCGGTCTGGCGGAGTCGTATTGCCAGGTTGCCGTGCCGGGCGTCGGCCGGAAGCAGGATTGATTCGTTGTAGACCTGCCCATTGCTTCCCGAGCCGAGATAGGTATTGAGAATTCCCCAGGAGTTGTCCGCGCGCCGATACTCGAGAACCAAGTCCTCGTTGGCGTCGGTGTCTTCGCTAAAGAAGTCGGCGCCACGCCTTACCCAGAGCCGGATTCTGGCTTCCGGAACGGCGGCATTGAATGTCGGGCTGCTGACCGTGACGGCCTGGTTGCTGGTAAATGCGCCAAAGGCACCGGATCCGGAAAAACCAGGATTGTTACTGACACCGGATATGGTGCCATTGGTCGTGGTCCAGGGTGCGAGCGTGCCATCCTCGAAATTGTCGTTAAACAGGATGTCGCCGGGCACGGCCAGGGCCGCAACAGGGAGAGTGACTGTCAGAAGCACGAAAAATGTTCTAACAGTCTGTTTTAAAAGGTCTTTCGCCGTCACAATCCATGCTCCGGGCTATAGCAGTAGCAATTTGACTTAATTCTATGGCCCCGGGCTGACAAACGCACACAACCCGTGTCACAGAATGGCAATTCGACCGGCCGGTTTTGCCCTCTGTATACTGTCCGCGATGGAAACAGTTTTCACGGTCGTCAAGTATCTGTTCCTGGGCTTTTTCGGGCTCATCGGCCTGTTGTTTGTCCTTGCTTTGCTGTTCGGCAAGCGCATGATCAAACAGTGGGAATACGAAGCGGAATTTCGCGATGAAAAGGGACGCGAATTCGGTGAATTCGACATCGAGCTATCGCGGCTCGCCAAAGAAGAAAAAGAGGACTCATTCAAGGCGTCGTTCAGGCTGCGGCACGACTCATTGCAAGCCGGTCAACGCGTACAGGTGTTTCTCGATGAGATCCTGGTCATGGAAGGTAATGTCGAAAGCGCGGGCCGCATAGGGCTTGGCGAAGAACACATCAAGACGCGCCTGACGGCCGCAAGTGCGGGCCAGATCTGCCGGGTGGTTTACGGCGGTATCGAGCAGTTTTCGCAAGCGATGGTCCGGGATTAGTCGGCCGCATCGTACTGCGGGAGATCGTCGCACAGGTCGTGCCACGGTGCTTTCGAAGCGACATACTGATGGTATCCGGGCGGCAGCGCAGGGTGCCCGTCCACGGTTCCCATACAAACATATAGTTCGCTCGGTTCCGATTTGCAGTCCACCAGGATGTTTGATCCGCAGTCGCCACAGAAAACCCGATCGTTTACTGCCGATGATGCGTAGGATTTCAGCCCGGCTTCGCCGCTGAGGTAGCGAAACTCGTCACGGGAAACCCCGATGAATGTTGCGTACGCGGCGCCGTGCAAGCGCCGACACTGCGAACAGTGGCAGTGACTGAAATCGGATACCTCCCCGTGAATTTCATAGCTGACCTTAGCGCATTCACATCGTCCGGAAATCATGCTTGTCTCTCCTAAATTGAAATCTCTGTAGCCGACCCTGTGTTTTATAGTACTTCCCGCTGAGCGCCACCACAGTAAAACAGGTTATGCTTTGGTGATCGAGGAAGCGCGCCGAGTAGTCAGCGGTTTGATCCGCTACTATCATCTAATTGCAGGTCAACTGCAGAGTACTTTGTGAGACAAGCCATGAGAAACAGTCGAACCGTAGCAATCATTGCTTCACTTTCAGTGTTGTGCATGACATTTGTCCTCGGTGATGCGCACGCTGCGCCAAAGACTGCCGTCTGGAAGGGCGAACTGCCGATACGACAACCGTGGTTGCGTGATCATTTGGCGGATGATTCGTTGGCATACGTCCGCGTTCCGCATTTGTTCGGACTGCTTTCGATGCCAAAGGGCAGTGCACTCGATGTTGCGCTGCGCAGCAAAGCGAATATCGAGAACGTCGAAAAAATTCGGCGCGGCATCACGAATAACGTACTGCCACAGATTCCCGGCTTCGCCAACGTGCAGCTGCGTTTACTCGAGCAGCATTTGCGCTCACCGATAGAGGTCGCGTTTTTTCTTGCAGAAGCACCATCGGCGTTGATTTCGGTGAATCTCGATCTCGATAGCGACGAGGCATTGGCCGAGGTTCTCGAGCTGATGGGTGTGCCGCTGCTCGAGCCGCTGGACGAGCAGGGGATAGGCCAGGTCGGCGTTGTGCCGATTCCGGTGTTTCTGCAGTTTGAGGCGGCAACAGGGCAGTTGCTGATTCATGCCGGACCGGCGGTTACGGCAGTTGCCTTCGAGGAGGCGTTAGCGGCGACGGAGAGAAACACCGCGCACGCGATGACGGCGATGGAGGACCGGGTGGATCAGAGTGGCCAGGGTTTCTTCCTTTGGATAGATTCGCAACGGGCCTTGCCGCTTTTGCAATCGACGCTGCCACCGGAACAAGCTGAAGCTATCACGGCCTCAGGGCTGAGCGAGGTAAGTTCGGCGGCCGTCGGCTGGGGCGTCGCGAATGGCAAGGGACGACTGTCGATCGTTGCGGATCTTCCCGACGACGGCGAGCGCGGTTTTCTACCCTATGTCAGCAACGACTTGTCGGCGACAACGGTCGGGGAACCCGACGGTTTGCTGGTCTTGTCGATTCCCACGGCAGCCGAATTTTCGCGCATGGAGTCGCTGGCGCTGGATTCGGCAGAGACCGAAACGCAGCTGAAATGGGCTGAGGGAAAAACGGAGTTCGAGGCGCTGACCGGTGTCGCGGTCGAAGAGATATTCGAGGCGATCGGACCAGAGGTGCTGATGATATTCGATCAGGCCGGCGACTATCTGGCATTGCGAGTGAGGGACGCGAGGCTCTGGAGCAGCATCGTGTCGCGCGTCGGAGAGACAACCGGTCGTCCGGCCGACAAGCGACGTGTCGGCGGCAAGACCTACTATCACGCGAGTATGCCGAACGAATTCGGTTTCCTCGGGGAAGAGCTGGCCGGCGATATCGGCTGGTACGCGGTGTTGCTCGGGCGCCAGCGCGATCACTTCTACTGGACGCAGGACGGCGACTTTCTGTACATCGCCTCGGTACCGCAGGTATTGCTGGATCGTGCCAAGATGCGGGCCGGCACCAGTGTCGCTCAATGGCTGCAGGAACGGCAACGTATTGATGCCGATGAGGCCGTGCTCTCCGTGAGCGGCACCGGAAGAAAGTTGCCGAAGCGTCTCTACGCGGTTTATATCGAGGTGCTGCAGCTACTCGCCGATCTTGGCGAAACGGAAATCGACGTGTGGTCGATGCCGACCGCGGAGCAGCTTGGTCTGCCGGATATCGGAACCCTGGGATTTACCGTGAACCTCGGAAACCCGACCTTGTCGGCAGAGTTCACCTTTGAGAACAATCCCGGCGAACTTCTCGGCGGTATCGGTGGTGTTGCGATGATCGGTATTGCCGCGGCCATCGCGGTTCCGGCTTATCAGGACTACAAAGTTCGCGCGATGATCAGCGAAGGGCTGAGCTTGTCCGGCAGCGTAAAAGCAGCGATTGCCGAATTCTACTTCGAAAACCAGCGTTTTCCGGGGGAAGAGGAGGCTGTCGAGATGTCGCTTTACGATCTCGATAGTGAGAGTGTTTTGTCGGTCACGGTTGAAGCGAATACGGGCCGGATCATTGTGCAGTATGCCGACAGCGTGGCTGGCGGTGGCGAGGTCGTCCTTGAGGCGAGCGTCGATGTTGGCGCCGTGGTTAGCTGGAGTTGCGGCGGTTCGTTTGAGGACAAACACCTGCCGGCAGCCTGCCGGGATGGTTCGGTTGTAAACTACGAGGACGGTGATACCTGAGCCGATCCGTTCCGTGCGTGCTTGTCTGGTCCGCGTTTCACGGCAGGCAGTTATTTATCCGCCGGCTCGATGTGGCGGAACTTGAATGTCGCTCGAGATAGATAGAAAAGTACGGTCTGAGCCACTGCTGCCCCACAAACTCATGTGAACATCAAGGCTGCCTGCCTGCCGATTTATCTCGCGATGGATTGCCGCAAGCAGTGCCGGCGGGTCTCGTTCCAGAACTGCGTCACGTCTATGGGACGTCCATCGTCAACGTGACCCGGTTTCAACTTCTCCAATTAAATCAGTGCATTGAGGTGCCGTGATCGCAACGTTGGACGGTGCGCAGTCATGAATCTATAGTATATGATATATTATTTTAAGCATTTACCTTCACCGATAAATAAACGCGTATACGTGGACAGCGCGCCGACGCTGGCCAGTGTTGGGGAGATTGGTTCTGTCATCATGACCAAGCACAGCAATTCCGATAAGCACGAGGATCGGCCGATGTCGAACGTATCGAGTGCGTTCGTTCAATACAACGCTTTCCTCAAGAAATTCCTGTCGCGATTTTTCACGGAGCGACAAGACATCGAAGACGTGGCACAAGAAGCCTATTTGCGAGCTTACGTCGCCGAGCAGAAGAAGGATATCAGTCAGCCGAAGGCGTATCTTTTTCGTATTGCAAGAAACATCGCCCTGGCCGAGCTCACCAAAAAGTCGCGTCGAATTACACGCTATGTTGAGGATTTGGACGATTCAAGTGTTGTTATAGAATATGAGACGGCTGATAAATGCACTGTGGAGGCCGAGGTGGAAGCTCAGGAATCCCTGGGCCTGTATTGCGACGCCGTGGCAGCGCTGCCGGAGAAATGCCGGCAAGTATTCCTTCTTCGGAAGGTTCATGGATTGGGACACAAGGAAATCGGAGCACGATTGTCATTGTCGGTCAGTTCGGTAGAAAAGTATCTGCGCAGAGGCGTCCTGACGTGTAGGGCGTTAGTAGACGCCCCGGAGTCGGTGCCGTCGAAATCGTGTTCGGACAGTCGGCGAAAGAGCAGGCCATGAAAGAAAACATCGTCGAATTTCCCGATCGGCACACGATCGAGGAGGAGGCCGTAGCGTGGCTCATCGAGCTGGACGGTGATGGTGCTCCGTCGGCCGAAGAACTCGAGGCGCTCAGGGAATGGCTGGAACGCAGCCCAGCCCACCGCCAGGAACTCGTCGACCTCGCCGAATTCTGGGACAAACTGAATGTCCTGACCGAACTCGCGGTGCCCCTCGGCAAGTGCAGGACAAACGTCAAACCGGTTTTCCCCAGCCGATCGCGCGCGGTGCCGCTGGCCGCTGCCGCCGTGCTTGTAGTACTCGGCGCTACGGTCGCTTTTGTCGCCGCTACGCGGCCCGATCCGACGCTGGCCAGCAACGGACTTTACGCGACCGCCGTCGGGCAACAACAGGCGACGGTGCTGGCGGACGGTTCCACGGTTTTGTTGAATACGAACAGCCAGATCAAGGTTGAATACGGAAAGATTTTCAGAGACATCCGGCTGCTGCAGGGCGAGGCGCATTTTACCGTTGCTGCCGATCAGGAGCATCCGTTTCGGGTTTATGCCGGTGGAGGCAGAGTGCAGGCCGTCGGCACGGCGTTTTCCGTTTACCTCAAGGACGACGGTGTCGACGTCACGGTGACCGAGGGCAGCGTAGAGTTGGCGTCACTGGATTCCGCAGGCGCTCCTGTCATTCTGCCCGAAACGGCCACTACACAAGAAAACAGGGGCGTTGTTGCGGACCGGCGTTACGTCCAGGCGCCCGGGACACTCAAGGCTGGTCAAAGCGCGACGATTCGAAGCACCGGCTCGGGTGATGCCAGCCGCGCCGGTTCCCTGAACGTCGTCGAGAACGATGAAATTGCCAGGCGGCTTTCCTGGCGCGATGGCGTCTTGATGTTTGTTGGAGATCCGTTGGAAACGGTCGTCGACGAGATTAGCCGTTATACGACGACATCGATCGAAATCCAGGATCCGGAAGTGCGGGCTCTCCGAATCGGCGGCCGGTTTCCAATCGGTGAGACTGAAGCTATGTTGGATGCTCTAGGATCGAATTTTGGACTGCACGTTACCTATATCAGTCACGACCGGGTGTTGTTGTCCGCGCCGCGAGAATAGACTAGCCGTCAGCGTGTCGCCGCCTGACCGGAACCGGTGGATCCTAGCACCGCCGAAGCACCCGGTCGCGCGATCAATCAACTTTCGTCGGACGGTTTGGGCGGTTCCGCCGCTTGAACTTACATTTGCTCAGAACGAAAAAGTCTACTCTCGAGTTACGGTTTTTTCCCCTTCAACGATTATGTACCGGACGAGGCTGCTATGAAGGAATTACAGTCGTACTTCCGTAGCTGGCAAATTGCAGGGGGAATGTTACATCGAGTGACTCGTGCAGCTCACGCGGCGATCATCTGGACGTTGTTGGCAACGTCCAGTGTCGTGAGTGCGGCCGACGAGCAGGTGTACGACATAGATATCCCGCCGCTAAACGCGGCGGAGGCGTTGAATCGGCTAGCCGAGCAAACCGACGCCGTCATGCTCTACCCCTACGACCTTGCCGAGGCTAAGCAGGCCAACTCGGTTTCCGGGCGCTACACGCTGATGGAAGCCCTGGAGGTACTGCTCAGGAACACCGGACTGTTGGGCAGCCTTTCGGATATGCGTGTGATTCAGATCACACCCGGAGAGGCAGAAGCAAAGGACGAGGACGAGACAATGGGGTTACATGGAACACGGATACGGAAAAAAGTAGCGGGAGTGGTGGCTGCAATGTTTGTGGCTAGCGGCGCCCTGGCGCAGGAAGATCAAATAAATAACGAGGAGCCGGAGGAAGAGCAAATCGACGAGATCACCGTTACCGGATCCCGTGTCAAGAGAAATACCTTCGATTCCCTGTCGCCGATGCAACTCGTGGATGCCGAAGCCTCCCGGGACATCGGACTGACCGAAGCCTCCGACATACTTCAGTATTCGGGTTCTGCCTCCGGTCTGCAGATCGACAATACGTTTACCTCTTTCGTTCTCGATAACGGCCCCGGTTCGCAAACCATCGACCTGAGAGGCCTGGGCTCGTCACGAACGCTGGTGCTCTTGAACGGCCGCCGGCTCGCACCTTCCGGTGTCGAGGGTGCGCCTTCGGTGCCGAGCATCAACACGATTCCTTCCGGTCTGGTCGACCGGTATGAAATTCTCCTGGACGGGGCGTCTTCCGTATACGGTTCGGACGCAGTGGCCGGTGTAACGAACGTGATCATGAGAAACGACTTCGACGGACCGGAAATTTACATATATGGCGACGTCCCGAGCGATGGCGGCGGTGAGACGATTAACGGCACATTCGCCTGGGGAAAGAATTTCGACCGGGGTTTCGTCGGTTTCGGCGTCGACCTGTACCGCAACGAGCCGGTGCGGCTGGAGGACCGGGATTTCCTGAGCGATTGCGAGAGACACCAGGAAATCGGCACGGACGGCAGGGTTCGATCGAATGACATCTCCCGTACTGAGCGGTTTGGCAACCTGGGTGTTAATTACCCGTCCAGTCCGTGCACGCTGGCAGGCACTCAATCCCGGCGAATATTCAGCGGACCGCTGGGGAACATCAACCTGTGGAATTCGTCGGCCGGCAATCTGGGCAGTACCGATTTTTCAATCGGCACGCTGTTCGGAGCGCCAATCGATGCCAACGGTGACGGTAATGCCGACGTCGTATTCAACGACTACACGATCAATGGCAACAACCTCGACGCCGATTTTATCTACGAATTCGAGCGTGTAAACGTAATGTCCTATGGTGAACTAACACTTGACGGTGCCGCTAACATCACGCCCTACTACGAAGTCCTGTACACCAAATCGGAATCGACGACGGCGGAGGATTTTCGCAGCCTGCCGATATTCCCGACGGTTCCGGCGGCGAACCCCTACAACATCTGCAATCCGGCCAACGCGAACGGGATTGATTGCGGGCTCGCCTACGATGCAGTGCTGCTCAACGACAACGTCGGCGCGGCGCTGATTCAGATGTTTCCGGGTTTCTACGACGAAAACGGCGACGGAACGGCAACCCTCGACGAATACCGGTCCATATCTCAATCGCTTACGTTTGGTCCTCTACCCAACGGAATCGATTTGATACCGGTCGTTTCGGTGCGGGGCGATCGGGACAATACGACGACAGAGGTCGAACAGATTCGCATCGTCGCCGGCTTGCGCGGCGACATACCGATCCTCGACGAGCTTGGACCGTTGAACGACTGGACCTTCGATGTTTCGTATTCGTATTCGACGGCGGAAGGGAAGGCCAGCAGGCGCGGCATCCGTGGCGACCGCCTCGCCTATACCATGAACAATACGATCGTGGATGGCTCCGGGAACATCGTCTGTCCGGGGCGGGTCGATGGAGATACCCTCGATTGCGTGCCGGTCAACATGCTCGCACCGTCCTTGTATTCGACGATAATCGGCGACTTCGCGACACAGGCCGAACGTGATTATCTGTTCGACGATCGCAATTTCGATACGACCTACGACCAGACCATGTTCAGCGCATTTGCGACGGGCGAGTTCGTGGAACTTCCGGCCGGCCCGTTGAGCGCGGTGATCGGCGTCGACTATCGCGTCGACGAAATCGATTCGCAGCCCGACGAAATCGCACGAGACGGTCTGTTCTTCGGTTTCTTCTCCGACCAGGGCGCCTCCGGGGATCGATGGACGCGAGAGGTATTCGGTGAGCTCGTGGCACCGCTCGTCGCTGACAAGTTCCTGGTATCGAGCCTGGACGTGGAGTTCGCGGCTCGTCATACAACGGACGAGTTTTTCGGTTCGGACACGACCTTCAGCGCCAAGCTAGGATATCGCCCGGTCGATTCGCTGCTGCTGCGGACGACGGTCGGGACCTCGTTCCGGGCCCCGAATGTCCGGGAAAATTTTCTGCGCTCGCAGACGTCGTTCTTTTCGATTTTCGATCCGTGTTCGGTACCGAACGACGCGCTGAACCCGGTCACCGGTGAATACAATGCCGACCTGGATACACGGGACGCCAGTGTTTTACAAAACTGCACCGCCGCGAACGTGGACCCGACGAGTTTCAATCCAGGCAGCTTCCTGTATTCCGCCGAGACGTCCAGCGGCGGTCAGGCGGGCCTGACGGAAGAAACATCGGAGGCCCTTTCGGCGGGCTTTTCCTTCCGCCAGCCGTTTTTCGATGCGTTCGATTTCGTGATCGGGGCAACTTACTACGACATCGACATCGAGGACACGATCATAGAACCCGGCGCCCAGTTCATCATCAACGACTGTTTTTCACTGAATGAGGGCTTAAGCAGCGCATTTTGCAGCCGCATCCAGCGGGACCCGGATGGCTTCATAGACTTCATTGACGGATCGTTCATCAACCAGGACCAGGAAGTCGCCCGCGGCGTCGATATCAATCTGGCCTACGCGCAGGATGTCACGCTGTTCGGTGCGCCGGCTGCAATCGGGCTGCGAATCGATGCCAATCGGAACCTGGAGCGAACGTCGGTATTCATCGACGACAACGGTGTCGTTGACAGGGACGAATTCGTCGGCGAATTCGGCTTCCCGAAATGGCGTGCGCAAGGCACCGTCACGCTTGATCTGGACGATTGGCGGTTGAGCTGGCTTACACGATACATCGGTTCCGTGGCCCAGGACCCGGACTTCGTCGACGAGTTTTCCGACATATTCGATACCAACGATACCGGATTCACCAGCAGTACCTGCACCGGAATCGCGAACGGGGACGTGGACTGCCGCGACGTCGGATTTGTCGACCACTACTTCGTGCACACGCTGTCGCTCGCGTGGTCGAATTCCAACTGGCGCATCGTTGGCGGCATTCGCAATCTGTTTGACGAGGAACCGCCACTGGTTGACGGAAACGAAGTGTTCTCGATCAGTAACGTGCCGATAGGCAACGGTTACGACCTGGACGGGCGCACGTTCTTCGCCAGCGTACAGCTCGATATTGGCAGCGAGTAGCAGGATTGGCGGCCCGCTCGTCCTTATCCCATGGCCGCTGAGCACCGCTCGGCGCGCCACCGGGGTACGGATTCGGAGGCTGCTGATCACTGTGCCGATAATTTGCCTGTTCGGGTGTCAATCGAACGAGGTGATTGTAGAGGAATTACAACTATTGAAGACTCTGTTTGTTGGAGGCACCGAGGTATCACCTCAATGTCTGACTGGCATGGAACTCTACGCTCAAGATAAATATGCCGTAAATTGTGCCGTTTGTACCTTGGGTATTCTGCAAAGTTGCGAAGTTTCGAAGTTGATGAAAAGGGTCTGCACATATTTCCCGAAAACTACGATCCTCGCATCGAGTCACATTTCGTTGCGGTTCTTCACAGCGCGATGAAGTATCTGGATAGTCAAGGGTCAGGCAGGTAATTGCATGCAACAGAGGACCACTGGGCAAGCCCCTGTTCTGCCCGTATCAAGAGAATAGGGTTCGTTGAAAACGGCGGGCTTGCTTGAGGACTCAAAGGATCAATGCAACACAGGCATGGGGTTTTTGCACCGGTGTTCACCATATAGCACAGCAAAGTTTGTTGAACGAATTGATGTTCGGCGCTGGGATGCGGTGGGAACGCCAATGACCACTTCACGACCCACAGGCGAGGACATTGGCGTTCCCACCGCATCCCGACAGTCGGACATGTATTTCCGTTACCGGTCGCCGTGCTGAACAGGTGTTGATCCGGGCGGGCCGATGCCGTCTTCACGAGCCACAGGCCAAAACGGTCACCCGATCTCGCTATTGCCTGACAGTGACGGTCCGATCAAGGACCGACGATCACAACTACTCCGCCTCTATCTCGAAGTCACCGATAGTAATAACATCGCCCCGCTGCAACTCACAGCGAATGACCTTCTCGTCATTGACGATCGTGCCATTGGAGCTATTCAGGTCCTCAATGCATTGCCCGCCGCTGCTGCAAAGAATCAACGCATGGTGACGACTCACGAACTTACTATTGAGCCGCAAGTCACTGTCTTCACTGCGCCCGATCATAAGCCGCGAACGGCCCTTCTCAACGCCGATCACCTGCTCAGCGTTTCCGTCTCTGCGAACCTTGAAAACGTTAACCGGTTTTTTCGAGCGCTTGTCGTTTCCTGGCGACTCGGATGACAAATATCTCTGCTCTTCTTCCTTCGTCAGCGTAACGGTATCCGCGTGCGACTCCAGCCGCGCTTCTGCCGCAACGAGTTTTTGCCTGAGGTCTGCCACATCATGCTCAAGACTTTCTAGTTTCGAGGCCTGCTGGTTTGCGTGCTTCAGATCCGCTTTGAGGCCGCGAATTTCGGCGCGCAGCTCGGTCTTTTCCTGCGTCAGCTTCTTTGCCCTCGACTTCGCTTTGTTGAGATCGGACTGCGCGGCCTTCTTGCGGTTGCTTTCCTTTTCCAGTTCGCCCGTCAGCTTCGCCGTGGTTTTTTCGACGCTTTGCATCTCTTTTTCACGGTCAAACAGCGCTTTCTTCAGGTTCTTGACTTCACCTGTACTAGCGCTTGCAATGCTCCGTAACTTGTCGCACTCGGCGTTCTTGGTGCCGAGTTTGCTGTTCAATTCATCGGTGCGCGCCTCTTTTGTACTGATGTCCTGCAGGTTACGCTTTCTGTCGGCTCGTAGTTCGCCCAGTTCCACGGAAAGCCGCGTTATCTGGCCCAGAAGATCCGTAATACTCGAATCTGAAATATCGACTTCCGGCGCAACTTCCTGTTGCTCGCTTATCATTGTCCAACCCGTCGCAGCTTTGGATTCGTTAGCGATCTGCGTCGCTTCGAAGTCGGGGTCGGTCTTACGCCGCCCTTTGCCCTGTAATGGGATCACATGCGGCAGCAGTCGCAATTGGTCGGCAACCGCGCGTACCAGTTCATCGCTAATGACACGGGACTTCTGATTATGCGCCTCGCTGAGCAGCGCGGAGCAAAGCGTATTGATCAGGCTTGGAACGCCGCCTGTATAGCGGTAAATCAGTGGCAGCGCATCATCCGACAACTTGACGGCGTCGACGGCGCCCGCGATCGACAGCCGGTGTCGAATATAGCTGGCTACCTCATCGGCTGAATAGGCGCGAATATGAAACTGGACATGACTGCGGAACCTGACTTGTTTCATCGCCGGCGAGTTCATGATGCGGGTCAGATCGGAATTCCCCGCCAGTACGATGCTTAGTACACGATGATCGTCGACCTTAGCCGCCGACAGCCAGCGCAGTTGTTCCAGGACCGCCGGGTTTATGAGATGTGCATTGTCAACAATCAACAGCACCGAATCGCCGGCCATGCCACGATGAATCAGAAATTCTTTGGTAATACTTTGCAGCTCACGCAGCGTGCCGGTGATGTCACCGAATCCAAGCTGTCTCAGGAAATCACAGTAGAACTGTCCCGAACCGCCACAGTTCTCGTCGATGACAGCAAAAGAGGCGTCTTCTCCCAGGCCCAACAGGTAAGTGTTCAGTAGCGTTGTTTTGCCTGAGCCGTCGGCGCCGCAGAGAACGACGAGGCAGTCAGGCTGCTCGGTTGCACAGCTCAGATGTGCTGCGAGGAGTGAGTATTGCTCCGTATGAAATACGTCGGACGGTGCCGAAAGCCGGGCAAAAGGCGGCCGCGATAGCCCGAAAAACTCGAGACACGATGAGTCAGACTCTAGGTTATCTAGCGCATGCGGCATGCACCGATTCCTGATGTTGTGTTCTTAATTTCCGGCGCTAAAGCGTGCACGACGCGCTTATGGCCAGTCCCCTCTTCTCGACCTATTGATATACGCAAACCACACAATTTGAAAGCTTGCTCGACAATCTTTTTAGGTATCGTTTATATATCATTGTTTTTATTTGTTTTTCTCTGCGCCCAAATACGGCGGTTTCTGGTAGGTGACATAATTCGCGCGGTTGTTTCGGCTCATAAACTGGTACCTTAGCCGCTTCGCGATTTCACAATTCCCAAGAGGGTTTGGCATGCGGTTATTCATAGTAAGCCTTGTAGTCAGTGCGCTTGTCGTTGGCAGTGCGTGCTCGACGGCGGCAGATTCGACGTTCCGGATCGCTATTCACGGTGGCGCCGGCACGATTCTGCGAGAGAACATGACGGCGGAACAGGAACAGGCTTACCACGACAAACTCAGTGAGGCGTTGCAGGCGGGCTACGATGTGCTCGATCAAGGCGGTAAGAGTGTCGATGCCGTGCAGGCAGCGATCATCGTCATGGAAGACTCGCCACTTTTTAACGCCGGCAAGGGCGCTGTCTTCACGCATGACAAGAACAACGAAATGGACGCGTCGATCATGGACGGTGAGACACTGGACGCGGGGGCTGTGGCTGGTGTCTCGACCGTCAGGAATCCGATTAAGCTCGCCGCCGCCGTCAAAGATCACTCGCCGCATGTCATGTTGAGTGGTTCCGGGGCTGAAGAGTTCGCTGTGGCGAACGACCTGGAAATTGTAGACAAGGACTACTTCAAAACCGAGCGGCGCCTGCGTCAGATCAACGAGGTGCTCGAGCGGGAAAACAACATGACGGATAGCGGGCGTGGTGCCGATCTGAAGCTGGTCGATGAGAAATTTGGCACCGTGGGTGCCGTTGCGCTCGACAAGTTCGGCAACCTGGCCGCCGCGACGTCTACGGGGGGGATGACCAACAAACGTTTTGGGCGTATCGGCGACTCTCCGATTATCGGCGCAGGCACCTACGCCGACAATGAATCCTGCGCGATTTCGGCAACCGGCCACGGTGAGTTTTTTATTCGTGCCGCGGTCGCACACGATATTTGTGCGCGTAGCGCATACCTTGGTCTTTCACTGCAAGAGGCCGCGGATGCCGTGATCATGGATAAACTCGTCGAAATGGGTGGCGGCGGCGGCATCGTCGGCGTCGATCCGCACGGTAATGTGGTCTATAGCTTCAATACACCCGGAATGTATCGCGGTTCTATGGGCTCTGATGGCAAGTCGGAGACTGCTATCTACAAGTAGCCGGCTTACTTCCCGACCATCTGGCTGCGTTTATAGTCAATTAGGCGTTTGCCGGGTTCGTCGCTGAATGACTCGTCGCGCACTAGCAGCCGGGTCATTCGATCCAGCCGGAAGTTTCGAAAGTCGTGACGGGTTTCGCACCAGGCTGCAAGCAACCACACAGGACCGAAGAACGCGAGACAGAGTGGTCGGACCGATCGCTTGGTTTTATTACCGTTCAGCGCTTTGTAGTGAAACGAAACCTTGTTTCGCGTTCGGATGGAGCGTCGCAGTGCTGCAAAGTCTACCGTGATCGATTCCTTCGCCTGACTCGGTGCCGAAAACAGGGCGGTTTGGAGGATCTCCGCGCGTAATGCCTGCGGCAAAACCGCGATAATCTTGTCAATCGCCTGCTTTGCGGCGCGAGCGATGTCGCGGTCGCCCCAGCTACCCACCATCTGCGCGCCAAGTGCCAGCGCATCGAGTTCCTCGACGTCGAATATCAGTGGCCGAACCGTATAGTCGCGATCCAGCACGTAGCCGACGCCGGCTTCCCCGACTATGGGGACGTTGGAGGCACAGAGGTCTGCGATGTCCCTGTAGACCGTTCTGACACTCACATCGAGTTCTTCCGCCAGCCTGTCCGCCGTCACGGCCTGATGCCGCGCCTTCAGATACTCAACGATTCGAAACAGCCGGTCCGCCTTACGCATGTCGTAACTCCATAGAGATATTCCACCTTACTGACATGCTCCTGACAATACGTTGTCAGGAGACTTATGAAAACATCCTGCTTCGCTAAACACTCAGGACGACAGAACAATGATGACGCTATACCACAATCCCTATTCTCAACACGTAAGGCGCGTTGCGGCGTTGTTGGAGGAGGTTCAGATTCCCTACGAGACGAAGCACGTTGCCCTGGACGACGGCGCGCACATGGAGCCGGACTTTCTGGCCGTGAATCCGAATCACCAGGTACCGACACTCATCGACGGCGGCGTTAAAATACATGAGTCGAATGCGATTCTCAGATACCTGTGCAACAAGCACGAACTGGTGGACTGGTACCCGGCCGATCCAGCCGCTCGCGCATCTGTCGATCAGTGGCTGGACTGGTGTCAGTCTCGCTTGTCCGGTTCTGTCGTTGACATCGTGCTTAACAGGGTATTCATGGGGGACGAAGCCGATCACGCTGCGATTGCCAGGGGCGAAGCGAAGATGGTCGAACTCGCGTCCATACTTGGCGCGGCGCTTGAGCATAGCGATTATCTTGCAGGCGATTCCGTCACTATCGCCGACCTGTCGGTTGCTTCAAGCGTGTCGCAGCTGCAGCTGGCAGATGCGGTGCCGGATCACCCGGCAATTCGGAGCTGGTACGAACGCGTCTGCAGAATTCCCGGCTTCGATCGCACCTTGCCACAGATGTTGGGCTGAAAAACGGCCGTCGAGATACACCCGGTCGACCCGGTGCACCGGGCCTGCACCGACGTCGCAATCGGCCTGCAATATCTCTGCTTCGGTTTCTTGTATGCCTGCTACCCGGCTTGCCTAAAAAAGCGGATGATCGTACTGTATTGTCTCCGAATCGAAACTATCGAAGCATACAGATGGCTACAAAAGTACCCGGGCAAAAGCGCCGGACACAGCAGGAACGCCGTGCTTCGACGCAATCCGCTTTGCTTGAAGCTACGATTCACTGCCTCGGGCGGGACGGTTATGCGGCGACTTCGATTAGCTCCATCACAGAGCAGGCGCAGGTATCGCGCGGTGCACTCCTGCATCACTTTCCGACAAAGAACGAACTGATCGCGCATGCGATTCTTCATTTTTATCGGCAACGCCTCAATCGTTTTAAGGAGCAACTGCTCGGTGCAGATACCAGCAAGCTTTCGCTCGAGGACCGCTTAAGCGTACTGAGGAAAGACTTCTCGAGCTGGTATGACACGGCCCTCGAAATCGAAGTGGCAATGCGGACCAACAAAGAGATCGCGGCCATCGAAGAATCGCTGTCGGCCCTGGATCATGAGGAAATGAGCCGGGAGTACGAACAGCTGTTTCCCGAATTTGCGGCTACGCCCATTGCGCGCGAGCTGGTTGGCATTGCCTGCTACCTGATGCGCGGTCTTGCCAGTACTTACGACGATCCCAATGGCGATCAACAATTTGACGTCTGTGTCGACATGATACGCAGCTACCTCAGGGCTCCCCCAGCGACGTCGAACGAATAGCTTTACAAACAATACGTCCGTACGGTATGTTTATTATTCGAACACGCCGTATGGACGTTTGTGGTGCCGCGATGCCATGTAGGGGGAGTAAGTCTATGAATTTCAAAAAGATAGTGTGTCAGGTGAGCGCTTCGGTTTCGGTGATGGCGGGCGTCCTGATCGCGCTCCCGGCAACGGCCCAGGACTCAGGGCCCAGTGACAGTGTGCTCGATGAGATTGTCGTAACAGCAGACAAACGCTCATCGAAAAACGTTCAGGATCTTGCCAGCAGCATCACGGCCTTCGATGCCCAGAAGCTCGAGCGTCTCGACGTGCTGGATTTTGACGACTTCATCGTGCAGGTACCGGGAACCAACTTCATCAACGATGGCGGACCCGGTCGCGGCAACGAAGTTGCGTCGATCCGGGGTCTATCCACGGTCGCCGATAATACGGTCGGCGTCGTCGCCCAGTATCTCGACGGTGCGCCGCATTTCGGCAATTCTTACCGCTTCTTCGATATCGGAGAGGTTGGCGTGCTGCGGGGACCGCAGGGCACTTTGTGGGGTTCGCAGTCTATTGGTGGACTTATCTACTATCGCTCCAATCGTCCTGACCTGACCGAGTTCAGCGGCAGCGTGCAGGGCGATATGTATTCGTCGTCCGACGATGGCGGCAGCAGCCAAAGAGTCAGCGGCGTCATCAATATTCCGCTTGTCGAGGACAAGTTCGCGTTGCGGCTGGCGGGTCAGTTTATCGACGAATCCGGCTACATCGACAATGCGCGAACTTCCGCAAGTGCCATCAACGACGTCGAGGAATCGGCATGGCGAGTATCGGCGATGTTTGAACCCGCGGAAACAATGTCGATTACCGCGATCTATCACGGCAACGATTTGGAAACCGATGCGCCGACCTATTTCGAGATTGACCTCGATGGCCTGCAGGTTGATCAACCGTCAGATATCGGACCGACCCGGCAGGAATACGACCTGTTCAACCTGATTGTCGACATCGATCTCGGATGGAGTACGCTCAGCTACAACGGTTCGCTCTTCGACAACAACGGCAGCTACTCGGATTTTGCCGATTCTTCGGGCGACCTGATTCAAACCACGACGACGATCGATGAAGAGGCGTCGACACATGAACTTCGGCTCGCTTCGTCAGGCGATAGCCCGCTGCAGTGGCTTGTCGGTTTTTACTCCGACGACTATGACGACTTTAATCAGACTATCGACTATACGTTGGCAGGTCTCAGCGACCCTGCGCCCGTCGAAGGAACTACTTTCGGCGGATTGGTAATTCTCAAGGATCAGGCGTTCTTTGGGGAAGTCAGTTACGACTTTAGCGACAAGCTCAGAGTCCTTGTTGGTGGCCGCTTTTTCGACTGGGAAGTCGATAATCGTGAAGTTTTCCTCATTGGCGGTAGTGACTTCGGTTTCGTGACCAACGGCGTCGCCTCTGACGATGACTTCTTTCACAAGCTGCTCGCCGAGTACCGTTTTACCGACGATGTTATGGCCTACGCTTCGCGATCGGAGGGCTTTCGCTATGGCGGCTTCAATACTTTCGTCGGTGAAGCATTGTTCGGTATTTCAGAGGAGTTCTTCCAGTTCGGTCCCGATAAACTGGTGAGCTACGAAGCCGGCGTCAAGTCGCGTCTGGCCGAGGACCGGGTAACGCTGAACGCGGCTATCTATTTCCTCGATTGGCAGGAGGTTCAGGCAGTCGTGCAGAGCGATACTGCCGGAGCTTTCGGACAGGGCTTCTTTACAACCAATGCGCCGGACCTGGAAGCGACCGGTTTCGAACTCGAAGTCGTGACCCAGGACCTGATAGCACCCGGCGTATACGCTGCTCTGAGTTGGGGCAATACCGACAATGAATTTCAGGATGACGCACAGCTTTTTCCCGGGACACGGGTGAACATAAACAAGGGCGACAGCCTGCGCCGAACTCCCGAAAATACCTATTCCCTGGACCTGGGCTATGAGTTCGGGGTCGGCAACCGTGCGGACGCCTACGTACGTGCAAACTACTGGCACAAGGATGCAACGTCTACGTTTGGTTTTAACGGCACTGACGGCGACATCAAAGTGCCGGCGCAGAATGTCGTCAACGTATCCGGCGGCATAATCTGGGAAACGCTGCAACTGAAACTCTACGTCGACAACGTGACGGACAAGTCGCCGTGGCTGAACGTGTTCTCTGCGGCGAGTCGCGGCAACCCGGGAGGGGACCAGGCGGTTCGGGCGAATACTATTCGGCCACGCACTGTCGGTCTGGAAGCCACCTACTATTTCGGCGGCAACTGATAGACCATAGCGGCTTTACTGCCGTATGTAGTCTATCGTCGTGAATCCAAAAACAGATGCCACCACGGTCGCAGCGTACTCGGCACCGATGGTGCCAATATGGATGCTGCACACGCCGGCGCTGTCTATTTTGCCGGGACTCTATGCAACGGTCAGCGGTATCGACCTCGCCGTGATAGGCATCATTCTCGTTGCCAGTCGCATTCTCGATGGCATTACCGATCCGCTGATTGGCATGATGTCGGACAGAACGAGAACGCCTGTCGGTCGCAGAAAGCCGTGGATCGTCGCCGGAGGGTTGCTGTGCATTGTCGGCGTGTGGTTCTGGTTTCGACCGTCGCCCGACACCGGCGCCCTGTATTTTTTCCTCGCCTCGGTCGTTGTCTATGTTGGCTGGACGATGGTCGAGATTCCGCACAGCGCGTGGCTCTCTGAATTGTCGCAAGATTATGGAGAGCGCTCGCGCATAGCGGGCTATCGGACTACGGCGATCTATCTCGGCTACGTCATTTTCTGGCTGGGGCCGTTTTTGCCGATGTTCGGGAGCACCGAGATTACGCCCGAAGTAACGAGCTTTTCGTCCTACGTCGTCATTGCGTTGATTATCGTTACGATAAGCTGGGCTGTTCTGAAGGTACCGACGGGCAGCGGCAGCCGCTTCGAGACACCGAGCCTTAAGCTGGCTATGCGAGGTCTCGGCGCCAACAAGCCGCTGCGGCTGTACGCCGCCATCATACTATCGAGCTGGATTGCGAGCGGTATGGTCGCCGGTCTCTACTTCTTTTTCATCAGTTCGTATTTGTCGATACCGGAGAAATTCGGTCACATCGGTGTTGCCGTTGCGGCGATCGGTTTTCTCAGTGCGTCGCTGTGGGGATGGGCAGGTGCGAAACTGGGTAAGCATCGCATGCTCGCGATCTGCAATCTCAGCACGGTCGTCACGCTCATAGCCATGGGCCTGATTCAGCCCGGTTCGAACGCCTTTCCGGCAATGCTCGTCATCTTCAGCCTGTCCGCTCTTTTTAGTGCAGGCTCGACGGTCGCCTACTACGGGTTGATGGCCGATGTCGTTGACTACGACACGCTGATCACAAACAGAAGCAACGCCGGCAGTTATTATGCGTTGATCTCGCTTTTCCAGAAGGTAGGCCTTGGCGCCGGAGCCGGCATCGCGCTCGTTATCTCGTCGCTGTTTGGTTTTGACGCCCAAGGTGATAACGAAGGCGCCGCATTGATTGGTTTTTTTGTCGCATTTCTCGGCATACCGATCATCCTCAATCTGCTGGCTACTTTGCTCGCGATGAGATTCCCGATCGACGAGCGCCGTCAACGGATCATCCGCAAGCGACTGGATTCGAGAGCGGACCGTGCGGCCGGAGCAGCACATGGCTGAGGTCAGAATATTCACGAGTAGAAGCTGTGGCTGGGCCACCAGAAATTATGCGTCGTTGCTGGAGAAAGGCGTTGATTTCGATACCGTCGCGGCGGTGGACAAACACGGACTTAAAAAAGAAGAGTTCCTGGCCGCGACACCGTTTGGTATGACGCCCGTTCTTGTACACGGTACCGTGCGGGTTTTCGAGTCGCTGCTTATCAACGAGTACGTCAATGACGAATTTCCGAACCCACCGTTGCTACCTGCCGATCCGGCAGGTCGTATCGAGGCACGCAAGTGGATATGTTTCTGTGAGTTGAGACTTCTGAACGCGTTGACGGTGATCGTAAGATCCGTGGATTCCTGCACACAGCAGGCGGCTATCGAGGGTTTCAATGCTGACATGAATTGGTTTGCGAACCATGTGCTAACAGCTGATTGGCGTGGCCCTTATTTCTTCGGTGATCTGTTTTCATTACTTGATATCGCGTTCTGTACGCTATTTCAAACAACACGGAGCACGGAGGAAGTGCTGGGCAGGGTGTTTACGGGCTTCCAGGCTCCGCTCGAAACCTGGCGCGACAACATTGCCGAGCGACCATCCATTCAACAAGCAATCCGGATTCAGGAACGGATTCCCTTCTAGGAGAGCTGCCATGTGTCGTCTTCTTTGTTTTGCATTGTTATTCATCACTACAGCCGCAGTCGCTCAGGAGAGGCTCGCGTTGACTGGCGGCACTGTTATCAAGGCAACCGGCGAAAAGCCTATCGGCGATGCGACGGTGCTGATCGAGAACGGGCGGATTACCGCGATTGAGGTCAGTGCAACAGTCCCGTCAGGGTATCGGACGGTCGACGTTTCCGGCAAGTGGGTTACTCCCGGACTAATCGACGCCAACGTACATCTGATCCTGATGACCGTCCCGGAGTTTTTTATCAAGTACGAGGATCGCCTAACCGAGATCGCAATCCAGTCTGCCCAGGTCGGCCTTAAATACGGTTTGACGACCATGCCGGATACCTGGGGTCCGTTAAAGCCGCTGCTGGAGGCACGCGACAGGATTAACGCCGGCGAGTTTGTAGGCAGCCGCGTACTCGTGGCGGGGAACATCATCGGCACAGGTGGCCCCTTCAGTCAGTCCTTCATGGGTGGCTGGCCGGCCGACGGTTTGACGCTGCGTTACGGCGGATGGGTGAACCCAGGCATACGAAGACGCATTGATGCACTGTGGGAAGACGATGTCGGCCCGCAGATGATAGCGATGACTCCGGAGGAAGCTGCCATTGTCCTGCGGGATTACATTGCCAAAGGTGTGGATTTCGTCAAGGTCGGAGTCAGCGGGCATGGCCTGGGGGGTGCTGAGCCCCTGCTGTTTTCCCGCGAGGCGCTGCACGCGATGCGCGAAGAGGCGCGCAAGGCGGGTGTTCCGTTCACGACGCATACCTTCACGGTGGAAAGCCTGCGCCTGGCGGTTGAACTTGAACCTGACCTGCTGGTGCACCCGAATGTGATGAACCCACCGTGGCAATACGCGTCGCCGCTGCAGAAAAAGGCCATTCAATCGTTGATCGAAATTATCGCGAAGAAGGGTATCTACGCCGGGCTGATGTCCATTCCCGAGAAAGAGCAGTCGCGAATCTACTCGGAATGGGATTTCCGGGAGCACACCGATACGCCGGAACTGAATCGCATCATGGTTAATCGACAGATTGGCATGGCGGCGACGAGCTTTGAGGAGCGGGCGGAGGGAACCCGGGTGTGGCTGGACGGCGACGTCAAGTTTACGCTGGCCACCGATCAGGGGCCGGACACGAGCGATCTTGGTCCCGTTGCGTGGGGGCGCCTGGGGCGGATGCACTTCAACCGTATGATCGGTCTGCAGGACGTTGGGGCGAGTCCGATGGAGATTCTTGTTGCCGCCACCCGGAACGGCGCCGAAGCCTACGGCCTTGACGAAGACCTGGGTACCGTAGAGGAAGGAAAGATCGCCGACCTGCTGGTGCTCGATGCGAATCCGTTATTGGACATTGCCAACATGAAGAAGATTAATATGGTGATCAAAGATGGGGAGATCGTCGATCGAGATTCGTTGCCGACAGTGAATGTACTCGACTACGATCCCGATCTGGCCTGGCCCTTTTAGGCGACTATCGGCAGCGGTCAGCTTGCTGTCGGTTGCCCGAACGCGGAAAACTGAGTCAGTTGCGATTTCCGCAATAGCAGCGCGTTTCTGTTCACTAGCAACGGAGACCGGAGCAACAGGCAGGTACGAGCCCCGTCGACGTCCGCCGGTAACACCAGAGAGCTTGTACGCGTCGTCCCGGATTTCGAAATGTCTCTGCAGGACTCAGCGGTGATCGCAAGATAACCTGAAGTCATCGCATTGTATTCGGGCGGCTTATCGTCGGCAGCCGCAGCTTCCTGGCGGCGTAGTTCGAGGCCGGCGATGTCGACGTACAGGTCAATTCGTTCCGTTGCAGCGGCCTCGATCAATGCGCGTTCACTGACGCCAGAAAGGAAGGACGCCTCGATGAGTGAACACAGATCGTCCGACGGAATCGCAAGGCTACACCTCGCCGCCACGTTTGGCAGCGAATGACGACCCGTGATTTGCTCCAGACGGCACGCCTGGGTATCCGTCAACCGCTCAAGCTTGTCGCCAACCTGCACGGAAACCCTGGGCGATTCAACATGAGCGAGAATTTTTATCCATTTCTGGATTTTTAACATAACGCACAACGACCTCTGCCACAGCGAAACGCTGTCACATATCTATAGCGGCTGCTGTCGTTGATAGTTGAGGCTGTTAGCCCGGTAACAGGCCTGGCTGATAACTCCCCCATAGTTAAAGACGCTCGTTAAAAGCAATTCCGCCACATTGTTTTCATAAGGGTTTTCAGCGTTTGCGATACGCCCCGGGTCTTTGTAACCTTGTGGATTAACACGACTATTCGGACTCTCCGTTGGTTCAAAGCAGAAATGAGAATGCGTCGGAAACCCAGGTTTCGCGGCGGGAGCAAGCGCTGCTCGACCACTGGGCCCGGAAGTTTCGTGCACCGCTGATTCACTATATTCAGCGCCGGGCGCCGGCCAGGTTCGAGCCGGAAGACCTGGTGCAGGATATTTTCCTGCGCCTCGCGCGACGCGCAGATCTCGCAACGATCGAACGCGTGGAGGGCTATCTCTTTCAGACGGCGGCCAGCGTGCTGGCGGACCGCTATCGGAAAGACGGCCGCAGCCTCGATTTTGTTGAATCGTTCGACGATTCCTTACAAGGCGAGGAGGTTTTAACCCCGGAACGCGTCGTAATAGGTAGGGAGTCACTCGATGAACTCGTGAAGGCGCTGCATTTGTTACCGGAGCGGACGCGTAATATCTTCGTTTTGTATCATTTCGAGGGTGTGCGTCAGAAAGATATCGCCGGTCGGTTTGAGATGCCGATCAGCACTGTTGAGAAACATATGGCTCGCGCAAACAAGCATTTGCTGCAGCGGGTAGGACGTACACTGTGAAACACAACTATTCAGACCGGGGCATGATGGCCGCCATCGACGATCAGGCTGCTGCCTGGGATGCGCGCTTGCGTGCTGCTGATTGCACCGAAGAAGAGCGCGTTAGGTTTCGCAGCTGGTGTGAGCAGCAGTCGGAGCATCAGCAACGTTTCGATACGTTACAGCTCACGCTGAGTGCGCTGCGCGACGCTGCTGATCTACCAGAGATCCAGTCGATGCGGGAGGCTGCGCTTGTAGAATCGAAAAAAACGGGACTGCGTGCACCGGCACTACGCTGGCTTACGGGAATAGCCGCAAGCGTCGGTGTCGCCGTATTCGGCTTTAGCCTGATTCCTATCGACAGCGAAGTTCTAATCGTAGCGGATCGAAGCGATCCGCACGTTTATGTAACAGCGGTCGGCGAACGGTCGACAGCGAATCTGGCCGACGGTACGGTGGCAACTCTGAATACCAATACGCGGATTCGAGTGGAGTATTCCGATACGGCGCGCATCGTTATTCTGGACCAGGGACAGGCGCTTTTCGAGGTTGCCAAAAATCCTGACCGGCCGTTTACTGTCGTTGCCGGCGACCAGCGCATTACGGCGATCGGAACAATCTTCGATGTTCGTTATCAGCAGGACGAAGTAAAAGTTACGCTGGTGGAGGGAGTTATCGAAGTTGTGACGGAGCAGGTGCCGGGTACGAATCTGACAGGTCCTGCCGCTGCTACAGCGCCGGTTCGTTTGACGGCTGGACAGCAGTTGCTGACCACGGCTATAGCTTCGCCGAGTTTACCAACCGTTCAGGCTGCTGACGCCGAACTCGAAACCATCTGGCGGCAGGGAAGAGTGTTCTTCGAAGATGTACCGTTACCGGAAGCCGTTGCAGAGATGAATCGGTATAGCGTTACACAGATCATTGTCGCCGATGATCCGGCGCTTGTGTCCCACAAGGTCAACGGAATGTTTCGAACCGGCCAGCAGGTCAATTTCGTAAGTGCTCTCGAAGACTATTTTCCGGTTGAAATAGAACAAGCAGGGACTAACCGGCTGCTACTGAAGTCGCGGTAGTCATATACCTGGGCGTTTCGGCGCTGTCGGTCTGCGAGCCAGCAATCGACCAGAAACTACTTGCCAGGAACGACCTGGCCACATTGTCAAACCGGGCTGTTTTGTTGATCGTAAACTAACCCATAGCTAAAGACGCTCAGGAAAGATGATTCCGCCACCCTGTTTGCGCTTCTGTTTCGACACCCAATGACTCGGAACAATCGCATATTTGCGATGCGGCCCGACTCTTTGTAACCTCGTTAACTCATACTTCAAACTTGGCAATGGCAAGCTACTGTTCACGGTTCGATGGCGCGTTACTCGGTCGGGAATGAACAGCTATGTACCCGTCATCGCGCCCTGATATAGAGCAGACAAAGGAGGGTACGGCCGCAAGTCGTAATGCACCGGCGGATTCCTAAACCCATGACGTCTTTATCCCCAATGGCCCAAATCACATGAAGGCCATCAACAACAATAGTAAATGGGGGATATCATGTTACACCTTGTCTTTGCACGGCCGATCCAGTTTCTAGTGCGTAGTTTTTTCCTCACAGTATTCTTCGTCGGCGGTGCGTTCGCCGCTCCGATCGTGGCGGCGGATATGGTTGCGTTCAGTATCGAACGGCAACCGCTGGGTACAGCGCTGAATGAGTTCGCTCGCCAAAGTGACCGCGAGATTCTTTTTGCCACGGATGTCGTGGAGGGTATCAAAGGGCAGGGCGTTGCTGGCATGTTCGAGCCGGAGGAAGCACTGACCATTCTCCTTACCGATACGGGACTGCGGTATTCGGTCACCGACAACAACACTTTCCTGGTTCGGTTTAATGCGACGACACAGGCATCGCTGTCGTCCGTGGCCGCCGATACTTTCGGATCCCTGATGGCGACCCAGGCGAGTACAGCAGTGGCGGATGCAGGACAAAGAGACGCGACACCGGCCGTGTTGAGCGGACGCGTCGTCGATGAAGTTACGGGGTCGGCGTTGAGCGGCGCCATCCTCGAGCTGAAAGGCACGAATATGACGGCTGCTACCAACACACGGGGTGAGTACCGTTTTGCAGCGGTCCCGCCCGGCGACTATGAGGTCGTCGTCAGCTATCTCGGAACCGGAGGGGCTTCGGCGACCGTGGTGCTGGACCCGGACGAAGTCGCTACTCAAGACTTCCTCGTGGCCGGTGAAATGGACACGATTACGGTCTATGGCAGTAACCGCTCTTCGCTCGCGCAGGCTCTGAATCTACAGCGTGCAGCACCCAATAGTGCGACGGTAGTGGCCGCCGATTTGCTCGGAAGCTTCCCGGCAGAAACCGTTTCAGAGGCGTTGAGGCGAGTTTCGGGCGTATCGTTTGAACGCAATGACGACACCGGAGAAGGCTCGAATATTACGATCCGCGGCTTCAATTCAGAGGCGATCAATATCCAGATGAACGGCCTTGAGTTGCAGGGAACCGGTATCGCACGAACGGTCGATCTCAGTGGATTTCTTGCCGACAACATATCCCAGATTACGATTCAGAAATCCCTGCTGCCCAGTCATGAAGCTACCGGCACCGGCGGTTTAGTGGAAATCGAAACGCGCTCAGGACTCGAGTATGGCGACAAGTACTTCAGCTTCGGCCTGGAGCGTGAGCAGTCATTTGAATCGGATTTCGGTGACGAACTACAAGCTAATGCAACCGCAGCATGGAAGTTTGCTGAAACCTTCGGGGCAGTTGCGACGGTGCAATACCGGGAGACGGATCGTGCTAACTTCGATACAGGAAATAGCAGGACTGTGGCACCTGTCCTGCCCGCTGGGTTTACCAGTTTCTTCTTTCTGCCGGAGCGCTTTAATTACCCGTTCGACCCGGAGTTCAGCGAACCGTTGCTGACCGGCGGAAATTACTTCCGGCGCACTCGAGACGAAACGAACCTGACAACGTCGCTCAGCCTCGCCTGGGATGCAGTGGAGCACACGACACTTCGGCTGGACGTGCAGCGCATCGAGCGCGACACGTCGTTATCGGAAGCGCGTTCGACGATTGGGTACCTTACTTCTGCTACTGACATGCCCGTTCCCGAATTAGGCGGAGAGGTTCGTCGACGGACTTATATTCGGGGGCTGCGACCGACCGTAGGTCTTATCGACGAAGACAGCGATCTTTCGACGACGACCATCAGCTTCCGAGGTAATACCGACATCGGGCCCTGGGAATTCGAGTACAAGCTCGGTCAATCGGAATCCATACTCAAACGAAAGCGTGTGAATATCGCCACTGTCTCCGATATCGAAACGGACGTGGTGTCCTACATCGACCCGGCCAGTATAGTGATTAACCTCGATGACAACGCCGCGATGACGCCCAGAGTTGTCGGCGGAGCGGTATTCGCGTCCGGAGATGGCATTCCAACGCTGGCGCTGGCACCTGCAGGGCGAGCGCTGATCGACGACCCGAACACCTACAACATCACGAGTGCAGCGCTGGCCGACTCTCGTAATCCGACGGAGTCGAAGATTGCAGAGTTTCGAGGTCGCTATAATTTTGCCAGCGATCATTTCAATTACGTAGAACTCGGGGGTAAGTACCAGGATACTGAACGTGCAAATAGCGACGACGTATTGTCGGTAGATAACCTGACGTCAGCGTTTAGCTATGTGCGACCGTTCGGTGGGCCGAATACGGTCATTGCGGATCTGGGTGTCGCAGCGCTGGGTTCGCAATCGCTGTCGCTGCTCGGCGCGGGTAATTATTCAGTTCCGATGTTTGAGGCCGGTACCGCGGGCGCGTTTTTCGACGCTATCGCCGATCTTCCCGATGTCGCAACACGGTTTAACCTTACTGATAGAACGGTAAGCCCGATCGACTCGAGCGGGGCCATTTCGCCGGCGACGATTTTCGAGGAAAGCAGTGCGGCTTACCTGCAAAGCATGGTTAGCTTCAACAAACTCGAGCTGGTTGGCGGAGTTCGTTATGAGCGGGTTGATCGCAGCAGTGTGACCATTGCGTCTCCTACCATTATTCTCGATTTGCCCGGATTCCAGACCGAGCCCCGTAACACGCTGATCGATGCCGGTCTTGTCGACTTCAAGAACATCGGAGGCGTCATTGACAACTGGACGCCGAGCCTGTTGGCGACGTTTCGTCAGACGGATAATCTGATTTTCAGGCTGGGTTACTTCCGCTCTACCGTTAATCCGAATCTACGTCTCATCAGTCGCCCCCCACAGCTTATTGTCGATTTACGGTCGGGGCGGGAGCGCGCCACGATTCGCGAGGCAAATCCCGATCTGTCATCGACGGTGACGGATAACTACGACCTCGATATTGCCTACTACTTCGACGAAAATCCGGGACTCGTACGGCTGGGCGTCTTTTACAAGAAGATATCGAACAATTTCACCAGCGTTTTGTTAGCCGATGAAGTCGAAGGCACTTTGCGTGACCGGGTGCTCGCGGAGCTTGCACCTTTGCAGGCTACTCGCCCCGATCTCCTGGCACTGCCGGATACGACTGAGTTCTTCCTCAACAGGCCGACGAATGGCGAGGGCGGAGATGTCTACGGCGCCGAATTCGAAGTGATCCGGCAACTCGATTTTCTGCCGCAATCCTGGCCTGAGTTCCTTGGCAACTTCACTGTCCTCGGCAATATCACCTATACGGACGGAGATGTCCCAACGCTGGTACAGGCACGTGACGATGCCGGTGTTTCCACGACGCTCTCGCTTGACCGCCCGCTTCTCAGGCAGTCGGAATGGTCCGGTACGGCATCTTTGAGTTACGAAGAGGGCGGTTTTTCCGGCCGCCTTATTTTCACAGAGCAGGCCGGATCGATAACGGCTTACGACGAGTTTAATCTGAACAGTCTCATACCGAGGTTCTCGACACTCGACCTTCGTCTGTCGTATACGCTGGGTGGAAACGACGGTGCTCCGCGCTATGTACTGTTTCTCGAGGGGGACGATCTTCTTACGAGTTCTAAAGATGCGGATATCCGCACTGCCATTTCATCCAAGTCCGGGGACGGCGATGCGTCGTTCTTTTTCCCGACGGTCCTACAGTTCAGTGGCGGTCGCACGCTTACGTTAGGTGCGCGGGTATCGTTCGACTAGTTGTTACCGGCAATTCCGATAACATGGGAAACCCCGGCGGCGCAGCAGCGCTGCCGGGGTTCTTTCATTCTGTTACAGCCGACGGGTGGGGTAGAATGAAACGATGTCTCTAGCAAGAACAATTATCGGCTTCGAATGGCGGCGTTATCTCGCCGCTATTGTCGTCGTTTCCCTGACCGGCCTGTTGTGCTATTTGCAGGCCGGCTTTGTATTGGCAAAGTGGCAGTCACTTGGCGCTTTTGAGCGAGAACTGAGTGCCGATATTGTCGTTCTGAGAGAGCGCCCCAAGGGGCTTGCCCGGACCTCGACAGCTCCGATACCTTTAGAGCCGGAAAATCTTTACGTGCATCCGGCTATCGAATCCGTCGAGCCGTTTTACCTGATGCGCCTCGTCTCTCGCACGGCTGGAGATAGTAATTTCGACAATGCCGTGAGAGCGGTTGTCGTCGACACGCGCGCAGGCGCGATGATCTACCCGAAAACACTTGGCGAGCCCGCAAGAGAGCTACTGGACGTGCCTGGAAGTGCACTTATCTCCAGACCTTACGCCCGGGCTCAGGGTCTCGGCATCGGGTCAACGATTGAGCTGAGAGGCGTTAGCCTCAGCGTTGTCGGTGTCTTCACGGCACCCTTCGCTGAGTTGTCCAACACCATTGTGTCGCGGAAGACCATAGACGCGTATTTACCACAGTTCAGCCGAAGCGCCGGCGTCGCGAGGGCGGCTTTGATTCGTGTACCCGATAAGAACAAGATTGACGAAATCATTGCAGAGCTTACACCATGGCTTAAGAAACGCAGGTTGGAAGCCATAAGACCGGAAGACTATGTTTCAGGCATAGCGGTTGCGCTGCTTCGCGGCAATACCAGTATTCAGAGCACTATCCTCGTCGCCGTGTTTGTCATTCTGGTATCCGTGATGATCACAACGCAGACGCTCCGTGCGGCGGTCACTTCGCTTAGAAGCCAGTTCGGGACTATGCAGGCTCTCGGAATCAGCCAGTGGCGAATATCGGGTCTGACAATGGAACTGGCGCTATGGACCGGTGTTCTGGGCGCTGTGCTTGCGATGACGTGCGCGTTCGTTCTGCAGGCGCTCTTCTTGTTTTTGGACCTCAACATGTTGATTACGTGGAAACTGGTTGCTGCGACTACGGCTTCTCTCCTGGCGATTTCTCTCGTTTCCGGAGTACTCTGTTTGACGTTTGTTTTGTCTGTTAAACCCGTAGAGTTGTTGCGGTGAACGGCGATGTCGCTATTCGTGCGAAGGCGCTCCGCCAGGTGTTCGGGCAGGGAGCGAATGCTGTGGTAGCGCTCGATCGCGTTACCCTCGATCTAAAGCGAGGCGAACTGACTTTGTTAATGGGGCCGTCGGGTTCCGGCAAGTCGTCGTTGATTGCGGCGCTGGGAGGGCTTCAGGTACCCACCGACGGTGATGTCATCGTCGGTGAACAATCACTGTGGTCGAAAGGGCGGCGTCAGATCAATCGGTTTCGGCGTGAGCAGTGCGGTTTCGTATTTCAGTCGGGTGGCCTGTTTCCATCGCTGACAGCGCTCAAACAGGTCGCGATACCGTTGACCTACATCGGGGTCGAAAAACGTCAGGCTTACCGTAAGGCCAGGGAAGTTCTGGAGGAAGTCGGCCTGGGCGACCGGATCGACTCTTTACCCGGTGAAATGTCGGGTGGGCAGAATCAGCGTGTGGCGATTGCTCGCATGTTATCCAAAGACCCCAACCTCGTATTTTGCGATGAGCCCACGTCGGCACTGGATAGTGAAAACGGCGCTGTCGTTGCCAACTTGTTGCGACGTGAAGCGCGATCCCGGCAGGCGATGATTCTATGCGTCACCCACGACGACAGATTAAGGCGCTTCGCCGATCGCATCCTGCAGATACGGGATGGACAAATAGTGCAGGACAGCCAAACGGAAAAAGAGGGTGTGGAACATTGAACAGGATCAGAGCTATCAGCACTTCGGTCTGGACGTGGTTAATCGGTTTGTTAGCGATAGCGCTGATCGCATACCTGTCGCTCAACCTCAGTTTGGGCAGCGCCGGCGAAGTAAGGGCGACGCTGGCCGATCGACCACCTTCGGAGTTCGTGGTCACTGCAAGGGGCGTTATCGACATTGAGGGCGGACTCATACGCTTATCGGCCAATCGGACCGGCGTTTTCAGTTCGGTATCGGTCGAGGAAGGTGACTGGGTGACGAAAGGCCAGGTCCTTGCAGTGCAGGATGACCGTGACGATGTGATTGCGCTAAGGAATGCAGAGGTCAGCCTTGAGAACGCTCATATCGAGCTAGAGAGAAACCTGCTGGAACTGGCAATTGACCAGAGAGATGCCGAGCGCGGTGCGTTGCAGCGCGAGCAGGATGCAATACCCCAGCAACAGTTCGAAAACAGGCTGGACGCCGTCAAGCGAAGTGAGCTGGCCGTCGCTCGGCAACGAAATACCATAGTCAGCAGTCAGGCGGCGGTAGAGACCGCCCGGTTCAATCTTGCGCAGCGCAAGTTGCTGGCGCCCGTTGACGGTAAGGTTGTCAAAGTGAACATTTCGCCGGGTTCGGGTGTCTCTGCGCAGAATGTGTCGACCGCTATAGTCATCGTGCCCAAGGTCGACAAGCTTATCCGTGTTGCCATCGGGGATATCGACGCAGATTCGGTGTTTGCCGGCCAGGAAGTGGAAATCAAACATCTGCTGCGGGCCGGAGATACCTACAGCGGTAAGGTCGCGCACGTTGCCGAGGTTTTTTCGACAGTTCTTGAAGCGAACAGCGCGGTTCCGACCAACAGCAGAAAAGCACCGACGATCGAGGTCGTTGTTAATGCCGGCGATATCCCGCTACGGCTCGGTCAGGAGGTGCTGGTGCAGTTCAAACGGCCGGAAGCAGACGGGGCAGCGAATTGAGAGGCACTGCGGTCTTGTTCGTAGTTCTGCCGGCGCTATCTCTCGGGCTTGCGGCCTGCTCACCGTTTGCATCGCGCACCGATACGCAGGCCATATCGGACGAGTTGGCGGTCGATGACTGGGCCAATCGAATCGATCTGGATGCCGAAACAGCCGTCGCCTGGACCTTTTTTTCTGATCCTGTCCTCGATGGACTGATTGAAGAGGCTCTGCGCAACAGCCTGGCGATACGTTCGCAGCGTTTGAGTCTTGAGTCGACGCAGATACAGCTGGAGGCATCGCGACGGCGCTTGTTTCCCTCCCTTGGCCTCAGCGGTCCCAACGCAGGTATCAGTCGGGCCCGGAATGGTACAACCCAGGAGTCGTACGGTTTTTCCGGGTCCGCAAGCTATGAGGTGGACCTTTGGGGCAACGTCGACAATGCGGTCTCCCAACAGTATCTCAGCGTCGAAAATGCCAGAGAGACGCTGCAAACCGTCCGTATTTCGACAGCGGCACAGGTCGCGCGTGCCTACTTCAGCCTGCGCCGGCAGGACGAAGTCATTCGGTTGCAACAAGAGCAACTGAAAATTCTGCGGGAACAACGTCGTCTGACGGAGGTTAACTTCACTGTCGGGGAGGTTACGCGCGAACCGCTGGACCAACTGGATGTCCGCATAGAAACGCTGCTGAGCAACATCGAAAGCGCGAAGGTAGCCCGGCAGATAACGGACCAGTCGCTGGCGAACCTGCTGGGCGTGTCCGCCGGTCAGTTTTCTCTGCCGGCTGTAGCTTTCAAGTTCACGACGATTCCCAGGATCGACCCGGACGCACCGGCTGAACTACTGCGGAGGCGGCCCGATATACGCATCGCCGAGCGTGTTGTAGTCGGTGCGGATCTGTCGCTGGAAACCGCGCGCAACGCCTGGCTGCCCAACCTCGGGTTGTCGGCGGGAGGATCTTCGTCGGTTTCATCCACTGGCAGTCTTGGGGATTTGTTCAGCGGTGATTCAATTGCGGCTAATGTCGCTGCCAGCCTGACAACGCTGTTGTATGACAACGGTGCAAGAGACAGGGCTCGTCGCCAGAGCGATTTGAACAGGGAACAAGCGATACTCTCTTACCGGCGTGTAGTACTGAATGCACTTAGCGATGTCGAGAATGCGCTGAATGAACAACGCGACAATATCTCCCAGATCGAAATTCAACGACGGCAGCAGGAAGCCCAGGAACGGGTAACGAACTCCGTGCAGATTCGCTATCAGACGGGCGACGCTTCTGCTTTTGACCTGATTCGCGAGCAACAGAATATTCTTAACGTTCGCCAGCGCCGGGTCGGCAACTGGCAGGCAGGCATGTCCGCAACGATCAGTCTGTTGCAGGCACTGGGAGCCGACCCCGCGGACGATTATTGACGAACGCCTGTTTGCCTGTCGTCGTTGTTCGCCAGCGCTTGGCGGCGCTCTGCTCCGAACCGCAGCCCGCTAACGAGGCGATCGCACAAAACAGTATCGCGAGGCGGTACTTTATCTCCCGATCTCCCGAATCTTGAGCGCAGACGGCAGGCGGTATTTGCTCCGATTGACGTCTATCATACTAATAAGCCACATACGATCGAGGATAGAGAACCAGTGAACACAAAACAAACGGGGTTTTGGACGGTTGTTACAGCCGCGATGGTATTGGGCGCGACGCAGTCGCAGGCGGAATCTCCTGCCGAAACCTTACAACGTCCGCCGTTTGCGCATGAAATCAGCGATCTGCCCAGCGACCCGCGTGTGGTTTACGGAGAGCTGGAGAACGGCTTGCGCTACGCCGTGATGTACAACGATACGCCTGAAGGTACCGCCTCGATGCGTTTGCGCATCGCTGCCGGATCGTTCAGTGAAAAACCGGACGAGCGCGGTATCGCTCACTATCTTGAGCACATGGCCTTCAACGGGTCGGAAAACATACCGGAAGGGGAGATGATTCACCGCCTGGAGAGGTCTGGTCTTTCCTTTGGCGCAGATACGAATGCGCACACCAGCTTCGATGAGACTGTCTATAAACTGAACCTGCCCAATGTCGAAGTGGAGGTACTCGACGAGGCATTCATGCTGATGCGCGAGACAGCGGATAAGTTGACCCTCGCCGCCGATGCCATAGACAGGGAGCGTGGCATTATTCGCTCGGAAAAACGAGCACGAAATACGCCCGGGTTTCAAAAACTGATTGCGCAAATGGAGTTTTTCGGTGCAGGCAGCGGGTTGGTGGAGAGCCTGCCGATTGGAACGGATGAGACGATCGACAGCATTAACTCCGAACAGATGCGGGCATTCTACGAGTCACACTATCACCCTGAGAAAGCGTTTTTCGTATTCGCGGGCGACCTTGAGCCGGAGAAGGCGATTGCCCGGATTCGCGAGACGTTTTCGGATTGGCGCCCCGACACGGCGCCCGCGCCGATTGCAACGGCCAATCTTGCCAGTGGTGAGCCGGGCCGCGTGGGTTACCACTACGATTCGAAAGGCATGACTGACGCTACGCTGGCCGTTATGCTGCCCTACGAGTCGCAGCCTGATACATCGGCCAGGCGTAAGGAGAGGTTGCTGGCCAACCTCGGCAACGGGGTCATGTGGTATCGCTTCCGGCGGCTTGTCGACGCACCGGACGCGCTGATACTTCGCGGATCGGCCTTTAGCGGTTCGTATCAGGATGTGGCCAATTTCGCGGCCTTCCAGATTGGCAGTCAGCCCGAAGACTGGGCGGTTGCGATTGCGGTAGGCGAACAGGAGTTACGCCGCGCGTTGGAATTCGGCTTCGACGAAACCGAATTCGACATGGAGGTCGCCGAGCATCGGGCGAGCCTGCAAACGCGTGCCGCGCAGGCTGACACGGTATCGACACATGGTCGCTTCGGTGGTTTGACCGACAAGATCATCAAGGCCTATGACGGCGAACGGGTTTTCATGCATGCCAAGGACGAGCTGGAATGGTTCGAGACCGTCATTCAGGATGTCGATGTCGAGGACGTTAATACCGTTTTTCGGGCACAGTGGAACAATGGCGAAGGCCTCTCGGCATTCGTTGCGTCGAGCGTGCCTATCGAAGATCCCGAAACCGACATAATGGCTGCTGTCGAGAAAAGCCGCAGCCAGGATGTCTTGCAGCGACCGGCGGAAGAGCCGATACAGTTCGCGCTTGAGCTGCCGAATCCACCCGGGAAGATTGTCGACGAATCTCACGACGATGTTCTGGGCGCGCGTTTCGTGAAGTTCGACAACAATGTCCGGCTTAACATCAAGCAAACCGACTTCAAATCGAACGAGGTGATGATCGCCGTGCAGGTTGGCGACGGTGCGCTATCACTGCCGGAAAAAGACGAAGGCCTGCGACGCCTGGCGTTGAATCTGCTTTCCGGTGGCGGGCTGAAAGACCACACGGAACTCGAGCTAAGAAAGCACTTTGGCCCGACCGGTATTTACTGGCGCACGTATTTCGCAGTAGATTCCGATGCGATCCTGCTGAGTGGCAGGGCGAAACCCGATACCTTCGACGACTTATTGGAGGTGCTGACCGCGTTTACGATTGAACCGGGTCTGAGAAGGGATGCCGGTGAGCGTTACAAGAACAAGATTCGCGCCTGGTACGATACGCATGACGCGACGGCGAGCGGTGTTGCTTCGAAAGAGATTCCGCGCCTCATTCGTTCGGGAGATAAGCGTTTCGGGTTTGATGATCTGGACAATTTCCTGGATGCACCCTACGAGCAGGCCGCTGATTGGTTGCGTACACAGCTGACAACGGGACTCATCGAAATCACCGTCATTGGAGATATCGACCCGGACACTGTTGTGGCTCAGATCGCAGCAACATTCGGCGCATTGGATGAGCGCGCCGACATTCGGGGTGAATATCCGGAAATGACGCGCATCAGCTTCCCGATTGAGTACGAAAATACGGTTAGTTTCTGGCACGAAGGTGAAGCCGACCAATCGCTGCTGCGGATGTATTGGCCGGCGCCGGATGGATCGGATCCGCAGGTAGCCCGCCAGATGCGGGTGCTCAGCACCATTTTCAAGAACCAGTTAGTCACTGAGATTCGGGAAGATTCTGCGGCAACCTATTCGCCCGGCGTCGGTATGCACGGCGACCAGCAGTCTCCGGACTACGGCTATGTCATGGCGTCACTGGGACTGCTCCCCGACACCATCCCCGACACCATGCAACGTATTGACCAGGTGGCCGGGGAACTGGGCAAAGGCAAGATATCGAAGGACGAATTCGATCGCGCTCTGCTGCCGATAGCGGAAGATATGAACGCGACGGTGCAGACTAACGGCTACTGGCTCAAGGTGTTGTCCGATGCACAGACAGACGGCCGTGGAATCGCCAGTCACCGCGGCGCGAAGGCTGCTTATGACGAGATGACCCTGGAGGAGGTGGCGCTGCTGGCGGAGTCGGTATTCGGTCCGGACTACCGTCTGGCTGTTCAGATCCTGCCAACTTCGATGCGCGAGGAGGCAGCGGAGAGCGACTGAATGGTAGCAATGTAGCGGCGGCGGCTATCCTTTTCGCCGTAGATTTGGCAAAGTCCGGGGTCGGTTTACTGTCAGGTTACAAACTCCCCGTGCCAATCGTTGCCCATTCGGATCTGCCGACCTTTGAGTTGTTGCGCGAGCGCGGCCACGACGTGCTGTCGCTCGACCGGGCGATGCGGCAGGATATACGTGAGCTGCACATCGGCTTTCTGAATATGATGCCTGATGCCGCTCTGCAGGCGACCGAACGGCAGTTCATTCGGCTGGTTGGCAGCTGCAACCGCATTGCGCAGATTTTCGTTTACCCGTTTTCGCTGCCGTCACTGGATCGCGGCGCGAAGGCGCGCGAGTATATCGATCAATACTACAATCGCTTTGATGACCTCACAGAACAGGGCCTCGATGCGCTGATCATTACCGGCGCAAATGTCGCGACTCCGCACCTCGACAAAGAACAGTTCTGGGAACCACTGATAGACGTTGTGCGCTGGGCGGAGGAAAACGTTGCCTCGATATTGTGTTCCTGCCTCGCGACGCATGCCTTACTCAAGCATTTTCACGGCATCGACCGTCAGCCCTTGGCAGCAAAGCGTTGGGGGGTTTACGGCCACCAGCTCTGTGCGGCGGATCATCCGCTCAATCGCGACATCAACACCCGCTTCGATGTGCCGCATTCGAGGTACAACGATATTTCGCGCGCGCAACTGGAGGCGGCCGGGCTGCGCGTGCTTGCCGAAGGCGCGGAGAGCGGCGTACACCTCGCGGTGAGTCCGGACCAGGTTCGTGTCGTCTATTTTCAGGGACATCCAGAATACGACCGAAGCAGTCTGCTCAAGGAATACAAGCGCGAAGTCAGGCGCTATTACGCTGGCGAAATCGCCGCAATGCCGCCATTCCCGGAGAACTATTTCAACGCTGATGCGCAGCGACTGATTGCAAACGCGCCCTCGGACAGCGACGCACTGTACGAGGTGCTGGATAAGCAACTGGATCAGCACGTGGATAATACCTGGGGGGATACGGCAAAGGGCGTTATCAATAACTGGTTGGGGATCGTGTACCAGCTGACCAACCTGGATCGCAGGAAACAATTCATGCCGGACGTCGATCCCGACGACCCGCTAGGCTTAGGACATCGAAAGGACGCTCAATGAAAGACGAAACGCTGGCCATACATGCAGGATTCAAGTCGGACCCCACCACCAAAGCAGTCGTGGTTCCGGTTTACCAGACGGTCGCGTACGAGTTCGACAATGCTCAACATGGCGCAGACCTGTTTAACCTCGAAGTTGAAGGCAATATCTATACCCGGATCATGAATCCGACAGTTGACGTGCTGGAAAAACGTTGCGCCGAGCTTGAAGGCGGCATTGCCGGGCTGTGTCTTAGTGCCGGTAGTGCCGCGATCAACTACGCCGTACTCAACATTGCCGAGAGCGGTAACAACATCGTTACCGTACCGCTGCTGTACGGCGGCAGCTATACCCTGTTCAAACACATGTTGCCGAAGCTCGGTATCGAAGTTCGATTTGCTGCGGACGACTCGGTCGAAGCTATGTCTGGGCTTATCGATGAAAACACAACAGCTGTGTTCTGCGAATCGATCGGCAACCCTGCCGGAAATATCGTCGATATCGAAGCGCTGGCCAACATGGCGCATGAGCGTGGAGTGCCGCTGATTGTCGATAACACCGTTGCGACCCCTGCCTTGATAAAGCCGATCCAGTGGGGCGCCGACATCGTCGTAAACTCGCTGACCAAGTATATGGCCGGGCACGGCAATTCACTGGGAGGCGTTATCGTCGACAGCGGTCAGTTTCCGTGGACAGAGCATGCCGAGAAGTTCCACATGCTGACCCAGCCCGAAGCGTCCTACCATGGTGTCGTTTATACAGAGGCTCTGGGTCCGGCTGCCTACATTGGGCGGGCGCGCACCGTGCCGCTCAGAAATACGGGCTCGGCAATCAGTCCGATGAACGCGTTTCTGATATTGCAGGGTTTGTCGACATTACCTCTGCGCATGGAGCGGCACTGTGACAACGCGCTGGCCGTTGCTGAACACCTGAGCGGACATCCGCGGGTTAGCTGGGTCAACTATGCGGGCCTCGCAGACTCGCCATACAACGATCTTGCCCGCAAATACACCAACGGCAAGCCATCTGCGCTGCTGACCTTTGGTATCGAGGGCGGATTCGATGCCGGTGTTAAGTTCTATGACGCCCTGGAACTCTTCATACGGCTTGTCAATATCGGTGACGTCAAATCGCTCGCGGCGCATCCGGCATCGACGACGCATCGACAGCTATCCGAGCAGGAACTAAAAACAGCCGGCGTTACGCCCGATATGATCCGTTTGTGCGTTGGTATTGAACATATCGACGACATTCTTGCCGATCTCGATCAGGCACTCGCAGCGTCGGCTTGAGGTGGCGGGCTGGTGGTTTTCGCACATGAGCCAGTTGGGAAGTTTTTCCCTTGTTTGGTATTTCTATAACATATATATGACTCAGGTGTTAAGTTCAACTCTTCGTGATGGTTGGTGATTTGTGATGTTTGACAGCAGTACATTCGTTGAAACGGCAGTCGGAGACTCGAACCCAGCTACACCAGAACCCTTTGCCATCAGCTCGATCCTGCTTTCCTCAGATCTTCCGAAAGAAGTGCGGGCGGCGCGTATTTCTCACGTCCGCGAACGCTTGATTGACGATGCTGAGATATCGCGGCTCACGGAAATTGGCCACAGTGGGAGCGACGACCCGGAACTGGCGAACAGGCTCAGAGTTCGTCGCGAGGCTCTCACGAGTTGCCTGGGATCGACCTTGATCTGCCTGTTTATCCGGCTTCCCGGTGTTGGTTATACCGTTGAGATAGACCCAATGAATGAAGCCATCGTTCATTGGGAATGGCAGCGCGTGTAGGAATCGCGGGTTTTTTTCCGGAGTCGAACACCTAGCCGCGCGGTCAAAAGAAGGAACTGAGAGACCGTTGTAGAAGACTTGCCGTGATACCGATATGGCTCAAATAATTGCCAATGGCGATTGAGTGATAACATCCTCACAGGCTCGCTTCGGACTCCAGACAAATGTTTGCACAACTCGCCTCGATCCATCCGCTTCTGCCGCCGGTCGTCGGCCTGCTGGCATTGCTTACCGGTGCGATCGTCATCGACCTGATCGCTAAACGTCTGCTGGTCGGTACTGTGCGCGCCTTCGCGAAGCGAACCAGCTTCACATGGGACGATACGCTGGTCGAGCACAATGTCTTCGGTCGCCTCACGCAGGTACTGCCGGCGCTGATCGTGTTTGTCAGCGTGCCGTTCGTTCCCGGTCTGCAGGATGGCGTTGTGCAGCTCATACGCAATGTTGCGATGGGCTATATGGCGCTGGTGTTGACGCTTGCGCTGACGGCCTTGCTCAGCGCAGCAAACACGATCTATGCGGCTTCGCCGGCCGCAAGGCACCGACCATTAAAGGGCTTCGTGCAACTGGCGCAGATCGTAGTCTGGATTTTCGGCGGCGTAATGATCATAGCGGCGGTGCTGGATCGCTCACCGCTGTTGCTGCTCACCGGTTTCGGTGCGATGACCGCTATCTTGCTGCTGGTGTTCAAGGACACGATCCTGTCGCTGGTTGCCAGCGTCCAGCTCACCGCGCAGGATATGGTTCGTGTCGGTGACTGGATCGAGATGCCCCAATTCGGCGCAGACGGCGATGTGGTTGACGTGCAGCTGCATACCGTCAAAGTGCAAAACTGGGACAAGACCATCACGACGGTCCCAACGCACCGCCTGATTACGGACTCGTTCAAAAACTGGCGGGGCATGTCGCAGTCGGGTGCCCGGCGGATCAAGCGCGGGATTCTTGTCGACGTGTCGTCGATCCGTTTTCAAACACCGGATGAAATCGAACATTTCAGGTGCTTCGCGTTGCTGCAGGACTATATCGGGAACAAGGAGCAGGAACTCGCGGACTATAACGAGGGTCTCGCAAGCGAGGTTAGCGCTGAAGTGAACAGGCGGCGGCTGACGAACGTTGGTACTTTCAGGGCGTACGCCTACAACTATCTGAAGAATCATCCGAAGATACATAAAGGCATGACCTTGATTGTTCGTCAGCTTGGCCCGGGCCCGGAGGGGCTGCCGTTGGAAGTCTACTGTTTCACCAACACGACCGAATGGGCTGTCTTCGAAGACATACAGTCCGACATCTTCGATCATCTGCTGGCAATCGTGCCGGAATTCGGACTGCGTCTGTATCAGAAGCCGGCAGGTTCGGATGTGGCAAAGCTCTCGGTTGGTATGCAGGAGGCGCAGCCGGCGTCCAGTGCAACGATCGAAAGGACTACGTAATTCGGTGAAAGGTAAGGGGAGATGAAGAAGCTGCCGGATGCAACTATTCGCGGTGTGCTGGACGCCGTGCCGGATGCGACCGTCATTGTCGATGAGAGCGGGCAGATTGTTTTTGCGAGCAGGCAGGTGGAGCTGGTATTCGGTCACAAGCCGGACGAACTAATCGGCACGCCGGTCGAGGAACTGATACCCCGACGCTATCGAGCGTCGCACCCGGCACATCGCGACACGTATTTTGCCGATCCCAGGCCCCGGCCAATGGGCAGTGCACTGAAACTCTTCGGCGTGCGCAGGGATGGCGGGGAGTTTCCCGTTGAAATCAGCCTCAGCCCGGTGCACACGGATGACGGGACTCTTATCGCCAGCGCGATCCGGGACGTTAGCGATCGGGTCGCATTGAGCGAGCACCGGTTCCGTGCGATTTTTCAGCAAAAACACCAGCTCTCGGGAATTGTCGATCTTGACGGTACCTTGCTGGACGCCAACGAGCGGTCGCTGTCGTTTTCTGGCCTGGAGCGAGAGGACGTCATCGGTAAGCTGTTTTGGGAGACACCCTGGTGGCGGCATGATTCCGCGCTGCAAGCTCAAATACAGAGCGCTGTCGAGCGTGCCGGAAGCGGCGAGACAGTCAGTTTCGAGGCGGGCCATCCACGGCCCGATGGCACGATGGCCAGCGTCGATTTCTCTATTCGACCCGTCAGGAATGAATGCGGTGACGTACTCTTTCTTGTAGCAGAAAGTCACGACGTCACAGAACGCAAGTTGGCTGAAGAGCAGAAAGCGGGTTTGCACCAGATTCTCGAGCAGTCCCTGAATGAGGTATACATCTTCCACGCCGAGACTCTGCGCTTCATCCATGCCAACCAGGGAGCACGAAGCAACATCGGTTATCGGCTGGATGAATTGCGGGAGTTAACCCCGGCCGACATCAAGCCCGAATTCACGTCAGAGCAGTATGACGAGCTCATCGAGCCACTGCGGAGTAACGAGCGGCAAAAGCTCGGATTCGAAACGCTGCACCGCCGAAGAGATGGCACGACCTATCCGGTCGAAGTGCATCTGCAGCGCGCATATTTTGAATCAATGCCGGTGTTTGCCGCCATTATCCTGGACACTACGGAACGTAAAGAGGCCGAGCGCGCGTTGCGTGAAAGTCACGAATTGCTGGGACAACGCGTGGCAGAACGAACCACTGCGTTGGCATCGCAGAAAGAGTTCTCGGACAAGCTCGTTTCTACTCTCCAGGGAATCGTCGTACTTTTAGACAGGAAAGTGTGCATCTCGCTCTGCAACGCCTACTTTGAGAACCTGACTGGATACGCAGCAGACGAGCTGATTGGTCGAAATTGGATCGACACTTTCATCCCGGACGTGGAACGTGACGAGATACGCGACTACTTCGATGTCGTGATGCGGGACGGAATGAACGACGGCTATGTCAATCCAATCGTCCTGAAGAATGGTGGCGAGCGTCTGATTCAGTGGCACTCCATAACGGTGGAGGGCTCAGACGGCGAGAACGTTGGCCTGTTGTGTACTGGCTATGACGTGACAGAACAAGTTGCGAATGTATCCGCACTGGAAGCGTCGAAGAAAGAGGCGGAAAGCGCAACCGCGACCAAGTCTCGGTTTCTCGCCGCCGCCAGTCATGACTTGCGCCAGCCACTGCAGTCGCTGGGCCTGTATCTTTCTGTAATGCAACGCCGCCTGGACGAGCAAAGCGACCAGCCTGCGCTGCACGAAATCAGCGCTAAAATGCGTCAGTCACTCGATACGATGAGTGAGCTCCTCGACGCGTTGCTTGATATTTCGAAACTCGATGGCGGTTCCATTGCGCCAAACAGGCGCGATATTCGGATACAGGAATTAATGGACCGAATTGTCACCGACAATATTCAACAGGCGGAGGAAAAGGGTCTGCGACTGGACTGCAGCGGTGATGATTGTGTTGTATACAGCGATCCTGCGTTGCTTGAGCGTGTGATCGAGAACTTTGTGACGAATGCAATACGTTACACAGAGTCCGGCCGTGTCGCGATTAACTGCCAACGTCATAACAATGTTGTACGTATTGCCGTTAGTGATACCGGCGTCGGGATTGCCAGGGATGACCTCGACAAAGTCTTTGAGGAGTACTACCAACTCGAAAACCCTGTCCGCGACCGCCGCAAGGGCCTGGGTCTGGGTCTCGCAATCGTCAGGCATATCGCGCGACTGCTCGATCACCCGGTGGTGGTTACGTCGACGCTGGGCGAGGGCTCTGTATTTGCCGTCGATGTGCCGCTCGGTGTGCACAACGTCGAGCATGTTGAAACAGGTATCCCACAAGAGATCACTTCCCGGGAGGGGCGCGAGCCGGTTGTACTGCTGGTTGACGACGACCCGGCGATTGTGGACGCAACTACGATGCTGCTAAACGTGTCGGGCTTTATAGTTCATTCCGCCATGTGTGGTGACGACGCTCTGGCTCACCTCGCTAACGGGGTTGACCCTGACGTTGTGATTTCCGACTTCCGATTGCCGGGTTACGACGGGGTTGAGCTTATTCATCGTATTCGCGATGTGACTTCGGAAAAATTGCCGACGGTACTTATCACCGGCGACACATCTGGGTACGAGATTGAAAAAGCCCACCTGGAGCACTGCACGGTTCTCCACAAACCCGTGGACACCGATCAGCTTATTTCGATCATTGAGAACATCGCTGCCGAAGGTACGGATTCAGAGCCCGTTTGAGCAAGGCAAGCACCTGTACACACGTAGGTAGATGCCTCACTTACGCAGCGCGATGAGCGTTTTTATACTCCACTGATGGATAAGGCTGCCCGAAGCAGGGCTATCACCGTTGCCGTGGTTGACGACGACGTTGCTATACTCGATGCGATCCGCTTGGTACTGGAGGTCCAGGAGTGGCGGATTCGAACCTATATGACAGGTGAAGAGTTTCTCGCCGACCTCCACAGTTGCCGTCCGGATTGTGTGCTAATGGATCCACATCTTCCCGGGCTTGATGGCGTCAGCGTAATCCGGTCGATGCACAGGGAGGGCTTCAAGCCCGGGATTGTCGCCCTGACCGCACAACCTGACAGCTCGTTGTCCAGGGCGATCGAGAAAGCCGGTGCTCGAACGGTGCATACCAAGCCGGTGTCTGCGGAGGCATTGTTAGGGAGCGTTAGGGCAGCTATCGGGACAAACGCATCCGGATAGCCGTGACCGGGCTGTTGGCTACGAACGACCAGTCAATCCGCGGTCGGCAAAACACGCCTATGAGTTTACTTGTCGTCGGCAAAGGTTTCAGTCATAGCGCGCCTGGGCAAAGTCGCCGCCCAGTGCTTTGTAGAGCGCAGCCAGCGCGGTCGCCCGATCCGTTCTGGCCAGCGCCAGCTGATCGTCGAGTTCGATCCGGGTCCTGTCCGCGTCCAGCACGGATAGATAGTCGTCAGCACCAGCGTCAAATCGCAGCTGTGCGAGGCGTGCTGCTTCACTGCCTTCGTGCACAGCCTCTTCCAGCAGCGAAGCACGCTCGGTCGTTGCGCGGTAGTTCGACAGGGCGTTCTCCGTTTCCTCGATAGCGGTCAGCCAGGTCTCATCGAACGCAGCCAGTGCGCCGGCCGCGCGGGCCTCGGAGGCCTTCACGCGTTGGCGAACGCGTCCGAAATCGAGAATTCTCCAGGAGATACCCGGCGCCACGCGCCAGCGCTCCGCATTTGAGTCTCCGATCGCTGACTCGGTCTTGCCCGTCCAGCCGAAGTCGCCGACGAAATTGAGCTTTGGATAGAACTCCGCGATCTCAACGCCAATATCGGCGGTGGCGGCTGCCAGGCGGCGCTCGGCGGCGCGCACGTCCGGCCGACGTGCCAGCCAGTCGACCGGCTGGCCTACTGCGACGAGGGACGGAAGAGTTGCTGCGGCGGTTGGTGCCTTGAGTTCCGCCTGTAACGCGGACGCCGGCCGCCGGGTCAACACACTCAGTCGTTGTTCGGCGCGTGACACACTCGCCTCGGCGGCAGGCAGCGTCGCTGCAAGCGAACGCTCGACGGCTCGCGCACGAGCAATATCCAGCGCCGTGCCGCGACCGGCATCAAGCCCGGCTTGCAGAATGGCTACGTTGTTCGCCTGGTTCCTGACGTTGAGTCGCAGCAACTCCAACCGCCGTGTTTCGCCGCGCCACTGGAAATAGGTTTGCGCAACCTCCGCGACAATGGCGATTTCGACGGCGTACAACGATGCGGCGTCGGCTTCCACACGATAGTCGACCGACTCCGACTGGCGGCGCAGGCTGCCAAACAGATCGATCTCCCAGGCGGCGTCGAATCCTGCGCGATAACGCTCAACCACGCCCTGTCCCTGAAAAGCGAACGGGTCGCCGCTGCTTTGCCGGGAGCGTTCGAGGTCGCCGGTGACAGCGACGGTTGGCAGCAGGCTGTAGACCGCCAGATCGCTCAGCGCACGCGTTTCGTTGAGTGTTGCCAGTGCCTGGCCAATGCTGGTGTTGTTCTCCAGTGCCAGATTGATGAGTTCGATCAGCTCCTCATTACCCAGGCTCTGCCAGAGTCCGGCTGCCGATTGTGCCGCAGGGTCATCCACCGGCTCGGCGTTGATGAACTCGGGTGGCAGGTCGGGTGTAGTGGGCTGATAGTCGGGTCCGACTGTGCAGCCACTCAGCAACAACAACAGGGCACCACGAAAAAAGGTTCTAGGATGCATTGCTGATTACCTCTGTGCCGCGTTCGCCACGGGTTTCGAATTTGCGTATCAGGACATAGAAGACCGGCGTGAAGACGAGGCCAAAGAACGTTACCCCGAGCATGCCGAAAAATACGGCGACGCCCATTACGTGGCGAACCTCGGATCCGGCGCCGGACGCGAACACCAGCGGCAAAACGCCGGCGATGAACGCAAAACTCGTCATCAGAATCGGCCGCAGACGAATCCGGCACGACTCTATCGCCGCTTCGATGATCGTGCGTCCTTCGCGTTCGAGGTCGCGGGCAAACTCAACGATCAGAATGGCGTTCTTACAGGCGAGTCCCATCAGCACGACCAGACCGATCTGCGTGAAAATGTTGTTGTCGAGAAACATCGGTGGCACGGACATCGGCGGTGGCGGAATCATGCCGCTGGATATCTGCAGGCCGAAAATCAGACCCCTGATCGCGTTCAGTGACCAGATTCCGGCGATGGCCGACAGCAGGCACAAGGGCACGATCAGAATGACCGCCAGTGGCATGGACCAGCTTTCATAAAGTGCTGCGAGAATCAGGAATACGAACAGGATGCATAGCGGGAAGACGATAAGAGCTGTGTTGCCCTGAGTGGCCTCCTGATAGGTTAATGCCGTCCATTCGAAGCCCATCCCTTTGGGCAGGTTCGCTTCCGCAACGCGCGCAACCACTTCCAACGCTTCTTTCGACGATAGCAACGACGGATCAACGCCGGCGGACAGATCGGCAGCCGGATAGCCGTTGTAGCGTATGACCGGGTCCGGTCCATAACTCTGTTCGACTGACAAAACGCTGGAAATGGGAATCATCAAACCGTCGGCGTTGCGTACCTGCAGGCGGGCGACGTCACTGACTTCATCGCGATATTGCGCGTCGGCCTGTACATAGACGCTGTAGGTGCGGCCGAACAAATTGAAGTCATTCACATACGCAGAACCCAGGTAGGCCTGCAGCGCGTCAAAAACGTCGGTCAGTTGAAGGTTCTGTTCCTTTACCTTGCGCCTGTCGACGATCGCTTCAAGTTGCGGAACGTTGGACTGGAAAGAACTGAGTATGGAGTACGGATCGAATCCAGGTGTCTGCCGCAGCGCGCCGGCTAGCTGCTGTGTATTGGCGTTGAGCTCACCAAACCCCAGGTCCCGGCGGTCTTGAACATACATTTCCACACCGGACGAGTTACCGAGCCCCAGTATAGGCGGTGGCATCAGCGCGAAGGCCAGCCCTTCTTCCAGCGTCGAAAACGCACCGGACAACTGGCCGGCGAGTTCTTCGGCGGTGCTTTCGCGTTCGTCGGAGGGTTCTATGCCGATGAACATCGTGCCGATGTTGGGTGTATTTACGAAATGCACACCGTTGAGTCCCGGGAATGCAACCGTGGATCGCACGCCCGGCGTAGCCAGAGCGATTTGCGCCATTTCGCTCAGCATGTCGTCGGTGCGTTCGATCGTCGCGCCCTCGGGCAGCAGTGCGACGGCGAAAAGATACTGTTTGTCCTGGGCCGGAATGAAGCCGCCGGGTACCGCGCGGAAACCCATAATTGCGATACCGATCAGCAGGGCGTAAACGATAACCAGTCGCGGGCCGCGTCCAAGGTTGCGCTGCGTATTACGTGCATAGGCTTTCGATCCACGGTCAAACACCCGGTTGAACGGTCTGAAAATCCAGCCAAACAGGAACTCGATAACGCGTCCGGTCCGGTGGGTCGGTGCGCCCTTCGGTTTTAGCAGCACCGCGGCCATCGCCGGTGACAGGGTCAGCGAGTTGAACGCCGAGATCAGCACAGCGGCAGAAATTGTAACGGCGAACTGGCGATAGAATTCACCGGTCACTCCACCGAGAAACGCCAACGGCACGAACACGGCCGCGAGCACGAGGGAGATCGCGACGATGGGGCCGGATACCTCCTGCATGGCCATCTGCGCGGCATCCCGCGGCGATTCGCCCAGTTCGATATGACGTTCGACGTTTTCGACCACGACAATCGCGTCGTCCACGACAATGCCGATGGCCAGCACCAACCCGAACAGCGTCAGAACATTGATGGAGAAGCCAAGCAGAAGCAGCACCGTGAACGTGCCGATAATAGACACAGGTACGGCAAGCAATGGAATGATTGATGCGCGCCAGGTCTGCAAAAAAATAACAACGACAATGACGACCAGCAATACGGCTTCCAGCAATGTCGTTATAACGGACTGAATCGACTCACGGACGAAGACCGTCGGGTCGTAAGCCACTTCCCAACTCACGCCGGGCGGGAAATCCTCGGCGAGTTCCGCCATCTTTTCGCGCACCGCGTTGGACAGTGCGATGGAGTTAGCGCCGGGGCTCTGAAAGATCGGTACAGCGGCAGCCTGCTGGTTGTTGAGACTCGAGCGCAACGAGTAGGTTTCGGAGCCGAGCTCAACTCGGGCAACGTCCCCGAGTGTGGTCACGGCGCCCGGAGCGCCCGTCTTGAGCACGATGTTCTCGAATTCCTCGACGGTTTCCAAGCGGCCGCGCGCGCTGAGCGAGTACTGCGTGTAGCCGAGTTCGGACTGCGGTGGCCCGCCGATGGTGCCGGCGGATACCTGAACATTCTGCTCGCGAATTGCGTTGATAATATCGCCGACCGTCAGGTCACGCGATGCGACTTTTTCCGGATCCAGCCAGATTCGCATGGAGTAGTCGCCGGCCCCAAAGACAAGCGCCTGACCGACACCGGGCAAACGGGCGAGTTCATCTTTGACATTCAGCGTGACGTAGTTGGACAGGTAAAAGCCGTCGTATTCTCCGTTTGGAGAAGTGACATGCACCACCATCGTCAGATTAGGCGATGACTTGGCGGTCGCGACGCCCAGCGCGCGAACGGCTTCCGGTAATCGGGGCAGGGCGATCGCGACACGGTTCTGAACCTGAACGGCTGCAAGGTCGATATCCGTGCCACCCGCAAACGTGACCTGCAGCGAGAGCTGGCCATCCGAACTCGCGACCGACTTCATGTAAATCATGTTCTCGACGCCGTTGATAGCCTCTTCCAACGGTGCAGCAACCGTTTCCGAAACGGTTTGCGGATTGGCGCCCGGGTAGCTTGCCGTTACTTGAATAGTCGGCGGTACGACCTCCGGATACTCACTAATCGGCAGATTCGGGATGGCGATCAGGCCGGAGATCAGGATGAACACCGACAGGACACCTGCGAGGATCGGCCGATCCACAAACACACGAGATATGTTCATCGCTTATGCCTCGGGCGCAGCGGCACCCGCCGAAGCGGCCTGCTGCGGCTCCGTCATGGGCACGAGGTTTGGCGCAACCGACGCTCCGGAGAAGAAGATTTTTCTCACGCCGTTGACGACAATGCGTTCGCCGGCCTCAAGCCCTTCAGTGACTATGCGCAGGCCTTCAACATTTCGCCCCACGACAACGTCGCGACGGGTCGCTATGTTCTGTGAATCGACGACATAAACGTACTTGCGATCCTGGTCGGTCATGATGGCGGCTTCGTGTATCAGTAACGCACTGTGCTCGCCGCTGCCCAGTAGGCGAACGCGCGCAAACAGTCCGGGAATGAGATAGCCGTCGGGATTCTGGATGAGTGCGCGACCCTGGATGGTGCCGGTGGCAGGATCGATCTGGTTGTCGACAAAATCCATTTCGCCCTGGAACGGGAAACCCTGATCTGACGCGAGCCCAACCTGTACAGGATTTCGCGCTTCGCGTGAACTCGGCCGCTCACCGGAGCGGGCCTGCGCCTGATACTTCAGATAGATTCTCTCGTCGCCTTCAAAAACCACGTGTATAGGATCGATCGATACTATGGATGTCAGTACCGAGGAGGCCGGCGTAACGAGGTTGCCCGGTTTGATCAGTGCCTCGCCAACGCGCCCGTCGATGGGCGCTGTCACGCGCGTGAAACTCAGGTTGAGTTCGGCCGAGTCCAGTCTCGCCTGGCTGCTGCGCAGGTCGGCTTGTGCCTGCTGCAACTCGCCGCGGCGTTGTTCAAGCTCTTCGACAGATACCGCTTTCGCGGCCGCCAGTTTTTCGGATCGTTGCAGGTCCTGTTGCGCGAGTTCCACACGAGTTTTGGCGCGTTCGACGTCGGCACGTTGCGATGTTGCTGTCGCCCGGTACTCGCGATCGTCAATGGTGAACAATAGTTCACCCTTACTGACTATCTCACCCTCGGTGAAATGAACGTCGTCGAGATAGCCCGTGATGCGCGGCTGCAGCGCCACGGTATTGACCGCCTGAATTCTGCCAGTGAAGTCGTCCCACTCCACAATCTGTTTTACAACGACTTCCGCAGTGTTGACTCCAGCCGGTGGTGGGGCACCGCCGCCACCGCCCGGGCCACAGGCAACAATCGTAAGAGTTAGCGCGATCGCCGCGCCGTGACGCCAGCGTCGCGCCGGCGAATGGGTGAACCTCAACATAGCTTAGGTGTCCTGGAGTTTTTTCTTCGTGGTTGGTGTTTCGTCGTCTTCTGTCGACCATTCGATGGCCAGTTGTTCCAATAGTTCGATCAGGCGTGGCCGGATCTCCTTGGGCGATTGCGGGCAATCGAATATGTCGGACCAGAAAAGGCCGACAGCGGCCATGCACAGCAGCTGTTGCCTGAGTGTCCGGTCCGTCCAGACAACGTCTTCAAAGCGTTTTTTTTCGTGGTCACGCACGGGTTCCATGATCGGCGGGTCGAGGGTTATCGCGCCGAGCATGCCGGTAACGAAACGCCGCCGGTCCTGGTCGTCGTGAGTGTGCGTTCGAATATAGGCCAGAAGGTCGGCCGTCTCGTCGGAATAACCGTCGGGCCGCAGCTCGTCTTCTATGGCCTCCCACTGCGCTATGTCCTGATAAACCAGCGCCTGCAGTAACTGCTGCTTGGTCGGAAAATGGTAGGTGATGCCGCCGCGTGTCACGCCGCTGACGTCGGCGATTTCGTCAAACGTCAGGCAGCCGGCGCCTCGCTCCATAACGATCTGGCGTGAGGCGTCCATGATTTTCTGACGTGCTGCCGGCTTTCTTCCCATGGTGATAAGTATACAGAACGTTTTGTATAGTTAAACCCCGAATTTCTGGCGTCGGGCAGCTTTGGGCTCGACCGTCTGCGGCTGTTGTCGTGGCCCTCTGCTTGGGCTGGCCACGGATTGCCGGCCACAATCGCGGCACGTACACTGGGTAGGTAGTAATCGCCATATACGTCCAGATCCCAGCCAGTTTCGCTAAACAGAAGGGGGTAGCCGCATGAGCAATCGTGTGCAAATGCTCGGTGTGGCCAGTGCGTTGCCCGGCGCAGTCCGTACGAGTGCCGAAGTCGAAGAAATGGTGTCGCAGTCGGGTGGCGGCTTCAAACCGCGAAAAGGAACGGTTCAGGCGTTGACCGGAATCCGCGAACGGCGTGTTGCGGCGGATGACGTGCAGTGTTCGGATCTGGCTGTCGATGCATGCCGACAGGTTCTTGCCGCTGCGGACGTGGATGGAAGCGAGGTTGATCTTCTCATCTATGCGTCGGCAGGACAGGACCTGATCGAGCCCGCCACGGCGCACATCATTCAGTCAAAACTGGGCACAGGTTGCGCTGTGTTCGATGTCAAGAATGCCTGCAACAGTTTTCTGAACGGACTACAGCTCGCGGAATCGCTGATGATGAGTGGTGCATGCAAAACGGCGCTGGTGGCAGTGGGCGAAGTGAGTTCACGCGGCATTCACTGGAATCCCAGAGACCTGGATGAGTTCAAGCGCAACTTGCCTGGATACACGATGGGAGACGCCGGTGCGGCAGCCCTGTTCGCACCCGCCACGGATAGTCGTGGCATTTTCTATCGGAACTTCCGTTCTTACAGCGGTCACTGGGATCTTACAACGGTGCTCGGCGGAGGTTCCATGCATCCTCACGGCGATGAACACCTTTATATTCGCGCCAATAGTGCGCGCCTGCAGGAAGTCTTCAGGGAAGAAGGCCTGCCTTTTATGCAACGTACAATGCAGGAAGCTGGCGTCACCTACGCAGACTTTCAGCGCATTTTTGTGCACCAGGTTTCGCTTCCATACCTGCACGATATGCTCGCCGAATGCGGTATTCCGGTTGAGCTGGTCGAAGAGACTGTCGTTGACTTTGGCAACATGGCTGCCGCAAGCATTCCTGTGGCGTTGGCGAGCGCGCTGCAGCGTGGTGCAGTCGGGCCAGGCGATCGCGTGCTATGCATCGGGCTGGCCAGCGGTATCAGTATTGGCGTCGTCATGATCGAACTGTGAACGCAGTCAAAGACGAGCGACGTTTGTTTGTTGTGGTCCCTTTCTACAACGAAGAGCGCGGTATCGCTGCGACTCTGCAGGCGCTGGTCGATCAGGTAGATCGCAGCTTTTCCCTGGTGCTTGTGAATAATGCCAGCACCGATGGAGGAGCGGAGCTCGCACGGGAGTTTTCACAGAAAAACAACTCCTTTCCGGTTCACCTGTTGCACGAGCCGGCCAAAGGCACCGGGACCGCGTCAGATACCGGGTTTCGATTCGCCATCGAAAAGGGTGCGCGCTGGATTGCTCGAACCGACGCGGATTGCACGCCAGACCGGGACTGGACGCAGAATCTGATGGTGGCGCTTCGCGACGAAGGGCTTGAGTTCGTCGCCGGAAAAATTCTGCCGCGCGAAGACGAAGTTCCGCTCACGCTACGCTGGAGGATGACATTGGCAGTCACGCTGTGGGTCGCCGAGAGTTACGGAAAGATCAATATTCGCCGCCGTGGGGCACAGTTTCGCTACCCGTATTTCATGGCCGCTGGCAACAATCTCGCAATCAGCGCGTCGCTCTACGAACGAAGTGGCGGATTTCCGCGTTCGACGCTGGAGGATTTGAATGAAGACCTGGTGCTGTCGGAAGCAGTGCGAACGCTGACGACACGCGCTGCCAAGCGCAACGATGTGATTGTCCGAAATTCTACGCGGCGCGTGCGTAGCTACGGCATCTGGAATACCTTACGCTGGTACCGTAATCGTGCTTACAAGCCGAAAGTGGTGGATATTCGGTGAGAGTACAGTTTCACGAAACGCTAGTTAACCTCGCTGCACACCCGCTGGTGTGGGGGATGGCGCGGCTGGCCCGGCGTGTCGGCCCGGTTTGGAAAGTGCCGGGATTGGGCGTCCTCATCAGCGACGCGGAGTGTGCGCGAGAGATTCTGCGGCGCGACGACGAATTCACCAAGAACGGGCCGGGTAGTTTTGCTCAGGGTATGACGGTTGGGCTGGGTCCGATGGCACTTAGCAACATGGACGGCGCTGAACACCGCCAATTGCGCGCCGCAATTGCCGATCTGCTGACGCCCGCGCGAGCTGACGTACTCCTGGACAATCGTGCAGACGATGTTGCCTTAATGTGCTCGCGACTAAGCCGGGGCGAGTGTGTTGACCTGGTGCACTTCGTCCGCGGCTGGAGTGGGCGCCTCGCATTCGAGCTGCTTGGTATTGCTCCGCCGGTCGGCAGGGAAGAGGAGGCCAGCCAGGAAATCGTCAGGCTAAGCGAGCGTATGGCCTCAATGCTCGGGTTCAGTCGGCCATCGAAGCGGCAGATTCGTATCGCACAGGCAGATCGCGAGCAGATTGCAGCTTATTTTCGTGACGGTTACGAACAACCCGCGCCCGCTATGTCGCTAAGTGGCCGAATGCAGACCCTGGGATTTACGTTCGAGCAGGCAATTAGCCTCCTGGTCATGTTCGTAATGGCCGGAACGCTGACGACGGGTGCCGCGTTGCCGCGAATCGTTGCGCTGTTAGCGGACAGTGGATCATTTGGCCAGCTTGCAGCAAATCCGGCCCTCATACCGCAGGCAACGGACGAAGGATTACGCTACGTCACACCCTTGCCAGGTACCGTACGTGTCGTGAAGCACGATACCGAAGTGCAGGGACACAAGCTGGCAGCGGATTCCCGCCTGGTAATTCTGACCTGCAACCTCGCACGTGACGCGAAGTTGTTTACGGATCCGGACCGATTCGATATTACGCGCAGCCACAATCCAAGGGCAAAACGATCGTGGTACGGTGCCGGGCCGCACCGCTGCGCTGGTCTGAACCTGGCACAACGCCAACTCCATGCAGCTTTGAGTGCCATGATCAGTGCTGTTCCGAATGTTCGAATCGTCAAACGGCGGGTCGCGTTCGGTGCTCTGCTACCGGCTTACGCACACCTGGTAGTTCAGGCGGTGGATCGATGAAGCCGTCGAGAGCGTTCTCAGTGCTGCAGAAGCTGGCAGTCCGGGCCGAACTTGAGCCGGATATGCCGGCTGTTACTGACGCAAACGGAAACGTACTTGCCAACGGACAGTTGCTGAAGAGGGTTCAGGCTGTTGCGCAGGGACTTACGGCAGCGGGGCTGCAGCCCGGTGACAGAGTGCTATATGCCGTTCGACCGAGTGTAGCGTCCTTCTTGCTCATGACGGGAATTCTTGAATCCGGCGGAGTTGTGGTACCGATGGCCTCGACGATGGGACCGGCAGTCTTCAAATCGCGCCTGGAACTGCTATCGCCAAAATGGGTGATCGCGGAATCTGTTTTGTACCTGGCGTCGGCAAGTCGATTCGTTAAGCGTTTGCTGGATTGGCGAGGGATCACACTGCCGCCGATCGCAGATCTAGACGTCAGGAATTACGTACACGTAGGCCGGGTATGGCCGGGACTGCCGCCAGGTCTGTCTGCTGCCGGGCTGGAGGAACTGGGTGCTCAGTGCTCGAGGCCTGTTACCCTCCAGGGCGACGCTGCGGCAGTTATCGTTTTTACGTCCGGCACTACCGGTGATCCAAAGGCCGTGCAACACTCGTGCCGTTCAATGCAGGGTGCGCTCGAATCAGTCGGGTCGATGATGGATGCGGGCATTGGCGACGTGATTTACGCACGCGAACTGCACCTGATACTTCCCGCACTATTTTGTGCCTCGGCGGTTGTTATCCCGCGCATCGCCAGATTCTCGGCCAGGCGTACGATTCGAGATCTAAGGAAACTTCGCGTCACACACTTCTTCGGCGTTGCGGCAGAGTTACAGGTGCTGGTTGACTACCTACGCGCCCGCAATCTGAAGTTGCCCCGAACGCTGCGGGAAATCTGGATCGGCGCAGCTCCTGTTCGCGCCGCATTCCTGCAGGAGTTTCGTTCTGTGGTGACGGAGAATACGCAGGTCTGGTGTGTCTACGGCATGACCGAAATTCTTCCCGTCGCGCGGGTTTCCCTCGAGGAAAAACTGCAGTACGAAGGGGAGGGGGACCTGGTCGGTGAATGTGTGCAGGGGGTCAGTGCGCGTGTCTCAACGAGCGGAGAGCTAATAGTGAACGGGCCAAATCTGTTCTCCGGATACGTCGGCGAAGCTCCGTGTACCGAGCATGCGACGGGCGATCTTGCGCGCCTGGATAACGGTCGCATTGTGCTGCTTGGGCGCAGCAAAGATATGATTATTCGCGGCCGCTTTAACATCTACCCCGAGCTTTACGAAACCACCATCGATCGAATCGACGGTGTACGGCGTTGTGCGATGCTTGGAGTCTACGATGCAGCCCTGGCCGATGAGCGTGTTGTCCTTATTATCGAAGCGAACGCCGGTGTCGATCAGGTGGATATGGAGGCGCGGCTTTGGAGCGAATTACAAAGCGGCCCCTGCAGCATCGATTCCGCGGCGCTTCCCGATCACATACTTTTTATGACTTTACCCCTGGCTGGCCGCTCCAGCAAAGTGGACAAGATCGGTTTACGCGAACACGCGCGGCGGAAAATACTGTGCGCATCGCAGTAACCGGGGCAAGCGGGTTCATGGGCGGCACGGTGGCCCGTGAATTGGCCGCCAAAGGTCATACGGTATTTACGTTTGGGCGACGGCATGCCGACGCAGTTCAAGAGACGCTTCCAAATTATTTGCAGTGGGACTTGTCAGCCGGTGTTACCGCGGTGGCAGAGGTCGATGCGGTCATCCATTGCGCAGCGAAGGTCGGCGACTGGGGTCCGGAGGCAGACTACCGGCGCGTAAACGTCGACGGTACGCGAGTTGTGATGGAGACGTTTGCTGAAGTCGACCGATTCGTTCATGTCAGCAGTGCCAGCGTCTACTCGGGCAATCAAACGCTATGCAACATATCGGAAAGGGCATCCGTCGGTAATGACCTCCACAATGCCTACGCAAGAAGCAAAGCAGAAGCTGAAGAACTGGTGCTTGGCAGCGAACGTAATGCAGTAATCCTGCGGCCGCATATTGTTTACGGTCCCGGCGACACGACACTTACGCCACGCTTGCTCGCGGCACGACGGCTGGGTTGGCTTCCTGTCCCTGGCAATGGACGAAACCTGCTCTCTGTTACGCATGTTTTGAACTTCGTGCATGCGGTAGAGCGCGTCCTTGATTCGTCCGTGATGCGCGGTATTTTTAATATCGCCGATCCGGAGGCAATCAGCGTTGACGAACTGCTGCGTACGGTTCTGCAGCGGAACGGCGCCGACGCACGACTGCTTTACATTCCGCGGGCTGTCGCGTGGACAGCCGCGGTGATGAGTGAAGGAGTCAACGCTGTCTTCAACAGGCAGAAGGCTCCCCGCCTTACACGCTACCTGGTCGCTCATATCGCAGAAGAGAATACACTCGATCTGAGCAACGCATTTGAGTTACTTGGCTATGCCCCTCGCTATAGTGTGCACGGCAGGCCCGCTCAGGAGGAGAACGGCTAGTGGCAGATATCGCCGGCATTGTTGTGCGCCGCCGAGCGCGGGTCGCGCTGGGTTGCCTGATGGTTGGGCTGCTATTGTTGCCGTTTGCACCGGGTGTGGCAACCCGGCTTGAAGTCGGTGGCGCAACTGTGAATCAAAGTGAGGCGAAGAATGTCGACACTCTTTTGTCTACGAAATTCACATCGCCCTTCGCAACAAGCCTCGTGCTGGCAGTAACCGGTATACCGGCCCTGGAAGAGGACAGCGGACTCGACGCGCTAATCGAAGTCGTCGATGCTGTAAAAGACATAGGCAGCGTCGATCGGGTCTTGTCATACATTGAGACTGTCGATCCGGTCTTTCTGACAAATCACGGCACGTTCGTGGTGGTGGGTCTGCGCATAGATGGTCGCCGCAAGGGCGACGTTGTGCTGGAGTTACGAGCGGCTACGCGGTTGCTGCAGGCACAGTTGCGGCAGTCGCATCCGCGAATCGAGCTGGCGTGGACCGGTGCCGCGGCGTTCGACTATGACGTACGCCTGACCAGTGCAAGCGACGCCACTGCCGCCGAGCGGCGCGTGTTGCCGATTACGCTTGTTTTGTTGTTCATAGTCTTTGGCAGTGTAGTGGCTGCGTTGTGCCCGGTCGCTATCGGAGGTCTCGGGGTCGGTCTGAGCCTGGGAGCTGCCGCTTTGCTCAGTGCGTATTGGCCGATGACGATTCTGTTGCAGAGTATCGTGACGATGATCGGTCTTGGGATCGGCATAGACTATAGCCTGCTAATGCTGAATCGGTTCCGCGAAGAGTTATCTGTCCATGCAGAACCCGAACAGGCAGCGATCGATGCGCTACGCACAGCCGGACATACGATTGTTCTCTCAGGCGGTGCTGTTGCTATCGGTTTCGCAGCATTGCTTATCGTCCCGTCTACCGAGTTACGATCTATCGCAACGGGTGGTCTGCTCGTCGTCGGATTTTCAGTTTTTCTCGCGACGGTGCTGTTGCCGGGATTGCTCTGCTGGCTGGGTGCACGGATAGAGTCCGGCAGGTTGTGGCGGCCGCGTCTTGCATTGCAGCCCCCAAGACAGTGGCAAACCTGGGGCCGTTGGGTAACTGCGCACCCGGTGCTGGTCATCCTGGTCATAGGGCTGCCGCTGGCTGCGCTGGCATGGCAGGCCCGCCATATCAGCACCGATATTCCCACCGGGAACTGGCTGCCTGAACACCTGGAGTCGACGCAGGGTGTGCTTGCTCTGGAGCGCATGGGGCACAGCGGTATCGTGCAGGCGATCCGGGTGGTGGTTCAGTTTCCAGACGGGATAGCGGCAGACTCGGAGGAAGGCTGGGAGGCGATTTTCCAGCTTACGCGAAACTTCGAACACGATGAACGGGTCGCAAGTGTGCAGTCCTTACCGCGCCTGCTCGGTGTCGAGAACGGGGAACAAGCTCGAATCGCATTCATTCAACCAGAGCTTCGCGCCGCCTACCTCAGTGCCGACGGGCGCATGGGTCTAATCGAAATCATCCCGCGTGAAGCGGTGTCCGCGGGCACACTCATGCGATACGTTCGTGAACTGAGAGGCATGAGCATCGGTAGCGCCAGCGGGCTTGACGGTACGCGCATCATGGTCGGTGGACTGCCGGCAATGAATGCAGATTATCAGGATGCTATCGGCGGCAACGTCGTGAAAATAGTTGCCGTTATTGTAATTGGTTCTTTTGTTGCGTTATTGCTCGGATTTCGCTCACTACTCGGTGCGTTCAAGGCGGTCGCTCTGAATCTATTCTCTGTTGCCGCCGCGATGGGGGTCACCGTGTTGGTTTTCCAACAGGGCTATGGTTCGGAATGGCTTGGCGTCGCGCAACCGCTCGACGGCCTGTTCCCGGCGGTACCCATCATCGTTTTCTGCGTGGTGTTCGGTTTGAGCATGGATTACGAAGTGTTTCTGCTATCGCGTGTCGCAGAGGGCGTGCACAAAGGCATGTCTAACCACGATGCGCTCATCGACGGTCTGGCCCGCACTGGCGGCGTGATTACCAGCGCAGCACTGGTGATGATCGTCGTTTTTGCTGGTTTTTCCATGGGCGATTTCCTTATTATCAAAATACTGGGCTTCTCGGCAGCCGTCGCCGTTTTTATCGATGCAAGCCTGGTTCGACTTGCGGTTGGGCCAGCGCTGATGCAACTCGGCGGTCGCTGGAACTGGTGGCCCGGCATACGCTTGCCGCGCGACTCGTGACCTCCGGAAAACACATCGAAAGCACGGAGCACAGGGTTCTCAGGCTGCGAAGAGGTTTATGGTCCGGAGCCATGGCCGGGCTCGACAATTTCATGCTCGGTGAGGCGATTCCAGTCGATTTTCGGGACATCTGGCGGCGCCATCTAAGCGATCTGAGTCCCTTTTGCATAGACTTGAAGCGCAATCAGGTCGTGTTCGTGCGCGTGGCAAGCGACGTCGATCTAACGGCCGCGCCGTTTTATTATCATGCGCAGAGGCAGCACGCGATCGAGGTGTACTCGCTCGGTTTTGAACAATTTTACGAGCTGGCAGAAGAGTTGCCCGATGATGCCGGGAATGTGGGTTTCCTGTTCTCCACAGGGCGATGCGGTTCCACGTTGTTGGCCAAGTTGCTGCAGACGTCTCCACAAGTTGTTGCGATCTCAGAGCCCGATGTTTACACGCAGGCCGTCGTGTCCGGGTTGTCGCAGGATGAAGCCGCGAAGCTGATTCGCTGCTGCACGCGGGTGCTGTCGACAGTTCATCGCCGTCGCGTCCCGGCTGCGTCCTTTGTCTTTATAAAGTTGAGAAGTCAGTGTGTCTATCGAGGCGAGGTCTTCCGACACGCGGACCATCGCTACCGGAGCCTGTTTCTATATCGCAACGCGACCGATGTCGTGAACTCGTTCTATTCACTGTTGCCGGGTTGGGGCAGGGCCGTCGTGCGTCGTGTTCCAGTTGACCACTGGTATCTGTCGGGTGCGCAGATGCGACTACGGATATCGAAAATCTGCCCTTTACTATCCGACAAGCGCTTCGCCGATCTTCCACGTAGTTGCTTCAATATCTGTGTATTGATGTGGCTTTCCGCGATGGAGAGTGCGGCACGCCTGCAGGCAGGTGACGAGCCTTTTTTTCAGTCGATTCTGCGTTATGACGATCTGCTGCTACAGCGCCACAGTATTGTCGCGACACTATTCAAACGGTGGTGCGTTGCACCACCCGATGCTCAGATGCTGGAGGCGGTGTTCGAACGGAACTCGCAAAGCGAGTCCGGAATTCGGAGTCGGGGCCTATGGGTTCTCAGGCAACAGGATGAAGAGAGCCTGCGCTCAATCTTAGCCAGGCATCCTCTGGTTCGCGTTCCCGAACACGACCTCAAGCGAAGTTTTTCTGGCACAGCTTAACCCGCCTGCCTGCAGCGCAGTGAAACATGTCAGCCGGGCAAACACCGGCGGCCCTATCGTTCACGTTGTTGTCAAACAGGTTTCTGTCAAAAAACGATTCCGAACTGCAGTGCCGCAGATCGCGCGCCATCGCCCTGCGCGTAGGCAACATCCACCGCCAGTCGCCTCCAGATGGTGCCGAGGCCAATCGAGGCGATGCCGGCCCGATTGCCCTGAATGTCAGCGCGATAGCCGGCGCGCAGTTTCAGCGCACGACTCATTGTCCATTCGGTTCCTATCGCCGCCTCCTGTGCCGGTCGTTCACCGCCAAGCGTTTCGTTTCGGACAAGGTCTGCGTCGAGTGCAATCTGCCACCGGTTCGATTGGTAGGCGAGACCGACGCGTGGACGCGGCCGCAGGCGCACAATGCCGCCGTTCGGCGTGTCGTAGTTACCCGGTATGATGTCTTTGACAGCGAAGCCCAGGCGCCAGTTCTCACCGAGGTCCTTCACTAATCCAACGTCCAGGTTGAGGCTAACGTCGGATCTATCGTTGCTTTCACCGGAAAGACTGTTGTCGCTTAGCGTTTCTTCGTCGTCGAACGCTTCGACACCCAGAATTTTGAAACTCACGCCGGCGGCTATCGGGCTGCCGAACAGCTGCAGCTGCTTCGACATGGCAACGCCAACCTCAACGATACGAATGCCGGCTCCGCGAAGCGATGAATCGAAGTCGGCGGCACGCGGACTGATCAGCGCGCCGCCGGCGTCGAAGAGCTCCGGGTGGGGTGCGCCGGCAGCGCCCTCTGTCGCAATGAATGTCAGGCCTTCCTGGTACGCCGCGAGGGTCGCTCGATCGGCTTCGCTCACCTGAGATCGTCCGCCGCCAATGGCGCGAACGCCGAAGAAGAATCCCGCGCCCTGCCATTTACCCGGCTCGCTGACGGCCATGCCGACGTATACGTCGCCGTAAACATCCGCATTGCTGATTCCGGCCAGAGCCGAATCAAGCGCTACAGTGGAATCGACGACCGCTGCGGCGGTCAGTGTGTCTGGCGATGTGTTGAAACTGCCGACGGCGGATTCAATTCCTCGATACAGGTTGTTTCTGGAGATATCGTTGATATCGGTAAGCGATTCCGCTACCTCTACGGCCAGCAATGGAAAAATGAAGCGGCCGTCCTGGGTTCGCTCTTCGATTTCGTCATTGAATGCCAGCAGCGCCGAATTGTAGAACAAAGCATTGTCATTATTCGCAGAGGCGACCGATGTACCGCCCATCGCCATCGTTCGGGCGTCGTAGACATCGGCGCTGGACGTCGCCGGTGCGAAGAATAGTATGCTGACTGCTGCAAGCGCTGATATTGGAGCAGTCTGCGGAGGGGAATCCATGTTGCCACCGCTTTGCGATTTTCGGGCTGGGTTTGTTGGTGTTGCTCATATTGACATTAGCACTAACGATCACGCTGCAACAGTTGGCAAATTGCGACAATCACCGCTTACCGGCAACGCGCCCGCCAAAGAACCAAACACGAACCAGTGAATTTCGTGATTCGTACGGGTTTTGCGCGGCTACCGCCCGTGTTTTGCCCGGGACTTATCTGTCCCTGAGTACCCAGTTTCATACCGTCCCCCTCATCAGGAGTAAGATGGAATGAAGCAGACGACCAGAAAAACCGGCCTCCTATCCCTCACGCTGGCATTGTCGGCAGGGTGTACGACGATGACCGAGGCTCAGCGCGAGACCCGTGAATACAGTCTTTCCGACTTCAGAAGCAAGTTTATTGAGGAGCGCATGCGATGCCAGGCCAGCGGCGGTCGTCTTTACGTTCAGGGCTGGGGAGGTTCGCTGGACCGTGACGATATCCCACGTACCCGGGTCTCCTACATTTGCTCATGAAATCGGTTTTGATCATGCATCCGTTTGCGGCCACAGGTGCATCCAATCAGTATGTCAGCGAGCGAATTATCTGCCCATATACTGGTCCCAGGGAGGATGCAGGTGGCGAATCCGGATTTTCAGCTGGCCGACTGGATTGTCAGGACGCAGCGCTGCTGTATAGAGCGCGCTGACGAACTCCGGCGGATCAAGCCAAAATCCATGCAGGTGTTGGAGGTCCTGGCTCGGGCGCGAGGCGGCGTTGTATCGAGAATCGAGCTGTTCGACACGATCTGGCCGGGGCAGGCCGTTACCGACGACGCTCTGACGGGCTGTATTGTCGAATTACGCAAAGCCTTCGATGACTCGCCCAGAAACCCGCAGGTCATCGAGACCATTCCCAAAAAGGGTTTCCGAATCGTCGCCGATGTGGAGCCGATTGTCGACGAAAGCACCGCTCCCCGAGCATCGTTTTTTTCGACCCGCTTAGCCGGAATGCTGGCGCTACCGCTGCTTGCCATCGTCGTGGCGTGGCTGGGTATCAACCGAATCGAAACGTCGCAAACGCTGCCCATTGACGGGCTGGCATCCGTCGCTGTCCTGCCCTTTATCGATATGAGCCCGGATGGCGACCAGGAATATTTTGCGGACGGGCTGTCCGAGGAACTCATCAATCGTCTCACGCAGATACAGGACTTACAGGTAACCGGGCGAACGTCGTCATTTTACTTCAAAGGGCGCACTGAAGATCTGCGGAGCATAGGTGAGCAGTTGTCGGTGAAGCATGTACTCGGAGGCAGCGTACGCAAGTCCGATGACCGACTGCGTATCACCGCGCAGCTGACCGATGTCAGCAGCGGGTTTCAACTATGGTCGGATACCTATGATCGGCAATATGAGGACATTTTCGTGGTCCAGCAGGACATCGCCGAGTCGGTCGCTACGGCATTGAGCATTAAGCTCAGCGTTGGTGAGGCAGGAAATTTCAAGGGCGGGACCAACAACGTAGCAGCCTTTGAGGCAGCAATGCTTGGTAACACGTCTCACCACAAGCTAACCGCTGAAGCGACATTGCAAGCCATAAAACACCTCCAGGAAGCCACGCGGCTGGATCCGGACTTCGCGCTCGCCTGGGAACGGCTCGCCAACGCTTATCGCACGGCATGGTTGACCCTTGGGGACGATGATACCGACATGTGGGGGCGTCTCGCGGATGAAGCGATCGCGCGGGCATTGGTCAGTGCACCGGATTCCAAAGACGTACTGCGGACCGCCGCGTATATCCAGGTCGATCGGCAGAACTGGGCAGAGGCTCACTGTCTTTTTGACGAGATATTGGCGCTCGACCCTCCGGGCGATCCGAAGGAGTCCGGCGCCTACCTGGATATTCTTGCCAAGACGGGGCATATCGACAAGGCGCTGCGCAGACAGGAACGCTGTCGACGGTTTTTTTGGATACCGCTGACCAGATCTTTGCGCGATACCCAGGAGTTCAGGAGTATCGTTCGTTCCATTGGTCTCGTTGACTACTGGCGCCAGTACGGCTGGAACGACAATTGCGAACCGCTCGGCGAGGCGGATTTCAGGTGTAGCTAGTTGTCACGATCGATCCTGGAGCGGAGTAAGGCGAACTACCGGCGTCTGCCGAAGAACCAGGTGAACACTACCAGCAGCCCGAAACACGTATAGATCGTCGTGAAAACCCACGGCTCGGCCTGGTAAAACAGAAGCTTGTGTAGCCAGTGTTCGACAAATGTTTCCGAATAGCCGGATTGTCCGGCCCGGCGGCGTAGTTCATTTTCCCAGACGGTCAGCGGACAGGCTCGCCCGAGCCACGCTTGTAGAACCACGACCCCAATCGCAGCCAAATGCGTGATCCGGAATTTTCGATTGTGAATCCATGGCCACCGGGCTGCCAGGCCGAGCAGGATCAGCAGGAAGCCAAGTACGACAAATACCACGAACGCGAAATGACTGACGAGCAGCGTATCGGCCAGCAAGCTGTACAGGTCTTCGTCATTCATTCGTGGCGAATCTGCTGCGCAGTTTTTGCGTGAATGGGCAGTGCATTGTCATGCATTGTAGAGCAAATCCGGCAGATGTCCGCCGAGCAATAAAATCTGCTCTGGCGGCCCGAATTGCGGCATCGTAGACTATAAGGATTGGCGAGAACGTCCAGAATGATTCGCTTGGGCCTGGGTATCATCGACATTCGACTGAAACTGTTTACAACACTGTTTGGCGGACTCTGCTTATTATCAGTATCCGGGTGTGCCAGCGTGCCCGAAAACGTCGAAGATATCTGTGCGATCTTCGATGAGAAGAGTCGCTGGTATCGGGCGGCGAAAAAATCCGAAGAGCGATGGGGCACGCCAATCCATGTGCAGATGTCCATCATTCGCCAGGAGTCGTCGTTTCGCTTTAATGCAAAACCGCCACGCAAGAAGCTGCTCGGATTTATTCCCTGGCGGCGCCCGTCCAATGCCTATGGCTACGCCCAGGCGCTGGAAAGTACCTGGCAGTCCTACAAAACGGAAACTGGTCATCGAGGTGCCGATCGCGACAATTTCAAGCACGCGATCGACTTCGTCGGCTGGTACACCGACAAGTCACAAAAAACCGTCGGCATATCGAAGTGGGACCCGTACAACCAATACCTCGCCTATCACGAAGGCCAGGGCGGGTGGCAACGAAAATCCTATAGCGGAAAGCGCTGGCTGACCGAGACGGCGCGCAAGGTCGATTATCGCGCCAGGGAGTGGGGTGCGCAGCTCAAACGGTGTGAGGGCGATCTTGATGACGGTTGGTGGATATTCTGAAGTTGAGTCGGCGGATTGCGGCTGCAGCCAATAGCAACAACAGTAAGTCGATGCCGGTACCGCCGCCTCCAGACGATGGCGTTTGAGGCGGAGGGGGCGGCGGAGGTGGTGGCGGGGCTGCCATCGAGCGACAGTCTGCGCCGACCGGAGGTGCGACCGCGGTGGGATCTGTCGCGATAAACGGGTTGAACTGGCAATCGATGCCGCCGCTGTCCGTACTCGCACCGTTTTCGTTCTCGTACGCTGACCAGCTTCCGTTTTGCCAGTCGACGGGCGTTGCGGGATCTGCGTCAACCTGGAAGTCCGACATGTCGGCAAACGACAGCTCCAACACAGCCGCCGTCGAGCCATTGACGGGCATGCCGGCCGGGATCGTGAAGCCCATGGTTGCCGCATCAAACAGGTAGCGGCGATAGCCATCGGTCGTACCGTCTGGCTGATCCGGCCAGCTAATACCGCCGGTGGTAAGGGTGACGTCGTTGGCAGCCGATAACGACGGGACCTGCAGGTCCGCGCGTCCGGAACCCGGTCCTGCGCGTTGACCAGGATAAGTGCCTGCGTCACCGGACTGTGTGCGGAATCGCATCGGCTTTGAAAATGCGACCCAAAGCCGATAGTTGCCACCGGGTACAAGCGCATCATTCTGCGATACCTGCAGGCTCCTCCGATTACCGGGTTGCCACTCGGCGCTATACCGGAGTGTGCCCGTATCCATATCGCGAATGCGCACAGCCGTGACATACGGCGGGCCACTCTGCCGGTAAAAGCCAATCAGCGACGTGGCAACAATCTCATCGCGCATTCGTGCCACTTCGCTGTCGGGCAGGATAAAGCCGGAGTGCCCGTGCTGCGCGGTTCCACCGTAGTCCTGGCCACCATTGAGCGGTTCGGTTTCGAGAGTCCACGCGGGGATTTCGAATGAGTGCGCGAACCAGTCTGCGATCAGTCCGAAACCACCATTCGGCGAGTCTGCTGAATAGGCGTACTTGAAGTTGTGCACCGCGCGCATGACAGCGCCGAGTTCCGACGTATAGGCATCTCTGCGGGCATTGCCGGTACTCGGTACGAAATAGATCTGGCTGAATGAGTGGACATCCATGAACAGCCGCAACCGCTTGCCGGGAATTTGCTGTGCTGCGTTTTGCAGTGCCTGAACCTCTGGCTCGCTCGACGCGGCCGGACCCCGGTATACCAGGCTGGTTACCTGCGTGGACGAACCGCCGTTGAGTCCCCAGCCCTGCGGGCTGTTGCGGTTCAGATCAACGCCCCAGAAATTGTCCGCAGTGGTATCGATCGTGTCGTCGATGGGTAGATTCGTACCCGGGTTTCTCAGATTGCGGCGGCGCATGCGGCCTTCCCGTGGCTGCTGCGGGTCCGCGCTGGTACGCGCCGGATGTGCTTGAGTCTGCAGGAACCCGTCCACGTTCAGTACCGGGATCAGCACGACGTTGAGGTTATCCCGAAGATACGAGCCAAGCCAGCCATCGTTAGCGGTCGCCGCCAGCGTCTCCAGTACTGCCGAGACAGCTTCCGGAGGCTGCCATTCGCGCGCGTGCGTGCCGCCGATCGCCATAACCGCCGGCTCTGTCAGGCCGTCGATCGTCATCGCGTCGGCGTCGCCGATCGAGTAAGACCAGATACTGCGGCCTGCCAGCGTATTTCCGACTATCGCCGCCGCGACGTTCGGATCCGTTATTGCCATGTCCTGGTGCAGCGCGAGCAGACTGTCGTAGGTTCGAAATCCGTCGATCGGTGCCAGTGAACTTACCGGCATCGGTACCGGGTAGCCCAATGGAATGAGATTAGTTCCGGACGCGGATTCGGTATAGGTGAGCATCCGATCGGAGCAGCCGGGATCGCCCGTGTTGGTAATTTCATTGTTGACGAACACGCACTGTGCGCGTGCGTTGCCGGTCGTTACCGCCACCAGGACTATGACGGCGAGCAAAGGTTTCATTGCAGAGCGATCCTGACAGGTTCGCTGATCTTTGTTGAGGCGATCAACTGTCGACGCATCACGCTGGCTGCCGGCAGGCTACTCAGTCGCAACACCAGGGCCGCGCGAAGCCTGTGCAGTTCCGGGTGATCTCCTTCGATGATGTTTCGCACGTCGTCGAGGATTGCCTGGTCCGATAGCCTGCTCAACGCCAACGCCGCAGAAGCGCCATCATCCGCATTCCCGAGGCGTTGTAGCAACCACGCCCGAGTTGCATAGTCGTCGGTCGCGACGCTACCGAGTTCCAGAATGGCGGCGGACGCAACATCCGGTCGCTCCGCGCAGCGTTTCAGGAAAGTAGTTGCATCGCTGCGGTTCAGGTGCTTCGTCGTTTTAGCAATCGCGCGCAGCACGAGTGCGGCATCTGTATGCCCGGCGACTGCGTCAAAAAGTACCGGGTCGCTGGTACGAACGGCCACCTCCATTATCAGCTGGCCGACGGACTCACCGTTTTTCAGCGCATCCAGCAACGCGGTTTTATGTATGGAGACAGCCTGGACAGCGGCTTCCTGAAACGCCTTCACTGATCCGGCTTGCCAACGTTCGATCGACAGGCCGGCGGGAGGGGTCCGGAAGCTGACCGGCTGCCATTGGCCGCTGGCCAATTTCGCCTGTACCAGAGCTGCCGCCTGATCGATATCCCAGTTTTGCTCTGTGAACCTGGCAGCGGCTGCAACGTCGTATAAGGGAATGACGGCCTCGCCGTGCTCCTCATGCATTCTGACGAACACGGTGACTGGCCGCGATCGATACTCTGCGAGTATCCGTCTCGCCTGGTCGTCTGGCGTGACTCTGGACATCGCAATTATGCCGGCTTCCAGCAGGTACTCACGCACGCTTTCATCGAGATCGTCGTCGCTATCGATCCTGAGCAGCTCTGTGCTTAGCTCGCCGGCATCGCCGGCATCGGCGATACTGTTCATGGCGGTAATTCTGGAGCCTACCAGGGCGACTTGCGCCTTGTGCGACGACCGATCGTCTACGACCACCGGCACAGCGGGCAGCGCCGCGTCTGTGAAAAACGCGGCCACCAGCAGAAGCAGTGGTCTGGTTATCTTGTTCATCAATTCCCGACAGTCCTTATCTACTGCTCACTTTTGCGGTCCTGTATGGCCTTGGATGCCCAAACGGGCTGGAGGTTCCGCTGCCGATGACGGTATACAGGGTGCGGAGCCGCGTCGCGGTTATCCAACCCTGACGGTACTCGACAGCCACGGCGAATAATCGTGTTCTCTGGAGGGTAAACTATGACCGGTGTGTGATTTTCTCGCAGAAAACCTCGGTTCCGGTGTCCAATTTGCGATCAGACCCGGTCTCTACCAGTAGAGGAGGCCAGTCTATGGGCGTTTGGATGCAAACTGGCGCTGATGGATAGCGATCATCAGTGGCTGGATGAGATCGTCGGCGAAACGGGAACAGGCCTGTTGCGCTTTCTTCGTTCGCGCTTGTCAAATGTGCACGATGCCGAGGACCTTGCGCAGGAAGTCTACATGCGCCTTCTGCGGGTAAAGGATCCAACTCATATTCGCAATCGACGGGCGTACGTTCTGCAGGTAGCTGCGAACGTTGCCTACGAATACCGACTATTGGCTCGCAATAGTCGGCCTCACTCGAGCGACGCTGTGGACGCGATGCACGGTTCCTCGGATCCGGCACGCGAGACCCTGGTCGGGCAACAGATGGAAGTCCTGTATGCGGCGCTGAATACTGTCAGTCCAAAATGCCGCGCGGTTGTCCTGATGCACCGGCGCGACCGCTATACGTATGTGGAGATCGCTGAGCGCATGGGAATTTCGGTATCGATGGTGAAGAAGCATCTTGTCAAGGGACTTGCGGTTTGCCAGAAAAGGTTGATGAGTGTGACAGACAGCGAAACAGGTCATGGGTAACACGTCTGAAAAAGCGACGGAGGCAATCGTCGAGCAGGCCAATGAGTGGTTGGTTCGCCTGCAGGATCCGGCATCGAGCCTTACGCAAGCCACGCAATTCACGGAATGGCTGCAGCGATCGCCAGTGCATGTACAGGAATACCTTCGTGCCGAATCCACCTGGGCGGCTTTGAGTTACATCGACCCTGAGCGAAGTATTGATATTGATGCGCTGCTTCGCGAAGAAGGCCAGAGCAACGTAATTTCGATTGACCTAGCTGTTGCTGAGATCGCGGACCGTGAAGAACCATACACGACGAGGTCCCGGGTAACCGGGACGGTTGCAGCCGCAGTGGCGATGTGCGGATTGATGTTCGCTGCTGTGTGGTATCTGGCGCAGCCGCAGACGCTTCTTTATGAGACCGCTCGCGGTGAGCAGCGGCGCGTGGTGATGGCCGACGGTTCTGTTATCGATATGAACACACAATCTGAAATAGTGGTTCGCTTGAGCGATGAGGAACGGCAGGTTGAGCTTGTGAAAGGGGAAGCCCTCTTCAAGGTTGCAAAAGACCCGGATCGGCCTTTCATCGTAACAAGCGGCCTCGCGGTAGTTCGTGCTCTTGGTACGCAGTTTAATGTTTATCAGCGGGCCGATCAGGTGCTCGTTACCGTGCTGGAAGGTCGGGTAGCGGTTGAAAACATGGAACGTACTGCGGAATCGTTGCCTGCCGCCGCTGCCAACCTGCCAGTTCCGCCGGTCGAGTTGGTGGCAGGCGATCAAGCGGAAGTGATCGCAACCGCACCGATTCGAAAACTGGCAGCGAATGCTGAGCGAACGGTTGCCTGGACGAAGCGGCGGCTTATTTTCGAGAATCAGGAATTATTTGAAATCGTGGCCGAATTCAATCGCTATAACAAACGTCAGTTGGTAATTCAGGATTCGGAATTGGGCGCAGAGAGAATCAGTGGGGTATTCGATGCGGATCAGCCCGATGCACTAGTTCGCTTTCTCGCCCGGAATCCGCAGATCGAAACGGTAGAACTGAACAAGTTCAAGCTGCTTATTCAGCGACGACAGTGAATATCACGTCGACACGGCCGACAACCTCGGTGTCTCTTTTTCATCTTCACCCCGTCTAATTGTCTGCACACCCGAAGTTTGTGCATTGTGCGCAAACAATAGATTGGGTCGAAAGGGGGACGTTCCGATGCGATGTCTAAATCATCTATTGACGATTGTGTTCGCTGTACTGTTTTTTGCAGCTACGACAGGGTACGCCGAAGAATCCTACGAGCTCGATGTTTCTGCACAGGAATTGTCGACGGCACTCAGGGATTTCGCTGAGCAGTCCGGCTTGCAGGTGGTCTACTTCGCAGCCGTTGCAGAGGGTGAGGTGACGGAAGGCGTGCGCGGTCCCCATAGCGCGGAAACAGCGCTTGGCGAACTCCTGGCAGGCACCGATCTGGCGTATGAACGTGTCGACGAGCGAACGTATTCGATAGCGCCGCAGAGTGAAGCGGCGGAGGAATCCGAGCCGGGAAAATTCCAGCCGACGCCGAGCCTGATCCTGACGGCCCAGGCGTCGGCCCGGCAAACGAAGAGTCTGGCACGTGAGGCAGGCCGCGACGTCGATAACATCATTGGAACAATCGGTGGCAGCGTCACCGACCGTCTATCGGGCATGCACCTCAAAGGGGCGATCGTCGCTATTGAGGAGACCGGTCACACGACTAAAACGGATGATCTCGGCCGGTATCGGTTTTCCAATGTGCCTCATGGAACATACACACTTCGCGTATCTTTTCTCGGCTTCGCAGACGATTTCGCGATGGCCAGAGTATCTGCCGATCAAGACTACGAGCACGATTTTGCGATGCTCGCGGCGTTGGATGAGATCGTAGTATTCGGGCAGCGCAGCGCAAGAGCGCAGGCGCTTAATCAGGAAAGGGCCGCGGAGAACTCGTCGACAGTCGTCTCCTCGGACTTGCTTGGCAATTTCGAGGGTACGACGATTTCGGAATCCTTGCGCCGCTCGGCTGGAATTTCATTTCAGCGTGCGCCCAATACGGGTGATGGTGTAAATATCATCGTTCGTGGCCTGGAACCGGATATGAACGCCGTCAAACTTAACGGTCTTCATTTGCCGGTTGGCAACGGAACCGGCCGCTCGGCCGACCTCAGCAATCTTCTGGCAGATTCCGTTGCTAAAATCACGATCAACAAGAGTTTGTTGCCGAGTCACGACAGCGCCGGTACCGGCGGCTTGATTGAGATCGAAACCAAGTCTCCTCTCGGCAGGCCCGGCCGCTATTTTTCCTTGGCGGCGGAGGGTGGTAGAAAAGGCAAGGACTTTGGCAATGATCTTCTTTTGTCAGGCACTGTCTCCGGAACATTCGGTGCCGAAGAAAATTTCGGTCTCAGCGCCTCGGTACAGTATCGTGATCGCGATATAAAATCTCTCGGCTACGGCGGTGCCGGCCTGAGTACGGGACCGTATCTTCCGCTTGAACGGGACGGATCGACGTCTATCTCGTCTATTTCGCACATCGACCCGCGCACACCGTTTCCGTTCGAGCCTGGCGTCGACAACGCATATATAAACTCGGCCCTCAGTTCTTTCAACGAGTCGGAACCCTCTAACCTGACGATTACGCTGTCGGGTGAATGGCAAATTGAGGGTCATACGAATCTCAAACTCGACATCCTGCGATCAGAAGATGAAACCGATTTCGTTGGACGCTTGGTCGGTGTGAACGCCCTCTTGTCCTACGTACCACTGCCGGTGACTGCTCTTGGCGGTGAACCCCGGCAGTCACTGGCCTGGAGCGGATTAACTTCCATTAATCAAAATTACGATCAGGTGAATGACCAGAACAACCTGACGAGTACATTCAGCTTTCAGGGAAATACCGCACTCGCCAGTTGGAATTTCGATTACACCCTGGGGTACGCCCACGGTTCCAGGTCCATCCCTGGCAGAATAGCTACTACGCTGGCCCTTAGCGGCAACACACTCCCGAACGACCCGGGCTTCTATCTTCCGGAGGCCACGGATCCGATCGAGTCGCGAATTATCTCGATCTATGGCGCGCGCGCAGATCAGGGATATCCGCTGCCGTTGTTGAGTGACGCGGGGTGGAACTTCGTGAACGATCCGGCGAACTTCAGTTTCCTGAACGCGCTGCAACTCGACGTGCAGGGCGAGAATGATCGCTACACAGCCGATTTCAGTGCGAAGCGCGATTTCGACCGGGAGCACCTGAAATATATTGAAGTGGGTGTGAACTACGAGTCTGCTGAATTCACGAACTCCATTGGCAGAAGTCTGTTTACCGGACGGCCTCAATTCGTGACGGTTCCGTGCTGTTCCCTTGTTTTCCCGACGATCGATTCGTTGGGTCTTGCATTCGAGGACGGCGGGCTCTCCGACATAGGAGTTGGAGGTGCGAGGTTTGGCGTTGTTTCGTTCGCGAATCTGGCATCGTTCGCAGAAAACCTTCCCGGTTTTGCCGATGACCCCTCCGTGCCTGTGAATGGAATTCCGCTGGGACAGGATCCTCGTGCACTGGATGAGCTTACGAAAGAGGAGAATTTCGCTGCCTATTTCCAGACGCGCTTCGATATAGGCGCACTGGAGATAATTGGAGGGGCACGGCTTAGCCGTGTAGAGGTCCAGGCTCTCAATTTAACGTCTCCCAGTTTTCTGGACGAGTTTTTCCAGACCGATCCGGTATTTGAAGCGGAATTTACACGTTTAGTCGACGAAAGAGCCGTGGCGACAGATGTCCTGCCGCGCATACTCTTTAACTTCCGGAAGACTGACAACTTGATATTCCGAGGAGGGTTTTTTCTTTCCGTCGCACGGCCGCGAATCGGGCAACTCTCCAGCGGACAGGTCATTGCCTTGTCCCTGCCGCCCACCTCCGGTCCGGACGGAAACCAGCCGCTCCTGCAGGTCGAAGAGGGGAACCCCGGTCTTGAGCCGGCTGTGACACAGAACTTCGATCTAGGGGTCGAGTATTACCACAATCAAATTGGGGTGATTAAGATCGGCGGGTTTTACAAGATTATCGATAACCTGCTGCAAACCAATATTCGTGTGGGCTCTGGCAGTCTTGAAGGCGTGACTCTGCCAGATCATCCTCATTTCCAGAACCTGCCTGCCAATCTCTTTGTCCGGGTGAGTCGCCCGGTAAATAGTGAGCATTCGGCCAGGATATGGGGAGTCGAGGCGAGCATGGAACGGCAGTTCACTTTCCTGCCGGGTTTCTGGAACGGTTTCGGAATATTCGCAAATTACACTTTTACGCGAAGCTCACGGCATCAGAATCTTCTTTGGGTCGGCAGCCCGATTTTTGATGGCACCGGAAATCTCGTCGGGAGAGAAAGCACGAATATCGACTTCCCGTCGGAATCGTTCGAGCAGCAGCCAAAACACTCGGGAACCGCCGCAGTCACCTATAACAAGCACAACATCGATGCAACGCTGGCCTATACCTTTCAGTCGAGGCGACTATCGATGTTCGATCGAAACAACCTGTCGCTCTTCGAGGAGCAAAACGATTCTCTTGATTTACGGATCGAATACCGCTTCGGCGAGGAGGCTGGCCGATATCGTATCTTTTTCGAAGGTGCTGATCTGCTGAAGGGGACCTCCAGTCGTGACCGCGAAAGGTCGATCGGCGGTATCGACAATACTCCAAGATATTTTGTCGGTGCAGATTACTTCGGCGGCCGGTCGCTGAGATTGGGTTTTGCTGCGACTTTCTGATGAACGACGTCATTGTACAAATAAAAAACCTGTCGCACCGCTACTCCAGGGACTGGGCGATCAAGGACCTTACGTTTGATATAACCCGGTCCGGGATTCTTGGCCTGCTGGGATCCAATGGCGCGGGCAAGTCCACGCTGATGAACATCATGTGCGGGGTGCTGTATCAAACCAGCGGTGAGGTATCCATCAATGGCATCAGCGTCAGGCGGGATCCACTACAGGCCAAGCGGCAGATCGGTTTTCTGCCGCAGCAGGCGCCCCTGCATCCCGAACTGACTGTTGACGAATACCTTAGCTTCTGTGCACACATCAGAAAGATAGACTCCGGGGAAATCAGCCGCGCCGTCGATGTGGCCAAAGCGAAGTGCGGGGTTTCGCACTTTGGCAAGCGTCTGATCGGTAACCTCTCCGGAGGATACCGCCAGCGCGTCGGTATTGCTCAAGCCATTATTCACAAACCGAATCTGGTAGTGCTTGATGAACCAACGAGCGGCCTTGATCCGAATCAGGTCTTGTCGGTGCGTAAGCTGATCGGGGAAATCGCCGAAGAGCAATCGGTCATCCTGTCGACCCATATCCTGACTGAGGTTCAGGCCATTTGCGACAAGATCAAGATGATCGAACTGGGCCGCATAGTCTTCACCGGGACTATAGAAGAATTCCACGCCCAGACCCGCTGCTGCGGCATGCTCGTGGCGCTCGAAAGGCCACCGGCGGCAACAGAAATCGCCGCGATCGACGGAATAACCAGGGTAGAGGTCATCGACGAGAAGAACTTCCGCCTGAGTTTTGAGGGCGGCGAGGAAATCGCCGAGAGAGTAATCGAGACCTGTGTTGCCAGGGGCTGGAGGCTACGGGAGATTGGTCTGGAGCGCGGTTCGCTGGACCAAATTTTCGCACAATTGTCCGGTTACAAAGAAAACCAGGTGGAAAGGTAACGCGCCATATGAAAACCGTATTCAGGATTGCCCGGCTGGAATTGAGCGCCATGTTTTATTCTCCCATCGCGTGGCTGCTGCTGGTTATCTTTACCTTCATGACCAGCAGAATTTTTACTATGTGGCTTGGTTTTGCTTTGGCAATGCAGGGACAAGGAGCTGAGGCGCTCGAGCCCGTGACGGTTACGGTTTTCGCCGGTAATCTCTCGGCAATTCGAAGCGTCCTGAATGACCTCTATCTCTATATCCCTCTGCTGACGATGGGTCTGATCAGCAGGGAACTGCAAAGCGGCTCGATCAAGCTGCTGATGTCCTCGCCGGTGAGAATCAGCGAAATCATCTTTGGCAAGTACCTGGCTATGATGATTTACTGTCTGCTGCTGGTCGTGATTCTTGTGTTAATCATGGTTGCCGGCGGATTGTCCATCGAATCGATGGACTACTCACTGGTGATATCGGGGATACTCGGCGTTTACCTCCTGGCTTGCAGCTATGCGGCAATCGGCCTGTTCCTTTCGTCGTTAACCTCCTATCAGGTCGTTGCGGCGATCAGCACTTTCGCAGTTTTCGGTGTGTTACTTTTTCTGGCGGGCGTGGGGCAATCGATTCCGGTCCTCGGAGATGTCCTGTACTGGTTGTCTATGCATGGGCGCGCGGACAGTTTTCGCGACGGCCTGATAGCGTCGAAGCACGTCTGCTATTTTCTCGCCGTCATCGCACTGTTTCTAAGCTTTAGCATATTGAAGCTGTCGCAAGGGAGGAAGATCGAATCCCCGGGCGTCAAGGCCGGCAAGTACCTCGCCGTGTCGCTGGCTGTGTTCACGTTTGGCTATGTCACGTCCATTCCGGCGATAACCGGTTACCTGGATATGACCCGCATCAAGTCTCAGACACTCACCGACGCCAGTATTGAAATCATGAAGCAGATCAAGGGTCCGTGGAAAATAAGCTCATTCGTCAATATTCTCGACCCTTATGCAGCTTACGGCCTGCCGACGGGACGAAACGCCGACTATGACCGCTACGAACGGTATGTCCGCTTCAACCCGGAACTGGAGATGGACTACATCCTCTACTACGACACATCCGTCAACGATGCGTTGTACGATGCAAACCCGGGTAAATCCAACGAAGAACTGGCGAGGGAATTCGCGGAGCGCCTGGGTCTTGACTTCGACGAAATCTTATCGCCGTCTGAGATGAGGGCGATCGTGGACCTCGAAGCGGAGCAGTTTCGCTTTGTCCGGCATGTTGAGTGGAACGGTCAGTCGGCGCCGATCAGGCTGTTCAGAGATACCTATCGCTTACCTTTCGAGGAGCATAGAAGCGCAGCGCTCAAGCGGCTGATAGTGGGACCGAAAAAAGTCGCGGTGTTGACGGGGCATGGCGAACGCAGCGCTTACCGGAAAGGTTCGAGTGACTATCAAAAGATACTGACCGAGGTCAGCTACCGGGGCGCAATGATAAGCCGCGGATTCGAGTTTAGCGAGTTATCACCCGACGAAGCGCTGCCGGATGATATCGATATTCTGATTATCGCCGACCCCGGAACAGCCTACTCGGAAACCGAACGTCAAAAAGTACAAGACTATATAGCCGCCGGTGGCAACCTTATCGTTGCGGGAGAACCGGGCAAACAGGCGGTTCTAAATCCTTTGGTCGAACGATTGGGCGTACGGTTTTCGCCGGGGCAGGTCTTCCAGGACCACGAGGATTTCCCGTCCGATGTGATATTCGCCGGGTATTCAGATACCGCTGCATCGTACTCGTTCGAGCACGCCGCAGGTTTGGAAGACGAACCCGTCGTTCTTACCGGCGCGGTTGCCGTCGGCCTCGAGGGCGATGCTCCATTCAAAGCGGTTCCGATCCTGGTCTTCGACGGGGAACGTAAAACATCCGACACGCTGGCTTACGCCCTGACAAGGATTGTTTCCGGCAAGGAGCAGCGGATCATGGTGATCGGCGACGCCGACTTCATGAGTCTTGCGGAACTCTCCCGGGGAAGAGTTGATTTGCAGACAAACAACGAGCCCTTTGTCGACGACTTGTTCCGCTGGATGAGTGACGGGCACTACCCGGTAGACACAACAAGGGCAGACTTCCCGGACAAGAAAGTCCTGCTCGACCGCTCGGGCATCAAGCGGCTGAAAGTGATTTTCTACGGCGTCATCCCGCTGCTCCTGACCGTGTTTGCCGCGATGTTGCTGATGCGCAGAAGGCGACAGTAACGCCCGCTTAAGCAGACGCCACGCGGGTGAACTGCCATCGCCGGCGCGTCGATTCCAATGACTCTATCGAAGGACATGAATCAATGAAGATTGTAAGAACATTTGCGGGAGAGGTGCTTGCTGTGGGGCTGCTGCTCATAGTGGCGACGTCTGTACTGGCCGCTGCCCCGGCCGGGGAAGTTATCCCCTACGAACGGTTTACTTTGGGAAACGGCCTGCGGGTTATTGTCCACGAAGACCGGAAGGCACCTATCGTAGCGGTCAGCGTCTGGTATCACGTGGGCTCGAAGGATGAGCCGGACGGCAAAACCGGTTTCGCCCATCTTTTCGAGCACCTGATGTTCAGGGGATCTGAGAATTTCTCCGGCGGTTTCTTTGACACATTGCAAAACGTCGGAGCTACCGGATTGAATGGTACGACGTCAATCGATCGGACGAATTACTTCGAAACGGTGCCGACGCCAGCCCTCGAACTCGCGTTGTGGTTGGAGTCGGACCGTATGGGCCACCTGCTGGGCGCGGTCACGCAGGAGGCACTGGATGATGAGAGAGGTATTGTTCAGAACGAGAAACGCCAGAGGGAGGGGCAACCCTATGGCAGGTCGAATGTCCGGATGACGGAGGCCTTGTTTCCGGAAGGTCACCCTTACCACCACATGACAATCGGATCTATGGAAGACCTAAATGCTGCATCCCTGGATGATGTGCATGACTGGTTCAGGAAATACTACGGGGCCGCGAATGCCGTGGTCGTGCTGGCTGGTGATATCGACATGAAGACTGCACGCCCCCTGGTGGAAAAGTACTTTGGCGATATCCCTCCTGGTCCGCCGACGCATCGGCTGAAATCACGGGTTCCGGAGCGCAGCCGGAACAGCAGCGAATTAATGTACGACAATGTGGCTCAAACCGTTATCAAGCGGGCCTGGGTTACGCCTGGTGTATTGAACAAGGACAGGGCCCTGCTTGACATCGTTGCATCTGTATTAGGCAATGGCAGGAATTCGCGTCTCCACGAGGAGTTGGTCGAGAGACGTAAACTGGCCACGAGTATCAGCGCGTCCGTAATATCCGGCGAATTAGCCAGCATATTCGAACTTTCCGTGAACGTTAAATCAGCGGTCGACAACGCCGAAGTCGAGCATGCTCTCGACGAAGTCGTGAGCGCTTTTGTCAAAGGCGGGCCCGGCGCGGCAGAACTCTCCAGAGTCGTAAACAGCCTGGACTCGCGCATTATCCGGGATATGGAGAGCGTGAGTACAAAGGCCAACCTGCTCGCGCAGGGCGAGCTTTATGCTGATGACCCGGGATTCTTCGGTGTGGACATAGAGTGGACCCGCCAGGCTACCCGGGACGAAGTGCAAAGGGCTGCGCAGGAGTGGTTGTCGGTGGGCTATCATCAACTGATCGTATCTCCATTTGGTACGCATACGACGGCAGCAAGCCGTATCGACCGCAGCCACGTGCCGGAGGTCGAAAACAAGCTTGTTCTGGATCTTCCCGAGATGCAGGAGGCGGTGCTCTCGAATGGGATCAGGCTTGTTCTGGCCGAGCGTCATGAGGTGGCGACGGTGGAGATGGCCATGATATTCGAAAACGCCGGTAGCAATACCGGCGGCATGAGCGATGAAAAAATCAGGCGGGGTACGGCGGACGCGACATTTGCTCTCATGAACGATGGACCCAAAGGTCTCAACTCCACCGAATTTACCGCTCAAAAAGAGCGGCTGAGTGCACGAATTCGAATGGGTGCGGGAAGTGACAATGCCTGGTCCAGCTTATCGGCGCTGAAAAAGCACCTCGCGGACTCCCTGGAGTTGTGGGCCGATGCGCTGCTCGATCCGGCCTTTCGCAACAGTGACATGGATCTGTGGCGCGAAAGTTCTTTGCAGAACATCAGGCATGGCAGAAACAGCCCCACCGGCGTGGCCGGCCGTATTCTGTCTTACCTCACGTACGGGCCGGATCACCCTAACGCTGCCAGATGGAATCGCGAGGAAGCTGTGAATTCCGTCGAGATCGCGGATCTGACGGCGTTCCACGCAAGCAGAGTCAGGCCGGATAACGTAACGCTGTTTGTCGTCGGGGATACGACCCTGGTGGAGATCACCCGCCAGCTGGAAAAAGTGTTTGGCGACTGGAAGGCACCGAAGGCATCCCTGGCTGCTGCAAAGCCGATTGAGGACGTCCCGACCGGACAGAAGCCGCGCATCATTCTGGTGGATCGGCCAGACTCGCCGCAGACCACCATTCTGGCTGGCAGCTTGGTCCCCTCCGCCAGGCACGTGGATGCACTGACGCTCGCCGCAGCCAACGATGCGCTGGGAGGTGGCATTACGGCCCGGATCAGTAAAAACCTCAGGGTGCAAAGAGGCTGGTCTTATGGCGCGGGCAGCGGTGTGCAGAGCTCACTCAGCCAACGGCTGTGGCGGATAGCTACCTCTGTTCAAGCCGACAAAACTACTGAATCGGTGCAGGAAATTCTAAAGGAGGTCAGGGCACTGACCGGCGAGCGGCCGATTTCAGCGGAAGAACTTGCTCGTTTTGTACAGAGCCAGACACTGAGCCTGCCCGGAAAATTCGAGAGCGCCGGGGCAGTTCTTACGTCGATGGCAAAAAACGCGGAGCATGGCTGGCCCTATGATCGGGAAGAAAGCCTCAAGGAAAGACTGGACGCTCTTCGGCTGGTCGATGTAAACCGGGTTGCGCAGGAGTATTTCAAGCCGGAAACGCTGGCGTGGGTTCTTGTCGGCGATCTTGCACAGTTTGAACAGCAGATCAGGGACCTGAATCTCGGAGAGGTAGAAATCTGGAGTTCGGAGGGCAAGAGAGTACGGTGATAACGACAGGAATCTTGGCTGTGATCGGACGCCGATTGCAGAATCTCACCGTCAGAGCGGCAACGGCCCCGTGCGGGGCCGTTCGCTACATGAATGCGAGTAAGTACCCTGCCAAAAACAGAACTGTTGAGATCGTGATTCCGGCAAGCGGTATCTTGAACCAATAAACTTTCGCCAACAGCACATAGCTGCCCAGGGTTATCAGGCTTAGAGTCACAAGAAACGGTGACGACAACAGGAAGTTCAGCCGGAACAATGCCAGGTAGCCGTAGAACACGGCAAAGAGAATCGCCCCAAGGCTGTGGCTGGCGTTGAACCCTATCCATGCCTTCCACATTGTCGTTTCTGCCGTGAGCACGGGCGAAATCTCCCGAAGTCGGCGTCCAAGGTCCGGATCGCGCGGCTCGAACTTGTTGCTTCGAAACGTGTACAGGAGATGCATCAGACCAAGGACGCCGATAATAACGGAACCAGTTGTCAACAGGATCGTAACAATCAATCTACAGACCTCCACTCAACGGCTCACGGCTTCCAGGGACTCAACCGGTAGTTTACCACCTGGGCCTTTGCACTCGTTCCTGAGGCCCCGGATGATTCCCCGGGCCAGATGAAGGTCCCGACGAAAACCGCTAGCGAACGTATCCGGCAGTGCCACTTTGCTATCGAGATAGGCGTCGGCAAATTGTCTATTCCGCTTCATGAGATCCCTTCGAGTCTGTTTCGGCCGCCTTGAGAAGAACCGTGGGTTCTCCGCTCCAGTGAATCGAGTTCATCGTTCTGTACAGCACGTCCTCGTCGATTGCCCCGCGTGTGACGGGTCGGGCTGGCCCGGGTTGCCGGGCGAGCTCGCGGTTGAAGCTGCTGACAACCTCGTCGGTTGTGGCGTTCCCGGGCCGGCTCATGTCATCTAAAATAGCCACGCCGATGACGGCGAGCAAGCCTGCGGATGCCAGCACGGCCGGATCAGTTAGTTTCTTCATTGTCTTGCACTCCTTCGGTTCGTTGGAAAAGCGGAACCGACGATGTGCGGTGGGCGCGTAACGCACTTGAGAAAGACGTGAGAATTGCCGAATATTTTTGTTATCGTCCAGAGATCTTAGGGATTTCAGAAACTTACGGCAATGACTTGCCGCAGGTCGGGCGCTTCACGGGCAGTCCAGTTTGTCCTGATGGGCGGTAACGATCTCGGTGGCGCTGTGCTTCATCGCTTGCAGGAGCGGCAGGGCCTCGCTCCACAGGCGGCAGGCCTCGGCGGCATCGTCCTGGTCCCGGGCGACTCCGCCCATATTGACGAGAATAATCGGGTGGATCTCATTCAGCTGAGCCGAAACGGCTATGTCGAGCGCTCGGGTGAGATAGTCGGTCGCGGTGTCGAACTGCTGGCGGGACGCCGCGATGCTCCCGAGATTGATCAGATCCAGTGCGATCGATCGTGGCCAGCCAAGCTGTTCTCCTATCGACACAGATTCGAGCAGATAAGTCTCAGCCGCTTCGACGTCTTCCTGCTTCAGTGCGGTTGCCCCAAGGTTGCCCAGCGTCATCGCCTGCCCGGCGAGGTCATGCCTGCCGACGTGAATATCGTAAGCTCTTGTCAGCGTGAGCGCCGCCGGATCGAAGTCGCCGGACACGGCCATAACGATACCCAGGTTATTCAGGGACTCTGCGAGGAAGTGCGGGTCGCCGGTCTCTTCAGCGTAGCGAACCGCGGTCTCGAACTGCTCCCGGGCTCCGCTATTGTCGCCCCGCGCCCGGGCAATCGCACCGTGTTGAAGTAAGATGAGGCCTTGCTGGCGCCGGTTGCCGGTCTCTTTCGCCGCCTCCATCGCACGTGTGAGAGATGCCGAGGCGGTGTCGTAGTCGCCCTGCAGTTTCTGCACAGTTCCCGCGCCGCGCAGAGCAATGGCTTTGAGGTCCGGCGCTGCATCCTGTGCCGCCACCTTCTCGAACAGGACGAGCGCATCGTCAAGGCGGCCGGCACGTATGTAGGTGAACGCCAGGTCCAAAGCGTTCAGCGGATCATCCGGCCGCAGGCGATACGCGGACTCGTAGCTTCGAACCGCTTCATCGATGTTGGCTGTGTGGTAGATGGCACCTGCTTCACGCCAACTGTCCGCGGCGGCATCGACGGATTGTTCGCTTGCCGTATCAAGGTCCTGTGCGACCGCGACGATAGACAAAGCGGCGCCTTCGACATCACCGTCGACCAGTTTGCTCAGGGCCGACTGCTTGCGGGCATCGACCGAATTGACGATCACGGCAAGCGCATTGCGAATCGTATTCTCCGAGTCAAGGTCGAGTCCATACCCGGCCCGTGCGGCCTGGTCGCGCAGCAGGCGGACCATCTCGTCGACCTTTGCGCCGGTTGACTGGACCGTGGACTGGGTTTCCTCGAGGAGTTGTACTGAGTCGTCAGGCAGGAGCCAGTTCAGGATGTCAGTGATGTTTGCGGCGGTAATCAGTATGCCGCCAAGGACTGCCAGAATAGCCCCGGTTCGAAAGCGGTGCTTACGCCGCTTCGTATGGGTGATTTCTGCGTTTTTGACGGATACCTCTGCATCCAGCCGGTATCCGTGACCATGGCGAGTTCTGATGATTGCAGGGTCGACACCGCAATCTTCCAGAGCCGCCCTGGCTTTGCGAATGGTCTGTGTGATGGACGCTTCCGTCACAATGCGGTCGGGCCAGAGCACGTCGGACAGTTCGTCTTTGGACACAACCTGGTTCGCGTGCTTCGCCAAATGCTCGATCGCAGCGAAAACCAGGGGCGACAGGTCCAGGCTTTCCTGCCCGGCGCGGAGCTGCCGCCTGGCTGTGTCGAGTTCGACGCCTGCGAAATGGTAGATCGGTTTCTCCATCGGGCGGATTATACAAGCACGCGCTTCTGGGTTGTGGTGTCGAATCGAGTGACGGATTTCATTCCTATAGTGGTGGCGGTTGGTGTGGAAGCTGGATTTCTGGTGATTGGGTCTAATGAGATACAAAGAAATCAGTATGTTACAACGCAGACAGCCCCCCCCCCAACGGTGGGCCGCAGCTAGAGCAGATCGAAAACGACAGGGCCAAGGTAGTTAGACTTCAGCACGGGGTATGCGCAAAGGTCAGCTGTGGCAAGATTAAAGAAAAGGCGGTGCTAAAGAGCTTGCGGCTGTAGTTTCCAGCGACGACAACATCAGGGTTCGACGGGTATTGTATTGGGGACGCCGTCGGCACCAGCATACAGCGCTAGAATTTCGACATTCCCTTTGCCTCCATTGCGTCCCCGATGCTCGGTATCGAACGCTTCTACAAAAGCATCACCTTTTCGGTACCTGCGCTCTCCCTGGCTCCCATAGTCGACCACTAGCTCTCCTTGCAGTATGTAGCCAAAAACGGGTACCGGGTGTAAGTGAGGTTTCAGTTCCGCATGCGGCGGCACGGTAACAATCGCCGCTGTAATCTTCGAGCGGCCGTCCGGGTATTCAAATGCCTGGCCCAAAATTGTTTCATCCGTATCAACGAGCATGTCGACAGTCGGTTCGTGAGGCGCTGCAAACACCCACGCTGTTAGAACGCTGCCAAAAAAAAATGCCGATATGACCGGTAAAAATCTGATTAGTCTACGCATCTGCTAGATCCTCATTCGATGGATTGGTGATAAACGTCTCGGTCAGGAATCAGCACACAAGAATCTATTTGCCCAACTCCAGGCTCGCGAGTTCGGGTGTGTCGGCAACGATCATGCACAGAAACATTGCTGACAGTTTTCTTGATTTTTTTCATTTCTTTCCTCCAGTTTCCTTTGCTGAGAAATGTCTCGCGACGTAGCTCGTGTTGCCATTGTTAGTAGCGGTTGCTTGATAAATCCGTCTATCAGTAGGTACTGGCGCAAATCTGGACAGATGTGTAACACGGTGAGCGAAATTTCTTCGGAAACCCATTAAGTCAACGTCTTTGGCAGTGTAATCGGAGAGCACAATAGCGGCTGCAGTCCCAGCGCCGGGAGAAACAGAGCGCCAAAGTACTACTTACCGGGTTTGCAGCCTATGCCCATACACCCTGTAACCCAGCAGAAGCGGTTGTGTGGTGACGGGAGGCTTGCCGTTGCGTGGCCTGTTGGCCAAGTTTTCACGATTTCTTAGGATCGCGGCCGCCGCGGCAGATCTGGTATGTCATTTGGTCGGCCGCTACGTATCGCTTCAGTCGTCTGCGAAAATGCGCAAGACCATTGGCCTGGTACTTCTTCACCATCCCCACAGACAAATTCATGTGTCTGGCGGTTTCTTTGATGTTGCAACCGTCTCGCCAGCGGAGTATCAGTACTCTTTGGCACTTTGCGGGTAACTCGCGCATAGCACGCTCAAGCATTCTCTGGCGGGTGTTGAGACAAGTGAGGTCCTCCAAGCCAGGCTGCGATGATTCAAGACAGTCCGGATCGATGGCCGTATTCGTCGTTGGACGCCGCCTTGAATAGTATTGATACATCAGGTTGCGGGCAATCCGAAACAGGTAGGCCCTGCGATTTTCAATGACGCGTACATGGACCGCTTGTAGCATCTGCAGGCAGGCTTCCTGTGCAATATCGCGGGCGTCCTCCTCGTTCGGCAAACGACCGCGCAGATGCTGCAACAGACACTCGATATCGTTGCTCGTGAACAGGGTTGTCGTTTCAGTCGTTGTGAGGCCCATCGCCCAAAGTTCCCAAGCGGCTTATGCTGCTATACCCATCTGTTGGTTCCTAAGACGCCGACGAGTACCGATTGTGAAATCTGGCGGCGCGCCAAGGCAGGGCGGGTCGAGTGCGTCGCTTGCCGCGTAAGGGATTTCTTCAAAAATCATTTCAAAAATCGCCGGGTTTTCCGTCTACAGTAATAAGGAAGCCTGCGCGAGAACCCTGTGACAACGTCAAAACCCCTGCAAGTCGCCGATATAGAAGAGCTTTTCCGGGAGCATAACCGCTTGCTGGTACAGCTTCTGACAGCGCGGCTGGGCTCGGCGCAGACAGCCAAGGACGTCGCTCAGGAAGCGTACGTCAAATTGCTGAATCTGGACGAGGACCGTGCCGTCAGTCATCAGCGAGCTTATTTGTTCAAGGTGGCACAGAATCTGGCTACTGACCGTTTGCGGCAGCGGGAGAAAACCCGCCGCGGACAGGCTGTCGAGCTGTTCGACGATGAGGACGAAGGCGCTGATCCGCTGCGCTCGGCCGCGGCCAGCCAGGAACTGCGGTTCCTGAAGGCGGTGCTCAAGGAACTTCCGCCGAAATGTCAGCGGGCTTTTACCCTGCATCGGTATCAAGGCCTGACCTTTGCCGAGGCGGCACGCGAAATGAACCTGACCGAACGCATGATTCGCATCTACGTAGCGCGGGCACTGGCCTACTGCCAGTCTCGACTGGATGAACGAACGGAGGCTTCATCGTGAACAAACAACTCATCAGTCAGGGCCGGCGCGATCGGCTGTTGGAGACCGCAGCAGACTGGGTGGCGCGAATACAGGACGGTGAGCTGCCCGCCGAGACAATAGACGCCTGGCGTGAATGGCTCGACGCAAGCCCCGATCACCGCCGGGCCTTCGAGGATGTGCAGGCGCTGTGGCAAAAGATGGGTGATGTGCCGACCTTGCCGGTGCCACCCGAGCGGGACGCGTTGCGACTCGATCGCTATGCGGGCGACGAGCGTGTTCGCACCTGGTTGTCGAACATGCCTCGGCGGCGTGACGTGAAGCACAACGCATGGGCCGTCGCTGCGAGCGTTATGCTGGTCGTTGGTGTTTCTCTCGGCGGCTGGCTGTGGTCTGAAACTCATCCGGCGGCGCAAGAGGTAAACTATCGGACCGTAACAGGCCAGCACCTGGTTGTTCGATTACCGGATGATTCGAGCTTGGAACTCGGTGCCGCCTCGGAAGTGCGAGTGATGTATTCGAAATCGGAGCGCAGCATCGAGTTATTGCACGGCATTGCTTTCTTCGATGTGAAGGAAAATCCTGAGCGACCGTTCGTTGTGCGCGCAGGCGGTGGTTCGGTGACCGCGGTAGGCACGGCGTTCAGCGTGCAGCGGCGCGCGGACGAAGTCATGGTGGTGGTATCCGATGGGTTGGTTGAAGTCGAGCGGCCCAGCGTTGCGGCGCGTGGCACTGTGTCTGATCCGCAGCGGCAACCGGATCGAGTGCAATTACCGGCCGGACAGCGTGTGGCGTATTCGGCTGGGAGAGGACTGAATTTGCCAACGGTAACCGATGTGGTCGCCGAGACCGCCTGGCGTGATGGCCAGTTGGTGTTCAAAGACGAGGCACTTGCCAAGGTGATTGACGATGTGAATCGTTACTCAAGGATTCCGATTCGACTCGGCGACGACAAAGTTGGCGATCTCCGTTTGACCGGGTATATCGTGACCAGTCAGGTGGATGGGTGGTTGCGCGGTCTGGAGTCGGTGTTACCGGTCGCCGTTGAGCGGCAGGCAGGCGAAATCGTGTTGCTGCACCGGGATGAGTCACCAGGAACGTCGCCGGCGAATTAGCGGTAAAAAAAGATGCCTGTTTTGTTTCAAAAACTCATCCGTTTCGCGTCTAGGTCTTCAAAGCCGGCGGAACGCCCGGCAAACGAAGCGACCCGGGGGAACACGATGCACCATGCCAACCAGATAAGCAGCCAGTCAACGTATTACGTCAAACATTTTGTAGCGGGCCTTATCGTACTGCTGTCATGCACGGGCGTTTTCGCCAACGACGATGGCGTACTCGATGAAGTCACAACGTTCGACATTCCCGATCAGCCACTGGACCAGGCGCTGCTCACGTTTTCCAAACAGGCAGGCGTGCAGATCGTCATGGCGGCGGATACCACGCGCAATCTCGATGCAACGGCAATCGAAGGCGTAAAGAACAATCGCGATGCACTGGAGGTCCTGCTGGATAACCATGGTTTGAAATACACCGAATACAATGGGCGAACTATTGCTATTGCTATTGCAGCGACCGCTGATGAAGGAGAGGTGAACAGTGACTCAAAAAACTTGAGTCAGACGCCGGTGTTGATGGCACAGGCGACGACGAGCAAGTTCCAAGCCAGCCAGAGTGACGAGCAGGGGTCGGGGCACGGAACGTTCAGCGGCCGTGTGTTTGACGGCTTAACCGATAGCGCGCTTTCCGGGGCGCTGGTACGAATTGTTGAAACCGGTCAGTCCACAAAAACAGATAGGGCCGGCCGATTTTATTTTCCCAGCGTCAAAACGGGGGATCAGACCTTGTACATCTCCTTTTTGGGTTTTCCAAGCACGAGCACAAAGGTTGCTATCAAGGAAGGTGAGAATGCGAATGTCGAATTAGGTTTAGGACAGTTCGACGAGATTATTGTGACTGGCATTCGCAGCGCACGAGCGCTGGCGCTCAATCAAGAGCGCACTGCCGCCAACAGTACCACCGTGATGTCATCCGATACCCTGGGTAACTTCACCGGCACCACTCTGTCGGAAGCACTGCGTCACACCGCCGGTGTATCGTTTCTGCGCGATTCCACCACAGGTGAGGGAAAAAACATTATCATCCGTGGTCTGGGGCCGGACTATAACGAAGTCCTGCTCAACGGTATTTCCCTGCCCACCCCAGCTGCCGACACGCGTGCACCCGACCTGGACATGCTGGCCGGCTCCATCGATAGCATCACGATTCACAAAACCCTGCTGCCCAGCCATCTTTCCGGCGGGACCGGCGGGCTGGTGGAAATCAAAACCAAGACGCCGCTTGACCGACCCGCTCGCTTTGCCAGTTTCTCCATCGAAAGTGGCGGCACGTCTGACGGTTTCAGAGATGATCGGCTATTCTCCGGCACCGTTTCTCGAATTTTTGGCAGTGATCAGAATATTGGTCTCAGCGCCTCATTCCAACAGCGTAATTTCGATGTTGACAGTATCGCATACAGTTCGGGGCTTAGATTTGGTCTGTACCGCCCCTTGGGGCTGGGAGGCCAGCCAGCTCAGTCCCCGTCCGAGATTGATCCACTGCGTACTTTCCCGTTCGAGTCGGCGCCGGGAGCCGGTAGTGCCTACCCAGTCGATAGTAGTAGTAGGTTTACCACGGCTAATAGCGAGGACAGTGTTCTGACTTTATCGGCAGAATGGCAGGTCGCTGCCCACACTAATTTGACAGCCGACTGGCAAGCCAGCTCGAATAAACAAGAGTCCCTTTCGCGGGTCGCGAATTTCAGAATGAGTACAACCTATCAGTTGATGCCGGTACAGGCGCTTGGGGGGGAGGAGCGCTATACCTTGTTCCATCGCAACGATGAAGTTTCACTGAGTCAGGATTACAACTATGACCCGGAAGAAGAACGCCGTATCAATGTTTTTAGTCTTCGCGGTGAAACCATACAGGGTCCGTGGAGCCTGAACTATACGTTGGGTTTTAGCGAGGGAGAACGAAACATCCTTAATAGTCGTGGATTCTCCATGCGCTCCGGTGATCTGGTGCTGGACCCCGCCGCTATTCAACCAGAGGCGGTGGATCCTGTGGAGGGACGGATAGTGTCTCTTTACGAACCGCGCAGTGGCACCGGTTTTCCCCTGCCCCTGTTGACTGATGCGGGCTGGAATGCCGTTAATGACCCCGGCCTTTTCAGGTTCGGCTCGGGCAGAATCAGTAGCAACCGCTCTAATAACGACAAGAAGAATGCCCGATTGGACGTGAAATACGAGTTCGATCACCCCAATCTGAAGTACCTCCAGTCGGGGGTTTACTGGTCCGACAATAAGAGTTTCAGCTTCAACGCGCCTCAGAGTCGTTTCAGGGCGCCGTTGGCCACGCTGTCGACCCTGGGTCTGGGGCTTTCTGAATCCGCTCTCGACGATGTCGGTGTTCCCGGCGGCTTCGACATCTTGTCCGAAAGGGACATGATCGACTTCATGAACAGTTGGGAGGCCCTGGCGGACGCGGACCCCGATTTCACCCGGTCTGAAACCGAGCTGCACCCACAAGCGAATGACGCATTCAGGGCCGAAGAGGGTTTGTCCGCGTATCTGGAGGCGCAGATCGATATTGGCAAGCTGGAGATCATCGGCGGCGTTCGCTTTAACCGGACCAAACTGGATGCAGCGCAATTGCGGTCTCCCCAACTGAGAGATGAAGACGGGGAGGAACTGGTCGACATTCAGGACGAATTGACCACACTGGCGGCTGAAAGCTCTGTGGCTAATGAGCTGTTGCCCCGTATTGGTCTCAATTATCGGCAGACCGATAATCTGATTTTTCGTTTTGGGTATTACCTGTCTCTGGCCCGGCCATCGCTGAGCGAACTATCCAGGGCACAGTCCATTGGCGTGTTTCTGGAGCCTGAAGAGGGTCCAAACTTCGATCAACCGTCGTTGTTTTCATTTCAGGGGAATCCCGATCTTAAGCCGGCGTCTACGGATAACTACGATTTTAGTGTCCAGTACTACCACGATCAGATCGGCGTGATGTCATTCAGCGCTTTTTATAAAGAGATCGACAATTTGGTCGAGAGTTCGGTCATCCAGAACATTAATACGATCGATGATGTCACGTTGCCGGATCACCCTTTTTTCCAGAACTTGCCGGACAATATGTTTGTCGAAGGTGTGAGGCCGATCAACAGCCCAGAGAAGGCTCATCTGTGGGGATACGAAGCCCGACTCGAGCGGCAGTTAACGTTTTTACCCGGAGCCTGGAGTGGCTTGGGGCTGTATCTTAATTATAGTTTTGCTGACAGCGAAAAGACCACCTTCCTGGAGTGGCCTCAAGCGCCGGTGTTCGATATTGACGGCAACGTAACCGGTACAGAAGAGAGGGTCGTCCCGCTGCTTACGAGTTTTGACGGTTCGCCCGAGCAGACGGGAACGATGGCATTGACCTACAACAAGTACGGTATCGATTCTTCGCTGGCCTTCACTTTCCAGAAAGACCGGGTGGGGAGGTTTGAAGAACATGGTTTGCACTCGAAACAGGATGGCTTGAGAACCCTGGATCTACGTGCTTCCTATGCCTTCGATTACGGTAAAGGCAATTACCGCGTTTATCTGCTGGCTGAGGATCTGCTGAGAGACAACAATGAGGTGAATTTGGGGGGCGAGCAAGCCGGCTTCTCACGCAGCGGCAAGTTTATTGGCGGTCGCTCCTTCAGGGTCGGCTTCGGTGGCCAATTCTAGGCTATCAATAAGACTGGCGAAAATTCGGCGTGTCGCGCCGAATTTTCAGCTTTGCTGAAAACACATCGTGCACGGTGTTCACTCATAATTTCACCGTGAAACTACATGAAGATTTGGCAAGGTGTAATTTCGTTTTGTAACGTTATGGCCTTGCGTGGTTTCACACGGAATCGTTATCGGTGCGTAGAAATCCCCGTTATGACCTGCAGAGTCACGCCCTCAAATGAGTAGCAATTTTACTATCTGAGGTTCGGGTTTTGTCGTGGTGAAGCTCCCTTTTACGCTGTTTCATAGTTGGTACGAAAATTGATAAAGGCACCTTGATTGTGGTCAACGCTGAATCGTTTCATCGCCGCCGGTTGGCTCGGCAGCTTGATATTTTAGTTGCTAAGGCCACTCGGCACTTGCGCCGCTGGTCGTTGCAAAGGGGTTTGCATGCCGCGCTTGAGCCGGCGTTGAAGCTGTTATTGCTTGCATTGGCTGTTGTGTTGGCGTTGCAGGTCATTGCGTTGGCGGGTGGGCTCAGTTTGGTGCTGCCCGGTTTTGGGCCCGGGGTGCTGTTGTCTCTATGCCTTCCGCTTGTCTATCTCGGAATCCATTTGACACAAATTTACCGTGTCGGGCAGATTCAACGCACCATCGCTTTGGCACTTTATGATCGCTTGCTGGGACTCAAAGACCGCCTGGCCACTGCCGATGAGTTTTTGCGTTGTCGTCACTTCGGCGCTTTTAGCGATGCCGCGATTGCCGATGCCGAGCCGGTGATAGGCCGTGCATTGGACGTTGAGCTACCCGAAGTAGAAAGCGCATGGCAACCGCTGGGCCGACGCCCCCGGTACTATGTCTGTACCGCCGTGGTTTTAATGCTGTTGATGCTGGGGGTCAATACCTGGCGCAACGTCAATGCCGAAATTCTGCCGGAGCCTTCGTTCAACAATGAGCCCTTAGCGACTATTGAGACTTCAGCGGATAGAGAGTCTTCAGGGGGTGAATATCCATCAGAGGATAGAGAGTCCGCCAAGGACAAAGAGCACGCTGCCAATGAAAGGGTTTTGACGAGTAAAAGCTCGTCAAACAACAACGCCACCAGAGCCCGGAAAACATCGAAGCCCGCCGAAACCGATCTTGTGGGCCAGGCTCAATCGGGCCCTCAATCTGGACATCTGCCGTTCAAACAGTCCGGTGCAAGCCGTGGTAATGCCTCGAAGAGCGACAAAAAAACAGCAGCGAAAGACAGCACGCAAGTACGTGCTGATCAAAACCTGCCGCCTGAGTCGCCGATATCCGCCAGGCAATCAAAAAGGCAGAAAGTTGCCAGTTCCGCCAGTGAGAATTCGGCAAACGATCCCTCGCAGGCGAATGAAAAAGGCGCCATGCAATCCCTGCCGGCGCAGAATAGTCTGTCCAGCGATAAGCCAGGCGCCGAGCAAAAATCTCGCGCCGACGATAACAAGGCCGCCGCACAATCCGCCAACAATAAGGAAGCCAGGCCGTCGGAAAAGGAGCCGGCCGGCCAGAGCGTACCGCCTACATCTCAGAACAATCGCAAGAGCAATAGCGGCAACCGGGGGCAAGTGCCAAGGGCTTCGAATAATCAAAACAACAACATGGGAAAAGGGAGCGGCAACAAAGGCCACAGCAGAGGTACGTTAAAGAAGTCCCGGGGAGTGATGTCGATGATCCTCGGGGTACCGACCCCGGATCGTATTTGGGCACAACCCAATCCGGCGCCGATCAGGACGACCCGACAAAGAACCCAAGCGGAAGAAAAGAATGTCGACTCGACCGAGGCTCAGGATCGCTCGCCACGAGCGACCCCGGTTGGCCATCTGGTCAGCCCGCAACCGTCGGCCTGGGAAGAGCAGTTGCTAAGGGCTTATTTTAACGAGCAACGCCAGGGAGACACCGGGAGCTGATGGATATTCGCTTTCTTTACCCGTTGTACTTCTTCCTGCTGTTGGCACTGCCCCTGGTCTGGTGGCGGCCACCGCGGTCGAATACTGTGATGTCACCGGGCAGAAAGAGCGGGCGTCGGGGTTTGTTGCAGAGAGGGTGGCGCACACTGTTGCTAAGCGCATTGATACTCGCTCTGACCCGGCCGGTACTGCTGTCCTCACAGGGTGAGCCTTACCGGGTATTCATTATTGATCGCAGCGCGAGTGTCTCGCCGTTGCAACAACGGCGCGGCGCGGAAGTGCTGGAAAAACTCCTGGCACAGATGCCGGACCGGGATAAGGTGTCTCTGATTGAACTGGGTTCTGCCAGGGACGTGCAGGAACCAATGACGAACGCGGAAGCGATTCGTATCCGGTCGACAAGTTCTTCATCATTAAGTACGGCCTTGCAAGCCGCCAATCAGACCATTCCCATGGGCAGTCAGGGTTCGATCACCCTGATCAGTGACGGCCTGGCGACGGACCGGCACTGGGGACCAGTGCTGCAAGCTTTGATCCAGCGCGGTATCGCGGTTAATACCTTTGATCTGGACGAGCAGATATCGGATGTGTACCCGAGCCGCATTAGAACCGATGTCGAAGCGCGGGTCGGTCAAACAATGCAGGTGATCGTTGACGTCATAGGCACCGCTGCCGAACTGCGAGTACGCCTCTCGAATCCGGACGGTGAGTTGGTGCTGTCCGAACCGGTCAGCAGTGCAGGCCGGGTCGCCGTAGCGCTTGAGTTCGAACCCTCGGCGGCCGGTTTTCTTCACCTGACAGCAGAGGTGATCGTGACCAGCTCCGGTGATGATGCGGATCCCGACAATAACCGTCTCAACCACGTGGTACCTATCCAGGATCCGCTCAGGGTGCTCTACCTGGGTTGGCGACAGACTGGTGGGGCGGCGAAACTGCAAACTCTGCTAGGTGCCGGGTTTGCCGTGACCGCCGCCGATCCAGCAAACCTGGCGGCGGACCTGGGACAGGCACTGCAACAGGACAGCCATCATCTTGTGATCCTGGATGACGTGCCGGCGGCGCAATTACCCACGGATCTGCAACAGCAATTGGCGGTAGCAGTAAACGAACGTGGGCTGGGACTGTTGTACAGCGGTGGAGAAGCATCGTTCGGCGATGGCGGTCTGGAACGCACGGTTCTGGCCGATGCACTTCCGGTGGAGTTCATCCAGCGCGAAGAAAAGAAAACGCCCAGCGTCGCGCTGGCCATCATTGTGGATACCTCCGGTTCAATGGCGGGGCGACGGTTGATATTGGCGAAGCAATTCGCCCGCTTGGCGACCCGCCGCCTCAGGCGTGAAGACTGGATAGGCATTGTCGAATTTCACGGGGCCAAACGCTGGGCTTTACCGATGATGCCGGCGTCCAATAACGTCCAGATCGAAAGGGCGATCAGTCGCCTGAGTGACGGCGGTTCTACCGTACTGTATCCGGCCCTGCAAGAAGCGCACTACGGATTAAAAAATTTACGCACCCGCTACAAGCATATCCTGTTGATTACCGATGGGGACGTGGAACAGCGTGATTTTGAAAGCGCCGTTCGCCGTATGGCCAAAGACGGTATTACCGTATCAAGTGTTCACACGGGCAGCCGCAGCATCAAAAAAAACCTGCTGGATTTATCGCTGTGGGGCAAAGGGCGCTATTTCAACCTGAGCAATCAGTTCCAGATGGTTGACCTGATCCTGAAACAACCGTCTACCGACAAACCGCCCGCCTATCGCCGCGGTGACTTCGATCTTGTTGCTCGCGGGGGAACCGGTTGGTGGGGACCGGTGGAGCCGTCAGGATTGCCGGCGCTCAAGGGCTATGTGGAGGTCAAGGCTCGGCCCAGCGGCGAAGTGCTTATGGAAGAGCGTGATCGCGGCCATCCGTTACTGGCGACCTGGCACTATGGTTTGGGTCGGGTGACCAGCCTGATGACCGAACCCCTGGGTGAGGGCACGGCTCCGTGGCAGCAGTGGCAGGACTACGGTGCCTTGCTCGGGCGAATTGTCGGTCGCACCGCCTCGGGCCGTACGCCGTTTCGCTATTGGCTCGAGCGCGACGGCGATCAGCTGCGGATCAGTGCCGAGCGTCACAATCGGGCAGGTGCCTTGCAGCCGGCCGTTGCCCTGGTGTCAGACGAAAATGTCGGTACCACCGCTATCGGTGAATTTCTGCAATTCACGCAGCAGTCCCCCAATCGTTTTGAAGCCACTTTGACAAGCAGCCCGGCGCGGGAGTTGCGCCTGCTGGCCGGTGTGGTCGGGCAGGAAACGGCACAGTCACCAGAAGTACGAACAACGGACCAGCGTTTGGTATCGATGGTGGCCGCCGACACATTACTCGAGCGTCAAGTGGACCCACTGATGGGCCTGGATCTGGAAAGGCTGGCCCGAGCGACCGGCGGAATATCGCTCGAAGGTTCGGCACCGATGCCGCTGGAATCTGCCTTAGCGTCAGGGACATTGACACTGATTAAATTCTGGCCTTACGTCCTGTTGTTGGCGTTATTGGCCTATTTGGGTGAGTTGGTTTACCGCCGCTGGCCGAAAGCGTGAGGCATCGATTGAACAGGGAATTGCGCTTATCCCCTGCAAGCTTACTGACTGGACTGGGGCTGGTCTTCTTGCTCGCGTTGCGCGCCCATGGAGCGACACCTTTAGAAGTAAGTGCAGTAGCGTCTTCGGAAAAACAGGCGACCGCGTCTTTTGAGCAGGAGTTGCAGGTTTTCTTACTGGCTGTGCAAGCTCCACAAAATACCATTCGCGATTTGGCCGAACCCCTCTATCATCAGGTCATTCTGCGCGAGAGCAAACCTGACCGTTTGTTCGAGCGCTTGTCGCAAATGGCTGCTGCTACCGACAGGCCACTTCGGCAACGAGCCAGACTGTGGCTGGCGGCTAGCCATCTGCATTGGCGTCACGGCCAGCGGCAGATGGCGTTGGATGCCGCCGAGGCCGCTGTAAACCTGGACGCGTCCCTTGAGCATGTGTTGCAGCGAGCGGATTTGCTGGACGCTGCCGGTGATATTGATAAAGCCCGGCAGGTGTATCGGCAAGCACTGACCCTGATTGGCGACGAACAGGCTGACCATCAACAACACAGAGCGAATATTCGCCTGCGACTTGCGCTGATGCAAACCGGCAAGAAAGAGACTGACAACCTGGTGAGTTTCGCCCTGAGTCAGGGCGACCCGGCCTATCGCAACCGAGCAGCGGTAGCGCTGGCGTTACAAGGCCACTACACGGCCGCGCTCGACTTGTTTGAGGTGGTTAGTTCGCTCGACAAGGTGGCGTTTGCACAACGTATTGCCACGGTCGATTGGGCGATCAGGGCTGGCGATGCCGGGCGCGCCCAGGCGCTGGCCTGGGAAGCGGTGCAGAACGCGGCGATTGCAAGTGATCGGCGCTATGGCTTAAGTCTGCTGGTCGAGGCGCACCGCCTGGACGACAGTCTCGAGCGCTTGCTGGGGCACTTTAAACAGCAAGCCGCAAGCCCTGCAGGCTTATCCGCTGAGGCTCGGCAAGTATGGGTTGATCTGTTGCAGGATGCCGGGCAGCTGCAACAGGCGCTGGCGCTTGTTAAAGAAACAAGTCTGGACAAACTTAAGCCCCAACAATGGCGTCAGCACCTGGCTTTGTATCGGCAGAGCGACGAAATAGAGACGCTGGAACGGGAATACCGGCGGCAAATAACCGCCCAGCCAACACAGACACAAGCGGTTGCAGCACTGACTGAGTACTACCTCAGTAGTGAGCGACCCGACAAGGCGGAACAACTGTGGCAGGATTTTCTGCGACGTAACGCCGGGAACGGCACCGTTTTGCTGGCCGGCGCCAGGGCCATGGCGCCAATGGGGTTTGATTCTCTGGCGATCGCGAGTCTCGAACACTTTATCCAAAACAATCCTGAGACTATGCCGCTGCTGCTGTTTTTGTTTGAACGGCATTGGCAGCAAGGTCGTGGGTCTGAGGCCGAGGCCGTATTGACGCGCCTGGATGCGCTGTTACCCAAATCGTCACCCCGGCGGGCGGAACTTGCCGATGCCTGGCTGCAACTGGGCAGGCCGCAGCATGCACTGACAACTTGGGAACGGTTGGCCAGGTCTCGTGAGCAGGAGACGGGCGAGGGATTAGCGCCGGAAGATAGCATGCGGCTGGCCTGGCTCCACGGGCAGCTGAACAACGGTGAGAAAGCCCTGTCACTGTGGCGTTCTTTATGGCGCCGGACAATATCGCCGGCGCGGCGTGCAGTGGTGCAAGATCAATTGTTGGAACTTGCCACTGAAGAAAACCAACTCGAGAGCATGGCCGCGGAGCTGGCAGCGACGCTAAGCGAAGGCAATGCCGAGCGCTATGAGATCGATCTGCTGGTTGCATTGTACCTGCAGTTGGAAGATCGGCCATCGGCGGTTGCAGCGATCGCGGAGTATTTTTCCAGCGCGGCTTCACGGGACAAGGACAGCGATCCGTCGGCAAGGCTGCGCGAGCAGGCAGACGCCTATTTACAGTTGGGGGATTACCCGCGCTATCAGCAGATAAACCAGCGTCTGGCGAAACTCGATCCGCACAACCAGGCTGAGTATTTGCGCAATCAATTGATGGGGTTGATGGAACAAGGCGAACCGGAGCTGGGTGCGGTGCAGCGCTTGCTGGCTCAGTTGCACGAGCACGCCGGAGAAGAAGCCTGGGCGTTTGAGGCCGGTATCCTCGCCGCCCTCGATCGGCCGGTAGAGAGTGCCGTTGCGTTTCGTCGTGCCATTGCCTATCAACCTGAGTACGGCGACAACTACCTGATGCTGGGCAAGATGCTAAAGCTCAGCGGCCGCGGGGAAGACGCAATCGCTGTGTTTCAGTCTCTGGCACAGGGCGCCGCTGACGACAACCAGTTTGTCGTTGCTATCGACGGTATTCTTAATGCGGTCAACCTATCCTTCAATTCCAGATACGGTCCAGACCAAATCGGCTTACAACGGCTTAATTGGGCCGAGCGGATGATTTTGGAGCGCTTAACCGCTGGAGGGGAAAAGGGCTATCTTTATCAATTACTGGCGGACGTGGTCGAAGCGCAGGGCAGTGGTGGCGGCCAGCTAGCGGTGATGGAAACGGTATTGGCCGGAGCGAGTGGTCGCCGTGACGGTATTTTAAAGGAGCTGATGTTACTCACCGAGGACGTCGATCCTCAGCGGCAACTGGATTTGGGACGGCGTTTATTGGCTTTGAATCTGGAGCTGCCGCTCGATACCTACCTGAGCCTGGGCAAAGCCTTTCTGGCGCGGCAGGAACTCAACAGTGCGCTCCGGGTGTTTGAGCGCGCGGCGAATGATTTTAACAGCGCCGATGTGATGCTCGAAGTTGCCAATATCCTGCGCGAGTACGCCCACTTTCAAGTGGCCCTGGACTACGCGATCCGGGCCTTTCACCTCGACCGTGACAGCATTGCCGTATTGCATACACTGGCGACGTTAAGAGAATTTGCGGGTCAGCAGGAGATGGCCCACAGAACTTACTTCAATGCCCTGGACCTGCTGTTGCGGAAACAGCCGTTTGAGGCGCCGGGGCAGGACCGCGATACGCCAGCGATGTACGAACTTAAGCAGCACGTTGAACCCCTGTTGCTCGGCTTGCTATCGACCTGGCCGGCAGACCCGGCCTTGCAGGCGACGCGGCTGGGCTCACTGGAGGCGGCGGTCGAGGCGGCTTTGGAGCCCGTAGCCGGCGCTGTGAACAACGCCAGCCAATTGGGTCACTATCCCCGCCTCAAGGCCTGGCTACAAGTCACCCGGCGGGTGGCGTTTGCCCGTCGACATCCGCAATTGGCCGACCGCCTAGATGCGAAAATACTGAGCGCTTTTGGCGGCGACAGTCAATTCGCCCATACGGTAATCAGCGACAGGTTAAGTTGGGGTTTGTACAACTCTGCCGCGGCGTTGGCCGCCAGGCTGCCAGAGCAAACCCGGCCGCCGCTGGCCGTTGCCAATCCCGATCTTTCACCTTCCACCTTACTCAATCTTGGCGTGGCCAACGGCGACTCGTCGGACCGGCGGGCCCTGGTGCGTGCCTGGGCAGAGGCGGGATTTGTCGGTGAAGCAGTGCAGTGGGCCAAAACGTATCTGGACGCTACCGACTATCGCGGTTTCTGCCGGGACATGGTTGAACGCGTACGTACCACGAATAACCAGGAACTGATCGAGGTATTGAGTGTTACTCCTGATTTTTTATCTCTGCTTGCCCGTGCGACCGGTGAAGCGCCTGTCGACCAGGCGAGGTTATTGGCGATAGCAAAAGCGGCTACTGCTTCGGGCTTGGAACACGTGTGGAGGCGCAGAACGACGATGCAAGCCGCGTTGCTGTTAAGCGAGGGGCTCAGCCACGACAATTTGCTGGATTATCTGCACTATCTGAGTATCGCGACCAGAGACGTGTCGGAACAAGAAACTGGTTTTGTACTCTATTACCTATTGCAATCGTTATTGCAAAGACCCCTGAACGCTGAGCACAGCCGCCAGTTGTCGCAGGCGGTGATAAGTCTGATGAATACACAACCGGGCTTACAGTGGTCACGGCTTTACTACAGTTTCGCAAGACTGTTAACGAAATCACTACCGGATAAAGATCACGTGGCTCTGGCGGAGTCGGTGTGGGATGAAGTGTACCGGCATGCCGGCGACGTAATGAACTATCACCGGCCGTTGATATACCTGGCCGGAGGCAAGACCGAGCAGGCCCTGGATGCGTTTATTGCACTCAACTTAGATGCGGCAAAGCGGGAACCCATTGTACTAACCCGGGTGTACGGCAATCGCTCGAACACTTTCGATGAGCTGATACCCGTATTTGTACCTGCTTATGAAGCGGCCCTGAAAGAGCGTTTTGATGCAATGCTGTCCTGGCAGGGGCGGTCTCTTGCGATCGCCAAAGTGCGTAACAAACTGTTCCAGGAATTTCTCTCGCCCGAACAGGCTGTCGATTTTTACTCGAACAATGAGGATTATCTCAAGTACCTCAATAACATCTATCCTCGCTACGGTGTTTCCGCGTCGCAGCGTTTACCGTTGCTCGAACATTTATCGACCCTGGACAAAGACAATGAGGACTACGCCGACAAGCTGTTGAAAGAATTAGAGCAAGCGGACATGCCTTTGCGTGCTTTACAGCTTCGGAAAGCCAGCCTGAAGAGTGTTGGGTCACTGGCTCCCGCTCGAGCGGCGATAAGTAATCTCAATCCCGTGGGTCGGATAAAATTACAGCTTACCCAGGCTGTTGACGATGATGATCCCGGTGCTGCAAGACTTGCCTTCAGACGCCTGTGGAGAGGGACTGCCTATATGCATAAGCGGGCAAGGTTGCCTCATTCAGCGCTGCAGAGTACCGACTGGGTTGATTCAAGCACAGAATCACCGGCTGCATTGTTTGCCGTATTGGCGCAGTTCGATTTTGGCCTGGATGAATTTGAGCGTTACCTGGATACCATGACCGTCGAACAACGGCGCCAGGCGCCGGCAATATACGCCTACCTGGCGCAGGCTTATCAACACAACGGCAGCGCGGCACAGAAAGTCGCGAGTTTGAGCGAGGCGCTTGAATCCGGCCAGGCCGACGATCGGGACTTTTCCCTGTGGTTAGCGATGATCGATGCCGAGGCAGCCAATTCAGATCAAGCAGCTGGGCTTTCGCCCCGGGTTGCCAGCATTCTCGGCAGCTACTTCGATAAAGTTGCCTGGTTGTCGAATCATCAACTGCGCAACATCGCACGGATTTACGCGAAATCCGGACAGTCGTCCAGGGCCGTGGAAGCGTACCGCGTGCTGGCGGCGAAAACATTGAACCGGAATTTCGCGCAGCGCGGGTTTCGGTCCGGCCGGCCAGAGCTGACGGCATTCGATTTAGTCGACGAAGTAAGCACTTTTCTCCAGGGGCGAGAACGCGTCGGTCTGGTGCAGAATATTGTTGAAATGAGTCAGCCGCCGCTGGCCGAAAAACTGCTGGAGCAGAGCCATCGACTATTGCAGATTAAAGCCTGGAGCAGGGTTCTGAATGCACCAACGGCCTTGCGCAAGCTCAATTCTGTAGTTGGCGCGCCGGGTGCCCAGTGGTCGGTTACGAATCTTAGAGCCATAAACCGTTTGCAGGTCAAAGTGGGGCAGTATGATGCCGCCCTGCAATCGCTCAAGTACATACTTCAGCAAGACTCAATTTCGTACGGCAGGATTGGAAACGAATTCGTAGATGGCGACTCGTTGGAGGGAATCAACGACAGGTATCTGGACTGGATGGGCGCGGAGGGCGGGGGTGGCGCTCTTTTTGCCTTCGGGTGGGATGCTGGTGAATGGTTGCCACGCGCCGCCTGTGCGCTCAATGACTGGATCGAGCAGGATGAAACGGAGATTCATCCCGATCTGGCGCTGGATTACATGGTGAAGATCGCCGGGCGTTTACATGAACTCGGAGAAAAAGATGCAGTGGTGGAGGTGATCGACGATCTATCTGCCAGGCTTGCTGCCCCGGAAAGGTATACGTCAAAAACGGTCACTAAAGCGCTGGCGATAGCCGCACAAGTGGGCACGCCGCTGGCTACTGAGACCATGATTGTCTTGCTTGACGCGAGGTTGGTGCCGGTGGACCAGACGGCGGCGGTAATCGAGCGTGCCGCAGCTCGCCGGGGAGCGGCTGAGGCGCTGATCCTGGGCGAAAAAGTTGCCCAATATACGCACAACGACGCGCTGTTGGCTGCGTTAGTGTCGGTGGCTGAACAGGCCGGTGATCGCGCCCGCGCCGAACACTGGCGAAAACAGCGTCGCGAAGAAGCTGCTGCACGGGAGAAATTGCATGCGCTGTCGACTTAGCATTTTCCTGCCGTCATCGCATTTAGATCGACTCTGTAGCGTTCTTGCTTACGCAGGCTTCTGTATTGATTGTGACAACAAGGCGGGCAGTTGACTATGAATCGTAGAAACCGGAAGAAGACCTTGATGGCATTGGGTCTAATGCTAATGTCCTGCGCAACACTGTCGACCGAATCCGAACCTCACGAAGCTTTAATCCCCTATCAGCAATTTGCGCTGGACAATGGCTTACGCGTGATTGTGCACGAAGACAGGAAAGTCCCTATTGTTGCTGTCAACGTTCGTTATCGCGTCGGCTCAAAAGACGAAGTGCAGGGCAAGACGGGACTGGCCCATCTGTTCGAACATTTAATGTTTCGAGGATCCGAGCACTTTAAAGGCAATTTTCAGGAAACGGTTAGGAGCCTGGGTGGCAGTGTCCAAAACGGCTATACCGCCCATGATGAGACGCACTATTTCGAAACCGTACCGACACCGGCGTTGGAGCGCGTGCTGTGGATGGAAGCCGACCGTATGGGCTTCTTACTCGGCGCGGTAACACAGGAGGTGCTGGATTCAGAGCGCGCCACAATACGCAACGAAAAACGGCAGCGTGATGCCGGCGTCGGTGCTAAAGGGTATGCACTGTTGCTGTCCACGCTGTTTCCGCAGAACCACCCCTATCATCATATGCCGATGGGTTCGATGGACGATCTCGATAGTGCGCGTCTTGAGGACGTGCACGCGTGGTTTAAGCGTTACTACGGCCCCAACAATGCCGTTGTGGTGTTGTCCGGCGATATCGATCTGATGACCGCTCGTACCCTGATGGAAAAATATTTCGGCGATATTGTCGCCGGCCCGGTCGTCGATCAGGTTAAGTCCTGGATACCGTCACTGCTTCACAACAAACATATTGTTACTTATGACGCGGTGAAGGCGCCTGTTATCAAACGTTCCTGGCCGATTCCCTCCCGCGGCAGCGGTAAAGAGGCGGTTCTGCTGAAATTCGTCGTCGGTATTTTAGAAGACATAGCAAAATCCCGTCTGGATTTCGAGCTGAGGTACCAGAAACGTGTAGCTGCCTACGCGGGCGCCCGAATAGAGGCTTTGCAGTTAGCCAGCGCGCTTAACATTACGGTAGATGTCCGGCCTGGAGTCGCCGTTGCCGACGCCGAGCGGGCCCTGGATGAAACCCTCGAAGAATTCCTGCGGGACGGCCCACGGCCGGATGAACTGGCCGACTATAAGACTATTACCGAGACAGAAAATATCAGAGGCCTTGTTCGGGTTTCGACCAAGGGTGCGCTGCTGTCCGGAGATGCCCTGTTCGCCGACGACCCGGGTTATTACCAGCAGAGACTGGACTGGATTATGGCGACGACACCGGCCGAGCTGCAGCAGGTTGCACAGAAATGGCTGTCGAAAGCCTACGTGCAATTGATTACCTATCCGCTCGATCACTACAAGACCACGGCAAGCCCCATCGACCGTCGCCGCATGCCGGCGCTGAATGGCCAGGTCGCGCTCGATCTGCCCGAGATGCAGGAAGCGGTGCTGTCCAATGGCCTCAAGGTAATTCTGGCAGAGCGTCACGAGGTACCCATCGTTAACCTGGGGATGGTGCTTTATGCGGGTCACAACGCCGATAAGGAATTCAGAGCTTTCTCTGCCGCTTTCACCAATGCTTTGATGATTAAGGCCCCGGAGGGAATGAGCGCGAGTGAATTCAACAACAAACAATACCAGCTTGGCATGGGCACTTCTGCGGGTGTCGATCCGCATTCGGCTTTTATTTTGTCACCGGTTCTGAAAAAGCACTTGACAGAATCGCTGCGACTGTGGGCGATGGTGATCACCCGACCCGCTTTTCATGAAGGCGATTTTGGGCGGCTGAAAGCGGACAACCTCAGGGCTTACCAACAGGGCGAAAGTAATCCAAGGGCTATTGCCTATCGAATACTGTCCCATGTTCTCTATGGCCCGGATCATCCCAGCGCTTCCCGGAGGGATCCGGTAGATAGTTTAGAAGCGCTGCAGTTGAGCGATGTAAAAGGGTTCTATACGGCCTGGGTCCGGCCCGACAATGCCACTGCATTCATCGTTGGTGACACCACGCTGGAGGAGATAATTCCAGCCCTGGAGCAGGCATTCAGCGATTGGCAATACCCGGACACGCCGCTTAAGACTCAGCAGGTCATTGAGGATGTGGCGATCGCCGATCAATCTCGCGTGATCCTTGTGGACCAACCCGGCGCCCTGCAAACCACGATTATGGTTGGCAGACTGATACCGTCTTCAAAGCACAGGGATGCGGATGCTTTCTCTGCGGTTAACGCGATCTTTGGTGGTGGCGGCGGTTCACGCCTGAAACAAAACCTGCGTGAGAACAATGGCTGGGCTTACAGCGTCGCCAGTGGCGTCGGCCGGCGATTGAGCCAGCGACTTTGGCCTCTTACCGTACAGGTACAAAACGATAAAGCGGTGGTCTCGGTGAAGGAAATACTCAAGGAAATGAAAGCGCTCACCGGCCATCAGCCGATAACGGCAGAGGAACTTCAGAACCATGTGACGGGCCGCACCAATGTATTCCCCGCTGTTTTTGAACAGCAGAGAGAACTGTTCAACGCGATGTCTATGGATACCCTGTTCGGGTATTCGGCAGATCATGCCGAAGGTATACCGACTCGACTGGCCGCATTGCAATTGGACGATGTCAATCGCGTGGCCCGGGATTATCTGAAACCCGAAACTCTTGTGTGGGTGCTGGTTGGTGATGTCGCGCAGTTTGAGCAAGAAATAGGCATGCTCGATATCGGCGATGTGGAAATCTGGAGCGCCGGCGGACAACGAATTCGATAACACATTTTCATTCAACAGGAAGCACAGAAACGATGAACAGCCAAACCGATAATGCCGAAACGGCTCGGGACCAGGCCGCACGATTTAACGACGTATATGTTGCTATCAAGGATCAGGTCAATCGTATGATGGTGGGCCAGGACGATGTGATCGAAGGCGTGCTGATCGCCCTTTTGGTAGGTGGCCATGTATTGCTGGAAGGCGTGCCGGGGCTGGGCAAGACGCTGTTGGTGCGCTCCCTTAGCCAGGCACTTGATCTGCCTTTTTCCCGCATCCAGTTTACGCCCGATATGATGCCGGCCGATATTCAGGGCACTTCCATCCTGGTCGACACCGAAGGCGGCGGCCACGAGCTGCGGTTCCAGGAGGGGCCTTTGGTCTCCAACCTGGTATTGGCGGATGAGATCAATCGCGCCACGCCGAAAACCCAGTCGGCGTTGCTGGAGGCCATGCAGGAACGGCAGATTACCTTGGGTACCCGCACAATAAGGTTGCAAGAACCTTACTGTGTGATGGCGACACAAAATCCGGTAGAGCAGGAAGGCACCTACCCACTGCCGGAAGCCCAGCTCGACCGGTTCTTATTCAAACTTATTGTCGGCTACCCCCGCGAAGAGGATTATGGGGCTATTTTGGATCGCACTACCAGCACCCAAACCATCGGCATATCCGCTGTATCCACGGCCGCGGAAATCAACCAATTGCGCGAAATCGGGCGATCGGTACCGGTGCCGGAGCAAGCGAAGACTTACGCCGTTCATCTGGTGATGGGCACACAGCCGGAAGGTCGTTATGCGTCGGCCCTGGTGAACGAGTGTGTGGCCCTGGGATCGAGCCCTCGCGGCGCGCAGGCCCTGTTACTGGCCGCTAAGGTCAAGGCGTTATTGCAAGGGCGTTTTGCCGTCAGCCTGGAGGATATTCGCGCCGTGGCGCCAGCGGTTTTGCGCCATCGTTTGGTGCTGAATTTTCACGCGCAGGCCGAAGGCATTAGCGCTGATCGCGTGGTTGACGACGTGTTGGCAACCGTCAAGCTGCCCAATAGCCTGAATTAGTCGCGATGAACGATAAAGCGCTGACGTTTAACGAGCTGTTCGATGCAGACTTTTTAAGCTCACTGCAGCGATTTAGTTTGCAGGCACAGCGGGTGGTGCGTGGTGGACGTTCGGCGGAACATCCCTCGAAAGCGCTGGGTCATGGCCTGGAGTTCAAGGATTTTCGACCGTATTCCCCCGGCGATGACCTGCGTTCGATTGACTGGAATATTTATCAGCGTTTGGGAAAGCTATTTGTCAAGGTGTTCGAGGAGCAACAGGACCTGCCGCTGTATTTGCTGATGGATGTTTCTGCCAGCGCGTTTCTGGAACAGCCACCGCGTATCCATGCGGCACTGCGCGCCGCGCTGGCGTTGGCGTCAGTGAGCTTAAACCAACACGACAGCGTTGGTCTTTTTCCGTTTGGGAGTGATCTGCAAATCAAGGTGAAATCCCAGGCCGGAAAATCTAGTCTGGCGCGTTTTGCGCAACATCTGGCGGACCTGGAATCTGGTGATCAAACCGACCTGGGTGCGGCTATGCGAAAATTTTCCGGGTTGTCGCTGCGGCGGGGTCTATTGGTCATTATCAGCGACTTCTTCGATCCTGGCGGTGTTCAAGCGATCACGTCGGCCTTGAAAGATTGCCGACATCGCTTGCTGTTTGTTCAACTGGTGCGGCAGTCCGATCGCGATCCAGATTTGCAGGGAGAGTTGCGGCTGCGAGATTGTGAAACCGGTGCTGCGACGGACGTGACGGTGACACCTCAAGTGCTACGGCGCTATCGACAGGCCTATCAACGATTTAACGACGCGTTAGCGGCGGAGGCGAGAAAGCGCCATGCAGGTCTGTTGCGCCTGGACGTCGAACAAGACGTGGTCAGCCAACTGTCGTCGCTATTCGCGGGCGGGAGTCTGCGGGTATGAGTTTTGCGAATCTATCCGCTCTGGGAGTGGTCGCAGGCTTGCTGGGCCTGGCAGGGTTGTTGTTCCTGTTACAACAATTGCGCATCCGCTACCGTGAGCTGCCGGTGGTAACGAACCTGTTTTGGCAACAGGCGGTGGCGCCGGCACTGGCGCGTTGGTTGTGGCAACGATTCCGACATCCGCTGGCCTATCTGTTGATACTGGCGATCTGTGCGCTGATCTGGATCTCCCTGGCGGAACCCGTTTTGGATTCTAGTGAGCGCGACGATCGCTACGTCTTGCTGTTGGATGCGTCGGCCGGCATGGCCCGCGACGATCGCTTTGAGCGCGCCGTGCGAAAACTTCTGGGCGACGCTGCCAAGTTGCCAGCAAGCCGCAAAGTGGTTTGGGTCGGAGCGAGCACGATGATTTTATTGGCTCCCGGAGAAGACCCGCTGCTACTGGGCAAGCGCCTGGAAGTGCTCTCGCCCGCGGCGTCTCCCTCTCGTCTGGAAGCACAACTACAGCACCTGGCGGTTGTGATTCCGGCTGATCAGTCAACCACGGTATTGATCTACGGCGACACACCCGTGCGTCAGGCGGTCGTGGATTTGCTGCCATCGTCGATGAAGGTAATGCGCGCCACTGAGCTTGACATGGTATCCGGCAACAGCGGTATTACCGCACTGGGGATTGCCGAGGCAGCCTCCGGCGCCTGGGGGGCGGTTGATGTGTTCGTGCAGGTCGAGAAAGACGCCGACCAGAAAACGATACTGGCGACCCCGGAGATAACCCTGGACGGCGAACGGCCGGACGATATTCGTACCACGGCAGTCGGCAGCGGGAAAACGACCTTGCACGATGTTCCCGCGAATGGCGGAATGCTGGTTGTCACGATCCCCGACGATGGTTTGTCTCTGGACAATACCGCGCGCCTGCGTTTGCCGCACCGCTCCGCGATTCAGGTGCAGTTATCGCCCTCGTTGGACGCAGAGACAGCGCTCGTGAGTCTGCTGGCGCTGGATCCGGGAATCAGAATCACAAATGATGACGTCGATGTTGTGATTCGCCGCCGAGGTGAAGAAGTCGGCGACCCGGGCATACCCGCGCTGGAATTTGTGCCTATGGCCGCACAGGACGCCGCCTTTATACTCTTCGCAGCAGAAGATGACGACGCACTGGCGGTTCAGGCAGAGGCGTTACAATCATTGGGGCTTAACCAGATCGACTCAAGCGCACTGGCGAGCATCGCCCGGCAACCCATCAGTGTCTCCATTGAAACCGGAGAGTTGCGGATCGTCTCGGTGTGGCAGGAACTTCTGGGCGTCGACTACAACTTCATACGATCGCGGAGTTTTCCGCTATTCATTACCAAGTCGGTGCGCTGGCTGGCACAAAGCGAGGCTTGGTACCCGTATGCCGGCGCCGGACACGCGCTTGAGCCGAGCGTGGGTGGCAAACGCACGTCCCTATTTAGTCAAGACGGAAATGAATTGGATACAATAGGTGTACCCGTTGTGCCCGCGCAAGTCGGGCAACTGCTGAACGGCGCCGGAGCTCCTGCCTTGTTCGTCTCACTGCTGGACACCCTGACGACGACAGGCAAGTTGCCACTGGGGGAGGCGGAGTTACTAACAATGTTTGACGAGGTCTTCCCGCCGCAGCTGTCGCCGCATACGCTTGTGACGTGGCTGTTGCTGCTCGCATTACTGCTGTTGACCCTGGAATGGTATTTGTACCAACTAGGCCGAATTCCGTAGTTCCTGAGCGCAATTTGGAAACTCCAGGCGCCCGCCCCGAAACCCGGGGGCTGGGTGGCAGTGTTCAGGCAGGCCCTCGCATTCCCGATGATTGCGACTGCGATTCGGTTGTTGTGGGTCGTGGGCGGTCAGTGCGGTTCGGATGCGATGACACTCGGGATCGTAAGCTTCCCCGTCAATGGCGCGGTTCAAGAATCTCTGCTGATAACTCGGGCAGGTCGCCGAGAATCAGGCGTTCGACCTCCCGGTCGCTCAACTCTGTCCCTTCGATACGGGTTGACGATCCGATATCGGATATTTGGTCGGATTGTCGATGCTGGTCGTGTAGAAGGGGATGGGCTTTTCCGAACCGCCCTGTCGATATTTCGATCACCAAGCAGTGCGATTTACTCTCGTAAATGGGCATCAAACCTCATATAACGCGATTTAACTTTGTGCTTCACTCCGCGCTCCACTTTATTGTCTTTCGGGCGATGCTTGTATCAATACCGGCAAATTCTCAGAGGAAAAACAGGAAGAAAAATCGTAGCCGGACTGAAAACGAGCGCGGAATAATCTGCAGGACTCTGAAGTGTCTGTCGACGCGGGTCGTAGGATCTACGTTCTCGAACCAGGACAAAGGATGGCGCAATGAAACTCAGCTACAAGATTTACGGTGCAATGGCCGTCGTGCTCGTCGTAATGTCAATAATTTCGGGAGTCTCAATTCGGTCGATGAATTCGATCGGCGTAATGCTGGTGGAAATAGCTGAGGAGGATATCCCCGTGACCAACGCCTAAGCAGGCCCTTTGGTTGGAACGAGCAATTGGGGCGGCGCAGACAGAAAACGCCACCAAGCTGACCGAGTCCGTGCACGAGTTCGAGCAACTGAACGAACTGGTCACTGAGGAAATCCTGCAAGCAGAGGCTTTCGCTAAGGAGGCCATCACGCTAAGTCACACCATGGAGACAAAGCAAAGATTCAGGTCCATTGAGTCTGGCCTGCGGGAAATAGAGGCCAGTCACGCCACTTATGCCACCCATGCAGAGGAGTTGTTCGAGATATTCGACGCTGGGCGTGTTCACGGCGCGGAGGGCGCCATCGAAAAAATCGAAGCCGAAGAGAGGATGTTCGACGACCACCTGGAAGAATTCCTGGGAGACCTGGAATCCTTCACAGCAAATGCGACCCTTAATGCGGAGCATACCGAACAAGCGGCGTTTCGGAACCTGGTCATACCCAGCGTCGTGGGGCTGCTTCTGGGCCTGGTAGTCGGTTTCTTCCTCTCCCGATCAATAGTCGGCCCCATCCGGAGAGCCGGCGAAATCATGCAACGTATAGCTGGTGGCGATTTCAGCAGCGAGATCCAGGTGATGTCGTCGGATGAGGTTGGCCAACTGACTGCGCATATGGGTGAGATGCAGCAGAAACTAAAGGATCGGATTGAAGCTGATCGAGCGGCCTTGGTCACGAGTGGCCGCGTGAAGCAGGCCCTGGACAATGTAGATGGCAATGTGATGATCACAGACGCGGACCTTAATATTGTATACATGAACGAAGCCGTAACGCTTTTGTTTCGAGATGCCGAGGCGGATTTTCGCGAAGGCCTACCGAACTTTGATGCGAGTACGTTGTTAGGTTCCTGTATCGATGTATTTCACAAGAACCCGGATCACCAACGCGGTTTGCTGGAGCGGCTGACGACGACGCATACAGCGGAGATCGAGGTGGGCGGGCGTACCATGAAGATCGTAGCGAATCCGGTACTTGCCGAAGACGGTGAACGACTGGGCGCCGTTGTGGAATGGACGGACCGCACCGCGGAGCTGGAGATCGAAAGCGAGGTTCAGCATGTGGTTGACAGTGCGTTGGCCGGTGATCTGAATCAGCGGATTGCGATGAAAGGAAAAGACGGGTTCTTCGCAACGCTGTCGCAGGGGGTCAACCAGTTGGTGGAGGTTTCTGAGCGGATGATCGAGGACACGGTACGGGTACTGGGTGCAATGGCCTCCGGTGACCTGACAGAGACCATCGACGACGAATATCAGGGGTCGTATGGTCAACTCAAACACTATGCGAATACCACGGTGACCAAGCTGACGGAGGTTGTAGGTAATATTCAGCTTTCATCGGCTTCGGTGAAGACCGGTGCCGATGAGATTTCGCAGGGCAACACGGATTTAAGCCAACGTACCGAAGAGCAGGCGTCGAGCCTCGAGGAAACCGCCTCCAGCATGGAGGAGATGACCAGCACGGTAAAACAGAACGCAGACAATGCCAGCCAGGCGAACCAGTTAGCGATAGCGGCACGGGAACAGGCGCAAAAGGGCGGCATGGTCGTCGAACAGGCGGTAGGGGCGATGGGAGAGATCAACGCGTCGAGCACGAAGATCTCCGACATTATTGGTGTGATTGACGAGATAGCGTTCCAGACGAACCTGCTGGCGTTGAATGCTTCGGTGGAGGCGGCCAGGGCCGGTGACCAGGGTCGCGGCTTCGCGGTCGTGGCGAGTGAAGTGCGCAACCTCGCCGGTCGTAGTGCGACGGCGGCGAAAGAAATCAAGGACCTTATTGAGGATAGCAGTCACAAAGTCGTTGAAGGTTCGCGGCTGGTGAACGAATCGGGCGAGATGCTCGGGGAGATTGTCAGCGGCGTGAAGAGGGTCACCGACATCGTCACCGACATCGTCGGCGAGATCGCGACCGCGAGTGAGTCGCTTGGTGAGCAAGCGGACGATTTGGATCAGATGATGACCTTCTTTACGGTGGGCGACTCTACGGCGGTACGTGCGGTTAGTTCTCCGCCGTCGAAGGGATCAGAGACCTCGCGCGTAGATGAGAGAGTTGCTGGTCCAGCGTGGCAAAAAGGGGCAACCGAAAATGGTACTGACCGTGCGTGGCAAGAATTCTGATCTGGATGTTCGGCCTGCGAAATATGGCGGCCAAAACGAGAGCCAGTTCACAATGCAGACGCCAAAAAGGCCACCACACTCAATTCAGACACCGATGCGCCGATAACCCGTTTACCTACGTTTACAATGGATGCAGCTCATGACACAGAATCACGATAGCAAAAAGTTCCACGGCGATTCGATGCCAATTCAAGTGCTTGCCGGGTTATGGATAGTAGCTCTATGTTGCGCTAATGTAGCGCTGGCTGAAGATTCTCAGGATCATCACGGCGCAGCCGTAGTTGAGCATCATGCTCCGAACAGTGCGTTTTCGTACAACTTCGTGGAGCTGCGCTACATCGATACCACGATCGATGAGGCCGGCGGTGATCTCGACGGTACCGGTGTCGAGATTGAGGGATCGGTTGCCGTCGGCGATAGGTTTCAGGCGTTTGCATTGTACGAAGACATCGGGTTTGACCACGAGATCGATCTCAGCGAATGGGCGATCGGATTCGGCACCCATTTTGCCGTTGCAGCCAGTGCTGATTTTGTTGCAGAGGTTGGCTACGTTAGCGAGGAAATCAGCGAGCCGGGCCACGCGACGCATTCCGATGAGGGCTACCTTATGGGAGTCGGTTTTCGCCAGAAGATTGGAGAGCGCGGCGAGATTCAACTGGGCGTCAGTTTCGTGGACTTTTCGGAAGCCGGATCGAGAACAACGTATGAGCTTGTCGGCGAGATGCACGTTTTGCCAACCGTGGCAGTTGGTGTAGGAATCGATATCAGCGCCGACGCGACTAGCTACTTCGCAGAGGCCCGCGTCTATTTCGGTGGGCATTGAACAATTGGGATACGAAGTGCGTCGCGGAAGATTATCCTGAGAGGTTTGAAATAGGGTGTTAAGCGGTGACATGGTCTACACCTTGTTCCGGACACACGGTTCTCACACACTCGGGCACGCAGGAAAACATCGGCCGGAAGAGTTGCTTGCAAGTGGTTGTTATTAATAGATATGCTGGAGACGCCCGTAAACCTACGTGTAATAGTCGCGACCCGATCTGACAGTTACCGATTTTGACAGTCGTGCATTTGTCAGATCAGTTCAATGTACCGACCTTCGCCTCCCACAGTTCGCGTCCTTCGCGCAAAGTCTGCATCGGAGTTCTGCCGCAGCACAT
>JAJFKU010000053.1 GCA_021773035.1 Woeseiaceae bacterium
TTTTTTACGGGGGTTGTTCGGGGGGGGGCCCTTCGCCTTCTCCCCCCCCCCCCCCCGCCCCCCCGCCCCCGCCCGGATCAACACCTATTCAGCACGTTGACCGTTAACCGAAATACATGCCCGACTGTCGGGATGCGGTGGGGACGCCAATGACCACGCCGGTGGGGCGTGAAGAGGTCATTGGCGTTCCCACCGCATCCCCGCACCGAACATCCCGGGTCTGATCGAGCTTGCAGAGCGTCGCGAAGACCAAATATCTCGCAATGCTTGACTCCGACCAGGCTAGCGGGATACTGCGTGAGTGGACGGGTAGTGCCGTTGATTCTTGCCTGGCGTCAATTAAGAGAATGCGGTACGTGCAAAGGAGTTCGGTAATGCGGTTGAGTGTTTGTTCGTGCGGGCTGCTACTTGCTGCGTCATCGATTGCTCATGCTCAGAGTCAGGGATCTATAGAAGAAATTGTCATTACCGCGTCGCGCGGAGAATCGCGCGTGTCCAGTCCCGCATTCGTATTGGATAACGAAGCCATCGTGGAGCGGCAGCCGGTTGTCGTTGCCGACATATTCCGGAACTTCACCGGGGTTTCTATGCGCACCAATTCCCGCGGCGAGTCGGTCGTCCGGGTTCGTGGCGCCGAGGAACGCCAGACGCTGGTATTTCTCGATGGTGCGCCGCTCGCGACGCCCTGGGACGGTCGCACGGATCTGGCACTGTTGCCGGCCGGCCTTATCGACCGGATCGAAATAACGCGTGGTGCCGCACCGATCGAATACGGTGCGAACGCGGTAGCCGGAGCTATCGACCTCGTAACCTATGTCCCGAGCGAAGGACCGAACCTTAGAGCCGAGGTGCAGCAAGGTTCCCTGGGCCTGCGAAACATCAATGCCCTGGCGGGGGTCGGGTTGGACAACGGTTGGTCGTTCGTTGCGGGTGGATCACTCATCGACCGGGACGCAGACCGGATTGCTGATAAGGACAGCGTTGCCTTTGATCCGTCCACCAGCAGCCGTCGTACCAACACCGATATGTCTGGTAACACGATCTATGCGGCAACAGCCTACTCCGGCGACGCCGTTTTCCTGCGTGCGTCATTGCTACGTGCTGACGTTGAACGCGGTGTTGCCGCGCAGGGTGATATCGACCCGGCAATTTCCAGCCCGCGATTCTGGCGCACGCCGGAGTGGCGTCTCACCCAGGCGACGGTGAACGGCAGTTGGCGTTTTGCTTCGCGAATGAATCTGCGCGTTACCGCCTGGCAACAGTGGTTTGACCAGACCATTGATGCCTACACCGATTATTCGTATGCGGTCCTGCGCGAACGAGAGGAGGGTCGCGACCGGACAGTCGGTGCGAGGTTTACGCTGTCCGTGCCATTCGAACGAGCCAGCTTTCGCGTGGTAGCGACCGCGCAGGAGAGCACTCATTGGCAAACGGAGTATGCAACGGCTACCGGCGAGGTGGCGGACCTGGTCGCCGACCCTTCGCTTCGCTACCGGCAACGATTGACGACAGCCGGTGTCGAGGTTGATCTGCGGCTGGCGGACGATCTGACGTCGACCATCGGTTTAGGTGTCGATCGTGCAGCGACACCGCTTACTGGTGACAAACCGGTACAGGGCTCTTTATCGGCAACCGGATGGTCCGCCGGCCTGCGATGGACACCGTCAGACCGTTGGTCCGCGGCGGCGACGTTGGGGCAGCGATCACGGTTTCCAACCCCCCGGGAACTGTACGGCGTGGCACTTGGCCGATTTCTGCTCAACCCGGATTTACAACCCGAGCGGTCGCTCCTCGGCGATCTGAGTATTGAGTACAGCCTCACCGATGATCTGTCGTTCGATATTGCGCTGTGGGCGAATGAAAGTGATGACACACTTTCGCAGCGAGTTGTCGATGTTGCCGGCGTGAGTCGACGGCAACGCTACAACACCAACGGGTCATCGACGTTCGGGCTTGAGGCCGCAACGACATTGGCGATTACCGAGGATCTTCGAGCAGAGTTATCGGCGTCCTTGCAGGACGGACAGGTCGAACGGGAAGACAACGGCGAGCGCCCGGCTCTTCTGCAGCGGCCAAAAGAGCAGATCAGTTTTGCGCTGGACTGGCAGGCGACACCCAGCGTGGATCTTCGAGCAGAGCTCCTCCATACCGGTTCGGCGTTTGACCTGGGAAATAGCGGGGCTGTTGTACGGCTGCCAGCTTCCGATAGCCTTAACTTACGCGGCTTCATCAATATCGGTGACTGGTTCGGACAGGATGTCTTACTGACCGCGGCCATCGACAATGCAACTGACGAATTGGTGTTGCCGCAGTTAGGACTGCCGGCACCTGGCCGTTCGTTCCATTTTGGCATTCGCGTCAATTAACCCCGGTCCTTAACCGCCGTCAGAGTCACCCGCCCGAAAGTACACTACGCCGCCCTTCGACAACACATACCCTGCAGCAGACGCAATTACCATCCAGGCGAGGCCGAAGCCAATAAGAAATATAGTCACGCCCCAGATGGTCATCGTAGACTTTATTCGTGCGTTGACCGGGATTCTCGGTTCGTATGCCACAACTCCGGGAATCAGGGGCCGGACCCAAATGCCTTCTCATTGATCAATTCGCCTCGACTCGGCGGCCAAAATACAGCTGATTGCGCGCCCCGGATCTGGCCGCCACGATATCCGGCTGGCCATCCCCGTTCATGTCGGCGATCGCCAGGCCATACGTGGTGCCGTCACTGTCACCCACATCGATAGCGTGAAAGCGGTCGCCAGGTGAGCGGTTAAAATAGACGGTTGTCGGTGCTTCGACGTGACCCACGACAATATCTGTCGCGCCATCCTTATTCAGGTCTGCTGTGGTCAAAGCATAGGGCCTGCGCGACGAACGGCTAACCAGTGAGCCCTCGGAAAACGATCCGTCTGCCTTGCCGAAGTAAATTACAACGCTGCGGCCGATGCTCGCCCGACCCGAATGAATGGCAACGATATCCATCTTTCCGTCGAGATTAAAGTCGGCCACCTCAGTCGCGCGGATGGCTACAGTTGGCGGTCCAAAGGGCCTCGCCTCAAATCGAATGTCATCGCCCGCAACCCCGAGATAGAGATGACTCTGGCCGCCGTCGCGATGGGGAACAACAAGGTCTACGTAGCCGTCGTCGTTCACGTCCTGCGGCGTGATGGTCGTTGCCGACTCTGCGGCAAAAGCCACGCAGTCAGTCTGAAAGCGGCCGTTACCGAGATTCAGGCAAATATAGTTTGGGCTGGGTCCTTTACCTGTTCGATTCGCGACCACGATATCGGGCAAGGTGTCCCTGTTGATGTCGGCAAGGCGAATGTTGCGCGTCGACCACTGTGCCTGTCCGAATGTTGAACCTGTTGAGAACTGGCCGTGGCCATCGTTGAGGTAGGTGAGTTTCTGATCGGGCGAGTCATTACTGACGACGATATCGAGATCACCGTCACGATCGATGTCGGCGAGTGCGCCGGTGTAGGAGCGATCTGCGGCTGTGCCAAGATCCGTAGCTCGATCGAAACCGCCGCGTCCATCTCCGAATAACAGCCGATCGACCACCGGCCAGTGCCGACCTTTGATCAGCGCGATATCCAGATTGCCATCGCCATCGAGATCACCGATGCTCGCGTTTGCGGATGTCGTTGCGGTTTCTTCCAGGTCGAGTACAGAATCGAAGTACACTATCGGCATATCGATTGCTTGGCCCGCGCCGGCAGTCGCGCCCACGCAGCCAGCGAACGCGGATAGCAGCACGAGCCGCAGAGGTTTTGGTGACAGCATCAGGGTATTCGTACGGTCTCGAGGTGTACCGGCGTAATGACGTTTGTCTGCGGTGATACCGTGCGGGCAGTTTCAATGAACGGGAGAATATTGCGTTCGATGGCCGCCTGTTGTGAGTATCCATAAGGTAGAGAGAAGCTATCCCAATGCGTTGGGATGACTATCGGCGGGAACCCCGTAGACGTGAGCAGGCGCCGGTCATAGTCATAAAGCCCGAGGCGAGAGCCATTGATCCCGGCCAGCAGGATGTCGGGCTCAAGTCCTTCATGCTCACGCTCGATGAAGTTCATCGATCCCATCGTCAGCACCGTATGTCGATCAAAACGCGCCAGAAAACTGAGCGCTCCTCCCTCGATGAACTGATTGATGCGCAACGGTGCCTGTAGCTGAGTCTGCTCGTCGTAACGCCGCGAATCGTAGTAGTGCTTCTCGTCCAGGGCCGAATGCAGCGAGGGTACGATGCGTACGCTGAAGTTGTCGAACTGGTAGTCCTCTCCACCACGGACTGTGTAGAGCTGTTCCTCCGGGATGTCGTAGGCACGCAAAATCATCATTACGGTTTCGGTAGCGATGACTCTGGCGCCGGTTTTGCGCGCGATGTAGGGGACATCGCCGAGGTGGTCGAGGTGTCCATGATGAACCAGGATGAAATCCGCCTCCGTGATGATCGCATCGATGACCGTAGTGTCGGACCAGGCGGGATCCGTGCGCGCGAAGCGAGGTCGGTCGTCATCCGGGTGCCCGTCCCTGCTGCCGTACTTTAATCGGGATGGCCACGGATCAATCAACACGGTCACGTTTCCATCGGAGATTATCCATCCCGCGACACCGAGGTAGGTCATCTCGAGCGGATCGACGGCGGTATTCTGTGCCGACGACGGAGAAACGTTGCCGAGGAGTAAAAGAATCGAAACGAGACCGAAGAGCAGGCGATTGTTATTCATCGGGTCAGTCCAGAAACAGATTGAGAGCTTAACTATAGCAACCCGGGGAGAACGCCGTCCCGGATCACCTGCTTTTAAAAGACATCGATCTTCGGCGCGACGCCTTTTCGGTTCTCGCGATACAGCCGTAACACCTTTTCAGTCGGCAGGGCCTTTATCTCACCCCTGTGACCGACCGTATCAACAGCCATGAACAGCGAATTGAGTATGGCTTCCTCTGTTGCTTCGGTTACGGCCTGAAAAAGCGGCGACATCAGGTCATTGGGCAGCTCGGACACAGTTGCTGCCGAACTTCTTCTGGACACTGTGCGTCTGACGGAGTCCGCGGTTGAAAAGGCGATCGCATAGTCGCCGGAACCGTTGCTCATAGGTGATCCGGTACGGCCGACACCGATGAAACTTCGATAGGCCAGCCGCCGCAGGTTGCGATCGGATAGCGGCGCGTCGGTAGCGACGACGATCATGATCGACCCGTCTGCGTCTCCGTTGTCCACAACGTCCTGCAGGTAGTATTGATCCAGCAACTCACCTATACGCACGCCGTCGACACTCAGCACTCCGCCATAGTTGCTCTGTACCAGAACGCCAACCGTATAGCCTCCCAGCGTGCGCGGTAAGCGCCTTGAACTGGTACCGATTCCTGCTTTGAATCCAAAGGCTTTTGTTCCCGTCCCCGCACCAACTGCGCCTTCTGCCACCACGCCGTCTTGAGCGTTTTCAATCGCCTGCAATGCGTGTGCCTTCGTCACATAGCGCCCGCGAATATCGTTCAGGTATCCGTCGTTCGTTTCTCCGACGACTGCGTTGACGGACCGTACCTGTTCATTGCCCGGCTGTACAAGAGTCCACTCCACAAGCGCTGCAATACTCTCGGCGACCGACAGCGTGTTAGTCAGAAGAACAGGCGTTTCGATTTCACCGAGTTCGATAATCTGTGTACTGCCCGCCATCTTTCCGAATCCATTGCCCTGTGCGAAACCCGCAGGTAGTTTTGACTGGTAGATGTTCTTGTTGTGGGGAAGAATTGCAGTAACACCGGTTCGAACACCCTTTCCTTCCCGCAACGTAAGGTGACCGACCCGGACGCCGGCTACATCTGTTATCGCGTTTAATTCACCCGTCGGCAGGACACCGATCCTGATGCCGGCTTCGCGCGCCCTGATTTGGTCCCGGCTTTCAGAAGCCAGCGCGGGTGGGTTTAGCGCGCTCAAGGACATCAGGCCTAGCAGAATGATCATACTTCTTGTCGTCATGAAAGCGCTCTTCCCATTAACAGATTTCATAGTGCATGGTACAACGCGATACCCGGGCACTGTGTTTCCAACGGGCCGGGTCAGCGAAGCATGGCGTGAATCAACGCACTGATGTTCCGTTTGGCTGCCTTCAAATCCCTGCTTTTATTACCCGACTCCGCGACCCACATAGCCAGCTCATTCATCGCGCCCGAGAGCAGGTAAGCGAGAGCCTCGGCATTGTAGGCCGCGAGCTTTCCTTCCTCGTTGAGTTGCTCAATCGAGCCCCGCAGCAGAGCGAGTCCGTGTTCACCATCTATCTCACGCCAGCGGGACCAGCCGAGGACGCTCGGCGCGTCTTCGATAACGATCCGCCGCAGTTCAGGATCGGCACAGGCATCGAGGAACGCCAGCGATCCGGCGTTGAGCTGATCTTCGGCAGCTTCATGACGCCGTGCGGCGGCCTCAATACGGCTTGCTATCTCACGCTCGCAAGCGACGAACGCCGCCTCAAACAATCCCAGCTTGCCACCGAAGTGGTGGTACAGCGCACCGCGGGTGATTCCCGCGGCTTCCACGATCGATTCCGCAGCAACAGCGTTGAAGCCGTGCCGGCTGAACAGCGTTCGCCCGACTTGAACGAGGGCCCTGGCGGTTTCCTCTCCCTGTTCGACCTTGCTGTGTGCCCGCGCCATGTTGACAATCATACAGAGTGTATGTACGTTAATCAACATACAGAGTGTATGTACGTTATCAAAACGACTTCAGGGAGTTATAAAATGCAGCTATCGAGTTTTTATCCGGTCATCGGCACGACGGATGTCGCCGCCACCGCGAACTTTTACCAGCAGTACTTCGGCTTTGAGCCGACCTTCGATGTCGATTGGTATGTCAGTCTCAAATCGAGCACAAAGCCCGTGTTCGAGCTTGGCATCGTCGACTGCAATCATCCTAGCGTGCCGCCGGGGTATGCAAACCCGGTCCGCGGCCTGATTCTGAACTTCGAGGTCGACGACGTGGACGCCGAGTACAAGCGGCTCGTCGCTGCCGGATTGGCGATGGTTCTGCAGCTGAAGGACGAGGAGTGGGGCCAGCGTCATTTCATAACGCGAGATCCCAACGGCGTACTCATTGACGTCATTCGCCCGACGGAGCCATCGGCGGAGTTTCAGGGAAACTATGCGTAGCGGTCGTTCAGATCGACCTACTTTACGACGTAGTTCCGAGCCTCCAGACAGGCTCCTATCGCGCGGGTGTAGTCGGTTCTGAGCAGCGGGTCGGAGTCCGTATCCGTCGGATCGAACTGCGATTCTGTAATCGCCCAGACATGACACTCGTAACGATCTTTGTCGCGCTGCTCGTCCGACTGACCCGCCGCGGGATAGACGATCAGCTTGTCTGATCCGGTTGCCGCTAATTGCTCGACCCCGGCCGGTTGCTTAACTACTTCGTAGCCGTCGTCGATACGCCGGTAGTAGATGCCCTGAAAATAGAAATAGCGGTTGATTCCGACACCGAAGCTGACGTAACCGCGCGGTAATACCGGAACAACGGCGCCGAATGGTGCCGCAATAGTGACGTAAGCCCCCTTTTCATGGCGGTAGAAGCGGCCACCGGTATAGAAATACGATTTACCCCGGTGACTGACTCGAAGATGGCTGCTCGGCAGAACATGCAGGGTCTTCGTTTTCTGTACATGACGATGCTTGTTCTGAGCGGCCTCGACATTCGCCGCAAACGTGCAGCACAGGAAGACCGCAAACACCACAGATGAGAGCATTCTATTCATGACGTTGACTCCTCGATTAGCTGGCATTGCTGCCGGTATACAGGGATCAACGGCCACTCACGCCCGAAGTTGACGGGCGTTGCGTTAAGGATTGTTAAGATCAAAGAACAAAGCGTCCGTCGCGGTAATACTCGCCGAGTCGAGGATCATGCTGCCCGTATTTTCGCCCGCCGTCAGATCTAGCGGGTAAGGGCCGCCAATGACATTCTTGGTGTTAGCCTCGGTAACGACAAGGTTGTACTCGCCCGGCGCGTATGCTCCGAGGCCGGTAGAGGTCCCGTAAATCAGCGAATAGTAGTTTGGCCCTATCAATGCGATGTCGACGTCCGTGCCGACGATGTAAACGTCCACTGTCGAAAAGCGGGTCGCGCCCTGAAACACCTGGAACTTGGCGTGCGTCGATACCTGCCGCCGGTCCTCCGCGAAGAGCGCCGCCTGCACGTTGCCGGGGAGACCGACCAGGTACAGGCGGTTGAACGTGCCCTTGTTGATATCGAAGGCCCGTTCCGCGAGGAACACGCCCTGGTTGCCGGCCGGTGTCACGTTGATATTCAAGGTGCCGGGGTCGACGATTACGGCGGCAGACTCGCTGGCGTAGTCGAGGTCGGCGACCAGCGGATTCGCGAAATCGCCACCCGAGATAACGTCGACCGGGCCGGTGCCCATGGCTCCGTGAACGACTGTGAGTTCCGACAGCAGGTTGATATCGTAAAGATCCAGGCCGAGGCTGGTGCCAATCCAGCGCACTGAAAAGGCCGCCGTCGTCTCGCCGCCGTCATCCATGATCGTCAGGAGATTACTCGTCGCCGCGGATACCGAGATGGGGTCTGACGCAAACAACATGTTCGTCGGGTCGCCCGCCGGTGTCACTACGACCTGGTAGGTTCCGGCTGTCAGTTCGATAGCCGACTTCAGGTCGGCGTAGCCAATCGTTGTTCTCGGTGTCGCAAACTCAGGGCTGGTTCCGGGCGCTTCCAGGTAGACATCGACAGTTCCGACGTCTTTCGACAGGTTACCGAACGATACCTCCATTACCGTAACCGTCGTGTCGTTATCCGCGGCGGTCGTAAGCTCTTCGGACCAGTCGCGGCCAAATTGCTCCCAGACGATGAGTTCCGGCGTATCCAGCGACCCGGCCAGAACAAAGGTGTATTCCGTTTCGGCATCCACTTTGAGCGTCGAGGACGTAATAGTGGTCGCTTCCGTGTCGTCGGGCAGCAGGATATCGAACCGAAACGTGTATTCGAGATCGTCGTATTCGCTGGTACCGGATGCGTCCTTGAACGTCAGCGCCGATAGTAGAGTCTCCTCGATAAGAAAACTGACGGCGCCGATATCCGGAACCGCATGCAGCGCCTGTATGGACCCTTTTCCCGTCACGGTATCGTCGTTGTTCGAACTCGAACACGCGCCGATGATTACTAGTGAGGCAAGCCAGCTCAGGCGGGTCATGCGCAGCTTTGTCATTTAGATTCTCCAGGCTATCCATTGGTACAGATCACGCGGGCGTCTTGCCTGCGCGTGCTTAAGATTCGGCATGCTAGTGAATGCATTGGTGAAGAACCGTTAAGAAATGAAAGGCGGCCCCGGCTTGTGCCGGGCACCCCTTGCAGAGGCCGGTTTTGACTCACGAAACCCTTACAATTCCTTACAGCGAAACGCTTTGTGCCGTCTTAGACTGTGCTCAATCGTCACTAACCAAGGAGATTAAAATGACGCAGCCAATCAAGACAACGGCACTGGTAATCGGTGCTCTGGCAATAGCTTTCGGCTTGTCCCTCGGCGTTAATGCCGCCGACAGATCGGGTCGCCCGGTACCGCCCTCATTCAGCGAAATCGACGAAAACTCGGACCAGCTGATCAGCCGCGAAGAAATCGAGGCAGCCATGCAGGCCATGGGCCGCGATCGCCGTGGTCGGGCAGACTCCGACGGTGATCGTCCCGACCGCTTCGCACGAATCGATACCGATGGCGATGGCTACATCAATGAGAGTGAATTCGCGGTGGCACGGGAAAAAATGCAGGACCGTCGCGCCCGGCATCACAAGCAGCGAGACTGCGACGGCGAGGACGATTCTGTCTGAATGCGCCCCGAAATCACCGCTCCTGGCGGGTTACAATGGCGCCACGGTACCGGACAGGAACGGGGACGTTGCAGCGACGTGAAATCCGCCAGCATACTGATGGTCGACGATGACGCTGAACTGTGCAGCATGGTGGTGGCGTACCTGGCCGAGGACGGCTTCGACGCCAGCGCCGTGCACAGCGGCGCGGCTGCCCTGGACCTGGTGAAGAGCCGCTCTTTTGACGCCCTGATACTGGATTTGATGATGCCCGGTATGAACGGTCACGAAGTGCTGCGGCGGCTGCGCTCCGGCGCGTCCGGTATGACCCCGATGCCGGTCCTGATGCTGACGGCGCGCGGCGACGATGTTGATCGCATTGTCGGCCTGGAAAGCGGGGCCGACGACTATCTCGCCAAACCCTGCAATCTGCGCGAACTCGCGGCGCGATTGCGCGCCATCCTGCGGCGTTCCGCGCACAGTCCGACCGAACCGCAGAGTCGGTCGGGGACCTTATCGGTTGGCGATATTACGCTTGACGCCTCCCGGCGGCAGGCGACGCAGGCCCGCGAAGCCCTCGTTCTGACCGGCGCCGAGTTCGCCATTCTGCGCATACTGATGGAGCATGCGGGTGAAGCGGTAGCGAAGGAAATACTGATGCAGAAGGCGTTGGGGCGCGAGTACATGCCGTACGACAGAAGTGTCGACGTGCACGTGGCCAATCTACGCAAAAAACTGCTGCCCAACGACGCTGCGAACACACCGATTAAGACCATTCGTGGCCTCGGGTACCAACTGATCGATACTCAAACGGCAGACTGAATGCGGCGCCTGTACCTGAAAATCGTCGTCGCTATCTGGGTGGTCATGATCGTTTCCTCGGTCGGTGCCGGCCTGATCATGCGCACGGTAATCGCAGAGCCGTCTGCCGCCACGGTGCGGGCGATGACCGCCGAACGATTCATGCTGCCCGTGGTCGAGGATGTATTGGCCGCTGCGGAGGGCAGGGACCAGGAGCAGCTGCTCGCGCTGTTTCAGACCAGTGGGCTGGTGGCCCGAAGAATGGCGTTCACGCTGCAGGACTCCGACGGCGAAACCCTGTTAAGAGTGGGTTCGCCGGAAGCAACCGCGGCGCTTTTGTCGGCAAACGCCGGCGACAATGTCTGGCAGCACGAGTTCGTTTACAACGCCAACAGCTATGTTCTGCAGGTGCTGCCTCGCGAGCGCGCCCGGCACCGACCGCCGAAAGGTTTTTTCCGTCCCTGGGGACCGCTACTGATACTCCTCATAGCGATCCCGCTCAGCGTATTCCTGAGCATGCTGATCGCCCGTTATCTTATCCGGCCTTTGAAATCCTTCGAATCGGCCGGACTGCGTCTTGCGGACGGCGATCTGTCCGCCCGCATCAATCCATCGGTTACCACTCGCGGCGATGAGCTCGCCGAGTTTGCAGCGACGTTTGACTACATGGCCGAACGCATTGAGAAGCTGGTCAACTCACACAAAGAGCTGCTGCGCGACGTATCTCACGAACTGCGTTCACCGCTCGCGAGGGTGCACGCCGCATTGTCGCTGGCACGCCAACGCACAAAAGGTGCCGTTGACGGGGAGCTCAACCGGGTCGAGACTGAGCTTGATCGCCTGGATAATCTGATCGGTAAGCTACTGGTGTTCGCACGCCTCGACTCCGGGCAGTTGCGCATGCAGCAGCAGCCGATCGATCTAGCCGGGTTGCTGCTGGAGGTTGTCAACGACTCACTGATTGAGGCCGCGGCGGAGGACAAGAACGTCTTGCTCGATGACATGAACGGCTTCAACGTCGTCGGCGATCCCGACCTGCTAGCCAGTTGTTTCGAAAACATCATTCGAAACGCGATCAGGCATTCGCCGCCCCGGTCATCGGTTGAGGTTGCATTGTTCGCCAATGACAGCGATTCGGGTCGCTGCTTCATTACCGTGCGCGACAGGGGTAAGGGCGTTCCAGAAAACGATCTTGCGACAATTTTCGAGCTGTTCCGCAAGTACGACGACGAGGGCGGCGAGAATACCGGAAGCTCCGGTATCGGTCTCGCGATTGCCGAAAAAGTCGTCCATCTTCATGGCGGCGAAATATCGGCCGTCAATGCTCCGGACGGCGGTCTGATAGTCACCATCTGGCTGCCCCTGGGTAGCTAACTTACATCGCACAACCATTCTTGACAGACATTGACGTTGCTATTCCTTACCGTTGTTCCATCGCTACAGAGGAAAGGAACAGCCGGTGAAACAACAAGTCAGCCTACTTCTCACAGGACTCGTGATGTCGTTTTCGTTCGTCCATGCAGATGAAACGGACCGCCGCGACGGTCTGTTCGATTTCTCCGAACTGAACTGGTTCGGCAGCGTTACTACGACTTATCTCGATTCCAGCGGAGAAGTGACATTTCACGGTACGACCGAGAGTATTTATGGCGGAACGCCGACTATAAAAATGGATGACGGCCGCAGCGTATCGCTGGCTGTCGGTTTCGAAACGGGCGACGGCTGGCGGCTGAGCGGCGATCTTGGGTACATGACGACGAACTCCGGCACCAGTGCCGTCTTCGGTATCGACGACAGGGCGGACGACACGTTTGTTCTCGACGCGGAGGTCGAGAGTCTGGTCTTCATGCTGAACGGTAGCTACGATTTTGATATCGGACTGGATCGTTTCACGCCGTTTTTCAAGGCCGGTGTCGGCGTGGCGCGTAACGAAACCAAAAGTGCGATCCTTGATGTCAGCTACGATTCCCTGATCTGGAACGGCACGGTGTTCGACGACCAGCGCTTGGAAGGGTATGCCTACCCAAGGGGAAAAACGACGGAGTTCGCGTGGAATATCGGTGCCGGCATACGCATGGCGTTATCGGAACGCTTTGAGCTGTCGATGGCCTACGCACTGATGGACCTCGGAGACACCGCAACCGAGACCGACGGGGCTGGCGACGCACTCGCCTTTAAGGACCTGACCTCTCAACAGCTACAGTTAGGACTCGATTTTCGTTTCTGACTCGTCGCCAGTAAGAACATTCTCTTCGCCAGTGCAGCGCTTACCGGGCTTCGGCGGCTTGCCGGCTCTCTCCCCCTGATGTGGCGGTCGGTGTCTGGACGGTAACGCGCTGGCGAGGAGGTATGTTGCCGGGACCGCCAGAATGGTGGCTGTTCCAGCAACAAGGAGGCGCCGCAGGAACGAGCGGCGTGCAGTTTGGATAAACCGAAAATCCGGGGCGTCGGGGGCAGGCATGAGTTCGGTCCTCACAGTCGTCGATGGCGGAGCGTGGCTTGTCTAACGCACGACGGCGTTTCCGGTTGACGCGGGTAAAAGGTGTCAGGAGCTTTTTTGGAAGCGAAAAAACAGGAGTCAACTATGAGTCTGGTCAGAACAGCCCTGGTCATCGTCTGCAGCGTTCTGACGATTTCAGGATGCGCCTCGTCGAAGCCGGACCGGGGTGAAAAGATCAATCAGTTCGACAGTGATGGTGATGGCTTTCTGTCGCGGGAGGAATACTCTGCCAGCTCATTGAGCGAGGTCGTCGAGTTCGAGTCACTGGATGCCGATGGCGACGACCTGTTGAGCCGGGCGGAACTCGATTTCCAGATGGGCAGAGGATCGCGGGAACGTGGCCCGCGCGGTCAGAAGGGCAGGCGTCACAGCGATCACCGCATTTCCTGACGGTTTTGTGTGAGCGAAAATTAGTTCTTGACTAAACGGTCATGAATGGCTATTGTCGCGGCCATGGTAGGACGACCCAGAGAATTTGACACCGACGTAGTCCTGGAAGCCGCGATGCGCGCCTTCTGGGAAAACGGCTATGAGGCGACGTCGCTGGCGGATCTCATGAAGGCCACCGGTTTGCACAAGGGCAGCCTGTATCAGGCGTTCGGCGACAAGCATTCTCTGTTTCTGCAATCGCTGAGACGTTATCTCGCCGATGCCCGCAAGCATGAGCTCGATATCATGAACGCCGCGACCGGCCCGCTGCAAGGCATCGCCGATGTCGTGCACGGCATGATCGATATGCACGACGATCACTGCCCGGCGGGATGTCTGGCGATCAACACGATCATCGAACTTGCCCCCCACGATTCCGAGGTGGCGACGATCATGGACGCACATGTCAATGCCATGCGTACATCGCTGGAGAGCGCGATCGTTGCCGGGCAGGCGGCGGGCCAGATCGATAAAACGCGTCCGCCGGAGTTGCTTGCCGCGATGGTAATGACGTTTATGTCCGGACTCGCCATTCAGGCGCGCAGTGGCATGGACCGGGCGACCGGACACCAACTCATTGACGCACAACTGGACACACTGAAATAAAGAGCTAATGCACGTGAAGCGTGTATTTTTTTTGGACTAATTCTTGACCGAAAGGTAATAAAAGGTATCCGAACATGGGTAAATCATTCAAGAGCATCGATCGCCTCGCAGAGGGCCTGGCACGCCTCGTCATTCGCTTTCGCTGGACGGTTGTTATCGTTGCGATTCTGAGCGCCGTGACAATCGCTTCCGGCGGACGCTTCCTGGAGTTTGCGAATAACTATCGCGTCTTCTTCTCGGATGAGAATCCGGAGCTGGTGGCGTTCGAGGACCTGCAGGCGACATACACGAAGAACGACAACTTCTTTTTCGTGCTGGAACCGGCTGATGGCGATGCCTTTGCAACCGGGACGCTTGCTGCCGTCGAACAGCTGACGGAAGCTGCATGGCAGATTCCCTATGCGATCCGCGTCGACTCGATCAGCAATTTTCAGCACACCTACGGTATCGGAGACGATCTGATCGTCGAGGACCTGTTTAGCGGCGGCGCGTCGATGGGCCTGGCCGAGCGCCAGCGGCGTGGTGATATCGCACTTGCCGAGCCGCTGCTTCGTCATCAGCTGGTGTCCGAGGACGGTGCTGTAACGGCCGTCAACGTCACCCTGCAATATCCCGAGAAAGACCTGACTGAAGTTCCGCAAGCGGTCAGCGCCGCGCGCGAGCTTCGCGAGCAAATCGAGAGTGACTTTCCGGATGTCGACGTTTCGCTGACGGGCGTGTCGGCGTTGAACAATGCGTTCGCCGAAACCGGCCAGGCCGATCTCGGAACCCTGGTACCGGTCATGTTTGGTGTCATTCTTCTTCTCACACTGCTTATTCTGCGCTCGGTAACCGCAACGCTGGCAACACTCGCCGTCATCCTGTTTTCGATGATGGTTGGTATGGGCTGGGCCGGTTTCGTCGGCATCAAGCTCACGCCAATCTCCGGTTCCGCGCCGATTATCATCCTGACACTGGCGATTGCCGACTCCATACACATTCTGATGTCGATGCGAACCGTCATGCGCGAGGGCGTTGCCAAGGACGATGCACTGGTCGAGGCTCTGCGTCTTAACTTCATGCCGGTAACGATTACGTCTCTGACGACTATTGTCGGGTTCCTGGCGCTGAACTTCTCGGACTCACCGCCGTTCTGGCACCTCGGTAACATTACGGCCGTCGGTATCCTCGCGGCATGGGCTTACTCGATCACGCTGCTGCCGGCACTGATACGAATACTGCCGTTTCACCCGAAGCAGACTGCCACGGCCAGCATCGGCGAACGAGCCATGGATCGCCTGGCCGATTTTGTCATCGCCAATCCCCGGCGGCTGCTGGTTTCGGTCGGTGCCGGTGTGTTGATTCTGGTGGCGTTCATTCCGACGATTCAGCTCAACGATCAGTGGACGCAGTATTTCGACGAGCGCGTGGAGTTTCGTACCGAAACGGACAAGGCCGTGGAGCATTTCGGCCTGTACCCCATAGAGTTCTCGGTACCGGCACGTGACAGCGGCGGTGTGAGCGACCCGGATTATCTCGCTTATCTCGAAGACTTCACCGACTTCCTGCGGACGCAAAACGGCGTGACTCACGTCTACTCGCTGTCGGATATCATGAAGCGGCTAAACCGTAATCTGCACGCCGACGACGAGAGCTACTACCGTATCCCGGAGGATCGCAATCTCGCCGCGCAGTACCTACTGCTGTACGAGCTCTCCTTGCCCTACGGCCTCGATCTGAACGATCGTATTAACATCGACAAGTCCGCTACGCGCGTTACTGCCACCCTCGGCAATGTCGATTCGATTGTTACGCGCGAGTTTCTGACGGCAACGAAGACCTGGATGGAGACCAACGTGCCACCCTGGATGCAGGCGAGTCCGACCAGTGCGCAGGTGATGTTCACTTACATCGCCGGCCGTAACATCGACAACATGCTGATGGGTACAGTCATCGCCATTGTCGCTATAGCGCTCATTCTGATGGCCGCGTTGCAGAGTTTCCGCCTCGGCCTGCTGAGCCTGGTGCCAAACGGTCTGCCGATTCTCGCGACTTTCGGTACCTGGGCACTGCTGTTCGGCAAGGTCGGGTTCTCGGTGGCTACCGTAGCCTCGATCTCGTTGGGCATCGTCGTCGATGACACGGTACATCTGCTGTCCAAATACGTCAGGGCACGCGACGAGCGCGGCGGTTCGGCGGCCGACGCCATTCGTTATGCCTTCCGCAGCGTTGGCATGGCGTTGGTTGTCAATACCGTCATCTTGTCGCTCGGTTTCATGGTGCTGTTGACGTCCAGTTTCAAAGTGAATGTCGACATGGGCCTGCTAACGGCCATGGCAATCGTATTCGCGCTGGTACTCGACTTCCTGTTCCTGCCGGCGCTGTTGCTGCTGATGGACAAAAACGAACTACATGAAAAAATTCAAGGAGAAAATACGGTGTCTCAATCGATACAAAAGCCGGCGACCAGCGTTGCCGGAGTCGCCATGCTTGCGGTACTGGCATCCGCTCTAATAGCGTCGCCCGATTTCGCTAACGGACAGGAAACCGAGGTGCGCGGCGAAACGGAAACCGAGCAGCGCGGCTTCGAAGTCGCGGCACGTTCGGATCGCTCGGACCGCGGTTTCGGTGACAGTGCGGTGGAACTGGAAATGATCCTGCGTAACGCGGCGGGTAAGGAGTCCCGGCGCACATTGCAGATCACAACGCTGGAAGTTGCCGATGAGAGTGTCGGCGACAAGTCGTTGGTGGTTTTCGATAACCCGAACGACATCAAAGGTACGGCCTTGCTGTCACACGCGAATATTCTCGATCCGGATGATCAGTGGCTGTTCCTGCCGGCGTTGAAGCGCGTCAAGCGTATTTCATCCGCGAACAAGTCCGGGCCATTCGTGGGTTCCGAGTTCGCGTTCGAAGATTTCACATCGCTGGAACTGAACAAGTACGACTACAACTGGCTGCGTGAAGAAGACCTCGACGGTCTGGCGACCGATGTCGTCGAGCGCACGCCGCGCTATGAAAGCTCCGGTTACACCCGTCAGGTCAGCTGGGTTGATCGCGATATCTTCCAGGTGCGAAAAGTCGATTTTTACGATCGGCGGGGCGATCTCCTGAAGACACTGACGCTGTCCGACTACCGGGAGTACGACGGCGTCTGGCGCAGTCACAGCTTTGAGATGGTGAATCACAAGACCGGCAAAAGTACAGCGATGTTGTACGGCGATTACGAGTTCGGCGTCGGGCTGGAAGACGGTGACTTTGTCAAAGGTCGATTGACGCGATTGCGTTAACGTATCCGGGAATCTGCACGACCATGAACAGAATGAAGGCAATTGCGCTGCTGTTGACCGCAGCCGTCACGAACAGCGCCGCACAGGCCGGTGAGTGGGATATCACCGGCTTCATCGGCGCGGATGCGCGGGTGTTCTGGGAGGACGCTCGATTTGCGGGCCAGGACGACGACGTCAATCTCGCGGCGGTGTTTCAGCCGGAGGCCTACTGGCGCAGCGCCGACGGCAAGCACCGCCTCAGCTTCGTAGGCTTCGCACGCGCGGATTCAGAAGACAGCGAGCGTTCGCATGCGGATATTCGGCAGGCGTACTGGAGTTTCGACGGTCGCGGCTGGGATATCAATGTGGGCATCAACAAGGTGTTCTGGGGCGTTGCTGAATCTCGCCACCTGGTCGATGTCATCAATCAGACCGACCTGGTCGAGGATATCGACCAGGAAGACAAGCTCGGCCAGCCGATGGTCAATTTCAATCTGCAGCGCGACTTCGGGCGTTTCGAGTTTTTCGTGTTACCCGGGTTTCGTGAGCGCACGTTCGCCGGTGCGGACGGGCGCCTGCGACCCGCGTTGCCGATTGACGATAGCAACGCGATTTACGAATCGGGTGATGAAGAGAATCATGTCGATTTCGCGCTTCGCTACAGCCACTACATCGGCGATCTCGATATCGGCGTGCACCTGTTTGACGGGACCTCGCGAGAGCCGCGCTTTCTGCTCGCGGCATCGGGCGATAGCCTGCTGCCCTTCTACGAGCAGATGACCCAGGTAGGCATCGATCTGCAATACACCCGTGAGGCCTGGCTGTGGAAGCTGGAAGCGATCAGCCGGAACGCAAACAGCGACGATTTTGCGGCCGTCGTGGGTGGCGTTGAGTACAGTTTCTACGGCATCGGCGGCGGTAGTGCCGACCTTGGCATTCTTCTCGAATACTCCCACGACGGGAGGAGCGCAGACGCTGCGCCGACTAATCAGGATAACGACTTATTCGCCGGCACCCGGCTGGCGTTGAACGATGCACAGGATACCAGTGTCCTCGCTGGATTCGCCGTTGACCTCGACACGGACGAGCTGTTCTTCAACGTTGAAGCTGAAAGACGGTTCGGCGACAGCCTGTTTGCTGAGTTGCGCTTACGGGCGTTCGCCAACTCCGGCCCCGGCGATGCCGGATACAGTTTTGTTAAAGACGACTATGTGCAGCTGAGCCTGAACTGGTACTACTGACGCGTGCCGGTTTACTGGTCTTCGTCTTCTTCCGGCGGAAGATACCTGAGACTCTGCATCATGCGAATAGCATCCGCGCCAAGTTCGGGCGCACCGTCGCTGGAGAAGAAGTAGCACTTGATCAGTAGCTTATCCGCGGCGATGACGGCCATCGTCAGGTAGTCGAATTCGCCTCTTTTCGATTCCTTATCCGTTATCGAAAAATAGTGGCCGCGACTGTGCTCACCGTGGACATCATTGAGCGGAATGTCGGTCTCAAAGGCCAGCGGTTTGAGTTTTTCGACCTCGACTTTGCTGATCTCCCGAAGGTCTTCGTCGGTCATTGCTTCGGCGGCGAGAACCGACTGCAGCTGGATCATAAGCAGTGGCTTTTCCCTGGGGCCGTAGGGGCCGAACTTCAGCTCGGTCACGATATCGAAGGTTTCGTATTTCGGCTTGTTGCCCCAGGCGGTCGGATAATCCAGCTGTAGCGAGCCGTCCCCGATGACTTCGTAATTCCGCTGAACCCAGTCTTCCGCACTGACAGGGGCTGCTATCAGCAGCGCCAGGCACGTGTATATCACTGCCATATTCGCGAGTTTAATCAACAACCTGCAATCTCCTTTGCGGCACCTGTCCTACGACCTCGCTGAGCGCCGCTCGTTCCGCGTACAATGTGGAGCAGAAATCGAGGAGGGGATGTGATGCAAATACCAATAACACTAATGTATGCCAGTTTTTTCGCCTTATTCGCGCTGTTTCTGAGCTTCAAGGCGGGGTCGTTCCGCGGCAAAGCCGGCGTATCCATTTTATACGGTGAACCCGCAAATATGGAGCTCGCCGAGAAGATTCGACGACACCAGAATTTCCTTGAGTATGTACCGATTTTTCTGATTGTGTTCGGCGCGATCGAAATCAACGGCGGGTCGAGAATGTTCCTGTACGTGGTTGGCGACTTGCTGGTAATCGCGAGAATCGCGCATGCGATCGGGCTGCGGCACGACAACATGGGTCACGTCGGCCGCCTTATCGGTGCCGCGGGTACGGCGTTGCTGACCCTGGTGACGGCAGGCTACGGACTCTGGATTGCCGGAAACGCGCTGCTCGTTTAGGGACGCCACGGCAGGGTGCGGCGTTACCTTCCGCTGCATCCTTCCGTCGGTGCTGACGAAACAAGAGACAATCCATCTTTGAAAGACACCAACTACTACGACCGTACTTACCAGTCGATCGCAGATCTCCCAAAGGCTGCTCAGGAGCGCGTCGCGCCGATAATCCTGGATCGCCATGACGATGGCAACGAGGCGTTGTTTTTCGAATTGGGAGAATCATTGCCCAATACCTACAGGGTTCTTTGCGACGAATACAACAGCGCTGTATTTGGAACGATCCTTTTTGAAAAAAGATACATCGTTGACATCCTGATACCTCATCAAACATGGTATCTCCGATGTGATATTGACCATGGCGCCAAGTACGAACCTGGCAGTCGCGACCGCGGCTATTTCATGTTGCCCGAAGACTTGCGGGCATACTACTTTCTTGCGCTAGGAATAGAGCTCGTCAAAAGCGGAGACACACCGGGGTTCACCTGGGAGGGGCTTCCCACCTCGTTGGGTACACGCCTGACTATCGAAGAATTCTATATTCGGAGAGGAATTTCGCCAAAAACCCTTTCCAGGAAAATACGAAATTCTGCGATGTTTGTCTGGATGAGCGGAACCCACCGCGATCTGTTATTGCTCGACGAGAGGTCAGGCCAGTTCTACGAAGGGTACATCGAAGAAAACCTCTTGCTTAAGCCAGTTGGCGATATTCTGCCGTATTGGGATCGTCACTGCGCTCGGGTGTTTTCGACTGGCTCCGTGTCTGAGCCACTATTTCGACGAGGCGAAGACGACGCGAACAACGCACAAGCATTTCGAACGGCTAAAACGCTATTTTGATGAGCTATGCGAGAGCAGGGAGTCGATCAACGACCTCGAGTTTCTCATAACAAAAGTGGGGTCTGACCCTCTCTTCGCAATCAGGTTCTGGCGAGCTCACAGGTCCGGTTTGTCAGCCTGACTATTCTCGGCGATGAAACCGCCGAGCAACCGAAACTCGTCCGCCCGACGACTACCCTTGCGCCACGCCACACCGATATTGCGATAGCTCTTATCGCTCAAGGCTTTCAGGCGCACACGCGTATTGCGCAGCAGCGTGCTGCCGCGCGCCATCTCCGGGAGAAACGTAATACCGAGGTCGGCATCGACCATCTCAATCAGTGTCAGCAGACTGCTGGCGCCGAAACGTCGTACCTTTTGCGTATTGCGAATCTTGCATGCCGCCAGCGCGTGATCTCGGAGGCAATGTCCATCTTCAAGCAACAGGATACTGTCCGCATCGAGCCGGTTGAAGCGATAGTTCTCGGGATCGACACGTTTCGTGCCGTGCCGGTAGGCAAGACGGAACTCGTCGCGGAAAAGCACCTGATGCTCGACGCCCTGCATCTCCCAGGGCAGGGCGAGTAACAAAGTGTCCAGTTCGCCGTTCATCAGCCGCTCGTATATTCTCTGCGTCTGGTCCTCGATCAGCAGCAGCTCAAGATCGGGGTATTGCCGGCGCAGTTTTGGCAGCAGGCCGGGAAGCACAAAGGGCGCAATCGTCGGAATAACCCCCAACCGCAGTTCGCCGGTCAACGGCGCCTCATCGCCCCGGGCTATATCGACCAGACTATCGACATCCTGCAGCACCAGACGTGCCTGCGTGACGACATCCTGACCCTTCGCGGTGATCGTCACATTGCGGTTGGTGCGATCTACGAGCTGTGCTTCCAGCGTCGATTCAAGCTCCTGTATGGCGTTACTGAACGCCGACTGCGACACAAAACAGGCCTCGGCTGCCCGGCCGAAGTGCTGTTCCTCGCAGAGCGCTATGAAATACCGTAACTGCTTGATTGTTGGGGACCTCATTGATCGATAAAATAGCACATGACATTCTAAATAACCTGTTTTATTTATCATCCATTACGGCCTAAACTGCACTCATTGAATCTTTAAGGGAGCCGATCATGGATATCAACCTGGGCATCAGCAATGCCGACCGCGAACAAATCGCTGCCGGTCTGTCGAATCTTCTGGCCGACAGCTACACGCTGTACCTGAAGACACATAACTATCACTGGAACGTCGAAGGTCCGATGTTCAACACGCTGCATCTGATGTTCGAGGCGCAGTACACGGAACTTGCAACCGCGGTGGATGAGATCGCTGAGCGCATTCGCGCGCTCGGTGTCAAAGCACCCGGTTCTTACTCCGAGTTCGCAAAGCTGACGTCGATAGACGAAGCCGACGGCACGGAGTCAGCCGAGGATATGATCCGGCAGCTTACGCTGGGCCAGGAAGCCGTAGTCCGCACCGCGCGCGCTGCATTTCCGGCTGCTGATGAAGCGAACGACGAACCTACAGCGGATTTGCTGACACAGCGCATGCAAATCCACGAAAAAAATGCCTGGATGCTGCGTAGCATGCTGGCCTGATTTGAACTAAGGAGAAAGAAATGCTCAAAAATCTGGAAGGGAAAGCTGTACCGAACGTGACATTCCGAACACGCAAGGGCCACGAGTGGGCGGATGTAACGTCTGACGACATATTCAGCGGCAAGTCCGTCGTACTGTTTTCATTACCGGGCGCTTTCACGCCAACCTGTTCTTCGTCGCACGTGCCACGCTACAACCAGCTCGTGCCGCAGTTTAATGCGAACGGTATCGATGACGTCATCTGCGTGTCCGTCAACGATGCATTCGTGATGAACGAATGGCAGCGCTCGCAGAACGCCCATCGCCTGACTTTCCTGCCGGACGGCAACGGTGAGTTCTCGGATGAGATGGGATTGCTGGTCGGCAAGGAAGATCTTGGCTTCGGTAAGCGCTCCTGGCGCTACTCCATGCTGGTTCGCGACGGCGTCATCGAAAAGATGTTCATCGAACCGGAAGTGGATGGCGACCCCTACGGAGTTTCGGACGCGGACACTATGCTCAAATACCTGGCGCCCGAGGGCGAGCTGCCCGCCGACGTCGCTGTATTTACCCGCGATGGATGCCCGTACTGCGTGCGCGCAAAAGGCCTGCTGAACGACGCCGGTATCGAGTTCGAGGAACTGCTGCTGAACCGCGACTACACGGATCAGACCTTGCGCGCCGTATCGGCAAGCATCACCTATCCGCAGGTCTTTATCGACGGCGTTCACATCGGCGGCTCGGACGATCTCGCCGAATGGCTGGATAAGCGCGATGGCGGTGAAACCCGCAGCGCGGCATAAAACAAAAAGGGGTCAGAGCCCTTTGGGCTCTGACCCCTTGAGGTCCGAATCTGGCTAGTTTGATTCCGGGGCAGGCGTATACTCTGCGCATGCTTCGGAATTCAGACATAGCTGACAAGGAAGTCTACGAACAGGCGAGACTCTCCCGCGACGCGCGTTTCGACGGCCGTTTTTTCGTCGGCGTCAAGACGACCGGCATCTACTGTCGACCGGTTTGCCCGGCTAACGCACCCAAAAGCGAGAACGTTGTTTTCTACCCAACGGCGGCTGCAGCCGGTGAAGCGGGACTGCGTCCCTGCCTGCGATGCCGGCCGGAATGTGCGCCGGGAACGCCGGCATGGGCCGGTACGTCAACGACCGTGCAGCGCGGCCTGCGCCTGATTGCAGACGGGGCCCTGGATGACGGCGATATCGAAGAGCTATCCGAGCGCCTTGGTGTAACCAGCCGGCACCTGCGACGCTTGTTCAATAAACACCTGGGCGCCAGCCCGCTTGCTGTCGCGCACACGCAAAGACTGCATTTCGCGAAGCGCCTGATCGATCAGACGGCGTTGCCGATGACGGAGATCGCAATTGCCTCCGGTTTCGGTAGTACACGGCGCTTCAACGACGCTTTTCGCAACACCTATGGTCGAACGCCTGGAGAACTGCGGCGCCGGCGAGCGGAAATCGAGCCGTCCGCCGGTCTGACGGTGCAATTGCCTTACCGTAGGCCCTTCGATCTCACCGGCCTGCTGGACTTTTTTGCTGTAAGAGCGATTCCGGGTGTTGAGGTGGTGGCCGATGGTCGCTATCTGCGCAGCGTCGTCATCGATGGCTCGCACGGCGTTATCGATCTTCACGACAGTGGGGAAAATGTCTTGCTCACGGTGCACGGCGCGGGTACGCGCGCGCTGCTGCCGGTGATTCAGCGTGTACGCGGTATCTTCGACCTGGATGCTTCGCCGGATGACGTTGGCAGAGTGTTGTCACGGGACAAACATCTGAAACGAATGCTTCGCGGCCAACCCGGCATACGAGTCCCGGGTGCCTGGGACGGTTTCGAACTAACGGTACGAGCGATTCTCGGGCAGCAGGTCTCGGTCGCTGCTGCAACCACCTTTGCGGGCAGAGTCGCGAAGCGTTATGGCGAAAAGCTCAGCGTCGCCGTACCCGGGCTGGCCAGTGATATCGCACCGCAGCGGGTCTTTCCAAAACCTGAAAAACTGCTGCGCGCCCGCCTGGGCGATCTCGGGATTATCAGGAGCCGTGCGGATACGATTCGTCGCGTCGCAAAAGCCGTTGTGTCGGGCGAGATCAGCTTCGATGCTGCGCAGAGCGTCGACGACTTTTGCAAGTCACTGATTGCTGTCAAGGGCATCGGCGAATGGACGGCGCAATACGTGGCGATGCGGGCACTGAAAGACCCGGATGCGTTTCCACATGCGGATCTTGGCTTGTTACGCGCTTTCGACGCACCGGATCGAGAGCGGCTCAAGCCGGCGCAGCTTAAGGCTCGTGCCGAGGCGTGGCGTCCCTGGCGGGCCTACGCGGCATTGTTGATATGGAGTTCCGACGCGAACTCCGGAGGATGAAGAATGTACTACTGCTATTTCGATACGCCAATCGGCGAGTTGTTGTTGGCTGGTGAGGCCGATGCGCTGTCCATGATCGGGTTTCCAGAAGGCAAGATGCGACGTGATCCGGATGCGGACTGGATCTACAACGAAGAACCCTTTGCCGACGCTCAGCGGCAGCTCGCCGAGTATTTCTCGGGTAAGCGCAAGGACTTCGAGTTGCCGCTGTCGCTGACAGGTACGGAGTTTCAGGTCAGCGTTCTAAAGGCGCTGCAGGAGATTCCCTACGGAGAGACGACCTCCTACGGCGCAATCGCGAAACAAATCGGCAGGCCGAAGGCGGTGCGCGCGGTGGGAGCTGCGAATGGCCGCAATCCCATCCCGATCATCGTTCCCTGCCATCGGGTAATTGGTAGCAGCGGCGACCTGACCGGCTTCGGTGGTGGACTGGATACCAAGGAAGCGCTGCTCAGGCTCGAAGCGGAGAACAGCGGCGGCTTGTTATAGACACTTGCCCTGCATGTCGTTGACGGCGTCGGATGCGGTGACGCCGTCGATGACGCGATCATCGGCCTGCAGTGTCTTAAAAGCACTCTCCAGCGGCAGGATTCCGGCCCAGACCGGGATTTCGTAATCGTCGTCTTCGTCGTCGGGCATCCCCGTCGAAACCTTGGCGGATGCCGACTCGATCGTAAGTGCGATGACACCGGTCATTTTGACTTCGTTCTCGTGTGGCTCGCGCAGTTCATCCCATCGCCCGGGCATCGTGCATTCCGTGATCGCCCGCAGTGCGTGCAGTTTCTCTGCAGGATCCTTGAGCAGGCGCGGCGTGCCGAACAGGGAGGCCGAGCGGTAATTCATCGATGAGTTAAACGCCGAACGCGCATAGACCAGCGCGTCGACATGCGTCACGTTGACGCAGGCCGTGGTCGTTTCTTCGAGCAGGCGAATAACCCGGGCCTTGCGGGCGCCATGCAGATAAATCGTCTCGCCATCGCGTCCGTACAGCATCGGCACGACCACGGCCTGGCCGTCCTGCACGAAGCCGACGGAGGCCAGCAGCGCGGAATCGAGAATGGCGTGCACCGTCTTCCGGTCGTAGGCGGCTTTTTCCCGCTGTTGCCGGACTTTGTTTAAGCGGCTGACCTCATAGTCATTGCTCACTGTGAACTCCGGACTAGCTCAGGAACATCGGTGCCAGCTTGTAGGCAACCGCCGATACCAAAACGATACCGATCAGATTCAGCGCGAACCCGGCCCGCGCCATGCGCGGTATGGTCAGCATGCCGGACCCGAAAACGATCGCGTTCGGCGGTGTTGCAACCGGCAGCATGAAGGCGCAGCTCGCGGCCAGCGTAACCGGGACCGCGAGTACAATCGGGTCGTAGCCCGCTTCGATCGCGATAGCGCCGACAACTGGCAGGAAGGTTACCGTGGTTGCCACATTGCTGGTCAGTTCCGTCAGGAAGATGATCATTGTCGCGGCGACCATGATGATCATGATCAGCGGCCACGTGCCGATGGCTTGCAGGCTGTTTCCGAGCCAAGCGGCAAGCCCGGTCTGCGACACCGCCGCCGCGAGTGTCAGGCCACCGCCGAACAGTATAATGACGCTCCACGGTAAGCGTTCCGCGTATTTCCAGCGCAGTAGCAGCGGGTCCGATTTTTCGCCGCTGGGGACCAGGAACAACAGGATCGCGCCGGCCATCGCGATGAGGGAATCGTCGAGTGCCGCAAGCCCGGGCAACTTGACCAGTGCAGGCCGGAACACCCAGGTCAGGGCGGTCAGTGCGAACACCATGGCGACGCGCTTCTCGGGCACGGTGATCTTGCCCATCTCGGTTTTCATCGTCCTGAGCGCCGCCCGCCCTTCGTCCGAGGTGGTGAAATCGACGTTGAATACCCAGCGTGTGAGTGCCAGCCACGCCAGCGGCAACATCATTGCAGACAGTGGCAGGCCGACCATCATCCAGCTGGAGAAGTCGATTTCCGTACCGTAGTTATCGCTCATAAAGGCCGCGAACATGGCATTGGGAGCCGTTCCGACGAGGGTGGCCATTCCGCCTATTGTCGAGCCGTAGGCCACGCCGAGCAGCAGCGAGAATTGAAAGTCCTCCTTGGCCTTCTCGTCGAGATCGGCCACGGTGTTGTGTATTACGGTGATGATCGAAATGGCGATCGGCAGCAGCATCATTGTGGTCGAGGTATTCATCACCCACATCGAAATGACGGCGCTTGCGAGCATGAAGCCGCCGACCAGCGAGCGGCCGTTACCGCCAGCGTACTGCAACACGGTGAGCGCAATTCTGCGGTGGAGATTCCAGCGCTGCATGGCGAATGCGATGATGAATCCGCCCAGGAAAAGATAGATGACCTTGTTGGAGTAGGGGACCATCGTATCCTGGATGCTGGCGATGCCAAGCATGGGAAACAGCACGATAGGCAGGAACGCCGTGACCGCGATGGGCAGTGCCTCGGTCGCCCACCAGACCGCCATCAGAACACCAACCGCTGCCGCTGCCCAGCCGGCGTCCGCCAAACCGTCCGGGGCATCCGCCAGTTGCATCAACAGAAACAGGGCAGGCCCAAGAAACAGGCCTACCAACTGGCTCTTCGATCGCCCTTTGATCATTGCGCTGTCGTCCATTTGTTCTCGCTTAGTCCTCGGAGTGTGACGCAAGGCTACCTGTTCTTCGTCGCTTCGTCGTCAGTTTCCGGTCGCTTTTCCTGAAGTAGCCTAAATATAGTGGTTTGCTCGCCTTCGCCTACTATATGTAGTAGCATCGCGTGCGTACCAATCTGGTACGCACGGAGATAGAGATGTAGCAAGGCAAGCTGGCGAAAGCCATGCTGGAGGCATGAATCGAAGGCGGGTGTGCCGTGAACCCTCTCAACACGTCACCTGAACGGCTGTTTACCTGCATTCAGCCCTTACCGTCGATGAAGCGCTTCGCCACGCGGGTCAGGAATACGCCGAACTGGATTGCGACAGTGATGTTTCAAACTTTTCGAAAGCGATCCGAGCCCTGCCCGATACATCTTCTGCTTAGTATGCCGCCCAGTTTCTGGGCGGCTTTTTTCTTGCCAACAGGAAGGCGGCAGTGAATTTACGAATACCGGTCAGTCTTGTTGTTCTCGTTGCCGTCGCGTTGTCAGCCGGGTGTGCGAGCGGGCCGCCGAAGCTACCGTATCCCGCGTTTGTTCAGGTCGATGAGCTCGAGGACATTTTCATGGCCAGCCTGCCCGGAGTGCGGGCCAAGCAACTCTCCGGTGATCCGCAAACACGGCGAACCAGCAATCGCATCGACCTGCCCAGGGACTGGAAAGGAACCAGCGGCGGTGTTCCGGGGCGGTCGATGGAGATATTCGTTGTCGAGGGTGAGTTGATGGTCGCCGACATCTCGCTGCAAAGCGGTGGTTACGCGTTTCTGCCAGCGGGCTCGCTGGGCTTCAATCTGGTGGCGGACAACGGTGCTCGAATTCTGTATTTCGTGCACGATACGGATCCGTCGTCGCTTATTCGTTCACCGATTATCATCGACAGTGGCCTGCTGGACTGGGTGCCAGGCGCGAAAGCCGGCGTGAGCAGCAAAGAACTGAGGAACGATCCGGGCAACGGTGCGAAGACCTGGCTGCTCAGGGTATCGACCGGAGCATCGCTGCCCTGGCAATCGTCCGGTGCGCTGCGCGAAGGTTACCTGATCAACGGGAATCAGCAGTATTCCGAATGCAGGAATGGCAGGGCTGAAACCTGGCAGTATGCGCCGGGCGGTTATTTCTATCGGCCCGCCGACGTCATCAGTGGCGGACCCGAGTCGCATGCCCTGACCGAGTCGACCTGGTTGCTGCGTGAAACGAGTCGAGGCGATGAGCGCGCGTGGTCGGAATGCGTTGCGCAGGAGGCTGCGGAAGTACGCTAGAACCGGTCGTTGTTTTTCAGATGCAGGTTGTTGATCCGTGTCCGGCCAAGCACTTTCAGTAGTACATTGCGGCACGCCGCCAGCACCGGGTACAGAAGTCGTGCGACCGCAGGCCAGCGGAAGACCCAATAGGACAGTCGGTTGACGAAACCGGTCCTGGAACTCAGCGTCGCCAGCCGCTGTATTGCTTCGCTGCCGTAATAGAGCCTGTCGTCTGCTTTCAGTACCATGCCCTCGTCAATGTCGAGGCCGACCGCGGTGATCTCGTCCATGATTTTCGAGTCAGTACGCGCGTCAATACGAACCAGCTTGCCGGCGGTCTGCGCTACGTCGATTCGCTGGCAGTAGTAGTCGCAGATCGGGCATTCGCGATCGTAGACGAGTTCGATGTCTTCGTTGTCGGACACGCAAGGCGCTCCAGGCTACTTCTTGACGAGCTTCGTGATCTTCGTTCCCAGCGCCATGATCTTGGTCAGGGTGCTGGTCGGAATCCCGCTGATCTGCTCATACCAGTCGCTGGTCGATTCGATGAATTGCAGCATGTTGCCGATGCGCTCCTTGGTGATCGGATCGGTCTGCGCTTCGGCCTGTACTTCGGCGGCACAGCCCTTGAGCATGGTCAGTGTTGGATTGAGTTCGCGTTGTTTTCGCTGCTCGATGATGACGCGAAACAGCTCCCACACTTCGTGCAGGGATTCGAAATAGTCACGGCGGTCGCCGAGTACGTGCGTCATCCGGACCAGGCCGTAGCTCTGCAACTCCCGGATGCTGGTGCTGACATTGGAGCGGGCAACCGATAGCAGATCGACAATCTCGTCGGCCCGCAGTGGTTTCGGCGAGAGGTACAGCAGCGCCTGAATCTGCGCGACCGTGCGATTCGTGCCCCAGCGGGTACCCATCTCACCCCAGTGCAGGACGTACTTCTCAACAGCCGGCGTCATTTCCATCGGTTATTTCTCTAATTTCTGTTATAAGAGAAATTACTGCCTAAACCGCAGTAATGCAAGTCGGGCATTAGCGTGCCGTGGCGCAAATGACGGCCCGGTGCGGAGCCGGCCAGCCTTCGACCGTGCGTGTCGGGTCATCCGGGTCCAGTGCCTCACGCAATGACTCGAAGGTCATCCATTCCGTTGAGCGTTGTTCTTCGACGCTTGTTACGTTCGTATCGATAACGTGGACGTCGTCGTAGCCTGAGCGCTGCAACCAGGTGCTTAGTTCGGCGAGCGTCGGCAGCAGCCACACATTGCGCATGCGGGCGTAGCGATTTTCCGGGGTCGCGGCGCAGGCGTCGTCGCCCGGAAGGTAGATGGTTTCGAGCACCAGCTCTCCGCCGGGCCGCAGCGTTTGGCGCAGCTGCCGCAGGTGATCGATGGGTGCTCTCTGGTGATACAGCACGCCCATGGAAAACGTTGTGTCGAACTTCCGGGCGGGTAGCGGCAGTTCATGCAGCCGGGCGGGCAGGACGAAGACCTGCGGATCGTTTGCAAAGCTGTTCACCGCCAGGAACTGCATGACGTAGAGCAGCGTTGGGTCAACACCGATCACAGCACGGGCACCCGCTTCGCGCATCTGTAAAGCGTAGTAGCCATTTCCAGAGCCAACATCGAGCACGTTTCTGTTGCCGAGCGGGCCGATGGCGTCTCGCAGGCGCGCCCATTTGAGGTCGCTGCGCCACTCGCTGTCGATCTCGACTCCTGCGAGCGTGAAGGGCCCCTTACGCCAGGGTGACAGCTCCAGCAGAAGCTCACGGACTTCGGCAGGGTCCGCCGCTGCGCCGGCCAGCGACGCAACAACCCGGCTCCATCTCTCATAGTCGCCGTGGCCCTTCGTCGACAGGCGCTCGGCGAGCAGCGGCGCCAGGTCCTGAGGCCAGTCGTCAAGGCCGATGGAGCGAAGACACGTTGCCAGGGCGTTGCTGTTTATCATTGCTGCGTGATTCTCGTGCTCAGCGAATCGCAATGATAGAGACGAAATTGAAGTAGCGCAGCCAGACAGCTGTCTGGCTGAAGCCCGCGCGCTTGAGCCGGCTGCGGTGCGCGGCAACCGTTTCGGGTATCAACACGTCTTCCAGTGCGGCTCGCTTGCGGCTGATTTCCAGCGCGCTGTAGTCGTTACGACGCTTGTGCTCGTGATGCAGGTCGACCAGCAGCTGCTCCATCTCGGCGTTCTCGTCCACCACTTTTTCCGACAGCAGCAGCAGGCCGCCATCGTTCAGCCCCGCACAGATCGAGCGCATCAGCGCATCGCGGTCCGCCATCGGCAGGAACTGCAGCGTGTAATTGAGGACCGTCATCGAGGCATTCTCGAACTCCAGGTCGCGGATGTCGCCCTGCAATACCTCGACCGGCGTCGCCGGCGCGAACTGCCGGTCATCCTCGGCAATAACCGTCCTGCAGCGCTCGACCATGGCCGGTGCGTTATCCATGGCGACGATACGGCAATCAGGCACCGCGATTCCCTGTCGCATGGCCAGCGTCGCTGCTCCCAGGGAGCATCCCAGGTCGTAGCATCGGGTCCCCGCCTTCACATAGCGAGCGGCCAGGGAGCCGATCGCTTCGACGGTTGCGCCGTAGCCGGGTATCGAGCGCCGCAGCATGTCGGGAAACACCTTTGCGACCTCGTCATTAAAGCGAAACGGGCTGTCTTCGGCGCTCTGCCGGTAAATCTTGTCGGTAGTCATCGTTGGATTTTTTAGGGACGCGAAGCCGGGTCTGAGGTTACAATTCCGCCTATGCTACGCCAACTGCACACGGAACTCGGAATTCCGGACGACTACGGGCTCGATGGCTTACGGCCGGCTTTCGAGGAGGCGACTGAATTGCTTGAGGTTGGCCCCAATCTTGTTGGTCGCATGCAGCGCCTGACGCCGGAAACGGCTGCGAACTGGCAGGAGATGCAGGCGGCGGCCCGGGATGACGGCGTCATGCTGCTGATCGTATCCGGGTTCCGAAGCTTTGAGTACCAGGCCAGCCTGATTCGGAAAAAAATCAATGCAGGTCAATCACTTAGCGATATTCTAGCCGTTAATGCAGCGCCCGGATTTAGCGAGCATCACAGTGGCAAGGCGATCGATATCGCGACACCGGGCTCAAGGCCGCTGACCGAGGAGTTCGAGGCGTCGGACGCGTTCGCCTGGCTGCAGAAAAGTGCGGCGGGTTTCGGCTTTTCGATGACTTATCCGCGCGCTAACCGGCAGGGTTTTATCTACGAGCCGTGGCACTGGGCAAAAACCGGCTGAGGACGATCGGGGTTTGGCGGGGAGCCCCATACCGTCTGAGTTTCAGCGCCGATCGAATTGCTGGCGTAAATATTGAAATTCAGGCCTTATAGCTGTTGACAGTGGGGCAGTGTAATTAGACAATGCCCGGCTTGCGTGCGCGGAGGGGTACTCAAGCGGCCAACGAGGGCAGACTGTAAATCTGCTGACTTATGTCTACGTAGGTTCGAATCCTACCCCCTCCACCAGACAATGAAATGAAAAACGATCCGGACGGTTTAAAAGCGAGAGACTGTCAGGATTTTTGTACGTCCAAACAACGTGAGGCGTACGAGAGAGATGTAATACGGCACTCCTTATATAAGGGGCGACCAATGATGAACAAGGCGGGTGTAGTTCAACGGTAGAACCTCAGCCTTCCAAGCTGATGATGTGGGTTCGATTCCCATCACCCGCTCCATTGTGGAAGGAAGTGTTTAAGCCAGACGAATATCCGGCTAGAGAATTGCCCACATAGCTCAGGGGCAGAGCACTTCCTTGGTAAGGAAGAGGTCCCCGGTTCAAATCCGGGTGTGGGCTCCAGAAGTACAGGCGCAGTTTGGATTTTTTGATTTTTAGATAAGCAGGAAAGGCTCATGTCTAAAGAAAAATTTGAGAGAAATAAGCCGCACGTGAATGTCGGCACGATTGGTCACGTGGACCACGGCAAGACGACGCTGACGGCGGCACTGACGAAGGTGATGGCTGAGGCACACGGTGGTGAGGTATCGGCGTACGATCAGATTGATAATGCCCCGGAAGAGCGCGAGCGTGGTATCACGATTGCGACGGCGCACGTGGAG
>JAJFKU010000054.1 GCA_021773035.1 Woeseiaceae bacterium
GGGTCGGTCACCCGCAGTAGCCACCCCCCTCAGGAAGTACCTTTTCTATCTTAAGGGCACCATACATCCACTTCTCCACTGTCCTATGGCTACGCTCAAATCTTCATGGCCATTCACCCCTCCCCCGCTTCCCTTGCGTCGTGTTTCCGTTGAGCCACCCGATTGGCCCGGCACGCTTTACAATAACGGTGCCAACGCCGAGTGACTTTGTTCTGACAATCACATGCCGCACAGGTGGGTAACGCGCCCCCTCTGAATTTTTCGTTATACTTAATATTTTTCCCCGCACACGCTTTGCACCGGAGGGCATTCGTCGGGTTATCGTGTGCTCGGCCACACTCCCCGCATTGTCCCTGTTGCACACGCGCCGCTCTGAGCCGCCGTTCTCGCGCTAACGCTTTGCCCCGGCAGGCCACACATGATGAGGCATATGGCCCGTCTTTAGGCTTGCCACAATCCTCACACCGCCCCGTTTCTCGGTAGACGGCCCGCCGATGGTGCTGTTTAATCGTCCGAATGGCCCGAACATCCATGAGTTTTCCTAACGTCACAATGCACGCAAGAGCCCTGATGCATTTGCGGAGATGCTAACGACGAGCGGCTACTAGACACGTCAACATCGACTCGCTAAAATATCGGGGTGGCTATATCTCAAAATACCAGGGACGCCGACGAAGAACTCCGGCAAAAACTTCAAAACGCCGACCTAAATAAGTTCAAGAAGGCAGTGAAGAAAGTTCTTGCGCCGCCACGACCTACAAAACAAAAATAACAGCTCATCGTCTTGGGAACCCCAATTTATTGCAACCAGTGACCATTGCTTTTTCATCCGCAATGGTCCAATCATCGCCGCCTGGTAACTGTCGTGTGATTGCTACTAGCGACTCACGCTCTTTCCAAACATCATCTTCAATTCCACGGGATATTCTTCTTCTATGCTCCCACGCCAGCAAGTCGGCAGCTTGAAACGGTGAACAATCCTCTTTTGATAAGAAAACCGGAAACGGCCTATGCCCTCGAATCTCAAAGGCTTTGATCAATTCACCTTTATGTTTATCACCGTCCTCAAAAAAATATTGAATCGTGTCATTTCCAGAGGCTTTACGTTTGCGCAAGCTCTTATGCATCCATTGAACAACATTCCCGATTGCATAACTCGCGCACAATGGATACGGGAGAGAGGCATATTTAGGTATTTTATATAGGCGTGAAACTGTTTTTAGGTCTTCGACAATCACACCGGCAGAAAAACTCTTGTGCGTGTAAACCTTTATGATTTTTATTGCCTCAGCGAGAAATTGCTTGCGTTTCAATTTGTCATCCTTCCAACTGCTATATTGGCCGACCCCTGAAGTGAAGTCTTTCATGTGGAAGAAGCCTTTAATACCGTGCCGGGCCAGCAATTCTGACCAGCAATCATCGAATTTATTCCACTTCTCGACCGTTGACACAAACCCAGAAACATACAGTACGGAAGTGCTGTCTGAATGCCCACTTGCATCAAAATAAACCGAGAACATCGCCATAAGCTCTTTCCCAGTGTAACGATTGAGATAAATTGAGCGTACTACATGCTCAAGGGCTGAATGTTTTTTTTCTTTTGCAAACGAGGCAAACAATCGCATCCTCCTAGGGAGAAGGTGTCAACACCAACATAATCGCCCCTTCGTCACATCCTGCGAAACGTCCACATTGCTAAATGGCTTTCAACCGCCCCACCTCATCCCCGTTTCTCTTGGCCGCTGATGATGTTGGTTATCTTCACTGTTCGTTCTTGTATCGTCGCAAGTGAATCAAGGATTGTACGCATGACGTCAACGTTAGCTTCTAACACTTCACCTTTCAACCGTTCCAACTCAGCCCGTGCGGTTTGGAGTTCTTCCCTTCGTTCACGGTAGGCGTTGATGAGTTTCCTATTCTTAACTCGTTCCAGCTGAATTTCGTTATAACACCAGTTAAGTAAATGCTGGTCTATAGAGGGAGTATCTGTATGTGTGCTCGTTGGCTTCCACAATGCTGAGCCACAAGCCGGGGGATTGTCCGACAACCATTTCAATACTGCTTCTAATTGTAACTCATCCTCACTCACCGGTTTGTGGGTCATCATCCCTCCTTCGTCATCCGATACGCCCGTAATCGCAGCGAGGCGGTGGCTTCTTGTTCTTGTCTACTCAATAGGTCGATGAACCAATCATGCTTTACCTCCACCGGCTTTGTTATCATTGGTTCGCAAATATCCCACGCAAGAGACCGTAAATGGGTGAAATAAATACGATATTGCTGATCGTCCATCCCCTCCACCAACTCCATCATCAGATCCACAGACTCATCATACCTAGGCACCCAATAATAATTTTGAAAATAATAATGGTCACGCAAACATGGTACGTCTTCCGGAGGTGGGATGCCAAATAATTCAGCATCATAATCAAGTTCCTCCCACCCCAACTGTCCCGCTAACCATTCGAGATCCTGCTCGGCTTGTGTGCGTTCGCTCATGTTATCCAGCTCCCATACTACGCCCTATTGATTACCGTCAGGAATAATCCCAACAACCACAACCGTACACACCAACCATGTGATTATTTCTATCCAGAGGTCACTCATCCCACTTCACCGTCCTCCCGCCATAATTGCCACGAACAAAATTTCACTGGACTCATACTTTTTTGAACTCCAATACAAATACCCAAGGATTCTTAGCCCAGGTGTATGGGGTGGAGTAGATGGAGTCCCAAACAGCGCGAAATGATCTCTTGCATGAATAAGCAGGGTTAGCCCCTTTTAAGTTTTTCACTCCCTCTGCGACGGCATCCTCTTCCGAAATATCCTGCACTCGCTCAACTCTCACGTTCAAAATTTCTAACGTGATTACTGGTATTCCAGGAAGAGGGGAAGCCACCAACAGCCGGTTTCCCTGGATACCATAAGGGCACCCATAAATCTGCGAGCCTTCTTCTGGGTGTTCGCTGTTAAAAAAGTACCACCCCCACCCATCACGGCCATCTATATGAACAGGGCGTAAATCACACTCAACGAAAGTTGACTGTGGCTGCGGCTTCACCACTCGCCGTGTCTGCGTCTTGCGCCCATCCAAAAGGGCTCGAACCATTTCGCCATTAAAATTTATGGCCGACTTGCGGTTCATGACACAATCTTCCTTACTTGCAATTCATGAAAGAGTCGCTCTGCTGCTGGTGAAATTTCTGTATGCCCGACAACCTCATCTCTCATGATTCGGTATTGATTAAGTCCTTCCATTGCGACCGCTTCGTGCTTGACAAAGGCCGCTAAGGCCTCTAACTCTAAATCACTCATCCCCACTCCACCCCATTTACTTTCGCCCATGCCTGTAATTGTTGTGCTGGTGTGGCCGTTGCAACTTGGTAGGGCGACGGATACACCGCTGGCTTCCACTTACTTTCAAGAATGCGTAGTAGCTGTCTCCCAAATACGCCACGGCTGTGTTCATCCAACCCCTCCAACACCTCAGCCATTGCGTTGCGGTCATTCAAGAGGTCGGGCAACGAATACCCTTCACCTGTTACTCCACATAAAGGCTCCATCCATTCGGGCACAGCAAACGCCACAAACGCAGCCACTTTAAACATAGTGCCACTTGGAATTAGTCTCACCCGCTCGCACCCCAACGCCTCCAAACACCGCTTGAGATTCGCTTGGTCTGTGTCACTCATCCCACTTCACCCCCTCCCCGCTATCGGCGCGGCATCCGCCGGGATGGCATCGAGGCACCATTGCAAGCCCTCGCTCGCCACCATTAAATTTTCTTCACAGACCCGGTACATCTGGTTTTTATTTTGCACCAAATACAACAGCTGTGTCCCGCTGGGTCCCTCTATTGAATGCCGCTCGGCGACAAAGAGATAGGCTGGGTATCTGGCGTGTGCGACCTTGAGGGTGTGCAGATTCAGGTTCATGCCGACGCATTCTTGGACGGAATTTCTTGTCACCACCGCATCACCCAGATTGAATTTGTACGTAATAGAAACCGTCTTCATCACCCCTCCTGTTCCGTGGCTACCTCACACCCCGCTCGCCTCTTCCTCTTTATAAAGAGGCTGCTCAACCGATGCACCGCATACCGTCCGCACGCCTGCGGGGTTGGGCACTCGTACACCTGCTGTTCGCCATTGTAATTATCCCAGACATATGTCACTGGCTGTTTACAGGTTGGGCAATTCATCCCACTCCATTCCATAACTGCCACGCATACGCCACCGCTACGATCAAAACTGCCACCGCCACAATACACGCCGCAATCCCTATGAGTTCTTGCAAGTTGTTATTCATTCGTGGCCTCGCCATTACTGCTCCTGGATCACCACCACATACATACTCGCTCCACCACTCTCATTGCCCCCCAACAGCACCCGCCCAGCCGCCACAGTCTGGCACCACAGCGTGAGTGTGCTATCAGTGGTTTCCAGTATTTCGTTCGCATCAACATACCCTGCCATCCACGTCGGGAGCACCGTCAACCGCGTATCTCGCGCAATGCAGACCTCAGAGGCCTTGTTCGTGGTAAATTCCATGTAGGGATTCCGCGTTGACTGCTTATCGGCATTCGGTGTCTGAAAATAGGTGGCCCCGACTCGTTGTTGCGCGAGTGCGGTGACCGTGTACGCCCTATCGGTATACACCAACACCCCCAGGTCTAACTGGAACATCCGCAACACCGGAACAGAGGTCGGATCCAGCCCTGCCCCATAATACGAGATGTCGGTAATCTCCAAGGGGTCTGGTGGTGGCCAGGTGGGAGGCGGGGGATTCCCTCCTGTCTCTCCCCCAGACCCCTCCCGTACGGTGACACGAAAGATGTTCCGAAACGTGGCCTCCACCCAGGGCGAGACATTCCCCGCCCCATCTTTGGCCCGTACCCGAATATATTTTTGCCCGAGGGCTCGGCGAAACACATCCCCAACGGGGATCGTCGCACCCAGCCGCCCTCCCACAAAGATCTCAGGCGCCCACGCGGCCCCCAGATCATCCCTCGTTTGGTATTCATACCCCACCACATCGAGTGAGGGAGGGGGACCAATACAGCCTAATTCAGCCGCCGGGGCACAATCCTCGCAGTATTTCGCAGGATCGCAGACCTGCCCATACGCCACAATCGCCGTGAATATCAAAAACAGGGCCACCACAAAGATAACAAAAACTGCGGCAATCCCCATTCCAATATGTTGTTCGTGCCACTTCATCGCCATCTCCTAGGTCCGCGTCAACATCGTTTCTGCTCCACACAACGGAGCCACCGCCACGGAATCTTCGCACGGGGTCGGACGCATCCCTCTGTATATGTTCAGCAATGTAGAGAGCTGCCAGTCTAATTCAGCCGCATCAGCCGCATACACCGAGCGAGCCGCATGAGCCGAATCAGCCGCATCAGCCGCACCAGCCGCATCAGCCGCATACGCCGCACCAGCCGCCCGAGCCGCATACTCCGCATACGCCGCACCAGCCGCCCGAGCCGCATACGCCGCATACGCCGCACCAGCCGCACCAGCCGGTTCCTTGCCTGTAGACACCCATAACGTAAAATGTTCTACCGCTGCGCTTAAAACACCAGGCAGATCAAATCGTGTTTCTGTATTTCGCTCTTCCATCCTCCTCATTAACGCCAAGGCAAACATCGGCCACGCAAGGGATACATCGACGCCGACTGGAATAGCCTCAATATAGGGGACCGACAATTCCTTAGCTTTGTCGGCGGCTAACGCCTCAAAAAAGTACTCTCCAAGTGTGCCCACAAAGATAGGCAGATTAAACAGCCTCATGACCTCGGTGACATCACCCGTTCTCGTCAGACATCCAATAAAACACCCTTTAAACGTCGCACCCTCCCCTTGCGTATACGTCCCCTGAATAAACCTGTCAGCGGCCTGGTCGTCACGCAACTGCGTCAGTAGTGCCGCCTTCAGTTTAGGATCATTGAAAAATGTGGTACTGTTCATCGATTACCCCTTAGGTTAAGGTTAATGGTCTTTCGGCTCCACACAACGGAGCCACCGGCGTCACATCCGTGTCCAACGCGCAAATCTGGTACACAAAGTTCTGTGGCGTGGCATCCCCGCCCAATGTGAGCTTAATGACCTCACTGGCCAGGATATTCCCATCAGCATCCCGCAGCGTGATCGTGGATTCATGGAGTGTGGAGGCGGGGTTCATCTGCCGGGTAATCCCTAATTGGATGGTGCTAACACTGGTCGTCGGTTGGACAATGGCAAATGTGACGGGCGACATATTCGCCGCATCTGGTCCAATCCTGAATTCGTATTGTTCATAGGCGCCCCTAGTGCCGACTAAAATATCAAACACACACGGGCCATTCGTCAGTGGGCACGATTGCGGGGTTTGTGCGACCCCTACGCCCACATTCACCGCCATCAACACAATCACTAGCCATAATTTGTTTTTCATCTGTACCTCCTGTGGTTAACTGTCTGCTCTTGTCCCTTCTGATTTATCCAGCCCAAGCATCGCTAGCGTTCGCTCCATATCGTCGTCCGGCCCCTTAATCTGCGCCACCTGGCTCAATGAAATCATAATATCTTCCAGTGAGAACGTCGTAATGCAGCCTCCCCGCCCCAATCTTGCCCACCTCCTTAAATCTCACCTTCTGCACATGAATCTGGACAGGGGCTAACTGGTCGTCCACGTCCCTAAAAACAGTGATATTGACGTCGGCCCGGTTCCTCCAATGAGCCGAGCCGGAAATATCCCAAGGGTTCGGCACTCGGTAGGTCCCATCCTCTCTGGGCTGCATCTTTGTCGGGTGAGCCACCACCCAAACATGCACCCCTGCATTCTGGGCAAATTTCCGAATTTTAGATAAGCCCATCGAAATGAACTCCGTTTCCGTCATCCCTGCCGGTCGTCGGTGGTCAAATTCATTCCATGGGTCCAGCACCAGCCCTTGGATATTATGCCTCAACACCAATTGCTGTGCCGCCTTGAGAACTTGGTCCACGGTAAGCATCTCCTGGGCTGCGATGAAATGAAAATGGCCCTTTGCTACTTCAAAAAACCCTGCTAATTCCCCAAGCGTCATTCGCTCATGCGGCCCTTTTTTGAATGGCTTCCCGATAATCAACTCGGCAAGTTTCTGGGCATGTCGTGCAAGGGGCATATTTTCTGGTGAGCATATTGCAAAGCTCCACCCATACTGGTTCTTCAGATTCACCATCAAAGCATCTAACCACTGGCTCTTTCCGTGGTTGGGGATGCCGGTCACTATTGTCATTTCCCCAAGCCTCACCCGGTAAAGGTCCTCAATATTTTTCCACCCAGTCGATACTCCTCCTATCCCATCACTTTGATAGAGCAAGAATGTTTCGTCTATGAGATCCTCAATGGGATAGACTCCCTCTATCGGGAATGGCTTATAGTTTTTCAATGCCTCCCTGACGCCATCAGCCCCGTGAGCCAACAACGTATCATTGGCATCCTTGCACCCTTGCGGCCATTCCACTCGGTAGCATCTCTCTACCCCAAGCCGCCTTGCGAGTTCCTGCTCTAGCAGCTTCCCCGGCTCATCATTGTCAACGGCAATAAATATCTTCTTCAGAGGTTTAAGGAATTCCTCGCAGTTAGCCAGAAATTCAAATTTTCGATCCATGACCTTTGCGTTTTTCGATGGTGCCCCATCTGGCACACTCACGACATTCGTAGACCCACACTGAAAGATGGCCATCGCATCAAGCTCGCCCTCTACGATAATGGCAGCGTCTTGATCGACAAGGCTATCCACATTAAACAGGATCTTTTCTGCCCCCTTGTATTGCCGGAAGGCTTTGCAATCTAGCCCCCGATATTTAATATTGACCACTTCCCCGTATTTATAAAATGGGAATGCCAACACCAACACTTCCCCTAGATCATCATTCATCCACGCGACCAGTTCATTCACTTTGAATCGGGCAACGGTATCTGGGAAGATGCCCCTTGATGTAAAAAACGATTGCATAGGGTCCGACGCTCTGGTTGTTTGCGGGACATAGTTTGGACGGTACACAAAACTCGGGGAGACTTGTTCCCCTTCCTTCAACCCACCAGCCCACCCGCAATGGTGACATTGCCATGCGCCCTTTTCTGTGTTGACACTCAAGCACCTGTCTCTTTTTTTCTTTCGCCCCTCTGAGCATTTAGGGCAAGTTGTCGCAACCTCCCCCACCCTTGATTGGTCTACAATAATCCCATAATCTTGAAATGTTTCCATTGCTCTTCCCCCTAAAATGCTACCCTTATTTTTCCCGTCTTTGGGTCTTTTTGCCCAGGACGAACAACCGCCCCCGGCTTCACCATCCCCAATTGCCCCACATACCCCTCACACTTCGTTTTTCCGAATAATGTCTCAGGCCTTAAAAATGCCATCATTTTTTCATCTGTGGCCCACTCTTTCACCTTCTCATCCACCACCGACTTCAATTGATCCAAACTAAATTGCTTAAGTCTCGCCTTAGCCAACTCCCCACTGGCCCCGTTTGTAGAATATTTTCTCCCCGCCTTTTTATTCAAGTATTCCAACAACTGCACATGGTCGGGCTTGCCCGACATATAATCTTTCTTAAGATTATTATCGGACTCGGATACGGAATCGGATACGTAAGAGGGGGCATTTTCATGCATCTGCGAACAGATGTTTGCAGATGTTTGCATGTGTGGGTCAGGATGTTTACTTTTTTTTGCTCTTGGCTCCCCCTGGTATCTTGCGAAGTTCACGAACTCGCCATACCGCCTTCCTGAATTTTCGTATAAAATCAACGTGTTAACATTTGCAAGCAACTGCAAACATTTACAAACATCTTCAACCGTTTCCTTACAGCCCAAAGGGAAGCACGTATTTTTAATGGCCATTGGGTCGGCCTCGAAACGTCCAAAATCGTCAGTCAGGGTTAAAATCCTCCAAAACAGCCGTTCCTGGAAATTCGTCAATTTTTGTAGGGTCGGGCTGGTTCGACAGCACTCCCTGATGAATCGGTTGGGCATTACTTACCTCTTGTTGGGTGTCTGCCATCGGTACGATTTACACCGTATTCAGGCATGAGGTGGTTCTACCTTGGGAGTCCAGACCATCCCACTTTTTTTTGCATTTGACTAATTTTGATGTTTTTCATGCCAATAGTTTCTAATTATTACATTGCAAGCGTAAAGTGTTGGGGGCTGCCTGGCGTTATTCCTTCACCGTGTTAAAACCAGCCCCCTCCACTCTCATCGCCCATCCTTCCCTCTAGCCTAACGTCTACAGGGAATCTATGGCCGGGATGGACGGCCTTTCACCATTCCATGAATAATTACTTCTACTCCTGGATTGGATATATCCACCTCCCAGGAATCACTAAACCCCTTTACGTACTTCCATCCATCATTTTCAATGGCCCCATACTCAACCAATGCGTCAAGTATGAATTTCTTTCCCACCGCGATATTATCGGGGTCCCTTCGGCGGCCCTTCTCCATCCACACAAATTCCAAATAGGCGGATATGAGAATGGGGACCTTGGCCTTGGAAATGGCAGACTGACACCGCATCCCCCACTCCGATTTCATGATGGAGTAGGGTTGATAGGCTTGTTTGCCTTTTTTGGCCGCTAAAATGATTTGGTTAAGCCCTGGCAAGGGACCAGGGATAAAAAAGCTGCGGAAGACTTCTTTCATGTGATGCACCCCTTATCAACCCCCAACGTGGCGAGACGGCTGGTTGTTTGGATTTCTTGCCATGGCTCCCACCCATTCGCTACCATCGTGTTGACAGGGAAAGTATACATGGGTTTTAGTCCAAAGGGTAAAGGGTGTGCCCTCTACTTTTCCATACCCATCATCAAAATATCCATAGAGCTGTTCTAGTGTGAGCGTCGTGTCTATGACGTTCTCCCATGAGTCCCCGGTTTCTTTCAGTGCATCAGATATTAATTCTTTCCATCTAGTCATCATGCGCCTTTCTTTACGTGATGGATATTCACCTTGGCCAGCTCATCATAGTACGGGTTCCAGCTACAGTTCACGCAGGATACTCTGATCCCTTCCAACCCACAGCTCATCAGCATCAACCCCCCGCATCGTCGGCATGTTGTTGGGGTCTGATGATCTATTTCAGGGGTCTCTGGTTTGAATGTGACACCGGGAGGCGCATTATGCCCTCGCTTAAACTTCTTTGGTTCCCCCTCGAAAATCCCCTTTGAGGCATTCGTGAATTTATAGACCCCAGCATCTTCGCCGCATCCGCATCGGCATTCACCCATTTCAATGCTCCCTTCGGTGCTCTGTATCAGCAGAGCTGATCAAGGTTTTGTTGACCATGACCGCCTTAAATCCCATCCTCTCTTTGGGCGCGAATCTTCATGGCTCCATACATATGCTTGGCATTCGCGTTGGCCTTCTCAATTAAGGCCGTAATTTTTTTCTCTGTGTATTGCTTGCGTTCTTGGGCGCTGAGACTGCGGCACCCGAGGGCTTGGGTTAATTCTGGGGTTCGCCCACTGAGGCCGTTGAATTTGTCGAGATTGTTTTGGTTTCGACCTTTCGGTGTTTTCCGCATAACCTCGCGCCGATTGATCATTCGCCCCACCTTTTCTTTTTTTCTTTACCAAACCAATCCATCACTTGTTCATGATGATCGAATTCAGATTCGTAGCCGCAAAACTTTGCCATCAGGCCGAGGTCAATCAGATTCAAGTAATCGTGATACCGTAGGATGGAAGGGGTAGGCGAAGGCTTTACGACAAGGATCATTTCCTTTGAGAATAATTCACCTAGCCAAATAATGGGCCTGCCTTGGATTCTCAATTGAGCCATCAGTATTTGTAATCCTTCACCTCAATGAAGATGGGTTTCATGGTTTCCTTTGCGACTTTCATGGCTTCCTCCTGATGACTAGACGGAATTTTGAAAACCACCGTGGCTTCCCCCTCCTTATCAAACGATACTTTGAACACCGAACCGGCTAGCTTTATCATGTTGGTTGTGATTCTGGTTCAGTTGGTGCCAAGGCTGTCAGTTCCATATAGCCCTTTTGGTTGGTGTCCCATTGAAAGGCCAGATAGTTATCACTTCCCACATAATCATTAAGGGTTTCGTCGTCCCATCCTTCAGGCAAGTGAAGCGCGCTAATTTCAAACACCGATTCGTCTTCAAGTTGAAAGGTGAGAATTCGCCGTTTCCAACTCTTTTTGCCTGTTTGCCCTTGCTTTACTTCAAAATTTGCTAGTAAGCCAGCGTTCCATTTCCCTTGCGGTAAATGCTTGGGATGATCCCCATCATTTATGACGAGTTCTTTCGTGGAATCTTCCTCGAGGTCTTGTGCAAAAATGTCCGAGGCTGCGCACACCGTCAGCACGGCGTCAACTAGCGCCCGCTTCTTGGCCATTTTCAGAATCGTGTTAGACAGGTCGAAGGGGTTCGTCTTCACTTGCTTGATTGAGGACCCATCACGGCTATATTTTTTCCTTCGGTCGGGGTCGTCCCTATCGTCAAATTCCTCATCGCAAATAGACCGCCGCCATTTGAATTTGTCTTCCTCACTCGTACATTCACCGATGCCAGATCCTAAAAACCGGCCAGTCATCATTGATGTGATTCGACACGTTACTCGATAGCCGACTTTTCCATCTTCTCCAGGGAATAGCTCTAAGACTTCTGGGTCTGCCGCAAGTCGAAAGGTGCTCATAAGTTTTTCCGCACCAGGCTTAAGCAATGTTGGCTTATTTCCACACCCTGGTACTACGCCATAGTGCTCACCACTTTTCATGACAGCTTTCATAGTTTGCTGAATGATATTCACCTGCGCTCTAAGCTCTGGCCCATTTAAAGGCCCTTCTGTTCTATCGGGTACAAGTACTTGATCCATTATCTATTTCTCCATTGATGAACAGCCTTCGCGTTTAAAAATATGGCCCACAAATCATGGCGTTTTTTGAGTTTGTGTACCTGAATAGTGGCATCCATTTTGCACTGGACTAAGGCCACGCCATGACAGTTTGGCACCAAATGGCGATATGCCTCACCTTGGATAAGATTTTGTTCCGAGATGTTATCCGCAAACTTCCAATCAATGACCCACAATTTGTGTTTCCACACGGCCACCAAGTCAGGATGCCCGCAAAACCCTAAATCGCTTGAATACAATTTCTCGGCTGAGACAAATTCCAACCCCGCATCCAACACCCATTGACGAGAGGCCAACAGGCGCTTCTGTTCTGTGGTGTAAAAATCATCCATGCTGGCCCATCGTTCGGGCTGGTTGATGTGACGCACCCACCCTTCCATGTAGGCATGTAGCCGCGTTCCACGGTCCAGGGCTTCCTGCGGTACGAAGTCCAGCGAACCGGGGTAAAGAAGTGAAAGAATGGTTGAAACTCTAGGCGTCATTTATACTGTTCTCACCATTGAAGTTAATTCTTCTGTAAGTGTTGCCCCTGGCACTTCAAGGCCTTGCCTCAACACGGATTGGATTCGTTTATCATTACGAATTCGGTCAAAAAATTGTTCGGGTATTTTTGACTCATCGACAATGACCAGGCGCTTACGAGATACAATTCCAAACCCTCCCCCAACTGTTGCTTTCGTGGCCTTTGGTTGAGGCAACACCATGGGAGGCTTCACCTTTGAGGGGTCTTTGCCTTTTGCCTCGGCGCTGGCTACACGTTTGGCAAAGAGTTTGCTTTGTCGTTCTTGTTCATCTCTCGCTCGTTTGGCTTCTACGCGCTTCCAATCCAGCAGCGCATTTCTTAGTTGCTGGTCGGCTAGCGCCAAAGGGTACAGTGCCTTATCACGGATTGTTTCTTGCGCTTTCAGGCTTTTCGCTGCGGAGTCTTTTGCTGTCTTTGCTGGTAACAAGAATTCAGCAAACCACGTTTTCCATTTTTTCAATTCTCGATTGATTTCCACCACTTGGTTTGACCCATGAATATAGGCTTCCTGGCTTTCAATCTTGGCTGGGATACCACCACAAAACCTAGTAATCTCCTGACTCACTTTTTCGACTTCGGATACCGCTACGGTCATGTTGCCTCCTTTTTGTTTGGTTTACGCCTTCGTTTATAGACCGCATGGCTCTTGGGTATTACCCGTTCGATAAACCTGAGATAACTGGATATTATCTGCGCTTTAAGGTGGGCAATTTGATTCATGCAAGCTCCCTCGCTGTTTTGTGTTTGATAATTTTCGCTCCGCATGTCATACGCCACTGGTCCCGCTGGTAGGGGTCATCGAACTTGGGACACAAAAGATCCACGCGGACACAATCTTGTCCACGCCGATCAAATAATACTCGCTTGACGCTTAGAGGTCTGGCGGGAACGGTTGAGGTGTATTTTCGCTGGAGTCGTGCGTGAACGCAGAGCCACACCAGCCCCAGCAACCCCCCACTAGCACAGCCCAGTAGGTAATAGAAGCCGCTACCCATGGGTTAGCCCCCACAATAAGGTAAGGGATCGCTCATAGTGCTCCTTCGTTAGATGCGGGCCTTCGGCTGTAAAGTGGAAGCGCAATGCGGCTTGGACGTTTTCGAGGTCGATTCGCTTTTCATTTTCCGATTTGGCTTTGATGCCCCCCCCTTGGGAAGATTCGGAGCACCTGGAATGGCCGCCCACGCATACCATCCCACCAACACTATTCCGAGATAAATCACTGCATAGATAAATTCCACATCTCCCCTCCTGGTTAAGCATGGTTCGCCTCTCTCAAAATTTCCTTAAAATGTTTTTGGCATAAATCGTGGGCCTTCATCGTGATACCCTGATAACGACGCATAATCGCCCGTGAATGGGGGTTTCTCCAACCATTCACATATACTTTAATTTGGGCTCCGCACTGGGAGCACTGCGTCTGCTTTTTAGGTAGAATTTTGTTTGCGCGTTGCTGACGCGGGCGAAGGATTTGAAAGGGTGCTGCGTCTTGCATGTGCTTTCACTCTCCTCTCTGTTTTACCAAAGCCAACACGGTAAGACCCAAAAAATTTTTAACGATCCTGGTTATTGATTGCTAAGTCCTGACGTGGGGCTGGGAGAGTTTCGATAACTAGTGGTTCATTGCAGTGATGACAGCGCATTGCGGCCTCCTGGTTAAACAACTTGGCGAAGCTTATCTTCTGTGTAGGCTGACAACGTTTTCTTTCCTCCAGCCTGTTTGCGAATCTTGGCAATCAGATCAGGAGAAAGGTAGACCGTGAAGCGTTCAGAGGGCTGGAAGGTGGGTCTGTACCGTTTTCGTGAATACGCCTTTTGTTTATTTAAGTTCATAAGCACGAAGGTACACTCTTGGTATTAATTTGTCAATAGTTTTTTGTTGACTTAATGATTTATTAACACCGAAGCTAAAGTTATTTAATTATTTCTCTTTTCACCCCTTCAGGTGAGGCGATTCCCAGACAGTCACGTCTTCTGGAAATCCATCAATGTTTCCAGCCGGTTGGCCGAATTCATAATAGTAGCGGAACTCTCCGAGGAGGGGTTCACCGTGGTTGCCGGTGGGCATGGGGAAGGTCACTTGCTGATAGTAGGTGCGGTTTTGTCTGCGGATATGAATGGAGGCACCATCATCGCCAACTTTAATTTCCGGCGTGATGCACAGTGGAGAGGCCACAATCTCATTGATCTCATACATCCTGATTTCATGCTCAGCATCGGGATCGAGATCCACGGGCCACAGCGTCAACGTAAACGCAATCGCACACGTAATGGGGTCCATAGAGGCCTACCACTCTTCTGTATCGTTCTCAAAGGCCAAGGCCTCTGGTGTTTTATCGAGGTCAACTCCGTTAGCATCCCAGCGCGGGCCACCAATTGACACGGCGAACCACATTTTATGGGCCTTCCACTTCGCAACCCCACTGGCTATCATTAATTCCCAAAACATATAGTGCGTATCCTCATAGGGAGCTTCGCGGGAGACACAATAGACATCATGGACAATCGAGGCATCTCGGTACTTGCCTGTGAGGGGAGGGCCAGAAATCGACCACAACGGGCGAGGGATTGAGGCTCCATCAACGATAGCATCTTTCGGCGCGACCCACGTAACGCCCTTGGCGTCGGTGAAGTAGTAGCTAGCGAGTAGCTTTATAGACCGACCATCCTTCAGTAACTCGGCTTTGACATTATGAGTAAGGATGTTAATCACTGCGGCCCCCTTGCATTCTGGCCAGTGCAACTTTTAACGCCGAAATTTCCAGGTCGAATTTTAGATTTTGCTTCTCAAGTGTTTCACTGATTTTTGTAAATGTCGTGACCGAATCATTCATATGTTTGTCAATTAATTCTTTGTCACGGACATAGGGAGCCATGTATTGTAGGTCTGCTTTCGTGACATAATTTTGAGCCGTCGTCAACCAAAACGTGGCAAACGAAAGCAGTAGCGTTGTTTCGATCCCAATCACAAGCGTTCGCCATCCGCTTTCGTTCATTTTCATCCCCTTTAGCCCGTTCTATTCATGTAGATAAAATTAAATGGTAACTCTTAGCAAATTTGAAACTTTAATTGTGAAGCTTTCCTTAATGGCCCCTTCTCCCGCACCCCACCCATTATTATACGTCGCGGCAATGGTAATAAGGTTTCCCGAAGCAGAGCTAACCTTCGCATCGTTTGGCCGAAATTTCCAGGTTAGAATGCCCGCCGAAAATGCGAAATCAGGATTAGTCACACTATCCAAGCAATCAATAGACGCCCGAGAATTTATCGCTGTTGGTGACGTGGCATTATCATCATAGTCTAAAACGCATGTGTCGAGCGTAGTAATTAGCGCATCAAGGTTATCCCTAAATGTAAAGGTTAAGGTTGCCGTGTTGCCCTCTCTGATAGTCCCCGTAATTAGAATTTGTGGCATAGCGTCATAACCTTTCTAACAATCATGCTCGGCTGTTATGCTCCCGGTCCCGGCGTGGGTTGCCGTAATATTGCCACACACTCCAAACGTTTCCGCCGCAGGGGAAAAGCCTAGCATTGGCATGTATTTTATAGAGCTAGGGGTAAACCCAATCCCTTGAGTGAGAATAAATTTAATCATGTTTAGGTCGCCCGTGTTCTGGATGTTGGGTTGGTTCCATCGTCCAACGTGAACGTCATTGCTGTTGTTGATCCATCCCTCTTTTTAACTGTAATCGTCGTGCCGCTGATGGCAAATTCTGTCAAGCATTGGAGAATTTCCATTAGTGCCTGTTCGACAGTTGGTGCAGCTCCGTCTGCGGCATAACTTTCTGTCATTTGTCTTTGTAATAGCGCATCCATCGCCCCAGTTTCCATGCCTGTTCCATCAATCGTTGAATCCATTCGCCCACCGACCAAAGCCGCTGGAATTCTGGCGTCTAGCGTTGTTCCGGTATCGACCAGGATAGCCTCCGTGTCAACTTTCATAGCGGCTATATCCGCGCTCACGTCTGCCGCTGGCGTCCCAATCTTCGGTTGCATATCTGCTGTATCGACCAGGATAGCCGTCGTGTCAGATTTAATCGCCCCAAGTCCATCCGTCCCATTATCAAGGTCCGTTTGAATCCCATCAACCACGGTATCAACAGTAGTAATGAGGGCTTGAAGATCTCCGGCGGTCTGGGTAGTACCGCCAACGGCTGTAGTATTTACGTCAATAGTCGTACCATCAACTAAGGAATTATTTAGCGCCGCCGCCCTAAATCCACATATCGGACCCCGAAACGGCAAGCAATTGGTGGTCATTCCAGACCACCACCCAAAGCCCTCAGTGTCATTACTCACCGTGCCGCCGCTAGCAGGGATTTCGCAGCTATACATGCCTTCGTTTGTTCCCTCTTCCACCCAGTCATGTACCCCGGCAGTCGTCGGCGTCACCGCTGTCGTGGTTTGCACTCCAGCCGTGGTCACAAAATTCCACGCTAAATTCATGCCCGCTTCATTGTAGGCAATGGCCACCTCCACCGTTTTAAAATCAGTCGGGTCTATCAGTGGCAAGACGTTCACGGGTAAATGCACCGCCGTATCTACATCAATCCAAATATCAGGCATTTTGTTTACTCCTTATTGCTGTGCATACGCATACCAAGGGCTTCCGCCGCCCGCCGCCGTGGCTTGAAACGTGGCAATCGCCGCCGCCGGGTTCAACCAGTTATTCGTCCATGACGCCGTGCATTCCTGTGTCCCTGTGGCACTCAAGATTTTTGTGGCCACGCGGATACTCACGTCATTATTCAGTGGGGCATCAAATGTGGCTTCTTCTGTATAGCTTCCAGAATCGTAGGACTCGCTTGTTGGGTCAAGGCTTCCGGTTCTACCGCCTGTGAACATGGCTAGGGCTAGCTCATCGGCCTGGGCTGTCGTCCCAGTCGTCCCAGTCGAGATACTTGACGCTGCTGAATAATCATTATTGCTTTGCGCCACATCAAAGGAAGCCGCTTCCATGCCGGAATATTCACCAATCCACATTACCATGCTGCGAGAAGACGATGACACAAGATCCATCGTCACTGTGGTCGGTTCACTCCCTCCTGCATCTTTCGAGGCGATACATTGCATCGCCCCGAAATCATTTGTTCCATCGTCTTGTATATTATTAGTCCACCCTGAAGTAGTCACTTGTAGGCTGTCTGACGAAGCATTTCTGGAATAGGCACCACAACACGCAACCAATAAATTCCCACTTGTTGGGGTAGTGTCGTAATCGTCGGTATGCGAAGACCCTGCGGCAATACCACTAATGGCCTCTTGCTCAAGTGTCGGGCTTTGTGGTCCGTGTATTTCTCGTTCCCAGCCCACCCGAAAAGCCAGGGGCACCCCAAACTTATTGCCTCGGGATAATAGCAGTGAATCCTTTTCGCTCCGAGTCAGCGTATACTCTTTGATGAGGGCTTTTTTGTCTTCTAATTCTAATCGCTTCCCCGCCACACTGAGTATTTCCGGTAGACTCGCCCGAACAATGCCCCGGCGAATGTCTTTTACATCCCGTACTTGTGGCAGTGAACTACGAATCCACCAGCGTTCAAGCTGAAGTTTCGGCTGTAATTCATTCTTCCCCGTGAGTTCATTGACTTCTGGGAAAAAACCTTGCTGATCAAATTCACCCCATAGTTCCGCGCCGAAATGCAATGAGGCTATCCGTTTTTGCATCAATGCCATTAGTTCGCCTCAAACTCTGTTGGGGCAATCATGCCCGTCCACCGCCAATCCTCCCCTGTGGCTTTTCGCGTGGCGTACTGTGATTCGTTCCCTTGTGTGGTATAGACCGTCAGGGCAAAACAGAGTTCTCTGAGTTGGCCTGGAAGAAAGACGCTAATGTCTGCGCTCGTTGCCGTAATATCAGGTAATTGGAATCTGTTTGTATCACTATAGGTCGTATGGTCCCGGCATTCAGTCGCCGGTTGTCGTGGGGTCCAATACAAGTAAAAGCCCGCGTCTTCTGGGTCTGCCGGATAGGGGTTCCACGATAACACGCCGCCTTCTGCTGTTGGTAAGGCCATCGTTGATGGAAGCCCTACGAATAAAAAGAAGGACATCATGCAAACCGTGAACAGTAAAACCGTGAAAGATAATTTCATCTTGTGTAATTCCTTATGCTAAAGTTTCGTACTGCCAGTATTCGGAATTGGGTATACATCCAAGCCATCGGCATAGATCCAAATACAGGTGCTTTGTGTGACTCGGGTTCCAGCCCCGCCGCCGCTTAGTGTCACGTCTACCGTAAACGCATTGGTCGTACCGTTTTTTATAACCCAGAACCCAACCCGGCTTGCTGGCAACTCAATCACCGCGTTGCCAGATAGCGCCCCAGACGCATCAAGTATTCTGTTTCGGCATTGCGTGGATGATAGGCTGACGGTTCCAGTTGTTAAGGATACAAGGAACTTCCCCGCCATCCCGAGTTCGAATTCGTCCAGGGCATCATTCAACAACGAAAACTTGACGGTATCTGTTGCGTCCTCTTCGAACTCTACGATTTCTAAAATTGTCGTGGTTCCCATTAGGGATTCTTAGTGCCTCCAGTATTGGTGATCGGTTCAACATCTGACCCATCACAATACAGCCACACGGTTGAACCTTGCGTGATTCTCGTTCCGTTTCCTGATGCTGTCTTCACGTCCAAAGTAAATGCCCCGCTGGTATTGTTAAACACGCAATATAGTTTGGTTCGGTCGGGTACTACCACTTCGACATTCGCTGTGAGCGCGCCTTCGATGATGTGCATCCCATCGCGCATTTGACTGGCGCTCATGGTCCAGACATTGCTAACAAGCAGGGAAAAAATGGCATAGATGCTCAGCCGTATGGCTTGGAAATTTAGTGTCCCCCATGGGTCTGCTGCGCCATCTGAGTAGGTGTCATCATCCCACCAGACTTCTTCGCCGCTGGCTGATCGATCTAGGACAAAATCAAAGTCGGCAATAATGCCTACTAAGTAGTCTCCCGGCGTGACACTCACGGGAGAGGCAAAGGTGAATGTATTCCACCCCGCCGAGGGGTTGGTGACGGCTGCCGTACTATCGATGAATGCGTCAGGCTCCCCAAGGCCATTAATGGCATATAGGATGCCCTTGGCATCTCCGGTGCCAGATGAATCAAAAGATACTACAATGGACGTGAGTAGCCCGTCGTCCGTAACGGTTATTTTTTGCACGACTTTTCTGTCTGTAGCCCCAGCCGTCCAGGTCGATGCTTCCTGAGTCGTGACGCCTAAATTTTGTATTAGCTGATGTGTGGACACTTTGGCAATGGCTTGGTCGAGAATATTGAGTCCTTCGTTCGCCGTGACTTCTTTTTGTTTTTGACTTTGCGTAATGTGCTTAATCAATAAGCTTGTGGTCGTGCTCATATCGTAGTCGCTCCCACTTTTCCGCGTCCGACTAAGGCTGATTTTTGATACACGCGAACATCCAATGAGGCTTGCGCCGTTCCAAAGTCCGTCACTTGTTGCGCCGCCGTGTATGTCACGGTTTCTGTCGTGAGCCCTGCTATTGTTCGAACCACCGTGGCTCCAGTCATCACATCAACTTCATAATCAAGGGTGTCTTCAGATAACGGGACATCTACTGAATCTTGCCAGCCGCCAGATAACCGCCCCCGACCTTTCCAGACAATAGTAATATCCCCGTTGTATCGTGTGCCTTCAATATGTACCGGCGCGTAGGGTTCTAACCCCATGCCGGAATTCACAAACCCTTTGTTTGGCACTTGGCCTAACGTCTGTCCGATTGATACCGCCCGATACAGTTTCAACACATTAAGATCATCCGTTGAATCAAAAATTCTCTTTACTGTGCTGGAATTGAGTAGCACAAAACGCTCGCCAACCGTATGGCTTGCGGTTTGATCCTCTGTCCCCCTACGTCCACGAAGTAGCGTTGTCAATTTATATTCATTGGGTTGGCTCGTTTCCGTAGCATCGACAAAATGGATCAACTCATTTCCAAGCAATGCCGCATTGGCCAGGTTCAATACGTTGTCTTCTGTTGACGAGGTAAGATCCCCGCTATGCACTGTTACATACAGCACGTTGTCACGATCCCACGTCCATGGGCTTGCCACATCGGCAAGAGCCGTTGACGCATAACCTATAGTCGCTTCCGCTGTGAAAAGCTCCATAAAATCAAAGGACTGCCCCTGATCTTGTGACCTATAAAGTTCCGATGCGCTCCACCCAGAAAGGTAGCCCCCCGCTGCTGCGTAAAACCCGGCATTGTTATCTTGGTCACGCAACATAGGGACATCCATTAAAACAAGGTTAGTTGCTGCCAAGGTGTCAATGGTTTGCGTGGCGATGCTATCACTTACACCTGAATTGGAGAATGAATAAATGGTCAGGTCTTCCGGCACCGCTTCAAATGTTAGAAGGTTTGGGAATTGATAATCTATCCTGGTGATTCGAACCGCCTTGGTTGTGCCATCGGCTTTTGTCGTGAGTGTAATGACATCAGCCGGGTCAAGTTCTAAATATTTCCTGGTTGTGGTGAACGTATAGGTTTCTCGTTCCACCCAGGCATTGTGTAACAATACATCAGCAATTTGTTTGGCCTTGTCGGCATCCATGACAATGGGAACCTCTAGGGTATTTTTGTCTAAGCTGTTGGTTACGAGTCTCCGCCCTATTTGGGTAGATTGGCTGTATTCTGCTGCTTGATCGATATAGGTCACGTCAACATGGTTTGGTAATTCAACCTCTTGGGTGCGTTGTATTTTCACCGCGTCTGGTGCTTCAGCACCAGCCACCCGCGCCGCCAAATCGTCCCATGGAATCGTGACCTCCGTTGCCACCGTATCACTAGAGGTTATAGTCAGATAGATTGACATTTCCCGAGTCGATGTACTGATAGGCTGTGTTTCGTCGAATGGGTCAGAAAGGCCGTCAGCGTAGGTATCGGCATTCCATCGGTCTGCCCCAGTGACAGAATCCCTCGTCATAGTGGAAGAATTTTTAAAGTGGATGCCGATCCAATATGCTCCGGCTGGCAAGAAAACCGGCGCGGCAAATTCCATTTCATTCCACCCTAAATCAATCCCAACTTTTTCCGCTGTTTCTCCCAGGTACGCCGCCGGACTTCCAGCCACATCGGAATAAATAACCCCCTTAATTGTGTCGGAAGGTTGCGCCGCATTTCCATGAAAAAATAGGCTTCTCGCATTTCCGCTGAAGTCCATCGTATATTGATTGACCACTTTCCGGTTTGCATTGCTGCTGGCAGAAGAAGACCCAACGGTGATTTTTCCTAACGTTCTGGGAATTTGTCCTCTCACGACTGACTTCAACGTGTAGTCTGATTCTGGCAGGTCGAAATAAAACGCCTGCTGCAAGGGTTCAATGGCCGCACGTATAGACATTCGACCTGTCACCGCGTATCCGGTCACGACATCGATTAAATTATCTATCACATAGTCTGCCGTTGTCAGCCCTCCGCGCTGCAATAAATCGCCGACAATATCACGCAATAATACCAGGCCTGCGGTGTTGGCAGGGACTAAGGGAATCTTTCGAATCCCTTCACCATCTTTAGCCACAAACGCAAAAGAAGAATTGGGATATAAGATCATTTGTTTAATATTCGTTCCAGAAAAATCTGATGCAAAACTTGTGATAGATGTCCCATCGCTTGGATCTATCTTGTGAAATATCGCTGTAGCGTCAGAGGTCATGGCCCAAATATCGCCCAAGCCCTGGTGGTATTCTATTCGAGTCGTTGAGCCGCCAAGGTCCCGTTCCCATAGTACCGCCAACGTCTCATGGTCCAGCTTGTGAATATTGGTCCCGCTGCCGGAATTGCCAATGGCGTACAGGGCTGGTTCAGACGGGTCATAGGTCAAGGAATTGTTAATATCATCGCTGAAATGATCTATGGATGTCAGCACGGGATATTCAGGCCCCGCCCCTAATTTAAACAGTTTACCTGTGAAGTCCAAAAGATAAATATATTCCCCGCCAACCACCCAATCCGCCACCCAAGATATTGATGGGCGCGACCCGGACAAAAGCGCATCCGTCAGCATTCCGGCTGGCGCAAACCCGGTCCCCCCGTTGGTAGCACCAATCAGCATATTTGGTTCTTCTTGCAACAGTGTCCCCGGCGTCATTCTGGTATCCATCAACACTTCACCCAGCCAACTGCTGCCACTAAATAGGTTATGGGAAACTGCTGTGTAGGAATTCACGTCAATCGCTTGATTTGATATTCCCCCACTGGACACGAATGGATACCCCCCCCACATTCTAGCGGGCACAGTGGTGAATGAAGATCCATCTAATACCGTGAATTCTGGCTGGTAGGAGAGCCCTGCAACTTGGTCTTCAAGGGCAATCGTTTTAATAACGGTCATCGTTTCCGGATTTATTACATCCACTGTGTTTGCCGTTTGATCTGAAGCCCAGATAAACCCGGTTACGGGGTCAAGCTCCATGTCAATCGGGTCCATGGAATACAGTGTGCTGACAATCGTTTGAGAACCTGACGTGATGACTTCATAGGTAAAGTTAGGGATTTGATTGTTGAATGGTGCAAGCTGAAGCGTGTCGTGAACCACATAAGCATATCCTCGATATGCCGGGACATCGCCAACCCCAATAAACGATTCAATCAATGGGTCAGGCATCTGTGTTTCGGTGCCAGTATACACCCTGAATTCCATTGGCGCTTTTGCGCCGAGTGGTATATTTTCTGAATCAAAAACGAGTTCCTTGTTGGCCCAAATTTTATTTACGCCAAGGATTGGCCCCTCGCATAAATTCACCGCAAACGAGGCGTGATAAGTAAAGGTGGTAGTGGTGGCGCTACTCTTTGGTGGGCCTCCACCCTTCGCCGCTCCACCGCCGCTAGTCTGAGTTTCCACATGCTTGGTTTCAACCCTATCGGTAGACCAAATGACGTTTCCGGCAGCGCGCACGGAACCCCAAAAAATTGGGATCGGGTTACCATAGGTCGATGTCTGGACCGTCAGGTCTTGAAGTCTAGGCCCAGTCTGTTGAATGTTCTGGCCCTTGGACCCACCGCCCTTGAAGAGTTGCCCGCCAACCGCCCCGCCGATAAACCCGCCGAGTTGCGGAGCCCCTACAAATCCGCCGATGACACTGCCCGCGACGGTTCCTACGAGTTTTCCAATTCCTGAACTCATAGCTGCGCAATACCTCTTAGACGATACACTTTTCTAATTTTCCCGATCCATTCTTCATTCAGGCTGTGCTCGGTCACGCAACGCGGCTCTTTCGAGTAGGCGTGGATCATGCCGGTGTCCGTTAGTATCCCCCAGTGTTGCGGATCGTCGAGCCCCATCAGCAATTGCACTAAATCCCCCGCCTGTCTCTTTTCCTTTGGTATGAGATCGCAATGTTCTGACACAATTATTTCCGATTTTTTCCCGCTTATGTTTGCACCATACCCCCGCTCATCCCGTGGGTTTTCTCCGAGTTCAATCGCCACTAGTTTCAAGAGGCCCACACAATCCAGCCCGCGCCGGGTTCGTCCCTGTTTTTTATAGGGCACCCCTATATACTGCCTTGCGGCCTTCACAACGTCCCTAGGTGTTAACAATGCTATGGGTTCCTGTCTGTGGCACATGAGGGAATGCCCTAAAGTTTATGGTGTTGTCGAATTTTGTTTTGCAAGCCGTTTGAAAATCTTTTGAGCACCCGGCGTGGAGAGTGTAGGCGTCCCCGACTTGCACGGCTTCAACCATGGGGATGACAAGATCTATTTGTCCACCAGTGTTTAGGTAAGATTTCACTTCCATGGATCGACCGATATTCAAGCCACTCGTAAACGTGATTTTGCCTTGATCAAAAAAACCATCGGCTTCGAGCCTGGAGGTATCAAAGAATACCCGATCATTGGTGGCGCTGGTAATCGTTCCCGATACAGTCAGGGCTTGAATGGTGGTCCATGTGGCCGTACCGTCAACGGTCGTGCCGTCTATGGTGGTGTTCCACGTGGGTTCGCTGGCTCCACTCGTTCCGGCTGTGGTGCATTTGAAATGCCGCGCATTTTCTACCGTGGGTTTGACCACGCTCCCGGTCTCGGCAGCAAAAGACGAACGTTCCGCATAAGGTGTGGAGGCTTCCCAAACTGGTGGATCTAAACGCACCTTGCACCGATCATCCCCAAGATCAGCCGGGCACCCAGGGCCATACAATCCAACAATATTTTGTGAAATAGCTTGTGTCAGTCCTCGGATTTCTCCGGTAAAACCATGTTCCCCGAGTTCAATTTCTCCGATCCACCCCTTTCTGAGTTTCACCTCTCCTTGAGAAGTGTCGCCCCAATTGACTAGAAATACCTTAACCTCTGCATTGTTCCATTTTCCGTAAAGCACATCGTCATAATCAAACCCAGAAAGGGATAGAATGCCCTCAACTTCCATGTTTGAGACTGCGAGACTGATATTAGTTGTCACCGCGCTCGGCGTATACCCTAACGCCGCTGAATATGTGACGCTTTCAAAAGAAATGTCTTGTGTGTGCGACGTGAACGCCTTTACCGTGCCATCGGTCGCGGTAAGCTTCCAGCACATTGATAGCGTAGTGGTCGTTTGTTCTAAGTGGGATTGCAAATTTGCACCAATAGTTTTCATGCAATATCCCGCACTTCTATTATGGAAATATCGTCAGGTGTATTCACTTCAAAGGCCTCCCACGTCGCCGGGAGTGAGTCCGTATCAAATCTTGTCGGCACGTCAAAATCTCCCGACCAATCTAGTGCATCCCCCGCAGGCTGAATATATTGTTCCGCTGTGCCTGCGCTGGAATATGCCGTGAACGCGCTTGTATCCTCAATTTCAAATGTGGTGCTTGTAACATTAGCAATAGTCTGTAGTTTATTATTCACTTCCGTCATCCCTAATACGGAATGCAGCCAAATGAATTCCCCATTCGAAAATCCATGTGCCCCATCGGTAGTCACAACCCCTGGATCGGCTGCGGTAATTCCTGTAATAGTTTTCGTAATATCTGGAACCGTCAGGGTAATAATCCCCGTTGCGGTGTCAACGGTAAAATCTGTAAAACTAGACGCTGCTCGCCGCATCGTCATTGCCGGGCTAGCAATAGGCTTGGTTATGTTTCTGACATACGATTGACCCCCATTTGTATAGGTCTTGATTAACTGTGCCGTCGGTGCTCCCGTTAGAACTAAGACTTCATTAGCTGCTGAATAATCTGTCCAATCTTTAAACCTAAAGGCCCTCGCCATTCCCTGTCTTGCTAAAAAAAATGTAATAAGTGTTTCTAGGTCTGATTGCGTTCTCACCCCAAATGCTGCGTTATACCGATGGATAGGATCGGCCCAGTTTTGATTTCTGGCTTCGTGCCCAGAATTGACCGTCACAATATCCGTATTCCAATTAGGCCCACCGCTCGATCCTTTACTGATATTTGTAGGAAAAAGCACTTCATCAAATGCCATTATAGCTGCCTCTCCCCCCTGGCTATGGCCCTATTTAGTACCGCTGCAACCTGCCCCTTGTTCTGGAAGAAAGACTTTGCATCTTGAGTAGTAATATTGACTGTAATGTTATTTCCCCCGCGCTGTGAACCCTTCATATTGACAGGGATTGATCGACCATCGGGCAATGGCACAAAGGCCTCACTCCCTCGTCCTTCGCCAAACATTGCTAGGGTTGGATCTTTGGCAATCCCGCCCGCCGCAAAACGTCGAAGTTTAACGGGACCCTTGCTAGTCATCACACCACCATTAGCAAAAGAAAAAAGGTCCCCTATCCCGCTAAAAAGACCGCCGCCACCGCCGCCGCCGCCACCAAAGCCACCACCCGTAAAAATGTCAAAGACTCCACCACCACCACCCGCCATCGTCGCACCGCCGCCAAATAGCATATTAAACGTTTTATCTGCCGACATATTCAAAAGTTTTCGGTTTATATTATCTGCGAATGAATCAAAGGCGCTGCCCAGTGAATCGAACACCCCTTTACCGCTGTCTAGGTCTGTGAATAGGTCGCGGAAACTGCCCCGCAAATCGTCTTGCACCGTAACGCCCATAAACATAATGTCGTTAGCCGATTCTTTGAGTTGTTTACTTTTCAGTTTTAGTGCCTTGGCGTGTTCCTTGGCCGTTTTTGCGTCAAGCCTATCCTGGTCCCGTTGCGCCCTTTCCTTCTCTTTCTTTTCAATGGCCAGATGTCGCTGCGCCTCTCTTTCGAAAGGGGTATCTCCTGCGCGATCTTTAACGCCAAAAATTATTTGTTCCTCTCTTCTTTTTTTTGCATCCTCATCAATTTTTTGCTGCGCCGCCGCCATGTTCTTATAATGCACCCGCATGGCCTGCGTGTATTTTTCTGCGGCTGTTGCTCGGTCATCGTCAATCTTTTTTTGCGCCTCGGCCATGTTCTTTTCGTGAACGCGGAAATCTTCCGTCAGCTTGAGTGCCTTAGCTGCTTTTTCTTCATCAAGCTTCGCCTGCGCCTCGGCCATATTCTTTTCATGAACACGGAAATCTTCCGTCAGCTTGAGTGCCTTAGCTGCTTTTTCTTCATCAAGCTTGGCCTGCGCCTCGGCCATGTTCTTTTCGTGAACGCGCATATCTTCCGTGGTCTTAAGCGCCGCTTCTGCTCGTTTCTCGTCAAGCTTCGCCTGCGCCTCGGCCATATTCTTTTGATGAACGCGCATATCTTCCGTGTATTTTAACGCCGCCGCCGCTCGTTCCTCATCAAGTTTCGCCTGCGCCTCGGCCATATTCTTTTGATGAACGCGCATATCTTCCGTAGACTTGAACGCCCTGGCTGCTTTTTCTTCATCAAGCTTAACCTGCGCCTCGGCCATGTTCTTTTGATGAACGCGAAAATCCTGAGTTCTTTGCAATGCGGCTTCTTTTGCTTCATCAACAGCACTTTTGCCTTTTTTACTCTTCGTGGTAGTTTCTGGTATTGCCCTTGGGGCAATTGGTGGTAACTCTGTTTTTCTTTTAGGGGCAATGGTTGGTGCCGTACCAGGAAAGGCTTTAAGCTCAAAAGGCTTGCCTACGGTCTGAGGAAATCCGCCTAGCAGGTTCTCAAATCGTGTTTGGGAATTAAAATCACCGCGTTTATCTGCTTCCGTTTGGTCCGGCGCGCCCTTAAAGTCTCCATCACCACGCATAAACGCAAATTCGTCTTTTGTTTCTTTTGCTTTTTTCGTAATTGCTTCTAGGCGTTCCTCTAGGCCACTTGTTCCAGAAAAAACATTCCCACTAAAAAAATGACTGCCGATTGCTATGATTTTCTCGAACCAAGATCCCACTTCAATCAGGGACCCCACTATAATATCAAGCGATACTCTCCCGACATCCTGCGCAAACTCAATAAACGCATTGCCTCCACGTTCATTAAAACTGGCTATGTCATCCCTTAATAGGGTGAAGGCCCCGGCAAGCGCTGCGACCGCTGCAATGCTGGCAAAAATTGGCCCTCCCGCAACGGACAGGCTCCCCAATATAAATGCTAACCCGCCCAGCCCCACCGCAAGCGTGCCTCCTACTGCCACGGCTGCCGCCACCGCAGCAAGCGCCTCAACAAGCCTGGGGCTTTCTGTGGCCCAATCTGTAAATCCATCAATTACGGGACCTATAAACTTCACGATAGAAGCCATGGCCGGGGCAATAACTTTTCCCAAGGTTATAGCCGCGTCCGTTAGCTTGTTATTGACTAGGGCTAGCTGGCTTTCGAGTGTTTCAAATCGTTTTTCAGATTCAATGGTTAAGGCTGTATTTTTTATGAATTCCTCACTACTAAGCGCCATGGATCGGCCAAACAAATCCCCAGCATTTGCCGTTCTAAGCAATGCGTCACGCAGGCGGATTTCTTTAATTCCAAGGTCTTCCAGCACCCCCAAAAGATTCCCGCCGCTGTCCTGGACAGCCCCCAAAGACTCAACAAATCGCGTTAGTGCCTGCGCGGGGTTTTCTTGTACGACTCGCTGAAATTGTTCAACCGTAAGGCCCATGACGGACGCTAGCCCCTCCGCCGCTTCCCCGCCATTTGCCGCCGCCCCGGCAATTTTTATCATGACCTTTGAAAAGGCTGTGCCTCCCGCCTCCGCATTGATCCCCAAAGAACTTAACGCCGCGCCGATGCCTAGTACTTCGTCAGTACTGAGGCCCACCGTTTTGCCCGCGCCCGCTAACCGCAAGGCAAATGCTGAAATTTCCGATTCGGTCGTTGCAAAATTATTACCAAGACCCACAACCGCAGATCCAACCCTATCAATTTGGTCAAGGGGCAAACCCATAATGTTAGCTAGCCGCGCAAAATCCGATGCGGCCTGGTCTGTGGTTAAGTTTGAAGAAACGGCAATGCGGGCTATCGTATCGGTAAATTTGGTGATATTTTCAACGCCATCGACTCCCAATTGGCCTGCTATTTCTCCGATTTTAGACAATTCAACGGCTGAAACTGGAATAGTTTTTGACAGGCTAATAACATTTTCTTCAAGCTGTTTGAATTGGGTTTCTGTGGCGTCAACTGTTTTACGAATTCCGGCAAAAGCCGACTCGAACTCAATTGACGCATTCAGTACACTTTTACCAAAGAGGATAATAGGAGCGGCCATTGCCGCGCCCATCCCTGCCGTTTTTGCCCCAAAATCACGCAGCTTGCCTTGCAGCCTTTGAACGCGCCTTTCGGCTCTATCAACTTCTGATATAAATTGACCGCCCTTGAGCACCAGCGTAGAGACAATACTAGCCAATTACTTAACCTCCACTACTTCACATTTTGAACACGCCAATGTTTCTAGCCCCTCTTCATTCAAATTAAAAAACCGCTTACATCTTTCAATGTTGCGGTTTCCACATGCCTCGCCCAGTTTTTTCTTTTTGGTAGATACTAGCCCCAGTGAATCAAAAGAGGGGATGTCTTTGACGCCACAAAAATTCAACACGGCCATCTGCATCAATTGTTCTCGCTGCCTGATAACCATATATGGTTCGGTTTCTTCTGGTGTTAAATCTAGGATACTGTCGCGGTGTGCCGGGGTGCCTCCTGAGACAATGGCGCAAATTCTTTCAACGTGGTTGCCGAATCTGCCTTCTCGTCTTCCATCCCTAACTTCTTCTTTATTTCCTCTACCACTTCCGACACATAAGATATTTGGTTCAAGGACAAAAAATCGCGTACCACCTCCGCCGCCGTATCAAGCTCTAATAAATCTTCAATTTCATCGATGTGTGCTTGGAATTTTTCCGTATTTTTTAAACGGTCCATATGCTCTTGGCGTGACTCGATGCCTGGGATTAAGACGACAGCAACCACTGTCCCAAGTTTGGCCCCTAGTGCGGATACCAGGCCAACCGGGTCCACCGATGAAAAAGAAAGGCCCTCTAGTTGGCTTAATAAGGCCCTAATCTGCCTCCACGCAAGCTTTTCTTGGTGAAAGAATTTCTCTCCTAGCTTGTATGTGTTTGGTTCATTCATATCAGGTAAACGCGATTACAAGTTCATCGTCTGCAGAACTGTCTCTGTTTAGGCGTCCTTCAACCTGGAACGTAGCTATTCCGTTCCGATCACCCTCTGAAATACTTGTATATTGCACTTTTGGCGCGGTAATCGTAATCGTATTGCCTGCGTCTGACCCATAGGCCAGGCTTAAGGCCCCTTCCGTTGCGGCCTTCATGATCCCTAGAAAATCATACGTGGCGACTAGCGGCTGCTCGGCATCGAATGATATAGTAGGCGTTCGATCAACAATCAAGGCATGATCCCATCCTGTGGCCTCGGTAATGTCAGACCGCAAGGCTACCGATGGGGCATAGTCAATGGTAATATTCGAAATATTGGCTGCATATCCCCCAATCGTAAAGGTTGCCCCCAATAATACTGGGGGAGCAAGGGTATCAAGTGTTGGCGCTAATGGCGCAACATCGGTTGTATCTTGATATTTGCCGAAAAATTCCATATCAACAAACATCGGTTCCCCGACATTCCCTGAAATACGGCAACTTCTAGCCGCAGCCCCAGCAATAAGATGTCTTAGCCCGGTGCTTGCATCATCATCGGAATATTCCCCAACAGTGATAGTTTCAACGCCGGTAGAAATGGGGTTATAGGTAACAGAAGTACTTGCGACAACGGTTTCTGAGAATCCCGCCGCTTTCAAAAATTCCCCTATTTTTGGCGCTGTCCCTGCCGCAGCCGCGCCTTTTAATTCTGTTCGTACTGCAATTGCTCCCGCTTTTGTGCCTGAAAGCGCCGAAAATTTACTAAGTGACGCGCTAAGGATTTCTCGCTCTACCATAACAATATCAGGGGTATAATTCGCTTGACTTATAACCATTGTGGCTTCGGAGGCCGTTAAGGTTTCGGCTGTCCCCTTCGTGCTTTCTACTTTACCCGCAATAACTTTTAATCTAGTAAGAATTGACATAGCGCGCTCCGTTTCATTTGTGAGACCTGATGAGTGGCGTTATAAACGATCTATTTTTTCTATGGCAGAGAGAACTCCCTCAAGGTGCATGATAATTTCTTTTAATTCTTTTTTCTTATTTTTTAGCCCAAGGGCATGGAGTCGTAATTCTACGCCTGGCTTAGTCGTCGGCTGCAACTGGTCCTGTCTCTTCGCCACCGTGTCCATGAAATTTACGTTCCCTTCTCTTGTGGGGCATCGGCTCAATGCTTGATGCCATAGCTTGGGATTCGGTGTCATCGAGGGTTATTTCATCCCCCGGCCCATACTTCACACCGTCCATCTTGGTAATATTTGAACCTCTTTTGACCAAATAAATGCCCATTGTTCGCTCCTTATGCTGCAACGCTCTCGTCTTGCCAATTGTGCCGATATAGCACATCAAACTCGATAAGCTTTAACGCGCCATCCACCACCGCTTCCAGTTCCAATGCGCCCGTTGCCTTTCGTGGCAGCGTATCAATGGCCAAACTTCCGCGTGTGTGGTCAACCATCATGGCCTTATAAATGTCCTGTTGTATGCTATTTAAAGCCGTATCGGCGACAACATCAGCCGCCAGCCTGTGAATGATGCCTACTCTTACCGTGAGCACCCTAGTAACTACATTCATAGGGGTGTTATTCTCCCCCGCACTCATAGCCATTTCGTCGCCCTGTTCAATATATAAAACTGGTATCGAGCCTTGTGCTATATCGTTTCCCACTGCCCGCGTAACTAACCCTATATTATTGTTGTATCCATTCAATTGGCTAATCGCGTCTAGGGTTGTTTTCACGTCCACCATAATTTGTTCGCGCAATGATGCGGCCATTTAAAAAAACCCTGATAAATTTTTATCAGATGCTATTTTCCATGCTCGGCTTGCCGTGCTATCGATCCGAGGACCAAGGCCTTTTATGGCGTCCTGCAACGAGGCCTCAATTGGAATTTGTTTTCCCGCTTCCCGATGCCACCGCAAAAACCTTACCCCTTTACCGACAAGGATAAAATCAAAATCACTTCCCTGTCTTAGCTTCCCTACTCTACTGAGAATTTGTCTTTTTTGGGCCTTCTTTTTATTCTTTCCAGACTTTGGGAGCATGATTCCCGGCCCTCCTGACAAGGCTTTAAGCTTCGCTATTTTCTCAAACCGTTTTCCAGCACGCTTGAGTTCATCACGAATCAATCTTGACATTATTTCAGGATATTCTTTAAATGCCCGCTGAACTTCAATTGCATTTTCTAGTACCAATTCAACTGACATTATGCCGTAACCAGTACGCGCCGAAACCCACCATCGGCTTTCGGGTCTGTAATTACCGTGAATACTGTATTCGCTGCGTCTGCAAGGTCTTCTTTGAAAGAAACCTCATCAGAGTTTTTTGTAATTGTAATATTTGCCAGTGTTGTATCTGTTGGAATATTCAGGGCAAAAATAACCCGCTTTACTTTTAGCCCTGTCTCGCTTGCAAGTGCATTCATTTCTAGTAATTCTTCTGGCATTCTTTCTACGATTGCCGTAAATACAACGGGAATACCTGCCGCTAGCTGATCGTATGATACTGACTCCCCAAAGGCTGCTAGTTGCGCCTTCACACTACTAGCAGATGCAAGTTCTAGGTGTCCCACTTTTTCTTGTCTTTTTTCTTGGCTATCTCCGGCTCTGGCTCAACCGGGACAGGCTTAGGGTTATCCTGCACCTTGACCGCCTGCCCTCTCATAACAAGCCGGTCACATCTATAGCTCGGCCATCCGTCAACGCCTGCTTGAATTACGGCATCTACCGGGAACACCTTTTTTTCAGCATTCACAGCCGATACTTTTAATTGATAAAAATTCATGTTTTCCCCTTACGATAACGTTGCTAGAATACCATGCTGCCACATTCCGTAGCCTACGTTACGCATGGCTTTAACCCCATAATGATGAACGTCTGAATCAAATTCTAGCTCAGAACCCTCCGCAACCGCGCTGATAGTAAGTGGTTCTTCTTCTTGTTGGATGAATGGCTTGGTCCGGCCATCCGTTCTAAATCCATATACCGTAGTCGTGCCGGTCAATCTTGCATTGGCTACTGGGGTGATATTGATTCCTAACCCTCTTAATGGGTTATCCCTGGCACCCGATCCCGTGTTCAATAAATTAGAATTGACCGCCGTAACCGTTGAACCCCACATACCAACTGGGACCATAATAATGAAATTTTGGGCCAGTTCGTTAATTGGCTCGTTTTGGTCGTCCTTTAAACTATAAAAATGCTGCACGACTTTTGTTATCACGTCAGCCATTTCCGATGCTGTTGGATTGTCGGCTGTGGCAACGTTTAACTCACCATAGTCTGACGAGGTAAGATCGTTGCTTTGGTTTCCACTTGCTGCGCCAACATAGTCAATATGATCGGTATCAAAAAACATTTGTCCGTCATAGGCTAGGCCCGAAGTGGTCCCCGCCCCATTATTGATAAGTGTTGACAGTAAGGATGCCCAGTGTGCGGCCACACGGTCGGCCATTTCCTGTATCCGAACTTGTATTTGTCCCGTTTTGTCCCGGCGAATCCAATCAACTGGAATTTCCAAGGTTGACTCATACTTTTTGTTGGTAATGGTTATCCCGTTCTCACGCAAACCCTTAGCCAAGCGCCCGCCAATCCATTCCCGAACCACTGGGGACGTTGAAAGCCACTTATATTCTTCGCTTGCTTGGTCCGAATCAAACGGCATGGCAATCATTGAGGCCCACCCGGCCCCCGTTGATTGTTCTAGCGTTTCATAAAATGACCCTATGATTGATCGGCTTGAAAGTCCTTGTCCTGCCATAGTCTTAATCCTCTCTTGTCATCGGTTTTGTTTTTATGCTTCTCTGGCCCACGTTCCGACTAGCTCAGTCACCATGTACCCATCTGCATCGATATTGCCCAGCACGGCATAATCTCCGCGCTGCGCTGTGGCTTTTGTATTGATTAAGTCTTTATCGTTGGCCGCTGTAATGTCTGGCCCTTCGATCATGTCTGCTGCCTGTGGCGATAAATTGACCGCGACTGTTCCATAGGCCCCAATATTGACCACCTTACAAAAAACCGGCGTGGCCACTGCCGGGAGCGTTGTGGTAGTGGCATCGGTATCAATGAAAAATGTTTTTCCTGTATCTTCAACATCGAACGTCTTGTTTGCTGACAATGTTTCGTATACTCCGCCGCCGTATGGGTCTTTCCACTCTGTATTAAATTTAACAATGACCACCCCCGCACTGACGAACCTGGCCACATACCCAATAAACGTGCCCCCCGTTGGAAGGAAAACAAATACATTATCGTCTGTTGCATACACTGGCTGGCCAAGGTCTGTAATCACTGCACCCGATACCGAAAGACTCGCCTGACCGCTAGCCAGAACCCTCACATTAATAGCCGCAGCCGCGCCCGATGAATTATCGGCTTGCTGGGTGCACATACCTACGAATTTGTCGCCGCCGACTAGTGGCCGTGCGTGCCCAGACGCCTCGACCATGCCAACCGCTGCCCCCTCGTAAATTATTTCCGAGGCTATAACTGGCACATCGTTAAATTCTCCCAAGGAAAAATCTCTTGGGGTATCTGTCGTTAAAGTTGCCATCATTATCCTCCCTTAAATGAAATTATTTCCCAGTTTTTATTTTTACCGATCCGGCCTCGAAATGTTTCAGAAATGCCATATACGAGGCTTTGTTTCCTGCGAATTCCGCTCTAATAGCTGCGTCATTATTCCAGGTTTTCTCGCCACGTTCCTCGACGGATAACATAGAAACGTCTTCTTCTTCTGGTTCTTCGCTCGTAACAACCTCTTCACTCCCACCGCCTGCCGACTCCGGCGCACTAGCATTAATGGCCTTAAATTGGCGCTCCTTCATTGTTTGCTGTGCGACCTCTAGACTAATGCCCATTTCTATAGCACTTAGGGCTAAATCGGCCATCTCTGGAAAATTTGCTTTTTGAAAAGCAATAATATTTTTAACCCTTTCCTCTTCGGCCTGAGTCCCGGCCTTAAATGCCTTGGAAATAATTTCCTCGGTTTTCATTTCAACGTTTTCTGGCATCGGATCTACCTCCGTTTTGTTATTATGCAGCGTATACTTTGGCCATACACCCGTATTGCACCAAGTTCCCGGCGCTGCGGTTGTTGTAAGTGTTGATATTAAATGGTCCTGGAACGGGAACGTTGACGCTACCACTTTTGGCGAATTGGCGTACTGAGAAAGGTCGAAATATGCCGCAATTTCTACCGATGGCGTTACGGTATCAGCGAAAGCCATTGAAACGGCCTCTTTTGCGGTAAGCCATGTTGTTTCCGCCATCAGCTTCGTTATAGCGTCCCTGCCTAGGCCCGTTTTTGCTTCATAGACTGATACAATAGTTTCCCTAATTTTCCCCAATGTATCTGCCATTTTCTCCATATCGGCCTGCGTCCCCATCACCGCCCCCGCCGGGTCGTGTATCATCATCATTGAATTTTCTGGCATGACAATCTCATCCCCCGCCATCGCAATTACTGAAGCGATAGAAGCCGCAATTCCGTCAACATATACCGTTTTTCTGGCTTTGTGATTTTTGATCTGGCTATAAATAGCTTGCCCCTCAAACACGCTTCCACCAGGGCTGTTTATTCTCACGTCTAGGGATGTAATATCACCTAATGCTTTTAACTCTTTTGCGAACGTCTTCGCTGCTAGGCCTTCCTCAAAAAACCCCGCGCCAATGCTTTCATAGATTAAAACCTCTCCCCGCCCCTCGCCCTTATTTACCATAGAAAAAAATTTAGACTCTGACTTCTTCATTGGTTTCTTCCTCTTCTGGTTCTGGTACGGCTTGGCTTGGCTCCGGTGCGTCCATCACAAGGCCTGCGTCCTTGATTTTTTGCTGTTCTCTGGCTCTCTGGTCAATGGTGTCTTCCCAATCCCGCCCCTGCGCCGCGTTTTCATCGGCCAAAGTCGAAAGATTGCCATCAACCGCCATCATTGACGCTTCGATTTCCTTTTTTGGATCAACCCATCCCCATCCAGGGGCTATCCATCGGGCTTGCATCCATGCCGCCCGCTCATCACCTAGAATATTGACACTGGGTATCCGGCCCCTTAACCATGCTTCCTCTACCACCATTTCCCAAACTGGTTGACATAACCTTGACGCCATCCACTGTTGATAATACTTAAAAAATCTCCTGGCTTCTAATAGCGCCGCCCTAGCACTAGAATAATTTGTTCTGGAAAAATCTTTTAGTACCAGTTCAAGGGGAAGGCCTAGCGCCGCCCCAATAGATCGCAGCATAGCCAAAACAAACGGCTCGAATGCAGAATCTACCCTCTGCGGGTTGGCAAATGTTATGCTTTCGCCTGGTGCCAAGCGCTCCAACATGCCCGGCTCTAATTCTTGCTCCCGCTGGCCTAGTGCGTTTGTTGCATCGGCGTTTATATTGACATCTTCAAACGGTTGTTCTTTGGTAATAAACCCGGCGAAACATGCCGCAACTCTAGCCGCGACTTCTGTGGCTTCGATATAGTCTGCTAAATCCTTAAAGGCTGTCATTACGGGCGCAAAAAACGGCTCCCCTCTGCTTTGTCCGGCCCGCTTGACGTGGTACAGATGGAATATATTTTGCTTCCCTGATAGGGGATTTCTCGCCGGGTATCTAATAAAGTCTTGTGACTTCTTGACTCTAAACCCGGTGTCTCCTGGATGCTGCTTTCTAATCCAATAGGCAACAGGCTGTCCGCGTTCGCCTAACTCTACTCCGTCCCGAATGTTGGCGTTGCTTGTGCCGCTTGGTGGGGTTGCAAGTCTATCAGCCTCAATAATTTCTAAGGCTAGATTGTAAGGCCTCCATGGCTCATCTTTTATCCGTATCGGTAGGACTAGCACCTCTCCATTTTCTAAAATCTGCCGCTGAATTAACGCCTGGATTTCCCAGAAATCCATTCTATTGCCGGAATCCGCGAATGGGACAAATCTTTTCCATTCTCTCTCGGCCTGACGCTCGAAAATACGCGCATCAGATTCGTCAATCCCTAGCGTTTCCCGATCAACCCTAGATTGCGGCTTCATTCCTGATCCAATAACATTCACGCACACTGTTTGCGTGATTGCTGCCGCGTGTGCTGAATTTCTATTCAGATCCCGTGATCTATGCCTTAACGTTGGAAGGTCTGACAGTAAATCGGTGTCGGCTGACCCACCACCCGGCAACCAATCGGCCCGTAACCTATTTTTTTCCGCCCCCCTATAATTAGCCTCAAATGTTCGCCGTGCTTTTCTGTTAAATTGGGCCATCACGTTCGAGGCTGCGCGGGCCTGCATACGCTTTAGGCCCCAAGAAGGGGAAATTGTTTGTATTGCTTTATCTAGCCAATCCATAGGGGTTTTTGGTTTTAGGACTTCGCGCATTATCTGGGCCTCCTAGCAAATCCGGCATAGGTCCGCGCCGGTTTGTTCCCAGCTAGTGCCGTTTCTTGTGCTACTTCTCCCTCATACTGAACGATCAAATCTGTTAAGGCTTTCGGGTCTGAGTATTTGACCATACGCCCATCAGATTGCCGTACCTCTACCACGCCACCATTGACCCACAAATTATTGAGTGCTGTTTTTGCGTTATCTAGGATGTCTTGCTTGGTAGGAACGGCCATACGCGCATTATATGGCTAGTTAGTACTATACTTATACAAACAGTTGTATACGTTTGTTGACTGGGGCTACTGGTTTTGTGTCAGGAAGGAATAGAATGCGGAATAAGGAATACGAAGATGTCCACCAGGAAGCCGAATAGATTTTAATCGCCCCTCATCGACCCATCGATAGACGGTTTGCTTATGGACAACGCAAATTTTCGCCACTTCGTCGGGTCGGAATAGGGTTTTTTGAGGAAGGCTTATAGGAATTGATTGACTAGCCGTTGTGGTGTCCTCCGCTACTAATTGTTGACGCTTCCGCGCTGGCCTGTTTTTATTTACCCATGCCAATTTATATTTTTCCCTCCGGTTTAGGAATGGTCCCAGATGATTCTAAATATTTTGTGAGTTTGCTGCCATAATTATATCGTTTCATAATTAAAACGGTAAAACTTCTTGACCTAACCGCCTAGCTGCAATTTCACAGTACTTTTCTTCAATCTCAATGCCAATGGCCTCGCGGCTTAGGTCTTTAGCTGCTCTTAAGGTGCTGCCGCTTCCCAGGAAGGGGTCGAGGATGGTGTGCCCAACATTAGCTGCAAGAATCTTTTTCATAAGGATAACCGGCTTTTCGGTTGGATGGAATTCATTACCAGTTTTATTCGCAAAAAGTACATCAGGAATCCGCTCAATAAACTTATGCCCAGGCAAGGCATAAAAACTACAGGCTTCCCATTGCCTCCCATGCTCATGCTCTAAATCGCCCATTGACCAATTATTCTTTACCCAAGCCAAGACGCTTTTAGCCTTTGGGAGCATAGGCAATTGGTCCCACCGATGGAAAACATAAGTTGCATTCCAAGCTGCTTCATCAATTAAATATTGGATCGTATCAAGTGGTAAGCAATCATCGCCTGCAATCTTGTCGTGCTTAATAAATCTATGGTTTGACCGAAACTCTATCCCATACGGCGGATCGGTCAACACCAAATCCACCTTTGGCAAGTGCGGTAAAATCTCCCGGCAATCCCCGTGGTAAATCGTCATCCCGCCTTCATTATAGTAGGGTTTAGGAAGCATTAATCAATTTCTATTTTAATGATGCTGTCATCCGCGTCGCTCTCCACTTCCTTAAAGTTATCATTCTATTTATGGCTACTTTTCGGCTAGTTCTTTTAATCTCATCTTTTTATCCATCCCTTTCTTCGTCTTACCCATCCTGGCTGATCGCCTGCTGGATTGTTTTTAATACTTGGCGTTACCTGGCTGGCTGGTAATTCATAAAGTTGAGGGTTCATAATTGCTAGTGCGGCCATATTCATTACTTCAAGGTCTAAGGCCTCATTTCTGGCCCTTGTTTTTTTGTAATACGAGCCTATTACTACACCCTTATGTTTCTTTTCTACCTTGGCCTCGGCTGTTAACTGCTTGAAATGTTCCTCATCATAGCAAGGCAACTGCGGCCAGTGGATATACCCAGGTCCAGGCGAATGCAAGCGAAGTCTGCTATAGATAGTATCTTTCGCCGCATTGGTGCCAATGGTGCGCAGTAGCACTCTCCCCAGGTTGTTCCTGCTATGGCTTGCTATAATATTTCCCCCAGGCTGGTTGGAACCCTTCACCGCAAAAACGTTCCTTGACTGCCTAGGCCTCACAAACTGATATACTTCCTTGGTATGATGCCCCCCAGAATCAATAACCACGATGGATATTTTCATCAACGTTTCATCTATTTTTGCAAAAGGCTTCATAAGCCAAATATCCAAAAGTTCCCACACACTAGGCATAGACCTGTCCGCGCTTGTCATTATCCCAGGGCTTCCCCAAAATATTTGCTTTTCAATATTCCAGCTTTGCTCGCCACGCCCCCAGCCTTTGGCCTCGGCTTCTAGCCGATCATCCTGCACATCAACGGCAGCCGTAAGATACATCACATCATCGGGCACTGGTGCTGGATAAATTTCACGCCTTTCCCATAGGTCCGAATGTTCGATTTTTTCCCCGCCGTCTTCATCCCATGTTTCACCAAGGTTCGTATTGATAAACGTTTGTATAGCAAGCTGGTCGTTGTCGTGTACCATTTTGGACCAATCCATTGCTAATCGAGCCCAGCTATTGACCCACCCATATGGCGCATACAAGGCATTGATTTTGAAGCCTGCGACTAGTTCCCGAATGACTTTTTGTGCTTCCCATCTGCCATGTTCTAACATTACTGTTTTATGGTGCTCTGGTATAGGTTTTTCACACTGATTGCATAGGTACACTGCATTTTCTGGTTCTCCCTTTTTCCATGTAAGCCCAGACCATTTTAATTCTTGCCCGTGGTCGCAATGTGGGCACGGGACCATATAAATTCTTTGATCGCTATTTTCGTAAGCTGGCTCAATGATACTAGTCCTTTTTAATAAAGGGGTTGATAGCCTATAAATTTTGTAACGGGCATAGGTCAGGGTCCTTTTTTTTGCTACCTCAACTGGGGACCCTTCACCATCCACATCATAAGGGTAGGCGTCTACCTCATCTAGCATAAGGTTTTGCGCCGACATAAACCGTAGTCCCACGCCGGAATTTGCACCCGTAAATACTAGCATCCCCCCAAGAAACTCCTTCATGAGAATTGTATTCCCAGAATCGCGTGATCTGGCATCTCTGACTTTGCCCTTAAGGCAAGGGACCTCTTCTAGCATTGGTGCAACTTTTTGTTTGCTTAACTTGCTGGCTACGTCAACCGTTGGCTCGACCACTAGCATGGAAGTTGGGGCGCGGTCGATCGTGAACCCCATCCAATTTTTCCCGGTTTCCGTTCCCCCTATTTGTGCGCATTTCATAAAATTGACTTCACGAATGGGATTGGAAGGTGATAGGCAATCCATGATTTCTCGAAGGTATGGCGTTCGGCTTGTCCTCCATCTTCCCGACTCTGACGCCCAGGAAGGAAGCCTCATATTTTCATCGGCCCATTCTGACACTGTTTGGACCGGGTCCGGCTTTAGCCCTTGCAATAGGGCCTTAGAATAATTTTCTGGGTCTGCGAAAGTTAACATGGGATGGTTTCAAGTGCTTCGCGGATTTCCTTTTCTAAAATTTTATGCACCTTCTCTTGGCTTGACTCTGCTGCAAGCACTCCGCTTATCCGGTCTGGGATATTTTGCATAGCATCCCGAACAACCCGGCCACTTTTAAAGGCCTTTTCTTTCCAGGTTTCGGCGTCCGCTAATTTACCAATAGCTTTTTCGAACTCTATTTTCGCCAACGCGGCTTGATAATATTCCTTTTTGGTCCTCGCTTGCTGCCATGTGATTGAATCAGATTGTTGCTTAATGTTTTTTTGAGGTTTGCCCTCAACCCTTGGCCTGCTTTTCCGTAGGTGCGCCCGCGCCGGGTCATGAATGCCTGCTAGGGCTTTATCTGCCTCTTTAGGATCTATCCCACCCTTCCCGGTTGGTATTTTGCCCAACTTTACGAGTTTTGAAACCGCTTGGCGACTTATGCCCAAGTGCTCCGCATACTCTTTATGAGTCATTAAAGATAGAATCCGTAATATGTATAGCCCCGGCCTGCCTAGGGCTGTCTACTGTTTTTTTCTGCCCGCTTTCTGGGTTTGTTTTTATTCCGCTTAGTGCATTTAATTTGGAAAATTCCTTGACTGCTGCAAGTGCTCCCGCATAATCACCAATCGATACCATTTTTTGATAAAGGAATAATAGCGCCGACTCTGCGAAATTGAACTTTACGATGGTTGGCCCTTCTGCTATTTTATTTAGGTAGGCCCAGGCTAAATCATAAATTTTTATGCTCTCATCATCTGTTAACTGATACGCATCCTGCAAAAATTCTAAAACGTTCTCCCGCATGTGGCCTTTTATAATTTGCTCATAGGCCTGAAATACTATTTTTTCCTGCTGTCCATTCTTTCCATAAACCGTTGGCGGTTTTCTGGCTTTGGCTTTTGCTGCTAGAGGTTTTCCAGATTTCATTGCGCCTCAATTGTGTCAATGCACTTGGTTCCCTGTCTTTTAAGCAACGGGTTTCCTTCTATTTTTAGGCTTTGTTCTGAATTCATGGCAACCTTTCTTAAATTTCTGTGCCTATAGATTTACTGAGGGGTCGGTCACC
>JAJFKU010000055.1 GCA_021773035.1 Woeseiaceae bacterium
AATGGACCTCTCCAACGTTCATCAGAACAGACTCAATGCGGTTGCAAGAAGACTTAACGAACGACCGCGAGAAACGTTACAATTCTACTCACCGGCCGAGAAGTTTAATGAATGTGTTGCGTCCACCGGTTGAAACCGCAATCCAAAGGGGCCTCTCGCTAGAGCGATTGAAACCCTCAATTTCGACCCACTCATGGAGCTTACGTAATGAGAGTTTTCTTCTATGGCCTCTTTATGGACGAGAGACTGCTTGCGGCGAAGGGAATCAGGCCCACCAATATAGGTGTCGGCTTCGTAAACGGCTACGGACTGCACATCGGTGAGCGGGCGACATTAGTACACCGTCTGGACAGCCGCGCCTACGGAGTCGTGATGGATATCGCTCCCGGTGAGGCAACAGAATTGTATGCAGAGGATAGCGTCGCGGACTACCTGCCCGAAACTGTAACTGTCGAACTCATGGACGGCACGCAAGTCGAGGCAGCTTGCTACAACTTGCCCAGTGCCAAAATCACCGGGACCAACAAAGACTATGCGGAATCGCTATTGAAGGTCGCGAAGAAACTGGGTCTCCCGGACTCTTATATTGATCAGATCAGGCAGGCGAAAGCCTAGCCAATAGTCTGATCTGTCGGGAAAGGCAAACAACCGTACTTCTGTCGGAGAGAGCTTGGTGTCAACGGGAAAAGAGAAGATTGAGCGCAGGCTTTTGAGAACTCATTGCGGTCGTGCGATATCGTCAGGCCTCTGGGGCCTGGTCTCCGTTCTGATTTGCTCGAGTGTTTACGCTCAACCTGGAGAATGCTTTGATTCCGTCAAGATTGAACCAGGGTTCATTGCCTTTAATTCAAGCACAGACAGCGAACTGGGCGGTTGGTACCAGAGACTATTTGGCATGGAGATAGTGAAGGAATTTTCCTTTCCGGAAGGCATTGCTACAGGTGTATTAATGCATAGAGGTGAGTTCATCATTGAGATTTTTTACCGGGCCGACCTGCTTCAATCAAACGGTGATACGAACCAGCCTGGTCCTGCACCGCGAGCCGGAGTTATGAAAGTCGGAGTGTTTACGGACGCGAACCTTCTCGACCTGCAGCAATGTCTGAAAGAACAAGGACTAAACGCTGGACGGATATTTGGCGACGAGAAATTAGGAATTGATTTGCTACAGGTAACCGACCCGGAACAGAATACTCTCGAGATCATTAGCCGGGTGATCCAGTAAGTCTGCCGGCGGCACAACGACGCAGGGCATGGGCGTCGAGGCAAAATCATGGCGCGGCTACTTCTGGCCAAACCTGAACGACCGTTCTCAGAAATGGCGGCCCACCAACCTTATCAGACGCCAGTCATCGCTTTCTGCCAGCACTAGTCTGCCGCCACGTTCTCGCAAAGCCGGTGCGCCATTCGGCGCGCCCACAAGTAGCCCAACAATCCGGACAACAGGTTCGCGACCGCGTAGGCAGCGAAAATACCGGCCACATCGAACAGCCTTTGCCCGATGAAAGCGAACGGAACATACAGTCCGATCATTCGCGCAACGCTAATGTAGACACCGGGCATAGGTTTACCGAGTCCGTTGAACGCCGCGTTCACGACCATGACGATCCCGTAGGCACCGTAACTGATCGGTGCGATCAACAAGAACAGCGTTGCCACCCTCAACACGTCCGGGTTGTCGCTGAACAGGCCGGGCAGGCTTGTAGACAACAACGCCAGCAGCAGCGCCAGAACCAGCCCGCTGCCGAGGCAAAAGATGGCGCACTGGCGCAATGACAGCTGGATACGCCGCTCCTTGCCGGCCGACAGGTTCTGCCCAACGAACGGGCCTATTACCGACGACAGCGCATAATAAATAACCAGCACCATGGACTCGATGCGACTCGCCACACCGAAACCGGCCACAGCCTCCGGTCCGTAGCGGCCGATCATCCCCGTGATCACGGCCACCGCCACCGGAATGATGGCATTCGTTCCGGCGGCCGGCAGCCCGACATGCAGAATGTCGCGCCACGACGCCACAAGCTCTTTCGGATCGGGCCTGTTAAAACTGATCATTTTCAGACGTTTTGCCAACAAATACACGGCACCGATGAACATCGCCCCTCTCGCCAACAGCGCTGCCGTGGCTGCACCGTCCAGGCCCATGGCGGGTATCGGCCCCAGTCCGAAGATGAATATCGGGTCCAGCACGATGTTCAGCAACGCGGCTGCGATCATCAGCTTGCCGGGTAACAGCGTATCGCCGGTCGCGCGCATGCTGCCCGTTGCAACCATGCCAACGACCATGAACGGTATGCCGCTGTAGAGAATCGTCATGAAACTCCGGATCATCGGAATCATGTCTTGCGGCGCGTTCAACAGCCGGAACAGCGGCTCGATCGTCAGTATGCCGATCAGCCCCAGCGTGCCGGTAATCAGGAACGACAGGATCAGGCTGTCAGTCGTAAGGCGGCGCGCGCGCCGGTAATCCTCGGCCCCGATAGCACGCGCAACGACAGAGGACGTGCCGGCACTGAGCCCGATCGCGACACTGGTGATGATCATCAGAATCGGAAAGCCGAAACTGAACGCTGCGAGCGCCCGATCGCCGACCTTGCCAAGAAACCACGCATCGATCAGGCCCTGAGCCATCATGGTCGATATGCCCAAAAGCATGGGCACAGTCATCTTAACGAGGTGTCGCCCGACCGGCCCCTCGGTGAGTTTCGCTTTCGGAGATTCCATTCAGACAGACGAATACAGGGTCTGGTCCTGAACATCAAGACTCTTTTCGCATTCCCCTCAATACAGCTTTCTGGCCGTCACGACATAGCGCAGCGGACCACCGGCCTCGCGCATGTCGAACGGGTAGCAGGTCACGAGACTGATGACCGATTCCGGCGTGTCCAGTAGCAGGCTGCCCCTGCGGGAGTCGACGATATCGATGTCCGTCACTTTGTAAAGGTGCCGGACCCCGGCGCTCGACTCTACGTTTAACAGCTCGCCGCGCTTCACGTCTTTGAGAAACCGAAAATGCGTGTCGCGATGCCCGGCGATGACGGCATTACCGGTCTCACCCGGCAGCGCGCTGGCGCTGAGATGACCCGGTCCGAATGCCAGCGTCCGGCCGGAACCACCGGCAAGAACGATGAGGTCGATCTCACCGGATCGCGCGCTTATGCGTGCTACCGGCCACGTATCCGCCCATGGCCATGGTGTCGCTCTGTCCTCACCGCCCCCGGCACGAATCCAGGCGCGCTGCATGAGTTCCTGAGCCAGCCACGCCTTTGCCGGGATGTATGCGCCCTGGCCGAGCTGCCAGAAACCAAAACACAGGAGACAGGCCATGAGCAGATACCGTGGCCTTCTAGCGCGCCCGAACATAGCCCGCTATCGCGTCGCGCCGGGGCATCGCGAATAGTAACAATGCGATCAATAAGGACAGCAGACCCCACAGGCGTAACACCGGTGCATTCGTCGCGGTTGCCGGAAAACCGAATATCGCATTTCTGCTTTGCCCGTACGGCATCAGGTTCGGAACCTGCTCGCTCAGCAGAGGATCGTCCGCCGGGCGTGCCGGTGTTTTGTCCACCGCAACCAGGCTCGTGTACTTGCTGACGAGGTGGTGCGCCAGAGCCGTTTCGACGATTGCGGCACGAATCTCTTCCGGCTGCACATGACGCCGTTCGGTATCCATGAGTTCACCGATGTGTGCTCGCGCCCACAGCGCGGCCACGCCCGGGCTATCCGATGCACCGGCAACCGGTACCTTTGTGGACCAGCCGCCGCCGATCGAGTTACCGCTGATCCTCACGAAATCACTGCCCCGGAAATTTCCTGTCGCGGCAACTTTGACGACCACCGGCTCGCCCAGATACAGGTCGGGCACTATCGATGGAAAACTATCGGCTACGACGCTGCTCGGCCACTGCACCTCGATATCGGTAACCTGCGGTTGCTCGAGTTTTCGAAACAGCCCGTCCATCTTTTCCCTGACTTCGTGCAATGCACTGATAAAGGTATAGGAACCGCGCCCGGCCTCAGCGGCCTTACGCATAAACCAGCTGTTCGGCGCTGAACCGATCCCGACCGTAAACAATCGCGCGCCGCCCAGTCGATCCTCGATCATCGAAAACAACTCGTCTTCGTAGCCAACGCTGCCGTCGGTGATGAACACGACCTGTCGCAGGTGGCCTTCAGATGGCGGCGAATCCAGCACCAACGACAGAGCCGGCCGCATTTCGGTACCGCCGTTTGCCTGTAGCCGCTTAACGAAACTCGAGGCCTGTGCTATCGAAGCAGCAGTTACCGGCTGACTCTGTTTGAACAGCGCGCTGGTGATTGAGTTGAATTCGATCACGTTGAATCGATCCGTTGCCTTCAGTCCCCGCAGCGCCAGCTGTACTGCGCGTTTTGCCTGCTGTATCGAAACACCGTGCATCGACCCGGACGTATCTATGATGAGAATTGTTTCCCTCGGCATGCTGTCCGCGCTCAGCAGTTCCTGATCCGGTGGCATCACCATCAGCAGATGGTATGACCGGCCATCGACGGCTTCGACGAAGGACATCGCTCGCGGCGTCGCCGACGGCATCGGGCGCCAGACGAGTTCGAAGTCGTGGTCCATCGCGACGGTGCCAGCGCTCAGTGACACAGTATAGCGATCGTCTTCTTCGCTGACAGACACCGGGTGATAGCGACTGGCGATGATCTTCAGTGGCACACCCGCATTGACGTTTGCCGTTAGAGACAGCCGATGTGCTCTGGAACTCGCTACCTGCGGCGGTGTAATCGACGATGCGTCCGGGACCCTGTCCGTATCCGTCGACCAGCCGCTGCCAACCCGGTCCGGCAACGTACTGCCGGAGATATAGCGCGGCGTCAACGTCATCGGGAAGCGAATGCTGAACTGGCCTTCTTCGTAACGAATGTCTTCCAGGTACTCGATCTCGATAACCACCAGTTCGCCGGGCGCGACGTTGGCCACCGAGGTCGTGAACAGGTTTGCGCGCTGCTGCTCAACCAGGCTGGCTTTTTTGCCGGCCTGCCTGGCCTGTTCGTAGGTCTTTTTCGCATGCTCCTTTTCCTGTATTTCACCCTCGATGAAGCGCTCGCCGATGTGTAGCCGCATCCGATCCACGGCAGCTTTGTCCGGCAGCGGAAATACATAGATACCTTCGACCCAGTTCTGGCTGGCATTACGGAACTCCTGCCGCACCTTGACCCTTGCGACCAGTCCGCTGACGTCAATATCGACGTCGGTGTTGAGCCGGGTTGCCGTTGAGTAGCCGTTTTGCATACGCAGCAGCAGGCTCCCCGACTGCATTTCGCCCGGTGTCGGCCCCTCGGCACTGGCCGCTTCAGGGCCGGAGATAAGAACGGTAACGAGCAGGAGCACCCATAACCATGATTTAGTATCGTTTTCAGTCTGCTGCATTTCAGCCTCGCTCATGCGGGTGCCTCTGCCGTGACGTTCATTAGGCGCCGGCATTGCGCCGCCGTGTGGACAGCGGCGTGGCAATGCACCGGCGTAATGTGGCAAATTGTGGCTACACCAACAGGAGTCCAACGTGGCGAAGCGTATTGCGATCATTGAAGACGAGGCAGCGATCCGGGATAACTATGCGGCGGCGTTTCGCCGCGAGGGTTACGCGGTCGATGCTTTTGACGCCAGAGAACCGGCCCTTAGTGCGTTTGACAATCGCCTGCCCGACCTGGTCGTCATCGACGTCAACCTGAAGGACGACGTTGAGGGCGGGTTCGAGCTGTGCCGCGACTTGCGCGCGCGTTCATCCGATCTTCCGATCATCTTTCTCACGGCGCGAGACAGCGAGTTCGACGCCGTATCGGGCTTGCGGCTCGGCGCCGACGACTATCTGACCAAGGACATTAGCCTGCCGCACCTCATGGCGCGGATCGCGGCACTGTTTCGCCGTCTCGAGGCGCTGCAGAAGCCGCAGACGGCTGACAGCAGTATCAAGCGCGGCGATCTCGCAATCGATACCGAACGCATGACCGTGCACTGGCAGGACCAGGCCGTCGGCCTGACGCTCACCGAGTTCTGGCTGGTGCACGCGATGGCAAGATACCCCGGGCACGTCAAGAACCGGCAACAACTCATGGATGCGGCACAGGCGGTGCTCGACGACAACACCATTACCTCTCACATCAAGCGCATCCGCCGGAAATTCGCCGTCATTGACACTGACTTCACTGCGATCGAAACCGTCTACGGCATGGGTTACCGCTGGCTCAGCGAATAGTCACCAGGCGATGAACCTCAAGCGTCAGCTACTCCTCGTCAGTATGCTAATGCTGGTGCTGCCCTGGGCGGGTTGCGAATTCATTCGCGAAACAGAGTCCGCGCTGCGCTCCGGACAACAACAGATGCTGACCGGGACCGCGCGCGCACTCGCGAACACGATGTCGCAGTATGCCGAGGAGTTTCCGCAGGCTGCCGACAGGCAGCGTGCCGGCGAGCAGTTGTATCTGCACAGATTGCCAAAAGCACCGCGAGTTGACGGCTATGTTGACGATTGGCAGCTCAGACGCGGGTCGTTAACAACGATGAGTGGCACAGATGGAACGGTTCGCGTGGCTATTGCGTCGTTCGGATCGTCGATCTATATCTATGTCGAAGTCAGCGATCACAACATTGTCTATACAACGGCAAATACCATGCTCTCCGACGATGGCCCGCGGTACGCGGACCGAGTCAGTCTGATCAGCAGCAGCCCACCCTATCTTGAACAGCAGTTTCTGTTCGCCGCCGAGGCGCCGGGCGCGATCATCAGTTACGAAAAAGGCGGCGACGTGCCGGTGGCGGAGCCGTCCATTACAGCTCATTGGCAGGACACACCGGGCGGCTACAGGATCGAGGCCCGGATTCCTGCAGACTTGCTCGGCTCAAACCTCGGTTTTGTCGTTGCCGATACGACCGATGCAACACAACCCGCGACGCGTATCCGGAGTTTCAGTGGCAGACTGCCGCCGCCGATAGTGCAATCCTCGGAGGAGTTGCGCGCCATTGCTGAAACGCTCGTACAGACCGATACCCGAATCATCGTTACCGATGCGGCCGGCTGGCGAATAGCGACCAGCGGGAACCTGTCCGCAGCGATCGGCGATCGCTCGATGACAACGGGATGGTCCCGGCGTATCTACGACTTGCTGGTTGAGTCCGGGAAAGATGCCGCGTCAGCGGAACCCGCTGCCAGCGGTCGGGAACGAGAGCCCTACGTAGGTGCCGCACTGCAGGGTCGCGAAACGGCGGGCTGGTTCAGGGGCGAAGACAGCGGTACGGCGATCGTCGCGGTCGCCACCCCGATAAGCGCCGGCCAGCAGATCCTGGGCGCGCTGGTTCTGCAACAGAACACCGACGCCATTCTCAGCCTGACCAATGAAGGGCTCGCACGACTGATCAACGTCACGCTGCTCGCAACAATACTGGCCGCCGGCGGCTTACTCGGCTACGCGTCCTGGTTATCGCGCCGTGTACGTCATTTGTCCATCGCTGCGGAGAACGCCCTCGAAACCGAAACGCTGCAGTCGTCGTTACCCAGCGCACTGGCGGAGGACGAAATAGGCGACCTCTCCCGAAGCTTCTCGCATGTGCTGCGGCAACTTGGTGACTACAACACCTATCTGCGTACACTGGCCTCGAAGCTGTCGCATGAGCTACGCACGCCGCTGGCAATCGTTACGTCATCGCTTGAGAACCTTGAACACGAAGCACTCAACGAATCGTCCGCCGGATATACGGCGCGCGCCCGCGAAGGTGCCGACCGGCTGCGGCATATTCTCAGCGCAATGAGCGAGGCCAGCCGCGTCGAAGAACTGATGGCGAACGCCGAGCCCGAATCCTTCGACTTACATGCCGTACTGCAATCGACGATCAAAGCCTACCGCGACGTTTACCCGCAGCGTAAATTCGAGTTCGACTGTTCGCTGGCAAGCGCGGCGGCAACGGGGTCGCCGGAGCTGCTCATTCAGATGCTCGATAAACTGGTTGATAATGCCGTCGACTTCAGCGCGACCGGCAGCACGATCCGGGTTGGCCTGAAGCGACGAAATGAAGAACTGGCTCTCACCGTCACGAATCCCGGTCCGCCGCTTCCTGAGCGCATGCGCACACAGATGTTCGACTCAATGGTGTCGATGCGCAGCGGTGAAAACACACGCCACCTGGGTCTGGGACTTTACGTTGCGAAGCTCATCGCCGAAGGACACGGCGGTTCTATCGCCGCGGACAACGTCGACAACGGTGTGACGTTCGAGATACGGCTACCGAATCAGGACTCGAGGTAACGCACGATTCCCGCTGCCGCCTCACGGCCCTCATGGACGGCAGTAACCACCAGGTCGGAGCCCCTCACCATATCGCCACCCGCAAAAATCTTCGGGTTAGTGGTCTGAAACGGAAAGCTGCCGTGAGTCGCTACCCGGACACGCCCACTGGGCAGGGTTTCGATCGAAAAATCGTCGAACCACTGCGGTGGGTCCGGGCGAAAACCGAAGGCGACGATAACCGCGTCGGCCGCCAGTACTTCCTCGCTGCCTGCCACCGCCTCAGGTCGGCGACGGCCATCCGGGCCCGCCGCACCCAGCTCTGTTCTCACTACTCTGACGCCTTCCACTTTGTCCGTGCCAAGAATTTCCAGCGGCTGCATGTTGAACAGAAACTGCACACCCTCTTCCTTGCTGTTCGCAACCTCACGCCTCGACCCGGGCATGTTTTCCTCATCGCGCCGGTAAGCGCAACTGACACTCGCGGCTCCCTGTCGAATCGCTGTACGATTACAGTCCATGCCCGTATCGCCACCACCCAGCACGACAACCCGCTGCCCTTCGAGATTCAGGTAGGGAACGGACGGCTCGTCATAGCCGAGTTCGCGATACACGTTCGACACCAGGTACGGCAGCGCCTCGAAAACACCCGGAAGATTTTCGCCGGAAAACTCTCCCTTCACATAGCTGTAGGTACCCATGCCGAGAAAAACCGCATCGTATGCATCGAGCAATTCCTGTAGCGGTTTGTCGTCGCCAATGCGCGTATTGAGAACGAATTCGACGCCCATACCCTCAAGAATCTCCCGCCGCTGTTCTACGATGCGTTTCTCGAGCTTGAAAGGCGGAATGCCGTAGGTCAGCAAACCGCCGATTTCCGGATAGGCATCGTATACAACCGAGCGCACACCGTTACGTGCCAGCACATCCGATGCAGCCAGTCCCGCGGGACCGGCGCCGACGATCGCAACGCACTTACCGGTATCGTTCACATGGGACATGTCGGGCCGCCAGCCCTGGGCGACTGCTTCGTCGGTAATATAACGCTCAATGCTGCCTATACTCACCGCACCGTTGGCGTCATGCAGAGTACAGGCGCCCTCGCAGAGCCGGTCCTGCGGACAGACCCGACCGCAAATCTCCGGTAGTGAATTGGTTTGATGCGACAGCTCCGCCGCCTCGAACAGCTTGCCGTCCTCGATCAGCTCCAGCCAGTTTGGAATGTAATTGTGTACCGGGCACTGCCATTCGCAATACGGATTGCCGCATTGCAGACACCGTCCTGCCTGAGCAGCCGCACTTGCGCCATCGTAATGACCGTAGATCTCACCGTAGTGTTTGACACGCTCTTCCACGGCCTGTTTCTCCGGCTCGCGGCGCGGTACTTCAAGAAATTGCAGCGGATGTTTTGACATCAGGCAGCCCGCCTCAGCGACTCGATCAGCGAGCCAAGTTCCGCGGCTTTGGGCTTGACGACCCAGAACTTCGGCAGGAAGGTTCGATAGTCATCGAGTATCGCTGCACCCCATTCGCTTTGCGTATGGGCGACGTGCGTCGATATCAGTGTGCGCAGGTGATGCAGATGTGCCTCCATGCTCTCCGGCGTGACGCGATGAATATCGATCAACTCGTGATTGTAGAGATCCACGAAATCCCGATCGATATCGAGTATGTACGCAAAACCGCCCGTCATTCCGGCACCGAAATTTACGCCGGTCCGGCCCAATACGACGACGACACCGTCGGTCATGTATTCGCAGCAGTGGTCGCCGGCCCCTTCGATAACGGAGGTCGCACCCGAGTTTCGCACCGCGAAACGTTCGCCAGCCTGGCCAGCCGCATACAATTCACCACCAGTCGCACCGTAGAGGCAGGTGTTTCCAACAATGACGGTATCGCGGGCGATGTACTCTGCTCGTTCGGGAGGGCGAATGACGAGGCGCCCGCCTGCCATGCCTTTACCAACGTAGTCGTTCGCATCGCCAACCAGCGTCATGTTCAGACCGCCGACGTTCCAGACACCAAAACTCTGCCCGGCCGTGCCGCGCAGATGAATGTCCAGCGGCGCTTCGCTCATTCCGGTATTGCCATGCTGGCGCGCGATTTCACCGGCCAGCCGTGCGCCGATAGAGCGATTGAAGTTCTGCACGGCAAACTCATAACGACCACCACCAGCTGCCACGATGGCCGGCTTCACCGCAGCCAGCATCTGCTCGGCAAGCTCACCTTTATCGAAGGGTTCGTTGCGAAGGTCCGTACAAAACTGTGCCGAGTCAGCGCTTAGCCCGTCAGTCGAGATCAGCGGACTGAGGTCGAGCCGAGCCTGGCGATCGGTGTCGCCGGATTGTAACTCGAAGAGATCGACGCGCCCGATCAACTCTTCTATATCACGCACGCCGAGCTCTGCCATCAGCCGCCGGACTTCCTCGCCAACGAAGGTGAAGAAGTTAATCACCATTTCGGGAAGTCCGATAAAGTACTCGCTACGCAACACGCTATTCTGCGTGGCGACACCGGTCGCACAATTATTGAGATGACAGATACGCAGGTACTTGCAGCCAAGTGCCACCATCGGGCCGGTACCGAAACCGAAACTCTCGGCGCCGAGCATCGCGGCCTTGACGACATCGAGGCCGGTTTTCAGGCCACCGTCGGTTTGCAAACGGACTTTGTGCCGCATGTTGTGCTTTTTCAGTACCTGGTGGGTTTCGGACAAGCCGAGCTCCCAGGGACTACCGGCATACTTGACCGAACTCAGGGGACTCGCGCCCGTACCACCGTCATAGCCAGACACCGTAATCAGATCGGCATACGCTTTAACAACGCCGGCCGCAATCGTGCCTACGCCCGGCTCCGCCACCAGCTTCACCGATACCAGCGCCTCCGGATTGACCTGCTTCAGGTCGAATATCAACTGCGCGAGATCTTCGATAGAGTAAATATCGTGGTGTGGAGGTGGCGAGATAAGCCCGACACCGGGCTTGGCGTAGCGCAACTTCGCAATCATCTCGTTAACTTTGTGGCCGGGCAGTTGCCCGCCCTCGCCGGGTTTCGCCCCTTGTGCGATCTTGATCTGGATGACCTCTGCGCTCACCAGATACTCGGCGGTCACGCCGAAACGCCCCGAGGCGACCTGCTTGATCTTCGAACGCCGCTCACTACCGTAGCGCGACGGATCCTCACCGCCTTCTCCTGAGTTTGAGCGTGCGCCGATACGATTCATCGCAATCGCCAGCGCTTCGTGCGCCTCGGGCGACAAGGCGCCCAGCGACATACCGGCGCTGTCGAAACGCATCAGGATTTCTTCGACCGGTTGTACCTCTTCAAGCGGCACCGCGGGTCCCGCGGGTTTGACGACCATCAGGTCGCGAAGCGTCGCGACGGGCCGCTCGTTGACCAGCCTGGAGTACTCCTCATAGCGCTCGTAGTCACCGCTTCGAACCGCCGCCTGTAAGGTCGCGATGACGTCGGGGTTGTAGCAATGGTACTCGCCGCCGTGCACGTACTTGTACAAACCACCCTGCGCGATCGGCTGACGTGCATCCCAGGCAAGCGCCGCGAGTTGTTTCTGATCGCCCCACAAGTCATCGAAGTTGGCGCCGCGAATACGAGAGATTGTGCCGCGGAAACAATGTTGAACGATGTCTTCGTCCAGGCCGACAATTTCGAACAGCTGCGCACCGCGATAACTGGATATAGAGGAGATGCCCATCTTCGACATGACCTTGAACAGGCCTTTGCGAATTCCGCGCCGATAGCTGCGGCCGAGCTGTTGCTGTTTGGCGAGGTTCCCCCGGCGCGCGATATCGTGCAGGGACTGATAAACAAGGTAGGGATACACCATGGTCGCGCCATACCCGATCAGGCAGGCGAAGTGGTGGGGATCGCGCGCGACGCCGGTTTCGACGATGATATTGGCATCGCATCGCAAGCCGGTGGCTACGAGGTGGTGATGTACGGCTCCGGTCGCGAGCAGTGCGTGTACCGGAAGCTTGCCGGGCTTCAGGTAGCGATCGCTAAGCATCAGCAGAAATTTTCCGCTACGCACTGCCTGCTCCGCCAGCGCACAGAGCGCCTTCAACGCGTCTGGCAGACTTAAATTTTCAGCGACGTTCAGATCGATAAACTCGTAGCTGCTCTCGAACATGTCGGGGCCGAGCAGTTCGCGCAGTTTTGCCTGCGACAATACCGGCGAATTAATCACGACCTGTTCGGCGTGCTCCGGACCGATATCAAACAGGCTCGATTCGCGGCCAACATTGGTCTGCAACGACATTACGATACGTTCGCGCAGCGGGTCGATAGGCGGGTTCGTCACCTGCGCGAACTGTTGTCTGAAATAGTCGAACGGCGAGCGTACTTTTTTTGACAACACGGCCATTGGCGTGTCGTCGCCCATTGAACCGACCGCCTCCATCTCGGCTTTCGCCAACACGGCGACCACTTCGCCAATCTCTTCCCGCGAGAAGTTGAACATCTTCTGGTAACTCGCCAGCGTTTCCCGATCCATCGGCTCGGCCGCCGTTCTCGTATCGACCAGCTGCGAGTCCAGGTAACGAACACCTTTTTTCAACCACTTCTTATAGGGTGCGCGCGTTTTCAGTATGTCGTGAATATCGTCGTTATCGAGCAGGGTTCCGTTGACGAGATCGACGGCCAGCATTTCACCGGGCCCCAGCCGGCCCTTGCTGACGACATCTGCTTCGTCATAGTCGTACACACCGACCTCCGAGGCGACAGTAATGTGGCGATCTTTGGTGATAACGTAGCGCGCCGGACGCAAACCGTTACGATCAAGACAACAGGCCGCGTAACGACCGTCCGTCAATACGATTCCTGCCGGGCCGTCCCAGGGCTCGAGCTGGCAGTCGTAAAACTCGTAGAACGCACGCACATCGGGGTCGATACTGTCGACCGTCTGCCAGGCCGGCGGCAGCAGTATTCGCATTGCCTGGATGACATCCATGCCGCCGGCACGCAGGACTTCGAGCATGTTGTCGAGGCTTGACGAATCGGAGCCCGTCAGCGAAATAATCGGATTGAGGTCGGATATATCGTCAAGCTTGTCCGATATGAAATTCTTCGCACGCGCCTGAGCCCAGTTGCGATTGCCACTGATTGTATTGATTTCGCCGTTGTGGGCGAGAAAGCGGAAGGGCTGCGCAAGACGCCACTCGGGCAGCGTATTGGTCGAGAAACGCTGGTGAAACACGCACACGGAAGATTCCAGCCTGGGATCTCTGAGGTCTGGATAGAAGACCGGCAATGCCGATGGCATGATCATGCCTTTGTAGCTGATCGTCACCGACGACAGGCTGGCAATATAGGTCTCGGTATCGGCGACGCGGTTCTCGGCGCGACGACGCGCGAGAAACAGGCGGCGATTGAAGGGGCCGCGCGGCATATCGTCCGGTGCGTTGACAAAAACCTGCTCAATCCTCGGCAGTGTCTGCAACGCCTGCTCCCCGCACGCCGCCGGATCGAGCGGCACCTGCCGCCATCCCGCCACCGCGATACCGGTTTCTTCCAGGGCTCGATTGATGACCTGCCGTGCAGCCTCTGCGACGATCTCATCCTGGCTCAAGAACACGCTGCCCACGGCAAAACGGCGGTTCAGACTGAAACCGAGCTCCTCGCCGACGCTGCGCAGAAACGTCGTCGGGAACTTGAGCAACAGACCGCAGCCATCGCCGGTTTTGCCATCGGCGGCAACAGCGCCCCTGTGGGTCAGGCGCGCGAGTGCCGCTATCGCCGTTTCGACGACCCAGTGGCTGGGTAAATCGTCAAGATTTGCGATCAGGCCGAATCCGCAGCTGTCACGCTCGAATTCAGGGTTGTATAGGGTTTTCGCTGTTTGCTCAGTCATAAACGCCACGGGGATCGCGCAAAGGCGTTCCCCGAATGAGGTTTTACTACGGAATCGGCCTACAGGCCGGATCAAGCAAAAAGTATATGACAGGAATCCGGCTCGTGCCGCCAGAATCGCAATTTGACAGAAATTGAAGCGAAATAGGGTCGATATCGTCGATTATCACGACGATATCGCAACACCAAAAGATTGTTGCGCGCGTAACCGTGGTGCTAGAACGCCCCTGGGTCGAGACGGATCGGACCGTCGCTACGGTATCGGATGGGCGGCGCGAACGGGATATCGACGCCGAGTCGGCCTTCCAGCTCATAGCGAATTTCCCGCCGGGCGCCGTCGCGAATCACGAACAACAACTGCGGCGACGTCTGCACCAGGTTCAGGTCGACACTCATCGAAAAACTTGCGTTCCCGTCCGCCGGGACCGTGAACTCACTCGCGGTTTCACCGCTTGCGAAACGTTGCCCGTCCAGTTTCAGTTCATAGCCGATATCGCGGACCGGCAACGGAAACGGGTTTGGATTTTGTACATCGAAAGACAACAGAAACGTCTGCCCCTTGAAGCCAAGGCCGATAACCCGAACATCATTCAGAGTCACCCGCGGCGTACTGATCGGATTTTCCGGCAGCGACGCACAGGCCGACAGGCCGCAGGCAAACAGTACGGGCAACACTCGTATCGTGATCGATACTCTCATAACAAGCTCCTCGCGCGGATCATCGGCCCGCGCTCGTCAGTTCAGCGTCTCCCCGAGCGAGCCCCAGCGCGCCGAGGTCAGCAGCCACTCGTCGCCGTCCCGCTCAAGTTCCAGTTCAAACCGGTAGGCTCTGGCACTGAAACCCAGTGCACTCTCGTTGCTGCCCGCCATCCCAACGTTCAGGTCGATCTCAGCCGCCGTTTCGCCGAACACGCGAATGTCATCGATCGAGGTCAGCAGCTTGACCGTCTTCTGACGTAAGAAGTACACGCTGAGCATGTTGCTGATCTGCGACCGCTGGTAGCCATTTACGTCCGCATACGAGGACGAAATCATGGCAACGAGCCGGCTGCGCTGTTTCGCCTCTGCAGCCGCCTGCCCATCGCTAAGCCACTGCCGCAGCTCCTGCTCCGGGCCCACTTTCTCCCCGCAAGCACTACACAGCAGTAAAAAAACGACGCTCGCAATAGCGTTTCGCGGTAGCACGAAGCGGCAATAGTGAGAGACCGGTTGATTCATCTGCTAAAGTCTACTGCAACGACAGGCACAAACGATCGATTCGCCCATAAGTGTGAAGCAGTTCGCACTTTTGAACGCAATACAGGCCTCTCCAACACCCGGACCGTAAAAATGCCCGTAAAACTACTCAGCGAAAGTATGGACGCGTCGATCACCGACGAGGATCTGCAGCGTATTGAAGCCATCCTGTCTTTTTGGTTCAGGGAGCAGGAGCTGTCGGCGCCGCAAATCGACCGCCGCATGGATACGTGGTTCAGCGAGGACCCTGTTTTCGATCACGAAATCGAAAAGGAATTCGCGAACGATGTCGAAGCAGCGAGCGCCGGCCAACTGAATCACTGGGCCGCCGAGCCGCATGGACGCCTGGCGTTAATCATCCTGATCGACCAGTTCCGCCGCAACATCCATAGAAACTCGGCCGACGCTTTCTCCAAAGACAGACTCGCACTAAAACTCTGCGTCGAAGGTGCCATGGAAGGAAAGGACAAGGGACTCACCCCGATTCAAAGAGTCTTCTTCTATATGCCTTTGCAGCACGCCGAGTCTCGTAAAGTGCAGGCCAAGTCTGTTGAATTATACGACCGCCTGGCGGAGGCGGTATCACCGACATATCGGGAAACCTTTCTTACCGTTGCGCAGTTTGCCGAGCTGCATAAGGACATCATTGATCGCTTCGGGCGGTTTCCGCATCGTAACGAGCTGCTAAAGCGTGAGAATACGGCTGAAGAGGCGGAGTACCTGGCTGGTGACAGTCCCGATTTCGGGCAAGGCTAGCTGCTGCAAAACATGGCTTGAATGTCGTGTGAGCCTGCTCGGCATCAATGGTCGATCATTGCTTGTCGGGATAGCTCTCTGACCTCGACGCACTTTAGTCGGAGCAGGCGTGCGGGCGACAGAGTACTTACAGGGAATGGCTCCCTGGCGGTCCGCTTTATTTCCCGTAAGCACTCTCTCACCCGCCCGCTTACCACGTATTGCGTTGATATCAGGTCAGCACTCTGTATCTGCTCTGCCCCGAACACACCGGCCACTGTCACGAGGCATCGATCTGGAGGGGTATACCGGAAATAAAGCGGACCGAAGGGAGCCATTCCGGTATACCCCTCCAGATCGATGACCCTGCGCAAATGCCAGTGCGTCGAGGTCAGAGAACATGCACCCCGGAGTCTTGCTACAACACTTATTCCTGACAACTAAGAAACCGTCCGTAATGCCGCCCTCGAAAGTCGCTGATACCGCCAGGTCAGAAGCGTCGCCGCAACGCCGAGGCCGACGATAAATCCGGCCCAGACAAAGTTTGGTGGTGCTTTGTAGGTAATCGCAGCGAGGTAGGCGAGCGGAAACGCGAGTACCCAGAACGCAAACAGGTTGATGACCATGGGCAGCCCGGTGTCCTTGTAGCCGCGTAATGCGCCTGCGGCACCTATCTGGATGCCGTCGGCAATCTGGAATAGTGCGGCCATCAGCAGCAGACTGATCGCAATCCCGGTGACCGCGACATCGCTGGTGTACAAACCGACCACGGCATCGCGGAAAATCAGCAGAAATGCGGCGGAGAAAGTCATGAACGCTGCACACAGCAGAATTCCGACGGCACCGCAGATTCTGGCACTAAGCAATTCACCGGCGCCGATCAACTGCCCGACACGGATAGTCGTTGCGGCGCTCAGTGCCAGCGGAATCATGAACGTCGTCGACGAGAAACTGATCGCGATCTGATGCGCGGCCGTGATTTCTGTGCCCCGCGTACCCATCAGTATCGACACGGCGGAAAACAGACCCGCCTCCGCCGTAATAGTGACCGCGATCGGCACACCCAGTACGAAGATTTCCCTGAATGCCGACAACCGTAACGGCGCGAGTTTTGCGAACAGCTGGAAGCGCCGGTAGTAGGGGCTCGTTATCATGTATACCGACAGCGCAATCATAACCAGCCACATCGTTATCGCACTGGCATAACCGCAGCCGACTGCGCCGAGAGCGGGGGCGCCGAAGTGCCCGAACATCAATACGTAGTTGAGAAACACATTGCAGACCAGCGCAAAGACCGAGGTGTACATGATCGGGCGCGTATGACCGACACCCTCCGTGGTAAAGCGCAGCGCCAGAAAAGCGAAGATAGCGGGCGCGCCCAGAGTAATGGCACTGACATAGTCTCCCGCCAAGCCTCTGAATTCCGGGTCGATGCCGAATCGCTCCAGCAAAGGCGCCGCCGCGAACTGCCCGATTAATATAATCGGTATGCCCAGAAAAGCGGCCAGGTAGAGTCCCTGCCGCGTATAACGGCCAATCAGGTCGAAACGCTTCGCGCCGAAATGCCGGGAGACGATCGGTGAGATAGCCATCAGTATCCCAAGGCACAGCGAAAACCCGAGGAACCAGAAACTGGCGCCGACGGCGACCGCTGCCAACTCTTTCGCCCCCAGGCTTCCTGCCATGACTGCATCGGCGAATTGCATACCGGCAACCGCCAGGTTATTGACCACCAAGGGCCCACCGAGGCGTAGCAGGCCTGCTGCCTGCAACCTGTATTCTGCTGCGTTGAAATTTTGCATCGGCGCATCTTAACTTACGGTCGCCTGCTTGAATGGTGTAAAATCGCCGCGCGCCCCAAGTCACGCTCAGAACGGAGACAGGTATGTTGCACGACGGACGAGCGATACGCGTCGCGGTGGTTGGCGGGTCACGAATCCCGTTTTGCCGCTCGCACTCGGTGTATCGCAACTGCACGAATCAGGACCTGATGGTTGCCGCCATGGAGGGCCTGGTCGACAAGCTCGACCTGAAGGGACAAACACTCGGTGAAGTGGCTCTTGGCGCTGTTATCAAACACTCCAAAGACTGGAATCTAGCCAGGGAGTGCGTCATCGATTCCGGCCTGTCACTACGTACTCCCGCAGTCGATTTGCAGCGGGCTTGCGGTACCAGTATCGAAGCCGCGGTAATGATCGCCAACAAGATTGCGCTCGGACAGATCGAAGCGGGGCTTGCTGGAGGTACCGACACCGTCAGCGACGCGCCGGTTGTATACCCCGACGATTATCGCCGGATACTGCTGGATATCCACGCGGCGCGCGCACCGCTGGACCGCATCAAGCAGATATTCAGGATTCGCCCGAGACACTTCAAGCCGGAGTTTCCGGGAGTTACAGAACCGCGCACCGGCTTGTCGATGGGCGAGAGCACCGAAATCACGGCGAAGCAGTGGGACGTGCAGCGTGAACACCAGGATCAACTGGCCCTGTCCAGTCACATCAAAGCGGCCGCCGCCTATGATGAAGGGTGGTTTGACGATCTGGTAGTGCCGTTTCAGGGTGCCGAGGAAGACAACAACATTCGACGCGATACGAGCTTCGAAAAACTATCGACCCTCAAGCCGGTTTTCGATAAGAGCGGCGAAGGTACTATGACGGCCGGCAACAGCACGCCGTTGACGGACGGTGCCGCGGCACTTTGCCTCGCATCGGAAGACTGGGCGCGCAAAAAGAACCTGTCCGTGATGGCCTACTTAACGTTCACGAAATCCAGTGCAGTTAACTTTGTTAGCGAGGAGGGATTGTTAATGGCACCCGCGTATGCCGTGTCCGATATGCTGAAACAGGCAAACCTTACGCTGCAGGATTTCGACTTTTATGAAATTCACGAGGCTTTCGCCGCACAAACCATCGCAACGCTCAAGGCCTGGCAATCGGAAGACTTTTGCCGTAACAAACTGGGGCGAAACGAGCCGATGGGGCCAATCGACCTTGCCCGGCTGAATACCAAGGGTGGCAGCATCGCAATCGGCCACCCTTTCGCAGCGACGGGCGCACGCATTATCGCGACGATGGCCAAGCTGCTACAGGACAAGGGCTCGGGCCGCGGCCTGATATCCGTTTGCACAGCAGGCGGTATGGGTGTTTCCGCCATCATGGAAGCAGCATAAAACCAACAGGATCCGGGGGGATCTATGGCGGAATTCAGCGCGCTACTTGCGACGCTTAACAGCGTTCTCTGGCACGAGTACGTGCTCTACGCGATCGTTGGCACGGGTGTTCTGTTTACCGTCTGGAGCGGGTTCTGCCAATACCGCGCGCTGACTCACGGTCCGGCGGTCGTTCGCGGTGTTTACGACGACCCGAACGATCCCGGTGCCATCAATCACTTTCAGGCCTTATCGGCAGCGCTGTCGGCGACTGTCGGTCTCGGCAATATCGGCGGTGTTGCACTGGCTATCGCATTGGGCGGCCCGGGGGCCGTCTTCTGGATGTGGATCATCGGGCTGCTGGGCATGTCCATCAAGCTCACCGAAGTCACCCTGTCTATGTTGTATCGGAATACCGACGATCCTGACAACCCTCATGGCGGCCCGATGTGGGTCGCTCACAAAGCACTGGAACGTCGCGGATTGCCGCGACTCGGGCGGACCATTGGCGTTATCTTCTGCGTGACCTTGCTGGCGTCAACAACCACCGGTGGCAACATGTTTCAGGCATGGAATGTCGGCGAACTGACGCAGGAATACTTCTCCGTGCCAAGCTGGATCACCGGCATCGTCCTGGCCGTAATGGTCGGCGCAGTTATCATCGGCGGTATCCAGCGAATCGGTAAAGTTACTGCGACCCTGGTTCCGTTTATGGTCGTGCTTTATCTCGGTGCGGGATCCTATGTTCTGGCGCTGAACATCGGCGATATCCCGGGAATTTTCGCGCTCATCGTAAAATCGGCCTTCGCTCCGACGGAAGCAACCGGTGCCTTTATCGGTGGCTCCGCGGCTTCGGCATTCCTATTCGGCCTGAAGCGGGCCGCATTCTCGAACGAAGCAGGTCAGGGCTCATCGCCCATCGCCCACTCGGCCGCAAAAACCGACGAACCGGTTCGCGAGGGTATCGTCGCCGGCCTGGAGCCTTTCATCGACACCATTGTCGTTTGCACGTTCACCGCCCTGATCATACTCTCCACCGGCATCTGGAACCGGGCACCTGACGTGCCGCTCGATGTAATGCCAAGCGCAGCGCAGACCGATGCTGGCTGGCAGTTCTCGCAGACCGAGTTGCCCGGCGACGACTGGTCGGATGACGACCGGCTAATGCTGGTCGTTAAAGCGCATGCCAATGAAACTACCGGGCACAGCCTGCATCGTATCGAGGGCGTAGTTGTGTCGAGCGACGACGGGTATGTCGTGAACTGGGTGCCGATTGCGAGCCCATCCGAGCCGACAACCGTCGATACCGGCATTTACCGAACCTACGTGGGCGCAACGCTCACGGCGAAGGCATTCGATAGCGTTTCACCGGGACTTGGCAAGTGGCTGGTTTCGATTGCAGCGTGGATGTTTGCCGTTTCGACGATGATCGCCTGGAGCTACTACGGTGAACAGGGCATGGTGTATCTCGCCGGTGAAAAATCCGTTCTGCCGTATAAGGTTGTCTATTGTCTGCTCATCGTCATAGCGACGCTGGGCATTATCAAAACGGACACCGATCTCGACAACATGACCGGCGTCGGAACCGCGGTCATGTTGTTCGCCAATATCCCCATTTGCTGGCTCTTTGGGCATCAGGCGATGAGAGCTTACAAGGATTATGTCGCAAGGCTGAAATCGGGACACATGGGACCCGACCATCCTCCACCTGATCTGGACGACCTTCTGTCAGGTCGCGACGTTCAAAAATAGACGTATCTAATCGCGACGCCTGCGCTGCAGGGCGTCGAGGATCTTATCAAGGCGATCTTTTGCCTGGGCGGTGACACCGCCGCGCTGGTACTCGTCGACGACGAAGGCTTCGAAACGCTCAACAATATTGTCTATCCCCTGATCGTTAAAGGCCTGCGGCTGCTCAATCTCCTCCGGAGAGTTCTTGTAGGCGCCGAACAGATCAATCCAGACTTCCGTCTGCTTACCCCATCCGAGCAGATGATAAAACTGCAATCCGGGTTTGCCATCGCTCGCGGTCAACAGACTAATGAAGCCGGCGACCAGCGACGCCGGCACAAGAAGGAGGTCACGAAGTCCGTCTACAATCAGCTTTAACTGCAAAACGCCGATATCGCGCAACAGGGTCCACCGAAGCTGCCCCGCGGGTTTACTCTCTGGCATGCTTTCCATCGGCCATTCACTCTGATAAAAGTCAATCAAGACAAGTGATTATAGCGGCATTCGCTGGCGTACAGTGGTGCTTTGCAGTACTGTGAGCGCGTCAGACACCGGCCTTTCAGAGACTATGCCGACGTACGAGTCATCCCCGCAATTCGAACACGGGCGTCCCGAGTCTACCGGGATACTGCTTATCAATCTCGGTACGCCGGACGCGCCGACAACGGGCGCCGTGCGGCGCTTTCTCAAACAGTTCCTGTCTGACCCGCGAGTAGTAGAGTACCCACGGGCACTGTGGTGGCTGATCCTCAACCTGGTCATCCTGGTGATTCGTCCGCGACGTTCGGCAAGCGCCTATCGGAAGATATGGACGAAGCAGGGTTCGCCGCTGATGTTTCATTGCAGGGCGATCGCGAATGAACTGCAGGACAAGGTGAAATCGAAGACAGGCGAACGCTTGTATGTCGAGCTGGCGATGACCTACGGCGAACCATCGGTTGCCAACGCAATCGACAAGCTGCTGGCCGACGGTGTTCAGCGCATTCTGGTACTGCCGCTGTATCCACAATACTCCGGCACCACGACAGCTGCCGCTTTTGACGCCGTCTATCGGAAAATGGGCAAGCTACGACGATTGCCGGAATTGCGATTCATCAACAACTATCACGACGCGCCGGGTTACATCCGCGCGCTCGCGGAAGATATTCGTGCATATTGGGCTACACACGGACGTGCAGAGAAACTGTTGATGTCCTTCCACGGCGTACCGACCAGCACTCTGCTTAACGGAGACCCGTATCACTGCCAATGCCAGAAAACGGCCCGACTCCTCGTCGAGGAACTTGAGTTGCAGCCTGACGACTGGCTCATTTCCTTTCAGTCGCGCGTCGGCCGTGAACAGTGGCTGACGCCGTACACCGACGAGACGGTTACCGTGCTCGGCGCTGAGGGGCTGTCCAGTCTTGAGGTCGTTTGCCCCGGATTTTCCGTGGACTGCCTTGAAACGCTGGAGGAAATCGCAATGCAAAACGCTGAGTTCTTTACAGCGTCCGGCGGCGGGGAACTGCGTTACATCCCGGCGCTCAACGCGGGCGAGCACCACGTTCGTTTTTTGATGGACCTCGCCGAAGCGCACACCGCCGGATGGAGCGATACAGCCGGCGACGCTACGCGCAGTGCTACTCGTGCCCGGGCCAGGGCGATGGGTGCAACGGTATGAGCAACCTCGGATATTTTCTGGAGTTCTCCGTTCGCACGCCCGACGTTCTCGAGTCCCTGCACTTCTACAGAACGCTGGGGTTCGTCGAACTGGAGATCGGAGAGGTCTGGCCACATAAATACGCGGTCGTCAGCGACGGTGAGCTGAATATCGGGCTGCATGAGCGCGTGTTCGACGCGCCCGCGATATCCTTCGTGCAGCAGGATATCGCCAAACACGCCCGCTCGATGAGCGATCATGGCTTCCAGTTCAGCTTCATGCAGCTGGACGAAGATGCTTTTAACGAACTCGGCTTTCCGGATCGAGACGGTCATATGGTGGCCATGCTCGAGGCGCGTACTTTCCACCTCAGCGACGAAGCTGAAAACGATTCGCTTTGCGGCCATTGGTTTGAGTTAACGCTGCCCGTTCGTGATGCACTTCGCGCGGCACGATTCTGGGCTCCCATCGCGCCGACACTACTGGAGATGCGCGAGGAGCCGACCACACACATGCGCTTCGCCGCGGACGGCGTACCGCTGGGCTTGTCAGAGAGCATAGCGCTACAGGCTCCGTCGTTATGTTTTCGCTGCCCGGATCGGCATGGCCTGATGGGCGTCCTCGAACAAAACGGTCTGTCGTTCGAGAAATTCCCGGGATTCGAGGGCGCTTTCGTCGCCATCCAGGCACCGGAGGGAACGACCCTGTACGCGTTCGAGGAAGATTTTCTCGGTGAGAAATATGAAGTTGAAGAATCGGACGATGTGAGGGACTTCCCCAACAGGCCCTAGTAGTCGCGTTTAACCCCCATCCTTCCCATCACCCAGGCTCCAAGCCGGGTTCTAAGCAGTGGCACAAGAAAACGATACAGGCGACCGGAAATGTAGACGGCCTTACCCTTTTCCAGCGCTTCGAGCCCTTCGCGAACGACGACGTCGGCGTCGTACCAGATAAACGATGGCGACTGGCGCTTCATTCTTGCCAGCTCATCCGACACGTGAAAGTCGGTATGCGTAAAGCCCGGACACAGTGCCAGAACATGGACATCCGCACTGCGGGTAGTCGCGGCCAGCCCCTTCGACAGGGCAACCAGATAGGCTTTCGCCGGTCCGTAACTGGTATCCCCCGCCAGCGACACGTGACCGGCAACCGAGGCAACGTTTAGCACACGCCCGAAGCCTCTCTCCTGCATGGCCGGAATGAAGTGATGACACATACCGGCGACCGACGTCATCATCAGTTCAATGTACTTCTGTTGCGCTGGCCAGTCGCGATCCTGCAAAAGATCCGGACCAAACGACCCGGCATTGTTGATCAGGTAATCAACCTCGAGATCGAGGTATTTCACGCTCTCGAACAACCTCACCGTCGCCGTTGTTTCAGACAGGTCCGCCTGCACAATTTCGACCGCAATCCTGTGTTCTGATATTAGCTCCTCTGCGAGTTCCTGCAGCGGCTGCAGCCGCCGGGCGACCAGAATCAGGTCCTTGCCTCTGGCGGCCAGCTGTCGCGCGAATTCGGCGCCGAGCCCGGCAGAAGCACCGGTAATGAGTGCTCTGGGTGCAGACATTTATAACTCCCTAGAGAACCTCGTCCATCAGGCTTATCGCTCTGCCGAGGTAAGCGCTGCCGAACAGGTTCAGATGATTCAGGACATGATACAACTGGTACAGGCAACCGCGCTCGCGATGACCATCGGACATTGGCAGGCATGACTCATACGCGTCATAGAATGCGCTCGTGAAGCCTCCGAACAATCGCGTCATGGCAATGTCCGTCTCCCGGTCACCGTAGTACACCGCCGGGTCGAACACCACCGCTTGTCCGCCGCAACACCCCCAATTGCCACCCCAGAGATCGCCATGCAGCAGTGACGCCAGGGGTTGTCCGCCATCGAAGTAAACGGGCAGTCGTTTCAAGAGCTGCGTGCCACGCCGCTGCAGGTCACCGGAAAAACCGTTTTCCTCAGCAAGGCGCAACTGGAACGCCAGGCGCTGCTCCCGAAAGAACTCTATCCAGTCGTCACTCCGCGCGTTGTGCTGCGGTGTCAGTCCGACTGTATTGTCGCGATGCCAGCCGAAACTGTCTTCGCTCACCTGATGAAGCCTGGCCAGTTGTTCGCCAAAACGCGCCTCAACGGTCGCGTCGGCGGTATCGAAATGCAGCCACTCGAGCACCAGGAAGGCGTCACGCCCGGTTTCGCCAACCGCGATGACGGTCGGCACGCGAACAGTCTGAGTCGCTGCGATTGCCGCAAGCCCTTCGGCTTCTGCGGAAAACATCTCCGCAACAGTCAGCGGCCCGGTCTTGATGAACAGGTCGCGCTGTGTGCCCGCCAGCCTCCAGGCAGCGCTGATGTCGCCGCCGCTGACCGGCGCCGGTTGAGCGCTCTCGTGCACAATGACACCGGCGGAACGAAGCTTATGCGTGATTGATGGCCAGTCCGGCATGCCGTCTTAGTGACGATAGATATCGGAAACACGCTCGGCCTGACGCCGCAGCGCCATGCCGATTCCTGCCTCATCATAGAGCGCGTTGATGTCCCCGAGTTTCGGTGCCGCCGGCTGCAGCAGCTTCTCGACGTTCTCCATCGGCGCATCGCAGGCGATAGCGGTCAGGCGACGCGCAAGGTAGGCATCCTCCTTGTGCGTATCGAGTTTCGCGCCCAGCGTTTTCGCACCGCGCACATTGACCTCGTGCACTTTATCCAGGTTCGCATAAATCTCGTCCAGGCTGGTGAAGTGCTGCAGCAACATTGTCGCCGTCTTTTTGCCGACGCCCGGGACGCCTTTGATGTTGTCGACCGCATCGCCGGCGAGCGCCAGAAAGTCCGCGATCTGTTCTGGCCAGACGCCGAACGAGTCCGGTATCTGTTCGTAGCGAAGTTTGCCTTTGCCGGCGAAGTCCCAGAAAACATCGTCTTTAGTCAGCAACTGTGTCAGGTCTTTATCGCGGGTAACGATCGTCGATGGCCGTCCCTGCCGGCGACCATGGTGTACGAGCGTGCCAATCAGGTCATCGGCTTCGTACGCAGGGCTGCTGTGCTCCATGACGCCGAGTGCGCGAACGAACCGGCGGCACTGTTCAAACTGGCGTTTCAACTCCGGCGGAGCGGGGTCCCGGTTAGCCTTATAGTCAGGATAGATTTCGGTACGAAACGACTCGGTCATGCTTTCGTCGAACATCACGGCCACGTATTCGGGCGTGACCTTTTCCATAAAGTCGCCGATAAAGCGGCAGAACCCATACAGCGCGTTAACCGGATTGCCGTTGTCGTCGACCATGTCGTCCGGCATGGAGTAGTAGGCGCGAAAGACGTACACGCTCGCATCGATCAGGTACTGCATCAGTCGTGAAAATGCACTTCGACGATCTCCTCTCCGCCGGAGAGATGATCGCTGAGTCGCGCATGCAGCGGACTCGAGCGCGGAATATGCGCCAACAGGTACTGCATCTGGTCGATGAGAACTCGTCGTCCTTTTAAATAGATATATTCGGCGTAGTTTGGCGTGAAAGGCACCGCGATCAATTCCATCGCTGCCTGCTCCGGCGTCCGTCCGCCCTTATAGTTGTTGCAGCGGCGGCAAGCCGTGGCGACGTTATTCCAGCGGTCGCGTCCACCCTGCGATACCGGCGTAATGTGATCGCGAGTCAGATCGCGGGTCATGTAACGGTTGCCGCAGTACAGGCACAGATTGGCATCGCGCTTAAACAGCGTACGATTATTGAGTGGCGGCACATATTGATCGCGGTTTCGCGACAAGCTCTGGCTGGTGCCGTGTGTAGCGATAATCGAGTTGACGTCTATGCGACTGCGGTTGCCGTCAAGAGAGCTGTACCCGCCGAAGACACTGTACAACAGTGTGCCGCAGTCATACGCAACCTGCTCCGAGTGATACAGACGCACCGCATCGCGGTAGTCGATCCACTCAAGCGGCATTCCTGCAACGTCGGTTCTCAAAACCTGTTGCGAAATATCGGATGCGAGTCCAGCAAGCATGATCACCCTCTCAAGGATACGCTCCGATTATGACAAACTTTAGAGTGCCTTCAACACCTCATCGAGGGTTTCTTTCGCATCGCCGAACAACATTCGCGTGTTTTCCTTGAAGAACAGCGGGTTTTGCACCCCTGCGTAGCCGGTTGCCATGCTGCGCTTGAGCACGATCGAAGTACGGCCTTTCCAGCATTCGAGCACCGGCATTCCCGCAATCGGGCTGTTTGGATCGGTCAACGCCGACGGATTGACGATATCGTTAGCCCCGATAACGACCGACACATCGACATCCGGGAAATCCTCGTTGATCTCGTCCATCTCGAAAACGATGTCATACGGCACTCTCGCTTCGGCCAGCAACACGTTCATGTGGCCCGGCATGCGGCCCGCCACGGGGTGGATACCGAAACGCACGTTGATCTTTTTCGCTCGCAAGGCCTTCGTAATCTCGAAAACGGTGTGCTGTGCCTGGGCTACGGCCATTCCGTAGCCGGGAATAATCATGACTTCCTTCGCATCCGCCAGCAACGCAGCCGTCTCCTGCGCGTCGATGGCGACGATCTCACCCTGCTCTTCGCCGTCAGCACTCACGGACGTACCGCCGCCGGTGCCAAAACCGCCGGCGATAACACTGAAGAATTTGCGGTTCATCGCGCGACACATGATGTAACTCAGGATCGCGCCGCTCGAGCCGACCAGCGCGCCCGTGACGATCAGCAGATCGTTGCCCAGCATAAAGCCGGTCGCGGAAGCCGCCCAGCCCGAGTAACTGTTGAGCATGGATACAACGACCGGCATGTCCGCACCGCCGATCGCCAGCACCATGTGCATGCCGAACAACAAGGCGATCACAGTCATGATGACGAGCGGCTCCATGCCGCCGCCGGCCGCAGCCTGCAAAACAAACTCGCGTCCGAACCAGATCGCCGCAAGCAGCAGGCCGAGGTTCAACCAATGGCGTGCGGGCAAGGTAAGCGGTTTACCGCCGATACGTCCGGACAATTTCCCGAACGCGATGACCGAGCCTGAAAAGGTTACCGCACCGATCAGGATACCGAGGTAGATTTCGATATTGTGAATAGTCAACTCGACACCGATGTAGTGCTTGTCGGGGTCCATGAAACTCGCGAAACCAACGGCAACGGCGGCAAGGCCGACCAGGCTGTGCAGGATGGCAACCAGCTCCGGCATCTGCGTCATCTGTACGCGCCGCGCCAACAGCACGCCAATCGCACCGCCGAGCACCAGGGCCACCAGCAGTATTTCATAGTGCCGTTCGACAACGCCGACGATAGTTGCCACCAGTGCGATGCCCATACCGATAATGCCGTACCAGTTACCGCGGCGTGCCGTTTCCTGGTTGGACAGGCCGCCGAGTGCCAGGATAAAAAGAATTGTCGCAATGATGTACGACACGGTTACGATGCCTTCGCTCATCATCTCGACCTCACTTACGGAACATTTCGAGCATGCGTCGCGTGACGGCGAAGCCACCGGCGATATTGATGCTCGTTATCAGGATCGTAGCTGCCGCAATCCACATAATTGTCGTATCCGCCGAACTGATTTGTAACAGTGCGCCGATAACAATGATGCTCGAGATCGCGTTTGTCACACTCATCAGCGGCGTATGCAGGGCGGGCGAAACATTCCAGATCACCATGTAGCCGACGAAGCAGGCCAGCACGAACACGGTGAAGTGCGCCATGAATGACTCCGGCGCTACCGCGCCCAGACCCAGCAGCGCAAGACCGCCCGCGATCATTCCTATAACCGGTCCGGCGACGGAGCGCTTTTCCTCGACCGGTACCGGCGCCGCTTGCGGTTCCGCCTTGGGCGGTGCTGCCGAAAGTTTCGGCGCCGGCGGTGGCCATGTCGTTTCGCCGTCCTTGCACACGGTCGCGCCGCGAATAACCTCGTCGTCCATATTGACGTCGATGTTGCCGTCTTTTTCCGGGGTCAGGTCGGTCAGCAGATGCCGCAGGTTTGTCGCATACAGCTGGCTGGCCTGTGCGGCAAGCCGGCTCGGCAGGTCGGTATAGCCGATAATCGAGACGCCGTTCGCTTTGACGACCTTGTCTGCCTCGGTCAATTCGCAGTTGCCGCCCTGCTCGGCGGCAAGATCGACGATGATGCTGCCGTTTTTCATCGACCGGACCATCTCGGCCGTTATCAGTTCGGGGGCCGGTTTGCCGGGAATCAGCGCGGTCGTAATGATGATATCGACCTCCTTAGCCTGCTCTGCGAACAGCGCCATCTCAGCTTCGATGAATTCCTTGCTCATCGTCTTCGCATAACCACCAGCACCAGCACCGTCCTCGTCGTCCTCGAAATCGAGCATCAGGAATTCGGCATCCATGCTCTCAACCTGTTCCTTTACTTCAGGACGCGTATCGAAGGCGCGGACGATAGCGCCCATGCTCTTGGCGGCACCGATAGCCGCGAGCCCGGCAACGCCGGCACCGATCACCATGACTTTCGCTGGCGCTACCTTGCCAGCCGCCGTTATCTGCCCGGTAAAAAAGCGGCCGAAGTGCTGCGCGGCCTCAACAACGGCGCGATAACCCGCGATGTTTGCCATCGAGCTAAGTGCGTCCATTTTCTGTGCGCGCGAAATACGCGGCACGCTGTCCATCGCCATGACGGTCGCACCGCTCGCCGTCAACTGTTGCAGCAGCTCGGGGTTCTGTCCCGGCCACAGAAAGCTGATCAGCGTTTGCCCGGCTCGCAGGCCGTCTGCCTCACTGCCCTGGGGCGCCCGTACTTTGAAAATCAGATCGGACTGCGCCCAGATATTGCTTGCATTGGATATCTCGCAACCCGCTTCGCGATAGGCGTCGTTCGAGTAACTCGCCGCAGCGCCGGCATCTTCTTCGACTGCTACGCTGAAACCCAGCTTGATGAGCTGTGCGGCGACCTCCGGCGTCGTTGCGACGCGTCGTTCACCGGCATGGATTTCCTTCGGTACACCGATCCTCATATAGACCCCTCCGTTTGGACTGCGGCAGTTTAACGGAGGCGGTCAGCATGCACAAAGCAAACTGTTTTGTGCCTAATCGCGCTTGGCGGGCCTCGGCCTGTCCCGCAGACGCTCCCGGGCGCGTTGCCGCTGTTCCGGCGTCATCTTGTGGAAACGCTCCCGCATCAGCTGTCGACGATCACGATTCATCTGCTTGAAACGATGATAGTTCTCGCGAATCCGGCGTTGCTCGTCGGCCGACAGGCTGCGATAGGTTTCGTAGCGATCGCGGATCGTTTCTTTGCGTTCGGCTGACAGGCGACGCCAGTTCGAAAACCGGTTCTGCGCTTCGTCGCGCTGTTCTGCGCTCATTCCGACCCAGCGATCGGCGCCACGAACCAGGCGCTCGCGGCGTTTCGCCGGCAGGCTGTCCCAGTCCGCCGAGAATTCTGACAGAACCTGCTGCTGCGACGGCTCCAGGCTGTCCCAGGTGATTGCGTCCTCTGCCATCGAAACCGAGCTGACCAGCAGCAGCCAGACGATGCAGGCGATATGTTTAGCTTTCATCTTCTGTCTCCGTCGATTCTTCACCCACTGGCACGGGATCGCTCCGCTTTTCGTTGTCGGCCACCGTGTCGTCCTCGAGCAGCAGCCATTCTTCATCTGACGTTTCCCACATTCCAAGATATTCCAGGAACTCCATCTCTGGTGGCGGTTGTTTTGCGGCTTCGCGATCATCATCGTCGGCCGCCGCCGCTACTGCGGCCGGTATACCCAGTAAAACCCCATAGACGAGCGCGTTTAGACAGCCGCTAGCCAACGTCACCGTCACCTTCAAGTTCCGCCACGTCCAGCCAGCTGTAAAACTCGAGTTCTTCGAACATGTCGATGCTGTCTTCACTCAGCAGGATCTCGAGATCGCTGGCGGGCGCGGCGATGACGTCGACCTCGGGGCCTCGAAGCATAACGACCGCCAGCAGGACTGCAGCGGCGGCACCCGCCGCCGGCAACCAGAGCTGTCGCGGCCGCTCGATTTTAGCCAGGGCCGCCTGGCGGCCGCGGTTGAGCCGGGACAGCGACGCAGCATCAAGGCCGTCGACCGACTGGTCGAATGCCTGCTTCGCCCGCTCGACGAAGGCCTGCTCTGCCTGCGCCTCTTCCTTCTTCATTGCCAGTGCTCTCCCAGCCTGTCGCGAAGCGTGTGAACAGCCCGCGAATAGTGCGTCTTGACGCTGCCCTCACTGCAACCCATCGCTATAGCGGTTGCCGCAACGTCGAGACCCTCGAAAGTTCTCAGCATGAAGGCCTCCCGTTGGCGGGTTGGCAGATCATGCACCGCCGACTCCATATCCTGCATGGCTTCGGAGTTCTGCAATTCCTCATCCGGCGAGCGCCCGACCGGATCGGGCGCCGCTGCAATAACATCATAGTCACTATCATCTGTCTTTTTCGCCTTTTGAAACCACACCATCACACGATTTCGAACCCCCTGCCGCCGGTGCCAGTCGCGAACGCCGTTTTGCAGTATCCGGTAAAACAGCGGCGGCCATTCACCCTCATGCCGATTACTGTAGTTTTTTACCAGCTTGATCATCGCATCCTGGACCAGGTCCAGCGCCTCGTCGCGGTCCCGGACACCGATTTCGGCAATGCGCAAAGCACGCCGTTCCACGTCGGCTAGAAACTGCTCGAGTTGCCGTTCCTTGTGCAGTGTCCGTGCTCCTGTCGGCTTAACGGTGCACGATACCGCAAAAACTGCAGTGTCTGCGGTCATATCCCTTGACTCCATCACGGGGTAATCTAAGTTGTCTCTCCCTGTTTAACGCCCGAGTGGCGCCGCAGTTGACACAGTGGCCGTCGGCCCTTCAAGGATTATGTAAAATTTATCGTGAGCGATAAGCCCATACTGAGAGTCGCAGTTGACGTACCGCTGTCACGAGAATTCGACTATCTGCCGCCCGCCGGGGCTCCGCTGCCCGACATCGGCAGCCGGGTGCGGGTGCCATTCGGGCGGCGGCGGGAAGTCGGCGTGGTTATGGCGCATGCCGAGAACAGCGATGTACCGGCGACGAAAATCCGGCGTTGTGGAGAGCTCCTGGACAGCAAAGCGCTGCTATCCGCAGCAGATCTCTGGCTCATCCGGTTTACCAGCGATTACTACCATCACCCGGTTGGAGAGGTGGCTGCGGCCGCGCTGCCGTCGCTGCTGCGACACGGCAAGGCACTGCACCCGACCGTCGAGAGAATTGTCGTCACGACTGGCGGCGAGCAAATCGATACTACGACCCTGGCTCGGCGCGCACCGAAACAATCGTTGTTACTGGAGACACTGATCGATGCCGGCGGCGACGGGCTGGACGCCGAACAGCTAAGCGAAATGCTGCCAAACTGGCGGCGAGCGGCCAAGGGGCTGGCCGAAAAAGGAGCAATCTCCGTGTTCAGCCAGCGCGCTGACGAGTTCGACGAGCAACTGTCAGGAGCCGGCGCCGCCGGCCCGACGCTGAATGCCGAGCAGGACGCCGCACTGGGCACACTGCGCAACAGCAACCGGTTTGGCGCCTACCTGCTGGACGGCGTGACCGGCAGCGGCAAAACCGAGGTCTACCTGCAGCGCGTTCGGGACTTTCTCAAGCACGGCAAGCAGGTGCTGATTCTCGTTCCGGAGATCGGTCTTACCCCGCAGCTGGTTTCGCGCCTCGGCGAGCGGCTGGGCGTGCAGCCTGCGCTGCTGCACTCGGGACTGAGCAACAGCGCTCGGCTGGCGAGTTGGCGGGCGGCCCGATCGGGCGCGGCACGGCTACTCGTTGGTACACGCTCCGCTGTTTTTACGCCGCTGAAAAACCCGGGTCTGATCATCGTGGACGAAGAACACGACCCGTCCTTTAAACAACAGGAAGGCCTGCGTTATTCGGCGCGTGACCTCGCCATCGCCAGAGCGAAAAAACTCGATATCCCGGTCATACTCGGCAGTGCGACACCAACGCTGGAGATGCTGCAACACTGCCGCAGCGGAGCTTACAGGCACATCGTCCTGCCCGCGCGTGCCGGCGGGGCCCGGCCGCCAACACTGCAGCTGATCGATACTGTCCGCTCTCCGTCCGTCGACGGCATCAGCGAGTCACTTGCAGCGGCGATTCAGAAGCACCTGCTGGCTGACGGCCAGGTTTTGATTTTTCTCAACCGGCGGGGTTTCGCGCCGACCCTGATCTGCAATCAATGCGGACACATTGCTGGTTGTGAGCGTTGCGATTCGAGATTAACGGTGCACGCAGGCAGCAGGCAGCTGCGCTGCCATCACTGTGGCGCCTGCCGGCCGCTGCGAGAACAATGTGACGAATGCGGTGAAACCGTCACGCCACTCGGCGAAGGCACCGAACGTCTTGAGGACTCATTGACGCGGCGGTTTCCAGCGGCTGTCATCCGCCGTATCGACAGCGACAGCACGCAGCTCAAAGGCGCGATGCACGAGGCGCTGGAGAGTGCCACGCTGGGTCACGCGAATATTCTTGTCGGCACGCAGATGCTGTCCAAGGGTCACCATTTTCCGCATCTGACGCTGGTCGGCATCGTGAATGCCGATCAGGGCCTGTTCGGCACGGACTTTCGCAGCGCCGAGCGCATGGCGCAGTCGATTGTTCAGGTGGCAGGACGCGCCGGTCGCGAAAGCCGCCAGGGTGAAGTCCTGATCCAGACCGCGTATCCAGAAAACCCTTTCTGGCCAACCCTGATCGAGGGCGGCTATGGGCGAATCTCCGCTGAGGCGCTTGCCGAAAGGGAGATCACGCGCTGGCCGCCGTTCACCCGCCTCGCGCTGCTGCGGTCTGCGGCACACAAAAAAGCGGACAGCCATCGGTTCCTGGATGTAGCACGACGCCATCTCAGCAACGCTGCCGGCGATGCGTTGCGTATCCTCGGACCGGTCGACGCCCCGATGGCCCGCAGAGCCGGCCGCTATCGCGCACAGCTGTTGCTGCAGAGCAGCGATCGGGCCACTTTACACCGCGCGCTGCGCAGCCTTCGCCCGCTGCTGGAAGACGACGCCTCCGCGCGCAAGGTTCGCTGGTCTATCGACGTCGACCCCGTCGAACTTTTTTGAGAGGGTCTATACAGCTACCGATAAGTGAGTAGAATTGCCGGTTCGCCTCGATCTGACCAGACCTTTTAATGAAACACATTGTCGCCAATCTCGTTACAGCCGCACTCGCCGAACACCCCGAACTGGCCAGCGCAGCCGCTGACCTCGCTATCGAGACCACCGTGGAACGTACCCGCGATGCCAGTCACGGCGATTTCGCCAGCAACATCGCGATGCGCCTCGCCAAAGCCGCACGCCGGAACCCTCGCGATATCGCCGGCGATATTGTCGCAGCCGTGGGCAGTAACGAGCAGATCGAAAAAGTGGAGATTGCCGGGCCCGGGTTTATCAACTTCTATTTAAGCCCGTCGGCTTTCCATGCCGAGCTGCGGGCCGTCCTCGATCAGGGACAGGCTTACGGGCGACAGGCCAGGAAAGACGCGCCAAAAATTCTGCTCGAGTTCGTTTCGGCAAACCCAACCGGGCCGCTGCACGTGGGACACGGGCGGCTCGCCGCCTACGGCGCGACCGTCGGCAACCTGCTGGAAGCGGCCGGGTACCCGGTGCATCGCGAATACTACGTCAATGACGCGGGTCGGCAGATGGACATTCTTGGCGCCAGCGTCTGGCTGCGATGGCTGGAAGCCAGCGGTATCGAGATACCGTTCCCCGAGGCTGGTTATCGCGGTGACTACATCCAGGATATCGCCGCCGAAATCGACGTCAGTGGACTTGAGCTGCCAAAACAGGGGGATGTCCTGGACGGGCTGCCCGTCCAGGAAACGAAAGAGGATGCCGAGCCTTATGTCGATGCGCTGATCGCGAAAGCGAAAAGCCTGCACGGCGACGACGGGTTCGAACAGGTTCGGCAGCAGTCGCTGGAATCTATACGCGCCGGTATCGAAGACGACCTGGCGAAGTTCGGCGTGACCTTCGACAAATGGTATTCGGAACAGAGTCTGACAACATCCGGCCGTATCGATGACGCACTCGCAGTACTCGAGGAGCGCGGCATGCTATACAAAAAGGACGGCGCCACCTGGTTCCCGGCCATGAAGTTCGGCGACGAGAAAGATCGGGTCGTTGTGCGCGAGAACGGTATCAGGACTTATTTCGCGTCGGATATCGCTTATCATTTTGACAAGCGGGAACGCGGCTTCGATCATCTCATCGATATTCTCGGTGCGGATCACCACGGCTACACCGCACGAGTTCGAGCCGGGCTCGAGGCAATGGGATACAAAGGCGACGACCTCGAAGTCGAACTCGTGCAGTTCGTATCGCTCTTTCGCGACGGCAGCAAGATTCCTATGACCACTCGCGGCGGTCAGTTCGTCACCCTGCGACAGCTGTGCGCTGAAGTCGGCAACGACGCCGCCCGTTTCTACTATGTTATGCGCTCGAACGACCAGCACCTCGACTTCGATCTCGACGTTGCCACCTCGCAATCGAACGATAACCCGGTGTTTTATATTCAGTACGCGCATGCTCGAATCACCCGGGTTTTTCGCAAGGCGGTGGAGCTGGACCTGCCGTTGGATAAGAAGAATGGGCTGGCGAATCTCGGTCAGTTGCTGACACCCCAGGAGAAGTCGCTGATGTCGGCGATGAGCCGCTACCCGGAAATTATCGAGCTCGCGGCCAGGAACCGGGCGCCGCAGACACTGGTTCATTACCTGCGTGACCTGGTCGCCGATTTTCATTCCAGCTACAACGCGGACAAGGTCCTGGGCGACGATGCCGGTCTGCGCGATGCGCGACTTACCTTATACGCTGCCGTAAAAATCGTTGTCGCGAATGGTCTGGCAATTCTCGGTGTTTCAGCGCCGGAAGAAATGTAATGGCTAAACGCAGAAAAAGACGCTCTACCAGCCGTAGCAACCGTAAGAAGCAAAACGACTACCCCGGCTGGATATGGATGACCTTCGGTCTGGCCATCGGTCTGTCTGTTGCTTTTGCGGTATACGTGAAGGATCGCGAGCCGCTGGTCGAGCCCGCGCCGGCCAGGCAGGAGCCGGCCAGCCTCCAAAGCACGATCGACAACAACGGCGAGCAGGCAGCAACTGCGCCTGAGGCGGTGGCGGAAGAGCCGGCGGAGAATCGCTTCGACTTCTACGAGATGCTGCCGGCCTTCGAGATGGTCATCGACGACGAGCCTGAGGTCACCGCGGAGGTAACACCTCAGGCCGTTGAGGAGCCGGGCGTTTACCTGCTGCAGGCCGGATCGTTTTCCACGCATAACGATGCCGACCGGCGGCGCGCCGAACTCGCCCTGCACGGTATCGAATCACGCGTGCAGCGTGCCAGGGTGAACAACCGGGATTTCTACCGGGTCTATATCGGCCCCATCGATGATCTCGACAAGCTGAACGTAACCCGCAGCCGCCTGCGAGCCGCAAAAATCGACGTCATGCGTATTCGGCTCGGTGACTAGGGCCCGTTAACACTATGCGAGTGATCACTGCTGGGTCCCCACGACTGCTGTTACTGTGCGCGATGTTTCAGATCACTGCTTGTTCGACAACGCCACCGACGCCTGCCCCGGAACCGGAGCCGCCGCCAACAGCGCCCGCCAAGCCACCGGCACCGATTGCGGTCCCTGCAAAACCCGACAAATCTCTGTTGCGTATCAGCATCGCATCCGTTGGTGACATGATGCTAGGCACGGACTACCCGGAGAACCATCTGCCCGACGACGATGGCGCCAGCTTCCTGGCGGGCGTCAGCGAGACCATCTCGGCGGCGGACATCGGTTTCGGTAATCTTGAGGGCGTACTCCTCGATGGCGGCGAGCCGGGGAAAAAATGCAGCAATCCGGCGGCCTGTTACCTGTTTCGCTCACCAACCCGTTACGCAAGTCACTATAAAGACGCTGGTTTCGACGTGCTCAGCCTGGCAAACAACCACGCGCGGGATTTCGGCGAAGAGGGTCGCGACAGCAGCATGGAGGCACTCGGTGCGCTCGGCATCGCTCATTCGGGGCGCGAGGGGGATTTCGCGATCATTGAGGCCGGTGGTCTTACCATCGCCTTTCTCGCCTACGCCGTTACCAAAAACTCCAACATGATGCTCGACTACGATTACGCGTTTACGACGATAGCGGCTCGTGCTGCGAAACACGACATCGTCGTCGTCTCATTTCATGGCGGCGCGGAAGGTGTCGCCGCTACGCACATACCGTTTGCGGAAGAAGAATACTACGGCGAACCCCGGGGCGACGTTGTCTGGTTCGCACGCGGTGCCGTCGACGCCGGCGCCGACCTTGTCATCGGCCACGGACCACACGTTGTGCGCGGCATGGAACGCTATAAGGAGCGCCTGATCGCCTACAGCCTCGGCAATTTTGCCACGTACTACGGCATCAGCGTTGCCGGTATAAAAGGCGTCGCGCCGATTCTGACGGCGACACTCGATGGTTCAGGTGTCTTCCTCTCAGGTCAAATAACGTCGACGGTACAGCTACGTCCCGCGGGGCCCGACATCGACGACAGGCAGCGCGCGCTGAATCTGATCCGCGGCCTGAGTATTGACGACTTCGCTAACCCCGGTCTGCGTTTCGAACCGGACGGCGACGTACTACCGACGAAACGAGCCCCGGTTGAGCCCCACCACCTAATCGTCGCTCCCGACTGATTTGAAGTCGACGCCGAGCGAGCGCAGCTTGCGGTACAGATGCGTGCGCTCCATTCCTACCCGCTTGGCAAGTTGCCCGACCTTGCCATCGCATAGCACCAGTTGCTGCTGCAGATAAGAGCGTTCAAAATGTTCGCGCGCTTCGCGCAGCGGTAACGCCAGCAAGTCCTGCTTGACCAGCGGCTCATCGACCGGCGCAACCGCCATGATCTCAGCCTCAACCTCATCGAGCGCGATATCCTCGCCATTGCCCGACAACAGCAGCCGCCTGACAAGATGCTTGAGTTCGCGAACATTGTCGGGCCACGGATAGTTTCGCAGCCGGTTCTGTGCGGCGACGCTGAAGCGTCGAAACGTCAGGCCTTCGGCATCGACCAGCTTGTCGACGTAGTAGGTCAGCAGTTCCGGTACGTCTTCGGAGTACTCGCGCAGTGGTGGAACCCGAAGACTCAGGACACCGAGCTGCGCAATCAGATCGCGCCGCAGGCGACCATTCTCGATTGAAACTTCATAGTCGGCAGCAACCGTGGCGACAATTCGTACCGTCAGTTTCACCGGCAAAGATCCGCCGACCCGCATGAACTGGCCGTCTTCGATGGCGCCCAGAAGTATCTTCTGCGCGCTGTCACCGAGATCCGAGACCTCATCGATAATCAATGTGCCGCCCGCTGCGCGTTCGAATGCGCCGGCGGTAACCTCACCGCCTTCTTCGCGACCCAGCAACTGCTCTTCGGCATTACTCTCTGTTACCGAAGCCGCTGTCAGGCTTGTCAGCGCTTCATCAGAACGGCGGCTGAGCGCATGCATGTAGCGTGCGAAAGCACCGCGGCCGGTCCCCGGCTCCCCGCTCAACAACACGAAACCATCGTGGCGGGCGTACTGCTGTACGCGCTCGCGAAGGGCCTGCATGACGCCGCTGCGGCCAACCGGCGCCAGCAGTGCTGGCAACAGATTTCTGGCGGCTCGCGATTGCCGCCCGGCTGACTCCAGAGCCGACTCCACCGTCCGTAGAAGTTTCGCCAGCGACAACGGCTTCTCAACAAAATCGAAGGCGCCAAGTCGTGTCGCTTCCACTGCGGTATCGACCGTACCGTGCCCCGACATGATAACCACCGGACAACCCAGGTCATTGCTATCCGACCATTCCCTGAGCAGCGTAATACCGTCCGTGTCGGGCATCCATATGTCCAGCAGAATAAGGTCGAACTTGCGATTCAGTCGGGCGGCTCGCGCCTCTTCGGCGTTCGCGGCGACGGTAACACCGTAGCCTTCGTCGGACAGAATGTCCTGGATCAGCGCGCGAATATCTTCTTCGTCATCGACGACCAGTACGTGAGGATTACTCATGCCTGCTCTCTCCTTTTATCGGCGCGACCTGGCGCCTTGGCGATCATCATTTCCCTGGCCGTTTCATTGAGCGGCAAACGAATGCTAATCATTGCTCCTCCGTCGCTGCGGTTTCTGGCGCGGATTGAGCCTATGTGTTCTTCCACGAGTTTCTTGACGATGGCAAGACCGAGACCGGTGCCCTTGGGTTTTGTGGTCACATAGGGGTCGAAAATCTGGCTCATCGAGCCGGTTTCAAAGCCCGGCCCGTTGTCCTCGACGCGAATCTGCACGAAGTCCACACCGTCGAACTCGGCGGCGCCAATCTGGACGTCGATACGACCGTCGTTTGTGCCCTCCAGCGCCTCGACAGCGTTGCGTATGAGATTGTGCAGTATCTGCCGAACGCGCCCCATATCCCCGTCGACCAACGGTATTGTCGGGTCCGATGTCAGAACGATCTCAAGATCGCTCTCCTGCGTGCGGTAGAGATCGACGATCTCATGGGCAAGTTTGTCGAGGTCGAAGCGACTGATATCCATATCCGGCGCACGTGCATAGTCGCTGAATGCGTTCACCATCTCTTTCATGGCCTCGACCTGTTGCACGATCGTGTGCGTGGCTCGATCAAGAATCTGCGCTTCGTCCTCATCCATCGTGTTGAGGTATTTGCGACGCATGCGCTCCGCCGATAACTGAATAGGCGTCAGCGGATTCTTGATTTCATGTGCCAGCCGACGTGCGACTTCACCCCATGCTGCATCTCTTTGCGCCTGCAACAGCGCCGTGATGTCGTCGAAAACGATGACGTAGCCGGCGGGGCTGTCATCGTCGCCCGGCAGGGTTGTACAGGCGCATGTCAGCACGCGTCGGCCGACCTCACCGCGCAGCACGATCTGTTCACGCCACTCAGTTTCGCCAGCGTCAAGATGCACACAGGCGACGTCGACGAACTGCTCAAGCAACGGCTTCCCTTTGGCCACATCGCGAATCGATTCCCCGGACTTGTTTTCCAGGGTTACTCCAAGAATCGAACCCGAGGCCTGATTTGCCGTGCGTATCCTGAGGTCCGATTCCAGGGCAAGAACACCGGTCGACAGTCGCGCCAGAATCACCTCAAGGTTGGTCCGCTCTGCCTCGACCAGCGCCTGGCTGAGCGTCGCTTCACGTCGAGCCGTCGCGAGTCGCTGCGTCATATCGTTGAATGAACTGATTAGAAAACCGATTTCGTCCCTTGTCGGCGTTGGCAAACGGGTGTCGAAATCGCCCATGGCAACAGCGCGTGTGCCGGCAACAAGGTCCTGTATCGGGGCGACCAGGCGCCGCGACAGGACAAAAGCACCGTAGATTGCCGCCAACAAGCTGAGCAGCAACACGAATGTCAGCGTCAACGTCAGCAAATCCTTTAAGTCTTCGCGAAAGAAGATCAGCTGCTGATACTCGGAGTAGGAATTTTCGACACTGTTGATCATGTTCCCAAGTCGTTCTTCCACCGGAAAATGCGCCTGAATAATCCGCGTCTGCCGCAAACGATTGCCACGATAGGTGAATGACACGGCTGTACGAATTTCAGCGTTCCCGGTGCCGAGCAGCTCAAGGCTTACGAACGGTCGGTCCTGTCGCATCTGCAATGCGACTTCTTCCGACAGCGGCTTCGGCAGACTGGCAGCTGAGCGGTCGGTACTGGTCCAAAGAACGCTGTTGTTGGTACCGAATAAGGTCACCTCACTTGCACCGCTCTCGCGACGCAGCATGCTGAGCTCGAACCCCAGCTGGCGGTCGGGCACCGAGGTCAGCTTCTGCGCGATTTGCGTTGTCGCGTAGAGGTTTTGCCGTTTGCGAAATTCGATCGCCGCCCGGCTCAGCGCGAGCGCATTGTCGAGCCCTTCCTCTACCTGCACGTTAAACCAGCTGTCGATACCACGATTGATGAACTGGATCGAAAAGTAGAAGACGACGATCAGCGGCAGTACGGCGAGACCGACGAACATGCCGACCATGCGCGCCTTGAGTTTTGCACCGGGGACATTTTCGCGGTAGTCGCGCAGCAACCGCCAGAGATTCCCGATGAGAATGAGAAACAGGATAACTCCGCCGGCAACGTTGATTGCCAGAATAATGCCCTGCAGCCGGTCGAAGTCATCGGAACGCTGTACGGTCTTCGTCAACAGAAACAGCGCGGCCAGCACCAGCACGACGCCTGCGGCGCCCATCAGGGTCAGGAATATGCGCTTTAGCGTTCTAACGACCATTCGAACCATTCGCTTTGCAGCTGCCACTGACCGCGCCAGAAAAACAGCAGTCGTAGCGGCGCAGGGTATTGCTGTGTATTGAGCATCGCCCGCAGACGTAAGCGGTAGGTCTTGTCTGCGAGCAACAGGGCATCATCAATCACGGGCAAACCCTGGATGCGACCCAGGCTGTTTAGCGCGGAGTAGAGCGTTGCGAAGGAGTCCTGATCTCCACTGTTCAGATTCTTAACGATGTAGCGCTGGCTCAAGGGACGAAACTCAAGCTCGTAGCGGGTGGCAAGTTCGGCCTCGACGCTGTCAACCAGGTACCGCTTTACACGGATCACCTGCATTTGCATCTCGATCGTCAGAGTGACGCCGCTTTCCAGTGCTGCGAGTGCCTCGCTACTCAAGACGAGCTGTAGGCGCGCGTCCAGTGTATGAACGCCGTCTATCGGCCGTGTCGACGCAGAGCGAACCTCGAAATAGCCTTCGCGTTCGACGTCTTCCTGCGCAAGGCCACTGCCAAGCGCCAGCACGGCAAGCAGCGCCAGCAAAGGGCGGCGCAACGATTGGACGTATTCGATGGGGGTGGTTCGGGGCATGTTGATCTTCAGGAAACCTTCTTTTTTTGTAAGGCCGCGTAGTAAAAGCCATCCAGTCCCGCCGTTCCCGGCAGAATCTGATAACCACACGCCTTCCTCAGCATTAGATCGCGGATGTTGTAATTTGGCAACACATCGTTTTCAAGCGCATCGTCATGCTCCTTCAGAAACGGCCCAACTACGCCGTCATTCTCCGCCGCCAGGACCGAGCAGGTCGCGTATAAAAGCGTCCCGCCGGGGGCCAGCAACGCCCAAAGCGTATCCAAAAGCCTTTTTTGCAGCGTCGCCAGGTTTGCCAGATCGCTTTCGCGACGCAGCAGTTTGATGTCCGGATGACGTCGGATTACGCCCGTCGCCGAGCACGGCGCGTCCAGCAAAATACGCTCGAACGGCAGGCTATCCCACCATTCTTCTGGATTCGATGCGTCGGCAGCAATAATAGTTGCATCGCAGCCTATGCGGGCGAGATTGTCTTCAATGCCGCAGATTCGCGGTTTATCGCTGTCCACGGCCACCAGCGCGAGTCTGTCAGCGGCGAGTTCCAGCAGATGGCCGGTTTTACCGCCCGGCGCCGCACAGGCGTCCAGCACGCGGCTTTTGCTCGGCACGGGCGGCAGGTCCTGCAGCAACCAATGAGCGGCGATCTGGGCAGCGGCGTCCTGCACGGATACATCGCCGGCAGCAAAACCGGGCAGGCCGTCAACGGCTTGCGGTTTCTGCAGGCGGACAGCATCCGGGATTCCGGCCAGTCCGCTTGCCTCAACCCCCGCCTCGTGAAGTCGCTGCAGGTAAGCAGCGCCGGAGTTTCTTGCGGCATTCGCCCGCAACCACATCGGTGCCCGCTCGTTATTTGCGCGCAGAATCTGTTGCCAGTCGTCGGGCCAGTCCGAACGGATCGCCTCGATCAGCCACGTCGGATGATTCCATTCCGACTGCGGGTCTTTAACATCGCGAGTCGCGATCTGCTCGCGAGTAAAGCGCCGCAGACACGCGTTCACAAGGCCCGCGAGCTTGGGCCTGCCGAGCGCCCGCGACGCCTCGACGGTCTCCGACACCACCGCATGGTCGGGAATTCTCATCTCGCATAGTTGATACAAACCAATCGCGATGAGTGAATTAACGACACGATCGCGCTTGCGCAGTGGTTTGCTGAGCAATTGCTCTGCCCAGTTCCTAAGCTGCCAGTGGTGCCGCAGGCTTCCGTAACACAGCATGCGCAACAGCGGGCGATCATCGACAGCAAGTCGTGACTCGTACTTTACGATGGACGCATCGAGTGAACGCCCGTCGTTGACAACGCCATCGACCAGTTCGGCAGCAACTGCCCGCACCTTCGCCCCGGACGACTTCACCGCGACAAATCGATCTGGGCGACAAACTCGCGCGCGGACACACGTCGCTTGCCGGGCAATTGCAATACCGTCAGTCTCAGGCCGTCACGCGCGCAGGCAACGATAATCGCCTCATTATCGTATTGCACAAACGAACCCGCCGTGGCGTCGATGCCGGTAATCACTTCTGCCTGCCAGACCTTGACTCTCAATTCGTCTTCACCCGCTCTCGACAGAAAAAACGCCCCTGGCGCGGGGTTGTAGGCGCGCACATGACGATGCAGGTCTTCAGCTGCCAGCGTCCAGTCCAGTTCTGCATCCTGTTTTTTGATCTTGCCTGCATAAGTCGCCAGGGACTCATCCTGCTCGAAGGCAACGAGTTCGCCGCTGAGAATCTTCGGCAGATCGTCGATCAGTAAACGCGCGCCAATCGCGGCAAGGCGATCGTGCAACTGGCCCGCACTCTCGCCGTCGCCGATAGCGATGCTGCGCTCAGAAAAGACCGGGCCGCAATCCAGGCCTGCGGTCATGCGCATCAGGCTAACGCCCGTGGCCGCATCAGCGGCGAGAATTGCAGCCTGTATCGGTGCAGCACCTCGCCAACGCGGCAACAAGGACGCGTGGACATTGAGGCAGCCATGCTGCGGCGTATCCAGAATGTTCTGTGGCAACAGCAATCCGTAGGCTGCAACGATCATCAGGTCGGGCTGCAATGATGCGAGCTCCGTGGCGGCGGCATCGTCACGCAGCGTCTCCGGTTGCAGAAGCCTGATGCCACATTCTTCGGCATAGCGCTTAACCGGACTTGCGGTCAGCCGCCTGCCGCGCCCGGCGGGTCTGTCCGGCTGCGTATAAACGGCGACAGGTGCCTGCCCGGCATCGACCAGTGCTGTCAACGACGCGAGCGCGAACTCCGGCGTACCGGCAAATACTATGCGGGGATTATTCAAATGCCGACGACCTAGACTACGTCTGCAACCTGCTGACGTCGTTCTTTGACAAGCTTCTTGCGAATGCGCTGTCGTTTAGCCTCGGACAGGTAGTCAACGAACAGTTTGCCATCGAGATGATCCATCTCATGCTGAATACAGACCGCGAGCAAACCAGAGGCCTCGAGCTCAACCTCTTTCCCTTCACGGTCCAGGAAGCGCACCTTGATGCTCTCGGCCCTCTCCACCTCCTCGAAATACCCCGGTACCGACAGACACCCTTCGTCGGTAACCGTTACACCGTCTTTTTCCAGAATCTCGGGGTTGATCAGCACATGCGGTGCGTCCTTGTCCGCCGAGACGTCGGTCACGAGCAGACGCCGGTGAACGTCAACCTGGGTGGCGGCCAGCCCGATGCCGGGCGCCTCATACATCGTTTCGAACAGATCGTCGATGAACGCGCGCAACTCATCGTCAACGACCGCAACCGGGGCCGCTTTGGTCCTGAGACGAGGATCAGGAAATTCGAGAATCTTTAGTTTTGCCATAATTTGAACATAAGCCGGTAGACTCAGTTTTGGGCCAAAATGGGCCCTTTCAAACATAATAAATAGGCCGGTATTTCGTGTGAATTACCCGAAAAGCGACCTAAATGTTTGACTTTATTGAATAAGATATCAGACAATGCCGCCTGAAATAGGTCTTTCCGGACGCTGTTTGGGGCCGGAAATGTGACGTACAGCAGCCTCGGTAGCACCGGAACGACATAGTATAGCAATGCCTCGTAAGTACAGGTCCAAACCTATTTTTTAGGGAGCAACCGCGAATTATGCCTCTTAGCAAGAATTGCCCGAAAATGAGCCTCCGACTGACCATGGTCGCACTGGCTGCAGCACTGGCAGGATGTTCGTCGAATCCGTCAGACAGCAGCTATGAGTCGCAGGGCCCAATATCCACTGCCTCGACGACAAGCTCGCAAAGCCCGGCGGATACGTATGGCGCGGACACGGCGACGAGCTACGAACCGGTGCTTCAGCGCGTCAGTGAACCGGTACCGCTGGCCGATGGCCACCCGAACGAATACGTGGTGCAGGTCGGCGATACGCTATGGGACATTGCTGCCACGTTTCTTAACGATCCCTGGTACTGGCCGGAAATCTGGTACGTCAACCCGGATATCGAGAACCCCCACCTGATTTACCCCGGGGATGTTCTCGGTCTCATCTACATCGACGGTCAGCCGCGAATTACCAACGTGCGCGCCTCGACCTACCGACTATCGCCGCAGGCACGCGTAACACCGCTGTCACAAGCCGTGACCAGCATTCCTTTTGAGGCCGTCGCTGCCTTCCTGAGTTCCGGCGTCGTGCTCGAGAAAGAACAGGCCGACTCGCTGCCGTATCTTTTCCAGACGCGCGGTGATCACCTGATCGCGTCAGCCGGTAACGAAGTTTACGTCCGCGGTATTCAAGACGATGTCGTGAGTGCGCGTTACAACATTGTTCACATCGGCGACCCGCTGATCGATCCCGACGACGACCGCCTGATCGGTTATCACGGCATCATGATTGGCGAGGGCAGTCTGCGCCGTACCGGTGACCCGGCCACGGTCGCACTGACCAGCACCAACCAGGAAGCAATCATGGGGGATCGCCTGCTGCCTGCCTCGGTCGACGTACCGCTGAATTTCTTCCCACGCTCTCCCAGCAGCGACATCGATGGCCGTATTATCTCGGTTGTCGGCGGCGTATCGCTGATCGGTCAATACCAGGTTGTTGTCATGAACCGCGGTTCCAGCAACGGCTTATCGGTTGGTGACGTTCTTTCGGTATTCCAGTACGGCGATGTCGTTGAAGATCGTTTCGGCGGCGGCACCGTTAAACTACCGGATGAACAAGCCGGTACGATTATGGTCTTCAAGACCTACGACCGTATCAGCTACGGACTCGTCATGGAGGCGACGGACGCTATTCATATACATGACGCTATACGTAACCCGATCTGACGGCTCTGTAATGCTTTAACATCGAACGGCGCTCTCGGGCGCCGTTTTTTTGTTTCGGGGATATTTGCTAACTTTAGGTTCTTGCTGACCTCGACGCACTGGCATTTTCGCAGGGTCATCGATCTGAAGGGGTATACCGGAATGGCTCCCTTCGGTCCGCTTTATTTCCGGTATACCCCTTCAGATCGATGCCTTGAGACAGTGACCGGTGCGTCCGGGTCAGAGCAGATACAAAGTGCTGACCTGAAATCGACGCGCAACGTGGTAAGCGGGCGGGTGACAGAGTGCTTACGGGAAATAAAGCGGACCGCAGGGAGCCATTCCCTGTAAGTACTCTGTCGCCCGCCCGCCTGCGCCGACTTAAGTGCGTCGAGGTCAGCAAGAACCTAAAGTAAGCAGATATCCCCGCTCTTCCCACAGAAACAAACACTCAGCCAGAAGCCCAAGCAGCTATCATCGTAAACAAACATCCAGCAGGTAGGGCAATGAACGATCGCGACTGGCTGACCCTGTCACATGCCTACGTGAGCGTGGCCGAGTTAAATGTGCTCAGCGAACGCTTTGGCGACATCGGCGCAATCGCGCAACAGAGCGAGGCAAAGCTTCGTGAGGCAGGCCTGTCCGACAGCAAGGCGCGCGCAATCAGCGCTCCCGATGAGAAGTCGCTGCAGGCAGCCTTGCGCTGGCTCGAAGCAGACGGTCATTCCGTCGTCGCTGTCGGCCATGACGATTATCCTCACTTGTTGGCGGAAATACGCGGCGCGCCGCTGCTGTTATTTGTCAATGGCGATGTCGAAACCCTGCATCTGCCCTCGCTCGCGATTGTCGGCAGCCGGAATCCAACCCGTGGCGGGATACGCAATGCCGGAGACTTCTCGCGCTATCTAGCGGGCAGCGGCTATACCATCGTCAGCGGGCTTGCCGAAGGTATCGATACTGCCGCTCACCGCGGTGCACTCGATGCCGGCGCCAGGACGATTGCGCTACTGGGCCACGGAATTGACCGGGTGTATCCGCCGCAGAATCGCGATCTCGCCCATGAGATAGCCGCCAGCGGAGCCCTGGTCACCGAGTACCCGCTAGGCACAGCCCCCGATCGCCGTCACTTCCCGGAGCGCAACCGCCTGATCAGCGGGCTGAGCCTCGGCACCCTGGTCGTCGAGGCCGCCAGGCGCAGCGGTTCACTGATTACCGCGCGACTGGCGGCGGAGCAGGGCAGAGAGGTATTCGCGCTGCCGGGTTCTATCCATAATCCTCTGGCCCGCGGCTGCCATGAACTCATCCGCCAGGGCGCCAAACTCATTGAGACAGCCCAGGACATTGGCGCCGAACTCGCTCCGCTGACAGGCCATTTGCAACAAAAGGCAACGGAATCAATAACGAACGCGCCTGCGGCACTCGACGACGACGGCGAGTATGGGGACCTGCGCGCGGCATTGAGCCACGACCCGGCGAGCATCGACGATCTCGCAAACCGCTCCGGATTGACGATTGACCAGCTTTCCTCCATGCTTCTGATTCTGGAGCTTCATGGCGAAGTCGAAGCGCTGTCAGGCGGACGCTACGCAACCATTGCTTGAAGATAAGGAGCCGCTCCAAGCATGAAAGAAAACGTTCTCGACGTACTGATGTACCTGTTTGAATCCTACGTCGACACAGAAGAAGACCCGGAACCCGATCAAAATGAATTGCGCATGGAATTGTCGCAGGCGGGTTTTGGCGACAGCGAAATTGACCGCGCACTCATATGGCTGGATGGTCTGACCGACCATCAGGACAATCTCAACTACGGCAATCTGAGCGCGCGCAGCACCCGCATTTTCAACGAGTTCGAGCACGAACGGCTCGATTCGTACTGCCGTGGCTATATCACCTATCTCGAGCAAACCGGCATCCTCTCGCCACCACAGCGCGAACTGCTCGTCGATCGCCTGCTGGCGCTGGAATCCACCGATATCGACGTGGAACAGATCAAGTGGGTGGTGCTGATGGTGTTATTCAGCCAGCCTGGCCAGGAACTCGCTTATGCCCGTATGGAAGACCTCGTTTTTGAGGAAGGGGCCGGTCTGGTCCACTAGTGGTAAAAATCGATTTCCTTGACAGTTCGCTGCCAAGCACGTAATTAAACCGCGGCACAGTCCGCGGTTTTCCGTTTTGAGGCCGCTGAATCTGACAAAAGGTCGCAAATCAGAAAATGTCGAAAAATCTCGTAATCGTCGAATCGCCCGCCAAGGCCAGCACCATCAGCAAGTATCTGGGTAAGGACTTTGATGTCCTGGCGTCCTATGGCCACGTTCGGGACCTGATACCTAAAGAAGGCGCCGTCGACACCGAAAACCAGTTTTCGATGAAGTACCAGATCATCGAACGCAACGAAAAACACGTTAACGCCATCATAAAGGCGTTAAAAAAGGCCGATGCGCTATACCTCGCGACTGACCCGGATCGCGAAGGAGAGGCTATTTCCTGGCACCTGGTCGAACTGCTGAAGGAAAAGGGCATCCTTAAGGACAAGGACGTGCATCGCGTCGTCTTTCATGAGATTACGAAGCAGGCTGTCCGGGACGCCGTTGCCAATCCACGTGACATCTCAGGCGATCTCGTGGGCGCGCAACAGGCACGCCGCGCATTGGATTACCTGGTGGGCTTTAACCTCTCGCCGCTGCTGTGGAAAAAGGTTCAGCGAGGCCTCTCCGCGGGTCGCGTACAAAGCCCTGCTCTGCGAATGATTGTCGAGCGCGAACTCGAAATCGAGGCCTTTAAAGCGCGCGAGTACTGGTCGATCGAAGCCGACGTCAGTAAGAACGAACAACCGTTCGCCTCGCGTCTCGTCAGCTACAAAGGCGACAAAGTAGAACAATTCAGTTTCGAGAACGAAGCTGCTGCACGTGAGGTCGAGAAAACTATCCTCGATGCCGCCGGCGGCGAGTTCAGTGTCCTTAGCGTCACCAAGCGGCAACGCCGCCGCAATCCAACAGCACCGTTTACCACCTCAACGCTGCAGCAGGAAGCCTCGCGAAAACTCGGTTTCAATACACAGCGCACCATGCGTGTTGCACAAAAACTCTATGAAGGTATCCAGTTGCCCGGCGAGGATCAGGTTGGACTGATTACCTACATGCGTACCGACTCGGTCACGCTCGCCGAGGTGGCGATTGCGGAAATTCGTGAAGTAATCGCGGAACGTTACGGCGCCGAAAACGTTCCCGAGACCGCGCGCGAATTCAAGACTAAAGCCAAGAACGCACAGGAAGCTCACGAGGCCGTTCGTCCGACATCGGTGGCCCGGACACCGGACGATCTGAAAGCGGTGCTCGATGAGGACCAGTTCAAGTTGTATTCGCTGATCTGGAAACGCACCATGGCGTGCCAGATGGTACCGGCTGTGTTTGACACGGTGGCCATTGAGATGGCCGCGGGCCCCGAGGACGCCGGGCACCGCATGCGCGCCAATGGTTCCGTCCTGGTTGCGCCCGGCTTTATGGCCGTCTATCAGGAAGGTAAAGACGACTCGAAGGATGATGATGGCGACCGGCTGCTGCCCGAAATCGAGGAAGGGGATACCATAAAGCTCGACGAGCTGCGCCCCGAACAGCATTTCACAGAGCCGCCACCGCGTTTTACCGAAGCCAGCCTCGTCAAGACTCTGGAAGAACACGGTATCGGCAGGCCGTCGACCTACGCCAGCATCATCGCAACGCTGAAGAATCGTGAGTACGTCGAGATGGATGCGAAGCGCTTCATCCCGACGGACATTGGTCGCATTGTCATCGGCTTTCTTACCGAGCATTTCACGCAGTATGTGGACTACGACTTCACGGCGAACCTCGAAGACGATCTCGACCTGGTTTCGCTCGGCCAAAAAGAATGGGTACCACTGCTGGAGAAATTCTGGCGACCGTTTCACGAGCTTTGCGAAGATAAAGAAACCTCCGTCACTCGCGAACAGGTGGCACAGGCCCGGGAACTCGGCACCGACCCCAAGAGCGGCAAACCGGTCACCGTACGCATGGGTCGTTACGGTCCCTTCGTGCAGATAGGTACCAAGGACGACGAAGAGAAACCGAAGTTCGCGGGATTGCGCCCCGGGCAAAAGATGAATGACATCGATCTCGCCACGGCGATGGAGCTTTTCAAGCTGCCGCGCAAACTTGGTGAAACTGAAGATGGACTGCCGGTTTCCGCAAGTGTCGGCCGCTTCGGTCCGTACATCCGCTATGGCGACAAGTACGTTTCGATGAAGGAGGACGATCCATATACCGTCGAGCTGCCCCGTGCGCTGGAATTGGTCGCGGAAAAAATAGTCGCCGACGCTAATCGGCTTATTCTGGATTTCGAAGAACAGGGCATTCAGGTGTTGAACGGCCGCTATGGCCCGTACATAACCGACAAGACGAAAAACGCGCGAGTGCCGAAGGATCGTGAACCCAAGTCTCTTACTCTCGAAGAATGTGTAGAACTGCTGGCGGCAGCCCCGGTACGCGGTCGGCGCGGCAAGAAAAAGACGGCCAAGAAGGCCGCCAAGAAAACCGCCAAGAAGGCGACTAAGAAAAAGGCCGCGAAGAAAAAAGTTGCGAAAAAGAAGAAGGCTGCAAAAAAGAAAACGGCGCCAAAGAAAAGCTAGGAACTAAGCGATGATGATTGCCAGAAAAGCCGCGATGATCTTGCGAAGCGGCGGCATCATCGGCTATCCGACCGAAGGCGTCTACGGGCTGGGCTGCTTGCCCGACGATCTGACTGCAGTACGGCGGTTGCTGCGCCTGAAGCAACGCGACCCCGCCAAGGGGCTGATCCTGATTGCCGCTAATAGCTCGCAGTTCGGCGGCTGGATCGATACCGCAAGGAGCAACCTGCTGCCGGCAGCAGAGCCCGACCAGCCGATCACCTGGATCGTCCCGCCCGCCGATAGCGTGGCGCCGTTGATTCGCGGTGAGCACAGCGGCATCGCTGTCAGAATCACCAGCAACCCTGTCGCCCGCGCTGTCTGTGAGGCGGTTCGATCGCCTGTAGTTTCTACCAGCGCTAACTTCAGCGGTCGCCCGGTGGCGCGTAATCAATTCGTTCTTCGCCGACAGTTCCACAGTCTAGTAGACTATCTCGTGCCGGGCGACTGCGGACCGTCTTCCGGCCCTTCGGAAATCCGCATTCTGGAAACAGGGCAGGTTTTGAGGCCGCGCCACCCGAGAGAACGGCTTTGAGCGATATCGATCAGGTAAAAGACTATCTGCTGGCGCTACAGGATCGCATTTGCGCAGAGCTGGAGCAGCTCGACGGCAAGGCGGTTTTTGAGCGCGACTGCTGGCAGCGTCCCGGCGGCGGCGGTGGCGAGAGTCGCGTCATGTCCGGCGGGCAGGTATTCGAACAGGCGGGAGTCGGTTTTTCGCACGTCTTCGGCAATGAGATGCCGGCGTCCGCTACAAAGCATCGTCCGGAGCTTGCCGGAAAGAACTTCCAGGCGGTTGGCGTGTCGCTCGTGCTACACCCCCGAAACCCTTACGTTCCGACCACGCACGCCAACTTTCGCTTCTTCAGAGCTGGCGACATCGAGCCCGTCTGGTGGTTCGGTGGTGGCTTCGACCTGACACCTTATTACGCTTTCCGTGAAGACGTCGTGCACTGGCACGAAACTGCGAAGACGGCCTGCGACCCGTTTGGCGACGATCTTTATGCACGTTACAAGAAATGCTGTGACGAGTACTTCTACCTCAAGCACCGCGATGAAACGCGCGGTGTTGGCGGTTTGTTCTTTGATGACGTCAACGACGCCGGGTTTGACAAAAGTTTTGCCTTTCTTCAATCCGTCGGGGACAGCTTTCTGCCAGCCTATACGCTGATCGTCGAGCGCCGGCGCGAGCATCCCTACGGCGATCGGCAGCGCGACTTCCAACTGTATCGTCGCGGCCGCTACGTTGAATTCAATCTGCTCTACGATCGCGGTACATTGTTCGGCCTGCAGTCCGGCGGCCGCACGGAGTCCGTTTTGATGTCACTGCCACCGCGGGTGCGCTGGGAATACAACTGGTGTCCAGAGCCTGGCTCAGCCGAAGAGGAACTGTACCGTGAGTATCTGCACGCCCGCGACTGGCTGGGGGAAACCATATAAGACCGACCGTTTGTGTCACCCGGCGAGAAACCGGGAATGGACACTTATTGAGCCTAGGAGTTACTGTCAGGTCTTCGACGAAGGCGGTTGCGAGAAGTCATGTCCTGGATAACAGAAACCCCAATCAATGAGGCCGACGGTAAACTGGCGGAAACCTACGACGCACTGATCAAACAACGCGGAAAAGTCTCGAACATACTCATGGTTCACAGTCTCAACCCCGAGGCGATGAGTAACCACCTCGATCTCTACATGACGATCATGTTCGGCAAGTCAGGGCTAAGCCGTGCTGAACGGGAAGCGATCGCCGTCGTCGTATCCGCCAGCAACGATTGCGAGTACTGCGTAAACCATCATGCCGAGGCATTACGTCGTTACATAAAAGACGAGGAAGTCATTAGTTTACTGATGTCGGCCGATGGCCTGGAAACGCTGCAGCCGCGGCTGAGCAACATCGTCCGCCATGCGGAGAAACTGACGACAGCCCCGGGCGCCATGACCGAAAGCGACCTTGGCGAATTGCGCGCCGCAGGACTCTCGGACAAGGATGTTCTTGACCTGACCCTGATCGTCGCTTATTTCAACTTCGTGAATCGCATAGCGCTTGGCCTCGGCGTGACTTTCAGCGAACAGGAAATGAGCGGTTATATCGACGACTAGTTGCGATAAGATAAAGCTCCCGAACCGCCCTGACGAGTCGAAGTGAAGACGAATCGCGCCTTATTGCTCTGCGGACTGCTCCTGACTGCAGCCAGCGTCAGCGCTCAGAATAAGTCCGTAATAACGGCTGCCGATAATCTGCAGCTCGGCGGTGCGGAAGATCCCGCTACAACGAAAGTTTATGTCGTTCAATTGCGCTCGCCGTCTGCGGCCGAACACCACGCAGCGTTGACAAAGTCATTCGCCGCCGCAGCTCCCGGCAGCAAACCACGACTCGACAAAAGCAACGCGGGCATTGAGGCCTACACAAAAACGCTGGAGGGCGAACAGCGCTCGGTATTGTCGAAAATGGGCCCTGGCGTTCGACCGATATACAGCTACAAATACGGCCTCAACGGTTTTGCCGCACGAATGAGCGTTGCCCAGGCGCAGAAGCTTCGCGGCCTCGACGAGGTGCTTAACGTATGGGAGGACGAGGTCCGTCCCCTCGCCACCCGGCATAGCCTGAGTTTTCTGGGCCTGTTCGACAGCGATGACGGGCTGCGCAGCCAACAGGAACTGGACGGTGACGGCGTTGTGATTGCCGTCATCGACAGCGGCATCGCTCCGGAACACCCGGCACTGCAGGACACGCGCCAGGCGGACCGACCGCGAGTATGCAGCAGCAGCTGGGGCGAAACCTCGGTGTTAGGCAAGTGGTTGTGCCGGCGCTACGATAAAGAACCGGACGTTCTCGATTTCGAGCCTGCGGAAAACTGGAGCGGCATATGTCAGGCCGGGGAAGAATTCCTGGAGTCGGACTGCAACAACAAGCTTATCGGTGCTCGCTGGTTTGTAGACGGCGCAAGCGACACCGGGCCCATCGACGAGAACGAGTTTCGTTCGCCTCGCGACGCTGACGGACATGGCACGCATACGGCGACGACGGCGGCGGGTAATCGCACCAGCGCGTCGATTTTCGGCACGCTCATTGGCGATGTTGAGGGGGTCGCGCCGAGGGCCCGGATCGCCGTCTACAAAGCATGCTGGCTGCGTCCGCAGGAATCGCGCGCCAGCTGTAATACATCGGATCTTGCGCGCGCTGTCGATGCCGCAGTCGCGGACGGTGTCGACATCATCAGCTACTCAGTCGGCAATTCCATGCGGCAGCTTACTGCGCCCGACGATGTCGCATTGATGGGTGCTGCCAAAGCCGGAATACTGACTATCGTCGCCGCCGGTAACGAGGGTCCGAATCTCGCAACCATTGGCTCGCCTGCCGGCAGTCCCTGGGTCATTACTGCGGCCGCGTCAACGCGCTCGGGCGAGTCCTCCGTTGAAGCCATGGAGATTGCGGAACCGCCATCGATAGCGGGCAGGTACGCGACCAGGGAGGCGGAGTTCTCACCGCCGTTGTCCGATCGCGACCCGATCGAAGGCGAGCTGGTGCTGGTGGATGACGGAGACGAGACCCTGCCATCCGGCGACCCAGGCGTCAGCTCCGATGGTTGCCAGGCACTGATCAACGGCAGCGAAGTATCCGGGAAGATTGCCTTAATGCAGCGCTCCGGCTGTCCGTTTACCGACATGGTCAGGAACGCCGAAGACGCCGGAGCCATTGCGGTACTGGTTTACAACATTGCCGGCGGGCCGGTGCTGATGCTGGGCGACACCGGCCTGGTCGATATCCCTGCGCTAATGATCGGTCAGGCAGACGGCAATCTGATACTGGCAGAGTTCGACGCCGGCAATACCGTCTCCGTGGTTCTCGAGAAGAGCCTGCTATTAACGACCGCCGATAGCGGCAACGTCATGGCGAGTTTTTCGGCACGGGGTCCCGCGCCACTACCCGACGTGCTCAAACCCGATGTGACGGCGCCGGGAGTCAATATCATTGCCGGTTTCACGCCACGGCCCGCCAATGCGACACCGGGAGAGAACTTCGCCTACTTAAGCGGTACCTCGATGTCGACACCGCACGTCGCAGGCGTTGCCGCGCTGCTGCGCCAGGCACACCCGGAATGGTCGCCGGCAACGATCCGTTCGGCACTGATGACCACCGCGCGGCAGGACCTGCAATTACCGGACAGCATCTCTGCCGCCAACCCCTTCGACTACGGGGCCGGACACATCGTTCCCAACGACGCCCTTCGGCCCGGTCTCGTATACGACGTCAGCGACGATGAATACGACGCCTTTGCCTGCGGCATCGCCTCGCCCGCCGTGACGCAGGCGCGCTGCGACAGTCTCGCCGCGAGCGACCTGTCGTTCCTTCCGCGAGACATCAATCAACCGTCGATTGCCGTTTCTCGTCTGGCCGACCGGCAGACCATTACACGCCGCGTAACGAATGTCGGTGACGACGGTGCGAGCTACCGTATCGCGGTTGAAGCACCGCCGGGAATCGCTGTTGAAGTCTCCCCGCCGACCATCAGTATTGGCCCCGGTGAATCGGCCAGTTACGACGTCACGCTGGGCTACGAATCGGGGCCGCTGGATCAGTGGCGGTTTGGCGCATTGACATGGTCAAGTGGTGATTTTGAAGTCCGCAGCACCATTGCGGTCAAGCCCGCTTCGATCACGGCACCCACCGAAATCACCTCTGTCGGCGGTTCAGGCAGCGAGACCTTTGCCGTACAGTTTGGCTACAACGGCAGTTACAATCTCGGCGTACACGGACTCAACCTGCCGTACGTCGAAGATCGCTTCGTCGCCAACGACCCCACCAAGACCTTCACACGCCGTAGCAGCGCCGGTGTCACCGAACACGTATTAATCGTGCCGCAGAATCAGCTCTTTCTGCGCTTCTCGCTATTCGATGCATTGACCGATGGTAATGACGATCTCGACCTGTACGTGTACTACTGCGGAACGGACGGCAGTGTCTGCAACAGAATCGGGGAAAGTGGCGAACAGACATCGCAGGAGCAGTTCAACCTCTACCGGCCGGCGGCCGGCGTTTACGGCGTCTACGTTCATGGGTTTGAAACCGATCAGATAAATGGCGGGCCCGGTTCGAACTACAGCCTGCTCGCCTGGTCTATCGGTGAAGTTGACGATCAGGGCAATCTGACTGCCAGTGGTCCTGCATTTGTCAGTGCCGGGACAAGCGCTGACGTTACGGTCAGCTGGAGCGGCCTGCTATCGAACACGATCTACCTCGGCGGCATATCGCACATTACGCCACAGGCACTCTCCGAGCTGACGATAGTTACGATCGGCAACTGATCTCAGCGCTTCTTCGACGCCATTGCTTTGCAGGGCTTATGACGAAAACAAGCCGTCACGTGGTCGTTTACCATGCCTGTCGCCTGCATATGCGCGTAGATGATAGTGCTGCCGACGAACTTGAAGCCGCGCTTTTTCAGGTCTTTCGACAGCGCGTCGGATTCTGCTGACGTTGCCGGAATATCACCGTCTTTTTTGAAGCGTGTCTGTATCGGCGCACCGTCGACAAAGCCCCAGATGTATTCGCAGAAACTACCGTACTCCTTTTGCACCTTGAGGAATGCCCTGGCATTGCCAACGGCGGAATTCACCTTTAGGCGGTTTCTGACGATTGCCGGGTTCTGCAGCAGTTTTTGAATGCGCTTTTCCGTAAACCTCGCGACCTTCGCAGGATCGAATTCAGCAAATGCTTTCCGGTATCCCTCGCGTTTGTTCAGTATCGTTGACCAACTGAGGCCCGCCTGGGCACCTTCGAGAATGAGGAATTCAAACTGCACACGGTCATCCCAGACCGGAACGCCCCATTCCTTATCGTGGTACTCAATATAGTCGAGGCTAACGCCCTCGGCCCATTTACAACGTACTACCGCTTTTGCCATGAGACCGACTTCTGTTCCGTGAGACTTTGAATGTAGCAGCGCCGCACACAAATCTCAGCATCGATATCTGCGTCATGCGCAAAAAAAAGCCCGCGCAATCGCGCGGGCTGATTTTCTGCTTCTCTATTTGCGAGGGCTTGCTTAGATCGAACCACCGCAGGAACCTTCACCGCAGGAACCTTCTGCTTCCTTGTCTTTCTTATCGCCGCCGCAGGAACCTTCGCCACAGCTGCCTTCACCTTCTTTCTTGTCGCCGCCGCAAGAACCTTCACCGCAGCTACCTTCGCCTTCTTTCTTGTCGCCGCCGCAAGAACCTTCACCACAGCTGCCTTCGCCTTCTTTCTCGCCTTTATCGCCGCCGCAGGAACCTTCGCCGCAGCTGCCTTCGCCTTCTTTCTTGCCTTTGTCGCCGCCGCAAGAACCTTCGCCGTTGCCGAGCATGTAACCGACACTCAGATCAGACATTGCGAACGGGCTGTCGATGGCTTCGGCATTAACCGTGCCACTGATTGCAAACGACCCGGCCAGTGCAGCGCCAACCGCCAACGCTAATGGTTTTACTACTTTCTTCTGTGACATTTGTTTCTCTCCTACAGGAATTTGCCCAGGACCGGGCGTAATCAGAAACCGGAGCTTTATGTACTCCAGGCCACTGAACTCAATACGTTTTCTTTCACTCTATCCAACTGCTCTTCGCGCTCTCCGATGATCGCAATGCTGCCCTCGCCCACCGACAAAATGACCCCCTGAATACTCACCCCGTCGAGTACGATCGTCTCGCTGATCATTTCATCCGGCATCAGCAGGATCGTAATCGGCCCATGCTCTCCCTGAATCACCAGGTGCGGCACTTTATTGCCGTTGATGCTGCAGCTCTGGGCGTAGGTAATCAGACCCGCGTCATGATTCATCGTTGCAAGATTTTCGGGCACCGCCCACGACAGGCGGCGATCGGACACCGGCGTATCGCTCACGACCAGCGCCATGCGCTCATGATCGACATGCGCCAGGACCTGCTCGGCAAGCGTATCGCCGGCAACGTCGGTGCCGGTCATGCGGACACCGACCATGACAGCCAGTGCCACGGTTGCAGCAACGGCAAACCAGGTCGGCTTGGAAAAACTGCGGCGCGCCGGCAATGCAGTCACGTTTTCCGTATCGATGTCGGGCAGCGCCGGCATCTTCAGTTCGGGTACGCCGATCTCCATAGCCGCAGCGATCTTCTCGTTCAATGCCAGAATTTCGCGGCCATAGGCCTGACAATCGGCACAGGTCTGCGCATGCCCCGTTTCATCCTCAAACCCGGGGTCCGCCGTCAATGCCTTTTTGTAGTCGTCACAATTCATCATGTCCGTTACCTGGCTCATGAGTTCACCTCATTCGCCGAATCGTCCTTGAGTTTCAAGCGTGCCCGGTGCAATCGGGTCAGCACTGCACCCTGCTTGAGTCCCATGAGCTCCGCGATCTCATTGGTGCTGTAGCCCATCAGGACCTGCAGAACCAGGGGTTCGCGATAATCGTCATCGAGCCCGTAAATAGCCTCTCTGAGGTCGTTAAGCTCCTCGTTTGGCGCCTCGGCCAGTAAAGCGGACTGAGACCCCGTCAAATTGTCGATATCGACCGTTTCCAAACGACGCCGCTCAAAGTAACGAGCGTTCTCTCGCCGCACGATCGTCAGCAGCCACTGCTTGGCTGCGGCATCGTCGCGCAGGGCGTCCAAAGACTTCCAGGCGCGCAGCAATGCCTCCTGAACAACATCCTCCGCGATCGACTTGTCCCGACATAGCCAGGCGGCATAACGAAACATGTCCGTATGGAAGACGGCCACCAAGCGGTCGAATCTCCGCTTTCTACTGTCCACAGCGTTGCTGTTGTTCATACGAGTTGACCCGCCCCTTTTGATTTTTATTACTGCCTATGCCCAAAACTGTGATGGGGCCGTGGAAAACGCCGCTAAATATAGGAAAAATAAGAAATTCCCGGTATCATTCTGCGTGACCTTATTCTGATTAGCTATGAGTCAATCCACTCCAGGACAGTTCCCCTCAATTCGCCTGCGTCGCAGTCGGCGCACACCTGCGTTGCGAAGGCTTGTCGCCGAAACTCAGCTCGTCGCTGACGACCTTATATACCCGGTTTTCGTGCTGGATGGCAAAGACCGCAGCGAACCGGTTCTATCGATGCCGGGCATTAGCCGCAACAGCGCAGACCGATTGCTCGCTGAGCTAAGAGAGGCGCGCGATCTCGGCATTCCGGCGGTCGCGTTGTTTCCGGTCGTCGATGCCGAAAAAAAGACCCCGGACGGCGCTGAGTGCGCGAATGCCGACGGGCTGATGCAGCGCACGATCCGGGCGATCAAGGAGCAGGTCCCCGAGCTCGCGGTGATTACCGACGTGGCGCTGGATCCCTACACGACCCACGGCCAGGACGGCATCATAGACGACAACGCTTACGTGCTTAATGACGAGACCGTTGCAATGCTGGTCAGGCAGGCGTTGTCGCACGCGGCAGCCGGTGCCGACATCGTCGCACCGTCCGACATGATGGATGGCCGTATCGGGGCGATTCGCACTGCCCTGGAAAATGACGGCTATAGCAACACGCTGATCATGGCCTACGCGGCAAAGTTTGCGTCCGATTTCTACGGTCCGTTTCGCGATGCCGTCGGCTCCTCCTCAAACCTCTCGGACGGCGACAAGTCGACCTACCAGGTCGCGCCGGCAAACAGTGACGAAGCCGTCAGAGAAGTCGGGTTGGATATTGACGAGGGTGCGGACTTTGTCATGGTCAAGCCTGCAATGCCCTATCTCGATATCGTGCGGCGGGTAAAGGACACCTACCGCGTACCGACGTTCGCCTATCAGGTCAGTGGTGAATACGCGATGCTGAAGGCAGCAGCCGATAAGGGCTGGCTCGACGAGCGGAAAACGGTGCTTGAATCGCTGCTCGGTATCAGGCGTGCCGGAGCAAGCGGCATACTGACCTACTACGCACTCGACGTTGCCCGCTGGCTCTCGGAGTAGACTTTTGACGGATGAACCCATAGCCGCAACCACCACCATTGATCGTTACGGTGTCATGGGCTATCCGGTATCGCACAGCCGCTCGCCGGTTATCCATCGCCTGTTCGCGCTGCAGTCCAGAGAAAACCTGCAGTACGAGTTACTGCAGGTTTCGCCGGAAAAACTGGAAACTGCGGTACGGCAGTTTCAACGTACCGGCGGCAAGGGTCTTAATATCACGGTGCCGCACAAGTCCGAAGTCGCAAAACTCGTCGACCACAGCAGCGACCGCGCGGCAGTCGCGGGGGCTGTAAACACACTCACCTTCAGGGACGGCGATATCCACGGCGACAATACCGACGGCGTCGGCCTGCTGCGCGACCTGACGGTGAACCTCGGACTTTCGCTCACGGGCGCTAACATCCTGATTCTCGGCGCGGGTGGGGCAACGCGCGGCATCCTGGGACCGCTGCTGGAGGCGCAACCGACGACATTGACGATCGCCAACCGATCTCTCAGCAAAGCACAATCGCTGGTCGAGCACTTCTCAGCTTCAGGCAACGTAACAGCCTGCCGCTTTGACGCGGTACCGGTTACCGAAACCTACGACCTGATCATCAACGCAACCTCGGCCGGGCTCAAGGGCGAGGCGCCACCATACCCGGCCAAGGCCATCTCATTACAGACCTTCTGTTATGACCTGTCATACGGGCTAAAACCGACGCCATTCAGCGGCTGGGCACGCGAATCCGGCGCCGGGCGCTCCGTGATGGGCTGGGGCATGCTGGTCGAACAGGCCGCTGAGTCGTTCAACATCTGGCGAGGCATTCGTCCCGATACCGGACCCGTGCTCAAACAGATGTCCATCAGCGCCTGACCGCAAAGCTCAGCGCATCGTCACGACTTCTTCCGCACTTGTCGGGTGAATCGCCACGGTATCGTCAAAGTCCTTCTTTGTCGCACCCATACGCATAGCGACCGCGAATCCCTGCATCATTTCATCGGCACCTTCACCGAACACGTGGCAGCCAACGACCCGCTCGTCGCTGCCCGTCGTGATCAGCTTCATCGCGGATCGCTGTTTGTCTTCGCCGAGCGCGTAGTACATCGGCGTGAAACCGGTCGAATAAACCTTGATGTTATCTCCGTACTCGGCGCGAGCTTCTTCCTCGGTCATGCCGACCGTGCCGATAGTCGGGTGACTGAAAACAACGGTCGGTATCAGTCGATAGTCCAGATGACGACCATCCATGCCGCCATACAAACGATCGGCAAGGCGCCGCCCGGCGGCTATTGCAACCGGGGTCAGCGCCGCACGGCCCGTTACGTCGCCGAGCGCGTAGATGTTCTCGACATTGGTTTGCTGCAACTCGTCCGTCGGCACAAATCCACGCTTATCCAGGCTGACGGAGGCCTTGCCCACATCCAGCGACTCGGTATTGGGCGCCCGCCCAATAGCCCAAACAACCGTGTCGTAAGGACCGAACTCCCGGCCGTCGGCGGCATGTAACAGCAATCCTGCCCCGGTCTTGCGTAACGACTGTGGAATCACACCGGTATCGAGCACAATGCCACTGTTGCGCATGGCGTCCATAAGTTCGCTGCTCAGCATTTTGTCGAAATCCCGCAGCACAGAATCCTTGCGCACAACCACGTTTGTTTTGCTGCCCAGCCCGTTAAAGATACCGGCCAGCTCGACGGCGATGTAGCCGCTGCCAACTATCAACACCCGCTCCGGCCGCTCTTTCAACTCGAAGAAACCGTCGGAAGTAATACCAAGTTCTGCACCGGGGATGTCGGGGACAACGGGACGGCCGCCGCTCGCGATAACGATGCGCTCTGCCTGATACTCCGTATCGTCCACGGCAACGGTATGCGCGTCGATAAAGCGCGCTGCACCCTTGATATGCGTTACACCGCGCTTATCGAGATTGTTGCTGTATATACCATTGAGACGGCTAACATAACTATCGCGTCCTGACTTGAGCGCATTCCAGTCGTGGCCACCCACGGACAGTTCGTAACCATAATCTGCTGCGTGGTGTATTTGATGAGCATGATGCGCCGCATACCACATCACTTTCTTCGGCACGCAGCCCACGTTAACGCAGGTGCCACCCAGGGGTGCGTACTCCACTACGGCCGCGTTCACGCCATATTCCGCGGCGCGCTGTGCATGCGCCAGCCCACCACTACCCCCACCGATGACCAACAGATCAAATCGTTCTATCACCAAAAACTCCTTTATCTACGCTGCATTTCACCTGCTATAAGCCGGTGGCTCTGCTAATATGCGGCGCTCGAAAACGATATCAAGCGACTCCATGAATAACCCGCTCCTCGACACTTCTTCGCTGCCTCGTTTTGGCGACATTAGCCCGGATCACGTATTACCGGCGATCGAGCACGTGATCTCAACACACCGCAAACACCTTGATGCGCTGCTGAGCAAGAATGCCGACCCGAGCTTTGACTCACTGGTCGTTCCAGTCGAGCTGATGGAGCATGAACTCGGTCGCGTCTGGTCACCCGTGACTCATCTGCAAAGTGTACTCGGATCTCCTGACTGGCGTGAGGCTTACAAACAGGCCCTCCCGTTATTGACCCAGCACGGCACCGAAATATCACAGAACATTCGTTTGCAACGTGCCTATACCGGTGTCGGGAAGTCCTTGCCCGCCGATGCCAGCGAGTCACAGCGCCGCGTCGTGGACCACGCACTGCGGGATTTTCATCTCGCCGGCGTCGACCTGCCGGAATCGGACAAAGACCGGTTCAAGGAAATCATGCAGGAACTTGCAGCGGTACAGGCAAGCTTCGAGCACAAGGTGCAGGATGCGGCGGATGCCTGGTCTTTACATGTTCTCGATGAGAATGAACTTGCCGGCATTCCGAAACAGGCGATGGAAAGAGCCGCGGAGGATGCCGCCGGAAAAAGCCTGACCGGCTGGCTGTGGTCCCTGGACTATCCGACCTACGATTCGATAATGACGCATGCGCACGATCGCCAGCTGCGGGAAAAAATGTATCGCGCATGGACTACACGCGGTTCCGACCAGGGCGACGACCCCGAGTGGGATAACAGCGAAAATATCGAGACCATTCTTGCCCTGCGTCATGAAGTTGCCAATCTCGTCGGCTACAGGAGCTTTGCCGATTATTCTCTGGCGACCAAAATGGCCAGCTCGACTGACGAGGTTCTCGACTTCCTGCACGAACTTGCGGCCAGCACCCGGGGCGCTGCCGAAAAGGAGCTATCCGATCTGCAGGAATTTGCCGGTATGGAGCTCAGGCCGTGGGACGTGACGTTTTGGCTGGAGAAGTACAAACAAGCCAAGTTCTCTGTGTCTAATGAAGATTTGCGACAGTACTTTCCTGCCGGCAAGGTAATCAATGGTTTGTTCTCGCTGGCCGCAAAACTCTACAACGTCGAACTGCTCGAGCAGACCGATGTTGCTGTCTGGCATCGGGACGCCCGCTATTTTTCGGTCAAAAACTCCGACGACGCGATTATCGGCGGTTTCTATACCGACATATACGCTCGCAATGGCAAGCGCAACGGCGCCTGGATCGACGAATGTATCGGTCGCCAGGACATCAATGGCAGCGCTGCGCTGCCGGTCGGATACCTGGTTTGCAACTTTCCACCACCGGACGATAGTGGTTTATCGCTGCTTACCCACGACGACGTGGTGACATTGTTCCACGAGTTCGGCCACATGTTGCATCACCTGCTTACGCGCATCGATCTGCCGAGCATCTCGGGTATCAACGGCGTGCCGTGGGATGCCGTCGAATTGCCGAGCCAGTTCATGGAAAACTTCGCGTGGAGTTACGAGGTCCTTCGCGACTGCTCCGCACATTCGGAATCCGGACAAGCACTGCCACGGCAATTATTCGACAAACTTGAGCAAAGCCGGAATGCAGGCGCCGGACTTGCGATGCTGCGGCAGCTTGAGCTCGCAATGTTCGACTTCAGGCTGCATGCCGAGTACGACCCCAAACAGATCGTTTCTTCGCTTGAAATGTTGCACGCGGTTCGCAAAGAGGTGTCGCTGCTCGAGCATCCCGACTACAACCGTCTGCCGCATGCCTTCTCGCATATCTTTGCCGGCGGCTACGCGGCCGGCTACTACAGCTATAAGTGGGCCGAAGTACTCGCGGCAGATGCCTTTTCTGCTTTCGAGGAAGCCGGCATATTCGACCCCGCAACCGCGCAGCGCTTTCGTCGCGAAATTCTCGAGGTCGGCGGCAGCCGCGACATCATGCAGGCTTACATTGCGTTCCGTGGCCGCAAGCCGACGATCGATGCTCTGCTGCGACAAAACGGTATTCAGGCACGTTGAAGATCGCCACCTGGAATGTCAACTCGATGAATGTGCGCCGGCCACACGTCATTGAGTGGCTGCAGACACATGATCCTGACGTGTTGGTGCTGCAGGAAATAAAACAACTCACCGAAAAATTCCCGGCTGATGAGCTTCAGACCCTCGGTTACCACTCGATTGCGAGCGGTCAGAAAACATATAACGGCGTCGCCGTTGTCAGCAAGGAAGCACCCGCAGCGGCGGTTACCGATTTCCCTGGTCTCGAAGACCCGCAAAGGCGCGTACTCGCCAGCACCATCAATGGCGTCCGGGTCATTAATCTGTACATTCCGAACGGCTCGGAAGTAGGCTCCGAAAAATACGACTACAAGCTTCGCTGGCTGGCCGCCTTGCAGGATTTTCTCGAAGCCGAGATGCAGGAACATGAAAAACTCGTCGTGCTGGGCGATTTCAATATCGCACCCGCCGACGAAGACGTTTATGACGCGGAGAAATGGGGCGAAGCGATACTCTGCAGCCCCGCGGAACGAAAGGCTCTGCAGGGTCTGGTCGACCTCGGCCTGAACGATGTGTTTCGCAAGTTCGAGCACCCCGAAAAAACCTTTAGCTGGTGGGACTATCGTGCCGCCGGTTTCCGTCGCAACATCGGCCTGAGAATCGACCTGATTCTGTGTAGCGATGCCATGGCAGAACGCTGCACCGCCAGTTATGTCGACAAGGAACCGCGCGCCTGGGAGCGGCCGTCAGACCACGCACCTGTGGTTGCCGAATTCGATTTTTGATGTGACATATTCCGGAGATTGACGCTGCGACGCCGAGGACTGCCGTGTATCATCTCAGGCAGGGTTTCAGCAGAGAAAACCATACTCGTCATGCCGCAGGACAGACGCAACGATTACGACGTAACCAATACTGTTCAGGTCAGCAATCCTGTCGCGGTACGCGATGCCGTGCACGAACTGTTTACAGAGACTTTTCCGGGCATGTCTTTCGACAAGCTATGGCTTGCGTTCTACGACTTTGAGCGCCTCTTTACCGGTCGTTATCCTGGCTACAAAGGCTGTGACACGACCTACCACGATATGCAGCACACGCTGGATATGACGCTTGCCGTGGCTCGCCTGCTGGTTGGCTATGAGCGCAGCGTAGAGCCCACGGATCGGCTGGGCGCCGGGCGCGCCCAGATGGCCGTGGTCACATCCTTGTTTCACGATTCCGGCTACATTCGCCACGCAGAACGAGATAAAGACTACTCAAATGGCGCTGAGTTCACGCTTTATCACGTCTCGCGCAGTGCGGACTTTCTGCGACGTTACCTGCCGGAACTCGGCATGGCCGGTGACGTCGGTATCAGCAGCATGATTGTGCATTTCACCGGTTACGAGCTGGATATCGACAACATTGAGCTCGAAGACCCTCGCGACATCATCTGCGGTCATCTGATTGGTACAGCCGATCTCATCGCACAGATGGCGGATCGCTGCTATCTCGAAAAGTGTCGCGACCGGCTGTACAAGGAGTTTGTCGTAGGTGGTGTGGCCGTTGAAAATGCGAAACCCGGCCAACATATGATCCGTTACCGATCCGGCGAAGACCTGCTAAGGAAAACACCGGCTTTTTATCAACAGGTAACGAGGGATCGCCTGAACTCGAAGTTCAATCGCGCATATCGCTACGCCGAGGTCCTGTACGGCGGCAAAAACCCGTATATCGATGCGATAAAAAGCAATGTCACGCACCTGGTCAGGGTTCTCAAGAGCAACGACTGGTCACTGCTGCGTCGCGAGCCCGCCTACTTTCTCGGCATTACCAACGCCGTTCACGACATCGAACAGCTCGTCGCCAGGCAGCTCTCCTCACTGGCCGGTAAGAGCAGCAAAGCCGAAAACGCGTTACTCATGCCCGCGTGACGGCGGCCTCATCGCTACGTAAGCCGTCCGCGCCTCGATTCGAGACAACCATTCCCGCACCCGTGGGTAGTCATCCAGTTCGATACCGCCTTCGTAGGAGACATGCGTGTAGGCATACAGCGCGATATCGGCGATGCTGAAACGATTGTTCGCGAAAAAGTCGTGCCCGGCGAGCTGCTGCTCCATGATGCCGAGCGCTTTGTAGGCACCTGGACGTTTTGCCTCGAGGTCGGACTGTCGTTCGACAGGACTGCCAAGATATTTAACGATGAACCGCGAGGTAGCAATGAACGGCTCGTGACTGTATTGCTCGAAAAACAGCCAGTGCATCACATTCGCTCTCTCGTAGCGATCCGCGCCGGCCAGGTCGCTGCCATCAGCGAGATAGGACAGTATCGCGTTGGACTCCGGCAGCGGGCGACCGTCCGGGAGCACCATCAGCGGTACTTTGCCGTTTGGGTTGAGCTTTCTGAAGGCCTCGGCCTGCGTATCGCCCGCCAGAATATCGACTTCGTGCCAGACGTACTCGATACCGAGCTCTGAGCATACGTGCTTGAGTTTGTAACAGTTTCCCGAAATCGAATCGCCGTAGAATTGCAGTTGCTTACTCATGTTGCTCCTTACGCCATAGTCGCAACCCGAAATATTGCGATCGCGTTAGTTTTCGGTTGGCAAAAAACGCCGCAAACCCGGCTCCGACGACTGCAAAAAAGGCGTCCGCGACCGTTAATACCTCTCTGAAGAAAACAGGCCAGGTCATGCTGGTAACCGATCGAAGAACCTGCAGTGTGCCGGTACCGAAACTCTCTGCTGTCACCGAAGCCGCTACGACGACATTGGCGAACAGCGAACCGGCGACAGCAAGCAGCGCTGCAAGCAGCGGAAACCGCCAGTCAATTCCGCGACCGGCTGTCCGCACGCTGAAACCCAGCGCCAATCCAAGCACTACGGTAAACCAGGGAAATATGCGGTTCAGGAGCGATGACAGTGCGGTCCAGAACAAGCTGAAGACAATGACCGTGATGAGACCCGCGACGATGGCATTGCGGATTGACTGGGCATTTACCAGGCGCTCACCATCGGCGGCCGTCACGTCCATGCGTTCACCGCTGCCGTGTTTCTTTCTTAGTCGAAGTGGGTTTTTTTCCGGGACGCTGGCCATGCTTTGTTATTCGTGAGCTATCGATCTGGCAATGCTAGACTGCCTGGGCATGGAAACGCCAGTAATAAACAACACGGTCGTACTGATCTCCGGAGCAGCCTCGGGTATCGGGCGGAGAGTCGCCGAGCGCTTTCTCGAACAGGGTGACAAGGTTCACGTCTGCGACGCGTCCGAGGATAAGTTAGAGGAGTTTCTGGCGGCGAACCCCGGAGCGACAGCGACCAGCGCCGATATCGGCAAGCGCGAAGACGTCGACAGAGTGTTCGCCGACCTGCTTGCACACTATGGCCGCCTCGACATACTGATCAATAATGCCGGTGTCGCCGGCCCATCTGCTGCGATCGAAGACTGCGATGAAGATGAGTGGGATCGGTGCCTTCAGATTAATCTTTCCGGCACGTTCTACATGACCCGGCGCGCCGTGCCACTGTTGAGAAAAGCCGCTAGCGGCATAATTATCAACATCGCATCGACAGCGGCACTGTTCGGATACCCGCTACGGTCACCTTATGTCGCCAGTAAGTGGGCACAGATCGGACTGACCAAAACCTGGGCAATGGAACTCGGACCCGACGGTATTCGAGTCAACGCGGTATGTCCGACCAGCGTCAGCGGACCGCGCATCGAAGGCGTTATCGAGCGCGAAGCGCAGCAACGGGGGCTGAGCACTGACGAGGTGCGAGACGTTTACCGAAGACAGACGTCGATGCGAACCTTCGTATCGGTAGACGATGTTGCGGATACCGTTCTGTTCCTGACTTCGGACAGGGCGGCAAAAATATCCGGGCAATCAATATCGGTCGACGGACACACGGAAGGCCTGTCCAACTGGCTGGACTAGGGTTCGCTAAAAACAAAAGCGGGAGGTAACGTTAATGCGCGCAGCGTGGTTTGAATCATTTGGTCCGGCCGGCACGGTATTGCAGGTCGGTGAACGGGACACACCCACGGCAAGTCCGGGCGAAGTCCTGATTCGCGTGCACAGCAGTGGAGTGAACCCATCGGACGTCAAGAAACGCGCCGGGTCTTTTCCGAACCTGCTGGACGACGGCTTTGTTATCCCCAACAGCGATGGCGCCGGCATTATCGAGTCTGTCGGTGACGGCGTAGACGCGGCCCGCATCGGCGAACGGGTCTGGATATACCAGGCACAATTTGCACGACGTTTCGGGACCGCCGCCGAATATGTCGCTATCGATGCCAGTCGCGCACCGAAACTGCCCGACAGCGTGAGCTTCGAGCTTGGAGCCTGTCTTGGTATCCCTGTCATGACGGCCCATCGCGCAGTATTCGCCGATGGTGCTGTTAAGGGACAGACCATCCTGGTTACCGGCGGTGCCGGTCGGGTTGGTTTCTATGCAATTCAGTGGGCCAGCCAGGCCGGCGCAACCGTCATTGCGACAGCGAGTAACGACGCCGACAAAGTAGTCTGCGAGGCCGCCGGAGCACATCATGTCGTCAATCATCGCAGCGACGACCTTGTCGCGGCAATAATGACTGCAACAGGTGGCAAACCCGTTGATCGCGTTGTCGACGTGGAGTTCGGTAGCAACCTGCCGGTATCAATTGAGGTGTTAAAGGTTGGCGGCGTTATCGCGACCTACTCGTCGACACAGGTACCCGAACCGCAGCTGCCCTTTTTTCAGATGATGTACAAAGACCTCACGGTCCGCATGATTATCGTCTATGCGATGCCTGAGTCCGCGAAACAACAGGCCATCGCCGACATCGGCAGCGCATTGTCGAGTGGCACCCTGCAACACCGCATCGCAGAATCGATACCGCTTGCGGAGATTGCCAGAAGCAACGAAATCGTTGAACAGGGTAGTATTCGTGGTGCAGTTATCCTGACCATCGACTAAAAACAAAGAATAACGGGGGATCGGATGGAGCAAAGCCGAATAGACTGGCCCAGTTTTGGCCTGTGTGCCGCGATACTCCTGTTTACCAGCGTCCCTCTGTTCGCCTTTCCTGAGGCCTCCAGCGCGTTCCTGGAAAAGCTGTACGCCTATATTTCGAACGAGTTCGGCATCCTGTACTTGCTGGCCAGCGTCGCGGCGATCGGTTTTCTCGGCTGGCTGGCTTGCAGCCGTTTTGGCAGGGTCCGCCTCGGCGACGAGGATAAACCCGAGTTCGCGGAACTCAGCTGGGTCGGCATGCTGTTCTGCGCCGGTGTCGGCGCCGGCCTGCTTTATTGGTGTGGAGTTGAGTGGGCGTTCTACTATGAAGCACCGCCCTTCGGGGCAGTACCGCGCAGTACGGAGGCAGCAGAGTGGGCATCGACCTACGGTCTGTTCCACTGGGGCTTCACCGCCTGGGCTTTTTACTGTTTACCGGCCGTCGCGATCGCCTACCCCTACTACACGAAAAAGCTCGATATTCTTCGCTTCAGCGTAAGTTGTCACTGGTTTCTAAAGGGCAAAGAACACGGTCCGCTGGCACGCACTATCGATCTCCTGTTCATGATCGCATTGCTGGGCGGCGCGGCATCAAGCCTGGGCTTTTCCACACCGATGATTGCAGCGACGGTTGCATGGCTGTTCGATACCGAGCCAGGCAACGCATTGGAGATTGCTATCGTGGGCATCTGCATACTGTTGTTTGCGGTCAGCGTCTGGATGGGCCTGAAGAAGGGAATCAAGCGCCTAAGTGATATCAACGTCGGCCTTGCCTTTGGGCTGCTGCTTTTCATACTGCTTGCCGGCCCGACAGTGTTTCTGCTCAAGACCAGCCTGAATGGCCTCGGCCTGATGGTACAAAATTTCTTTCGCATGAATTTTTGGGCTGATCCGTTCACCGAGTCGGGCTTTGTGGAGAGCTGGACCATTTTCTACTGGGCCTGGTGGATCGCGTTCGCGCCCTATGTTGGCCTGTTCGTCACGCGCATCTCCAGGGGCAGAACGATACGACAGATGATCGTCGGGATGCTGATCTGGGGCTCGCTGGGCAGCTGGCTGTTCTACATGATCATGGGCAACTACGGGCTGTTTCTTGAGCTCACGGGCGCCGTCGATTTCACCGGCATCATGAGCGAGCAGGACGGCAACGCGGCCATCGTCGCGATGCTCGAGACGCTGCCACTGGCCGCTATAGTAATCGCTCTGTTCTCGGTGATCGCCATTATTTTCGCGGCGACAACTTACGACTCCGCGTCGTATACGCTGGCATCAAGCGCGACGCTACACCTCAAAGCCGGCGACGACCCCGCCCGCTGGCACCGCGTCTTCTGGGCCTTCGCTCTGGGGGTTATGCCGGTTGCCCTGATGTTGCTCAATGGCGATTTGCGACCGATACAGGTCATTCTGCTGGTCGTTTCACTACCCATTCTTATCGTCGGTATTGTGATGTCGGTCGCATTACTCCGATCGCTGCAGGCAGACACGTCGCCATAGCGGCCTTTTTCTGACAAATCTGTGACACATCAGTAGCTTAAAGCCTTTGATAAGGCGATAATTCCGGCCGAACGAGACAGTGAAGGACTGAGTTCGATGAAGGTGGTTATTCTCGCCGGCGGCTACGGCACCCGGCTCTCGGAGGAAACAGAGGTTCTGCCAAAACCGATGATTGAGATCGGCGGCCGCCCGCTCCTGTGGCATTTGATGAAGTCGTTTTCAGAACAGGGCTTTAACGAGTTCGTGGTAGCGCTTGGTTACAAGGGCGACGTTATCAAACGCTATTTCATGCACTACACCGACACGATTTCAGATCTGAAGATCGATCTCGGGTCCGGCAAGACCGAACGCCGCGGTACGATTCGCGAAGACTGGAAAGTTGAGCTCGTCGATACCGGTCAGGACACGATGACCGGCGGACGACTAAAGCGCCTGCGAAACTATCTCGACGAGACTTTTATCTTTACTTATGGCGACGGCCTGGCCACTGTTGATGTACCCGGTTTAGTCGACTTTCACCGCGCTCACGGAAAACTGGCAACGGTCACCGCCGTACAACCACCATCGAAATTCGGCATATTGCAGCTCGACGGCAGCGCCGTTAGGAAATTCGCCGAGAAACCGGCGGATGCAGCATCCTTTATCAACGGCGGTTTTTTTGTCGTCGAACCCGACGCCATTGATCGTATCGACGGCGATGCGACACCGTGGGAGCGCGAGCCCTGTGAATCGCTGGCGAGCGACGGTCAGCTCGAAGCCTATGTGCATGACGGCTACTGGCAGTGTGTCGATACGCTGCACGAGCTGCGCCTGTTGAGAAATGCCTGGAATGACGGGGAGGCTCCTTGGAAAACCTGGCGCTAAGCCCATCCTTCTGGAACAACAAGCGAGTCCTCATCACCGGCCACACCGGGTTTAAAGGCGGCTGGCTTTCCATCTGGCTGGAGCGGCTCGGTGCAGAAGTCGCCGGGTACGCACTACCGGCATCGACTGAACCGAGTTTCTTCAGCACTGTCCATGTATCGGATTCGCTGCGATCCGAGTTCGGCGACATCCGCGATCTTGAACACCTGAGTCGATTCATCACCAACCTCCAACCGGAAATCATCATTCATATGGCAGCGCAGTCGCTGGTGCGGCGCTCATATGTAGATCCGGTCGATACCTTCAGTACCAATGTCATCGGCACCGTTCACGTGCTTGAAGCAGCTCGGCATTGTGACAGCGTTCGCGCGATCGTGAATGTAACCACCGACAAATGCTACGAAAACCTGGAACGAGAGGTCGGCTATCGGGAAGACGAGCCTTTGGGCGGACACGACCCCTATTCGAGCAGCAAGGCCTGCTCAGAACTGGTTACGTCCTCCTACCGGCGTTCGTTCTCGCTTGCCGTTGCCAGCGCCCGCGCCGGTAACGTCATCGGCGGCGGCGACTGGGCGGAAGATCGCCTTATCCCTGACATGGTACGTTCGTTCATGAGCGGCAATACGGCGCCCATCCGCAACCCGGCGGCAACCCGGCCCTGGCAACATGTGCTTGAGCCGCTGCATGGCTACCTCGTGCTTGCCGAACGGCTCTATGAGGACCGTGCCTCGTTTGCCGAGCCGTGGAACTTCGGTCCCGACGACGATGATGCACGACCCGTTGGATGGCTTGCCGATCGCCTGTGCGAACTGTGGGGGGAGGAAGCAGGCTGGTCGAAGGGCGATTCCGAAGGTCAGCCCCACGAAGCCGGCTTCCTAAGACTGAACAGTGACAAAGCGAAACGCAGGCTGGGCTGGCGCCCGAACCTGAAGCTCGATCAGGCGCTGTCGTGGAGCGTTGACTGGTACAAGGGTTTTCAAAGCGGCGCCGATCCGCGTGCGCTCACCGAAAACCAGATCGAGAATTTCGAATCAGGGAAGGGCGTCAGGTGATGGCATCGTCGTGTCGATTCTGTGCGAGCCCACTGCAACACGATCTTGTCGATCTCGGCCTGTCGCCATTATCCAATGCATTCGTTTCACGCGAGCAGACAGATCAAGAGGAGCCGTTCTATCCGTTACATGCTTTCGTCTGTTCCAATTGCTTTCTCGTACAGCTTGAGGAGTTCGAATCTCCGGACGAAATTTTCAGCGACTATGTTTACTTCTCGTCATATTCCGACAGCTGGCTGGCACATGCTCGCAAGTTTACAGCTGATGTCAGTGAGCGATTTGGCTTTGACTCCGGCTCGCTGGTGATGGAGGTCGCGAGTAACGACGGCTACCTGCTGCAGTACTTCAAGGAGCGAAACGTACCGGTACTCGGCATCGAACCTGCCAGCAACGTCGCGGAGGTGGCGCGTAGTGCAGGGATCGAAACCGTTGACGAGTTCTTCGGCGTCGCACTCGCCGAGCGACTCAAAGCACAGGGCCGAAGCTGCGATCTGCTGGTCGGCAACAACGTTCTTGCACATGTCCCCGATATCAACGACTTCGTCGGCGGACTGAAGATAGTGCTGGCGGAAAGCGGCGTCCTGAGCATGGAGTTTCCTCACCTGCTCAAACTGATCGAGCAGACGCAGTTCGACACGATTTATCATGAACATTTTTCGTATCTGTCGCTGCTAAGCGTGCAGCGCATATTCGCACATCACGGTCTGCAGGTTTTCGACGTAGAGGAACTGACAACCCATGGCGGTTCGCTACGAGTCTATGCGCAACATGCGGGTGGAGAACATACGCCGGGTGCTGGCGTTACGAAGGTGCTGGACGACGAACGTAATGCCGAGCTCGACTCGCTGAATGGTTATCGGGACTTTTCGCAGCAAGTGCAGAAGGTAAAGGATAGCCTGCTGGAGTTTCTCGAGGAAGCCAGGACCCGGGGCAAAACCGTTGTTGGTTATGGCGCTCCCGCCAAAGGTAATACTCTGCTGAATTTCTGCGGTATCGGCCCGGACCTGATGCAATACACGGTGGACCGCAGCCCACATAAACAGGGACAGCTGTTACCCGGCACGCACATTCCGGTGCATGCGCCACGACAGATTGACGATACCAGGCCGGACTACGTCCTGATTCTGCCGTGGAATCTGCGCGAGGAAATCGTCGAACAGATGTGTCACATAAGGGAGTGGGGTGGCAGGTTTGTGGTCCCTATTCCCGCACTCGAGCTCATCGAGTGAAGTTCCTTCCAACTGCCATCGAAGGAGCCTACCTGCTTGAACTCGAGCCTAAGGAGGACGAGCGGGGCTATTTCGCAAGAACGAAATCGAGGGAAGCTTTTCTGTCCCGCAAGCTGGTATCCGACCTGTCCGAGTGCAGCATCTCCTACAATCGTCACCGCGGCACACTCAGGGGCATGCACTATCAGACTGCCCCGTACGGGGAGACCAAACTGGTCACCTGTATAGGCGGCCAGATCTACGACACCATCGTCGACCTGCGGAAGAACTCAGGAACCTACATGCAGAGTTGCGGCGTCGAGTTATCTCTCGAAAAACAACGCTCGCTCTATATCCCGAGCGGTGTCGCGCACGGTTTCCTCACTCTTGCGGACAACAGCTACGTTCACTACCAGATCGGCGGCGACTATGTACCCGATGCCGCCCGTGGCGTCCGCTGGAATGACCCTGCCCTGAATATCGAATGGCCGTCGAACCCCGAAGTTATCTCGGAACGAGACGCTGAGTTTGAGGATTACGTATCTTGAGGCGCGTCCTCCTGACGGGCGCTGGCGGCTACATCGGTCGGTCGATGATTGACGACCTGATCGCGCGCGGCTTCGAGGTCCATGCCGTGTCGCAGCGGGAACACCGCAGCACCAGCAACCTCGTCTGGCACAAGGCAGACCTTCTTGATAGCACCGCAACCAGCACCTTACTCGCGAGCGTTGCGGCAACGGATCTGGTGCATCTCGCCTGGGTCACCGAACCCGGTGCCTACTGGCAATCATCGCAGAATCTTAAATGGCAGAACGCCAGCATCGAGTTGCTCGATGGCTTCGAAAGACACGGCGGTAGTCGCGCCGTGCTGGCCGGCACGTGTGCGGAGTATGACTGGACCGCGGGCGAGTGCGATGAAGACACAACACCGCTGCGGCCACAATCGGCCTATAGCCAGGCCAAACTGGCATTTCGCGAGGCGGCCCGATCGACGAACGTAAGTACTGCCTGGGCACGACTTTTCTTCTCTTTTGGACCTTACGAACATCCGCAGCGCCTCGTGCCTGCGATCATAACAGCGCTGCTATCGGGCGAGCGTGCCGCGTGCAGCGACGGACAACAAGTCCGGGACTTTGTCTACGTTCGCGACCTCGCCAGCGCAATGGTTGCGGTTCTGGACAGCGATTTTTGTGGCGATATCAACATCGCATCCGGCGAAGCGCTGACGATAGAGGAACTCGTTCTTGAAATCGCCGGGTGCCTGGGGGCGAATGACCGCGTGGATTTCGGAGCACTGGCACGACAGGACGGCGAACCACCACGAATTACGGCTGATGTTTCCAGGCTACGGAACGTTGTCGGCTGGACGCCTGAATACGCGATAGGCACTGCGATAGACGAAACAATCGCCTGGTGGCGGCAGCAGGCTGGCTGAACAGACTTTGAATTGGAGTACAGAGTGAAACTAACAATCGATAACGACAACAATCTCCTGCAGGTCGAGAACGACGGCGAGAGTTCGAGCATGGAACTCTACAGTCGCGAGGCCTTCGATTTGCTATCCCGGGAATGGGTGCGCCTCGGATGGCAGATGAAGTATCCCTACACGTTCTCGTGGATGGGCCGACCGATCATCCAACTGCCAGAAGACATGTTGCGAACGCAGGAGGTTATTTACCGCCTGCAGCCAGACCTTATCGTCGAGACCGGCATCGCACATGGCGGCTCGCTCATCTATTACGCGAGTTTGTGCAAGGCAATCGGCAAAGGCCGTATTGTCGGTGTCGATGTCGAGATCCGACCGCATAACCGCGAAGCGATCGAAGCGCATGAGCTCTATCACATGATTACCATGATCGAAGGCAACTCCGTTGCACCCGAGATCGTGCGCCAGGTCGACGAACTCGTTGGGGATGCGGAAACGGTGTTGCTGATTCTCGATTCAAACCACAGCCGGGAACACGTATTGGCCGAACTTGAGGCCTATCACCACCTGGTAACGCCGGGCTCATATGCCGTCGCTACCGATGGTGTTATGAAATGGGTGTACGACGGCCCGCGAGGCGAGGCCAAGTGGAAAGAAGATAATCCGTCGACGGCTGCACGTGATTTTGTCGAAGCCCACCCGGATTTTGAAATCGAACAGCCCGACTGGCCGTTTAATGAAAGCGACCTCAGCACCAATATTACGCACTGGCCGGACGCGTGGATACGACGCAAAGACAGCTAACCCGTACGGCGCACCAGCTGGTAGATCAACCAGACGATCAGGTCCGAAACCAGCACCACGACCCGAAAACCGGCGATAAGTGCCGCGAGCCCCATAAAACCGATAGGGCTGCTCATCAGCTCACTCGCAACGAACTCAAAAACGCCGATGCCCTGTGGCGCAAAAACAGAGATAAACCCGACCCCCCACGAGAACAGGTAAATACCGGCCATCTCGACAGCGGAATAGTTGCTGCCTGAGTCCGGAAAAGCACTCAGGTAGAGGAGAAATGCCAGCGTTGCCCCTGCCCAGAATACGACGACGGCGACAATGCTCTTCAGGTATGCACCTAGGGATAGTTGATCAGGCTGTTGCAGCACCCGTGCATTCAATAGATGCGCCATCGCGAACATGGCAACAATTGCGGCGGCAGCGGCTACTCCTGCAATGCTGCCAAGCACGTCGGTTCCACGCATGGAAAAAACGATTGCGCCACCAACGGCCAAGGTTATCGCAGCTGCCAGACCATTTTCGAGAATGACGAATGCGCTCAGATGACGAGCGCTTACTCCCTGCTCGCGGTAATCTATGACCCGACCGACCGTGTGCCATATCCCGCCCGGAAGATAACGTGCCGGCAGGCGTGCAGCGTGCGTTGTGAACGCCTGCCGCCAGCTAACTCGCGAGCCACAGGCGTTGAGCACAATGATGGCGAGTAACGGGGATAGTGTGTGCAGCACCATCCAGAGCACAGTGGCAAACCCGAGGTGGAATAGCGACGCGCTGCTGAGAAGGTCCGCCAGCGTGTCTCTGGACTGCCAGGCAAAGTACAACAGGAAGGCGAATGCGATCGGCGTAAACAACAACTTCAGCCCGTTGACGATTTTGTTTTTCAACAAGATCTACTTCCTGTTCGCTTGACGGCGACCAATGATATAGCGCGCCGGTAGCAACGGCAGCAGCGCGAGCAGCAGAATGAGCCGCCGCAAAAACGGCAAACGCGCCTTCCAGACGGTAGCGATCAGTGCGAACGGTAGTTTTAGCAGGGGAAAACTCTTATCCAGTGAAGTGTTCGCCTGACCGTATTCCTTGTTCGTATAACGCCTCATACGCTCGCTGTGGTTCTCCTTTGAGCGCACATCGCGACGCTGCCAGCGGGCGTTCGGTGCGAGCACAAAGTCGCCCATAAGAACAAGCTCGGACAGCAGTACGAGATCGGCGCCGGCAAAACTCTGGATACTCTCGGTACGGCGCAGATGGTCCAGCCTGATAACGCCGAGCACCGGATGCATATTGCCCCAGAAAACTACAAAGAAACGCCTGAACAGACTCATACCGCGAGTATCCGGATAGTCTGTATCACGATTATCCTGTACACCATGCTCGTCAATCCAGTGCGATGTCGCGAACGCAAGTGATGCTGTTTCGTTGGCTTCCAACACGGCGACGCTTTCGGAAACGAGGTCTGCAGACCATTCATCGTGCCCGGCTGCCCACATGAAGTATTTACCCTCCGCCTTCTCGAGTACGCTTCGGAAGTTCGCGGCAACCCCGATGTTCTCTGGCATTCGGCAGTAGCTAATTCGCTCGTCTTTGCTTGCAGCCAGCGCTCCGATATCGCCAGTACCATCGGTCGAGGCATTGTCAGAAATTAGAATCCGGATGTTATCGTAGTTCTGCGCACGCAACGCCTCAAGCGATCGCTCGAGGAATCGTTCCTCGTTGTAAATCGGCATGCCGATTGTGACCAGGGGTTGGCTGTTGACTGTAGACACGAACAGCCTACTCCGTCACTTTCAGACTGACATTGTCTGTGGTTTCGCAAATATCATTCGCGGCCGACAGCCGGTCCCAAAGGCCGCGCGCAACCAGCGACAAACCACCTGTGGCCATCGCGGCACCAGTCGTCGTCGCCGTACCAGCCGCATCGAGTTGCAACTCCGGTTGCGACAGGCTGCCGCCAAGTTTTACGAAGGAGTTCGCGACACCGCCCAGGCTCAGACCAAGCCCTTCGCGCGGTTTTGCCCTGACAGTCATATCGACGCTTTCGTCTGTAAAAAGGAGTTTTCCGTCACCAACGAACATCATACTATCAGTCTGCACTCGCAGATCATCGATTGTCGCTTCACCGTCGACAATCGACGTTGTGTAAAAGGCGCACTCCAGGCTCGTGTACGGTTTCTCGCTGTTGAGCGGGTTCAGCGCCTGAAGAGTCTGTACAACAATGTCGCCAAACAGACCCGCCCCTGTAAGCTCCCGAAGCCGACCCCGCCCCTGACGGAATGCGACCCGCCCGTTCGACGCTGCCATTATTTGCTGCAGCGAGTTGCCGCTGCCCGCTATCTGCACCGCACCGGACAGCGCAGGCAGCGTATCGATGCCGGCATCTTCGGACCAGACCGATCCGACGCGAAGCTTATTGACGTCCAAATGAGCATCCGCAGTGATGGCTGCATCGGCTGGCGTTAGCGACAGGCCCGCTGACACAGCACCGCCCAAAGTCCGAAAGCTAAGCGTCGACACCGCGAGCCGGCCGTCCTGCAGTGAACCTGTCAGCGAGAAGTCCTGAAGGTGGCTTTCATCGTAGCTCAGCTCTTCTATTTCTACGTTCAATACGGCGTTGAGCGACCGAAGCAGTTCGTGATCAATCAGTTCAGAGGAAAAAAGCGGCTTGTTTTCCTCCACGTCCTCCTTGTCCCCTGACCCGGCAACGCTGAGTACTATCTCCGGTGACCGAAGCTCAACCGACACCGTCGGAACCTCCCCCAGCGCCAAGCGCAACACGCCCGCGACTTCACCCGTGATTCCCAGTGACTGCCCATCGTAGGAAAACCCGGCGTTCCTGAGGCGGATGTCACCGATCTCAACGACCAGCGGCGTCAGTTCCGCTGAACTATCGTTGTCGCTGACTCCTGGTGTTTCCCAATTGCCGCTACCGTCAGCATTCGTTGCGAGGCGCAGTTCGATGTCATCGATGGCGAGCTGCTTAATTAGCAGTGGCGGCTGATAAAGCGACCATGTGTCGACGACGATCGAAAAATGTCCGACGTTGAGGACCCGCCCATCGTCTTCCCAGTGAGCGTTCGAGATGCGGGCATCGCCGACCGTGAACGTGGACGTCCTGCCAACGTCGATCCTGAGTTCGCCATCGATACGAACCTCATGGCCGATGAGCTCCGAAAGCAGATCTTCAATACGCCCCTGATGCCGGCTGAGATCGCCGAAGCTAATATAGAGGACACCGATGACCGCAATTGAAAAAACTGCTGCAAACAGGCGAAGTAAGCGCTTCGCGACGGCAGGCATCCCCTCGGTCAAGTGTTCATCGCTCGCGCAAGCTTTCTTTTTGCGTCGGCCACTGCCTTTTTCGATGGTTCGTCGGCTGCCTCGGCCGCTCGCAGCTCTTTCAGGTCGGCCTCAACATCGGTTCCGGATAACCAGGCAACGACAATTTTCGCCTGCTCGGCGTTGTCGCCGCTGATTGAGCTGATATCGCCATCCAGAATCGAAATACGGTGCTTGCAGAAATTTCCGTAGGTACCGGCCGGGCAGGTGCAGATTGCGGTCAGGCTGTCGCCGTCCTTGATGAAAGTAAGTTCATATGGTTCGGTCGAAGACCCTTTGACGAGAAAATTCATTTCTTCCACGGTGCTCTCCCAGATCAGGTATCCGATGCAGATTTGTCGCTTCGCTGCACGAGATCCCAAAGATTGCCGTAAAGGTCGCGGAATACCGCGACGGTTCCATAGTCCTGAACTGCCGGCTCACGGACGAACTCCACGCCTCTGTCGACGTATGCTCGATAATCGCGCCAGAAATCATCCGTATACAGAAACAGAAAAACCCGGCCACCGGTTTGATTGCCGACACGAGACGACTGCTCCTCACCGACTGCCCGCGCAAGCAGAATATGCGACTCGGCGGCACCGGGCGGCGCGACAACGACCCAGCGTTTATCCTGTTCCGGTACGTAGGAATCGTCGATGAGAACAAAATCGAGCGTATTCGTATAGAAGTCTATGGCCTCGTCGTAGTCACGCACGACCACTGCCGTAAGACCTAGCGATTGTTTCACCGGCTAATACTCCACTGCTTCCGGCGCATGCGTAATTCTATGGAATTCGCGGTACGCGGGTGTGACTATAGATTACTCAAAACAAGCCAGACAGCCTACGGCGCACCTCCTGTGGATGCAAGATGCGTGACGGGGCCGCATAAAGGTGTGGCGTACTATTGCGCCTCACAGCAGCAGCTGCCAATAGCCCACGTCGACCCAGCGCCCATGCTTGTAGCCAACCTGCTCGAAATAGCCAGCCTTTGTAAAACCAAGGCGCTCATGCAGTCGAATACTGTGTTCATTCGGCAGGGCGATACCAGCAATGACCAGATGTACCGATGCTGATCTGAGGGCGTCGAGCAACGCCCTATTGAGTTGTTGCCCAATGCCCTTTTGGGTTTCATTCACATCGAGATAGACGGTCGATTCGACGGAGAATCGATAAGCGTAGCGCTCCTTCCAGGAAGAAGCATAGGCATAGCCAAGAATCCTCCCGGACACTTCGGCTACCAGCCACGGCAGGCAATCGGCGAGCGTTTCGTCGATACGAAGCTGCATCTGCTCGGAAGTGACAACCTCGGTCTCGAAGGTCGCGCAGCTGTTTGCTACATAGTAGTTGTAGATGCCCGCAAGCTCGCCGGCGTCTTTCTTCGTAGCCGAACGTATTATGGGGCTGTGCCCTGTCATTACTCTACTGTCTACTCAGACAGCGTTGGGGGGGGTTAGCCGCACTTTCTACGTTTTGTCGTTCGTCGTCCCAGAAGTGCGCGGCGGAAAAAAACCCGCGTGTTCGATCAGGGCCGAGGCCGAAGTCCCGATCAAGCACAGTGGCAAAACCCCAGGGTTCTACCACCACACCATCGACGTCCAGAACAATCACACACTTGGATTCAGTCATACATAGTCCCACTATACCGCGCCTGACTAACCGCCAAACCGCTGCTCCCTACCGTTCCGATACGCTCTCCACGCGACACCAGGCCTCCCACTGCTGCGTCGGAGGACGCAAGATGCGCATAGTAATGAAACCGCCACTTCGGTCCAGGAATCAGGATGATGTTTCCACCCAGATCGTTGCTGCCCTGAAAAACCACCAGTCCCCCGGTGGCGGCGAGAACGCCTGTTCCTTCCGGGGCGAATACGTCTATCCCTTTATGAACCCCGGACGCACCCCAAGGTTCGTACCAGAGCGTGTTCTCATTCCAGTCGCTGACGGTTGCGCCAGCCACGGGTACTACTGAACGTTCGGGAATGAGAAAACCGACGAGTACAACCAATACAACACCAATACCGATACGTTTGACAATTGAGCGCTTGCGGGACATCACCGGAGAATAGCATCCTGAAGTAGGTCAGTAGAGAATCGCTTTCCGCTACACTATGGACATGGAACGAACTACCCAGCACCGAAAAAACAACCCGTGGGGGTGGGTGCTTGTCGGTGTTGCTTACGGCCTGGTATTACGCGTGTTGTTCGGCCTGCCGCCGGTATCGGGCACGTACAACGGCGTGATGTCCGCCGCTTTCCTGTTTGGCGCACCTGTCGTTGCCGGTGCGCTGACCGTGCACGGGGCCCGCGACGAAGGACGGTCAATCTGGTTTGCGATTTTCGGCCCGTGGCTGACCGTCGCGCTCATGTTACTGGGGAGCGCGGTTACGCTGTTGGAAGGATCCATCTGCATTGCTCTTATGTCGCCTGTCTTTCTGGCCAGCGGCAGCGTCGGTGGCCTGCTGATGGCCTTGGTGCACAGAGCTTCCCGATACGCCAATACCAACGTTAGTGTCATCGCCGTACTGCCGCTTTTGATTTTAGGTGTCGAGACCCGCTCCCCGCTTATAGAAAAGGAGATGGAGGTTCGTATGTCCGTTCTGATCGAGGCGAGCGCCGAAAGGGTCTGGAGCGAGATACTCGATGCCCGCGATATCAGTCCTGATGAATTGACGCTGAGCCTCACGCATTTCATCGGCGTACCAAGACCGGTCGAGGGGATTAATCGGCAAACGCCGGACGGCGAGATTCGTTTTTCAAAGTGGGAGCGAGGCGTCAGCTTCGAGGGCCTGGTCACCGAACGCAGGGAAAATGAATCAATCCGCTGGGAGTACCGCTTCGGTGATCACTCCTTTCCGAAAGGCTCCATGGACGATCACGTTGCGATTGGCGGCCGTTTTTTCGATCTGAGCGATACCACCTTCAATTTGCGACCGCTACCCGGCAACCATACCGAGCTGGAGATCGTGGCTCACTACCGCGTTTCCAGCAGTATCAATTTTTACGCAATTCCCGCTTCACGTGTACTAGGCCATGATTTCGTAAGTACGATCCTTCAGTTGTACAAAAGCCGAAGCGAGGCGTCCCAGCTGACGGTCACCGATCAAAACCAACAGCCGGGCCGCAGGGAACCCTTATCGAGAAGCGAATCGTAGGTCGACCTATTCGATTCGCGGCGCGCGCTGCTCACCGCCCTGATGCAGCACCACCGCAGTCACCCGGTTGCCGGCACGCTCGAAGTGTAGTTGTGCATCGACAACCTTGTAGAAGAACCTGTCGGGCTCATAGGGAAACACCGGGTACGCCGCCTGGCCGGTGAGTTGCGCAAAAACCTGGCCATCGCGGACCATCACCTGTATGACCACCGCTGGTGTCAGCTGAAACTCGCCGACGTAATCTTTCAGTTGCGCTGCACTCAGTTCGATTACGGGTCGTGACGACATATTCTCGACATCGCCAACGCGCGGTGCGGGCGTTGCCTGCCCTCTCTGGTAGAGCGTAAGTTTTTCAGCGTTGCCACTGTCATCAAGCTGGAACACGATTTTTATGTCGGCGGCGGGAAATACGAACTCGTTATCACCGGACGCCGTCAGCGGAAAGGCAGCCTGTCCTGTCGCCTGCGCGGACAGCTGGCCACTATTGATCGAAACTGACAATACGAATCCGTCAGCGATCTTATAAGCACCAGGATAGGCATCCAGGTTCTCTGCCTGCGAGCCCCCGGTCTCGCCCGACATCTGTGCAAAACCCAGCTGTGTGATCGTGTCGTATTCCGTTGAACTTGAAAGAATCACAACACCGCGGCCCGTTGCCGGCTGGAACGCCAGGAAACTGGCGTAACCGCCCGTACCGCCGTTGTGCCAATAAAGCGACCCGTCGTCATCCGGCTCGGCAATGTGCCAGCCAAAGGCCGTTTCGCCTCCGGCCTGTGGCTCTCGAATCGCGCTCAGTGACTCCTGCAGAGCCTGCGGGTCCAGATTCTGCCGAATAAACAGCAGCAGATCATCAACGCTCGACAGCAGCGCGCCAGCGCCGGCCAGAGCGTCAAATCCGTCCCAGTTCGGCATGTCTGCCCCGGCACTGAAGCCTCGTGCAAGGCGATCTGACTGATCGCGCTTAACTTCAAACCCGGTATCGTTCATCCCGAGCGGCACAGTGACCTCACGCTGCATTGCCTCGGAAAACGAACTCTCCGCCGCATCCGCAGCTATGACACCGAGCAACCCTGCTCCCAGGTTTGAGTAGGCATATTCCTTCACGAGCGCATCGGGATTGAACGCCACCAGAAACGACAGCAGCAACGCCCGGTCATAACCCATGTAGGGATCCAGAGGATCGGTGGGGTCCATATTATCCGGCACGCGTGGCAAACCAGACGTGTGTGTCGAGAGTTCCCTGAGCGTGATGGACGCTACCGCTTCGCTCGTGAAATCCAGCTCCGGCAGCAGGCTACCGATGGTGTCATCCCAGGTCAGGCGATCAGCGGCAACCTGTGTTTGTGTCAGCAATGACGTAAACACCTTGGTGATTGAGCCGATTTCGAACAGCGTGTCACTTCCTGGGACAGCACTACCGGCCCGGCTTAGCTGACCGAATCCGGTTACCTGTATTTCTCCGTTGTCGTAGAGGCCAACGGCAACAGCGCGTGCCTTGCTGTCTTCGATCGCCTGCTCGATTCCGGCAAGAACGTGAGGAGACAGATCCAAATCGGCGGCGCTCGATGTCGTAAACAGAGTGCAGGTAAGTGTGATCAAAAACAGACGGTTAGACATGGGCGCCGGGCTCTCCTCTCTTCTGATTCAACGAATGCATGGCCAGACAAGACTACCGAACGACGATGGAAATAGCTTGTCGGAAGCCGTCGATCCCGGCTTCGCTGGGGGGTCTCGTAATGTTTTGCGCCGCCCCCCGGTCTATAATTCGACTGACCGCTCAAACCGGTCGTAGCCGGCCCACAAGCCATTTACTCAGACCTAAGCCGCTGGAAAGCAAGGGAACACACTGTGAAACTTGTCGCACGGAAAACCTGTCTGTTAGTTGCCGGCCTTTTGGTCAGCGGTCTGAGCCTTGGCCAGGACGAGGCCCCAATGATGATCAAGGGCAATTCAGGCATAGCGCTTGACGATGCCGTCGATCTTTCAATGTGCCGTCCCGCGGGCGTTGCCGTTGGCGGTTATGACCTCGTCAGTTATCGCTCCACCGACGGTCCGCAGAAGGGTAAACAGCATTATGCGGCAGAACACGAAGGCCTTATGTATCTGTTCTTCAGCCAGGAGAATCTCGAGCTGTTCCTGCAGAGCCCTGCCCAGTTCCTGCCCGCGTTCTCGGGCTTTTGCGCAATCACGCTTGCGCTCGGACGCGTAACTTGTCCGGAGTACACAAACTACAAGATCGAGAACGACCAGTTGCTACTGTTCGAAGTTACGGGGTTTACCAACGGGCGTACGCTTTGGGACAGCGATGCCAAACGATTTCGTCAACAGGCCGATGCAAATTTCGAACAACTCGTTGACCTGAACTAATGGGCCGGGCGCGAGTTGCCCTGCCTGGTGGTCTTGCTCTGCTGCTCCTTTTGGGGTGCTCCGTCGATGACACCGCATTAAGACTCGCGGTATCGACCGAGGAGCCGGCACCGGCGATCGCGGCAGCTTTGAGTACCGCGATGGCAACGAGAAACCTGTCGATCGATGTGCAGACCGTTTCCGACCCGTCTGTGGCGATTGAGAAAATTCGCAGGCTCGAACTCGATCTCGCCATCATTGAAGAACCCGATCGACCGCTGCACGGTTTGCTTACACTGGCGCCGCTTTACCCCAGCGTGCTGCACGTTCTTCACAATCGATCAGAGCCACCCTCCGGGATCGCCGATCTCATCCGCGGCGCAGCGATCTACGCCGGACCGCCCGGCGGTGCGGCACAACGCCTGTTGATTCAATTGGCCGTCGATTTCAATATTGACGGGAGTGAGTATCAATTGCTCGAAAACCCGTGGACACAGACGCCGGATGTCTATTTCATTTTCGGCGGACTATTGACGGAGGAGAGCGTTGCACAGCTCACGGGGTATCGCCTGTTCAGTTTTGCCGACGCAGACGACGCTCCCGGCGGGTCGGTCGCCGACGGAATAGCGCTCAAGCATCATCACCTCAGCCCCTTCCTGCTACCGAAAGGCGTTTATCACACGCTCGCCGAGGGCGCGGTACTTACACTGTCGATACGGTCGATTCTCATCGCCCAGCAAGGTCTGGATGAAGATCTCGCTTATGACATCGCCGAGACCCTGTTCGGTCAATCGCAGGAGATCGCTCTTCACTACCCTCTGGTAACTCGCGAGCTCAACGAGAACGCCCAGGTTACGGAACTGATGTTGCCGCTTCATGAAGGCACGCGGCGCTATCTCGATCGCGACCGGCCAGGATTCGTGGAGCGCAACGTCGATGTGCTTGCCCTGTATTTTACGATTCTCGTTACATTTGTGAGTATCGTCGTGGCGCTCTATCGGCATCGTTCCCAACGACGCAAGGATCGCGTTGACGTTTACTATCAGCGACTGCTCGATATACGCGACAAAATGGAACAGACCGCTACAGGTAGCCGCATCGACGACTGCTACGACGAAGTGCTGACGGTGCAGCGGGAGGTTTTTGTACTACTGATCGACGAGCGCATCGCCGCCGACAGCAGCCTCGTAGCCTTCGTTGGATTGTCCGGACAGATACTCAATGACCTGTATCTCCGTTCCGACAATGCGGGTAACAAATCCCAGGTTTGAGCGGTCAATCTCTGTACGGCTTGTATCGAAGAGGCAGAATCACCGTGAAAATCGGCAATAGCGCAGCGGCTGTTTTATTGCTCCTTGGCGCAGCGGCAGAAGCAAGCGATGAAACCGTACAGTTTTCAAGCGGCGATAATCGTGTTGCGCTCGTCGAGTTATTTACATCGGAAGGGTGCAGCAGTTGTCCGCCCGCAGATCGCTGGCTCAGCGGCCTGAAGCACGAATCCCGGCTGTGGCATGACTACGTGCCGATTGCCTTTCACGTCGACTACTGGGATTACATTGGCTGGCCTGATCCATTTGCCAGCAGCGCCAATAGCGAGCGCCACAGACGCCATCAGCAGCAGGGTGGCTCGCTTGCCGTCTACACGCCGGGGTTTTTCAATAACGGTCAGGAATGGCTTGAGTGGCGTACGCGCGGGTCCGTTGCAGGCAACAAGCTCGCGCCGGCAGGTAACCTGACTCTGCGGGTTGAAGGAAACACCGTTGCCGTACGATTTGAGAACGATCACTTTCGGGAATCGAATCTGATAGTGCACATCGCCGTCCTCGGCATGAACCTCGAATCCAATGTAAGGGCCGGCGAGAACCGGGGCCGGATACTGAAACATGACTTTGTTGCCATGACACTTGTTTCGGCGGCACTTGAAAAATCGCCCGGCGGATTCAGGGGCGTCGCCAGGATATCGTTATCCGGGCAGCCTGCAATAAGAAAGGCGCTCGTCGCCTGGGTCTCCAGCGACCGTGCACAGGCGCCACTGCAGGCGGTGGGTGGCTATTTGCCCGAACCGGACCCATCCTGATTTTGGTTCTGCTTAAGGCTCGGCAACTTTCGATTCGGCGTCCCACTGGTTGAACACCCTTGCCGGCACGTCTTCAAGAATCGCGTCTATGACCGTTTTAAGATCCTGCTTTGCGCGCCCTGCCGCCTCTTGATACTCGACCAGCGTCACGAGCTCCGCTTCTATTTGCTCGACACTCAGTGACTCATCTGCAACGGCACGTTCGACAGCCTCCCGTCGCGCCACAACGAAATCACCCGTCGTCAGGATAAAGTCCGTGATGCAACTTTCGTAAGCGGCGAAATCGTGTGCAAGTAGCTGAACCTGCGTTTCGTCAGCAAAGTCGATTGTTAGATGTGGCTTCGCACAGCTATCGTCGTTAGCCTGTCCATCAGCCCAAACAACCGAAAACAAGGCTATGGCCGCCAGCAGCCTCGTGATGGCGCGATGTATCGGCGTCATAGCCGACTTCAGCATGTCCATGCTTTTATTACACGGCAGAAAACAACGAACTTCAATGGCCGGGGCCAATCTCCAGGGGTTGACAAGATTGTCCTTGTATATAACAATATTGTTATGGAACAGATTGGTTATATGAAAACCCAGGCAAACCTTGACGTTGTTTTTGCGGCACTGGCAGATTCGACGCGACGGGCGATACTGCTGCGGCTGGCGGATGGTCAGGCGTCGGTGAATGAGATCGCTGCACCATTTGAAATCAGTCAACCCGCCGTTTCCAGGCACCTGAAAGTACTGGAACGCGCAGGCTTGATCGAGAGAAACATTGACGAACAACGCCGCCCGGCGGCGTTGAAGGCCGAAAAAATGGCGGCCGCCGTCGACTGGCTTAACTACTTCAGAGAGTTTTGGGGAACGAGCTTCAAACAGCTCGACGATGTCCTGATCCGCATGCAACAGACACGGGAAGAAGAAGAATGAGTGATTTGCCTGAATATGTACTGGACCGAGTTTTCGACGCGCCCCGCGACATGGTTTGGAAAGCCTGGACCGATCCCGAGCTGCTGTCCCATTGGTACGGCCCGGGGATAGAGACCATCATCCATAAATTCGATTTGAAACCGGGCGGACAGTGGCTGAACGAGATGAAATGGGGCGACAATCGCGATCTCAGCAGGATGGTATTCCAGGAGGTCGTGCCGCCGCAGAAGCTCGTTTGGCACCACTCCGCTGCGGACGCCGACTGGAATGTCATCGCAAGCCCGATGATGGCGGACTGGCCGCGCGTACTGCTGACCACGGTGATCTTCGAGGATCAGGGCGACAAAACGAAGGTGCGACTGACCCAGGTGCCAATCGACGCAAGCGATGCCGAGATAGCCTGCTTTGCCAAAATGATGGCTGGCATGGATAACGGCTGGGGCAAGGGATACGCGATCATGGACGAAATGTTCAGAGAACTGCTGGCACAGTCCTGAGCCGGCGTATCTCGTCAGGCTGGAGCGATTCCCAGGCGCCGCTGGATTGGCACCTAGAATTCCTCGCCGACAAAATCGGCGACCATCCTATCGCTGCCGCCGGAGAGTCCTGCATCGACGCTTATTACCTGCCCGGTCAGGTGCAGCGCTGAATCGGAAGCAAGAAACCTGACCAGCGCTGCGATTTCATTCGGCGTGCACAGGTCTCGCTGCGGATACCAGTCGGTAAGGCGATCCAGAAGGTCTGGATCTCGTCTGCGGCGATCGTCCCAGGCCGCGGTCATAACCGAGCCCGGCGCAATGGCGTTACAACGTATGCCGAAACGTCCCAGTTCGGTTGCGGTGAACCTGGTCAGGTGAATCAGCCCGGCTTTGGCCACGCTGTATGCCGGGTAACCGTACACACCGAGGCCGTTGATCGATGCAATATTGATCACCACACCGTTACCGGCGGCAATCATGTCATCCAGTACCGCCGACTGGCAGCGCCACGGTCCATGAAGATTGAGATCCACGTCGCTGACCCAATCCGCTTCATTACATTGGCGCAGCGACGGCGCCGTGACAGCCCCGGCACCATTAACCAGAACCGCTGCAGGTCCGAAGCAGGCACGAACGTCGTCATACATTGCCTGTACAGAATCCATGGACATGATGTCGGCAACGAAGCCCTTTATGGCACCCGCTGCTGCCGTCTGTTTTTCCAGCCTGTCAAGACCGTCCGGATCTTTATCGACCGCTGCCACCTGGTAGCCGGCATCCAGCAGCGCCCTGCAATTGGCTGCGCCGATCTCGCCGGCTGCGCCCGTCACGATGGCCGTTTTCACTGTGTGTTTCCCCTCCGGTGTCGAATCATGTCTGCTACTCCGCGACCTGCTGCTCGATTTCCCGCAGTAAATTCATGTCGCCGTCAAGAACTCGTACGGTATATATACCAGGGTCAAAAACTCTAAGTGTCTGGGTCCGACCCTGCAATCGGACGGTATAAACAATCTCTCCGGTCTGTTGGTCGACCACCTGGACGACCGGCTCATCCAGCGGCAGGTTTTTCAGCACCGGCAGTCGCGGCCCTTGCCTGGGATAGCCGTTATCGAGGTAGTTCAGCGTTACCGGCCAACCGTCGAATTGCTGTGCATCTTTCGCGGTTGGATCGACCCAGCGCGGCCAGGCTTCAATCTCGACTGACCGCTGCCGAGGATCGAAGGTCAGAATATTGTAGCCGGGTGCCCGCTCGTTGATTGCTACCGGCTCCACACTCGTCTCGGTGGGGTTTGCTACCGCCAGAACGGTAATCGGATTGCCAAAGCCGTCGTGGTACTCGCCGAGGTTGCGCGGCATCCCCTCCTTGTAATTCAACGGGTACTCCCTGGGGAACCAGCGCCGCGGCCAGACATTGGAAATGGCGGGTGACCCAACCGCCCAGCTACCGTCGTTCCAGCTATCAATCCCGTATTGAAACGTTGTTCCGAGGTGAGTGTCTCCAGCTACGTGCAGAGCAAAGCCTTTGCGCATCTTCAGCAGCGCTTTTTGCCTCGGCGTCTGCGGCCATCCATTGGTATCGAAATCCTGAACCGGAATATCGTCCGTGGGGTATTCGCCCGCCGGAACCGGACTCATACCGCGATCGATGTTTGCTTCAACTTGTGCCCGGGGTCGTGTCTGGACGCTGGAGAACAGAGTAGCCGATACCAGGACCTTCATGCGCACGTCGTCCGCCCAGTCTGCGGCCCAGTGTTCCAGAAAGTCCAGCTGTCGCTGCCCGAGCAATTGCGCACCGTCGACGTCTCCGGTCTCGCGTGCGTCAAATTCCGCATTTCTCGCAAAGCCGTTGTAGATATCCGCTTGTGGCAGGAACTCGGACGGTGCCGATTTCCACTTGCGATCCTCAATCACTGCGAAACTGACACCGCCGTAAGTCATGTCCGTATAGTAGACCGGTATGCCTTGCTGAACCGGTGTCGAATCGAACGGATCGGGCAGATGTGCCGTCTGTGTTCGATGCACGATCTTCACCCATTCGGCATCCATTTTGTAGCCGCCCGAATCCTGGGCTTCAGCACCAACCCCTACCGCGGCGCGACCGCCGCTTCCCCAGATGTTGCCGTGATAAACATCGTGGTCGTCAATCGCGAAAACGCTGGGGCGGTCCCGAAACACATCGCGGAAGGCCCAGCCGAACTGGTACCACTTGCGCAGGTAATCGAGGGTGGCTGGTTCGAGCGGCGCTCGCTGCACCCCGTATCCGGCGTTGCCCTCATAGATCTGGTCGCCGCTGAAAATTACGGCATGCGGCGAAAAACTCAGTACATTCCTGACCATGTTCTGATGCGGAAAACCGAGATCGAGGTGGCAGCTCAGACTTGCCACGACCAGACGAGATTCAACGGCAGGTTCGACGCTGAACCTGCCCCGATAGAAATGGTTGCTGCGCTCACCGGAGCGGTCCGTCATTTCGTAATGCAGGCGATACGGTACCGCGGTGCCGGTACTCCAGTCCTCAAGACGGAAGTGCGCCGTGTACGACTGCGGATCTATGGTCGCAACCTGTACCGTTTCGAACTCGTCGCTATCTGCACTTCCCAACTGCAGCGCAACGCGCTGACCGGCGCCGGCCGGCAGCGGCAGCATTTGCGCCGTCACTTTCAGCGTGCCCCGATCGGCGGTGTACATCGCAAAGGCGATCGGGCCGAATTCACGCGATGCATCGACCGCCAGCCCATTGCCGCCGACCACCCAGTTGCGAAACGAATAGCGAACGCTCCCGGTACGTCGTGTATCGACCCTGTCGCGGAGTTCGGCACCCTCACCCTCGAGTTCACGGGTATCCGATTCGCCGGAATGGCAGGAAAGTCCCAGGCCGCCTGCCAGCAGGCTTGCCGGTAGTTCGTCACGCTTTGCCTGCCCCAGCAGTTTGCCATGCTCATCGCGCGCGAATAGCGACACTTCCCAGACATCGACAGCCTTCTTTGCGATCAATTCCAGGCTGACAGGGCCACCAGCCAAGGCCATGCGATCACCTTCAAACTCGCCGACGAACAAAGTGCCGTCCGCAAGGATTCCGGCCTTGGTCCCCTGGCCCCGAACGGCGCTGTCTCGATAATCCGAGTAGCGCCCCTTGATACCGAAACGAAAACCCACGTAGCCATCGTCGCTCGCTGTATCCGTATTTGCGAGCGGTTCAACCGTCACCTGCATACGGAGTGTTTCTGCCTGGTCGCCAAGCCCGTGTGTCAACAGATAGACGTTTCGCTCCGCGCCTGCAACAAAGCACTCGAGTGCGCCATCGCGAACCCGCCAGTCCTGCAGCGGATTCGTCCAGATCTCCGCACCGGCAAATGGCCCGTCGATCAACCGGTCCCAGTTGCTCCGATAGATGTCCTGTTCGGGTTCCGAGGAACAGGCTGAAACGAAACACAGAACAGACAGGGTAAATAGCGTTGAAAACTTCACAGCTGCATCCTATTGATTGGAACCTACTCGCGAGGCACTTCGAAATTCCAGTTATCGATCACCGCCGGTTCGCGCGACGCCATAATCCGGCGAATCTTTTTCACTACGTCATCGTGTGCCGCGGCGACGTTCGTCGTTTCGGCGATATCCGTCGACAGGTCGTATAGCTCGATGGGGGCATCGGGGTTGCGCTTTATGTTCTTGCGGATGCCCTTCCAGTTTCCCATGCGTACCGCCTGCTGACTCCCGAGTTCCCAATAGAGCGATTCATGCTGCTGCTGGCCGTCACGGCCCAGCAGGGTGTCGGCAAACGATAGGCCGTCTGAGCCCTCATTGGCCGTAGCACCCGAAATGTCGGCGAAGGTCGGCATCATGTCCCACATCGCCGATACATGATCGTTTGTCGTGTTCTTCTCAATCCTGCCTGGCCAGCTTGCGATGAACGGCACACGAATGCCGCCCTCGCGAACGTCGCCCTTGAGGCCGCTAAGGGGCTTGGCGCTCTCGAAGAATGCGGAATCCGAACCGCCGTTGAAGGTCGGCCCGTTGTCACTGGTGAAGACGATCAGCGTGTTCTCGGCAAGCCCGGTTTCTTCGAGCCTGGCGACGATTCGCGCTACATAACTGTCCATCCGCGTCACCATCGCGGCATAGGCCGCGCGCGGTGTGCGGTGCGGCAAATAGGTCAGCCAGGTATTAAGCTCACGCGCGGTATACGGCGTCTCCGGAAAAGCACCGTCGTATTCCGCAAGACTGTCCTCGGGTACCTGCAGGGACACATGCGGAATGGTCACGGCGAAATACAGAAAAAAGGGCTGGTTCTTGTTGTCTTCAATGAACCTGACTGCCTCGTCAGCCATCAGATCCGGTGCGAAATCTTCCTGCACAAAATCCCGGTAAGACTCGGGATCATTTTCGTCGAGGCCCTCCTGCAACACCTGGTGGTCTTCAATCCAGTCGTTGCGAAGCATAACGACCGACTTGTTTCGCCAAAGGTGCGTTGGATAGTAGTTGTGCGCATACTTCTGGTCGAGATAGCCGAAGAAATGATCGAAGCCATGATCGTTCGGCTGCCCCGTCGAGCCGGGTCCACCGAGGCCCCACTTTCCGATAACAGCGGTTTTGTAGCCCTGCTCCTGCAGCATACTGCCGATCGTTCGTGTACCCGCCGGTAGTGGATACTGGCCGAGCTCTTCGTCCCAACCACCTATGGAGTAGTTGCCGCGTACGGTACTCCTGGCTGTACTTTTGCCCTCGACGAAAGTCGATCGGGCAGGCGCACAGACCGGGCTCCCGGAATAGTGTTGGGTGAATCGCATGCCGTTGTTCGCCAACTGGTCGATGTGTGGCGTTCGAATTTTCGACTGGCCATAAACACCCACCTCGTTGTAACCGAGATCGTCGGCGAGAATGTAGATAATGTTCGGTCTTCTGTCGCTACCGGCCGTTTCTGCAAGCGGCTCTTCCGCCCGGCAGGCAGCAAGCGAAAAAGCAGCAAACAGTAATCCGATCTTCGAAAAACAGATACTCTTCATCGACCCTTCCATACGATGACTCGACTCATGTCTACTACAGCGAAATTTCGAGCGGCCTGGCCTGTTTCCAGGCGCCGCGGGTAAAGTCGGGAATATCCACCGATTTACTGCGGTTGACCACCGATTCATGACTCAGCGGAAACAGTGAAGACCAGGCTGCGCCGTCATACACATTCTGGTCCAGCGGAACACCGTTGCGCAGACAGTGAACGTTGCGCCAGTGCATCATGAAGTCCATACCGCCGTGCCCACCCGCCTGTTTCGCGATTTCAGCCATGTTTTTCCAGAACGGATGATCGTAACGCTTGTACCACCGGCTCATATCTCTATCCCAGCTATGATAAGTACGTGCGCTGGGCTTCTTACCCTCACGGCCGGCCGCTTCCCAATCCGCGACAGTTCGCTCAAGCTCCGCCTCATAGTCCTGCCGGATTCCGTCCGGCAGCATCTCCAGTGCAACACGGCTGGGGAACCCGCCGAAAGCGCCGTTGGTGCCCTGAATCAGATTCAGCCGGCTGTATGGCCGTGCCGTTGTCGTGTCGTACTGCACGAGAATCGAACGCCCTTTGGCCGTTTTTATCAGCGTGCTGTTCATATCGCCCTTGATGTACTTGAGCTGATTGCGCTCGTGCTCGGCTGGAAATTCGCGGCTGGCGTATTCGCTTCTCCCGAGCGCGGGCGAACTGAGGGATGTCATGTAATCGAATCGGTCGCCACGGTTAATGTCCATGAACTGCGCGATCGGTCCAAGGCCGTGCGTCGGGTAGATATTGCCACGCATCTTCGTGTGGTAATAAGTTCGCCATGAACCTGTGCCGCGCGCTATCTGCTTCATCTGCATGCGCAGGTCGTGAATGTAGGCGCCTTCGCCATGCGTCAGGTCTCCGAAAAGCCCTTGCCGGACCATGTTGAACACCATCATCTCGTCGCGGCCGTAGCAGACGTTTTCCAACATCATGCAGTTCATCCGGGTCTTCTCGGAAACCTCTACCATTTTCCACATATCGTCGATGGTCGTCGCCAGCGGCACTTCGACCAGCGCGTGTTTTTCGGCTTGCATCGCATCGACGGACATCGGTTCGTGCCAGCGCCATGGCGTGGAAATGACCACGGCGTCAATGTCATCCCGCTCCAGGAGCTCGCGGTACGCGTAGTCGTGACCGGTATAGTAGTCCGGTTCCTGCAGGCCGGACTTCGCCACCGCTTCTTTGGCATTCGCCAACGAAATATCGTCTGTGTCGCAGACGGCCTTCACTTCTGCGCCCTGAAGGCTCAGCAACAGGCGCAAGTGAGTCAGGCCGCGTGCGCCGGTCCCTATCAAACCGAAACGAACGGAATCCAGTTTCGGGGCGACGAAATCGATCATCGTATCTGCGGCCGACGAAGGGGCGCGCTGCGACTGCCCTGCAGTCGCAATCGACGGGCCTATGGCAACGCCGGCGGCGATCTTTGCAACCCCTTTCAGGAAATCTCTGCGGTTGTTGCCGCTGGAATTGTTGTCACTCATATTTTAGCTCCTTCTATTCGTCGTCCGGCTCGTAGATTCGTCCCGGATTATTAATCATCGCCGCCACTGCCCGCCGCAGTGCGATCGTTTTCTCGCCGACCGCCCGGGCACTCACGCCGGGCCGGAACAATGCGCTGCCAATCCCGAACCCGGAAGCCCCGGCGTTCAGGAATGCGGCCATATTGGATTCATCGATCCCGCCAACGCACAGCAACGGAATGTCTTCGGGCAATATCGAAGACAGGGCCTTGACGGCCGCTGGAAGCAGGTGATCGCACGGAAACAGTTTCAGGTAGTCGGCGCCGCTTCTGATCGCGAGGTAGGCCTCACTGGGTGTGGCGACACCGGGGATCGAAATGAGTTGCGCGTTTTTTGTTGCCTTTATCAGCGCCGCGTCGGTGTGCGGAGAAACCGCGAAAACGGCCCCTGCCACCTTGAGTTCGACTAACTGCTCTTTACTTGTCACAGTGCCCGCGCCGATAGCCACCTGTTGGCCAAAACGTTCGGTGAGCCTGGCGATGGCGTCGACGGCACCGGGGCGATTGAGTGGAACCTCCAGCGCTCCGATACCGTTTTGAACCAGTTGAGTACCGATATCCACGGCAATTTCAGGCTGTAGCCCTCGCAGAATCGCCATCACCGGGAAGGCCTCGAATCCCGCGCCCAGGCGTTTCACGCGACTTCCCCGATAACGCCGAGCCTTGCGGCAATGCTCTGCAGTCCGTTCCACGTCATCCGTTCACTGTCGAACAGCGTGACGCGGCAACCGACATCTTTCAACGCAGCACTATAGACACTCGCAAGCCTCCCGGAAGCAAGCAGCGAGATATCGACGTGCTCCGTAAATTCCCGGGCAGCTGCTATCTCCGTACCTACCAGTAGCCCGCTTAGATAGCTGCTCGCGTCACTCTTGCTCAGCTTGCCACTGATATCGAGAGCCCGGATTAGAAAAACGTCGGATAACAGGTTTCCGTTGCCCTGCGCAGCCTTTAGCCCGGCCCTGAACGAGTCGTTGTCCGATCGCCCCGGCCCTTGCGCGGAATACCGGAGAATGGAGTGGCGCATCAGGAGTTCGTAAATCTCGCCAGTCATAAAGGTCCGAAATCTCGCCAGTTTGCGGTGCTCGAGAACGGCCCACTTTGAGTGTGTCCCCGGAAGGCAGACCACCTGGGTCGCGAAGCGCTCCTGCTCCAGCAAACCAAGCAGCTGCGTTTCCTCGCCGCGTATCAGGTCATGACAGGCAAACTCCGGCACGGATGAGCGCATGCCGGGCACGAAAAAGTATCGCCGCCCATTACGCTCGATGGCCACGCAACTGTCGGCAAGCCCGTCCAACTCGGCGGGACAATCTATGTGACCGGAATCGCACCAGCCTTCGCGGCTTGTCACCATACCGCACAGCAGGACGGGCGCTTCCGCGTATTCTCGAAACCAGTCGGCGACAAACTGGCTCAGGTACAGGTGAGCAGCATCGCCGCGACGATACGGAACGCGAGCGACTCGCGACTCGACGGGGTTAGCCGCCGCCGCGTTCATGAGGCTTGCCCGAACGTGCGTACCACCCCAGTCGACGCCGATGAAGATTTGCTCTTTATTGCGAACGGCGGGTGACTCTAGCATCGCAGGGAACGCACATCCGTAAGCGCCGTCACCAGGCTGGAGACGACGGCTTCGCTAATGCGTGCGCCCGTCTCTGCAGATGCCATGTCGGGACGGCCCACCACCCCGGAACCGCCGGAAATCTCCGCCATGTCCCGGGCATACGAGGCTTTGGCGGCGGTCAGCATGTCCGACTGTGCCCAGGCGAAGGTTGCGGGATTTTCGGGATTTCGGATGGCGTCGCTGCGCACCTCGTCCGGGATAGCATGCAGCAGAAGAGAGGTTTCGAACTCGCAGGCATGGCCGACACCGCCGGGGCCGGACTGCTGAATAGCCTTTAAGCGATCGCTTGCCAGCTTCCACCAGGTAAACATGAAAAAGCTTGCGTGATCCCAGCGCGCGCCGAACTTTTCCAGCATTACCTCGCCGATAGCGAGGTTGCCGCCATGACTGTTGAAGAGCACGCACTTTCGGAAACCGTGATGCAGCACGGACTCGACGATGTCTTCAACGTACCGCGACAGCGTTTCGTGGCGAACTGACAGCGTGCCCGGAAAACTCATATGATGTGCGGAGCAGCAAACTTCGATTTGCGGCAGAATCAACACGTCGTCGGCCATCTCCCGATCAATGTGATCCAGAAAGTAGCGGCCGAGGAATGCATCGGTCATCAACGGTAAATGCGGCCCGTGCTGCTCGATCGCGCCGAGATTCAGAATGACGGGAATATCGCGATCGAGCATCGCGATTTCGGGACTTGTCAGCGCCGACCATCTCACCGGCTCACCGCCCACATTTCTATCTCGACACGAAAGCCATCAAGCGGCAGTGTCGCCTGAATCGCGGTACGTACCGGAAAAGGCTGCGGCATAAGCTCGGTATAGACGGTATTGAAGCGGGCCCACTCACCGATATCCTTCAGGTAGACATTGACCTTGAAAACGTCTGCCAGACTGACCCCCGCCGCTTCTAGCTGTGTCTCGCAGTTCGACAGTGTGTAGTGGGTTTGTTCTTCGATAGTGATACCGACGATCTCACCCGCCGGATTGATTGGCGCCTGGCCGGAAATCACGACCAGATCCCGATCGGCCGCAACGCGTATCACCGGCGAGTAGGGGCCGGCGGTTACATGCTGTTCGGCGTCCGGCACCTGTTTGGCTTCGCCGCCGGTGTCGGGGCATAGCGGGTAGGGCATATAGCCTGTGAACCCCTGTATCTTCCAGTTGCCGTCCTGCTTTCTGCAGTAGTAGTGAGTCTGCCAGTTCAGGCGGTCGCTACTACCGTCCTTATTCGGCAGAACGCCGTTGAATTTCTTGCGGGCGATTGCGAAGTCGTCGTTGATTTCTATGCTTCGCAGCGTCGTCAGGGTAAACAACGCCGCCCGTGCCCGGTCCGGGTCGGCTCGTCTGTGAGTTTCTTTTGCCTGACCCATCCAGGTGTCGCGATAGGCTGTAAGCGACGAAAAAAACGGTTTCCAGCTATCCGGGTCGCGACTCTGGCCGGCGTCTACGCCGAAAAAACCGTCCGTAACGAAGTCGTTCTCGACCGACTCCCAATCCACGGCGAGGTAGGCGTCGATATCCCGGTACACAAGCATGTTCCAGATCGCTGCACGATCCGGGTCGACGTTGTCGAACGGGTTTTCATCGTATCTCGGCATGATTCACTCAGTCGAATATCCTGTGGTCGACCCCGTACTGTTGCAGCGCGTCGTCGTCCAGTTCGACGCCAAGTCCCGGGCCCTCCGGTACGTAAGCAAAGGGCGGCTCCAGTCGTAGCGGCGATTTCAGCAAATCATGAGATCGAATCGAGCGCCCGAAGATATCGCCGGGCCAGACACAGCTCTTTGCCGCAATGCTCTGGTGTATGTACATCGCTTCCAGGATACCCAGGTCGACCTCCGAGCCGTGCCAGCAGAATTTGTTGGCCGCCGATACGATCGCATCCATCTGCCGGAACTTCGCCGGCCCCGCGTTCAGGTTGTAGCCGTCGACGCTGCGATGTTCCACTGTGTTGATTACGTCATGTACACGCTGCCCCTGATAGACATAGGGCAGGCTGATGTGCTGCACTATCTTTACGCTGGTGAAATTACGCAGATCAGCATAGTCGAGGTACATCCACTTAGGCAACGGGTCCTCAATCACCAGCACGTTTCCTACTTCTTCGAGGCCTCGCAGTATTTCTTTCGCCTCACCCATATTCTCCCAGCGTTCATTGGGATCGAATATGACCTTCATGCCCGGCGCGTGACTGGCAATTTCTTCGCACCAGCCAACGACGTCGTCATCGAGGTCGCATTTGAATTTGATGCAGTGATAGCCGGCCTGCTGGTACTGCCGCGTCCATTCGCCCACCTCGTCAATCTTCCGGTGGCTGGACCAGGCCCCGACGTTCACGCGTTCGCGAACTTTGCCGCCCAGTAGTTGATACAGCGGGAGATTGTGCGTTTTTGCAAAGGCATCCCAAATGGCGCATTCGAACCCATCATAAGCCCGGCTGAGCGGCACCGGCAGATTCTGCAGGCTGAAACCGGTGATGTCCGCGCCGATCAGGCCATTACAAATGTCTTCGATCTGCTGCCAGTTGTGGTCACGGTAAAACTCCCCGAGCCCTAGTACACCGTTCGCGAGCTCCATTTTGAGAATGAGCTTCGGCAGCTGGTCGAACTGAACGCTCCAGCCGGATTTCGCTCCGACGGGGAGCATATGCAGCGGCTTGTCCAGCCCCTCGGAGTTAATCACCGCCGGTTTTGCCGGCACGATAACTTCTGTGAATTCAAACGATTTTATTGTTGTGGTATTTGACACTCGACAGCTTTTCCTCGCAGTTTGAAGACCGGGATATCGTCGTAAACGATTGATAGAAATTGTTTTAGCAAAAATACTAGAATTTTCTTATTTTGCAACACTTTTATTCGCGAAACACCATTTTTCAGTCGCCGATAGGCTGACCGGGCACCAGGCCGTGGACGGCGGTAACGGCAGACCGGATGAGTTTGAGGTTGTCCTTGGAGCGGTCACCCATTTTGACTGCGACGTTATGCGCCAGACTATCGAGCACAAACAACTGCGCGTAACGAACGGGAGACGGCTGGTAGTAGGGAACATTGACGTCCTTGAGCGGAACATTCAGACACAGATTCGCGCTGCCTCCCAGCAGGCTGCCGGCAGGTGCAATAGCGATCGTTTTGCAATTCTGGCCCTGCGCCAACTCGATGCAGTCCAGCAGTGCTCGCGGCTTACCCGTCGATGACACGATCAGGACAACGTCCTCTTCGGTGCAGGTAATCGCCGTCATCCGCTGCATGTAGCTGTCCGAATATGCCCAGCAGTTCAGGCTGAGGCGGGAAAACCGGTTTTGCGCCTCGCTTGCGATCGCAGCAGACGATCCACCGAGCCCGTAGATCATAATGCGGCGGCTGTGCGCGATGGTATTGACGGCTTCCGACAGCTGATCCTTGTCAAGGTCGGTAATGGTTTGATCGATGAGCTTTACAATGCCCTGGCGAAGCGGATCCAGAAACGACCCCTTCGCCGCTTCCGGCGAATTGACGGAGGGTGAGTCCCGAAAAGCCTGCTCCACCGCCAGGTCCTGTGCGAGCCGCATTTTCAGGTCCTTAAAACCTTCGAAACCGACATTTCGGCAAAATCTGACCACGGTCGGCTGACTGATACCGACGCTGCGGGCGATTTTCCCGAGGCTGGACGACGCGAACGCATGCGGGTTCTCGAGCAGGTGCATGGCGATCTGCCGTTCAGATTTGCTTAGATGATCCAGCTGCCCACGAATTCCATCCATGAGGTGTAAATCGATTTTCATAGCTTGCTCCTGCCCTACTCACTCAATAATGCAAAACTAAACTAGAAATTGGAAGTTCAAAACTGTTAGCGGACTACAGTCCCGCCGTTATTGGCCGGCTATTGGCTGGCAACCCGGTACCAGCGGGATTTCAGGACGCCGGCGAATACCAGCGCTCCGACTAGCAAGGCACCACCGAGCATCCGGTTGCCGTAGAGCAGCGCACCGATCCCGAACAGCGCGGAGTAGACCGCCCCCACGCCCGCGAGGACACAGGTGAACTGCACGCCCAGGGATGCGGCGGCCCCGGGAGCCGGCTTCGTTTCTACGGATAGTTCTTCTTCCAGAGCAGCCACGACCGGGCGCCAGCCCGACCCCGGCGGTCGTACCAGGCGGTAGAAATTTCTTAACACCAACGCCTCGGTACTCGGCCCGAAAATCGCAACGGATACCCAGCAAAATGTAGTAACGCCGACTGTTATCAGCAGTTTCTCCCAGCTCAGCAAAGTTTGAAACGCGCCAAGTTCGAGTATCAGGCTGGTCAGAAACGAAACCACCATGGCCGTGATCTCGCTCCACGCGTTGATGCGCCACCAGAACCACCGCAGTATGAACAGCAATCCGGTCCCCGCCCCGATCGACAGCAGAATATGAAAAGCCTGCAACGCGTTCGACAGTGCCAGCGCCAGGGTGCAGGCGAGCACCATGATCAACACCGTGCAATAGCGGCCGGCCTGTACATAATGTCGTTCGTCGGCTTCCGGCCGGATGAAACGCCGGTACACGTCGTTTATGACATATGACGCACCGAGGTTCAGGCTGGTCGAGATCGTCGACATATAGGCGGCGATCAAAGAGGCGACGACAAGGCCCAGCAGACCGGACGGCAGGAAAGTCAGCATCGCCGGATACGCGAGATCGTGCTGAATAACCGACGGGTCGATATCGGGAAAAGCGGCACTGAGGCTCTCAAGATCCGGAAAAACAATCAGCGATGCGAGTGCTACAAGAATCCACGGCCAGGGCCGCAGCGCGTAGTGTACAAAATTGAAAAACATAACGGCGCCGAGCGCATGGGTTTCATTCCTGGCTGCCAGCATTCTCTGGGCAACATAACCGCCACCACCGGGCTCCGAACCGGGATACCAGACGCTCCACCACTGCACGGCGAGCGGAATCAGCAGCAGCGGCACGTATTGGCCCGGGTCGTGCAGGTCGGGAAAAAACGACAGTTTGTCGGCAACGTTGGGGTGAGAAAGCATGGCACCAAGTCCGCCGACCTCTGGGTGCTCAAGTGCAGCCATCGCCGCAATCACAGCACCGGCCATCGCGAGAATGAACAATACGAAGTCCGTTAGCAGCACACCCAGGAAACCACCGATCGCGCTGAAGATGACCGTGACAGTGCCTGCTATCAGCACCGTCTGTAACGGCGTGAGGCCGAGAATAACGGCGCCGAACTTTATTGCCGCCAGCGTCACGGCGGCCATGATAAGGACATTGAAAAATACGCCGAGATACACCGCGCGAAAGCCACGCAGAAAGGCGGCCGCCTTGCCGCTGTAGCGCAGCTCGTAGAATTCGATATCGGTGTTAACGGCGGAACGTCGCCAGAGGCGGGCGAATACGAATGTCGTCAGCATGCCGGTCAACAGGAACGCCCACCAGACCCAGTTCCCGGAAACGCCGTCACGCCGTGTTATGTCCGCAACCAGGTTGGGCGTGTCGGTGGAGAATGTCGTCGCCACCATCGACATTCCGAGTAACCACCACGGCATGTTGCGGCCGGACAAAAAATAGGCCGCCGAATTCTTGCTCGCCGCCTTGCCCGCGTAGATGCCGATACCGAGTGTCAGCAGCATGAAGAAGGCGACTATGCCCCAATCGAGCAGCGATACACTCACGACGGTTCTCCCGGTTATCGTACGTAGTGGATCGCGCGCCGCGCATTTGCTCGGCGCGCGGCACCGGTTCTACAGCTTGTCTGGTCTACGCGGTTGGCGTTTTTCAAAAATTGTACCTGAGACCGAGAGAGATTTGGCTTTCGTCATCCGTATTGAGACCGAATTGCTCCGGCACACCCAGCCAGAGCTGGCGGCGGAAGTCGTTGATGTTCTTCCACAGGAAGTTCACCTGCAGCTGCTCCGTCATGTCGTAGGCCATGCTGAAGTCCCAGCGGTTGAGCGCATTGGAATAAATCTTCTGGTATTCCGGCGCCCGCAGCGGGAAGAAGCCCTTGACCGTTTCGCCGCGCCAACTGACCGCGAGGCGTGACTGGAATCTTTCTCCGTCATAGTACAGCGCGACATTGAAGTTATGCGGCGTGATGTTGGTGAAGAAGTCCGTATACGGGGTGTCGGGATCGTCATCGATCTTCGAATCGACATAGGTATAGTTCATCGTCGTACCGAAGCCACTCCACCATCCAGGCAGAAAATCGAAGTGATGCTGATACGCGGCTTCGAAACCGCTCATTTTGTGAACACCGTCCAGATTAATCGGAGAGCTGACCTCGATCGGGTCACGCGGCGCAGTCGGGTCGCCGGGATCTATCGGTTCGAGCACCACCTCACCCGTTTCGGGGTCGATGTAGGGTGTTAGTTCGTTTTTAATCTGGCCGTTAATTTCACGATAGAAAACCCCGGCTGACAGAAGCGCTCCATTGGTGAAATACCACTCCAGCGAGACGTCCGCACCGTCAGCCGTTTGTGCCTCGAGATTCGGGTTTCCGGTCGTCCCACCGGACAATTCTCCGTCGCCGTTAAAGCTCAGCGCCTGGTTCGAACGCAGCTGGCCCAGGCCCGGGCGAACCATGGTCTGAAACGCGGCGGCGCGCAACTTGAGTTCGGGGGTGAAATTCAGGCTCAGGTTGATGGATGGCAGCACTTCCGTGTAGGTATTTTCTACTGTGAAAGCGGCCAGCTCACCGCTCGGCTGCGTCTGGAAACCATCCGAGGTTGTTTTCGTACTTACGACGCGAACACCTGCGTTACCGGTCACGAAGTCGCCGCGACGCCCGAAGCGGGTCATGATGTATCCGGCATGGACTTCTTCGTTGATCTCATAGGAACCGCCAAGGTTGAGTGGCGGGTCGGCGAATTGCTGGGAATTAACGTTGGCGCCGGAACCGAAATCTGCGATCCAGTCCGTCGGAACACCTACCGGGATCGTCGGCGTTATCCAGTTACGCGGAATATCTCCGCCAAGCTCGCGCAGGTGTCGTTCACCACTGCCATAGGCAAGGCCATACAGATTTTCGAATGAGGTGATCGGGTCGTTACGACCCGGTAAACCGGCCGTCACATTCTTGTTGCGACGCTCTCGCTCCAGCGTCTGGTCGGCGAATCGATAGCCGAATTTGATGCTGCGAAAGAAGTCCGAACCGAGGTCGTATTCCACATCGATGTTCGCAACGCTCAGGTCCGATTCATCATCCCGGGCATCGCGGCCGATCTGGCGGAGTCTCCAGGCATCGGGATCGGTCGGGTCGAAATCTGCAAACTGCACACTCGGTAGTCCGCCACCGGGAGCGAAATCGAAATAGACGTCCGGCGTAAACCCGCCGCCGGTAGCCGTAGCGGATTCGAATTGCGCATTGTTCGACAAGAAGTTGGTTTCGCCGTCGAGGAACGCGAGGCTGAAGTCTACATCCCAGGGACCTCGGGTCCATTCAATGGTGCCCGCCAGGTTCAGAGATTCACCGTCGGTCGAATCCCAACGCGAAGCACTACGCGTTGCGATGTTGTTCAGCGTGCCGCGAACAAATGACGGAACAGCGACAAACGAATCGCTGTCCGCGTCGTACATCGTCACGCCGTCGTGTTGCGTGAATTCGAAATCGGCGGCATTGATCCGCCGGTTATGTGTCGACAGGAGCCGTAGCTCATCGCGGTCTCTCTCGTTTGTATCGAATCTGTAGGTGGCCTCGATCTTGAAATTCAGTTCGGCGCTCGGTTCAAAACCGAACGCGGCACTCAGGAAACCGCGTTCGATGTCCCGCGTTTCGCTGTCGTTGTAGAGATTGCCCGGGAACATGATGGCATCATCGGCAACCGGCGCCGCGGCCGAGCCGACGCTTTCGCCCGCATCGCCGTCGCCGTCTATGTCCAGACCATGGTTGTGGTGCGCACGCCAACGCACGCCTACATTGAAGCCGGAGCCGATACGCTCGTGACGCAGGCTATAGTCGGTGTAGGAACCGGAGAGAAGAAACCCAAGGCGCTTGCCGCTGTCTGTTTCCCAGGAGTTGCCGACGAAGGCCGATGCGAAAGGCGCATAGTCTTTGCCGTAGTCGTAGTAGGTCTCACGCACGGTAGCGCTGGCAGTAAAACCTTTCAGTCGCGTGGGATTGCGGGTAATCAAACGGATAGTACCGGCGAGACCACCTTCTACATGGTCTGCCGCCGGTGATTTGAAGACCTTGATGCCGGAAACCAGGGATGCCGGAAGGCTACTGATGGCCGCGTCACGGCCACCACTGCCGGTGCTGTTACCGTTGAGCTCGACCCGCACCGGGCTGGCGCCCGGAGCCGTCTGGATACCGCGAATAAATGCCGTGCCGCCTTCTCCGCCGGGCGTAAAACCGACGTTGATGCCAGTCAGGCGTTGCAGCGCCTCGGAGATATTATTATCGGGCAGTTTGCCGATATCCTCGGCGCTTAGCGCCTCCATAACCTGCTCGGACTCCCGCTTGGTTCTCAGCGCCTGTACCAGGCTGTCCCGGTAACCGCTGACGATGATCTCGTCCATCGGCACACCGTCGTCCGCCGACGCGTTGCTGTCGTCCTGCGCCAGCGCCGTCGAGCCGCTTGTCAGCAGCAAGAAAGTCGCGATCCAGGTTGCTCCCCGCAATTGTGTTTTCGTCATTTTCGATGGCTCTCTGATGTTGTTGTGCCCCATGCCGGCTCGTCGTTAAGTCGACCAATGACCCGACAGGTTCAGGAATCGAACCCGCGTTCCCCCGACGATTAGGCTGTGCCCAAAAGGATATGAACATAAATTACATTATTTAACAACCTTTTTGTTTTTTTGGGACAAAACGAACGGACAGGCATTGATTCGTCGACACGAGTGGCCGCAAACAGTGCCCTACGGCGGCTCTATGCTGTTGATTTTATGTATTTATTTCCGGTCATTGCCGAACAGATGTCCGGCACTGCGAGCAGCGCGGATAATGTAGCGCCCGCGCTACTAATACGAAACTCTGCTCAATCCTGCGGCAGGGATACGGCCGGATGCTCGTACAACATCTGTACCTCTTGCGGCGTAAGCGCCCGGCTGTAAACCCGGAACTCATCCATCTCACCGACAAAGGGCCCGTATTTCTTTGGCTTGTAGGTGTTGATTCCGAGACCGGCCGATATATAGCGCCCGCCGTTCGGCTTACCCTTGATGAAGCTCCCGGTTGTCAGCGCAACGTCCGCCGCCGCCGCCTGCAGTTCTTCACCATTTACGTAAGCTCGCAGTCGATCGGTTTTCCGGTCGACCACCAGGACGAGGTGATACCAGGCGCCTCCCTTGATGCCGCCCGGCGGTGAATAACTCAGTGTGCGAAGCGGTGGCAACTCTGTGTCATGGTCCGGCATCAGCTGCTCCCGAAGCTCGAACTGTATGGAGCTTCCGCCGGTATCGGTATGGATCGTGTACCCGCTGACAAGTTGCTGTATCACGCTGGAAGAATTCGCCAGCAGGTAGACCGGCAAATCAAAGTGCAGCGCCAACGGGTCGATGTTCACCCACAGGGATACCGAATGGCTGCCGTTAAACGGATCGGTAACGTCGCCAAAGCTCAGGAACGGCCGCGTGCTGTCGTCGCTCTGCGTATCGGGCAGATGAGCATCGGAATGTTTCATTAACGATGGAAAACCGAGCGCGGACCCGGATACTCCAGCCGTCAATTGCACGCTTCCGGGAAAGTTCACGGCCGATGCATCGAAACCAGAACCGGAAACGTCCCCGAGGGGCATGCCGGGATCATCGAACGGGTACCTGAGAATCAGCTCGCCGTCACCGACATCCACCTGAACCCAGGTGTCATTGCGCAGCTTGCCGTCGCTGATGATGTAGGCAAACGTGTCGCGCCCGCGGAAAGCTTTCGGCGGATGGTAACGGAGCTTCCCGTCGACCAGGGTGACGGAGCCACCCCTAACACCGTTTGTGAACGACACCAGAAACAGCGAATCGTCGTTACCGTCAAAATCGTTACCGAATACGTTGATGTCGACACTTTGATCGATACCGGTTCTCGCCAGGTCCGGCATGGCATAAGGGTGAACGTTCCAGCCATAACGGTCGGCAGGCAGGTCCGGCAAGTCTGCCCCGACATCTTCGTGGTCTCGCAGAAAGATCATGCGCTGGACCGTTGTCGGGCCGAACCACGGCCCACCGCCGGACATGGAATCGCGCGGGTATACAAAGTGCGCGCCACCCCAGTTGTGACCAACTTCGTGGCTAAGGCCGGCAGGCACCCGTGTATCTAACGGAACCCGTGAGAAGTTACCGCCGTCCAGCGGCCGTTTGCTGCGGAACGCAAAGGGATTACCTTCCTTCACATAGGCCAGAATGAGTTGCTGAAACGGAATCGACGTATTCGTTTCGGTGCTCGTTCGTTCGGAACCGGGATTGTCGCCAAGACCGTTGTCGATCCAGGTGGTGAACGTGTCGCGAGCATTTTGGTGCAGGTCGGTGTCGTCTCGAATCACGATAGCTGTCAGGCTATGAGTCATGCCGAGATCCCGGACGTAGACGAGGTCGAGCATGTTGACGGCGTTCTCGACAATTGCGACAGCCCACTCGAGGCTTCCCCTCGCATTCTTCACGAACCACTCCGGCTCGGCATCGACGGCAACCTGAACCTGTTTCAGGCCGTTCGAAAGGTCGGGCACCATACTCCAGCCATGACCCGTCGAACGGTCAATCGTCGCAGCAGGCTTCGAGGCTGGATCTACAGGCGAAGTTCCGAAGGTCGGTATCCAGTCACGGGACCTTCGGTCGATGCCGGACAGTTTTGCCGCCTTCCTGTGCGATACGGTATAGCGCGCTGCTGTGCCCGTCTCGTCAATCGCTATCGGCAACATGTCTACAGTCCACAGGATACGTTTGCCCTCCGCAACGTAGACAGACATCCTGTCATCGCCCGGCCAGATGGCCGCAGTCACCGTACTGTTCGGCTGTTCGCGCACGTACCCACGATAGGTTCGCACCGGGAAGCGAGCGTCATCGACGGTGATTTCCTCGAAGTTCCGATGGTCTGCTCCGCGGGCATCTCCAGCGCGGCGGTATTTCTGTTGATCCCGGAACAGCTTGAAAAAACGCTTATCCCGTATGGAGTGTTTGACGAGCTCGAGCGTCACCAGGTCACTGCCGTCACCCTCGCCGTTCGGCCGCGGTACCTGTATATCGATTGTGTCGGGCAGACCTGCCGCATGCAGCTGCGGCACAAAACCGAGGCAGAACAGCAGGATGACGGCAGCCACCGGGAGTGCCGCCGGCGGCGTTACAGCAGACGGGTATTTAGTTCGCATGAGGCTCTCGCTCGTCCAGTGCGCGTGTCACATCGTCCATCGTTGCGAAACCTTGCGGCCTGTTGCCCTCGTCGTAATCCGGGTTCGGCTGCGACGGAACCGCTGCTGCCGTTTTCGATCGCCAGGCCTGCATCTTCCGGTACAGGCGATTGGTCAGCTCAGGCCGTTCGAGTGCGAGGTTGTTGCTTTCCGCCGGGTCGTTCACCACGTCGAACAACTCGACCTGGCCAAACTCGAAGAACTCGATGAGCTTGTAGTCGCCCTCTCGAATCGCAGCGACCGGCGTGGTTCTGAAGTCCTGCCCGTCTCGTATACCGCCAAGATAGGCCGGAAAATGCCAGAACAGCGGCTCGCGCGGACTTTGAGTTTCACCCCTCAGTAACGGCCAGATGCTCTGCCCGTCCAGTACCTGATCCTCGGGAACCTGTATCCGCGCGGCATCCATCAGCGTCGGGTAAAGATCGACCGCGTTGGTCGGCGTTGACTCTGTACGCCCGGCGCCACTCCGGTCGGTGTTGCGTATCAGTAGCGGTATACGGATTCCGCCTTCGTAAATCGTGCCCTTTTCGCCGCGCAGATCAGGCATCGTCGTATACGCCCCGTGACCACCGTTGTCGGAGGTCAGGATGACCAGGGTATTGTCAGCGACGCCCAATCTGTCGAGCGTTGCCAGCAATCGGCCCACGCCGGTATCAACGTGCTCGAGCATCGCGGCGTAGACAGGGTTTTCCTGTCCGTCGACGCCGGGCCTGGTCGCAAACCTGGCGCTTGTTTGCTCGGGTGCCTGAATCGGTGTGTGAACCGCATAGTGGGCAAGATAGACGAAGAACGGCCGCCCGTGCTGCTGTTCGATGTAACGTATGGCTTCGTCGGTGAGTCTGTCCGTCAGGTACTCGCCTTGTGGGCCATCGGCAAGCTCCGGGTTTTCGTAGGGCGGAAAATAGCCGCCTTTCTGGGTTCCGGTCCGGTTACCGGCAATGTTCACGTCGAAACCCTGCGCCCGCGGGCCGCTCAGCTCACCCTCACCAAGATGCCATTTGCCGATATGCGCCGTCTGGTAGCCGGCTGCTTTCAGGCTTTCCGCCAGCGTAACAACCTGCGCGGCCAGCTCCTTCTCGTTCGGCGCCGGAATCAGCCGGCGCTTGTCGTCCGCCCCCTGTGCCGGGTTGTTGACCGTGTAAACTCCGGTGCGTGGCGCATACTGACCTGACAGAAGCGCCGCTCTGCTTGGCGCACAATTGGGCGCGGCCGAGTAGGCATGTGTAAATCGAATACTGTCATTGGCCAGATCGTCTATGTTTGGCGTTTCGTAGTAACGGCTGCCCATGAACCCGGCATCTTGCCAACCCCAGTCGTCCACGTAGATCAGTAGAATATTAGGTGGCGACTCATGCGATGTCGCAACAGCAGGGGGCTTAGTGCAGGACGACAGCAGGACCGCGGTTAGCACGAGAACGCTCGTCGCTACCCGTAGGGGTGGCCGTGACAGGCGGGAAGACATGTTGAGCTCCGGAAAGACCTGGGCGGATTCGAAAATGAAACGTAAATACATTATTGTAGTTTTGCAACGTTTTTATTATACGAGGAGCGCCGGTTTGCGCGGACTGCTGGTCATCGCCCCTGTCATTGGCCTGCTTACAGCCTGCGGCAAACCATCGTCAGACCCGGTCTCAGCAGTAACGCCGCCCGCATTTGTCGGCAGCGCCAGCTGCGGAAACTGCCACGCCGATCAGTACGATCAATGGCTTGGATCTCATCACCAACTGGCGATGCAGGAAGCGAGTGCAGAATCGGTGCTTGGCGATTTCGACGATGCGACGTTCGAGTACTTCGGTACACATAGCCGCTTTTACAAGGAAGGTGAGAACTACTTTGTAGCGACCGAAAATTCCAGCGGAGAGGTAGAGCCATTCAGAATAAGCGACACATTCGGTGTGGGGCCGCTGCAGCAATACCTTGTAGAGGTTGACGGTGGCCGCAAACAGGCGCTGACAATCGTGTGGGATTCCCGGCCAATGGAGTCGGGCGGACAGCGCTGGTATCACCTGTATCCCGATGAGTACATAGCACCCGACGATCCGCTGCACTGGACAGGTCCTTACCTGAACTGGAATTACATGTGCGCGGAATGCCACTCGACGGACCTGAAGCTCGGCTACGATATCGACGCCGATACCTTCAACACGACCTACGAGGAAATTTCGGTTGGCTGCGAGGCCTGCCACGGGCCCGGCTCGCATCACATCGCACTGGCGCAGAGCGGTGGGCTCGGCAACGATACCGGCCTGGTATCGAGGCTCGATGATCGCAAGGGGGCAAGGTGGGTGATCGATACGTCGACGGGCATGGCCGAAAGAACGGGCCCTGCAATCCGGCAACAGCAACCGGAAACCTGCGGTCGATGCCACTCTCGGCGCAGTGTCCTGGCTCCGGAATACGAGTTTGACAAACCGCTCGCCGACACACACATGCTGACGTTGCTGGAAGAACCCCTCTATTACAGCGACGGCCGAATCAACGGTGAGGTATACGTCTACGGCTCTTTTGTGCAAAGCAGAATGTACGCGGCGGGAGTGACCTGCAGCGACTGCCATAACCCGCATTCCGGGAAACTGAAGACCGGCCCTGAGCCCAACAACGTGTGCGCACAATGTCACCTGCCCGAAGTGTTTGCTAGCGACGGGCACGGTGGCGCCGAGGCGGGCAACTGTGTCGACTGCCACATGCCGGCGACAACTTATATGGGTATTGACGAGCGGCGCGACCATAGTTTTCGTGTTCCCGATGCCGGGAAAAAAGAGTCCCACTACGGTGTCGCTATTGCAGCGGCCCGCGACGCGCCAGCGAACCCGCTATTGACGGCGGCCATCTCCAACCCGGCGCACCCGGCGATCGCCCGCGCAACGATGCTAACGCTGATGTCCTCGCCAGCCACCGATGACGAAGCGAAAGTCATTGTCGAAAACCTCGATGACCCGGACTCACTCGTGCGCGTTGCCGCTCTGCGCGCGCTGCGGCAACAGCCGGCAGAGTTACGAACGCAAAACGGCAGTCACCTGCTGCGCGACCCCGTAAGAGCCGTTCGCGCGGAGGCGGCTGTGACGTACGCGGGCTTCGTCGACCTGCTCAGCGCCGCCGATGCACGCGCCTTTCCCCGCGCGTCGCAGGAATATCGGGAAGCGATGTTAACGGCGGCCAATACGCCGCTCGCTGCGATGAACCTTGCTGAGTTTGAGTCGACGACAGGAAATACGGCAGCGGCAGGGAAATACTACGAACACGCTTTGCGGCTCGACGGAGAATTCGCGGCGGCGCGGCACGCATACGGTCTCTTCCTGGTCCGCAGCGGGGCTTCCGGGGAAGCCTTGTTGCAGCTTCAAAAGGCCGTCGAGCTGGAGCCCGATAATGAGCGGTTCGTCTACGTTCTGGGTGTCGCTTTGAACTCCCTGGGTCGTGGCGACGAGGCACTGTCTGTACTCTACAGTGCCAGAGACCATTTTCCGGAGAGCTTTGATATCGCATGGGCGTTGGCCACCATGCTACGGGACAGCGGCGACACACATGCAGCATTGCAGGTGGCACAAGACATGAACGATCGGTTTCCGGAAACCGCCGGTGTACTCGCGCTGATTGAGTCATTGCGTCGCTGACGGCGGCAACTTCTCCTGCGGAATGTACTGACAGGGTCATATCGATTGTATGACAATACCGTCGCAGTCCGCCGATGAGCAGACTTCAACACACGAGATCACCGTATGAAACGAATCAGGGACCGGGAAAACAAATGCTGACGATGCGCCGCAACACGGGTTCCACCGGGCTATTGTTATGACAGCGGCTAAAGTCATACTCGATTGCGATCCAGGCCAGGATGACGCCGTCGCGCTGCTACTGGCACTGGCCTCACCGGAAGATATCGATATTCTCGGCATCACGACGGTTGCCGGGAACGTCCCCCTGGGTTTGACGCAGCGCAACGCGCGCATGATCTGCGATATTGCGAAACACGTTGATACGGCGGTCTACGCGGGTTGTGACCGGCCGCTGTTTCGCGAACCGACGACGGCCGAACATGTGCACGGCGAAACCGGTGTGAACGGTATCGACGTGTTCGAACCGGAAACGCCGCTGCGGGAAACACATGCGGTTGACTATATTGTTGAGACGCTGCGTGCTGCGGAGAAGGATTCCATCACGCTGGTGCCCACAGGTCCGCTGACGAACATTGCGGCCGCTTTTCAGCGCGACCCGGGGGTCGTTGAACACGTTCGCCGCATCGTACTCATGGGTGGTGCGATGCGCGAAGGCGGCAACTACACGCCGTCGGCGGAATTCAATATATATGTCGACCCCGAGGCCGCAGATATCGTCTTCAACTGCGGTCGCCCGATCATCGCTTTCGGCCTGGATGTGACACACCAGGTGCTTACCACGCGTGAACGGCTTGCAGCTATCACGGCCCTGAATAACCCGGTGAGTGAGGCCGTCGTCGGTATGCTCGATTTTTTCGATCGCTTTGATGCTGAAAAATACAGCTCCGAAGGCGCGCCGTTGCATGACGCCTGTACCGTGATGTACCTGCTGCGTGAGTCCTTGTTTGAAAGCAGGCACTGCAATGTCGCGGTCGAAACCCAATCGGAACTGACGCTGGGTCACACGACGGTCGACTTCTGGCACGTCAGCCAGCGACCGAGGAACGTGCAGTGGGTACATAAAGTCGACGCCGACGGCTTTTATCAACTACTCGTCGAGCGTCTTTCTCGATACGGGGACTCGCAATGACGCGGATACTCGTTATCGGTTCGGTCAACCTCGACCTGTCGGCCGCCGTGCCAAGATTGCCGCAGGCAGGTGAAACGGTATCGGGCGCCAAACTGAGCCGATTCCCGGGTGGCAAGGGAGCCAACCAGGCGCTGGCGGCCCGCAGGCTCGGTGCCGAAGTCGAACTCATTGCCTGTGTCGGCAACGACGCGAACGCGGTCGAAGCGCTGGCGCTGCTGAAGGATGGCGGCGTAGAACTGTCGCGTTGTGTCGTCGACGCCAATGCTGACACCGGCGTTGCGCTCATCTGCGTTGCGCCATCGGGCGAAAACAACATTGTCGTCGCACCGGGAGCGAACGCGGCACTTAGCGCTGACAGATTCGACCTGCCGGTCGCAGAGGCGCTGATCTGTCAGTTGGAAGTACCGGGCGAGACAATCGCTCTTAGCGTGAACAATTTCGCCGGCTTCGTCTGCGTAAACCTCGCGCCGGCGCGTGCCGTGGACGATATCGTACTGACGCGGGCGGACCTGATCGTCGTCAATGAAACAGAGGCCGCATGGTACGGCGACAAACTCTCGATGTGTCGCGGTTACGTCGCGACAACCTTCGGTAAAAAGGGCGCTGAACTCAGCAGGGACGGCAAGCGGGTCGCGAAAAGCACTCCACCGCAAGTCGATGCGATCGATACGACGGGCGCCGGCGACACTTTCACCGCGGCACTGACGCTTGCGCTGGTCGAGGAACGGACACCGCAGGATGCCCTGGAATTTGCCTGTACGGCGGGGGCTGTTGCGACGACGAAACAGGGCGCACAGCCGTCGCTACCCATGCGAGCTCTAGTCGAAGAATTTTCGAACGCGTCTTGAGCCGACTTGCAGAGCACGCAGATTCATCTATGCGGTCGCCGCCGCAATAATCCTAGGTACTTTTCCGACTGTCTGCGTGACCTTCTGTTACTTACGATTCCAATGGTGGCGAGTGCCATACACAAGCAAAGTCGCCAACTGGGAGGTATGACGATGAAGACTATGAGAGCGGCCGTCTACGTTAAACCCGGTAGCATCGTACTTGAGGAAAAACCGGTGCCGGATGTCGGACCCGGAGATGCGTTGATCCGTATTACAACGACGACTATCTGCGGTACCGATATTCACATTCTCAAAGGTGAGTATCCCGTAAAACCCGGGCTGATTATCGGCCATGAACCGGTTGGTGTTATCGAAGCTCTCGGAGAGGGCGTCACCGGCTATGAAGTTGGGCAACGCGTCATTGTCGGTGCTATCACGCCTTGCGGTCAGTGCTTTCACTGCATGGACGGCCACCAGGCGCAGTGCGGTGGCAAGGCCGTCGGTGGATGGCAATTCGGAAACACCATCGATGGCAGCCAGGCTGAGTTCCTGCTGGTACCCCATGCGCAGGCGAACCTGACGTCCATTCCGGACGGACTAACAGACGAACAGGTTCTGATGTGCCCGGATATCATGAGTACCGGCTTCGGTGGCGCGGAGTCCGGGCACATCAGAATTGGCGACACCGTTGCCGTTTTTGCGCAGGGACCGATAGGTTTGTGTGCCACGGCGGGCGCCAAGCTCAAGGGCGCTACGCGGATTATTGTGGTCGATACCGTGCCCGCACGTCTTGACGTGGCGAAACAAATGGGCGCCGACATCGTAATTGACTACAAGGCAAAAGACCCTGTCGAGGAAATCCTGCGTATTACCGACGGTCGTGGTGTCGATGTTGCTATTGAAGCACTGGGTACCCAGCAGACCTTCGAGAGCTGTCTGCGCGTTCTGAAACCAGCCGGTACGCTGTCTAGCCTCGGCGTCTATTCAGGAAAGCTGACGATGCCGCTTGACGCAATCTCCGCCGGCCTTGGGGACATTAAAATCATGACTACGCTGTGCCCCGGTGGTAAAGAACGCATGCGCCGACTCATGAACGTCGTGGCGTCCGGGCGCGTCAATTTGAACCCCCTGGTTACACATCGTTTTTCGCTCGACGACATTGAGGATGCGTATGAGCTGTTCGCGAATCAGCGCGATGGCGTTTTGAAGATTGCCATAACACCGTAGCGACAGCGCATCGCTAGCTGCTGCCGGCGCGGTATAGAGAACATCTATTGCTTGCACAGGTTTTTCTATATCTTGGCACACCGGTCGAAAAGCCTTACTGTCTACGGCCTTTTCTTTTCCAGGAAGCGCCGCGTGAAACTACTCTCTACCGCGCTCATTGCCCTGCTCCTGTTCGGCTGCGGGCGCGACAGCGAAACACCTGGCGCCGCAGCTGACCAGACTGTCCGTATTGGTATCGCACGCTTCGCCATGGAGACCTGTACGTTCTGCCCGCGTGTTACAGATGTCGCCGAGTTCGAATACTACGGCCCACCACACGAAGGCGACGCGGTTCTGGAACAGGGCGGTGCCATCGCCGGTTTCATTCACGCTGCCGGCGAATACCGCGATGTTGAGGTGGTCGGCGTCTATGCGGTGCGAGAGCCGCTGGGTGGCAGCATGGGTAGCTGGGTCACGCAACGCGCTTTCGATAAATACACTTCGGAAATCGTCAATCGACTGTCGGAGATTCCCGACCTGGACGCCGTGTACTTGCCGCTGCATGGCGCCATGGCGGTGGCAGGCATTTCACGGCCGGAAGCGGAGTTTGTGCGCCGCATCAAGGAAAAGCTCGGCGATATTCCAATCGCCGTTACGATGGACCTGCACGCCAACGAAGATGCTGAGCTTGCGGACTACGCCGACATCGTGTTGATCGTGAAGCGCTTTCCGCACTATGACTTCAAGCTGATGGGAGGGCGCGCCGCTCGATTACTGGTTCGAACGGTAAGAGGAGAATACGAGCCGGTGCTCGAAGTCCGGCGGCCCAATCTCGCTTTCGCGACCGTCTATGGTGGCACACACCAGGGACTTCCAAGGGATATGATGGAACGTGCGCGGCGCTGGGAAAACCGGCACCTCGATACGTTCGTGTCTGTTGCTATGGGCTTTCCGTTCGCCGATGTGCCGGACATGGGCATGAGCATTTTTGTACAGACAAACGGCGACCGGGCGCTGGCAACGCAAATAGCCGATGACATGAACGAGTACATCCGGGTTAACCGCCGCAGTTTCGAGTACGACATCCCGAAGCTGATACCTGGAGTTGATGAGGGACTCGGCTATCTGGAGGCGGGTATCAGGCCCGTTGTCCTGGCAAACCTGTCAGACCGGCTGGGCGATGCCACCCATATTCTCGGCGAGTTGATTGCACGCGGGCAGTCGAACTTTGTCGTCGGCACGATTTCCGACGAGCAGGCCATCGAGACGATCAAACAGGGCTACGAGGTCGGCGACACGATCGACATTAGCATCGGCGGACACACGTCGGTGCTCGCCGGCAGACCCGTCGCCATTCGCGGTGAAGTCACGTACATAGGTACATACGTCCTCGGAGGCGATGCGGAGTCCGACCTGGTTGCGCTGCGCTTCGGTGACAACAACTGGGTCCTGCTGACGCCAACGCGCTTCCAGGTCAGGACGCGCGCAATACTCGATCATGCCGGGGTGCCGGTCAACGGCATGGATTTGTTCGTCGTCAAATCACGAAATCACTTCCGCCGGGGATTTATGGAAACCGGGCTGGCGAAGAAGGCTGTGGTAATCGACGCACCGGGGCACGGCCCGGCAGACATAGGGCAACTGCCTTTCGAAAACCTGCCCGACGGCACTTATTCACGGTTTCTCAGCGCTTCCGACGAAGACTGACACCGCTGACAGGCACTGCCGACTCAGCGTTTTTGGAACATGTCTTTTTTGAGGAACTGTACGAAGTTCGAGATCAGTTTCGACGGTGGGCGTGTATCTTTGTGAATAGCCTTTACCGAAAAGCGTAAAGGCGGACTGAGTTTTTTGTACTTAACGCTTCCGACACCTGAGCTTGTTGCCGTGAACTCGTCCACGATAGCGACTCCGCAACCCATGGCAACCAGGTTTCGTGCAACAAAGTAGGTTTGCGCGGTTACGCTCGAATACAGGTCGACACCCGCTTCAGCCAGCATCTTGTTCAGAAGGTCGGCCAGGGGGCCACTGTTCTCTATCCCTACGAACTGCCGGTCGACGATATCGGCCATACGGATCCGCTCCGGGAAATCGTCGAACTCGGATCCCGAATAGATGCAGACGAACTCACCCGCACCGAGCTCTATGTAATCCAGACCTCTTATCGCCGGAGGATTGAAGGCGATGCCCAGGTCTTTATCCTGCTCAAGAATATCGGACAGTAAATTGTCATAGTGGCGGGTCTGGAACTCGAAACGGACGTCGGGGTGTTTGCGTCGAAACCGGGCGATTGCACGCGGAATATGCTCGAGACCCAGCGCCAGAACGGCAGACAGCCTGATATGTCCGCGGTCGGCCTCGAGCAGACGGCCGGCGATTTTCTGTAGCGACACAACGCGATCGGAAATCGCCTTGGTCTCACGATATAAAACCGCGGCCTCTTCTGTCGGGATTAACCGTCCCCGCACTCGCCGAAACAACTCGAATCCTATCTGGTCCTCGGCGTTGCGAAGAATCTTGCTCGCCGTAGGCTGGGTGATATTGAGGAAACGCGCTGCGCCGCTGACCGAGCCCAGCGCAAAAACCGCGTTAAAAACCTCTATGTGCCTCAGCCGCATCTATACTTTCCCTCCACCCTGTTGCAGGACCGACAGCGGCGACTCAGAAGGCCGTCTAGCAGACCGGTGCCCGGAGCATTGACATCAGTATATATAGTCCATGCAGTATTGGAATGCATTGGGTCATAGCCTAACTGCATGTGTTTCAATAGAAAATTCATTTCAGGAAATCGTATTGGTGGGTCAAAATCAAGAAGTCTGGCAAGACCAGCTAATTTAGGAATACACGAAATGCTGAGTATCGAACGCCCTTACCTGCTCTTTTTGGGGAATAGCGCGGACGCGTTGGCGCCCAAGACGTCACGCGGCATCGCCGAGTGGCGCCCGGACCTGTGTGTCGGAGAATACGGCGACCCGCTAACGCTGGGGCTGCCGAAAATGTCGCCCGCACAGGCCGCGGCGGCAGGTGCGAAAACCTTTGTTGTCGGCCTGGCCAATGCAGGCGGCAAGGTAGCGCCCGAGTGGTTGCCCGCCATTCTGGAAGCCATCGATGCCGGCATGGACGTCGCCAGCGGTTTGCATCAGAAATTGTCCGATAACGACACCATCCGCGAGGCGGCGAACCGCAGGGGCGTGTCCCTGCACGACGTCCGGCACGATATTGGAGAACTCTGGGTCGGCACCGGGGCGAGGCGTTCGGGTAAGCGCATTCTAACCGTCGGTACGGATTGTTCTGTCGGAAAGATGTATACATCGCTGGCCATCGAGCGCGAGTTGAAATCTCGCAACTACAAGGTCGACTTTCGAGCGACAGGGCAGACCGGCATCCTGATTGCCGGTGAGGGCATACCCGTCGACGCCATCGTTTCCGATTTCATTTCCGGCGCCGTCGAACAACTTGCCTGTGAGAACGACGACGATCACTGGGATATCGTCGAAGGGCAGGGGTCGTTGTTTCACCCGGCGTTCGCCGGCGTTTCCCTTGGTTTGCTGCATGGTGCGCAGCCGGATGTACTGGTGATGTGTCACGAAGCCGGGCGCACCCGCATTAAGGACAACGCGGACTACGCAGTTTCCAGCTTGCGAGACTGCGTTGACACCAACCTCGCGATGAGCCGGTTGACGAGCCCCGACGTTGCACTCGGTGCAATATCCCTGAATTGCCGTACCGTCGATCCGGACAAGGTCGACACCATTTGTCGGGCGGTGTCCGAGGAATTTTGCCTGCCGTGCTTCGATCCGATGATCCACGGCGCGGCGGCGTTCGCCGATTGGCTGGAGAACCGCAGCACATGACCAGGAACATCGATATCGTTCGCGAAACGTGGCCCCTGAAGGAGCCGTTCGTTATTGCGCGGGGCAGTAAAACCGAAACGACGGTCGTCACAGTTAGCATCCGCGAAGGCGACCATACGGGGATCGGCGAAGGTGTGCCAACCGCACGCTATGGAGAATCGGTGGACAGCGTTGTATCGCAGATCGAGGACGTCCGGGCTGCACTTGCCGATGGACTCACCCGTCGGGCCCTGCTGAAGCAGCTGCCGGCGGGCGCCGCCAGGAACGCCGTGGATGCCGCGCTCTGGGACCTGGAGGCCAAACAACAGGCAAAGAACGTCGGCGAGCTATCCGGGCTTGGCTGGCCGGATGGATTGGTAACGGCGCAGACCGTCAGCATAGGCACAGCGCCGGAAATGGGGCGCACGGCGGCAAAACTGAAGCAGTACCCCGTCATCAAGATAAAGCTCGATCAATCTGAAATCCTTGCTCGGGTAAGTGCGGTTCGAGAAAATGCCCCGGATGCGACCCTGCTCGTCGACGCAAACGAAAGCTGGTCTTTCGATGTGCTTTCCAGCGTGGCACCAGAGCTCGGCGACCTGGGTGTCGCGATGATTGAGCAGCCGCTGCCCGCCGGCTCCGATGAAGCGCTGTCCGATTACGTTTCGCCGGTACCGTTGTACGCGGATGAAAGCTGTCATACGCGTGACGACCTTAAGGACCTGGTCGGTAAATACGCCGCCGTCAACATCAAGCTCGACAAGACCGGCGGCCTGACAGAGGCGATAGCCCTTCGGGAAGCTGCGGAGTCGATGGGTTTCGACGTAATGCTTGGATGCATGGTCAGTACATCGCTGGGAATAGCACCCGCTATGTTGCTAGCCCAGCATGCCGGCTATGTAGACCTCGATGCGCCAAGCTTGTTATCGAGCGATCGTACTCCGGCTATCGACATCAGGAACGGTCGGATCGAAACATTGCCCGCCGGTCTTTGGGGGGGCTCACGACCCGCAACCTGACGGGTGTTTTGCGAATGAGATTTGGGGCGTGTAACCCCCGGATGCCGATTGCCCAGGTGTGATAGTCGATACTTGATCGGGCAATCACTGCCAGGCAATAGCGAGATCGAGTAACCGTTTTGGCCAGCGGCTTCGGGCAGCCGACGTAGCATTATAGTTGCCGGTGGAGTTCTTAATCCGGTGTTGATCCGGGAGGACCGATGCCGTCTTCACGAGCCACAGGCGACGGCATCGGCCCGCCCGGATCAACACCTGTTCAGCAACACGACCGCTTACTGAAATACATGCCGACTGTCGGGATGCGGTGGGAACGCCAATG
>JAJFKU010000056.1 GCA_021773035.1 Woeseiaceae bacterium
TCCTTATCTCGCGATCGGCCTTGCCATCTACATTCCGTGGATGCTGGCCGGCATGTACGGTATAGCAATTGCCTCGCTCGGCATGCTGGGCACGCTGGTCATCGCGCTGACGATCGACGCCTACGGCCCGGTGGCTGACAACGCCGGCGGAATCGCCGAGATGGCCGGCATGCCGGATCACGTGCGAGAACGCACGGACGTCCTGGACTCGGCGGGTAACACCACCGCCGCCATCGGCAAGGGCTTCGCGATCGGCGCTGCCATTCTGACGTCGCTCGCTCTGTTCGGCGCGTTCCTGACCCGTGCCGATCTGCTGCTGAAAGAACAGGACCCGAGCACGGATCTTCTCGGCTCGATCAACCTGCTCGACCCAATGGTCTTCAGCGGCCTGTTCATCGGTGCCGTACTGCCGGCGCTGTTCTCGGCCATGACGATGAAGTCAGTCGGCGCGGCCGCGTTCAAAATGATCGAGGAAGTGCGGCGTCAGTTCCGCGACGATCCGGGCATCATGGAAGGCACCAGCGATCCCGACTACGCACAGTGCGTCGCGATCTCAACAAAGGCTGCTATTCGCGAAATGGTTGCGCCTGGCATCCTTATCATGGGTGCACCGCTCGTCACCGGGTTCCTGTTCGGCATCCAGGCCACGGCCGGACTGCTGGCCGGCTCGCTGGTCACCGGCGGCGTTCTCGCGATCTCCGCATCGAACTCCGGCGGTGCCTGGGACAATGCAAAGAAGTACATCGAAGCCGGCAATCTCGGTGGCAAGGGCACCGACGTTCACAAAGCGGCGGTGGTTGGCGATACGGTGGGCGATCCGCTGAAGGACACGTCCGGCCCGTCGCTGAATATCTTGATCAAGTTGTCGGCCATTCTGTCGCTCGTCTTCGTACCGTTCTTCGTACAATACGGCGGCATCCTGCTGTAGTTCATGTAGGAGCGACACCCTTCGGAACCGAAAAAGCCCGGCCGTATGCCGGGCTTTTTTTTGCTCTGTTGCGCGGCAGTCCGCCTCAGGTAGAGCGATCGCTTTGAACCGGGCCGAGGGGACTTGGCGGCTTGAGCCTCAGCACCATCTTATCCGGCCTGTTTGTCGCTATCTCGATGACTGCCGGCGGCGCCTGGGATAACGCCAAGAAGTACATCGAAGACGGTAACTGCGGCGGCAAGGGCTCCGATGCCCACAAAGTGGCTGTGATGGGCGACACCGTCGGCGACCCTTACAAGGATACGGCCGGTCCCGCGATTAACCCGCTGATCAAGATTATCAACGTTGCGCTGTTGATGGTGCCGCTGCTGTAACAGCGAAGCAGCTCAAAGGAATAAGAAACCGCCGGCAACACCGGCGGTTTTTTTTGCGGAACTTAAAAAGGCTTCCCTTTGCCTAAGAGGGTATTCCATGGATACGCGCCAACGTCGTCGGCGCCGTAAATACAAGGACCGCTGCCGGAATGACCGAACAATCCCGAAAACTCACCGCTCTACTGCTGCTGTTCGCCACAGTTTCGAACCTCCGCACGGCCAGCGCGCAGGACACACCGTTCAGGTTCGAACTCACGCCTTTCACCGCCTATCGATTGGGCGGGGGGTTTGAGGACAATGAGGTCGACGGCGAATTCGACCTGGATGACTCTCAGGCCTACGGCTTCATGCTTAACGGCTACGTAAACCCGAACGGCCAGTGGGAGCTCATCTACGCGAGACAGGACACCGAGATCGAAACGCAGTCGCTATTCGGCAATGCGCCCGGCCTGGACATGAACGTTGAGTATCTTCAGTTCGGCGGCACCTATCTTTTCAACGACGGCAACACGCGGCCGTTTATCGCCCTGACTCTCGGCGCTTCCCGCTTCGATCCACAACCATCCGCGTTCAGTTCAGAGAGCTTTTTTTCCGCCTCGTTCGGCGCCGGCTACCAGTTGAATGCAGGCAGCAGACTCGGGGCGCGCCTCGAAGGGCGCGTATTCACGACACTGATCGATAGTGACAGCGATATTTTCTGTGAGAGTTCCGCGATCGCCGGCAGCTGCCTGATTCGGGTTGACGGAACGACTCTTACGCAATGGGAACTCAGGGCGGGATTGGTTTTCCGCTTCTGACCACTCCTCCCGCAGCCTGAACGCCTTGTCTTGATTTTGACTCATCCTGTGGCATCCCGGCGCCTGCTGCCGTGGCCATCGGTTACGCTTCGGAGGTATGAGACAAACCTCAACAACCGGACTTGAGTTTGTTTGTATCGCAGGCTACCGCTGCAGAAGATGAATCCGAATAAGCCGAGTCGGCGCGATTTTCTGAAGCTCACGGCGCTTGGCGGCGGCGGGCTCATTCTCGGTATACCGATGGTGACGGCATCAACTTCCGGCACGGCATTGCGCCCCCTGGTCAGGGTCGGCGCTGACGGCCACATCACACTGTTCGCGCAAAACCCGGATATGGGTCAGGGTGTCAAAACGGCGCTACCCATGATCATCGCTGAGGAACTCGATGTCGATTGGTCAAGCGTCACCGTTGAGCAGTCCGGCCTGGACACGCGTCTTGAGAATCAATTCTCCGGCGGCAGCCTGAGTGTCCGGCTGAACTTCGACACGATGCGCCGCATCGGCGCCAGTGCCAGGCAAATGCTGTTACAAGCTGCAGCCGACCACTGGCGGATACCGGCCTCGGAGCTGACGACCCGTGACGGTCGCGTTTTACACGATCAGAGAGGTTCCCTGGGCTACGGCGAGCTGGCAGAAGCCGCCGCGGCGCTGCCGGTACCCGACGATCCACCGCTCAAAACGAGCAACGAATTCAAGATAGTCGGGCACTCGATCAGCGACGTCGATATCGGCGCTATCCTTACCGGTACTCAACAGTTCAGCCAGGATCGACGGTGTCATTGGCTTCGAGATGTTGCGAAACGAGCAACACGGCGGCCGCATCGCGCTGCCCAACAGTCCGAACTTCGTCTCCGGCGTCGCCGTGATTGCCAGCAGTACCTGGGCGGCGATGCGGGGCGCGCAACTTCTGCACGTGGAGTGGCGACATCCGGACCCAGTGCCAAGCTCCGAACACCTGATGGCCGAGTTCGAATCGGCCCTGCAAAAAAGCGGTGAACTGGTTCGCGACGACGGCAGCGTAGAAACTGCAGCAGCGAGCGACGCTGTCAGCGTTAACTCGACCTATCGACTGCCGTTTCTGGCCCATATCCCCATGGAACCGATGAACTGCACAGTCGACGCGAGCAACGGCAGAGTCGTTGTCTGGGCACCGACGCAGGAACCGCAACTACTTGTAGAAACCCTGGTGGCAACTCTCGGCGTCGAGCACGATGCCATTACTGTTCACGTACTGCGATCCGGCGGCGGCTTTGGTCGGCGCTACTATGCCGACTTTGCGGTGGACGCGGCTATTCTGTCCCGTCGGCTGAAGCAAGCAGTCAAAGTAGTCTGGACGCGAGAAGATGACGTTCGGCACGACTACTTCAGGCCGGCCAGCCTGCAGAGAGTCGCAGCCTCCGTGGACAAGACCGGCAGGATCGCCTCGTGGAACCACAAAGTCATCAGCCATGCACGCTCGGCCTATCTTGAACGCGGCGGCGTGCCAACGGAACTGGATGACTACGAATTTCCGGCCGGTTTTGTTCCAAACCTTCGCTACGAATACGTGCACACGCCGGCACGAATTCCGCTCGGCCAGTGGCGGGCTGTTACGCACTCTTCCAACGTCTTCGTCGTCGCCAGCGCGATTGACGAACTCGCACGGGCGTCCGGCGCGGATCCGGTCGAGTTTCTGTTGCGCCTTGTCGGTAATGAGCAGTTTGTCCGGATCCGCGAAGATTTCCAGTTCGATGCCAGCCGGCTGGCTCGCGTCGTAGAACGTGCTGCCAGCGCAGCCGGCTGGAACGAAAAACGGCCGGTCGGGTTCGGCTACGGCATTGCGGCCAGTTACAATCAGGGCGCATGGGTAGCGGAAGTCGCGCAGGTGTCCGTCAGGGATCGTGCCTTAAGAATTGAGCGGCTCGTCGCAGCGATCGATTGTGGACTGGTTATCAATCCGCAGGCTGCCATCAATCAGGTACAGGGGGCAATCGTCGACGGCGTCAGCGCTGCGCTGCTTGGCGAAATCACAGTCAGCAACGGTATTGTCGACCAAAGCAATTTTCACGACTACGGATTTGTGCGGATAGGTCATATCCCGGATATCGATGTTCATTTGATCGCCAGCGACGACAGCCCCAGGGGGCTCGGTGAGGCGCCCTTGCCACCGGTCGCTCCCGCGATCTGCAATGCTATTTGCGACGCCACCGGGCAACGCATTCGCGAGCTGCCGCTGAAGAAATATTTCACTGTTTGAAAACGCAATAATTGAAGGGCTCTGATCCCGTTTCGCGAATTGCTAGGAGTTCAGCGTGCGATAGCTGCCGGTAGTGGGAGCTGCCCCCAGTTTCGTTGGTGCTTCGATGAAATAGCCCTGCACGAAGTCGACGCCAACGTCGCGCAACCAGTCAAAGTCGTCCTGGTGCTCAACCTGTTCCGCCACGACTCTGAACTGCATGGTACGGGCCAGCTTGATCATCGCCGCGACCATCTCCTGGTTGACCAGGTCCGTTTGCAGGTTTCGCGTATACGTACCGTCTATCTTCAGATAATCGATAGGCAGATGCTTGAGGCTCGAAAAAGAGCCCAGCCCGCTACCGAAGTCGTCCAGGGAAAATTCGCAGCCGATCCCGTGCAGAACCTCGATGAAGCGCTGCGCGTGCTGCACATTGGACAGTATTGCGGTCTCGGTAACCTCGAAGCAGATAGCGGATGGCGCAACGCCGGAACGATCCAGGGAATCGACCACAAAGCCCAGAAACGCCTCGTCGCCCAGTGTCTGACTCGAAAGGTTGATCGCGCAACTGCGTCGCGCGGATAGCTTGATCTCGCCGCTCGTGATAGCACCCAGTGCCGAATTGATAACCCAGCGATCGATCTGCGGCATCATCTGATAGCGTTCGGCCGGACGCAGGAACTCCGCAGAATCGGTGCTATGACCTCTGCCGTCTGTGAGGCGAATCAGGACCTCAACAGACGGGCCGGAGTCGGCCTTGCCGCCCATCGCAATGATCGGCTGTACCGCGAGTTCGAAGCCGTCCTCGTGCAGCGCCGTTTGCAATTGCCGCAGCCATTGAATATCGCCACGTTCTCTTGCGACCGCTTCGTCTCGGGCGGAATAAATATGCACTTGTCCGCGCCCCTGCTGTTTTGCCATGTAACACGCGGAGTCAGCCGCACTCATGACATCCTGCAGAGTACCGCTGGCGTGGCTGATCTCCACCAGGCCGATCGAAATACCGATATTGAATATCTTGTCCTTCCAGACAAAACGATAGTCCGCGACGGCGGTGCAGATATCGGACGCGATCTGGCGGGCCTTTTCGATCGGACAACCGATGAGTAGCGCGCCAAATTCATCACCGCCGAGCCGGCCCACGAAGTCTGAATCGCGAACCTCCGTTTTGATTAACGAGGCCACCTCCCGAAGCATGTTGTCACCTGCCAGGTGCCCGCAGGTATCGTTAACGGCCTTGAAACGATCGAGATCCATATAGAACAACATATGCACCGCTTCTTCCGCATGTGCTGAATCCATGGCCTCGTCGAGGCGGCGTTCGAATTCCCGGCGATTGACGAGACCGGTCAAGGGATCGTGAGTAGCCTGATAGGACATCTTACGCGTCAGTCCCCGCAGCTCGCTGACGTCGTGAAAGACTACGACGGTACCTGAAATGCTGTTACCCGGCCCTCTGACCGGCGACGCCGTAATCTCAACCGAGTGTTCATGTTCGCCATCCGCGCTGACCATGACAGCGCGGCGTCCCATGTTCACGCGGCGCCGCATCGACAGACAGCGATCGACAGGATCGCCCAACGGACGCCGATCGGCATCGTCAACGAGTGTAAACAGCTCGCCCACGCGATGACCGGCAGCGTCATCGCGGTTGGTGCCGATCAGGGACTCCGCGGCCAGATTCATATAGTCGATGCGACCGTCGTTGTCGGTCGTAATGACGCCCTCCGAAATGGACTCCAGCGTGTACTGGGCCTGTCGCTTACTTCGTGACAGCGATACTTCCAGGCTCTTGCGGTGACTGATATCCCTCGCGACGGTCAGGATCGCCCGCTGGCCGTGGTATTCGATATTCGAACTCTGCGCCTCAACCCACAGGCCGGTCTGGTTACCGTTGATCAGCTGAATCTCGATACGCTGCGGTGCGCTTTCTCCGGCGAGACGTTTTACCGTCGTCTTCTTGAACAAGGCCCGATAGGCTGGCTTGACCAGGTCGGCAACATCCCGGCCCACGAGTTGCGCCGGCTCAAGACCCACCAGGCTCGCGGCGGACTCGTTCGGCAACAGGATTTTGTCATCGTGGATGATCACGATCTCTGGCAGGGTTCGCGCAAAATCCTTGAACAGGCGATCGCGCCCCTGGATCTTCTCATCGCGCTCACCGAGTGCATCGAACAGGCGATTGACCGTATGAGCCAGCTGCGCAGTGGCCGGATCGTTGGGTATCGTCAGGCGATGCCCGACAGAGGCGTCTCTGGAGGCCTCGAGCGCCTCGTCGTTGAGGCGGCGCAGACGCCGCGCAAGATGTTCGCGAGACAGCCATAAGCACACGGATACGATAACGGCAACAACAGCGAACAACGCGAAGGCGACGATGATGCTGGCGGGTGTCATGCTAAAGCACGAATCCAGACAGAAAATATCCAGATACAGCCAAGTAAGTGATGTTCATTTGTTATTATTGGGCTCAATACGACACTCCGAAAACGGAGATGTCAGGTAAAAGATGCTCACTTAAATCAAGCATCTGTAAGCATATCCCAGCCACGTGACGTCACTGCGGCGATTCACCATAATTCCGGAAGAGCTTCCAGAGGATTATGCGCCCCGGCACGACACCGTGCCGGGAAACGCGCATAATTCGCATGAATTTCAACGATTAACGGATAAGGCACGTATGAACACAGATATTGCCCGTCAACAGATGATCAAACAACAGGTTCGCGCCTGGGACGTCCTTGACGAGACCGTACTCACCGGGCTCGCCGAAGTAGCCCGCGAGCGCTTTGTACCCGACGGCTTCGAAGCACTCGCATTTGCGGACACGGAAATACCGATCGGGCACGGGCAACTGATGATGACGCCAACGATCGAAGGCCGTGTTTTGCAGGCGCTGGCACTCGCGGGCGGCGAAACGGTTCTGGAAGTCGGTACCGGCAGCGGTTTTCTGACGGCGTGCCTGGCAACTCTCTCCGCGCATGTGACGAGTATCGACGTCTATGACGATTTTCTGAACGCTGCCCGACAAAAGCTATCGGACAATGACATGGGAAATGTGGACTTGCTGCAGATGGACGTAACACAACAGCTTCCGGAGGCAAGCTTCGATGCGATTGCTGTCACAGGTTCCCTGCAGAGCTTCGACACGCGGCTGGTCCAGGCTCTGAATCCCGGCGGCCGCTTGTTCGTCGTCGTTGGCGATGCACCGGCGATGTCCGCCATACGGGTAACGCGTAGCGATGAAGACGACTGGCACAGCGAAGTATTGTTCGAGACACATCTGCCAGCGCTTGTGAATGGCGCGCTGCCGCCACAATTTTGTTTTTAAATTAAAGTGCTGATCAGCGAAACCAGTTGCGTAGCTGCTGCATCTAAAACAGTAGAGAACTTTCCAACTGATTTAGTGATGTAGTAGACTATAACACCTCAAGCTGAACAGCTTTCAATTCCGGAACGGGAAAAGATGAAAAAAGCTAAAAATATCAAACCTTTACTGACTGTGCTGGCTGCCCTCACGCTAGCTGCGCCCGCTCATTCAGCCTCACTGCTCGAGATTTACCAGCAGGCGCTGCAAGGCGATCCGCAGATTCATGAAGCCGAAGCCAGGCGCCTCGCGGCCCTGGAAGCGAAGCCGCAGGCGCGCGGTGTATTGCTGCCGCAGATTGGCTTTGGCGGTTCGTACACGTCGTCAGAGCGATCAGGCCCCGACCTCGTCGCGAATCCCGACCCGAACCTGCCGCCCGTTCCGGTGACGTCGACCACCGACAACGACATACTGCAGTGGGGTTTCACCCTGCGGCAATCGCTGTTCCGCTGGGATCAGATCGTCAACCTGAAGCGCGCCGATAAAACGATCACCCGGGCCGAAGCGGTCCGCGAAGCTGCGCAACAGGATCTTATCGTTCGCGTTGCGCAACGCTACTTCGACGTTCTCGCGGCGGAAGACCGACTGACGTCGATCAACGCCAATCGTGAAGCGATCGCCCGTCAGCTGGAACAGGCCAAACAGCGTTTTGACGTGGGCCTTATCGCCATCACGGATGTTCAGGAATCGCAGGCTGCGTATGACCAATCCGTGGCAAACGAAATTGGTGCCAAGCGCACCCTGGCCACAGCACGGGAGTTCCTGCGGGAAATTACCGGGCAGTATGTTGCTGAGCTACACGCACCGGCAGACGATTTTCCACTGCTGAACCCGGAACCGAACAACGAAACGAACTGGGTGGACCTGTCACTGAAGCAAAATCTGAACCTGGTCGCCAGCCGGCTCGACGAGCGGCTGGCCCGCGACGAAATATCGTTCCGTCGAAACGGCTACTACCCGACGCTTGACCTGGTAGTGCGTAACGGAGAGACGGACACCAACTCGGAATACACAGCACCCGGTATCAGTCAAACCGACGACTTCAAGAATGACAGCAACAGCGTTGCGTTGGAGTTTAGCGTCCCATTGTTTGCAGGTGGCAGCAACAACTCACGGGTAAAGGAAGCGATTTACCTGCATCGGGCGAGCCGCGAACAATTGCAACGCGTCACCCGGGAAACCGAACGGCAGGCTCGCGATGCCTATCTTGGCGTGCTCTCCGAAATCAGTCGGGTCCAGGCTCTGGAACAGGCTGTCGCATCCAGCCGAACGGCACTGCAGGCAACTCAGGCAGGCTACGAAGTCGGAACCCGTACCATCGTCGAAGTACTGAACTCGCAGTTCTCGCTGTACGACGCAATCACGAACTTCTATCAGAGCCGCTACGACTACATCATGAACGCACTGCGCTTGAAGCAGGCCGCCGGCACCTTACAGGTACAAGACCTCGAACAGATCGATCAATGGCTGAAAGAGCGCCCAACTCCGGAGGAGGCTGCAGCCACAAGAGCTGAAAGCTCCTAGGCAACTGTCGCATCTTCAAGAACGGGCTCAACCAACACCATTAGCCGTTCCAGCGCACCGCGGTTTCGTGCCAGCACCCCGAAACCGTTGCGACCTATTTCCTGTGCCTCATCCGGGTTGCTCAGCAGGCGCGACAGCGTTGCTGCCAGCTCCTCCGCGTCAGCTACGATCCGGCACGCGCCGGATGCAACGAATTCGTCAGCTATCTCCTGAGTATTGAACAGGTGTTGTCCCGTAACGATAGGCAGACCCTGCGCCGCCGGCTCAAGTAAGTTGTGCCCACCGACCGGAACCAGGCTGCCGCCGACGAATGCGATATCGCCGGCAGCGAAAAACAACGGCACCTCACCCATGGTATCTGCCAGAAACACATTGCTTGACGGGCTGCAGGGCTGCATCGAAGTTCTGCGCACGACATTGAAAGCCTCGCTTTCGATCAACTCAAAAACGCCGTCGAAGCGCTCCGGGTGACGGGGAACCAGGACGAGCAAGGCATCAGGATGATCTTCAAGCAAGCGCCGGTGCGCGGCCAGGACCTGCTCCTCCTCACCATCGTGGGTACTCGCGGCGACCCAAACCGGGCGCGACCCGAAAAAAGTACTGCGCAGGACCTCACCCTCCGGTTTGACCTTTGCGTCCAGCTGTACATCGAATTTGATGTTCCCGGTCACCTGTGTACGAGAAGAACTCGCGCCGAGCTCAAGAAAGCGATCCGCGTCCGCCTGGCTTTGCGCCGCAATGATAATGCCGTGCGAGAGCGTTTCCTTGATCAACGGCAGCAGTCGCCGATAACCGGGAACCGATCGTGGCGAAATTCTGGCGCTGACCAGTATCAGTGGAATACCGCGCACGCCACAACCACGGTACAAATTCGGCCAGATCTCGGTTTCCATGATCATGGCCGCACGCGGTTGAGTCGACTTAAAGAAACTTCGTACAGCATTCGGGAACTCGAAGGGTATGTAGCAGTGCTCAACGGTATCGCCGAGTGCCGACCTGACACGCGCTGCTCCGGTGGGCGTAACCGTCGTGAGCAACAGTTTTCGGGCCGGAAACCGGGCACGCAATGCATGTATCAGCGGCACCGCTGCCTGGACTTCACCGACGGAAACCGCGTGAACCCATATACACTCATCGAACTCCGGAAAACCGAAACCGAAGCGCTGCGGCAGTCGATCGAGATAGTTTCGATTGCCGATGCCCCGCACCAGCCAGTAGACGGCAAACGGAATCAGCAGCAGATAAGTCAGTAAGTTGTAGAGTAGGCGCACTAGTCGCTGAGCTTGGCGATAATTCGACTCGAAGAATGCCCGTCGCGAAAAGCCAGTACGCGAACCTCGCCACCATTCTGCAGCACTTCTTTGGCGCCGACGATGTCTTCGGGCCTGTAGTCACCGCCTTTCACCAGAACGTCTGGCAGCACTGCAGCAATCAGTGACGCCGGTGTGTCATCGGAAAACGGCACAACCCAGTCAACCGCGGCCAGTCCTGCAAGCACCAACAGGCGATCTTCGAGTTCGTTAATGGGCCGTGACTCGCCTTTCAGTCTGCGTACGGAGTCATCATCGTTCACCGCAACAATGAGACGATCGCCGAGACTCTTGGCCTCTTCAAGATAGGAGACATGCCCGGCGTGCAAGACGTCGAAACAGCCGTTAGTCATGATGATGCGCTCGTCCCGGGCCCGCGACTCGGAAACCATCAACTTGAGTTCGCCCAGCCCAACCAGGCCACGACCGCCCTGCCCTCGCTGATGCAGTGAAACACTGATCTCGCCCGGCGTGACGGTCGCGACGCCGATCTTGCGAACCACCAGGCCGGCGGCGACGTTCGCAAGCGCCGCTGCCGAGGCCAGGTCCTGGCCGCTGGCAATCGCGCCGGCAAGCGTCGCAATAACCGTATCTCCGGCACCGGTCACGTCGTAGACTTCGCGTGCCTGTGTCGACAGAAAGATCGGCTCCTGTTCCCTCTCGAGCAACAACATCCCTTTTTCGCTGCGTGTTACCAGCAACGCCTCAAGGTTCAAATCGTCGAGCATGGCCCGGGCACGACTGACAAGCTCGTCGTCGTCGGCACAATGGCCTGCGACGGCTTCGAATTCCGTTTGATTCGGTGTAATTACCGAAGCGCCACGGTATTTGCTGAAGTCGCTGCCCTTGGGGTCGACCAACACGGCTATACCGGCTTGCCGGCACAACTCGATCATGCCGGTCACGTCGGTCAGCGCGCCCTTTCCGTAGTCGGACAATACGACCGCGCCCGCACCAGCGATGCTGTTGCCAAACACGCCAAGCATCTCATCGCCAGGCAGCGAGGCAGTGCTCTCCTGATCCAGGCGAATGAGCTGCTGTCCGCGGCTCTGTACTCGTGTTTTGGTGATTGTCGGTCGATCATCGACACGATGAAAGTCGCACTCGATGCCACGCGCATGCATGATCGTTCGCAGCGACTCACCGGCCTCATCGGCGCCCACGACTCCGACAAGCTGTGTCGTTACCCCCAGGCTCGCAAGGTTAACGGCAACATTTGCGGCACCGCCCGCACGATCGTCGGTTTCCTCTACATGCACGACCGGAACCGGCGCCTCCGGCGAGATGCGACCGGTAGAACCGAACAGATAGCGGTCCAGCATTACGTCGCCGGCAACGATCACACGGGTTTTCGAAAAATCGGGAATTGAAAGCGTCACGCGCGAACTTTATCACGATCGCCTGCGATTTGTAGCGGTGCTCAGGAGCTGTCGTCTACCGCGCTTCGGGGTGCCTGTTGCCGTGCCGTCAGCGACCGCCGAAGACGTCGAAAATGTAGCTGTACTTAAGGATGAACTCGCGGCCGGTAGGCTCTCCGCCCATTCCCCGTTCGTCAACTTCGTTATAGACCAGGAACAGGCCGGCATTCGCGGACTGCAGCCAGGAAAAACGCAGATTGCTGCCGACGACATCGTTACGTTCGTTGTACTGCAGTAGCGCCTGCAGAAGAATGCTCGGCGTAAACGCATACGATAAACGCAGGCGGGCGAGATTCGCCTTGAAGGTGCCACCCGGCAGATCGAACTCGTTGTATTTGTATGACAGTTCGGAGCTGAAGGCCTCTCCGGCACGGTAACGAAGCGTCGGCGAGAGAGAAACTCGATCGCCACCAAAACGCCCGCCGATGGTCGTGTTCAGCGCAAGACTGAGCGGGGCCGCCTGATTGGTGTGAAAAACGATACTCGTTTCGGAGTGATCGTAGGTGCCCGGCTGAATCGTCACACCGTCGACGATGTCAAAGGCCTCTTTTACGCCTTCCCGTGTCACGTTAACGCCGGTGTGAACCTCATAACCGTTGCGGAACTCCCAGTGAACATCGTAGTGCGCACGACCGGACTCCTGAAAACCGTCGAAGTCCCAGTAAGCGGTGTAGGAAGCATGCGGCCGGATTTCGAGCAGGCCCCACAAGTCTCCGGGGCGGATGCGGCGCATCAGAAAACCATCGGCGCGGCGGAAATCCGAGCGTGACAGGAAGCCGACCTCAGGATTGAAGTCCTTACCGACCTGGCCGTAACCGAGTCGATAAGCCCACGTGGCCGAGCTGTAGTTCGCTTTTACGGAAAACGCGTCGTCGCGATCAGTGAGGCCGGGTGTCGACGTTTTCGCGGCCCAGGCCTGCAGCAACAGATTTTCGCCAACCCCCCAGCGCCCGTCGATCGCGTAGGTCTGGTTTTCATCCTCACCGCTGGGAACGATGTGCGATCCGTCACCGTCACGGTTAACGAACATGAAGCCAAGCGCGGAACGGCCCGGTAACTCCTGGTTGATCCGGGCGACGGTAAACTTGTTGCCAGGTGCAACGCCGGCCACGGCCTCGGAGCCCATATGCAGAAAGCCGACGTTGGTGCTGCCGCCAAGCTTGCCGGATAAGCGAACGCCGCCCTCAATAGGTAATTGTTCGCCATCGTCGCCAATGCCGATTCGCCGGCTGAAGAACATTTCCGCTTTCTCGGGATCACCGACGGAAAACTGTCCGGCATTCTCGAGAAAGAATGATCGCTTCTCGGGAAAAAACAGGCTGAAGCGATCGAGGTTCACCTGTTGCTCATCGGCTTCGACCTGCGCGAAGTCCGTGTTGTAGGTCGCGTCCAGCGTAAGACTGGGAGTTACCGAGTATTTGATATCGAAGCCGAGTTCACTGTTGTTCTCGGTATCCACAAGATCCCCACCGCGGGAAGAGCTACCCAGAACATAGGGTATGAACTTCAGATTTCTTTGCGATGGCGGCACTATTCCGGCCACGCTACCCGCATCGGAAACCCGGTACAGGTCGTGCTGACGGGACAGGGGCGCCCAGAATGCGATCTCATTGTTACGCCGGATATTGCGTTGAAAATTAACGCCCCATGTCTGGATGTCACCACTGCCGTAGCGCAATGTGCGAAACGGAATGCGCATCTCCGCGCTCCAGCCAAAGCCGGACACCTGTGTCGCAACGTCCCAGCTTCCGTCCCAGTTCAGATTGAAGCCACCGCTACCGGAACCCAACGCGCCACCGGCACCCTCCCGGGTCACCTGTCCGTCGTACTCGATGCCGGCCGGACTGGTGCCGAACACGAAACCGTTTTGCCCGTCACGCAGTCCGTCAAGAATCACCCGGAAGCTATCGGTATCGGCGAGTTCGGAGTCACGGCGGCTGTCGGTAACAAGAATGCCCCCGGGATCGTCGTCGTAGGCAACGACACCGATGTACAGGGCATCGTTCGAGTAGCCTATATAGACCTCGGTCTTCTGCGTCGATGGCTCACGGTCGTCGGGTTGTACCTGCCAGAATCCGCTGGCGGGCTCCAGGCCCGTCCATGCAGGATCGCCAAGTACCCTGCCATCCAGCGCTGGCGGCGAAGCCATCTTCCCGGCCTGCACAACCGGCCGCTCCGCGGGCAGCTGTGAATACACGGGCAAACTTACGGCAAACAACAGGCCCATGAAGAGTGCGTGGCTGACCGGGGGGCCGGATAAGGATTTCACTTTGTGCATTGTTCTGCCAATCGCTCCCATCATCGAGTCAATCGATGCCCGCACCGTGCAGTGTATTGAAGAGCAGCTTGTAGGTCCCCCCTGGGTTGCCCACGAAACTGCGGCCTGAATGCGAATAGAATAACCTCGCCTTCACCGTGCGGCACACGCGCCATCGCCGACTTCAGTGCAATATGTTCTGTACCCTGAGCCCAACCGCTCATCATAAGCTCCTCTGCGGCGAAACTGACAATGTTATCAAATCTCGACACCGATGCATGCTCCGCCAGCGGCCTGCCGCCGGCGATGGGTTTTCCGATCACGCTGGCGGCTCTGCTGATTTCCATCGAACCCTTGATCGATATGGCACGCACTGCACTCAACGTGAACGGTGCGATGACCGCCGGTGTGCTTACAGAATGTGTTCTACGAGAACCTTCAACTTAGCTCGCGCCCTGGCCGTTCAAGTTGCAGACCATCGGTCGAACGCGCTCGAGGCCGTGTCAAAGCCAGATAGGTGCCACTCGTTCCGACGAACAGTAGCGACAGAGACAAAACGCTCAGCAACAGCCGGTATCCTGGCCAACCCGTCTTACCGGCATGGAGCGGATACAGTAAATTGCCAATTGTCGGGCCCAGGCCGGTTTTCGTCGCGTCGATACGTTCAAGCACTTCACCATTATCAGGATTCAGAACAAGATAACTTCGACCGTTGGGGTGCAGTTCTCCGGCGTTTCGCAGACGAACTATGAGCGGCTCATTCGTAGCGTTTGGAATCCCGAGCAGGCTCGGCCTCGCGGCGGGAAACTCGGAAGACACACTGACTAATGCGTTTTGCCAGTTGATCAGTGCCGACTCGGAATCAACATGTCGCACTGTCGGCCGTATGACTTCTGCAGCGCCGAATATTTTGTTCAGGCCGGCGGACACCGGGGCTGAGAACGCCATCGCGAGCCCGGTGAACGCGACGAGTAAGAACAAGACTGCCAACGAAACACCCTGTGCTGCATGTCCGCGCACCAATAGCGGCCGTGACAGGCCTTTCGGCAGGAAATAGCGAATTTGAAGAACTTTTCTGCGACGAGACCAGAGCACCAAACCAAACACGATGTTCAAGAACAGGAAGACACCGAGCACACCACCGATGTCCGTGCCGATATCGCCTAACAACAAGTGAGCATGCAGTTCGAATAAAAAGGCCGGCAACGCATCCAATGCACCCCACTCCGCAACCAATGCAGCGGTCTCGGGATGGAACATAGCTTCGCTTCCGTCGGTCAAGTAGGCGCGGTACGCCGGTAGTGACGGCGTCGGCAGCAGCATCGATCCGACCTGGCCGTTTGCGCTCGACAGTATCTGCTCGATGACAGCGGGCTTCAGAACCGGCGCATAGGGTTGACTTGGAAGCGAGGGGTAACGCCAACCGTAGTACTCGTTCTCCCACAGGAGCAGAACGCCGGACAGACTGACCAGAACCAGCCAGCCGGCCAGTGCGACACCGATCCATCTGTGGACACGCCGGAGCATCGACTAGAACTGTTGCTGCCAGCCCAGCGTCAGTGTTCGGCCGTTGCCCTGGAAGTAAGTATCGGCCCGGGCAAAAGGCTCTGTCTGTGCAAAATACGTAAAGTAGTCTTCGTTCGTCAGGTTCTCGACCGCAACGGAGAAGGTACCGACGCTCGTGTCCCAGCCGACGAAGCTGTCGACCAGGATATAGCCATCGAAGTCTCGTCCGACAGGAGCGCCGGGGCCGGCGAAACTTCTATCCTCATAATTCGTCAGCTGCAGCCGCCAGTTGATTGCTTCGCCTGCAGCCCCGTATGCGTAGAGACTCAGTCGATCTGGTCCTATATTCAAACCGTCGAGGTCGCTGTCAACGGTGTCATTCCCATCCGAGTCGAAGTCCCCGTTCGTCTGACTGTAGTTTCCACCGACTGTCAGCTGATCGTTGAATCGATAGTCCAGTGTGACTTCAAAGCCGTCGATTTTTGTTCGCTGGCGTTGAACTTCGAAAACACCGGCAGCGTTGCTGAACAGGCGTGCACCGTTATCGGCCGTGGACTCATAGTAGGTGAGCCGGCCGCTCAGCACATCGTTGTCATATTCGATACCGACCTCGATATTGTCGGTTACGATGGGTTCTATCGTCAGCAGACTGTCGACGTCCTGATTCGGTGTGGACACGGCCCGCAGGACCCGCCCAACGTCTGGCATGGTAAACCCTTCATTGAAAGCAGCGTATACCGACACCGAGTCGGACGGGCGCCAGATGGCGCCGGCATTGAACAGGGTCTCGTCGAAGTCGGGATCCCCACCGGATACAAAGATGCTGTTTGCAGCCGCAATTGTCGTGTAATCGCCGACCTCGAGACCGGCGGCTTCATGTCGGAGTCCACCGGAGAGCGTGAAGCTGTCGCTGATATCCCAACCCAGTTGCAGGAACGGCGACAGCGTTTCGAAACGTGTCTCCGGAACCCACTCGCGCCCGCTCTGCGCCAGTTCCTGGGCCGAGTCGTCGCGAAGAAAGTCGAGCCCTGCGGCGAGATTGACCGACGGATCGGCGAAGCTGCGGTTGTAGGTGACTTTTAAGCCGTTCTTGTCCGAGACGATCGCTGACTGATCCAGAAACGGCTCACCGTCAACCGTGAGCCGGAAAAACCCGCCGAACGTGCCGCCTTCGAACAAGGCCCGGTAGCTCTGATCGTAGACCTGCGCTTCGATACTGCCACCGAGAAACTCATCGTGACGATAGCTCAGCGAAACCGTTGTGGTTTCGTTGCGCGCCGGATCACCCACATCTGCTGCCGGGCTACCTGCTATCGTGCCGGTAGGAATACCGGCAGCGCGGTCGCCGGGAACGCCGCGAAAGTCTCCGTTTCTCTCCAGGTCGAAGTCACTCAGCATGAACGTGACCGAACTGTTCTGGGTCGGGCGCCACTCGCCTTTGCCGAAGAGGTTCAGTGTCCTCGAGTCCATGATGTCACCCTGCGTCGGATAGAGGCCTACGGGATCGCCGTTGCTGTCAAGAAACAGTCCGCGCTCGTGGTACGCGAAGCCGGCAATGAAATCGAAGGACCGGGTGCCATGCCCGGTCAGTACGCTCACTTTGTGACCGAACGCATCGGAATCGAAGTCGTCTGCCGTCGTTAAGCGTGCCTGGACGGATGTTTGCCAGGTATCGTTGCGAATCGGCGACCTGGTCACCGTATTGACCACACCGCCGGTCGCCCCGACGCCCTGAATGGCATTGGATCCATTGATGACTTCAATGCGTTCGACAAAAACCAGGTCCAGAGTGTGCCCGTCCCGCTGACCGTCTCGCAGGGCGTTGTGCTGCGGAATACCGTCAACGAGATAAAGCGGGTTACGGCCACGAAGTGTTTCTCCCCTTCCGGCAAGCTTCTGCGAACTCGGCGCGAAGCCCGGAATCGTGCGAGAAAGAACGCTTGCCAGATTGTCACTAATCGCGGCCTGTTGCGCGATGGTCGCCGCATCGACAATCATGACGGTCCCGGCAATGGCTGTGGCGGGCTGACCAGTACGCGCCGCGCGGACGATAAGCTCGTCGATATTATCACCTTCGGCCGTCACCGATTGCGCGATCGTTACCTGCGGCATCGTTGCCAGAATCAAGGCCGCAAAAGCGCCCGTCGTCATCCGATACATCTTCTGTTCTCCCGGGTTCGCGTGTCATAGGGCACGCTTGCAAATAGTAATGATTCTCATTCGCTTTAATATCAGCCTGCCGCTGATATTGCAAATAAGAATCATTCGCATTCTACTTGGGCGCTAACAACACCGGGCTTGCGGCCCTGGCGTTGCTGCCGGGATGCTACGAAATCAGGAGCGAAGGTGTTTGCTCAGTCTGGCCCCGGAGGAGCCTGCGCCGCCCTCCCCCGAAAATACGCAACGGCATCAGGACGGGTCAGGCCGTAAACAGCGACAGCGAAAATTGTCAGTTGAATAATACTCGTTGACGAAAAGCGGCCGAACGCCAGCACTATCGCCATGGATGCCGGAGCAACAACGAAATAGGCTATGCGTACCCAGTTGATACCGGCAAGGATGCCGGTCCCGACACCAATCTGCAGCAGCGCGGCCAGCGCAAATGGACCCAGAATAAGCAGGTAGCGACTATCGAACTCGACCACCGTAGCGATGTACAAAAGGGCGAACAGCCCAATGATCGCCAACGCAATAAGCAGCCAGCCAATAGCCGTGACGACGCGGGGCCGTTCCAGGACTTTTACCGGCATGGCGCTCGATTCGTCTGCAACGTCAGTAGGTAACGTGGCCCAGGAATAGATGACAAGGGCGAACGCCAGAATATAGGCGATCATAAAGAAATCGTTCAGTGAGGATATGTCGAATTGCCCGATATAGCTGGCGATGCGAAACAGTCCGGCAAAAGCCCACCAGCCAAAGCCGATACTGCCGACTATCCCGGCCCGCGTTCTGCCAAAGCGATACAACATCGCCGCTGCACAGCCGAGGCCGATTACGACATAGGCCAACGTGATCCAGACGAACAAACTAGCGCCCTCCCTTTCCACCGAGGCGATAGCCGGCAGCGGTCGGCGCGAACAGTATCGCGAACAACAACAGCGTATAGGCAATCAGGTCTATCGCCGTAAATAGCGGCCGCATCCGACTAATCAGGTCCGAGAGGTCAAAGTAAGCCTCTGAGTAACCGAGGTAGATGCCCAGTATGTCGAGCGCCCCTGCCAGAAGCCAGATCGTGAATGCCGATCCGGCGAGTATGCCGGTCGGCGAAGCGCGAAAGCGCCTGAGAACGACCAGCGCGGCGGTCAATTCGCAACATCGAAACAACCCTAAGGCGATCAAATACGGTGGCAGGTCCATCGGGTCCCCACTTGACTTGCAGCCAGTTTAAATCGCCAAAACGCGGATCATGCCCAGATCGGGCAAACGTTAAGGAAACGTTACACGCGGACGATGGCTTTCATAGTCGAGGGCTGGCAGTTTCGATGCTCTAACCAATGCATTGGGTTTCCTCGCGATGATACGACTACGAACGACTCTGCTTCCGTCTTTCCTGGCGGGTAGTTTGCTCGCCTGCACTGCCGCCCCGCCGTCGAGCACGGTCGTGACACATGACCCGACACTTGGCCGCAGTGAGGGCGTGGCATTGCTGATCGATGTTTGCCTGCAACGCGACGGCATCGGTGGCGGCGACTATTTCATCATTGGCGAATCGAAAAAAGGGGCTGATATCTCGCAGCAGCAGTTACGCGGGTATCTGTGGGACAGTGGCATACGAATCCGCGAGCAGGCGACGCTGGTTTGCGGCGCGCGGCACGGCGACGCCACGCAGATACCGGCGGCGCGCGGCATTGGCGAAACCGTATCGGAGCAACGCCAGCCACTGTCGGCCGACTCGCAACTGGTGCGGTTGATCGACGACCAGGAATACAGCGACGCGCTCGCAGTCATCAGCTCTTACGCCTTCGAGCGGGCGGCGAGCGAAGAGGACAGCGGCCGTCAGATCTCCGAAGCCATGTTCCAGAGCGCCGGTCGTATCGTTCGCGATCGCACCAATGCGAGCAGTGTCCTGTTTCTCGGCGCCCTGGGCACGAGTCGCAGCGGCGCACTCAATACGGTAACGGGCATTGGTCGATTTCTTGTCGGCATGGGCACCGGGCTCGCTACCGCCGGCCTTGGCGGTGACTACTACGCCATATTCGTTCCTGGCGGAAAAATATCCGGTCGCCTGTACGAAGGCGCATTGATCGACCTCGACAGCGGCGAACTAGCCTGGTCGAACGCCGTTAAGGTACCCGGTAATCCTGCCAAGGAGGATAACTGGGAAAGCAATCAGCCACTCGACCTGCTGTTCCACGAGCTGCTGTTTCAATCGAAGGGTCAGGAACTGTTGAAGTCCACCACACAGGAATAACGGGGAAACTCCATGCAACAACGTAACTGCCGCGTCAGCGGGCTGATCAAGCTCATCTTGAGCACCATCGTTCTGAGCGCCGCCAGCGGATGCGCGGGCCCGAACGCCGCGAATATGGTTCCAGACGCGGACACACAGCTGGCGCTCCAGACCGGCAAGAGTGTTCGCACCGTTACCGTCCGTGGTGAGCAGGACTCGGTCTGGGGCGGTGCTGCCTATGCCAAGAAAGAACAAATCCATACCGCTGCTGTAGAGACCCTGACCCGAAGCGGCGTCTTCTCTTCTATCGACGCTGGTCGGGGTGATCTCGACCTGGAGATCATCGTTCGCTCACAGGGCCAGGAGGTAACCTCGTTCCTTCTCCAATACACCGGCAAGATGACCGTTACCTATCGGTTTACCGATACGGCTGGTGACGCTGTCTGGTCTACGACGCTCGAATCCAGCGGCAGTTCGAAAGCGTTTTCCGGCGCGAAAAGAACCACTGAAGCACGCGAGCGAACCGTAAAAGCCAACCTGACTGCGCTGCTCAACGAGCTGAACAAGTCCTGGAAATAGTTGCCCGACTGCATTCTCGGCTGTCGTTGCTGCTTCGCGTAACGGCGACTGCAACTTAGCGCCCGCGTTGTTAGTATCGAACGAGCGATGGATAAGATCGACTCAGACGCCCTGCTTCGCCTAAACGGCTGGCTGCTCGATGCAGCGCGGTTCGAACTGCGGTGTGCGGACGAGACCCGGCGTATTCGACCCAAGGACCTGCTGGTACTGCAGTGTCTTATCGAAAATGCACCGCTGGTCGTTCCGAGAGCACTGTTACTCGATGCGGGGTGGCCGCGTGGTTTTGTCGATGGCGCCGTACTGGGGAACGCGATATCCCGTTTGCGGCAGCTATTGGGAGCGCCGAATACCGAGGTGATCGAAACCGTTCCGCGTAAAGGTTATCGCCTGACGGTGGAAGTCGAACGCATTTCCTCTCTGCCCGGCAAATCCTGGAAACAGGGATCACCCTATCGCGGCTTTCAGGCGTTCAACGCAGAGTTTGCCCCGGTTTTCTTCGGCAGGTCAGCCGACGTCAACGCCATCCTTCGTGGCCTTGAACAGCAGAGCGCCCTGGGCCGGGGCTTCATGGTGCTGGTCGGCCCAAGCGGAACCGGAAAAACATCCCTGATTCACGCCGGCGTAATCCCCGCACTCAGGCTGGCCGACGCGGGCTGCCTGGCCGCTGACTGGCGTGTGGTCCACTGTCTGCCGGCGGTGAACCGTGACTCGATGGCCAGCGAACTCCTGACGAAGGTCTCGAGTGCGCTACACCTTGATCCGCAGAAACGCGCGACGCAATCCGGTGCAGAACCCGGTGTCGATGCGTTTCTTTCCTTGTTGCCGGATGACCAGCCCCGCGAAACACGATTGCTGATTGTCCTGGATTCGCTGGAGTCGTTGTTCAGCGGGCGGCAGCCGGATCAGCGCGAAGCGTTCTTCGAGCTGCTGCACGAGTTGACCCGCAGCGGGCGCTACTGGGTGTTGGCGGGTATACGGAGTAATTTCTACCAGGACTTCATGAACTCTCCATCGTTGGTCGCGATGAAAGGCCTGCATGGGCAATACGACGTCGAGAGCCCGGGAGCCGCACACCTCGGGCACATCATACGCAAACCGGCGGAGCTCGCGGGAGTGACGTTCGAGCATCATTCGACTGAAGGCGTTTCACTGGACGACACCCTGCTCGCCTACGCAGTCAATCATCCGGAAGTGCTTCCACAGCTGCAGTTTATCCTCGATGAGCTTTACACCGCACGCACGCCCGATAAGGTATTGACCTACAGCGCCTATGAAAAACTCGGCGGGCTCGGACAAGCCACGGGGCGACGTGCCGAGCAGGTTTTTCTGTCGCTGACGCAGACCGTGCAACAGGAGTTGCCGTTTGTGCTGAGCAAACTGGTCGGCAGTTCCGGTCTGCACGACACCCGGTTCTCGAGGCAGTTTCCGCGCATGCAGGACGTCGCGACCAATCACCGGCGCGCGGAACTGGTCGAGCAATTCGTCTCGGCACGGCTGTTCGTAGCCGACAGAATAAACGACGAAGCGGTCGTAACCGTTGTACACGAAGCCGTGTTCCGGCATTGGCGGCGCGCGCACGAAGTACTGGAGTCGAACCGGGAGTTGCTCGTCCTCGCGGGGCGCTTACGCGCAGCCTGCTCGACCTGGGTAGAGAAACAGCGCTCGCCCGCTTATCTGCTTGCGAGCGGGCCACTACAGGAGACCGACAAGGTACTTCGCGACGAGACGGCCGAAATCTCGGCCGTTGAGCAGGAGTTTGTCGAGGCATCGAGAAAACTCGCTAACCGGCACAGGCGGCTGCGGCACTTTGGCATTGGCGCAATGGTCTGCCTGACGCTGCTCGCCAGCGGACTTGCCGTAACCGCCCTGATACAGCGACATCACGCTGCGCAGGAGGCGCAGCATGCCGAGGCGGTCACCAGCTTCATCATTGGCCTGTTTGAGCTTGCCGATCCGGTACAGATGAAATCGGGCGAAACCTCTGCACAGCAAGTCATTGACATGGGCGCCCGGCAACTGGCCTTGCAGCATGACCAACCGGCCGGCATTAGGGCTTCGCTGTTCCAGACTATCGGCAAGGTATACCTGAGCCTGGGCCAGTTTGAGGCCGCGGAGAAGAACCTTGATCGTGCTCTGCAACTACGGCGCACCATCGCCGACAGACGGGGCGCAGCGGAAACACTCAACGCGCTTGGGAAACTGTCTTACCAGACCAGTGACTACGATGCGTCGGAAACCCACTACCAGAGTGCGCTGGCGGAACTGGATGCCGACAACCAGTCCCTGTCGGGTCTGTACGCCGATACGCTGAACAGTTTTGGCGAACTCACCGCTGCGCGCGGAGACTACGACCGCGCACTTGGCATACATCGCAATGCCCTCGAAATTCGCCGCCAGCTATTCGGTAACGACAGCTCCGCAGCAGCGACAAGTCTGCAGAACATCGCCGGCGTGCAGCGCCGTAACGGAGACCTTGCGCAGGCGGAGGAAAACTATCGCCGCGCGATCGAGCTGCAACAGCGCCACCTGGGGCCCAGGCATGCGGAGGTTGGTACTGCACGCGCCAATCTCGGTCTGCTGCTGACCGAACTCGAGCGTCCGGACGACGCCGAGTTCGAGCTGTTGCAGGCGCTGGAGATTCGCAAAGCCGTGTACGGCCCGGAACACTCGCAGACGGCAAATAGCCTACACAACCTGGCGGCACTCGTATTCAAACAGAAAGACTATGTTCGTGCAGAGCCGTTACTTCGCGAGTCGCTGGCGGTGCACCAGGGGATCTACGGTAACGATCATGTTTCTGTCGCCTACAACCGGAACAACCTCGGCACCTTGTTGCTGGAGACCGAACGCCCGGACGAGGCGACACCACAGTTCACCGCGGCATTCGAGACCCTGCAGCGCTTACTCGGCGAGGCCCATCCGAACACGGCGCTTATCCGGGCGAATCTTGCCAAGGCAATGCTGGCAGCCGGCGAAGCGGCGTCGGCGAATGTACATGCTGAAGCCGCCGTTACCGCGCTGACCGAGGCTTTGCCCGAAAAACACTGGCGCCTGTCGGTGGTGCGAGGTATTTACGCATCGACGCTGGCACACCTGGGCGACTTCGAGCGCGCCGATTCCATTCTGCAGCAAAGCAGAACGGAACTCGTTGCCTCGCACGGCGCCGATAGCGACGTCGTTTCGCAAATTGATACAAAGCTGGCGGATCTTGCGAAGCGGCGTCGGCAACAGGAGGGCGGAAGAACAGCCGAGAAATCAGGGTTCTGAGTGACTGCAGAAAGTCGAAGGCGGCGGCGCTCACGCAGATTAGATATCGCAGCCGGTCCTTCGATTAAACACCCGGAAGGCGTCCGTCATAGCGGCCTGGTTAACTGCGGTCTTCTCAAGATCATATTGGTCGAGCTTCGTATCGACAGCCTTGTAAAGAAATATCACCGCCGATACACCACTACTCTCGAATGACTCGTGCACTGCATCGGTATTCTTTTTGTCATCGTCGAAGAAGACTATGTTCCGATATTTCTTTGCGGCTCCAAGACGGCTGAGTAAGTCGGACAGGGCTGCGCCCTTGTGTTGCCCGGCGAGCATCGCTACACCTGACTGGTAGCTCGCAGCACGAGGCTTTGGAATTTGGTCCGTCCGATTGGGTGCATAAGTGCCCGGGAAACCCGCATGCCTCACGGGGAGGCTTTTCGAGAAATCAAAACCGTTTGCGGATAACTCCCGTTCCGTAGCGGCTCTGAACTGCGGGCTCCGCGCCGTCAACGCCATCGCATCGAAGCCTCGTCGCCGCAGCGACTCGACGTAGCTCGCGGAAGCACCCTGCTCCGTGGCGTCCAGGTGGGCCATGTAATAGGCGGCTCCCTGAAACTGCAGAACACAGTCCACCTTTCGTGGTGAATCGTCTTGCAGAGTCTTTTGCCACTTGTACCACTGATCGCTTCCAAGAAACTGGCCGGCAGGACTTTTCAACAGTGTGTTGTCGATATCGAACACAAAAAGTGTCGTCCCCGTGGGCAGGTCCCGCGTGAGTTCAGCGACTCGCGGGTCTGAATACGATTGGATGGTCAATACCGGTTGATCCGGAACCGTATCGGAGAACTTCGGTACGGTCTGGCACGCTGACAAACAAGCGAAGACGGCGGCTAACGTTGGTGTAAATCGTATTTTTTTGATCATCTTCTCACCCTGCCTGAAGCTGCCCCGGTCGAGAAGATTGTTTCACCCGCTTCGGGCAATCTCGCGACGCGGTACGTGGTGTCGATATTGACGCCTCCGGCCACGACGATTATCACTGCCTGCATTGAATCACTTCGCAATCTGCACTACTATAGTGAAACGTTTAAGTTTACGGATTACAACACATGCTGTCCATTCCCCAGCTAATCTCGGAGCTGCCAAAAGCAGAACTTCACGTCCACATCGAGGGGACGCTGGAGCCGGAGCAGGTCTTTGAACTCGCAGAACGCAATGGCGTATCACTGAACTTCGCTTCGGTCGAAGCGCTTCGAAAAGCTTACGTTTTTTCCGACCTTCAGGAGTTTCTGGATATTTACTACGTCGGCATGCAGGTCCTGCAAACGGAGCGGGACTTCTACGATCTGGCGCAGGCCTATTTTCAGCGCGCCGCGAAAGACAAGGTTCGTCATGCAGAGATTTTCTTTGACCCGCAGGCACATACCGGGCGCGGCGTCACAATCGATACCGTCATCTCGGGACTGCTTCGGGCCGCTAGCGATGCAAGCAAGCTGGGTATTACCGTTTACCTGATTCCCTGCTTCCTGCGACACCTGCCCGCGAGCGACGCCGAATCGACCCTTGAGTCCCTGACCCCCTACCTGCAGCAGCTTCACGCCGTTGGTCTGGATTCCAGCGAACTCGATTTTCCACCAATAGACTTCAAAAACGTTTTCGACCGGGCTGCCTCGCTCGGTTTACGTCGAGTCGCGCACGCCGGCGAAGAAGGTCCACCCGAATACGTGCGGCAAGCACTCGACGAACTTCACGTCGATCGAATCGATCACGGAAATCGCGCGCTGGAAGATCAGAACCTCGTCAGTGAATTAGCAGCCAGGCAGGTTCCGTTGACCGTCTGCCCGCTGTCGAATCTCAGGCTTGGCGGTGTCTCGGACCTGAAAGACCACCCGTTAAAGCAGATGCTGAATGCCGGACTTCTGGCGACCGTCAATTCTGACGATCCTGCCTATTTCGGGGGATATGTGAATGAGAACTTCCGCCGCGTTGCAGAAGCGCTGCAGCTATCGGCAGCAGACATCGTGCAGCTTTCGAAGAACTCCTTTATCGGCTCGTTCCTCGACGAACAGACCAAAAAGGACTGGGTCAGAAGTATCGAAACCCTTGAACAGGAGCTAGGCGTGTCGGCGGAGTGAGCTGAGTTTGAGGCTCAGTTGCCGGAGTCGAGCGCCGTTCTCGTCGAATACCTCGGCAACCAGGATGGGATCAGCAGCGGACACAACATCGCCAACGAGAAGGCCAGCCATGGCTGAAAGTATCTTTCGGCGGCTAATCACAGCTTCTGTCCTTTGTCGGGAGGGGCCGTCGATTGGCGAACGACCAGTTCTACATCCAATACGACCCGGCTGCGGGCCGCTGGCGCATCCTTCGCTTCCAGTCGTCGTATAAGCAGGTTGACCGCCTCTTTGCCCATGGTTGCTATCGGCATGTGCACAGTCGTCAGCGCCGGCGTTATAACCGACGCGAAGGGAATGTCATCGAATCCTACGACCGACACATTCTCTGGCACCGCTACGCCGGAGTCTCGATAGTGAGCGATAGCGGCCATCGCAATGAGGTCGTTGCCGCAAACAAGCGCTGTGATACCGCCGCTATCCAGAAGCGCCTTGGCCTCATCGGTTAGCGTCATGGCAAACGCGTGCTCTTCCTGCCAGACGATATTGCAGTCGTCGGCGATCGACTCAGCAAATCCGCGAGTACGGGCACGGACACCGGAGACGATACGAGGCCCCTCGAGTACGCCGAAGTTCTTGTGGCCGAGCGAGATCAGATGCTCAGCAAGCATTCGCCCGCCTTCGAAGTACTCCGCTTGCACCAGGTCGAGGTCCGGCGTATCGCTATCGAGAACGACAACGGGCACCGGAATCTTGGTCGTTGCGCTCAATTCGCTATCGTCGATTGGAAACACAATGACCCCGTCGACGCCCTGCGCGACCAGCCCTTCCATCGCCTTCACCTCACTCTCGTGCGAGCCCTCCGTATCTACCAGGAAAATCTGATATCCCTTTTTCTGGCTCTCAGCGAGTACCGACTGAGCAACGGTTGCAAAAAACGGGTTCTCAATGTTTGGCACAAGCAGCCCGAGTATGCTCGATCGTCCCATCTTCATCGCTCGCGCAGCCCGGTTTTGCCGGTACCCCAGTTGCTTCGCTGTACGGCGCACGGCCTTTCTGACGTCGTCGCTTACCGACCCCTGGTTGTTCAGCACATACGACACCGTAGCGATCGAAACGCCAGCTTTCGCGGCGACGTCGTGCAGGGTGACGCGCTTCTTTGTTTTACTGGAACTCATCCGAATAGGCCTCGAAGTGAAAGTCTGCTAAATATCGAGTTAAAGTTTAACTTCAGATAATGCGGCCCCATAAAGGCGCGATCGATGAGCGAAATCGGACTGCCGGTGCACCAGGGGTTGCTCAGCACCCTGGTGCACCGTCACTTCCCCCAGACCGAGCGCGGCTAGTGACTCGCGAACGTGTTTCGCGCAATGGCTTGCCCAGGCATTTCCGGTAACCGTCGTAACGTCTGCCACCTGTGCTTCTCCGCGACCGGCCAGCGTGGCGAGCATCGCCACAGCCTCGTGATCGTCGGCGTAGCGATGAAAATCCGTAGCGATCAGAATCGGTCGGTTCAACATTCGTTGGTACTCAAGTGAAACGTTTAAGTTCAGTCTACATTACAACGCGCCGTACCGCAAAGTCACGGCCGACGCTCCTGCCGATGCTAGGATTAAGAAAATATTGGAATGGGCTGCCAGGCTCACACCGGCCGGTCGTCGAACATAATTTCAGCCGTAGAAGTGCTCAATCACGCTATGCAATCGCCGGAAAACGACATCCAGAATCGAACACCTGTATGGGACGCTCTACAGATGTTGTTCATGGATACGGACGTAACGCTTTGTTACGACCATATTGTTGAGACGTGTAAGTCTTCGAAATACACGGTCGATGACATAGAAGAGATACTGTTTAACGAGGTAATGCCGGCCGTTCGATTCAACCTGTTGATGCTCCCGGCCCCGGAGTGGTGCGGCTTTGACGTGGAGTGGCTCAAAAAGCGTGTATTAAAAAAGCACTGCTTCGAAAGGCGGCGGCCGCTGTGGTTTCGGCGCTACACGGATGACCATTGGAAAAAACTCAGACCGAGAATCGAGGTCACAGCGAATAAGTAAGCGGCTAAAAATGACTTCGGCAAATCGACAGCATTCGTGCGCTGAGGTATCTTGTTGCCTGGGAATAACAAGTAAACATAAAAACCCACGACCTTAGCGGTCTACCCAGGGAGTGAATCATGGTCCTCGTCTACAAGAATGAGAAGATCCTGTTCGCGATAGCCGCAGTCATTTCTACATTGTTTTGGCTTGGCATCATCGGCATAACCTTTGGCATTGTCCTGATCTATCTTCTACTGGGCCTGGTAGCCTATTTGTTCGCTCAGTCCGGATTTATCTCCTATATCAAAGGTAACGGAGTCAAAGTAAGCGCTGCACAATTTCCAGACCTTCAAGATAGTCTGCACAAGTGTTGCGACAAAATCGGCCTGGATGAGGCTCCCGACATGTATTTACTGCGAGCAGATTATTTCAACGCGCTTGCAACCAAGTTTCTCGGCCGGAACTTCGTCATTTTGTTTACAGACGTTGTCGATGCGCTCGCGGATGAACCGGCCGCGATCGATTTCTATATTGGACATGAACTGGGTCATATTCATCGCAAGCATCTGAAATGGGGCGGCTTCCTGTTCCCCGCGTTGCTGCTGCCGGTACTTGGCGCCGGCTATCGGCGTGCCCAGGAGTACACCTGCGACAGGTATGGAGCACACTGCTGCGACGCTGATGGAAACGTCTACTCGGCGCTCGCGGCGATGTCCGCCGGCGATACCCGCTGGAAGCAGTTGAACGTTTCCGCCTATGCGGACCAGGTAATTTCAACGTGCGAATTCTGGATGTCGTTTCACGAATTCACCAATGATTATCCGTGGCAATCAAAGCGTATGGCTGCCGCGCTGGCATTTCGCGAAAACACGGACGTCGAGTTTCCACGCAGGAGTTTCTTCGCCGGGCTACTTTCGATGTTCGTGCCCCGCGTGGGTATTGGCGGCGGCGGGGTATCTTTGCTGGTCGTCATTGCGATGATCGGCATTCTCGCCGCGATTGCTATTCCTGCGTACCAGGACTTCACAGTTCGTGCCCAGGTTTCAGAGGGACTATTCCTGTCGGATGGTGCAAAAGCCGCGGTAACCGAGTTTGTAAGAGAGTACCGTGAGTGGCCGGCGGATAACGCGGCTGCCGGACTGATGCCCGAAGGCGATATTGCCGGCAAATACATCACCGAGGTGTCCGTCATCGACGGCGTCGTTGTCGTTGTCTTCGGAAATAATGCGCATGCGAACATCGTGGGGAAGACGCTGATATTTTCACCCGACGCTGCGAATCTACCGACCGTTACCTGGGAATGTTACAGCACTGAAATAGCTGACAAGTGGTTGCCTGCGGCCTGCCGCTGACAACATTCCTTATGAGCGGCGATCGCTGTCAGTAGCCCCTGAGGAAAATTAGCTGAAGTAGATGTCGGGCTGTCAATCGGCTACCTGAATATCTCTCAGGACCGCCAGAACCCCTGACACCCCTTGAACCTTGTACGATTTGATTCCCAGTGACTGAGCGACTTCGACGTTTTCATGCGTATCGTCGAAAAAACTGATCTCATCAGGCATACATGCCAGGTCTTCAAGCACGTATTCATAGATATCACGATCGGGTTTGATCAAGCCAAGTTCGTGCGACGGGTAGCAATGCTCAAAGAGGACTCCAAACCCCATTTCATCGCGGACTCGTTCCCAGTAGGCCGCGTTGATATTCGTAATACATGCCAGCGTTACTGATTCCCTGAGTTCAGTGAGCATTGCCAGAGCCCCGGGATACGGTTGCCGTGCCCAGGTAGAGAACTCCCTGAAGAACAAATCCGGCGCAAGCGGAATCTCCCATTCCGCGACGAACCCGGCACTGAATTGCGAGGCTGAAATCCGGCCTAGTTCAAATTCCCGGAGTGACGGAGACTTCGGCCATCGCTCGCGAATCTCCGCCGTCGAAAATCGACCATCCAATAGACCGGACAGTTGTTCGGGACCGTCGAAATCGAGCAAAACGCCACCCAGGTCGAACAGATATATTCGAGATTGTGCTTGTTCTTTTGACATGGCTAATCATGGACTCAAACCCAGCTCATTGTAAATATCTCCGAACCTTATGATCTTGTCTGCCAGATTGAGGTAGCCTCGATAATGTACTTCGTCAGGTGAGATATCGCCGTGGTAATGCCCCGCCTGTTGCATCGCATCGTCGCGATGGTGGAAGTGTGTGTGTTCGCCCGACGCCCTGAGATTCAGATTCCCACCGCTAGGATCGCCCGTCCAAAGCGCGGTAAAAAGCAACAGGCCTGGTCCCATATGTTCGTAGAATTGCAGAAAATCCTTCACAACCTGCTCTTTTTCAGTGTCGTAGTAGCCGTCGACTAAACAATCGTAATTCGGCATGACATGGGAGCGAATCTGTCCGGATACCAGCTCAAATACTCCGCCAAGCCCAATATGCTCATTGCCCTGAACCCCGGATATCAGGCTTTCGCGTATACACTGACTTAGTGAAATCTGGTCACCGATTCTTTTTCGCACGTCGACGTAAATCACGTCGCCTGGTGTTCCCTCGCTAACGAACAGGTTGGCGATTGGTCCGCAAACCGTCGAGGGATAAGGCTCGACGATACACTGCTTGTCAGCGCTAACCCTGGCGACCCGACTGAGGTTGTCGCCAGCAGGACTGACGTTTGAAATCATCTCGCCGCTGTTGCCGTTGAGGACCGCCATATCCGCCATCGCCGCACCAAAAACCCTGGCACCGCTCAATCCGCAGGCCTGCAGCATCTCCAGTACGTCAACATTCTTGCCTCGATAGGCCGGATTGTGCGCGTAGGGCTCACCGCCAAACTCCATCAAAGCCGTTGCGCCTCCCATGCCGGACGACGCGAGACCGAACGGCCTTAGATCCGGACAGGCGACGACAGACACTTCGACCGACTGGAAGTGCGCCTGCAGTCCTGTGTTTATTGCGTTCGCAACATCCTGCATATCGCGGCGTTGAAATTCCTGGCTATTGTATTTCATCTTGCGATTTCTTTACCCGTTGAGATAACGCGCCTGGCGCCCGTGGACCAGTTTGACCAGGGTCTCGTTAACCGGAACCGCTACACCATGTTTGTGCCCAAGCGACACGACAGCCCCGTTTATATAGTCAATTTCGCTGGGTCGGCCGTTCTCGATATCTACACGCAGGCTCGATTTGTTTCCCGGAGTTCCGTTAGGCCCGGCGATTTTGCCAAGAATTTCGTGCGCCTCGTCGACACTCAGCTCAACACCGCTCGCGTTCGCAACAGCAATCGCCTCTTCGAGCGCCGCGTAGGAAACCGCGTCGGCGAGATGCTCGTTGAATATTTGGCCAATATTTAGTCCAGTGATTCCACTAACGGCGCTAATGGCGATGTTGGCCATGAGTTTTCGCCAGATGTCCTGTCGAATATGCTCGCTCGGACTCGTCGGCAGCCCGGAGACGGTGAGTAATTCCGCAATCTCTGACACTCTTTTGGAAACACCGCCCGCCATTTCGCCGATGTATGACGGCAGTTCGGCATGATTCCTGACGATGCCGGGTCCTTCAATGTTCGCACCTTGCGCGGTGAGTCCACCGAGAACATTGTCTTCGCCGAAGTACTCTGCCAGTTGCTCCTCATTGCCCAGACCGTTCTGGAAACTGATTGCGACCGCTTTTGCGGGCGCGGCGAACAGATGTTTGACACTTTTCGCGGCATCCGCATTGAAGTTAGCTTTGCACTGTACGAAAACGATATCTGCGTCGGTAACGTCAGCCGCCTTCGTCGTCGCGCCAATCGGGATGTAGCGGTCGCCGCCAAAACCGACCATCTTCAAACCCTTGGCATTGATGGCGTCGATATGATCTTGCCAGGGGTCGATCAACGTCACCTTCATTCCACCCTCGGCCAGCAGGCCGCCAAACAAGCTGCCCATTGCGCCAGCGCCGAGTACCACAACGTGTTTTGTCATCGATAAGTCTCCAGATTCAGGGTTCATGAGCTAATTCATCCACAATCCCGGCAACCAGGTGACGATCGCCGGGAAAGTGCTGATCAACAACAGTGTCATTAGATTGGCAATGAGAAACGGCGCCGCCCCACGAAATACCTCTCCGATGCCGAGCCGCGAAATGGCTGCACCCACGTTGAGGCAGTTACCGACTGGCGGCGTACAGGCACCAACTGCGAGTCCGGATATCAGTACAATTCCGAACTGTAGAGGGGACACGCCTGCTGCTTGTGCCGCCGGCAACAGGGTCGGTGTAAGCAGCAAAATTGCCGGGCTTACGTCGATAAACGTGCCAAGGAAAAGGACGATCAGGTTGATCAGCATCAGAACCGCGATCGGGCCCAGATCAAGATCGATAACGAATGCCGCTATTTCCTCGGGAACGCGTTCCAGCACCAGTATCCACACAAACAGCTGGGAAAACGCGATGATCATCATGATCTTTCCGCTCATCAGCGCGGCGTTGCGCAACGACTCCGGTAGTTTCTTGAACGATTTCGTTCCAGCGATTATCAGCCCGACCAGCAGCGCAATAACGACGCCGACAGCGGCAGACTCTGTTGCTGTCGCAATACCGAATGTCACCGAACCGACAACAACCACGGGTAACATAATTACCGCGACCGAACCGATAAATTTCTGCGCCATCGTCTCATCGGTCGGCACACGCGTTTCACGCGGATAATTACGACGGCGCGCAACTGCGTACATTATAGCCAGCTGAAGAACGCCAATCATTAAGCCCGGGATAATCCCGCCGATGAACAGCTTGCCAATCGACTCCTGCGCAACGATGGCGTACAGAACGATCGGAATACTCGGCGGGATAATCATGCCCATCGTCGACGATGCGACAGTTACACCGGCGGCGACGGCCTTGGAATAGCCACGTCGTTGCATCTCAGGGATCATTATCGAGCCAATCGACGCAGTATCCGACGTCGAAGAGCCTGAAATTCCGCCGAAAATCATGCTCGCCGAAATATTTACCATGCCGAGCCCGCCGCGCAGGCGACCGACCAGCATCATCGACAGGTCGATCAGCCGCGCGGTAATACCGCCGGCGTTCATCACCTGCCCCATCAAAATGAACAATGGCAGCGAGATCAGCGCGTAATTGTTAAGTCCCGAGAATACGCGTTGTGGCATTGCGACCAGCAGCTCCGGGCTGTAAATCAAAAGATAGGTGAGACTCGACAACCCCAGGGCGTAAGCAATCGGGATTCCGAGGACGAGAAACACGAAAAGCGCGAGGAAAAGAACGGCCATTGCTACTTTCCGCTTCTGACAGCAGCAACCGCCGCGAGCAGCTGTCTACAGCAATAGGCGAAGCCAAGACCGCTGCCGATCGGTACGCTGATCTGGGCAACCCATTGCGGCAGGCCCATTGCAGGCATTAGAAAGTTACCCGTTTGCCTGATCCAGACAATCGCGTACAGCAACAGCAGAAAATTGATACCTGCTAAAAAAAGCCATCGAACGACAGCAATAGCCTGGCGCGGCCCGCGAGCTAACTTTTCGGTGAAAAATCGCACCGCGATGTGCTCGTCGTCACGCAGTGAGATTGCCGCGGCGATGAGCGAAACGTAGACAAACGCGACCAGTGTTGCTTCGTTACCGCCGATGATGGTGCTATGAAACACGTACCTGAGGACGACGAGTAAAAACACGATCGACAAGATCGCTGCGAGCGCAACCTGTAGCAGCAGATTCAAAACACGAACGACGCTCCCGGTGCGCTCAGTCATCGCGCGCCCTGCGTGATCTTCCGTGCGCGCCTGATGTCGTCCGCGGTGACAACCCCGGACTCGACGTAATGCTCGTAGACAGGAGCGACCAGGGCTCGAAACGCTCTCTGTTGCTCTGTAGTCAGGACATTTACTGAAAGCTCATCGCGAAGGCGATCAATGTATTCCTGCTCGCTCTGCCGATTGAGTTCATCCGAGTAGGATATCGCCTCGGCAGCAACTTCGTCGAACAATGACTGCAGGTCTTCTTCGAGACTTTCGTACCAATCCAGACTAACAATGAAAGGGTCAGGACCGGTTGAGTAGTGGGTGATCGTCATATAGTCCTGAACTTCGTAAATCTTGTAGTCCCAGATATTCGACGGCGGGTTGTCCTGGCCATCGAGTACGCCGGTTTTCAGAGCGCTATAGATATCTGATGCCGGCAACTCCTGTGGACTCGCACCGAATGCACGCGCGGTCAGTACATATATTTCCTGCGGCGGTACGCGCATTTTCAGGTCCTGTAAATCGTCCGGACTCTGAATAGGCCGTTCATTGTTTGTGTGCGCGCGAAAACCCTGGCTAATGCCAGTCGCCGGAACGTGGAATCCCCGTTCCCTCGCACCACGATTGATCTCCTGCGCCAGGTCACTGGTCGTCAGTCGCATAGCCTGGTCCCAATCCTCAATGAGAAACGGCAGCATGAATACGACGTATTTCGGATTTGCGTCTGCAAACAGGCCGCCACGAGTGCCTTGCAATACACCGGTGGCAACCATGTCCATCATCTCGCGTTCGCTGCCAAGCGTGCCTGAGAAATAGTTTTCGACCCGAATGCGACCAGCGCTGCGCTCTTCCAGCTGTTGTTCGAAATAAGTCATCGACTGGCTGCGTGGCGATTGCGGCGGCTGAGAATGTCCGTATCGAAACACAATGTCATCCGTTGCCGGGCCACAGCCGGCCATCAACAAAAGAACGATTACAGCGAGCCGCCGCACTATTCAACCGGCCTCTTATTCCAGGCGAGCAGCGCAAGCAGCAGAGACACGACTGAAGCACCGATCCAGAAGAAAAAAGCGTTATCGAACTGATACGTGGTTACGCCGTCTTCGATCGTTTTGGATTGCTCAATCAACACGCCACTGATCCAGTCCTGCGACGCTGCACCGAGATAGGAAAACAATCCGATCACGCCTTTGACCGCGCCAGCAGCCTTTGTTGGCATCAGGTCAACGGCAATCAGGCCGGCCAGAAAAACTACCAGGCCACCGACCGCAAAACCGAACATCGCCAACGCAACGGTATCGATGAGCAACAGTCCGGGCGGCGCGTAGTAGAACAGGCAAAGCGAACCAATCATCAGCATGCCGTACAGCAAGGTAGGAACGTTGCGTCGCGCACCAAAGAACTTATCAGACAGGAAACCGGAGAAAACGGCACCAAGCAGTCCAAAGATCGGATATGCCGCCATGGCGGACGCCGCGTCCACCAACTCGTAGCCTTTGCCTTCCTGCAAATAGAAAATAGCCCAGCTGTTGATCGCATAGCGCCCCATGTACATGCAGGCACTACTAATACCAAGCACCCAGACAATAGGACTCTTCAGCACCAGCAATTGCAGCTTGCCGACGCTGTCTGCGCTCGGTTTATCACCTGAATCGTCCTGCTTGTAGTCTGCGACTGACGGCAGGCCGTAAGTCTGCGGTCGATCTGACAAATTCAGGTACAGGATGATCGCGATGATTATGCAAACCAGCCCCGGCGCCCAGAAACCCCAGCGCCAACCGAAGGCGTTTACGACCAGGGCGGTGCCAACGAAAGTAAGACCTTCGCCGATGTTGTGGGCGCCGGCCCACAATCCGTAGCGAGTGCCCCGCTCCTTGTTGCTGAACCATTGGCAGATGGACACAACGCTCGGTGCAGAACCAATCGACTGGAACCAGCCATTGAAGGCCCACAACGCAGCAAACATCCAGAAGGAGCTGGTGGCGCCAAACGCGAGGTTGGCCAACGCCGAGCAAAACAGTGCGACCGACATGAATCGACGGATGTTGGCTCTATCCGCAAGAAAACCGTTAAAGAACTTGCCGAAAGCATAAACAAAAAGTAGTAACGAGCCGATGATGCCCATCTGCTCCACGGTCATCACGCCTTCGTCGAGCATCGGTTTCTTGGCGACCGACAGACTCAGACGACAGGTATAGAAAAATCCATAGCCTATGACCAACCAAAAGAAAACCCGCCAGCGCCGTCGTTCAAACAGCTTCCTGATCTGGCTGGAATCACCGAGCGACTGCGCGTTCGGGCCGGTCGCGAACCACTGGATTATTGATTTCATCGCGCCCTTATAAAAAGCAGGGCCAGGCTGACGTTGTTTTCAGACCTGGCCCTGCTGTTCCCAGGGGGAATGGGATTTCAGTTTCTATTCGGAAAAGTTGTATTGAATTCCAATCGCCGATGTCGTTCCGAACTCGTCGTACTGCAGCGCACGACTTCGCTGGCCTGCATAATAGTATTCCGGTTCATCGCCAAGGTTGGTCACTTCAGCGTACACCTGCCAGTTGTCGGAGAATCGGTATTTGGCCGTGATGTCCCATTGCGTATGCTCGCCGGTAAAGCGATCCAGTCCCGGATCCGCGAGTTCATCGATGTAGCTGTCCCGATACTTCATAGCCAGCCGAAAATCGAAACCACCCTTTTCATAGCCCAACATGAAATTCCCGATATTCGCCGACTGTTTCGGCATATCGACTTTCCGATCGCCCGTGTCGGCTTCTGCATCAACATAAGTGTAGTTCAAGCCGAGAATCAAACCGTCAAAAGGCGGACTCAGGAAGCCGAAATGCTGCTGGTAGTTGAACTCAAATCCAAGCGCCGTTGCGTCGCTTCCGTTCAGAGCAATCTCAGCCTCATCGAGCGTGCGACCGAGAAAATCGTAGTCGTCAATAACCTGCACGAAAATGAAGTCTTCGATCTTCTTGTAGAATACGCCTGCAGACACGACGCTCAAATCCGTTGGGTAGATCGCGATTGACGCATCGAGGTTCAGGGCCCGGAACGGATCAAGATCCGGGTTACCCAGCGCACCTTCGTCGTCCTCGATCTCGACCCTGAGCGCCACCTCTTCGACGCGTGGTCGTACGACAGAACGAAAAGCTGATGCTCTTACCACCACGTTTTCTTTCATTTCGAAGCGAAGACTCGCACTCGGCAATACGTCGGTGTAAGAGTTTTTAGCATTAATCGCGGTAATGACGACAGTATCTTCCGCCGGATCACCCGGACCGTTGGCGTCCTCTTCGATCAATTCAACGACATTGCCGCGGTTATCAAGCTCGGTACGCTCAATCCGAACACCCGCCGTAAACGTCGTGCGATCTGTTTCCCAGGTCTTCAGTCCGTAGACAGCGAAAACATCTTCGTCAAAAGTGAAATCGGCGACATTCGAATCGATTTCAGAGTCGATATCTTCGAAATCGATGCCGGTTTGGCTATTGAGGATGCTGCGCTCCATGAAGTTGTCCGGAACCGGGTCCAATCCGGTCGGGAATCCATAGGCCGCGCCACCATTCGCAAGTACTGCTTCCGAAAGGAAGATCGATCCGTCGCCTGACCAGATTTCAGCTCGCTCATCCGTCGTTTTCTCGCGCAGCCGCATTTTCGCACCGAATTTGAACATGCCGCGATCGGTGTCCCGCGTGAAGTCGGCTGACAGCGACATTGAAGTGTCTTCGTTCTTTTCGTGAAAATTCTCAAGCTCGTCGAGCTCGTACAGACTGGCATCGTTCAGAACGGCCCAGAAGTCGGATTGCACGACCGGTAACTGAGGATTGCTGCGATCGAGCGTCAGAACCGGCATCCCGGCGGTAATGTTACCGTCGCCGGATTCGAATTCAGCCACCCAGGTACCGCTCACCTGATCCGGTGTGCGCTCGCGACCGTAGGAGTAACCGATCTGAGTTTCGATCAGCCAGTCGTCCAGTTGTGTTTCAGAACCGAGGGCTATGGACAGATTTTCGGCAATCTGTCCCGTGATAAAGCGCCCTTTCGTATCCCGCTCGATTTCGACTTCCGAGTAGTCTGCACTGGTCGCTGTAACGCTGGCTTCGTCCAGCCCGTCAAGTCCGAATGACATGCGATTTCGCAATTCGGTATCGGTGAACTTGCTGTACAGCGTGTAAGCGTACAGTCGCGTCGAGTCTGATAAGTCCAGATCCAGGTTTAGAACGCCGCCTATCCGCTCTCGCCCGATGGTGTACAGTCGCGGCTGAAACTCCTCGGTGAAGTCGCTGCCGTTGTCCGCTACCTCCCAGTCGTCTAATTCGTTGTTGTTGATGACGAGGTCTCTATCATGCCAACTGATCGCTCCGGCAATGCCGAGACGGCGACCGCTTTTCAGTTCGAATATATTGCTACCTGCAAACGACAATTTCGGATTCCATTCTTCCGACTGTCCGTTGTAGGAACCCTCAACCCTGGACTTGACGTAAGCGCCCTTTCGGCTGAAAGCGCTCAGCGTCTTCACGTTGATGGACCCGCCAATAGCATCGCCGTCCATGTCCGCCGTCAGGGTCTTATGAATTTCAAGGCCGTCCAGAACGTCCGACGGAATAACGTCAAGCTGCATGGCTCGTCTTGGCTCAGCGGCCGACGCCCTTAAACCGTTAATGGAAGTAGCGTTTAGATCAGGGTCCATACCACGAATAACCACGTAGCGACCTTCACCCTGATCGTTCTCAACCGTTACACCGGAAAGACGTCGCAGTGATTCCGCCACATTCTGGTCGGGAAACTGACCCATTGCATCGGTATCGAGTACCGAGACGAGATTCTCGGCCGAGCGCTCCTGGCTTAGCGCACCGGCAAGAGCCGCCGACTGTCCGTAAACAATGACCTCTTCGATGCCGTCGTTGCCTGAACCGATCGCAACAGCCCCCATGTCCAGACCGTTTGCCGTTACAGTGATCGGAACACTCTGATCTGCAGCGCCGACATAAGAAACGACCAGCGTATATTCGCCGGCAGGAACGTTTGTGAACCGAAACTGGCCACGATCATCAGTGGTTTCGGATCGATTCAGTTCCGCGATGCTAACGTCTGCTCCCTTGAACACCACCGTGTTGTTCGCGTCAGTGACTTCACCGGTAACGCTTTGTGCGAACGCCGCGGGCGCCGATGCGAACAGTACAAGCCCGGCGGCGACCAAAGAAAATGTTTTCCGAATCATTTCTCCACCCCTGAGTATTTTTCCCGGCCGACAGAAATCGGCCCCTGATTTCGTATTCACGTTTTATCCCCCCGCAAATTCTGTCGTCTTGCAGTCGTATGCAGTATAGAACAGATTTTTCGAAATGTAAAAATCATGAAAAATATGTTCTAAACCCTCCTGTCGAGCTAAACCCGGCTGCCACGAAGGTAGTTGCTCCTTGTGTAGTTTCGATGACACTTCGGCGTGAAACGACTATTCCAAAGTTGAAAAATATGTTTCACTTTGGGCCGAACCGCACGCAACGGAACCCGTAAGAATGTCGAAATCACCACCCGATAATCTCGATGCACTGAGAAAAGAGATCGCTGCGCGCTACGAGGAATTGAGCCCGCGACTCAAGCAAGTGGCAAACTATGTCATTGATAATCCTAATGATATCGGACTGGAAACCTTGTCCGTCATTGCGAGTCGCTGCGACGCCCAACCCTCCACGATCGTCCGCTTCGCCAAGGTTTTTGGCTACAAGGGTGCGAGCGACATGCAGCGCCTGTTTCGCGACGAAATCCTAAGCGCCGCACCGGCCCCCAGCTATTCCGAACGAATCCGCCAGTTTCGCAAACGCTCCGACGAAGTTGACTGGCTTTCGCCACACAACGTTCTGCACGACTTCGCTGAGAGCAATATCATCGCGCTTGAGCATCTTCGCGAGGTCGTATCACCGGACGATCTGGAAAAATCGGTCGAGTTGATGCACAACGCCCACACGGTCTACCTCGCGGGTGTGCGCCGCTCGTTTCCTGTCGCCGCCTACCTCGCGTATTCACTCAGTCATGTTGAAAAACGCGCCTTTCTACTCGACGGTGTCGCCGGCATGACCTCTGAGCAGAGCTGGATGATCAGCCCTGAAGATGTCGTTATCGCCATATCGTTTCGTCCGTATGCAGACGATACCGCGGCGGTAGCCGAACGCGCGCGGGCGAACGGCGCGCCGCTGATCGCGATCAGTGACAGCCGCCTGAGTCCCATCGCTAAGGACGCCGCGGTTTGCTTTGAAATCAAAGATGCGGAAGTCCGTCAGTTCCGCTCGCTGACAGCCTCCATGTGTATCGCACAAACTCTGGTTATCAGCTACGCCTACAAGTACGGCCTCGAGGGAGCGACACTCGAGGAACTGAAACAATGATACGGGTTGCTGTCATAGGGGCCGGTCGAATCGGCCGGATTCACGCGGCCAATCTGTCCCGGAACAAGGATGCGGACATCGTTTACGTTTCTGACGTCATTGATGCCGCCGCCGAATCTCTGGCGAAGACCTGCAACGCGGCTGTCGCCAGCGTTGATCAGGTACTGGAAGATTCAACGATAAACGCTGTCGTGATCGCGAGTTCGACCGACACGCATGCGGACCTGGTTGAGCGGGCCGCGACTGCCGGTAAGTCGGTGTTTTGCGAGAAACCGCTGGATCTGAATGCCACGCGAGCGCAGGAATGCTTGTCCGTTGCCGAAAAACACGGCGTCCTGCTTTGCCTGGGATTTAACCGACGGCACGACCCGTCGTTCAGTCGGCTGAAAAACGAGATTGATGCTGGAACAATTGGCAATGTGGAGGTTGTGAGCATCACCAGTCGCGACCCGGCGCCACCTCCGGTGCAATATATCGAACGTTCCGGCGGACTGTTTCGCGATATGATGATTCATGATTTCGACATCGGACGCTGGCTGCTCGGCGACGAACCGAACCAGGTGTTTGCTACCGGTAGCGTCCTTGCCGATCCGGCGATCGCCACAGCAGGCGATATCGACACGGCTATTGCCGTGCTGCGTACGGCATCCGGCCGAATGTGCCAGATAACGAATTCCCGACGGTGTGAATACGGCTATGATCAACGCATAGAAGTCTTCGGCGAAAAAGGCATGGTCCGGGCAGACAACCAGACCGCGACCAAAGTAGAAGTTGCCGGTGCCGGCGGATTCGCGACAGAACCAGCGTTACCATTTTTCCTGGAACGCTATGCGGACGCTTATCGAATTCAACTCGACAGATTCCTTCGGGCGAGCGGCGGAGAAAATATCGATATACCGGGCGGGGCTGACGGATTGCGGGCACTGCAGCTCGCCGATGCCGCCCAAGAGTCGCTCGAAACCGGTAAACCCGTCGACGTCTGATCTCGAAATCGAAAGGATTTTTCAAAATTATTTGATATTGAAAAATTTATTCCATTCCGATATTGTTGCAACATCTTTTGGCCGCGCGACGCGCAGGCCAATGCATTCGTGCGGTGAACTGCGGTGAGAAACCTCAAATTTGGCCTTATTGGCACCGGTTTTATGGGAAACGCTCATGCGATTGCCCTGCGTTCGGTCGGCACGGTATTCGATGACATCGCGGCCCCGACGCTTCACTGCCTGGTCGACGCTGACGTCGCAAATGCAGCGAAGCTGGCCAAAGCCTGGGGCTTCGATCAATCCAGCGACGACTGGCGCTCGGTTTGCGACGATCCGGATATCGACGTCGTGGATATCTGCACGCCGAATCATTTGCATCGCGAAATGGCTCTCGCAGCGATTGCGGCCGGCAAGCATGTTTATTGCGAAAAACCGCTGGCGCTTTCATCGGCAGACGCGATATCGATCCGGGACGCGGCCGAAGTTGCCGGAGTCCGAACGGCGACGGGCTTCAACTACATCTGCAATCCGCTCATCAGTAAAGCGCGCGCGATGATAGCGTCGGGCAGCATCGGCGATATCTACAGTTTTCGTGGCAGCTATCAGGAAGACTACCTGGCCGATCCTGCAACGCCTTTCGGATGGCGGCTGCTGCGCAGCCAGGGCGGCGCCGGCGCGCTGGCTGACCTCGGCACGCACCTGATCAATATGGCGGAATACCTGCTGGGCCCAATGGCGGCCGTGTTGGGTTCTTTGACGACGGTCCATCCGCAGCGTCGTGACTCGCGAACAGGCGACATGCGTACGGTTGAGAACGAAGATATCGCACAGGTTCTCGTCCGCTTCGATCGCGGCTGCTCAGGCACGATGGAAATCAGTCGCGTCGCGACAGGCAAGAAGTGCGGTCTGGAGTTTGAGATATTCGGCAGCGAAGGCAGTATCGCGTTTGACCAGGAACGTATGAACGAACTGCGGCTGTTTTCGAATGGCGGCGCTCAGGATGAGCGCGGATATCGCACTATTCTGGCCGGACCCGAGCATCCGGATTACGCAGCATTTTGCCCGGCACCGGGCCATGGACTCGGCATCAATGACCTGAAGGTCATCGAGGTTCGCAACCTGTTACAAGGAATTTCGAGTGGCGATCATATTTACTCGGATTTTGCGAACGGTTGCCGTGTTCAGGAAATTTCCGATGCTATCGAAACATCTGCTCAAAAATACAACTGGATTGACGTCAGCGAAGACGCACTACAATCACTTGGGAAAAACGAATGACACTACACATTACTGATCATCGTGACGGCTTCTCGCTGGGCACGACTCAGCTTACTCGTGAAGACGACGCCAGCGACAATGTGCCGATAACGCTTGAGGTTGTAAGGCTCAGTGCCGGCGAAAGCGTCAAGCAAACGGCGACGAGTGAAGTCGCCTGGTTGTTGATGAACGGTGCAGCGCAGGGAAAGGTCGGCGACCTGAGTTTTGTACTCGAACGTTCGTCGCTTTTTGACGAATCGTCAAGTTGCTTTCACGTCTGCGCAGGGACCGACATAGAATTTTCGTGTGAGACGGACTCCGAGTTCACGGTGTATTCCTGCAACAACACAAAGCCGTTCGATGCGCGGGTGTTTACGCCCTCTGATGTCGACAATGAACCACGCGGCAAAGGCCAGGTTAATGATCGTTGCCTGCGCTACGTCCGCACGATTTTCGACGGTTCAAATTCGGACCCGAATACAGAGTTGGTATTGGGTGAGGTCATAACCTTCCAGGGTGGCTGGTCGAGCTATCCGCCGCATCATCATGCGCAACCGGAAATCTATCACTATCGATTCACCGAGCCCCAGGGCTACGGACACAGTGAGCTCGGCGAGACGGTTCTGAAAGTACGCAATTTCGACACGGTGAAAATACTTGATCTGAACGATCACGCCCAATGCGCAGCACCCGGCTACGGAATGTACTACTCCTGGGTGATTCGGCATCTGCCGAACGATCGCTATACCGTTCCGGAATTCACTGAAGAGCACGCCTGGATCATGGACCCTGACAGTAGCTACTGGAATCCCGAAGTCTAGACCGATGGCATCCGCAAGAAAATTCGACGTTATTTGCCTGGGTCGCGCAGCGGTGGACCTGTACGGCGATCAGGTTGGCGGTCGCCTGGAAGACATGCAGAGTTTTTCGAAGTACCTGGGAGGATCTTCCGGAAACCTGGCGGCCGGTCTCGCTCGACTGGGCTCGCGCTCTTCGATGTTGACGCGCGTCGGCGACGAACAGATGGGACGTTTTGTTCGCGAAGCGCTTGCAGACGAAGGCGTAGATGTTAGCCATGTTGTCACCGACCCCAATCGACTAACCGCGCTCGTTATTCTGGGTATCGCAAGCCGCAATTCCTTTCCACACATTTTCTACCGGGAAAACTGTGCGGACATGGGTGTTGAAGAAGCGGATTTTGACGAACAGTACATCGGCTCCAGCAGTGCGCTGGCCATTACCGGAACTCACCTCTCGACAGACCGGTGTTACAAGGTCGTTCGCACTGCAATTGACTATGCCAGGCGCCAGGGAACCCGGGTCATTCTGGATATCGACTATCGACCCGTGCTGTGGGGGCTGACGGCTGCCGGCGGCGGCGAAGAGCGGTATATTGAATCTTCCGCGGTAACCGCCAAATATCAAAGCGTGCTCGGTGAGCTGGATCTTCTCGTCGGTACGGAAGAAGAGATCAATATTGCGGGTGGCAGTACCGACACACTGACATCGCTGCGCGCGATTCGCGAACTGTCTGACGCTGCAATCGTTCTCAAACGCGGTCCTCTCGGATGCTCGATTTATGAAAACGACATTCCTGCCGCTCTGGATGATGGCATTACGGTTCACGGCGCACAGGTTGCGGTACTGAATACGCTCGGCGCAGGCGATGCTTTTCTGAGCGGATTATTGAATGCCTGGATGAACGGTCTTTCGTGGCAGGATTGCGCGGCATCGGGCAACGCCTGCGGCGCACTGGTCGTTTCGCGACACGGATGCACGCCGGCGATGCCGACGCGTATCGAGTTGGATGACTATCTGCAACGCGCAACGTCGATCTTGCGGCCCGACAAGGACGCACGCATCAACTATCTGCATCGTGCGTCTACGCGATCAACGCCCTCCACCCCACTGATGGTGCTCGCATTTGATCATCGCCGGCAACTGGAAGACCTCGTTGTTTCCGTGGAACCCGTAACGGACAGGATCGCGGCATTTAAGTCACTCGTATGCAGCGCCGCCGAACAGGTTGCGGAGGAAAGAGGCTCTACCGATAACCTGGGCATGATCGTTGATGAGCGCTACGGCGAGGCCGTACTGGCAAGAATGAACGGTAAAGGATGGTGGCTCGGTCGTCCGGTGGAAGTCCCTGGATCCCGACCCCTGGAATTCGATCCGCGAAACAACATTGGTTTGCCGCTGTTGAAATGGCCAGCGTCGCATGTGGTCAAATGCCTGGTGTTCTACCATCCGGAAGACGATCTCGAATTGCGTCTGACACAGGAAGAACGAGTCCAGCAGCTGTGCGCAGATTGCAACGCGCTGGGCCGTGAACTGCTGCTTGAGGTTATATCCAGCAACAGCGGGCATTCCGTCTCGGACTCGACGGTAGCGAATGTCATGAGGCGATTCTATAACCTCGGTGTTATGCCCGCGTGGTGGAAGCTGGAATCACAGACGGACGCCGGCTGGCGCGAAATCTCGGCGGTCATTGAGCAAAACGATCCAATGTGCCACGGCGTGTTGATGCTCGGTCTCGATGCTCCGGAAGAGCAGCTGAGGGAGAGTTTTCGAATCGCCGGAGGGCACCCGGTCTGCAGGGGTTTCGCCGTCGGGCGCAGCATATTTGGTGCAGCTGCCCGCCAGTGGTTTAGTGGCAAATGCGACGACGATGCAGTGATTCGCCAAATCGCTGACAACTATTCTAAGATGATTGACTTCTGGCAGGAATCGACCGCCAACAGCGAAGATGTTAGACGGCCTGTTGACCGGGACCGATAGCCAAGTTTACAGCGAGAAAGATCGTGACAGCCAAGCTTCGATTGACCACCGCGCAAGCCCTCGTGCGCTATCTGGGCGCTCAGTACATAGATGTTGACGGACGACAACATCGACTCATCAATGGCATATTCGCCATCTTTGGGCATGGCAATGTCGCCGGGCTTGGCGAAGCTCTCGAAGATGCGACAGACACGATGCCTGTGTTTCGTGCCCATAATGAACAAGCCATGGCGCACGCCGCAATTGCCTATGCAAAAGCATCACGACGACGGCGAGTGATGGCCTGCACAACTTCGGTGGGACCCGGGGCTACCAACATGGTAACCGCAGCAGCGGTCGCGCACGTCAATCGTCTACCGGTATTGCTACTGCCCGGCGACACGTTCGCCAGTCGACTTCCGGATCCGGTGCTGCAGCAGGTTGAGGATTTCTCAGACCCCACGGTAACGGCCAATGATTGTTTTCGCCCGGTATCGCGCTATTGGGATCGTATTATGCGCCCGCAACAGCTACTGCAGACTTTACCGCAGGCAATAGCTGTTCTCACAGACCCGGTCGAGTGCGGTCCCGTCACGATCGCCTTGCCGCAGGACGTTCAGGCGGAAGTTTTTAATTTCCCGGAGTCGTTTTTCGAGATACAAATTCACCGCATTGCCCGCCCGGGCGCAGACGAAAGGGCCCTGCAGCAAGCCGCAGAACTCATCGCGTCGGCGAAACGACCGCTACTGATCGCGGGTGGCGGCGTTCACTATTCCAATGCAATAGACAGCATCGAAAAATTCGCGACAGCGCATGCCATTCCGGTTGCTGAAACTCAGGCAGGAAAGGGGGCGTTACGCTGGGACCACCCTGCGAGCGTTGGCTCACTCGGAGTCACAGGCACCAGCGCAGCGAACAAACTTGCGGAAGATGCGGACCTTCTGATCGCAGTCGGAACGCGCCTGCAGGATTTTACGACCGGATCCGGGCTCCTCGTTCGAAAACCGGACTGCAAACTATTGAGCATTAATGTCGCTCGTCACGACTTGAACAAACGCGGTGCAATTGCCCTGCAGGGTGATGCGGACCGCTGCATAAGGGACCTGTCTGCAGCGATAGACAGCGTTGCCGTAGAAATCGATTGGAAAAAACGTGTTCACGATTTGCGAGTCGAGTGGAATACCGTGTACGAAACGGTAACGGCGCCCTCTGACGCCGACCTGCCATCCGATGCGCAGGTTCTCGGTGTCGTGAGTGACGTATTCTCAAGCAACGCCACTGTCGTTTGCGCTGCCGGTGGATTGCCAGGAGAACTCCACAAACTGTGGAGATCCTCTGACGCCAACAACTATCACGTCGAATACGGATTCTCCTGCATGGGTTATGAAATTGCGGGCGGCATGGGCGCAAAAATGGCGACGCCGGACCGCGATGTTGTGGTCATGGTCGGAGATGGCAGTTATTTGATGTTGAACTCTGAAATCGCGACATCGATCGCACTGCAACAGAAAATAACCGTTGTCGTCCTCGACAATCGCGGTTTTGCTTGCATCAACCGCCTGCAAATGTCGCTGGGTGGCAAGGGGTATAACAACCTTCTTGACACGAGTTACGGCGCTACTGACAGTGCGCCGGCGATTGACTTCGCGCAACACGCTGCGTCATTGGGTGCGCATGCGGAAAAAGTACCCTCACTTAGTGAACTCGGTCCTGCACTGCAGCGGGCGAAGGACGCACCGCACACAGCCGTTGTTGTAATTGATACAGATCCACTGCCCTCGACCGCAGAAGGCGGAACCTGGTGGGATGTACCGGTTGCCGCTGCCTCAGACAACGACGCGGTCAAAGACGCGTACAGGAATTATCAGGACAAGACGTCGGAACGAACATGAATGTATCCATAGGCATCAATCCGATAACCTGGAACAACGACGACATGCAAAATGTCGGCGCTGACATTTCTTTTCACGCCTGCCTGAGTGGAGCATCGAGTGCGGGCTACGCCGGCGTCGAGCTCGGTCATAAATTCCCAAGAGATCCTGCTGTACTGAAACCCGAGCTGGATAAGTACTCGCTGTCACTCGTCTCAGGCTGGTACAGCGGCAAGCTATTGCAGCGTGACAGTAGCGCAGAGATTGCCGCAATGCAGGAGCACATGAAACTACTGAAGGCGATGGGCTCGGATGTTTTGATATTTGCCGAGGTCACCGGCTGTATTCACTCGGATATCGACAAACGCCTTTCGCAGCGGCCACGGATTCCAGCCGAGCAATGGCCGACGTTTTGCCGACGCCTGGACGAAGTTGCAAAAGCCTGCGCCGATACCGGACTGAAACTGTGTTTCCATCACCACATGGGAACTGTCGTCCAGTCGCGTCATGATATCGAAATCATGATGCAGTCGACGTCGGACGACATGAAGCTGTTGCTGGATACCGGACACGCCCGATTCGCCGGCGCGGATCCGGTCGAACTGGCTAACCAGTACGCCGACAGAATCGGACACGTTCATTGCAAGGACGTTCGCGAAAATACCCTGCAGAAAATGCAGAACAGGGACTGCAGCTTTCTCGAAGCGGTTTTAGCCGGCGTATTTACCGTACCGGGCGATGGCTGTATCGACTACGACAGCGTATTTAATGCCATAAGAAAAGCAGGCTATAGCGGGTGGGTCGTCGTTGAAGCGGAACAGGACCCCAGCGTCGCGCCACCTGACGCGTTCGCAAAGTTGGGTTTTGATAATCTTAAACGACTAACGAAGAACTAGAGAAATTACGGTCAGATATCGCCGTCGACGATCGATTTTAACTCGTCATAAACGCCAGCCGCCGCCGCCAAAGCAAGATTTCCGTCGATGAGCGCCTGATCGTTCGGCAGGCAATCGTTGCTTTTCCCGCCGGCCTCCAGGACCATCAGTTCGCCGGCCGCCATATCCCACGCGCACATGTGCGGTTCAAAATAGCCAATCAATCTGCCGGCCGCGACGTAGGCCAGGCTCAGTGCTCCGCTGCCGCTGCGATGGTACATGCCGTTTGAACGCAGCAATCGACCAAGCGGACCAAGCGTTTGCTCCGGTGTCACGCGAGTGGAATAGCCCACGCTCACGAGACCCTCGCTTACACCAGCGACTTCCGCAACCTGAATAGGGCTGCCGTTCAAGCTGGCGCCTTCACCACGAGCGGCGGCAAACAACTCATCGTTCGATGGGTCGTATATGGCGCCAATCTGCACCCTTCCCCTGGAGTAGTAGGCGATGGAAATACACCAGGTACGCATTCCGCAGATAAACGGCTGCGTGCCATCTATAGGATCCACAACCCAGGTCCCCGGCGCATCCGTTACAGCGAATGAATCGCTACTTTCCTCGCCAAGAAACGCGTCATCCGGATATTGGCGCGATATCGCGTCGCGAATCACGGTTTCGGTGTTGACGTCTGCCTCGGTCGCCATATCCTGTACGCCCTTGCTTCTGACCGTCAACGATCTGAGATCTGCAAAGTACTCCAGTGCCAGCGCCCCGGCTTCTCTCGCGGTTTTACTCGCAAATTCAAGTCGGTCTGTATTGCTTGTCATCGGTGTTTTAGTCCACTCTAAAGATAGGAGCATCGCATTGTCGGCTGATGCCGAAACGCTTTGCTGTCGCTGGCGTTGTCACCGACGTTACAACCTCTTCGAGGCCGTCAATATGGTCGAACAAGGTAACGTCGATTTTGCCGATCTTGTTGTCGGCGCCGCAACTCGCCGCATAACGTACGTCGAGAATGTCGTTCACCCAATTGAGATTAGTAACGGAAATATCGCAGGGAACTTGCGACTGCAGGGAGAATGTCTTCTCAGTGCTTGCCAGAAGTGTTTCGATACCTGACAGCGTCGTATCGTCAAGAGCGGACTTTGGTACCAGCAAGCGCCCACCGAGAGCGCCCTCTTCCGAAAGCTCGATTGATAGCTCTACAACCGAGTCGATGTGACTGGCATGAAATTCGTAGTGATTGTCGCAATAGTCGCCACTACCACTTTCACCGCATGCAGTCAGCACAAAAATGATCGCGGCAAGAAAAGCGATATTTCCCGTTTGCTGTCTAATCACTGGCACGAACCTTCCAAAGACTACCCGCTAAGATCATTGATACCACCGACGCGCCTATCCAGAACATGATAGGCACCGAGTAGTCATAAAAGAATACGGTTTGCGATGCATCACCTGTAGAAAACACAACCTGCATTTCACTGTCGTAAATGAGCTTGCCGCTGACGTAGTCCTGCATACCCGCACCCAGGTAGCTGAATATACCGATAAAGCCCATCGCTGCACCGGCCACCTTTTTCGGCGCGATGTCCAAGGCGAACAGGCCGCCGAGTGACGCCAGAATTCCGCTTAAACCGAAACCGTAGACAACCAGCGCTATTGCCAGCACCGTTGCGTTCGCCGGGCCATAGAATATGACGAACAGCGGCAGCAACTCCATGAGACCGAACAGCAGATTTGCCGGCGGCCGCCGGGCGTTGAAGAGCTTATCGGACAGGTAGCCATAGGCGACGCAGCCCAATATTCCAGCGGCCGTATTCAAAAAGATAAAGAAGTTCGCGTCGAACAGATCGAAACCACGAATCTCTTGCAGATAAACATTGCCCCAGCTATTAACCGCATAGCGTGTGATGTACATGGAGGAACTTGCCAGCGCGATGACCCACATCGATGGAATGGCGATGACCTTCAATTGGTCCTTTAAAATGCTGGCTGCGTCATGGGCGGCGGCCATCGCCTTCTCGCCTCCGTCGTTACGCCATTCGGCGACCGATGGCAGACCCAGTGTGCGCGGCCGATCCGGCAAATAGACGTAGACGATCACGGCGGCTAATACGCATATAGTTGCCGGTACCCAGAATCCGAATTGCCACGACAAACCCAGTCCCTTCGGCGGCAGCGCGATCAACAATGCAATGCCGAGGTAGGTCAGCCCCTCGCCTATCGCGTGGGCAGTACTCCACAAGCCGTAATATCGGCCACGTTCACGATTGCTATACCAGCTGGCGAGGGCGACAGCGCACGACGGCGCGCCAAATCCCTGGAACCAGCCGTTCAGAATCCACAGCGTGGCGGACAGCCAGACAAGCGAGGAAAACGACATACCGAAATTCATCATCGCCGACAGAAATAGTCCGGCCGCGAAGAATCGTTTGACGTTTGAGTAGTCGGACAACAGTCCGTTACTGAACTTGCCCAAGGCATAGCCATACAGCAGCATGGAACCGATCAGGCCGACCTCCTCAGGTGTGAAAATACCGGCATCCATGAGCGGTTTCTTGACGACATTGAGCGCCAGCCGACACACATATCCAAGGCCGTAGCACAGAATAATGACGACAATCACGTTTCGCCTGTAATAGCGGAACTGCTCGTCTATTAGTGCTGTATCCGTCAGTCTCGGTTGATCCGTGCCGGCAGCGAAGAACTTCAGCAATGACTTCAAAACGCGTGTCTCATGCTAGTTCATCGCCCTCGGATCATAACCGGAATGAACTTTCAGGCCCATCGCCTCGGCGATTCTCTCCCACGGCACGATTTTATAATTCTGTTTTTCTGCCGGTGAGATGTTGCGGCCGTCTTGTACGATTAACGCCCCGTGTGGAAATGATGGACCGAGGTCGGCACCGGTCACGTCCAGGCCATCCGTTTCGGACGCGCCGTCTATGCCGGTCGCCTCGTCCGCAACCACATGAAAATGGCCGAGGAACTTATTGTCACCCTGTCGCTCGTAAACGAGATAATTATCAGCCCCCTGATTAGACGCGATAATGTATCCCGTGCCGCCCGGCCCGTAGTAGATGGACACGCCTTCGATGTCGGCTGTCAGATTCCCCGACTCTACATTGTCGACCATCGTGCGTTCATCTCCACCGTCCGGTTCGGCCGAATACTTCCACAAGGCGTTGTTCTCCTCGCCGACGTATAAGTCGCCTGTTTCATCGTCAGCAGTACAGCCTTCTGTCTGGGATCCGACACTGAACTCACGAACCTGTTTGGCGCCGACTTTACCGTTACCGGCATCGATCAGTTGCCATTGCTTGACGACGCCGTCGGTATCATTGATATAGACATAGAACTCCCCCGTTACGGCACTCTTGTACATGCACTGGCCATAGGGGTCGTCCATGCCGGTTGGAATAATCCCGTCCGCGATTTCAACCAGGGTCCGCGTTACGGGATCGACCCTCCAGATACTGAGGCTCTGGTGCGTCCGATTACTGGCGGTAACAATATCGACCGTTTCGCCGCCAAGACTAAATCCATAACGAACATCGGCGTTGTTAATACGACCGTCCGCTCGGGACTGCAATAATTTTCCATCCATGTCGTAGACATTGATGCCGCGTTTTTTCTGCGTTCCGATGATAATGCTCTTTGCCGGATCGTCGGGATGTACCCATATCGCCGGGTCGTCTGCCGCGTCGCCAAACGTCACAACGGGCTCGGTCTGCGCGCTCGGCGACACGGTCGCAACCTTCGCAGCAAGCGGCAAAGTGGGATCGAATGGATTCGTGGGCGGTAGTGCAATGGCTGCAGCAACGTCCTGCCACGCGACGACCTTGAAGTTCGCATGATCCGATTCGTTATCGTCATCGGCGAGCACGATCAGGCCGCCGGAAAGCTCGTCGGTGAGGCTCAGACTGCTGGCGACGAGACCCTCTGTTTCCTGTACTCCATCGATAGCATCCCTCGCACCGATCGCCAGTGTTCCGACGTGCTTGTGGTTCGTCAGGTCGTAAACCTGAAGCAGGCTGACATCGGCGTCGGAAACGATCAGGTAGTCGTCATCTTCATGTTCGTATAAAGCGATGCCCTTGACGTCACCGCTAAAGCGCCCGTGGGGTTCCGAGAAATCGATGTATTCGATTTCCGCTTCCGATTCCGGTTCCGCGTTGAGCGTCGCGACGCCGACAGTCTCCTGCGAGTAGTAGATAGCGCTGTTTCGATCGCTGACGGCGCAATGCGCTGCGCCGGTCCCAACCGGTACCGTCCGCGTGAGTCGGCCCTGCACTTGCCCCTGCCGATCAAACAGCTCCCACTGCTGCATGTAACCTGAGCCCAGGACAAAGGCGTACAGCTTTTGCGAGATCGGGCTTTGATACAAACACAGCCCTTCGGTCTCCATGCCGAGATCGATGGGTGCAGAGATATCCAGCAAGCGCTCTTCGGCCGCATCCCAGACGTAGGAAACGAGCTGCGACGTTGACAAATCGTTTGCAACGATCAGCGCAACACGTTCAGCACCTCGCGCGAAATTGTAGCGAACGTCAACAAACGAAGATGGCCGTTCGCTGTCTTCACCGACGCGCACGCCATCCAGGGTGTAGACCTCGATTCCGCCGCTTTCGGCAGCCCCCAGAATCAGGCTCGCATCCGCCTGAGCCGCGTTAATCAGAAGCGCCGGATCATTCGCAGCGTTCTTCATGCTTGGGGCGGTTTCCGCAACCGAGTGGGTGCTCGCCCGACGGTCGTCACCAGAATCGGCAGGCTCTGGCTGTTGACTTGCTTTACCGCAGGCGGCAAGGATCAACGCGAGCGTACATGTTAAGGCTTTGTTTTTCATTTAGAATATCCGCTTATACTGGAATCATGCGGTACTTTTGGCCGCGCCAGGATTGATTATCGCAGAAAATGAAATAAATATTCTAGTTTTGTATATAATAGAAATTTATTTTCCAAAATAGCTCTAGCGGAGCTCTTTTCAGTCTATTTAGGTCTGTCTGCTATGCAACAAAACACGATCGCGCTAGTTTCAGTAGCTCTTGTTCTTTCTTCCTGTACGACCACCGATCTCCCTCCGGCGGATAACACCGGCAACTCGCTAAGCGTGGGCGTTCTCGTCTACGGCGATACCGGGTACCACCCAAAATACCCGGATCAGGACGACTATGAGGATCTGTTTTCACCCGAAGAATATCTGCAAACGGAATGGGACGACTGGCTTGAGGACAAGCGCCCGGCTGCCGAATACGAGGCCCGCCCATCCGCCATCTCCCCGGTAACCGGTAAGGTCGTAGCTAAAACCGGGATCTTCGGCATATCTGAAGCCATGACAGCGTTCTGCGGCAAGACAGCGAGCTGCGACTTCGGCGTCCTGCTTGGCGACAACATCTATCCGTCCGGCGCGACGCTGGGTACAGACGGCTTCGATGACGCTGAGAGATTCAAGGATGTTTTGCAGGATCCGTTCGGCAATGTTGGCAATGTCGACTCCGGCTACCTGACCTACGTGACCCTCGGTAATCACGATTGGGAAACGTCTCGGGACGGCGGCTTTGCACAGATCGATTATCTCCAGACAGCACCGGGCTTTTATATGGACGGGCCGTTCTACACTGTGAAGCCACCATCAGCCAACGGCGAAGTCGAGTTGTTCATTATTGACACCAGCATGATTCTCGCCAACTCGGATGTCCGCGAAGACACACTCAATGATGATGGCTCGGAAGGTTCCCTCGGAGAAATTGAAGAGTCTGACTACAAGGTTTACCCGCTGACCGAGGCGGAGAAGCAACAGCCGCTATGGCTCGAAAACGCACTGAGAAGCTCGACAGCAAGATGGAAGCTGGTGATCGCGCATCACCCGCTCTGGTCCTCTTCAGGCAGCAAGTTCGAACAGGCACGCGTGTTGCGCGAACAACTGATGCCTGCGCTTTGTAAATACGCCGACGCCTACCTGGTAGGCCATGAGCATACGCTTGAGATTCACACAGACTCCTGCGAAGCGACATTGGGCGAAGCAACAGAGAAACCCCTGGTGCAGATTCTGTCGGGTGCCGGCGCCAAGCAACGCCCGTTGCACAGCAGTTTTATGTGGCACCAGGAACGTAAGTACCCCGAGCACAAAACACTGTTCGCGGCGGGTATGTTGTGGGGCTTCGCGCACATGCAAATCGAAGATGACACGGCAAAGGTCGTACTGATTTCGATTCCGGACGACGCCAGTCCGGAGATGACGGTTGAATTCGAGTATGAGTTTGAGCGCCGCTCCGGCGCAGACAGCGCCACGCAGTGATCGCCGGACTTTCGTTTTTCGCTTTCACGGCGGCTGTGGGTGCCATAGCGTGGTGGGTAACGCGAAACGATCGAATGAATACGGCGGAAGCCTATTTCCTCGCCGGAAGAAGCCTGACCGCCTGGGTGATCGCCGGTTCACTTATGTTGACCAATCTCTCGACCGAGCACCTGATCGGCTTGAATGGCGACGCCTTCAATCACACTGTCGCCGTGATGGCCTGGGAGACCACCGCAGCGCTGGCGATGGTGCTCGCGGCTTTCTACTTTGTGCCCAAGTACCTGCGCATTGGTCTGAGCACCATCCCGGACTTTCTCGCCAACCGTTTTGATAGCCGCACGCGCGTTGTAGCAACCTTACTGTTTTTGTTCTCCTATTCGATTGCCATCCTGCCCGTCGTATTGTTATTCGGTGCTGCCGGACTGGAGAGTCTTTTTAACGTCTCCGAGGTTTTGGGAATTTCCGAGTCTCAGGCAAATTGGCTGATGGTATTGGGAATCGGCGCGCTGGGTTCTCTGTACGCCATTGTTGGTGGTCTCAAGGCTGTCGCAGTATCCGACACCATCAATGGCGTCGGTTTCCTGGTAGCCAGCCTGCTTATTCCGGTCCTGGCACTGTCAGTTGTCGGTAACGGCGATGTCCTGGCGGGACTGGATACGGTTTACACCGAAGAACACTCGAAGTTCGACATCACGGGAGACGAACCGGGCTCGTTTCTGCCGTTCGGCGTGCTCTTCACCGGGATGATCGTCAACCAGGTATTCTTCTGGTGCACCAACCAGTCGATTATCCAGCGTGCTCTCGGCGCTCGGAATCTCAAGGAAGCCCAAAAGGGTATTCTGATCGCCGCCGTTTTCAAACTGGTCGCGCCACTCGCGATTGTCTTGCCCGGCGTCATTGCTTTTCATATGTTCAAAGATACGCTGGGGCCGGATCAGTACCTGCAGGCCTATCCGACTCTCGTAAAAACCGTGTTGCCCGCTCCGTTAACCGGATTTTTTGCCGCGGTGATGGTCGGAGCGGTTCTCAGTACCTTCAACAGTGTCTTGAACAGTGCAGCAACGCTGTTCAACGAGGGCGTTTACAAACCACTGTTCCGCCCCGATGCAGATGATCTCAGGCAGGTACGCGCCGGTCGTTTGTGCAGCACGGTTCTCGCTGTGGCGGCGATTCTCATAGCGCCAACTATCGATACCGGTGGCAGCCTCTACATTTACCTGCAGCAGATCAACGCAACGTTTTTTGGCCCCATGCTGGCTGTCATTCTCGCAGGATTATTGACACGAAAAGCCACCGCAGAAGCGGCGCTGACCGGACTGATCGCTGGGCCGATTATCTTCTACTTCATCAACTTCGTCTTTAATGCGGAGATTCAGTCATTGGCCGCCGGTCTGTTTGGTGTCGAAGGCGACGTGCACTTTCTGCATTTCCTCGGTCTCGTATTCTTGTTGACCAGCACATTGATAGCGATCGTCAGCAAAGTCCGGCCGGCGCCTTATCAGGTTCGGGAACTCGCGGCGGCCCCGGTTGACATGACGCCATGGCGCTACGGTTCGGCGATGGCGGCCGTCATCGTCGTGACGACGCTCGCTGTTTACATATTCCTCGCACAGTAACTGTCAATTCGCCGTCGTCTCCAACTACAATCGGGATGATGAGAACTTCGAAGTTGGCCATTTTTTTTTCGTGCGCGCTCCTGTTCGGTTGCGTTGTCACGGTTAACGATCGCACTCTGATCGGCAAACATCAGCTTGAGTATTGGGAAAACAAGCTGGTTATCGCCCACCGGGGTGCGAGCGGCTACCTGCCCGAACACACGATCGCGGCCAAGGCGATGGCCTTTGCGCAGGGCGCGGACTTCATTGAGCAAGACCTCGTCATGACAAAAGACGATGAGATCGTTGTGCTGCACGATCACCTTCTCGATACCGTCACCAACGTTCGCGACCTGTTTCCGGATCGTGCGCGAGCGGATGGAAGTTACTACGTTGTGGACTTCACTCTGGCGGAGATTCGACGACTCGCTGTCACCGAGCGGTTTGAGAAAGACGACGTCAAGCTAGCCGTTTACGAAGATCGATTCCCGCTTGGAAAGTCGTCGTTTCGAATCAACACATTTGCCGAAGAAATCGAGTTGATCCAGGGATTGAATAAAACGACTGGACGGAACGTAGGTATTTACCCGGAAATCAAGAGTCCCGCGTTTCATCGCGCAGAAAGTAAAGATATCTCTGCGGCGGTTTTACGCACCCTCAAACAATACGGTTACACGACGAAACAGGACCTGGTTTTCCTGCAGTGCTTTGATACGCACGAATTGCAGCGTATTCACCAGCAACTACTCCCCGGGATGGATATGTCGATACCGCTCGTGCAGCTGCTCGGCACAGGACCAAAGTACGAATCGGCATTGACCGAACAGGGTTTGTCGATGATAGCGACGTTCGCAGACGGTATTGGTCCGTCGATCGAGCTGATCGTTGCCCCGAACTCATCCCGATCCGACCTTAAGGTCAGCGAACTGGTCGACCAGGCGCATAAGCTTGGTCTTGTTGTTCACCCCTACACCTTTCGTCGCGATGAATTACCATCGTACGCCGATAGCTATCAGCAGCTGCTGGAAATCTATCTCGATGATATTGGCGTTGATGGCGTATTTACCGATTTTCCGGATCTGGCCACAGCGTATCTTGATAACAAACCGTGACTGGTCTTAGCCAATCAGCGCCGGGCCTGGCCAAGTCCTGATATTGGTGACTTGCGTTACCGGTGATGAGATGACCGGCCGACATCGTTGGCCTTAACACATCTCTGATTTGTCATACACGGCCGGGACAAGCTTGTACCGGAGTGAGACCCGCACAGGTTTCCATAGCAAGCAGACTGACAGCCAAGTGTCAGTTGCAATGGTTTGCTAAGCGCCGAAGTCATAGCCAAAATTGCCACTAATGCCGTTTCCGTGGAGAAGGATGTGGAAGCATGTACGTCGGCTCAAGCAACCATTTGTGGTACCAATCGGCAAAAGTCATCTGTTCGCTCGGCGGCGCATCCAAACATCGATTTGCCCAGCGATCCGATACAACGGAATACGGGAGATCGCTAAAGTCGTCGTCATCTCGAAGCTTAATAGGGTTCTTCAGGTTGGGAATCATATGGTCGAGTTCTTCGTGATATGTCCAAATCGTGCCTTTATCTGGTCCCACTAGAACGAGATAGTCATCCGTTCCACAACCGTGCTGACACAGACGCAGCATACCCGCCTCACTGCGATCATTAGAATCATGAGCCCTTTTCGGTCGCGCAAAATTTGCAGAAACATCTGCCGCAGTTCGAACCTCGCCGTGTCTTCCGTATGTCGGGTCTTTACCTGTCAACGCACCCTCAAGCGTATATAACCCATGTCCTGGACCCACCCCTCCGCCTCCCACCGCAATTATGAATTCTCGGTAGTCGTCGGGGAGATCGATATCGAACAGTTCCTCGAGTCGAGAAACATCTGACGCAGGCGTAGGCGGCAATAAGCGATATTTGTGCTTCTTCACGCCGAGTCCGACCAGACGCGGATCGTACTCACGTTTGCGAACGAGCATTTGCTCGACGTAATTGGCATCCCAAGGCATTTAACAAGCTCTTCCAAGGGCGAGTCTGTGGAATCCTGTGCGGTGAAAATCCAATTTGAGAGCCATTTTTGAGAACATAGAAACCTCAATTCAAAACGATAATCACTGAAGTTACGACCGTCTGCTTTGAGTTGCGATACGGCGGCGCTAGTTGGTCGAACAACTCAGCATTCCATGCCAGGCCAAGCGATCTAATCAGGTCGTTTGGCCTTTTTCCAATTCCACCAACTTGAGTCAGGTGATAGCCATTTGGGCACGATCTGACTGTAGCCGAATACGCTAGAAATCCCTATTAGATCAACGCGGACGAATTTATGGGAGGGACAACCCGTCAACGAAGATAAATGTTGCATTATCCGACCGAGCCGCGCCATTACGAGTAAGAGCACCATTCATATAGGAGAACATCATGAAACTGAATACAAAACTGGTCGCACTCTTGACTCTGGGCTGTTCGTTGTTGACGGCAGTAGGCACGGCCGCGGCGGAAGAATATGTCCTATACCTCAGATTCGCGGGTAACGGCGCGGGGGAAGCCTTGTTTAAGACTTATCCCGACGATTACCCGACTTCGAGCGAGCTGGTTTTTGGGTGCGATAGTTCGTTTAATCCCGATGAGCCTGGTTCTATCTGTAATCGCTTTCAGTTGGGCTATTTCCTCTATGCCGTGGAGGTGACCGCAAATTCCGATTCGGTGGTTTCGGACATTGGGTTGGATAACTGCGTTCCACTCGGCGAAGAAGGCCTGACTCAAGCTTGTCGATGGTCCTCACCACCAAAGCCGGGGTTCCCACCAATTACAGCACTTTTCACAATCAACAAGCGACTGCAGTCCAACTCAAACTTTGCCGGTCACGACTTCAGCGGTCAGAAGCTGAGCAAGGTAAATTTCTCGGGCTCCGATTTCACCAATGCCAAATTGGTCGGCGCCGTACTCAAGAACGTCGACCTGACAAACTCCAAGCTGAGTGGAGCGAATCTTACGAACGCGGACCTGAGCAATGCCGATCTGTCTGGAGCGGATCTTACGGGTGCGATTCTCAAAGATGCGAATCTCTCAGCGGCGAACCTCACGGGTACGATTCTTGACGGGGTCGATTTGACCGGAGCGAACCTCACCGGCGTGGACCTGATGAACACGATGTATCAGGTGGCAATCACCGTCGGACCGGGCGCAACTTCCGGTTCGAGCTGCAATATCTACGCTGTTCGCTGCGATGCCGCCGGCAATAGGTTTCTCGGTTCGGCTTCTGGAAGCCACGCTGCCAACGACGTATTTAAGATACATCTGGCCGCCGACAGCGGTACGTGCTTTAGCAATGGTTTTCTTGCCCTGGACATCCTCAGTGACTGCAGCGACCCTATCGAAATCACGGAAGTCGATTGGGGCAGCCCTACCACTACCTACACGGAATTCAGCGGCGACGGCGCAACGAACAACCCTTTTGATCCACCCGTCGACACGTTCTGGCTCAGGAACCTGAATAGTACGGAGGGCAAGGGCTCCTGTGTAGAGCACACATTCTATCCGGGGCAATCGATCGACGACTGCACAACCGCTGCGCAGTGATCTGACCGTAATTGTGACCAACCCTTCGCAGGTGAATCGTACTCGCGATAGCGAAAACGAAAGAGCCGGTCCCAACGGGCCGGCTCTTTTCATTTTTGGTAGCGGGGGCTGACTTTTGGATTAGCGTCGCGACCATTTTGCGTTCCTAGCGCTCGATTGTGGGGTCTTGAAGCGTAAATCTATCCCATCCGTCGGCAGCTAAGGCATCGCTTCGAACTTTTTTCACCTGCTTAATCGCATGTTCCGGTGAAACGTCAAACTGCTTGTAATTGCAGTACGCGAGGAACATCCCGGTTCTGTCTCGGCCTTGACGGCAATGGACGAGCGTTTTTCGACCCATTTCTCGGTTCTTCGTTACGAATTCGAATCCTACCCGAAGGCTCTCCAGGCAAATCTCGATATCGCCTTCGCGCGGCGGAGCATTTTCGGATAACGGCGCACAGAGGTAATCGATTCCCAAGACGTTCAGGTCTTCGACATGAACAAGTTCCCCATCATTGACGGATAAGATCGCCCGAATTCCTCCATCCTTTAGATCGCTCAAGTTCCACGAAATCAGGTTCGGTCCGGGCCTGCCGCCGACCAAACCGTCATGTATCCAGTATATGTGCTCCATCGAATAGTCGTCGACTCAAGGCTGAAAGCAGGCATACGATTCAAATCGCCAAAGGATGATCGGGAACATACTCGATCAAATCCCAAAGGTTTCCGTACAAATCTTCAAATACAGCGACGCGCCCATAGTCGGCTTTTTCGGGGTCTCGAACGAATTTTATCCCGCGCTCCACCATGTTGTTGTAATCCCGCCAGAAGTCATCTGTGCTAAGAAATAGAAAGACTCTACCGCCGGATTGATCGCCAACAAATGCCTGCTGCTTTTCCGTCGATGCCCGAGCCAATAAGAGTGTTGACCCATCGGACCCAGGCGGCGCTACGACAACCCATCGTTTGTCTTGCTCCGGTTGATAACTATCTTCGACAAGATTGAAATTCAGCTTTGCTGTAAAAAACTCGATTGCCTCATCGTAATCTTTGACGATGAGCGCTACATGTGCGATGCATTGTTTCATTAATCAGTGGGATTAAGTAACCACAACTAACCGCACTTCGAGTCGCCGCATGCCAGGCAGGTCATACAACCATCCATCATGATCAACGCCACCGTGTTGCACTTGTTACACAGCTGGGCACCCTCCGGATAGTCGCTGTCCGAGAACGCGTCCCGCTGTTTCTTTGACTCTTCGAACTCGGCACGCTTCTGATCGATCAGCTGTTTCTGCCCGGGGTCGAGTTCCGGCGATACCATCAGACCAATCATGATCAGGTGCTTTTCAACGATATGACCGAGTTCGGCAATGATCGATGGCATGAACTTACCACCCGGTTGCCAATAGCCGCCGCGCGGGTCGAACACCGCTTTCAGCTCTTCAACCAGGAACGCCACATCGCCGCCCTTGCGGAAGACAGCGGAGATAATACGTGTCAGCGCAACGATCCACTGATAGTGGTCGAGATTCTTTGAATTGATGAATATCTCGAAGGGCCGGCGTTTCTCGTACTCGGTGCCCTCGTTAAGAACGATGTCATTGATCGTAATGTACATCGCATGATCCGAGACAGGCGTCTTTATCTTGTACGTCGAGCCAATCAAAACCTCGGGTCGTTCGAGTTTTTCGTGCATGCGAATAACGTCGGCACGATCGGTCCCGCCGTTTTCACGCTTGAATTCCCGTTTGACTTCTTTTTCTTCGGCCGACGGCTGATTCACCGCGTAGCCGACTATCTTTTTATCTACTTTAATCATTAGTTATATCGTCAGTTATCGCTGTCAAAATTTACCGTAATAGCCTTCTTTCAAAGCATCGAACAAATTGGCCGCCGTATGCACCTCGCCATCGTACTCGATTTCCTCGTCGCCCTGCAGGTCAACGGTCGAGCCATCTTCGAGCGTAAACGTGTACTTCGTATTCTTGAGGTCTTTTTCCTTCACCAGTACACCCTGGAACGCTTCCGGATTGAAACGGAACGTCGTGCAACCCTTCAGTCCCTGCTTATAGGCGTACAGGTAGATGTCTTTAAAGTCCTCGTACCGGTAATCCGTGGGCACATTGGCCGTCTTGGAAATAGACGAATCGATCCACTTCTGCGCCGCTGCCTGGATATCGACATGCTGGCTCGGCGTCACTTCGTCTGCCGTGATGAAATAATCCGGCAGATTGCTCGCCGGTGAATCGTCACTCGCCCCTACAGGCATAGCCTCCGGGTCAATGGCGTCACGATAGGCCAGCAGTTCGAAGGAGAAAACATCCACTTTCTCTTTCGTCTTCTTGCCCTGACGAATCACGTTACGGAAATAGTGATGCGCAAAGCTCGGCTCGATACCGTTGCTGGCATTGTTGGCAAGCGACAGGGAAATGGTTCCTGTCGGCGCGATCGAGCTGTGGTGCGTAAAGCGCGCCCCAACTTCGGCGAGCTTACTCACCAGTTCCGGTGCCTCCTCGGCAACGCGCTGCATGTAGCGGCTGTAGCGCGCGTGCAGGATACGGCCCGGCACTTTGTCACCGGCCTGGTAGCCATCGGCACGCATCTCCGGACGCTTGCGCAGCATCTCGTCGGTCACCTCGAACGCTTCATTCATGATCGGCGCCGGCCCTTTTTCCTCTGCCAGCTCAAGTGCTTCTTCCCAGCCGGCCAATGCCAGCTGGCGAGACACTTCTGCAGTGAACTCAACCGCCGCCGGCTCACCGTATTTCATACGCAGCATCGTAATCGTCGAACCCAGGCCGAGAAAGCCCATGCCGTGGCGACGCTTGCGCTGGATCTCATTGCGCTGCTGCGGCAGCGGCAAGCCGTTGATTTCAACCACATTGTCAAGCATGCGAGTGAACAGCTTTACAACCTTCCTGAAGTTCTCCCAGTCGAAATCGGCTTCCGCCGTGAACGGCTTGCTGACAAACCGCGTCAGATTTACCGAGCCCAGCAGGCAGGAACCATACGGCGGCAACGGCTGTTCGCCACAGGGGTTGGTTGCACGGATGTTTTCGCAGAACCAGTTGTTGTTCATCTCGTTGACCTTGTCGATCAGTACGAAGCCCGGCTCCGCAAAATCGTAGGTCGATGCCATGATGATGTCCCAGACGCGTCGAGCCGGCAGCGTCTTGTAAATCTTGCAGGCCGCAAGCCCCTCCTTATCCGTGACGTAATTACGGGCTTCCGGCCACTCCCGCCAGACGAACTGCGTCTCATCTGAAGTATCGAGCCCATCGACATCGACTTCTTTCGGCGTCACCGGAAAAGCGAGCTTCCACTCGTCTTCGTTGATGACTGCCTGCATGAATTCGTCGGTGACCAGCAACGATAAATTGAACTGCCGCAGTCGGCCGTCCTCGCGTTTCGCCCGAATGAACTCCATGACGTCGGGATGGCCGACATCGAAGGTACCCATCTGAGCACCACGACGACCGCCCGCGGACGACACGGTGAAACACATCTTGTCGTAGATATCCATGAACGACAACGGACCCGATGTGTAAGCACCTGCGCCGGTGACATAAGCCCCTTTCGGTCGCAGCGTCGAAAACTCGTAGCCGATGCCACAACCGGCCTTCAGCGTCAGTCCGGCCTCGTGAACCTTATTGAGGATATTGTCCATCGAGTCACCAACCGTACCCGACACGGTGCAGTTGATGGTCGACGTCGCCGGTTTATGCTCCTGCGCACCCGCATTGGAGATAATACGGCCGGCCGGAATCGCTCCCGAGCGCAGTGCCCAGACGAATTCCCTGAAATAGTGCTCGCGCTTTGATTCTACCTCTACGTCAGCGAGCGCCTGAGCCACTCGTTTATACGTATCGTCAATATTCTCGTCGATTTTCGAACCGTCTTTGGCGGTCAATCGATACTTGGCATCCCAAATGTCGAGGGATGCTGCTTGAAATTGAATGTCGGTAACCGTGTGCGTATCCAAATTAACGGCAGACTTCATTGATCCTGTTACTCCCTGTACTCCCGAAGGGAGTCCCCAAAAATTCCATAACCAGCTTTTTCTTAAGGGAAAAGGACCCCGCTCGTCGGCGGCCAGAAAACGCGCGACGAGAACCGTTGCCGGCCTCATTTCCTCTTTGATAGAGACACAAGATGTTGTGTCTGAGTGGTGACAAGATTATGCCCGTGACGGACTTCTGTCAAGCGTTTTGCGCAAATTATTCTTGGGACCTTTTTAATAAAAAATCAATGACTTATGCATCCTTCGCGAGTAAGTGCTTTAAAAATAGAGGAAAAAAAATGGCACTTTTATGAAATTTTCTACCCACTAGATATAGTGGCCCGAATCAGGGGTCAACAGCACGGCCATTCGTGGTCAATAAGTGCATTTTTTGCGACGAAACGCGACTTGAATTATCCGCTGAAGGCCCTAGATCGGCGTTCAACAACAGAATCCCTGAGAGGAGAAAATCATGAAAATTGCTCGTTTTGAAGCCTGGCCTTACGTCGATATGGTACATCGCGATATCAGGCGCCTGGCAACCCCCGATGGCGGCACACAATGGACGCCGGCCGTCGATATTATCGAAGAAACGGACCGGTTCGTGGTGCGTACCGACCTTCCCGGCGTAAACCCCGAAGACATCGACGTATCCATGGACAACGGCGTTTTGACCGTGTCTGGCGGCCGACAAGCTCCGGAACTCGCCGAGGAATCCAGCGTCAGACGTAGTGAACGCTCAAACGGCCGTTTTCTGCGCAGCTTCACGTTGCCGGAAACCGCTGACGCCGAGCGGGTAACGGCGAAAAGCGGCAACGGTATTCTTGACATAACTATCCCGAAGCTGGCGCAGGTTCAGCCACGGCGAGTTACGGTTCAGGCCGCTTGACGAGAGGCTGGAATGCCGTCCGGGCGCGACTTATCGTCGCGCCCGGGCATCTTTGTAACAGCCCGTGATGCACTATAGTTTATGTATTCACGGATGATTCAGTTCCGGGACTATAATCTGACCGCTTGCAACGATTGAGAACGACGACGATGACGACAACGAAAACCTCCATAACGACGCTTTTACTCGCACTGTTTTTTGCCGCGACAGCCCAGGCGGCGCTACCGCAGACCGTCAAAGGCGAGGCGGTTACGAGCCTCGCCCCACTGGTCGAAGAGGTGTCGCCCGCGGTCGTCAACATTCGAGTCAGTCAGACGGTGACGCGCCGCAATCCGTTTGGCGATGACGCGTTTCGCCGCTTCTTCGGCTTGCCGGACACACCGGGAGGCGCGCAGGAAGTTGCGAGCGCAGGCTCCGGGGTCATCGTGGATGCCGAGCGCGGCTATATCCTCACCAACCATCACGTTGTCGGTGACGCCGACATGATTAAGATTTCGCTGATGGACGGAACGGTTCACGACGCGGAAATCGTAGGCTCGGATCCGGCGACCGACATCGCCGTGATCAAGGTTACGGCAGAGGGACTCACCGACATGCCCATCGGCGACTCCAACGATGCGCGCGTCGGCGACTTCGTCATCGCTATCGGCAATCCCTTTGGTCTCGGCCATACGGTAACGTCCGGCATTATCAGCGCGCTGGGCCGAACCGGAATCAGCCGCGACGGTTACGAAGACTTCATACAGACCGATGCGTCGATCAACCCGGGTAACTCGGGTGGCGCGCTGGTTAACATGAACGGCGAGCTGATCGGCATCAACTCAGCCATCATCAGTCGCTCCGGCGGTAATGTCGGCATCGGTTTCGCTGTCCCCACGGAAATCGCCAGCTCCATCATGAGCCAGATTCTCGATTTCGGCGAGATACGGCGCGGGCTGCTCGGTGTCAACATTCAGACCATCGATTCGCAGGCCGCCGAGGCGCTGGGCAACGATATCGACGCCGGCGCACTAATCACCGTCATCCAGCCCGAGTCGGCGGCAGAACACGCCGGTTTGAAGGTCGGCGACATCATCGTCGAGGTCAACGACAAGAAAGTCGACAGCGCCGCAGAGCTCAGAAACCGCATCGGGCTGCTGCGCTCCGGTGAGCAGGTGCGCATCAAGTACCTGCGCGACAACGAAACCCTGTCGGCGCGGGCGGAACTGGGCCGGGTACAGAACCAGATGATACTCGGCGAAGAAATCCACCGCGGACTCGCAGGCTCGACTTTCGCTTCGGCATCGACCAGCACGGGTGATGGAATCGAGATTTCCGAAGTACAGGAAGGCAGTCCCGCAGCGCAGCGCGGGCTCCGATCCGGGGACCTGATCACCCATGTCAATCGCGCTCGGGTTCGGGAACTCCAGGACCTGAGAGAGGTAGCCGCACGCTACGATATTCTGTTCCTGAACGTACGCCGCGGCGACAGAGCGCTAATGTTCCAGATTCGCTAAGCCGTCTGCTCATCCTGGCGACAAAGCGCCGACGTTCCAGATTCGCTAGACTGTCAGCTCATCCACGAAGGATTTGCCTGACCTGTGACCAGACCGTCTGCCGCCTGCCGACTCAGCCCAAGCATCGTGGCTTTGCTTCTGTGGGCCGTCATGGCGGTCCCGACAACGCTCAACGCACGACCGACCGACCCGCTGCCGCAACAACGCGAGTTATTCCGCGCGGCGATCGCCTCCGTCGAACGCGGCGACTGGAGCGCGATCGACAAGCTGCCAGCGACAGACCGGCAAATCCTCGAAAGCTACATTCTCTGGCCGGACCTCAGAGCCGCGTGGCTGCGGGCGAACATCAGATCGGTGCCCGCTGCCGACATCGAGTCGTTCGTAGAACGCCACGGCGCTTTGCGCCCCGCTCGTGAACTGCGCTATCGCTATGCGCTGAATTTCGCCCGCCGCGGCAACCTGCCGGCGTACCTGCGAATCTACGAACAGTTCTACCAGGGACAGGACATCGCCAAACTGGACTGCCTGGCGCTGCAGGCCGAGATACAGGCGGGACGGCATCAACGCGTCGATCTGCGCGCGCTCGATCTGTGGATGGTCGGCAAGAGCCAGGTCAGCGAATGCGACCCGGTATTCGACTATCTCAACGGGCGCAGATTGCTCGGCACCGCAGAGCATCAAGAACGATATGAACTCGCGATCACCGCCCGCAACTTCACGCTGGCGCGCTGGCTGGCAAAAAAAATCGACCAGCGCCGCGTCGACATTGCGACACAGTGGCAGCAGGCGCAGAGCAACCCGGAAGATTTCCTGACCGGCAACGGTCACTGGCCGGATGACGAAACCCTGCGCGAGCAGCTGGTCTATGCCGTCGAGCGGCTGACGTACCGCGACCCCGAGATCGCACAGCATTTGTGGGCAGACGTAGCAACGCGATACCGGTTTTCGCAGGTGCAACAACACCGCACCGCACAGCACATTGCACTCTGGACCGCGCGCGACAGGCTTCCCGGCGCCTACGACCTGTTGACCGCACTGGCGCCTGCCGCACAGAACGAGGAGGTGCTGCGCTGGCGGGCGCGCACCAGTTTGCGTCATGGCAAATGGGAACGGCTGCTCTCCGATATTGCGTTGATGGCGGATGCTGAGCGCGGCAGCGAGGAGTGGCGATACTGGCGCGCAACTGCCTTGCATCGGTCAGGGCAGCTACTGGCGGCGAAAAGCGAACTGGAAGCTTTGAGCCTGGAGCGCAGCTATTACGGCTTTCTCGCCGCCGACGAACTGGGAAAGAACTACGCGCTCGACGACGCCGGTCTGATGGCCGATGAAACAAAGCTCCTGGCCCTGGAAAACAGGCCCGAAATCACGCGCGCCCGCGAGTTATTCCATGTCGGTCAGGACAGTCGCGGCCGCTCGGAATGGGATGCGGTGCTGCGCCATCTGTCAGACGACGACAAGACCCAGGCCGCCATACTGGCACACCGCTGGGGCTGGCATTCCCGGGCAATCGCCGCGGCCGCCAGTCTTGGCGAGTACGACGACCTGTCGCTTCGCTACCCGCTGCCCTATCAGAATACGTTCGAGGAGTTTTCGTCGCAGGCCCGCATCCCATCAACCTGGGCATACGGGATCGCCCGCAGCGAAAGCCTCTTTATGCGGGACGTGAAATCGCATGCCGGCGCGATAGGTCTGATGCAGTTGATGCCGACGACCGGCCGTAGCGTCGCGAAACAGATCAAACTACCCTATTCCGGACTCGCAACGCTGACCGACCCGGAAAGCAACATCCGGCTGGGAACCACTTACCTGGGCCAGATGGCCCAGCGCTACGGTGGCAACCAGGTGCTTGCTACGGCCGCCTACAACGCAGGCCCGCACCGCGTGGATCGCTGGCTTCCGGAAGACGGCAGCATCGATGCCCGCATCTGGATTGAGGGCATTCCGTTTAACGAGACGCGTAAGTACGTTAAGCGGGTACTGGCTGCCCAGACGATCTTTCATTGGCGGCTGACCGGTGAGATTCGTCGCCTGTCGGACGAGCTAGCGGTCGTTCGTTCCACGGCCGAAACGCCGCAGGTCGCCAGACGATAACACTGTATCGCGCTCCGCCCGGGGCATTGCTGCCAGCGCTCGTGCCGCCTCGTAAAAGCAGTCGATGGATTCCGCGCAACCCGCATAGATCGCCCTGAACGCGGCCAGCCGGCCGCGGTACAGATTCATGGAAACGAGGTGGGCATTGTTGACCGGCCCTGACAGCCAGGCTGACGGCTTGCGTCCCGACGCTGCGGCCTCCGCCGCTACATCTTCCGTCAACAGCTGCAGGCGGCGGCGTTTTTGCTCGCGCTTTTGCTGCTCGTCACGCGCCGAGGAATAGATGGCATTCAAGTCGCTTCTTGCGGCATCGACAACCTGCAGGAGCCGGCCGCGATAGTCGCGCTCCCGCAGGTATTGATCGAACGCGGCGCCCTGCTGCCGCGCTTCCAACCAGCGCTGTACGCCGAATTCCTCAACGGCGCTGGCGAACGATTCGTTGAACGACGAGTCGTCCTTTACGTAGACAAGCTGGTGAGCGAGCTCATGGAACAGCAGCGCAACCAGCCTGACATCGTCCCAGCGCATCATAGTGCTCAGTATCGGGTCGCTGAAATTTCCGAGTGTCGAGTACGCCGCCACGCCACCCACGGCAACATCGAAACCGTCGTCTGCGAGCCGTGCCGATTCCCGAATGGCGTCGTCCTCCGAGAAGTACCCACGGTAGTTGACGCAACCGGCTACCGGAAAACACCATTGTTTCGGCGTCAGTGAAAACTCCGGCACCGCGAGCACATTCCAGACCACGTAGTCACGCTCGAGTTCAGTGTAGCTGCGATAGCTCTTGTTGTCCGGCAGGCCGAGTGCCTCGATGGAAAAATCGCGCGCCTCATTCAGCAGGCGCAGTCTGGCGGCCAGTTCGGGTGACGTATGCGGATCGGCAATGACGTCTGCCAGCGGCTCCCGCTTGCGCATGACCTCCCACTGACCCGACGCTGCCTGCATGTAATAGCAGCCGGACAACGCCATGCTCGAAAACAACAACACAAGAATTCTTCTCATACGCTAACTCTGCTGGCCCGGTAGCGGGAACGTCAACCGCTAATGTCAGTTACTATTGCGCCATGCAGGTATATCTCGTCGGTGGTGCTGTTCGTGACGAGCAGCTGGGGCTCTCTCCAAAAGAGCAGGACTGGTGTGTCGTGGGATCGACGCCGGAGCGCCTGCTCGCGGACGGCTACAAACAGGTCGGCAAGGATTTCCCGGTTTTTCTGCATCCGGAAACCAGTGAGGAGTACGCGCTCGCCCGCACCGAGCGAAAAACGGCGCCTGGCTATCACGGTTTCGCCTTCGATTTCTCGTCGGACGTGACGATAGAGGAGGATCTGCTGCGCCGCGATCTGACAATCAACGCGATCGCAAAGGACGCAGCTGGCAAGCTGATCGATCCGTTCGGAGGGCTGCAGGATATCGAAGATCGAATCCTGCGCCATGTCTCCGACGCGTTCCGAGAAGATCCGGTGAGGATACTGCGCGTGGCGAAGTTTGCGGCCAGGCTTTCCGCATTCGGCTTCTCGGTCGCCGACGACACAATGGCGCTAATGCGAAGCATGGTCGCCGACGGCGAAATCGATGCGCTGGTTTCCGACCGGGTCTGGAAAGAAACCGAGGAGGCGCTGCGTGGTACTTCAGCACGAATCTACTTCGAGGTATTACGCGACTGCGGGGCGTTGGCCAGGTTATTCCCGGAGGTCGATGCACTCTTCGGTGTGCCGCAGCCGGAGAAATGGCATCCGGAAATCGATACCGGTCTGCACACAATGATGGTTCTCGATCAGGCGGAACAGCTAAGCGACGTGCTGGAGGTACGCTTCGCGGCGCTGACTCACGACCTCGGCAAAGGAACGACGCCGAAGGACAAGCTGCCCAGCCATCCCGGCCACGAAATTCGCGGCTGCGAGCTGATTCGGCAACTGACAACGCGGCTGCCGGTACCGAAGGCCTGCAGTGGTCTTGCGCTGATCGTCGCGGAGTACCACACACACTGCCATCGCGCGCTGGAACTGCGCGGCAAAACGATCCTGAAGATCCTGGAGAAAACGGATGCCTTTCGCCGTCCTGCACGATTCGAGCAATTTCTGCTGACCTGCGAGGCCGACGCACGCGGCCGCACGGGACTTGAGAACCGGCGTTATCCGCAGGCCGGTTTCCTGCGCGGTGCTTTCGCCGCTGCTAACGGAGTCGATGCCGGCGCTATCGCGAAACAGCACACCGGCGCGAACATCCCGCAGGCAATCGGCAAAGCGCGGCTGACCGCCGTTCGACAGTTTCGGCAATCGGCTTAGCCGTAGAAATATATCGATACCGAAAACAGCGTGACCGATCCGTAGACATCGGAATCGTCGATGCCAATCCCGAATTCGATATCGCTGCGGCTGCTCAGCGGCGTCAGGAAGCGCAGCGTCGTCGAGTCGACCTTGCTGCCATCGACCTCTGCTTTCCAGGTAGCGTAGTCAAGACTCCAGTGTCGCTCACCGACGTCCAGGCCAAGACCTATACCGGCACGGTAATCGATCAGGCTGTTAATCATGCTCAGTCTGGACACCGACAGGAAATCGCGAATGGGCTGGTTGGCGGCACGACCGAGGTTGACGCTGTAGTCGTAATCCATCCCCGAGAGCCTTAAGGAAACAGATTCTCCAATACCGACCCGGGCTGACAATCCGATACCGTTGGCGCTGAATTCCACGTCCTGTCCCGGCAGCGCTGTATCCCGGAAAACGTCGAAAGTGAAATCCCGGTACTCGTAGTCCGCCGACAAACGTACTTTGTCGTTGCGCCAGTACAGGGAGCCCTGCCAGTCGACGGAGTCGAGAACCTCGCTGTCACCCCAATAGGCTACAGAGGCTTGCAGGCCGACCGGGTCGAACCAGTGGTCGATAGCAATATCGGCGTACAAGGTATCGCTGTCGCCCGCGCGGGGCAGGTCCAGAGAACTGTACGCGAGCGTCCCGGACAGCCAGGTATTCTCGCCAATACCGAGCTCCGCAAACACGCTGGTTGCCAACGCGTCGTCCGAGTCCAGCTCGACCCCGCCACCAAGGAGGTAACCCTCGGCAGCCCACAAGGCGCTGCTCAGCAAAAGCAGTAGCGGTGCACTAAGCCAGTACATACAAAATGACGCCGGCCAGCGCCAGGCGATAAACCGCGAACGGCGCCAGGCCAATTCGTGTAACAACGCGCATGAAGAACTCTATGGCGATATAGGCGACGACGCAGGCGACCAGCGCACCCAGCGCAAGCTGCCCCCAGGCCACATCCTCGCCACTCATGAGCAACTGCAGGAATTTATAGCTCGCCGCCAGAAAAATTACCGGTGCCGACAGCAGAAACGAAAAACGCGCCGCGTCCTGGCGCTCGAAACCCAGTATGCGAGCGGCGGTTATCGTGATTCCCGATCGCGACGTTCCGGGAACGAGGGCAAGCGCCTGCGCGCAACCGATGATAAACGCATCCTTGAAACCGACATCGCCCATGTTCCTTGTGCGCCGCCCGAAACGATCGGCAAGCGCCATCAGGACGCCGTAGCCGGCCAGGGTGTAAACGATGACCGCGGGATCGCGAAGATTGACTTCTATCCAGGACGCGAACATCAAACCGCAGACAGCGGCCGGAATCGTGCCCAACGCGATCGCCAGCGCCATGCGTGACTCCGGGGTTTTCACGTTGCCGCCGAGCACGCGCACGCCGCCGGTCAGCAACGCTGCGATGTCATCCCGAAAAAAGATGCAGACGGCGACCAGCGAACCGAAATGTACTGCGACATCGAAAGCCAGGCCCTGATCCGTCCAGGAAAACAAATACGGCACCAGGACAAGGTGCCCCGAACTGGAAATAGGCAGAAATTCGGTCAGCCCCTGCACGACGGCAAGAATGATAATTTGTAGTGTGGTCAAAGAGTCTGTGTCCTGTCTGTGAATTGAAACGCCGATGGCGCCGCAAGCTCACCGCGTCCCAGCACCATGCATTTGAAATTCTCGCCCATTTCGCCCGGAAGAGTAAGCGTTTTGACCTGGCCCGACAATTCGAGTTGTTCAGGCAGTGACAAGCCGGCGAAGCCCTGCATCTCTGCTTCCAGGCCAGCACCGAGCAGAAACTGAGACTGGGTTTGATAGCCGAGAATGTCCAGGCCACCCGCTACGGCCGCCTCGGCCACCGCCGAAAAATCGACCCAGGAAGTGAGGTCCTGAATACCGGGATGGATCAGCGGATTGTTGTGCGCGTGGTGCCGGAAATGGCAGCGCAACCAGCCGTCGTTTCGCTCCGGCGCATAGTATTCCCGGCGTGATACGCCATAGTCGAACAAAAACACGGCGCCCTGGCCCAGGCTTTCGGCAATCTCTGCAATCCAGGCTTGGGCCGCCAGAGAAAATTCGGACGTATAGGCGTTCGGCAGGCGGATGCCGAGATCGCCTTCGAGCGCTGCGACAGCCGCCGCTAACGGCTTGGGCGCCGGGCGCTCGGCCCAGGCGAAACCGTCGTCCTTGTCCGTAACACAGGCCTGAAGAACTCCGCTATCGCGACGCACGAAGCGCTCCACCGGCAGCGCGTCGAGCACCTCGTTAGCGACCATCACGCCGTCAAAACCCGACGGCATCGCGGTGACCCAGCGTATCCGCTCGACGAGCTGCGGCAACTCGCGACGAAAACGCTGTCGCTGTCGTTCCTGCAGGTCCGCCGAAACCTCGAGAATATTGTAGCTGCCCGGCAGCGCGTCCAGAGCTTCGAGCGCCTGTAACAAATCGATGGCGAGTTTGCCGCTACCGGCACCGAATTCGAGCACTTCACTGCCGTCGATACCACGTAAGACCTCGGCGCACTGACGCGCGACGATACGGCCGAACAGCGGCGATACTTCCGGCGCCGTTACGAAGTCACCGTCAGCGCCAAATTTCGTCGAGCCCGCACTGTAGTAGCCAAGACCGGGCGCGTACAGCGCCTCGTGCATGAACTGGGCAAAGCTTAACTGACCGTCACACGCAGCGATCCGACGGCGAATATGATCGGCGACACGGTCACATTGCTGTGCGCTCAGCGCGTCCGGCTGCGGTAGTGTGGCAGGCTGTTCGTATTGCATGTAGGTGCTAAAGCCTTTATGAAGGATTCCATGTCGCAACAAACGCTCAATGGCAAGATCATGCTCGTCACCGGCGCCGCCCGAAGAATAGGCGCGGCTATTGTGACACGCCTGCATGAGAACGGCGCACGTGTCGCGATTCACTATCGCGGCTCCGCCGATGACGCCCAACGACTCGCCGACAGCCTCAACCGAATTCGGGAAGATTCAGCAATCGCCCTGCAGGCCGAACTCACGCAGATCGAAAAACTGCCACTATTGATCGACGCGGTCGTCGATTGGGGCGGCAGGCTCGACGGCCTTGTGAACAATGCGTCGAGCTTCTATCCGACACCGCTTGGCAGTATTAGCGAACAAGACTGGGACAATCTCACAGGCAGCAACCTGAAAGCACCGCTGTTCCTGTCGCAGGCGGCGGTCGGTCAATTGCGCTCCAGCCAGGGCTCTATCGTCAATATCGTCGATATTCACGCTGACAGGCCGTTACGACACCACACGGTGTACGGGCCCGCCAAGGCCGGACTGGCCATGCTCACACGATCTCTCGCGAAAGACCTGGCGCCGGACGTCCGCGTCAACGGCGTGTCACCCGGCGCTATTCTGTGGCCCGAAGACGGTATGACAGACGCGGTACAACAATCGATACTGCGGCAAATCCCGCTGCAGCGGACCGGCGCGCCCGGTGACATCGCCGATTGCGTGCTCTACCTGATGCGTGACGCGAGCTATGTGACCGGCCAGATTATTGCTGTCGACGGCGGCCGCTCAATCGGCGGGTGAACGATCGCGACCGCCGTTGCTCTGCGGTCACATTCGCCTGGATACTGATTGCTAGTAAGCGCCCAGAAACTCGCGGTGTGCGGGTTGATTACGCTCTGTTTCGGGCTGCGGGACTTCGGGCGCGGCTTTAAGCTGGTTTCCGGGTATCGAAACGACCGGGCAGGCACCGGTACCCAGGTAGCTCAGCGCTGCCACCATATTCGGATCCAGATCGTCGCCGACGGCAATACCGAGATCGTCGCTGGCGGCGCAATCCACGGGCAGACCGTCGAAGTAATCTCCGTCACCGTCGGCATTGGCCAGCTTGAATGCCGTCGGCCGCAGTATCTTGTCGCAGAACTCCAGACCGATTTGTCCCACCGGCTTGCCAAACGTCCGGTCACCGACGATCGCAACGTCGACGTGCGGAATCATGCCGTTGGTGACCAATTCGCTCGCAGATGCCGTACGGCGCGAAGCGATGATGACCAGTTGTGACACATTGACGGAATTTCCGAGCCGGCTGAAAAAGCGTGTACTGTTATTTGCCGCACGATCCGCATTGAATTCCGTATTCGAAAAGACGAGGTTTTCGGCAACGAAGCCACCCAGGTAATCGCCAAGTAAATCCGCCGTGCTGACCAGTCCGCCACCGTTGTAGCGCAGATCGATAATGATCTCCTCGACGGCTGGCGTTGCATTGCGAAATGCCGCGAACACCTCATCGAAGGCCGGATCGGCGGTGCTGATAAACGTCGCCAGCTCCAGGTAGCCCACATTGCGACCATTGCCCGCGTCGATGATTCGCCATTGCGGAATCGGGTCGATCGTCACGATATCCTGACTCAGCGTCACGGTGAACGTAGCGCCAACGAGCGGTTGTATCTCGAAATCGATACTGTCGTTGGCATCGAAATATGCGTTGACACCTTCGTTGGCGGCAATGTCGGCGACGATTCGGCCATCCAGGGACAGTACCCGCTGCCCGCGGCCCAGGTCACCGACATCTGCCGGACTGCCGGCAAAGATGCGCGTGATACGCATATCGGTTTGCGCCGCATCCACATAACGCAGACTGAAACCGAAGCCCCTGAACTTGCCCTCGCCAAAGAACTGCGAATCGGCCTCCGCCGAACCGACGCTGCTGAACAAATCGATCGCTTCATTGCCGGCATTTTTAGGCCCAAGCTCCGTAGTCACTCTTAACACCAGGTCCTCGGGCGAGCTGTAATCGGCAATATTAATGCCGGCCGGCAACAAGTCGTTCCACAAATACCAGTCGTACAGGGAATCCAGAACGAACTGCTTCTGGCCATCGTTACTGCACGCGGTCGTACCGACCTGCGGAACGGCCGGCCCGCCTCCGCCACCACCGCAGGCCGTGAGAGAAGCGACGACCAACAGACAACTCAGTTTGCGCATATAAACTCCAGGACTAAATAACGCTAACCCGTTCCAGAGGATGACTGCCGGCGTCGAATTCCCGCCAGTGCTGCATCATCGTCTTGCCGGTCAGCGGATGTTCGAGATCCGGGGCCAGTTCCGCCAGCGGTCGCAATACGAAACTGTACTGCAGTATGTCCGCGCGCGGCACTCGCACCGGACTCTCGTCGCTGACAAGATCATTGTAAAGCAACAGATCGATATCGAGTGGACGTGACTCCCATTTATCGCTGCCGCGTTCCCGGCCGGCCAGATTATGTATAAGTTCGATTTCCTGACAGATCGCTCGCGGTGTTAACTCGGACTCCAGTCCAACCACGAGGTTCAGGAAATCCTCGCCATCGAAGCCCACCGCAGCACTCCTGTAGGTAGCCGAGACCTGCAGTTCGCCATAGCGACGCCGTAACTCATGCATGCCCAGCCGCAGGTTTTCTTCGGGCAATACGTTGCTGCCAAGCCCGAAATAGATAGTCGCCATCAGTCCGGCCGGTCGCCACGCTCGATCAGCACGCCGACATCTTTCGAACCACGAATGGCGCCCGGCTTATTGACCCGGACTTTTACCCAGGCGACGTCGAACTCATCACGAACGATGCCCGCAATCCGTTCCGCCAGTGTTTCGACCAGCTGAAAGCTGGACCCCGCGACAAAGTCCTGCAGCCGTTTTGCCACGAGTTTGTAGTTCAGCGTGTCGGCAACCTCATCGGTCGCCGCCGCTTTCGCGATGTCGGCGCTCATCTCGAGGTCGATAACGACCGTCTGGCGTATGCGACGCTCCCACTCCCATATTCCGATGATCGTATCTATTTTGAGTTCGTTGAGAAAAATCTTATCCATATGCCCCTATGTTCCTGGTGTCGGCGCGACCGGTACACCCAGTGTATCCAGCGACCACCTCGCCGTGGCCCGAATCTCTTCGGCCTGCTCAGCCTCGGCCAGGCGCATGGCCCCGGCTATGGCAATCATCGCGCCATTATCGGTACAAAACTCGAAGCGCGGGTAAAACACGTCGCCCGCGAAGCGTTCGGCCATGTCGCGCCGCAGCAGACGATTCGCTCCAACCCCGCCGGCAACGACGACCCTGTCCAGTCCCTCGGCCTGCGCCGCTTTGATGGTTTTGCCAACCAGGGTATCAACCGCCGCCCGTTGAAACGATGCCGCGATATCCGCACGCCGCGCCGCCAGCTCACCGCTCGCCCGCAGGCCTTTGACCTCAATCATCACCGCCGTCTTCAGCCCGCTGAAGCTGAAATCGAAGTTCGGCCGATTCAGCATCGGTCGCGGAAAGCTGAAAGCGCTGTCATCGCCCGTTTCTGCCAACGCCGCCAGCAACGGCCCGCCGGGATAGCCGAGGTCCAGCAGTTTCGCGGTCTTGTCGAAGGCCTCGCCGGCCGCATCGTCGAGTGTCGTACCGAGAACGCGGTAATCGCCCAGTTCGCGTACCGCGATAAGCATCGTGTGCCCACCCGACACCAACAGGGCCAGAAACGGAAACGACGGCGGCTCGTTCTCGAGCATCGGCGCCAACAGGTGCCCCTCCATATGATGCACAGCAAGCACCGGTCGATCCCAGGCCAGCCCCAGCGCATTCGCCATACCGCTGCCGACCATCAGGGCACCGACCAGCCCGGGCCCCGCCGTGTAAGCGATGGCATCGGGCTTTTCGATGCCGGCATCACGCATAAGCCTTTGAATTAACGGGAGAAGCATTCGGACATGGTCCCGGGAAGCGATCTCCGGAACAACGCCGCCGTAGGCCGCGTGGAGATCGACCTGGCTGTGCAGTGCATGGGCAATGAGCCCGTCCCTGGAGCTGAAAAGCGCTACCCCGGTCTCGTCACAGCTGGTTTCAATACCGAGTGTAATTGTCTGGCTGGCCATAGGCGGCGAATCATAACCCGAACCCTTTGCAAACCGCCAAAACTGGCGTTATTATACGCGGCTCAGTCCCGGCCATGTGCCGGGTTTCATATGTCTGGACGGAATACCTGAACAATGCCAAGCGTTCGCGTAAAAGAGAACGAATATTTTGACGCTGCCCTGCGTCGCTTCAAGCGTGCCTGCGAAAAGGCCGGAATCCTAACCGAGCTGCGTCGCCGCGAATATTACGAGAAGCCGACCCAGGAAAGAAAGCGCAAGAAAGCGGCAGCCGTCAAGCGCCATCTGAAGCGCCTGTCTCGCGACGAAGCCAAGCGTAAGCGCCTGTACTGAATCCAGCCCGCGCTGCGATGTCCCTTAAAGGCCAGATCACAGAAGACATGAAGTCTGCCATGAAGGCCGGTGAAAAAGACCGGCTGAAAGTGGTGCGGCTCATGCTTGCGGCGATCAAGCAGATTGAGGTCGATACGCGCAGCGAGCTCGATGACGCGGCCGTTCTGTCCGTGCTCGACAAGATGGTCAAACAGCGTCGCGACTCGGTGGAACAGTTCGTCAAAGGCCACCGCGAGGATCTGGCTGCCATTGAACGGGACGAAATCTCGGTACTGGAAACCTATCTTCCCGAACAATTGTCGGCCGACGAACTCGCCGCGATGATCGACGAAGTCATCCAGGCGAGCAATGCCGGGAGCATTCGGGACATGGGCAAGGTAATGGGCCAGCTGAAAGCAAAAGCCGCTGGCCGAGCCGACATGGGCGCCGTAGGCGCCGTCGTTAAAGAACGCCTTTCTGCACTGTAGTCCGGCGTTGAATTGGCGCAATTTTTGCGCGCTGGCAAAGCCCGTTCATTGGGCTATGCTTCAAAAATAATAAGAAATCACCAAGACCCACGGGTAGCTTCTCGACGTTTGCATTCATATGGCTGGATTAATCCCTCAAGATTTTATCGACGATCTGATCGCAAGAGCAGACATCGTCGAGGTGGTCGGGAATCGCGTGCAGCTGAAGAAAGCCGGCCGGGAATACAAGGCCTGCTGCCCTTTCCACGACGAGAAGTCGCCGTCGTTTACCGTCAGTCCCGGCAAGGGCTTTTACCACTGTTTCGGCTGCGGGGCTCACGGCACGGCGATTGGTTTTCTCATGGAATTCGATCACATGAGCTTCGTTGAGGCGATTGAATCCCTGGCCAGCTCCATGGGCGTTGAAGTCCCACGCAACGAGAGTGATCAACCGGCACAACGTTACGATGAGTTGTTCTCACTGATGGACACGGTTGCACGTCACTGGCAAGCATCGCTGAAGGAACATCCCGCCGCCGTCGAATACCTGAAAGAACGCGGTATCGATGGCCCGACAGCCAAGCGATTTGGCATCGGATATGCACCGGACGGGTGGAGCAACGTACTCGACAAGTTCGGAAAGTCCGACGAAGCGACGGAAAGACTGCTGGCTACCGGCCTGATTATCCGCAAGGATAACGGCAAGCATTATGATCGTTTCCGCGATCGCCTGATGTTCCCGATCCGCGACGCCAGAGGCCGCTGCATCGCTTTCGGCGGGAGAGTCATGGGTGACGGCGAGCCAAAGTATCTGAACTCGCCTGAGACCGTGCTGTTCCACAAAGGCCGTGAGCTATACGGCATGTACGAGGCCCGACAGGCCATTCGGCATATCGAACGGCTGGTCGTTGTAGAGGGTTACATGGATACGGTGGCGCTCGCGAGAAACGGCATAGACTTTGCGGTAGCAACGCTGGGCACGGCAACCACGAGTGAGCATCTGAACCGCCTGTTTCGGCTGACCGAAAATGTTTACTTTGCGTTTGACGGCGACCGTGCCGGCAGAAAAGCGGCCTGGCGGGCGCTTGAAAACGCTTTGCCACAGGTGCGTGAAGGCCGGCAGATTCGTTTCGTATTCCTGCCCGATGGCCAGGACCCGGACTCCTACGTCAACGAGCACGGCGCCGACGCGTTGGTAAAAATGCTGGAAAACGGATTGCCGCTGTCCGAGTTTCTCATTCAGGAACTGGCCGGCCAGGTCGACATGGAGACGATCGACGGACGGGCGAGACTCGCGGAATTGGCGCGACCACTGGTTAACCGGATTCCGACAGGCGTTTATCGCGAGTTGCTGATCGAAAGCCTCGCCGAACGGGTCGGCCTGACTGCGGCAAAACTTGCGAAAATGCTGTCCGCAGGAGCAGCGGCCCGCGGGCGAACAAGCCCGGCGATCAACGCAACGGCACAACGGCGCCGGCAATTCGCGGCCCGCGGCGGTCCGTCCGTAGTACGGCGCGCAATAACGCTCATCCTGAACCATCCGGAAGCCGGCACTAAGCTGGATGGTGAGAAACTCGCCGGCGTGCAACGAGCCGGTGTCGATTTATTGGCGGCGCTCATTGAAACCGTACAGTCCGAACCCAATATTACGACCGCCGGGTTGCTGGAGCGCTGGCGACATGACGACAAAGGGCGTCACCTGGGAAAGTTAGCAGCCGCCAGCATACCGGCGGACGAAGAATTTGATGCCGGCGCTGAGCTGCAGGAATGCCTGCAACAGCTGGAACTCGCCGGCCGCAAGGAGCGAATCGAGTTCTTGATTGAAAAACAAAGAGTTACCGGCCTCTCCGACGACGAAAAATCGGAGCTGACGCAACGCCATTAACGCCCTAAGCACCTGAAAAAGCTCTAGAAAGAACTCTCTCATGAGAGTAACATTAATCGTTTGTATCTTTTGCCCGTAGGGGTTTTGTCTTGACAGAAAAAAGTATACCAGCCGCCGTTAGCAAACAGGCTAAGCAGCTTAGAGAATTGATCGGCCGCGGCAAGGAACAAGGCTATCTGACCTATGCAGAGGTCAATGACCATCTGCCCAACGATATCGTTGACCCGGAACAGATCGAAGACATTGTTAACATGATTAACGACATGGGTATCGCCGTGCACGAGAAGGCGCCCGATGTCGAATCGATTACATTATCCGATGCAACGGCGACCGACGACGACGGCGCGGAGGAAGCAGAAGCCGCTCTCGCGAGCGTCGATGCCGAATTCGGTCGTACCACGGACCCCGTTCGCATGTACATGCGCGAGATGGGCACGGTCGAACTGTTGACGCGCCAGGGCGAGATCGAAATCGCCAAGCGTATCGAGGCCGGCCTGAACCAGGTCAAGTACCACATGGTGCATTTCCCGCCCACCGTTGAGGCACTGCTCGAGGTCGCAGATCGTGTCATCGGGGGTGAGACCCGGATGCAGGACTTCGTCGTCGGTTTTATTGACCCGAATGAGCCTGACGAAATCAAGCCGCCGGCGCCCAAGAGCGAAGACGACGAGGAAGTTATCGACACCGGGCCAGACCCGGATGAGGTAAAGGCCCGCGTCAAGGTCATTCGCCGGCACTTTAATCGCGGCATGAAATACCTTGAGAAGTACGACTACAAGGACAAGCGCACCGTTAAGGCACTCGGCGAAATGGCCGATCAGATCATGGAGCTCAAGCTGGCGCCGAAATTGTTTGACGCGCTGGTTCGCAATCTTCGCGACGTTGTCTCCATTGTCCGCAGCCAGGAACGCATGGTTATGCAACTGTGCGTTCGCGATGCCGGAATGCCGCGCAAGGACTTCCTGTCGAGCTTCCCGAAGAGCGAGACCGACTATTCGTGGATCGACAAGCACATTCGCGCCAAGCGTAAGCACTCGTCGATTCTCGCGAAGCTTAAAGACGACATCATCCGCTGCCAGCGCAAGCTGATCGCCGTCGAAGAAGCGACCCGATTGAGCATCGCCGAGATCAAGGAAATCAATCGCCAGATGTCGATCGGCGAGGCGAAAGCGCGGCGCGCGAAAAAAGAAATGGTCGAAGCCAACTTGCGCCTCGTTATTTCCATTGCGAAGAAATACACAAACCGTGGTCTGCAATTCCTGGATTTGATTCAGGAAGGCAACATTGGTCTGATGAAGGCTGTCGACAAATTCGAATACCGTCGCGGCTACAAGTTTTCGACCTACGCAACCTGGTGGATTCGCCAGGCGATTACACGCTCGATTGCCGATCAGGCCCGCACCATTCGTATTCCGGTTCACATGATCGAAACGATCAACAAGCTGAACCGTATTTCACGGCAGATGCTGCAGGAAATGGGCCGCGAGCCGCTGCCGGATGAACTTGCAGAACGCATGGAGATGCCGGAAGACAAGGTTCGCAAGGTACTGAAGATCGCCAAGGAACCGATCTCGATGGAAACACCGATCGGCGACGACGAAGACTCGCACCTCGGCGATTTCATCGAAGACCAGACAGTGCATTCGCCGGTAGACTCGGCAACGACGTCTGGCCTTAAGGAAACGACGCATTCCGTGTTGGCTGGATTGACGCCGCGCGAGGCGAAAGTCCTGCGTATGCGCTTCGGTATCGACATGAATACCGACCACACGCTTGAGGAGGTTGGCAAACAGTTCGATGTCACGCGCGAACGTATTCGTCAGATCGAGGCGAAGGCGTTGCGTAAACTGCGGCATCCTACGCGGTCGGATCAATTGCGAAGCTTCCTGCTGGAAGATTAGTCACCCTTGATGTCTCGACAATACCGACGACTGTCGCGCGGCGCTATCGTTAAGACATTTCCAGGATTCTCCGCCGTTGCGTGTGCAGGCTCTGCTCTCCCACGAACTCCCGAAACTCGTTGAAGGGAAGAGGTCGGGAGTAGTAGTAACCCTGTACGATGTCGCAGTCGTTTCGTCGCAGAAAATTCAGCTGCTCGATGGTCTCGACACCTTCGGCGATTGAGCGTTTACCCAGCTGCTCAGCCATTTTGATGATGGTTTTGCATAAATTGTCGGGGGTTTCGCCGCTACCGATCCGATCGACGAAGGACTTGTCGATTTTGAGCGAGTCGAACGGCATCTGCTGCAGATAGCTGAGCGAGGAATAACCGGTCCCGAAATCGTCCAGGGCAATACGAATTCCTTTCTCCTGAAGCGACTCCAGGACCTCGATGGCGATCATTCGATTCTGAGCGACCGTCGTTTCCGTAATTTCAAGCTGGATGTAGCCCGGATGGATACCGTAACGCTGTATCGGTTCCATCACGGCCGTTTCAAAATTACTGTCGGCTAGTTGTCGGGCGGACACGTTTATCGACAAAACACCCGGATGCCAGCCGTGATTCAGAATATCGCGGAGATCTTTGCAGGCCTTCTCGATCACCAGCGAGCCCAGGTCGATAATGAGGTCGGTATCTTCAGCGAGTGGAATAAATTCATCCGGCCCAACGCGGCCATGCACCGGATGCGTCCAGCGAACCAATGCCTCGGCACCCGAGATTTCAGAGTTCGCCAGCTTGAGTTGCGGCTGGTAGTGGACCTCCAATTCCGCGGCGGTCACCGCCTTGCGGAGGTCTCGCTCCAGTCTGATCCTGCGGCGACTCTCCGCATTCTGGCTCTTGCTGTAGAACTCGAAGCGGTTACGACCTGCATCTTTCGCCCGATACATAGCCGCATCGGCGTTTTGCAACAACGTTTCAACGGTCGTGCCGTCGGCGGGGAATGTCGCTATACCGATACTCGCGCTCAGATAATGATCGGCCCCCCGAACGGAGAAACCCTCCGACAACTGCTGCAGCAGTCGCGTGGCGGTCGAGCGAACTATCCTTTCACCCGTCACGTTCGGCAATATGACTACAAACTCGTCGCCACCGAGCCGCGCGACCGTATCGCCATCGCGAACGGCGGCAGTGATTCGTTCGGATGTCTGGCACAGAACCGCGTCGCCGACCGTATGGCCGGAAACGTCATTAACTTCCTTGAAACGATCCAGATCGAGGAACAGCAGTGCTCCGAAGCCCGTATCGTTTCGCTGGCTGGCGATACACTGCTCCAGCCTGTCCTTCATCAACTGACGATTCGGTAAACCGGTAAGTTCGTCGAAATGTGCCTGCCGATGCAGTGTTTCTTCTCGCTCGGCGCTGGCCAGGGCGACGGAAAACCGCCCGGCGAGGTCCTGGCATTGCCGTGTTTCCTCTTCGGGCAACTGCGTTTCTGTCGGTAACCCCAGCACCAACAACCCTTTGACCTTGTTGCCCAACAGGACCGGCAGGTAGACCGCGACCGGGTAACCCAGCTGAGAAAAACGATCGGCAACCGGTGCGTCTCTCGCAACGACGACAGCCTGCCTGGTATCACGCGAAACGTCGCTGCTGTTTCGTACTCGTGTCGGGAATCTGATCCGTTGAGTTTGACTTCCCTCGCCCGCTTTTGCGGAGATCATGCTCCCCATGCCCGGCGCATCGGGAGCTCTGATAATGACCCCTGCTGCACCGTAGTCCACAACGTCGATCAGGTAGCGCAGCACTCGCTCTGAGACCTGGTCGAGCTTCGCTCCCGTCAGGATCAGCCGATCAATGTCGGACAGCGCCTCCAGAGCCGAAATCTGGCGCCCGAGCCGCCCGGCCATGTTGTTGAAGGCATCGGCAAGTTTTTCGAACTCGTCGCCGGTCGCGATCTGAACCCTCGACGAAAGATGACCATCTGCAAACCGTCGCGCGATCTCCGTCAGCTTTCTCAGCGGGGTCAGGCTGCGGCTAACGTAGCTAAGGCTGAGAACGCCTACAAGCAACAGGACCAAAATCGCAGAGGGCGCGAAGATACGGCGAAACTGGGCCCCCGATCGCAGGGCGAAGGTCTTTTGCTGCATGGCGACGATTGCGAAGCCATCCAGCCCAAAGGACTGTTCGAGAAACAGCTGCCAACGGGCAGCAAAGTAAGTCTCGCCCTCGTCGCTCCATTCAACGAAGGTATTGGTGGCCGGATCGGCACTCGCCGCCTGGAGTTCGGTTTGCAGTGACGCGCCCATCGGGGCCGTGCAATGCAGCGGCGCCCCGGCGGGCGTGAACACGCAGTATTCCGCCGTATACGTCAGGCCCTCCCGATCGCCCCAGATCTCCGCTGCCGACACTTTGAACGCGAGGTACTGCGGCCCGCCACCCGGTTTCACTGAATGCAGCAGTATCAGTTCGTTCTGCTCACCCAGGAGCAACTGCGGATTGCCGCTGGATAACAGTTCCGCATTAAACGCCGACGGCGGTATCGTCGGCAGCTTATACGCATCGGTGGCAAGTACCGTCTCGTTGGGTAAGGTCCAGACGGCATCGAAGCCACCCAGAAGGAAATCGCCGAACCCGCTTTCCAAATCACGGCCTGCTTCCACCTCGCGGACAATCTGTAGCGCCTTCTCATTGGTGTAACGCAATCGGGTCAGCAGCTCGAAACCGTATTCCTTTGCCCTGTCGCGCAGTGACTTCGCTGCTTCGCGTCGCATACCCTCATTGAACTCGTGGTATGCCATAGTGATCGTAAACAGCATGGGTACGATTGCCGCTAACAGGAAAAGACCGACGATTCGTTTGCCGACGCCTTTGGAAAACGCCGAGCGCGGCTCGCGCCTTCTCACTAGTAGTCCTCGCCCAGGCCGATGTAGGCACCATTGTTGGCCCGCACGATGTCGTCCCTGCTGGCTTTCGCCGATAACGGACCTCTCGACTCACCGTCCCTGCCACGGCTGTACAAATCAAAGTCGGAATTGAGGGGGTTCAGCTTGCCGTCCTTGCGCAGCCCCCCGACGCCGCGTCTGCCTCCGGCAATATTCAGAAATTCGTAGGGCCGCCCCCACGGATCCAGCGGCACCGGCTCGCCGAGTTCGGCCAGCGTATCTGGGACCCTGTCGTCGCTTCGCAAACGAAACTGTTCGATCTTCAGGCTGATGATGCCTATGTCGCCGATCGCCTTCGACAGCCTTGCCCGCTGCACGTAGGCGTCGTATTGCGGAACCGCTATCGATGCCAGAAGGGCCACCAATGCGACCACGATCATGAGTTCGACCAAGGTCATGCCGCGCTCGGCTAATTGTCGGCTGTAGAATATATTTGAGCGATTTCTACCAGTTGCAGCATTCATATAAGTTGTTTCTCAGTGGGCTATAACCCTTTGACTCTTAGGTAGTATTCCTCGATCTCACAAAATTTAGCAGACGGTTTGTTACACCTGTTTGTTTTAGCGGCGACGCTGTCCGAATCTTTACGAAGACGATCGATCTTCGCTTGCTTCCTGCTACATATGGGCCAGAACTGTCGTAACAACAGGAACGCAAACGCGGTAGCACGATCAATTGGATATCTGCTAGACTCGCGCTCCTTGCGTGGGCCTGTAGCTCAGTTGGTTAGAGCAGGGGACTCATCACATCAGGTGCGTTTGGGCCGAAAGGCACAAAGTGAACGGGATGAATTCAGGGAAACCTTAACAGTTCGGCTGATGGCAATCCTGAGCCAAGCCGCGAGTACACTTGCGGAAGGTGCAGAGACTACCTGAGGGCTTCAGTGCCCTTAATAACAGGCTAGAGCGTCCCGCCCCTAACGATTCGGTCGAGGGTGATGAGATAGTCCGCTCCTTTCAGAAATGATTGGATACAGTGAATCCCTTGGTCCCAGGTTCGAGTCCTGGTGGGCCCACCATTTTCGAATTGACAGCTTTGTGCGTCGCCTGACGTTCCCCTAGTTCGGCTCACAACTCGTCCCGGAGACGCCGCCCGACACGTTGCCCTGCTGCCAGGAACCCCAGAACCCCGGCACGCCAAACAGGCCGACAAGATCGCTAAGGGGATTTGTCCCGCTTGCGTCAAAGGTGATGCTCACTGCAACACCGTCGGCTGATGACGCAGTAATGATCTCTCCGTTAAGCACACCGCTTAGTAAATGTTGGTTACCGCGTGCGCTAATCATTGTGCCCGTGACGGTGTTATCGGCGAAAATATCCAGTGCGATACCGCCTCGATTATCTGCCGTATCGTCAAACGGATCGAACGGTGTTTCGTCGCCGAAACCACCCGCCAGACGATAAACGGCGGATAAATCGCCGTTGATCCTGGCTCCGGAAAACGTTCCCATACCGCCCTCAAGGTCGTTGCGCCACTGACCGTTGATCAGCTGCTCGAAGTTCTGCAGCGAACCGGCCAACTGCGCGCCGTTGGCCGCAACGCCGGCGATGAACGAACTATCGCTGTCGAATACGAGCGCCTGCTGCGGCAGCAGGCCGATAAGCCTGTCCTGTGCTTCGCTATAGATCAGTGCGCTGGCTACGCCGGTTCTCGGCAGATCGTCACCGAACAGGAGCGGATCGACACGTTGATGTTGGATGAGCAGCGCAAAATGCCCGCCGTCTTCACCTTGAAACCGCCCGGAATAGATGCCGGAACTGAGGCAGGCCAGAGAATCCTGTAGATGCGCCTGCGCTTCCTGTGCGCTTGGCAAGACATGCGGCTGAGGATCGACGCTGTTCAAGAAACCGATCAGGTCCGTCAGCGCCGCCTGATTAGCAAAGTCTGTGATGGCGAAGTCGATTTGCCCGAATTGCTGCGCGTCGACCGCAGCGATGAGCGCCGCCGATGGTTCGATGCCGTTACGGGGGTCGCCATCGGAATCCAGGAGCTGCAGAAAACGTGTGATGTTAAGGACCTCGGCATCACTCGCTCCCCCACCCGGAATCAGGTCGAGAGGTGTTAAGACCGGCTTGCCGGCCGCGGACCCGATCACGATGTCTCCGAATGAGAAGGTAACGTCTTGCGCGAGCCCTCCCTCCCGTTCGTAGTTGAACCGCCCGGACATGTCGGTGACACCGGTGGTCTCGCCCGACACGTAGGTCAAGCCCGTCACAGCGGCATCGATGAACTGGCCGCTATCGATAGTGACCGGGGGCGGCGGGGGTGGTTTGCTCTCTCCTTCCGACCCGCCACACGCCGACAGCGTCCAGACAATCGCTAACGCCGGCAGCCAGTAAAGGGCCCGTTTTTGGGTACACTTGATCATCATGATGCTCTCCTGGTTACGGTGAAGGGCGGCATTCTCCACTGTCCCTGAGCGCGTAGCCAAGTGATTTCCAATAGCGTTTAATAAGTATTAATCGATACCGCGAACCTGCTGACAGGGAGATCGTATTCAGCGATGGTGTCGGCATCGAGGTCCGGGCAGGCGACAACAGCGTCACAGGCCAGAACCGATTGGATGCATTCACCGCCGACAAACAGCGCGACGGTAACTAGGAGAAAACACAGTGTCGATCATTAAAAGAATGGGACGCGGCCTGGCGCGACTGGTCGTCCTGATCGTATTCCTCATCGCGATTTTCCTGATGCGAGCAACGATGACACAGGGCGCCGAACCGAGTGGCGGCACCTACTTCCTTGCAGCGGTCGCCCTTTCCGTCGCCTTCGTCGGTTTCAAGTACTTCGCGCAGTCGCGAATGGCGGACGGCCCGGACTGGGTGCGAAGAACGAATCTCATATCGGCGATGCTGGTACTGGTCGGCCTGCTCGCGCTGATACTCAAGCACCCCGTCGTCGGCCAGATAATTCTCTACCCTTCGTTGCTCGCGCTTGGCATATCGTTTTTTCGCATCGATCTGACCTTAAAGGATATGCGCGAAGAAGCGGCCGCGTCGATGTGGCGGCGGCTGGCGTACGGCGGCACCGGATTCGTAGCGATCTACGTATTGGCGTTTTTCTCGAAAGACTCTGTGCTGTCACTCCACGTGCTGCAGTTGGCGTTTTTGGTGATGGCCGTGATCATCGGCTTTATGACCGTGGCTCCGCGTATCGCAAGCCATCGCGAGTATTTTTTGGCACTGGCGGGGAAAGAGCCGAAGCCGATGACGCAGCTCCCGGGTGAAATGTTGTTCGACCACGGTCTGGCGGGTCACCAGATGACTCGATCCTGGCTCTCGATGATTTTCTATGTGTATTTTTTGCTGGTCATCCTGATCAGCGGGATTATCGCGATTCCGTATTGTGTGTATTTGCTGATCCGTGGCGGACATCCTGACAATCAGTCCGAAGCACAGTAGCCCACCTTATGGCCAATAATATGCCGGAGGGCTCGCGTCATCGCTCTACGATTCACGCGGCGCTCCTCCCGCCAGTTCAAACGCACGTACCAGCATCGAACGGACCGATTTGCCGGCAATATCGCTTTCGCGGTCAAGTTTGATATGCCGTCGATACTTGCCCTTACCTTCGAGCACACCATCGGGGTCGTGTAGCTCAGCGCCCTTCGTGAACTCCAGGCTGACATGATTCTTGTAAACGAAATACCCGCAGACCATTGTCTGGTGATTGCCTGCCTGCAGTTCGCAGACGATGCCGCCATACATGGCACGGCGTCCGGCAGTGGGACAGACGTCCGCGATAAGTGCGTCAATCTCCCGCGTGAGTTGCTCAGCCGTAGTCAATGCAAAACTCATAGTCATTCCTCCAAAACGCCCTGGCTCGTCAGCACAGTTTGACAAGCCAGGGACCGGTTCTCAAGCCTTGGGCACGGGCTGCCAGCCAGGGTTGGCGTATCGGTGTAAACGGGCTGCTAGAATGTCGAACAATCACTACTGGCCGATAGTAAAATCACCGCTGCGGAGATATCGACGAATGCACAAGACAATAGTCTGTGTTGGCACCGTAGTACGGAGAGCCGACGAAATACTGCTCGTTCGACAAAGTGCGGGCCACTCTCTCGAGGGTCAATGGACGATCCCCTGGGGACAGGTCGATCAAGGCGAGTCGCCAACGGCAGCCGCCTTGCGGGAGACGAAAGAGGAAAGTGGAATAATTGCGGAGGTCGAGGGACTGCTGGGAATACAGGAGCTGCCCGAACCGTGGACCGGGATGATCGGCATACTGTTTCTTTGCCGCCATTTAGACGGCGAACCCGAACCGGACAAGCGCGAGACAGACGCGGCGGCATATTTTGACCGCGACGCTTTCGAAAAACTGTCCGCAACACGAGAAGCGCTGAGTCATTGGCTCGTAGAGCGCGTTTTTGGCAGCAACTACGTATCGCTACAGTCGGACGCGTCCAATCCGTTCTCTCCAAGCGCAGGCTACTTGTAGCACTATTTTTGCGAACAGCTTCGAATCAACTACCTGGGACGGTGAAACCTTGGGATCGAACACAGAACGACTTTTGAAGTTAGTCGGGCCAATTCACATAGTCGGCGGTCTGATACTCTTTGCAAGCGGCTTTTCCACCACGGCATTATCCTTCCTGGAGTCCGTGTTTCCGGCCACACCGCACGTCGCCTGGTCGCCATTTTTTGTCGCTGTTTTCGGTCCGACCGTCGCGAGTTGGGGCCTGCTGTTCGGTGCACTCGTCGATCACTTTTTTGCCGCGCCTTCCATCCATACGTGGCGCATCCTGCTGCTATCGCTGATCCTCTGGGCACCGCTCGATACAGCACTGTGCCTCGCCTATCGTTTTTACAGCGGAGCAGTCCTGAACCTGATCGTCTTCACAGTAATTACAGTCCTGTTAGTCGCCGCCAGGCGGCGCATTAGATAACGCGGTCGATATCCGGCAACCACTCCTTCCAGTAAGCGTGCTTCTCGTGCAACTCACGGGCCGCATCGGCTTCGCTACGTTCTATTAAACTGAGACTGTCACCGGGCCTGAGCTGACCAAGTGGATGCATGTCCAGCCTGGCAAGCTTGGCGACTCGCGGGTATCCGCCGCTTGTCTGTGCATCAACCGACATCAGGAACAGGCTGCCATCCCCGGGACACTGGACGATGCCGGGAAAGACCGGCGAACTCGCCATACCCGCCAGCGATTCCGTCGTGAACGACCCGCCTTCCAACGCAATGCCCATACGATCACTGCGTTTCGATATCTTGAGTTTTCTGTCGAACAGGTCTGCGGGATGCCGCAGTTCGTGCGTTTCGCAGGAACGACATGTTCGTAAGGCCCAACGGTGCGAGATCGGAAACCTGAAGCCAGCCGGCGTCTGCAGCAGCGCACAATCCCGTCTCTCTGACAGTAGCAGCTCATCGCCCTTCTGCAATCCCCTGCCCCGGAAGCCTCCCAGTCCCGCCGGCACGTAGGTAGAGGTCGAGCCAAGAAACTCATCCGCCTGCAAACCGCCGGAAAAAGCCACGTAATTGCGTACGCCTTTCTGCGCCGCGCCAACAACCAGCACGTCGCCGCATCGAACCGGTACCGTCGTATGCAGCCCGACTGGATCGCCATTCAGCAGGCAAGGCGCTGCAGCACCCGCTATCGCAACCGCCGTGTCGGCGGCGAACTCGAGCGTCACGCCCGTCAACGTCGTTTCCAACGCGGGGACCGATGCGGCATTTCCGACAAGCCGGTTCGCCAGCGCCATCGACAAGGGGTCTGCAGGCCCACTCGCCGGTACGCCCAGATGCCGAAAACCTGTTCTTGGATTACCCTGGATAGTACTCAGCAAACCGGCTTCGAGAACCCGGACCGTCATGATCGCCCGACATCCACAAAGCGCAGCTTCATGCCCGGCTGCAGCACGAACGGTTCGCTCGACGCTGCATCGAACAACCGCAACGATGTCTGGCCAATAACAGGCCAGCCACCGGGTCCCGGCAGGGCATACAGGCCGGTCCGGCCTTCGGCAATCCCTACCGAGCCTGCAGCAACCCGGACACGCGGCTTAGTCAATCGCGGCACACTGAGTCGCTCCTTCGCCGGACCTATGTAGGCAAAGCCTGGTGTGAACCCAAGCATATCCACTTCGTATTCCGAGGCGGTGTGCAGCGCGATAAATTCTTCTTCAGTCAGCTGCAGCCGGGCACAAACCCATCCAAGGTCGGCGCCCGCCTGCCCTCCGTAAACAACGGGAATCTCCACCGTTGGCAGAACCGACACAGCGCCAGACGAGCGTTCCTCGGCGGATTCACGAATCTGCTTTTGCGCCGTATCGCGGTTCATTACGGCGATATCGTAGCGCACGACAACGCTGGCGATACCGGCAACAACTTCGAGCCACTCGCCGTGATTGCGCAATTGTTTCGCCAGCGATTGCGCCTCTCGCGGCCCGGCAGTCGCGATACTGATAAGGTCATCACCGGCCGACGGCACGAATCGCAATCCCATGTCTTTCCAGCTCCTCGCGGGTGGCTCTTGCCACGTCTGCCGCGTCCGGTGTGTCGCCGTGAATGCAGAGCGTGTCTGCCCGGTCCACAAGCGCCAGCGCCTGCGACAAAATGGTGTCCAGGTCCCGATGCAATGCGCCGGGCTCGGAACGCGGCAAGAGCTGTCCCTCGCCGTCATAAGCTCGATCGATAAAACCCTCGGCAACAAAGCGCGCCGAGTATTCTGCAGCAGCCTTGTCGAGTTCGCTGTTTGCCAGCGCCACCACCGCAGCGCCGGGCGCCGCCGTAGCTATGGCGTCGACGACAACCCTCGCCAGCTGCGCGTCGACAGCCGCATCGTTGTACAGCGCCCCGTGCGGTTTTACGTGAGTCAGGCTCGCGCCTTGTGTGTCCACCATCGCGGCCAGCGACCCGATCTGCGCGATGAGCGATTCACGCAGGCCTTCGCCCCGCAGATAGCCGCTGCGCCTGCCGAAGCCGTCCTTGTCCGGGTACGATGGATGCGCACCGATGGCAACGCCATTGGCGATTGCGGCAGCAACCGTCTGGCGCATACTCTCGTGGTCACCCGCGTGCCCCCCGCAGGCGATGTTGCAGCTGGTCACTATCGTCAGCAGCTCAGCATCGCAGGAGTCCCCTTCGCCAAGATCCGCATTAAGATCGATATTCGTCACTCGGTCCGGCCACGCTTGCGCTGCTGCTGTTCGGACAGCACGGATTTATACAGCTTGCCCAGACCCTTGTCTCGTGAGCGTCGTTCCGCCAGCGTCTCGGTGTTGCGCCGGTCTTCGGACTGCAACTTGCGGTAGCGCCGCAGGCGGTCGGCCTCGAGCTTCCCGTCCTCGATGGCTTTTTGCACCGCACAGCCCGGTTCGGTGTTGTGCCCGCAGTCAGCGAAGCGGCAGCGCTCCGCAAGACTGGCGATATCGCTGAATACCTCGTCCAGTGCATCGCCGACATCGACCAGCTGCAGCTCCCGCATACCCGGCGTATCGATCAGCCAGCCGCCCTCGGGAAGCCGGTGCATTGAGCGGCTGGTGGTCGTATGACGGCCGCGCTGATCGTCCTCGCGTACCGCCGATGTCGTCTGTTCCGACTCAGACAAGGTATTGATGACGGTCGATTTTCCGACACCCGAGGACCCCAGCAAGGCGACCGTCTGGCCAGCCGTACACCACTGCCTGAGCACCGCAACCTGGTCTGCGTCGCGAGCATCCAGGGTCTCGACCAGGAGACCTGGCGATAGTTTGCCAGCCGCCGCGGCAAACTCCTGTGGCGAGCGAGCGAGGTCGCTTTTGGTAATGACAATGACCGGAAACGCACCGGCGTCATGCGCTATCGCGAGATAGCGCTCAAGACGAGCAATATTGAAGTCGCGATTCGCCGACGTGACGATAAACAAGGTATCGACATTAGCCGCAATCGACTGGACTTCACCCGCAGTGCCCGCAGCCCGGCGCTGGAACAGGGCGAAGGGCTGCAGGCGTCGCTGAATCTGCGGGCCCGCATCGTCGAGTAATAGCCAATCGCCGACGGTAATTCCCATGGTCGCACTGCGGGCGTTCAGCGCGACCGTCAGCCGACCGCTAACGCCCACCACTTCGACACGGTCGCGGTGCACGTTCAGCACACGCGCCACGGTGTTCTGTTGAACCGGGTCGAGCTGCGACTGGAAATGCGGCCGCCAACCCAGACTATGTAACGAAACCTCAGTGCTCATGGGATACACTGGATACCACGATATGAGTCCATGGGGAAGATCATGAGCGTCGCTCTTGTTACAGGTGCCAGTTCCGGCATAGGCGCAGCCACCGCAATTGCATTCGCGGAGGCCGGCTGGGAGGTTATGGCGGCCGGTCGTAACGAGGGCCGACTGGAGGAAGTTGCAGACGTTTCCGAGCGAATAGCGATCTGGAGCGGTGAACTCACCGAGTCGGAAGAATGCGACGAACTCGTCGCCGACACGATCGATGAGTTCGGCCTTATCGATTGCCTGGTCAACTCGGCTGGTATCCTGCTGCGCGGCGATGCGATCACGACAAGCGATGATGAGTGGCGCGATACGCTGACCATCAATCTCGACGTACCCTTCTACCTGAGTCGCGCGGCAATGCCTCACTTACAGAAGAGCCGTGGCAGCATCGTCAACGTTTCGTCGAACTGGGGGCTGCAGGCGGGCGCGAACGCCGTCGCTTACTGTGCCAGCAAAGGCGCATTAATCATGCTGACCAAGGCAATGGCATTGGACTGCGCTGCCGACGGCGTGCGCATCAACGCGGTTTGTCCGGGCGGGGTCGATACACCCATGCTTGCCGCCGGTGCCGAGCTGGCCGACAAGGAGCCCGAGGAGTTTCTTGCCGAAATCGCGGAATTCAGTCCGAACGGCCGCATCGCCACGCCGGAAGAAATCGCCGGTCTGGCGCTTTTCCTGGCAAGCGATGCCGCCAGCCACATCACCGGAACCGCCATCCCCATCGACGGCGGCTTATCCGCGTAACCGCGTCAGACGCCAGAGAAATCTACGCCGGCAAAGACCAGCGACGGCGATAAGGTCGACGAGTACGGGTAGACGTCATTGCCGACCATCTCGAGTCGGCTAAACAAATCGCGCAGATTGCCCGTAACGTTCATCTCTCCGACCGGCCGGCCTATCTCGCCGTTCTCGATCATGTGACCGCGAATTCCGAGTGAGAAATCACCGGTCGTGTTGTCGGCGTTGCCACCGAGCCACGACGTCACGTAAACACCGTCACCGACATCGGACAACAGTTCGGCCAGTGATTTGTCGCCGGTAGCCAATCGCCGATTGGAGGATGACCCCGTCGTCGGTGCCATTCCGGCTTTCCGGCCATAGTAGGTGTCGACATACAGATTCTTGACGACGCCGCCTTCGACGATCGGAATGACCTTGGCGGAGATCCCTTCATTGTCATAGTGGCGTGACGAAAAGCCGCGCTTGATCAGCGGATCGTCGATGATCGTCAGTTTATCGCTGAAGGCCTTTTCGCCGACCAGCTCAGCCCAGTACGACTGCCCCTGCTGCACGCGCCGTGCATTCGCCGGCCCAAGCAGGCGACCGATCAAGGAACCCGCAACCCTCGAATCCACAACCATCGCCGCCTTAACCGTCGGCCCCTTTTCTGCATTGAGCCGTGACAGGACACGCTGCATCGCCGTACTGGCGACAGTCGATGCCTCGGGCAGCGTCTCGATATGCTGACCGCCGACATAAAAACTGTCTTCCGCGCGTTTATCACCCTGGTCTCGCAGCGTGATCTCCGACCCGTACCAGCAATACGTCGACTGCCTGGTACCCGAAAACCCGTTGCTGCTAACCGACGCCGACTGGCTGCTGCCATCGTAAACGCCGGCAGTCGCCGAGATTACTTTCTCATGATCCGTGGCGACGGCATCGAGCGCCTCACACCAGGCCAGGCGCTGCTCGCGACTGATATCCGCGACCGACGCATCGACGAGGTCCAGATCAACGTCCGGCCGGTTTGCAAACAACTCTTCCGGTGTAACCTGCCGAAATTCATCCGGCTCCAGAGCTCTTGTTATTGCAACCGCTTCCGAGACGAAGCTTGTCAGCCGTTCCGGATTGAGGTCAGTGGTCTGGTGACTGGAGTAGCGGCCTGCAGCATAAACCTGGATACCCAGGCCCTGTGAAGTCGTGTCCTTGACCTTCTCCAGCGCACCGTCACGATACTCGAAGGTAACGTCGCGGCTTTGATTTATCGATGCGGCAGCCTCGTCGGCACCCGCTGCTTTGGCGAGCTCGACGGCTTTAAGTGCCTGCGTTGTGAGATCAGCTGACATTTTCGCCTCCTACCGTCATGTTGGAGACCAGTACCGTTGGTATGCCCTGTGACACCGGAACGCTTTGGCCGTTCTTGCCGCAGGTCCAACCGCCGGTGTCCAGTCGCGCATCGTTCGCCACCATCGTAATTCGTTTCAGCGATTCCGGGCCGTTACCGATAATGTTCACATCCTTGATGGGTGCCGTAACCTTGCCACCCTCAACAAGCCAGCCGTTCTTCACGTAGAAAGTGTAGTCGCCGGCGCCGATCTGCACCTGGCCGTTGGTATAGGTCTCGCAGATAATGCCGTGATCGACTGCCGCAATGATCTCGTCCTTCGTATGCGGCCCATCCTCCATAAAAGTGCAGCTCATACGCGGCATTGGCGAGTACTGGTAGGACTCGCGCCGCCCCGAGCCTGTCGGCGCGATACCGTACTGCGCCGCGCTGATCTGGTCATGCAAATAGGATTTCAGGATACCGTTCTCAACCATTACAGTCCTTCCGGCCTTGTTACCCTCATCGTCGTAATTGAGCGCGCCGCGTTCGCGTGGAATATCGGCCTGGTCGACGACGGTGACGAAAGGTTCTGCCACCTTTTTGCCGATCATATCCGAGTAGATGCTGGTCCCTTTGCGATTGAAGTCTGCCTCCATACCGTGCCCGATTGCCTCGTGCAGCAATATGCCGCTGGCACCGGAGGCAAGAATGACCGGCATTTCTCCAGCCGGTGGTCGAATCGCCTCGAACTGGATCATTGTTCGATCGACTGCCTCGTCAATCATCGTCGTGAGACGATCTTCCGAAAACCAGGAAAATTCCTCGCGTGCTGCGATGTTGGCGTAGCCGGTCTGCGTTTCATCTCCCTTCTTCGCGGTAACAACGACCGTCGCTCTGGCCATCGGCCTGTGGTCGGTAACGAGCTTGCCATCCAGCGTTGCGATCATCACTCGCTCGTCGGCATCGGCCCAGTACACAGCGACTTTTTCGATCGCCAGGTCCCTGGATTTTGCGGTGCGCTCGATGAACTTCATGACCGGCAGCTTCTGATCAACGCCGACGTCTGCCCACGGCACGCTGGTTGTGTACAAATCGCCGCTTTCGAGCGGATTAAACGACTGTGGTGTAACGACCCTCGATCCCGAGGCAATGGCCGAGGCCGTTCGCGCCGCCGCCAGCATGGAGGCCAAGGTCAGGTCCTCGGTGAAGGCATAGCCCGTTTGATCGCCGATAACCACACGCAGGCCAACCCCTTGCTCGATACCCGAGTTCGCCTTGCTGACGATACCGTCCTCCAGCGTCAGATGGTTGCTGCGCGTATGCTGGAAGTAAAGATCCGCGGTATCGGCACCGCGCGACGTCAGTTCCGACATCACCCGGGCGGCCACCGCCTGATCGACGCCAAACCACTCCATGAACGGGTTTTCCGGCGTAGCGGAAGCGATCGCCGTCGCTGTTTGCACGCCGCAGCCGGAAAGAAAGCCCGGCAGCGTGACAATCGCACTGCCCGCCGCGACCGTACTTAGAAAATCTCTGCGCTTGATGGTCATGATAATCCCCTATGTAGACCCCGTTTAGATGCGGCAAACGCCCAAAAGGTTGCTATCTAGGTACGACGTGACATGGCAAGCCCGATACCCGCAGCCGTCAGGAACGCACCCGTGATGTAGTTTCGCCAGTGAACGTAACGTCCCAGCAGGGAACGGGCCGAGCTCGCGAAAAGCGCCCACAGCACATCACCGAGGAAGATGACGAGCAAATAAACACCACCGACGAGGGCGAAACGGCCGACCGAGCCGTCACCGACAAACTGCGGTAGAAACGCGGCGTTGAACAGCAGTGTTTTGGGATTGATGACCGCAAGCATGCAGCCGCGAAGAAACGCGGTCGGCGAAGCTTCGACCACCTTCAGATCGCTGGCGGGCGTCCGCCAGGTGCGAATCCCCAGCCAGATCAGGTAGATAACGCCTGCCCAGCGAATCCAGTGCAGCGCATTCGCCGCTGTTTCGACCACGATCGCCAGCCCGGCAACGACGATGGCCAGCTGGATAGCCACGCCGACGGTCGTTCCCAGCACGGTCATTACACCCGCTCGAAAACCGGACTGCAGACTGTTGGCAACGATTAGCGCCACATTCGGCCCCGGGATCATAACCAGGAACGCCGTGGCGATGATAAGAGCAGTGATCGTATTCATGTCAACGGCCTCCTCGCCGGCCCCAGTGCTTGATGAGCGCGAAGCCGAAAATCATACCACCGAGATGGGCGAAATTGGCGATGCCGTTGTCAATGCCACTAAAGCCCATGGACAACTCGAAAAGGCCAAGCAGAATGACGAAGTATTTCGCCTTTATCGGGATCGGTGGAAACAACAGCATGACGCGGCGCTCGGGGAACGCCATGCCGTAGGCAAGCAGAAGACCCAAAACACCGCCCGAGGCACCGATCGTGGGTGCACTACCGTCCTGAATTACGCCGACCAGCAGCTGCACAATGCCTGCGCCAACGACGCAGGTCATGTAATAGGTCAGGAATCGACGGGGGCCCATGATCAGTTCCAGTTCCCGGCCGAACATCCACAACATCAGCATATTGAAGATGATGTGCATCATCGTGCGCTGGCTATGCATGAAACCATAGGTGACAAGCTGCCAGGGCATGAAGCGTGTGTCCTCGAGCGGAAACAGCGCAAACAGGCCGAACATCTCCCGGGGCATTGCCCACTGCGCCGCAAACACGAGTCCGTTCGCGATCAGCAGGAAGAAAATGATGTCGGGGATTGCGCTGCCGTTGGTCGGTCGTCGGCGATAGGCGGGCTGGTTCATTCCTGGTCCGGTTGGTAGACGGTACGGCCGTCAAAAATCGTCATCATAACTTTCGCATCACTGATCTCAGACGGCGGAATGTCGAACAGGTTCCGATCGAGTACGACGAGGTCGGCACGTTTACCGACCTCGATCGAGCCCTGTTGGTCTTCGAGCTTCATCTGGTAGGCACCGTTGATGGTATAGGCCGCGATCATCGTTTCGAGATCGACACGCTCTGTTGCGTCGAGCACCGGCCCCGTATTCGACCAGGGATCTTGCCGGGTGATCGCGGTTTCGATGGCGAGCAACGGGTCGATGTCGGTCACCCAGTAGTCGCTGCCGCCGACCAGTCGTCCGCCCGACGCCTGGATGCTGGCCAGCGGGTACATCTGCCAGGTGCGCTCCTCACCGAGCATCGGCACGTCCAGTTCCATGGCAGCATCGTCAGGGTAGGCCCAGAGCGACTGAAACACGGCGCCGATATCGAGCTCGCCGAATCTTGGCCGGTCGTCTTCGTGAATCAGCTGCAGGTGCACAATCTGGTGGCGATTACCGGACACTCCGTTCGCTGCGCGCATGGCTTCGAAACCATCCAGCGCACGACGAATTGCGGCATCGCCGATGGCGTGCACATGAATCTGCAAACCCATCGCGTCGAAGCGCTGAAAATAGTCGTTGACGACAGCCTGCTCGTAGAAAAACTCACCGGACCCATACTTCTCGTCTGCGTAGGGCTCGAGCAACGGACTGGTGCCGTACTCGATCACTCCGTCCATGTAGATCTTCACGGAGTCCACGTCGATGTCGGGCCGCCGCCATTGTTCCCGGGTGGCGAGGTAATCGAACACCTCGTCACCGAAAACGCCGGCATTCCAGCCGATGGATGACAGCGATACGACCGTGCGCAGACTCAGCTCGCCGGCATCGGCCAGGCTGACCACCGGACGCATTGGTTCGTCGTTGAGGCCCGGCTCTATGATTGCCGTGATGCCAACCGAGTTCGCCAACGCCACGCCCGCGCGTACCCGCTTGGTTTCTTGCTCCAGTGTCAGCGCCGGAATGATGTTCTTGACCAGCATCATCGCCGATTCTCGCAGCGTGCCACTGGGCTCCCCTGTTTCCGGGTCGCGCTCAATAATCCCCGCCGGCGGATTTTCCGTTTCGCCGTCGATGCCGGCGATTTCCAGTGCGCGACTGTTTGCCCAGCCGGCGTGGCCGAACGAAGACTCGAGATACACCGGCCGATCCGGATACAGTATGTCTAGCAGGCCTTTTTGCGGGTTCGCCTCCGGCCACAGCCACTCTCCCCAGCCACCACCGATCAACCAGCCGTCCTCTCCGAGGCCGTCGATGCTCTGACACTCCTGCAGTTTTTTCGCGACTTCCTCGCGGGTTTCGATGCGCAGCAGGTCGCATTCCTCGTCTGCCATAACCCCGATCAGAATATGTGTATGCGCATCGTGAAAACCCGGCAACATCATCTGACCGTCGAGTTCGACAAGCTGCGTCGCATCGCCGATGAAAGCCCGCGCACCGGCATTGTCTCCGACGTAGACGATTCGGCCGCCGTCTGTCGCGACAGCCTCAGACCAGCTGCGCTCGCCATCTACCGTGTAGATCGCACCGTCGAGAAAAACCCGGTCCGCAGGATCGGTAACAAGCTCCCGGCTTGTTTCGCTGCACGCTGCCAGCGCGAACACCACGGTACTTGCAACGATTGTCTTTCCGAATACGTTTTTCATCACCAACCTCCACCTCCACCACCGCCTCCGCCGCCGCCGGAGGACCCGCCACCACCACCGCCTGACGACGAGCCCGGCGGAGTGACCGACGAGCTGACCGCAGTATTGAGGCCGCCCGACAGACTGTTGGTCGCCTTCGCAAGGTTCGACGAACTCCAGCGACCGTCATACCATGACGGCTGGTAGGGCCTGCCGTCCGGACTGCGAATCGACGCCAGCAAAGCCGCGAAACGTTCCGACCATTCCTGGTCGACCTCCAGGGCCAGCGCGAACGGCAGAAATTTTTCGAACAACTCCGGTGTTTTCTCAGGAGGGTTGCGCAGATTAAGTTCCTCTTTTTCCGCGACCTCCAGATAGTCCTTAAAACCCAGCATCTCATCGAGCAGCTTGCGGCCCCTGATCGTTGGCCGCTTGAGGACGATCGCGAAGAAGACCATGGTCAGAACCATCAGCACGATCACAGCGATCGATAGTACTGTCGGCCCGTTGCCGGACGCCAGCGCGATGCCTGCCGATACCAGGACGATGATTATCGCGGGAATATTCAAGCCACCGTTGGTTCGAAAGTATTTGCGCTTATAGTCATCCTTGAGTGAGTTTTCATGCGCAGTTCGAGCCGCGCCGAGTACCTCATGATTGAGCTGCTTCAACGTTACCGAACGGCTTTCGGTAAACAGCGCAGCGAATAACTCGCTCTCACCTGCCGCCAGTGCCGGCCGCGCCAGATCGGAATCCAGCCTCTTCAGCACGTGGCTGCCACTCTTGTTCCTGATCTGCAGATACCCCTTGACCGCGAGACTGACTATGCCGGCGGTCATGGTCTTGTTGTCGTAGTACATCTGCCGGATATAGCGCAGAGACGCCGGCGAGAAATTCGCTGGTGGTTCGTACCGGGTGACGATGACGCCGGCATCCGGATCTTTACCGTACTTGTGCCAGACCGGGATGTAGTAAGCGAGCAGCAATAAGAACCCGAGTGTCGCGATCAGCACATTACGATTGTCGCTCAACAGCCACAAGATGCGCTGCATTTGACTGGGCTCAACGACCAGGCCTTTAGGCCAGCCAACTACGATGGTCAGCCCATGAGCGGCCGGCAGGGGTTTATTGGCACGAAAATGTACGGCGCCCGCCTCATCCAGTCGGCGACTGTACTCCTGGGCGGTTGAACCGAATCTACCGGTATAGGCGTCGACAATTATCCCGTCGCGCGGTGCATCGAAGCCCAGCGTTACGGTTGCGCTTGCTTTGTCGATGGGAAAGGCCCAGCGGTTTCCGGTGACGTTCCAGTACAACTCGTCGTGGTGTTCGAAAAAGCCCAGCATGCGGTTAGCGCGGTAGCGATACGTGTAGGTGTGAACACCCGGCTCAATAAAACGATCGGAACTACCGAAGTAGACCCTGATATCGCGCCGCTGCCTGGCCGTATGAAAAGACTCAGGCGAACCGTTGCGCAGTACTGAAAGCGCCTCGACGCTGATTTCGTAGTTGTTGCCGAGACGGTCCTGGTATTCGACCGGAAAATCCCGATAGATACCGCGACGGATCTGCTGGCCTTCGGCCTGCACCTGAATCGTCTCCGTCACTTCGATCATGCCGTCGGCAAAAACCTGCACGTCACTGTGAAAGCTCAGGATACGCTCGTCGGAATAGGCCGTACTCAGCAGCAGTAACAGGAACACCGTTGTACACAGCTTCATTCAATCGACCCCAGTTTGACCAACGGTACATTCGCAGCATCGTCCGACGTTTTCTGGAAAAAGTCTCTCTGTTCGAAGCGAAACCAGGCGGCGACAAAATTGCTTGGAACCGTCTCCGTCATCGTATTGTAATCACGCACAGAGCCGTTGTAATAACGCCGGGCAAATTGCAGGTAGTTCTCTGTTTCAACGAGCTCGCCCTGCAGCTTCAGAAAGTTCTCGTTCGCCTTGAGGTCCGGATAGTTCTCGGCCAGCGCAATGATCTTCCCGAGGCCGGCACCGAGTTTCTCCTCAACCGCTCCGCGGGTGCGAACGTCTGCCGTACGCATCGCTTCGGCACGCAGCTCGGTGACAGCCGCAAGCGTCGCCCGTTCGTACTTTGCGTACTGGTCCACGGCCGTGACCAGCCGGGGAATGAGATCGTGGCGGCGCTGTAGCTGAACGTCGATATCGCTCCATGCGGTATTCGCACGGTTGCGGCCGCGAACGAGGCGATTGTAGATGAACACGCCCGCTACCATGATCAGCATCAGGATGACGATGACAGGAGTTGCCATGGACAAGGTCTCCGTTTAACCCGGAGCACATCCTAACACCACTGTTTACCGTAGCGGGCGGCTTAGTACCAGAAGGAGACGAACACCTGGATGATATCCGCCTCGAGTTGATACAGCGGCTCACTGCCAATGGGCGCCAGTGCCGTAAGATCGGAGAACTCGTCGTAGTCGACACGCAACATATCGATCGACGCCGAGATTTTACCCTTCTTCAGAAACCACCAGTTGTTGCCATCATCGTTCAGGAATTCATACGCCACCTTGAGCTTGAACGTGTAGCTCGTCAACGCGCTGATTTCCTTGTCCCGGCCGCGGAAGTTCGTCGCCTGCGCCCGCGAGAACAGGTCGCTGTAGAAATGCGCACCTGTCTGATCGTGGAGCCTGAATTTTCCGGTGAACGTAAAATCCCGCCACGGATGTATGTAGGTTAGCGACGCTGTATGTCCCTCGATGTCCCAGGTATCGATAAAGTAACGGTACTCACCCTCAATGGCCGCACGATACGGCAGAAAGTAGCGCGCGCGTATGCCGAGCGCGTTGCTGGTACGCGTATTGGGATACAGTTCCGGCTCGAAGCTGTAACCCAGCGCCGTGCCGGCGTCGGCATAGCGAACTGAACGATAGGGATTGTTGAGAAAGCCCTCCTCCGTCAGAGTCTCGAAGTTAAGGGTCGATATCAGGTTCTTTGTCAGGATCTGCGTCAAACCGACACTGTAGATCTGTTTGTCGAGATCGCGCTCAAACAGCGGGTCGTCTGAACGGCGAACGAGATCGTCGCCAACCGCATAACCCAGCGTCAGAGTCGTTAAGTCGCCGAACATATCCTGGCTAACGGAAAAACCAATCGTCTCCGCGTCGTAGTCGGACTCTTCACTGCTGGTGTAGTTGAGGCGCATCGTCGTATTGCCGCGCAGATAATCCGCGCCCAGCGACCACTGTTTACGCTCTTCCGTGTACGGACTGGCCGTTGTGATCACATCGATTGAGGCGGAAGTCACCATATCCACATAGTAGTTACCGACGACCGAAACGCTCTTGCCGACTTTTTTGCGCACCAGAACCGACGGACCGTCGATCTCGACACCACCGCCGTCATAAAGATGATAAAGAACATCGGCACGATCGTCCGGCAACACACCCGCGAATGCACTCGCGCTCATCGCCAGCAGCAGAGTTATCAGAGATACGCGTCGTAAGCTCATGCGGGTCACCGGCTCTTTAGTTACAGCCGCAGCCGCCGCCGGCAGCACCTTCACCGCCGCGCGCGCCCTCTCGGGCTTCGTAAACGTGCTGGATGTACGAGGTCGAGACGGCATCACCGTCCAGCGCCATGATCGGATCGGCGAGCTTGTCACGTTCATAGGGCTTGACCCAGGGCTCGATGGGCCCACACGCCGAGAGTCCTATCAGCACCAGCAGTGCCAACGCAATTCGTCCAACTGGCCTTGTTTTCATCGTTGCTGTCCTCAAAGTCATGCTGCTACTTTATCGTTGCGCACCGTCCCGAACCGTGACCTCTGCCTCAGAAGAACACCGTCAGACCGAGATGGCCTTCAAGATTGTGCGCCGTCTTCTCCTCACCGAGAAGGTCGATATCGAATAAGTGATCGCGAAAATCCAGGTGCAAAGCTATGGAATCGGTCAACAGAAAACGGTAGCCGGCGCCCACATTCACCGAGAATCGGTCATCGCCGGCGAAACGCGTTGAGCCCAGTCCCGCGATCAGATATAAGTTTGTGTTATATGCGCGTCCCTCGCCGATAAATACCTCGCCAGGGAGAATGTTGTAACCGAGGTTCAGGTTGTAGTAAGTCATCGTGCGCTCACTATCGGTAATGAGTCGCGCGCCACCCGACAATATCTCGAAGCTGGTCAGACCGCCCTCGGACTGGCCGACGGTACCTTCAACGAAAAAACCTTCGGTGATGTGATACGCAAGACGCACACCATAGGAAACGTCGGAACCGAAGTCCTCGATACCCATGATGCCGACATAGCCGCCAATCTCGAAGTCCTCGCGATCAATCGCCGGCTCCTTAATTTCCCGGCGCTCGACCTGGGGGTCGATCACCTGACCAGGCGGTTCGGCAGACGGCGGCGGTGCCGCTTCGTTACCAAAGCCGAACAGATTCTTCGTCGCCGCGCAGCCTGGCAGGCTGACGATTGCGATACTTAGAAAAAGAACGCGAAACCGACTTTCCATTCTTCTACTTCCTCATTTTCGTCACGGCTCGTGAAAACCACGTAGCTCTTGTATTCGGCCCGCAACAAGAATCGTCGCGTCGCATAAATCCGGAAACCGCCACCGACATGTCCAATCTGATCGGTGCGATCCTCACCTTGAATAATGGTCGACTTGGGCTCCGTATGAATGGCACCCGCACCCAGCGTAAAAAATGGCGATATCCGCCACTCCGGAAATGCCTCATGAACGACATTCACACTGGCCATCCAGCCGTTCGAGAAGTTGCCCAGAATCTGCGAACCCCAGAGTTCAACCGACACATTGGGATTCAACGAATAACCGCCGTACAGCGAAATGATATTCGCGCCACCGAAGTCACCGGCCAACAGGCCGGTTTCCCACTTGGCGTTCGTAAAATCCTCGATCCCGGCCTCATCGAAACTGACCGGGCTGCCGTCGGGTTGCAGCGTCAACTCCATCTGCTCGCGTGCTACCCAGCCCTCTTTGCCATTCGCCGCACGCACCTGATACCACTCGGTGCGCTGCTTGATGACGTCGACACTTTCGCCACGATCGACAACGTTGAAGATAGGATAGCCACGCCCCGGACCGGTGCGCATCTCCAGATACGGATCCGCGACCGTTACGGTTCGATAGTTATCATCAGCATGAACCTGTGCCGCCAGAAAAATCTGCAGTACGACGGCTACCAGGCATGCAAGCCAGGCGCCGCTAGTTTGCCGGAGCGTCGAATGGATTGTTGTAATACTGGGCTCCGATATCCAACCATTCCGCGACGAGACGCTGCTCCGCTCTGGACAAAATATTGAAGTGAATGGAATCGTTAGGATCGTTGAATCGGTCAAAGAAATCGCTCGAAGCCCTTGCGCCGCCAATTGAAGCCGGCGATGCAACCGGAATCGGAGCCAGGATATCGTTTCCGTCGACATCCTGACCAATAACCTGAGTCGCATCCACCAGCGCGCCATTTTCTACAACCTGAAGGTTATCAGCAACTAACAGCTCGCGATAGGCATGAAAGTGATCCGCTTCGTCCACTGACTGGCCATCTTGCAGTTCCAGCTGCCCGGCAGGCACCCGGGGCGTGTTGTCCGCAGGATTAACCGGTGTGTGGCAATTCAGGCAATTGTTGTTGACCGGCAGGCCATTTACATCGAGCAGCGGCACGTCCGGAGTTGTCGGATCGCCATCGTCGACCATGACCACGCGCGGCTGATTCCACAGCGGGTGGATAACGGTCTCGTAGTTAATGACGCTACGGCAGTTCCACTGCCAGTCAGCCTGGCAGGACAGCGACGTCGGCGGAGCAGAGGTAAGATCCGTGTACAGATAGTCGATGTCCACATTGTTTGCCGCGACCACCGGGTCGGCCGTCCAGACGTCCCGATAAATAACGTTCATCGACGGTTCAATCGACGAACAACCATCGTTTGCGCAGGTAATACGCGCACGCACCTCGGCCATCGTCTCGCCCACGTCACCCACAAACCACTGGGGATCGGTATTGGGAAACGCGACACCGGCCGTCTGCGCTCCGGCGTAAGCACTATCAAATGCATCGATACGGCCATGCGAAACACCGCTGTTGGCATCGTGACAACCGTTACAGGAGAGTTCCTGCCCACCAGGCACCGATAACCAGTTCTGATGACGCTGCGTAATACGCATAGCGTCCTCGTCAACGACGCTCACCATCAGCGCCGCATTAGCAGGAACCTTGGTGATAACGGAACCGTCGGGCTCGATCATCGCGTAGCCGACGATTTCCTTCATACCGAAGGCGGTCGTGACACCGAAAGCAGTATTATCAATGTCCCGCAAGTCTTCGTCCGGTAGCGACACGGCTTTTTCGATGCGCAGGAATCGGGCCGGCCGATCGGCGGCCGGCGTCTGCAGCGGATCGGCCAGTGCGGCAACATCGATGCCGGGCAGAAACGCGCCGTCGAAATCGTAGACATTGCGAATATTCAGAACCGCTTCGCCGTTGTCGAACAGCGTTGGGTCAAACGCGAAATTATTCGACCCGTCCAGTACGACAGGCGGCGTCGGGCGCGGATCGGCGGAGACGATTTCGGTAAACATGAAACCTTCCTCACCAGCGACGATCGGCAACTGAGTATCGTCGCGGGGATCGTAAATCCAGATACCGTATAGCGGCTGTGCAACAATAAAGTCGCCGACGACCGGTGTCGCCGGGTTGTTCGGATCGATCACCAGGACATTTTGCAGGTTGTCTTCCGTGCAGGCGACGATACGCTGATCCAGAGTTTCGGGATCGCCATCGTCCGGCAGTATCTCGGTCAAGCGGCACTGACTCCAGCTGACCATGAGTCGATTCGTGCCGTCCTGTATAGGGTAGACGGAAAAATAACGCCCGCCCGGCGAGGGAGCACCTGGCACGGTCGATACCTCGTTGATAGTGGCATCCGCCTGCGCCGGCCCCGTCAAAACGCCGATATTGTCTTTCGTCGGCTGTGTATTCTCGAGGTACTGCGGCGTATCGATGAACATCAGTTCGCCGCCGCCCTCGGTATTCGTGAATGGACGTGCCAGCACCATGACGCGACCATCTTCGACCTGACGTGGCTGCATGAACTGGATTGTCTCACCGTTCGGGCCAGTGTCATGGCTCAGCTGCCCATATAACAGCTCGCCATCAGAACCGTCGGGATTCATACGATACAGATTGACGGCGTTGTTACTCTGATTATGGTCCCAGCGGCTGTAGACAATCTGTCCGCTATCGAGAACCGACGGGTCCAGATCGTGGCTTTGATTGAAAGTGATTTGCTTAACGCTGCTGCCGTCGTCATTCATGATATGAATATTGAAGGCGAACTCTTCCTCATCCTCATCCATCGCCGGGAAACCGCCTTTACCTTCGTCCAGCAGCAACGCCTGCGACTGCGTCTGGCGTGTGGAGGAAAAGATGATCCGTCCATCCGGCAGATACTTCGGCATGATGTCATGACCGATCTCAGCCGTGAGATCGGAGGGAATCACTCTTTCCAGCACGGCGGTTTCAAAGGTGTACTGCCAGATGTTCCAGGTTGCGACCTGGTCTTCTTCGTCGACATTGATATCGAAGGGCGTACGCATCGCGAATAACAGGCGACTACCGTCGTAGTCGATTTCAACATCGCGGATTGCCGCAAGGCCCTGCGTCAGTTCACCGGTGATATTGACGGGTTCGGCGCTCACCGAAGCACGATCACGGAAAAACAGGTCAGCACCGAAATCGAAAGTAATCTGCTGGCGCAGGTCCTGCTGCTCAAAAACACCGTTGTCATCGGTTGGAATCGGAGCCTTGATATACGCGATGGGGAAATCGATGACGACAGGATCCGGGTCTTGTCCCGTTCCTATCTGGACGCCATCGCCCTTACTGCACGCGCCAATCAGAACAGTCACCATCGACAACGCGACCATCCTGGTCGCAAATCCTGCAGTTCCATTTTTTTCGTGTTGCGATAGCCTGTTCATAGCTCTCACCTCGGGTCATCGTGGCAGGGTACGACGCAACGTCGTCGACATACCGTTAACGCGATCACAAACCGCGGAAGTACGTCTTGGTCAATGCCACAGTACAATTTCTCTCAAGCTAATTATATGAGAGGCAACGGCCGCGATGTAATGTCTCAAAAGCACGACACATAAGTGTTTTGAAGATGAATCGCCACTCGATACAGCCTTACACGTGTGGTATTCGCATTCGGTTCCATAAGAAAAAATTCGCGCGCCGATTCTTGTACTTTTCCCGCCACAGTGAGAACCAACGTCAGCTTTGTCGTCTACAGTGTTGTTGTTTGGAAGTGCCACAAGCTGTCCGGCTGTCTCTCTTCGGCGACAGTTGCACGTGCCTTCCAAATCAGTAGCTTAAGCTCCAGTGCCCGATTCACTTGTGCGGAACTGCCGACAGTCAGTTTACATATCGCGATATCTCGACAGTCAGGCTATGGACTCATAAGTTGTTGTTTTAAATGCCTTTACAGAGGTATTTTCCACCTCAGCTCAAGACTGGCACAGCACTTGCTTTGTAGCTTACGAGTCTCCGGTTTTCGCAGTAACCGACTAACAAGTAAATCGAAGGACTGTGAGTGCTTTCACGGAGAATCAACAAGAAGTTTGGCAGCATTTGGCGGCCACGCTCAACACTTAAACGACTCGTGAGCAGAAACGATATGAATAACAGGATGTGGAAAAAACACATGGACGACGTTTTCGGAATCTTGTCTCGCATTACGTTGACAGCAGCGCTTTGCACTGCTCTCGCAGTACCGGTTAACGCGGGTCCAAGGGAGCAGGCCAAGCAGATTCACGATCGACTCGCCGGCGTCCCGCCGACGGCTACGGTCATGGCAGAGCTGGAAAGCGCAATGCAGGGTAGCAACCCGGCGTGTGCGTCTTACACGTTGACCGGCAGCAATCCGGCTGCGGAGTGCGCCGCCTATATCGCCATGGACAACAAGAACTTCTACAACGTGACGCTGAAGAACTTTGCCGCACCGTGGACGAATCGAGACCAGTCTGTGTTTGTGCCCTTAAATGACTACATCGCGACGGTGATCGGCATGATCCGCGACAATGAGCCTTTTAATGAACTGTTGTCCCGTGACATTACTTATGTAGGCCGACCGGGCGTGGTCACAGCACAACCGTCGGCGAACAGCAATGCGCACTACGAGCAACTCGAAGCCGGCAACGTTAACCTGCGCGACGACCTGCAATTCGCGACGCAGTCGTCGGTCAACGGTCTGCCGGCGAACGCCGCTGCGGGCGTCGTTACGTCAAGAGCAGCGTCCGAAGCATTCTTTATCGCTGGCACGAATCGCGCCATGTTTCGTTTCACGCTGCTCAATCATTTGTGTAATGACATGGAGCAGATGCACGATCCCGCTCTGCCTCCTGACCGTATTCGTCAGGACGTCAGCCGCAGCCCGGGTGGTGACAGTCGCCTGTTCCTGAATAACTGCATCGGCTGTCATACGGGCATGGACCCGATGGCTCAGGCATACGCGTATTACAACTACGACGAGACCAGCGGTGCGCTGCAGTACACGCCGGGCACCGTACAGGCCAAGTATTTCAACAACGACCTGAACTTCCCACCGGGATTCCGCACGCCGGATGACAGCTGGGATAACTACTGGCGCAGGGGCCAGAACTCGTACCTCGGTTTCGATGCGGCACTGCCCGGCAGCGGCCAGGGCGCGAAATCGCTGGGTGAAGAGCTCGGCAACAGTCACGCCTTCGCAGCATGCCAGGTAAAGAAGGTATTCCGTGCCGTATGTCTGCGCGCACCGGAAGATCCGACAGATCGCGCCAAGGTCGATGAAATTATTACCACGTTCCGCGGAAGCGGCTACCGCATGAAGCAGGTGTTCGCCGATACGGCCGCACACTGCATGGGCCTGTAGGGAGACATGACAATGACTAAAGCAATCGGAATTGCTAGCAAGGCCCGGCTGATCAAACTGCTGCGTGGCAGCGCTGTTATCTTGTCGGCGAGCGTATTTCTCGCGGCATGTGGCGGCGGCGCGCAGACAACCGACAACCCGACCTCTTTGAACCAGGGCCCCACCAACGATGCACCGTACGCCGGCCCCGCCGCGCGCGACGCTGACGTCCTCAAGTTTCAGCAGGAGTTTTGGGGTAACGCGAAAACGACAGATCGTTGCGGCAGCTGCCATAACGAAGTGGTCGGCCAGTTACCGATGTTCGTTCGCAACGACGATGTGAATCTCGCTTACGATGCTGCGTTGACAAGAGTTGATGTCAACCAGCCGTCGCAGTCCGAGATCGTAGCCAAAGTCGGCTCCACGACGGAGCGACACAACTGCTGGGTAGAAGACCCTGCCGTCTGCGGCTCCATTATGACTACGTGGATCGAGAAGTGGGTGGGTACCACAGCCGGCGGTGGACGCCAGATTGTGCTAACGCCACCTGTGTCGCAGGATCCTGCCGACAGCAAGAACTTCCCGGTCGACCCGACGTCGTTCGAGCAACTCGTCTACACACCGATACTGGCGCAGTACTGCTCGGGCTGTCATAGCTCCGAGTCCGCTACCGCACAGCAGCCGTACTTCGCTGACACGGACGTTGCGGTCGCTTATGAAGCGGCGAAATCGAAAATCAATCTCGACTCACCGGGCAGCTCACGCTTTGTCGTCAAAGTCAGTCCGAACCCCGCGATTTCGGGCGAGTCCCACAACTGCTGGGATAACGACTGCCCGACCGCGGAAACCGAGATGCTCGCGGCGATGACCGCGTTTGCCAACGGCATTAGCGCAACCGTCGTCGACCCGAACCTGGTAACGAGTCGGGCTATTCGCCTCGTTGACGGCACGCTGGCATCGGGCGGCAATCGCTACGAAGATGCGCAGGTCGCACTCTGGGAGTTCCAGACCGGCAGCGGCCTGACAGCTTACGATACCAGCGGTGTCGACCCCGCCATCGACCTGAACTTTTCCGGCGATGTCAGCTGGTTCGGCGGCTGGGGTATCTCGATTGGCGCCAACGCGGCGCAGGGCCCCGGTAAAGCCCAGGGCTCGACAACTGCCAGTCAGAAGTTGCACAGTATTCTGCAGGAGTCCGGTGAATTTGCGATTGAGGCCTGGGTAATTCCGGCCAACGTTACGCAGGAGATGACGCCGATAGTCAGCTACTCCGCCGGTACGACCACGCGTAACTTTACGCTGCAGCAGACGCTGTACGATTACGACTTCCTGCTGCGCACCAACGAAACCAGCCTGAACGGCGATCCGGCATTGTCAACGCCGGCGGCCGACGAGATACTGCAGGCAACGCTGCAGCACGTCGTCGCGAACTACGACCCGATCAACGGCCGCAGCATCTATGTGAACGGCGAACTGGTCACGAACGCCGATGCGGTACCAGGCGGTACACTGATCGACTGGCAGGACACTTTTGCCGTCGTGCTTGGCAACGAGGCATCCGGCGATGCCGTCTGGGAGGGTACTTTCCGCCTGGCGGCGGTTCACCGTCGCGCCCTGACGCAGGAGCAGATTACACAAAACTTTGACGCCGGCGTCGGCGAACGCTTCTACATGCTGTTCGATATCTCTGCGCGCATAGGAGCAACTGCCGATACGTCTTTCGTTCTGTTCGAAGCACAGCAGTTCGATACGTTCGCCTACCTGTTCGACAAGCCGCACTTCATAACGCTCGACAGTTCGAATCCGGAAGGCATTCCGATGAAGGGGCTGCACCTGGCAATGAACGGACAGGAAGTGTCACTCGGGCAATCGTACGCGAACATGGACCAGACGCTTAGCGCTGCCCTGTTCGAAGAACTCGGACAGCCACTGTCGCCGCTCGGTGCCGTTATCCCGTTGGAAAAAGGCCCGCAGGACGACCAGTTCTTCCTGACCTTCGACGATCTCGATGGCACGCTCTACAACAGGCCGGAGGATCCGATGCTGGTGATCACACCGACCAACCTGGACCCGGCTTCGCGCATCGGCGTTCGTACCTTCGATGAAATCGCCGCGAGTTATGCGTCGATTCTCGAAGTCGATCCGCTGACCCAATACCCGGACGGCTCGTTCCCGGTGGATGAGACCTTCCAGGAATTGCGCCAGTCGTTGCCGGCTGTAGAAGATGTCAGCACCTTCCTGTCGTCGCACCAGGTCGCTATCGCACAGCTCGCGATTCAGTACTGCGATGCAGCGATAGGCAGCAATGCGAATCCGAACCCGGATGCAGAGGCTGTTATCTGGACTGGCTTTGACTTCGACCAGCCGGCAGCAACAGCATTCAGCGTCGCGAATCGTAATAACTTCGTAGATCCGCTGATAGCACGTGCGGTTGGCCAGACTTCGGGTGGTGTGCAATTAGCATCGCAACCGAGCTACACGAGCGTCTACGACGAGGTTGCCGCTTTCCCGGCAGCCGGGAATCGTCCGGACAATCTCATCGACAGATTACTCGCGGGTTCCAGTGACACGCGCGCGATCGCCAAAGGTGCATGTGCCGCCATCCTCGGTAGCGCAGCCACGCTGGTTCAGTAAAGACAGGACTTAAAGGGAATACCAAGATGACTAAGAAACGAAATGCACGGCACTGGGATGCGCCGCAGCTTCACGGAGATCATCCGCGTCCTGTCACGCGACGTCAGTTTGTATCGCAGGGCTTCATGACGGGTGCGGCGTACACGGTCGGCGGTGGGGTGCTCAGCATGTTCCCCCAGTCCGCAATGTCGCAGCTGTCCGGCGACCTGGACAGCCTGTTGGCAACGCCTTGTCAGATCACCGATGGCGCCGGCAAGATTCCGTTCATCTGCTTCGATCTGGCCGGTGGCGCGAATATCTCGGGCTCCAACGTTCTGGTCGGCCAGGCAGGTGGTCAAAGCGACTTCCTGAGCACGGCAGGCTACGAAAAGATGGGCTTGCCGGGCGATATGGTCCCGGGCCTCAATGACGCCAACGGCGATCCGTTTGCCAACTTCGACCTCGGCCTGGGCTTTCATCTTGACAGCGCCTTTCGCCGCGGCATCATGACGAGCCTGACACCCGGTCGGGAAACCAACATCAACGGTGCCGTGATACCCGCGCGGTCCGATAACGACACGGGTAACAATCCGCATAACCCGATGTACGGTATTGCCCGCGCCGGCGCCAAGGGTTCTATCCTGACGCTGGCCGGTTCAGAGAACACGGACTCTGGCGGCAACTCGATGTTACCCGCGTCTTTGTTCGACCCCGAGCTGCGCCCGACCAAGGTCGACAGACCCAGTGACGTTGTGAACCTGGTTGATACCGGCGAATTGGTCGGCATTCTTTCCAAGAATGACGCGACCGCGGTCATGGAATCGATTTACCGCTTAAGCGACCAGAAAATGAATAACGTCAACACGCAGATCGCTGCTGACGCCGCCATCAAACAGGCGGTACGCTGCGGTTACCTGAAGGCGGCCGATATTGCCGAGCGCTTTGGCGGCACGCCGATTGACCCGGCCCTCGATACGGAAATCGTCGCCGACGACGACTCTGCGATCTTTACAACCGCGGAGTTCACCGACGGCAGTCGGGATGCTCGCGAATTCCAGAAGACGGCTTCGGTGATGAAGCTCGTCATGAATGGTTTCGCAGGCGCGGGTTGTATCGAGATGGGTGGCTACGACTATCACGGCGGTCGACGCGCCGAAGGCGAGGTCAAGGACTTCCGTGCCGGACGCTGCATGGGCGCCGTACTCGAGTACGCCGCGCGACTGAACAAGCCGGTCATGATGTATGTCTTCAGCGACGGTTCGCTGTCATCGAATGGCGCCATCGACAATACGGCGGAAGGTCGTGGCAAGGGTGAGTGGTCCAGCGATAACTCCTCCACGGCTGCCGGCTTCTTCCTGGTCTACAATCCAACGCGAAGGCCGACGCTGATCGGTGCGACACCGGACATCCAGGCAGTTCACCAGCAAATCGGCGCGATGGACGCTGGCGGCTCCGTGATGCGCGCTGCAACCCCGGCAGCAAACAACGTCAACCTGCTGGTCAACACGATTCTGTTGAACTACATGGCGCTGCACGGCGAGCAGGGCAACTTCAGCACGCTGTTCCCGAACAACGGACTTGGCAACTCAGCCGCGCAACTGGACGCGCTCACGGCTTTCACGCCAATCGTCAACGGTGTTATTGCCAACCCGGTTTAGCGCACCGTCAAGCAATCACAGGAAATCGCGGCCAGTCGTTCATTCGACTGGCCGTTTTTGTTGCATAATCCGATGCCATGACCGAACTGAACGCCCTCCTCGCCTGCCCTCGCTGCGACAAGTCGCCGCTTGAGACATCTGCCACGACACTGCATTGCAAGGCATGTAAGGTCGACTTCCCGCTAATTGAAGACATGCCGTGGCTGTTCGCCGATCCGCAGGCAGCACTGGGTGAGTGGCGCGGCAGACTACAGTTTTCGCTGCAGCAACTCGGCCATGAAATTGCGGGGCTGGACAAGGAGCTCGAAAACGACGATCTGCCGGCACTTTCAAAACGCCGCGTAGAGCGCTACCGGAAATCGCTGGAGTCCCACAAACGGTCCCTGCAAAAACTGTTGCACCCGGTCGAAATTCAATCGCTGCAGGGCAACTATGAAAGCTACCTCGCGCTGCGCACACGACTACCGACCGATCAGGGCCTCAACACCTATTATCCGAATATTCATCGCGACTGGGCCTGGGGCGACGAAGAGAACCGGGCCTCGCTGAAACAGGTTCAGGCGGTGCTGCACGATCATGCTGCGCTGGGCAAGGTGCTGGTCCTGGGCGCGGGAGCAGGACGACTGGCGTATGACATACACACGCAACTCGACTGCGAAACGACCGTGGTGATGGACTTTAATCCGCTGCTGATGCTGGTCGCAAAAGCCGTTACTTCCGGGGAACAGCTGAGCCTGTACGAGTTTCCCATCGCACCGCTGGCCCTCGAAGACGACGCGGTCCTTAGAAAACTGTCGGCACCAGCGCCCGCGGGCGACGATTTCCATCTCGTGTTCGGTGACGCACTGCGAGCGCCCTTTCCGGCGGGAAGCTTCGACACCGTCGTTACTCCCTGGTTGATTGACATCATCAGCGAAGACCTGCCGCTGTTTGCGGCACGCATCAACAACCTGCTGAAGGAAAACGGTCGCTGGGTCAATTTCGGCTCACTGGCATTCTCGAACCGCGCGCGCGCACGTCGCTACAGCCCGGAGGAAACCAAGGCGATCGTTGCCGAGAACGGCTTTTCCGACCCCTATGTTTCGCAGGCAAGCATTCCCTACATGAGTTCGCCGGCAAGTCGCCATGGACGCCAGGAACGGGTGTTCTCGTTTTCGGCTTACAAGGAACGTGACGCGGAAAAACCGGCGCGTCACAAAGCATTGCCCGACTGGGTTGTTACCGGCAAGGAAGCGGTACCTCTGAGTCCGTCGTTTCGACAACAGGCCATGACGACACAAATTTACTCCTTCATCATGTCCCTGATCGACGGCAAGCGCTCGATCAGGGATATGGCCATCGTACTTGAGAAACAAAAACTGATGACCAGGGAAGAAGCCGAACCCGCTATCCGCTCGTTCCTGACAAAGATGTACGATGACTCGAAGAAACAGGGCGGTTTCTAGCCACAGCGATCTCAGAGAGTAGTCCGGGGTGTTTTTTCCGTACATGTACTCACCGAGTCGGCATGCTGGGAAGCCATTGAGTAACGGTAAAAACAATTCTCCAGATTGGATCGCGGACACTCAGTCGGAACAGCAGCTTCGGAAACTCTGGAGAAACCCTGTTTTTCATAGAATCTCCGGGCGCCACGGTTCTCGTAAAAAGTGCCGAGATATAGCTCTCGTATGCGGCGGGAATCCGCCCAGCCGATAAGCGTGTTCAATAAGCGCAGCGCAGTCCCCGTGCCTCGAAAATCCGGATGTACATACATTTTTTGCAGGCACCCCTGACCACCGCCCAGGTCCACCAGACCAACAGTGCCTATGACACTGCCGTCAACCAACGCGATCCAGAAGTTTCCCGATCCGGTACGATAAGGCTGCACCACATCAGGCGGCTCCTGCGCATCATGAGCGTGCTCAAGGAGCACTAACTCATGGCGCCTGATCTCGGCGATGAGGGCGACGGTCGCAGTCCGATAGGCCTCGGAAAGCTGTGCTATCTGCTCTTGCATCACACTATGACCTCCATCAGGCAATCAGTTTATCACCGACGCATCATCTGCAGTGCCATAAGGGCGTATACATTTATGGAAGCCGAGGCTGCGGCAGCGTCGATCAGTGCAAACACGACGAAACGTGCACAGGCGCGATAAAGCGAGTCCCAAGCCAACAACAACCATGCGACAATCGCTGCGCTCAGCGGGATTCTTGTAGGAAATCGAGCCTGCGTTGGTCACTGCGTGACTTCGCAAAACGCGCGAATCCGGTCTGAAAATCCAACGGCTACCGGAGAGGCAGATGGTGAAAAACATCGGGCGGCGCGAGTTTGTAAAAGTAAGTCTGATTGGCGGCTCGCTTGTCGCCAGCATCCCGTTGACGTCATGCATGGACACCGATGCGCTGCCTGCCGCGACATCGAATACAGCAGGCAACCGGAACCTGGGTGTCTTCGTTCGAATAAATCCCGACAACACAACCACGATCGGTGCACCGACCGCAGAAATGGGGCAAGGCACGTTCACCTCCATGCCAATGATTATTGCAGAGGAACTGGACGCAGACTGGGCACGCACAGACGTCGCGTTGATGCCCCTGTCGTTGCGCAGGGTCAGCGACGGCGATGACGTCAGTGATGCCGGGTACGAGGGCGTGGACTACGCGCATGCCTATCAGGGCGCGGGCGGCAGCGGCAGCGTAAAAAGGAACTTCAGCTACCTGCGCAAGGCGGGCGCGCAGGTTCGCAGCCGCCTCGTTCGCGCCGCCGCGAATCGCCTGTCTGTGCCAGTGGAAGAACTGCGAACGGAGAATAGCTACGTCATTCATGATGCTACCGACCAGACTGTCGCATACGGCGAACTCGCCGAAGCGGCGGTCGCACTGGCAGATGTCGATAGCGTCGAACTAAAGCATGCCAGTGAGTTTCGCATTCTCGGCAAATACCAGAAGATAAAGGGCTGCCGCGAAATCGTCACCGGTGCAATGACCTTCGGACAGGACTGCGAGTTGCCGGATATGCTGCACGCCGTCCTGATACGCAGCCCGTACTTCAAAGGGACCCCGTTGAGCTTTGACGATGTTGCGACCAGGGCAGTTCCTGGCGTTCTCGATGTCATCAGGATCGACCGGCAATGGCCCGACGATGCCCACGACGGCGAAGTGCTGTTACACGGTGCCGTTGCGGTCGTGGCTGAAACACTGTGGGCAGCGCTCAAAGGACGAAGCGCGCTCAAGGTCGAATGGGACCGCGGTCCGTTTGCGGATGAAAGTACGGAGATGGTGGAAGCGGAGTGTCGCGAGCTTCTCGACGGGCGGATTTCCAGTGAGGCAGATCGTCGAACTGAGGGTGACGTCGACACCGCACTGCTGAATGCCGAAAGAGTTATCGAGGCGGACTACGCCATCAAGCCGCTGGCGCATGTCTGCATGGAACCGCACAGTGCCATTGCCGACATGCGCGACGGACAACGCCGGATACTCGCAGCTCATCAGTTTCCGGAACGTGCGGCACACTGTGCCGCAAAGATATGCGGCTGCGATCCAATGGATGTCCGTGTCGAAACCGCCCGCATGGGTGGCGGATTCGGGCGCAAGTTCGCACCGGACTACCTGTCGGAGGCGATATGGCTGTCGCACCGCTTACAGAAGCCGGTCAAGGTTACATGGACCCGCGACGACGATATCCAGCAGGATGCGTTCAACCGACCCGGCATGAGTCGACTCCGTGCCGGACTGGATGAAAACAACAACGTTGTGGCGTGGGATCACACGATCGCGGGCCACACTACCCAATCCGACAACTTTCCGGCGGATGTCGTGCCGAACTTCCGTGTGCGCTACCTGCGATCGAACACGGGAATGTGGTTCGGCCCCTGGCGCGGTCCCGGCCACAATACGATCGGTTTTGTCATTCAAAGCTTCATCGACGAACTGGCACTTGCGACAGGTCGCGACCCGCTCGAGTTTCGCCTCGCCATGCTCGGCGAAGAAAGAGCCCTGCCCTTCCAGGGCTGGGGCGCGGACGTTTACGACACCGGGCGGGCGGCCAATGTATTGAAACTCGCCGCGGAAAAAGGAGACTGGCGCGGCCGCGGAGAACTGCCTCCGGGCCGCGGCCGTGGAATCGCCTCGCATTTCACGTTCGGCAGCTATTGTGCCCACGTCGTCGATGTTCGCGTCAGCGAAGGCGAACTGGAAATACTGCGTGTTGTCAGCGCAATCGACTGTGGTCAGGCGATCAACAAACTGGGTATCGAAGCACAGATTCAGGGTGGCGCTATCGACGGTCTGTCGGCCGCGCTACACCAGGCGATACACGTCCGCAACGGCCAGGTTGTCGAGCGTAACTTCGACACCTACCGGATGATGCGTATCGATCAGACACCCAGACACATGGAAACGCATATCGTCGACAGCGATGCAAATCCAAGCGGCACGGGCGAGGTCGGGCTGCCGCCGGTCATCCCTGCCCTGACGAACGCAATTTACGCCGCTACCGGCAAACGCATTCGCAGCTTGCCGATAGCTGATCAACTCAAAGCCTGATGGCTGCATAGGCATTGAAGATCCGAAGGAGTTTTGACTGATGATTCGACTTGTAGTTAACGGAAAACAAATGCAGTTCGACGGTGACCCCGATATGCCTTTGTTATGGTATTTGCGTGAGGACGCGAAACTGAAAGGTACCAAGTTCGGCTGCGGCATCGGGCAGTGCGGAGCGTGCACTGTACACGCCAATGGTGCTGCTTTGCGTTCGTGCACGGCGCCGATGTCGGCACTGGACGGCGCGGACATCAAGACGATCGAAGGGCTCGCGACAGGTGACAAGCTGCATCCGGTGCAGGAAGCGTGGATCGACGAAGACGCGCCGCAATGCGGCTATTGCCAGGCTGGCCAGATCATGGCGACTGCGGAACTATTGCAACGGATTCCTGACCCGTCGGACAAGGACATTGACGACAACATCAGCAACCTTTGCCGCTGCGGTTCTTACTATCGGATTCGTAAAGCAATTCATCGTGCGGCCAAGACGATACAGGGACGGGAGTAGCGACGGCGAAAGCTAGCCCAGGCGGGACCGAATATAGTCGCCGATCTTATCGATCGCCTGCCGGCTTTCCGGCATCTTGCCGATGAACACCTGAAACACGTGCCACATTTCCGGCCAGACCTCCAGTTCCACAGCAACACCAACCGCCGCACATTTGTCCGCCATTCTTTCCGAGTCGCTCAGCAGGATCTCGTCGTCACCGACCTGGATGTACATTGGCGGCAAGCCCGCTACATCGGCAAACACCGGCGACACCATTGGCAATCGCTGTTGATGAGGCTCACAGTAGTGCGCGGCAACCACTGCGACATCTTTTGCGTGAAACCACGGATCCTGAGCGGCCCGGGACTGCATTGAATTGCCGCTCCCGGTGACATCGAGAAACGGCGACAGGAGAACAGCCGCGGCGGGCAGTGGATCACCGGCATCCCGTAGTGCGATTAGCGTCGCGACAGCGAGCCCGCCACCCGCCGAGTCTCCTGCGAACACGATGTCCGCAGCGCTCGTCCCCGTCGCCAGAATGTCGCGGTAAACCGCTACCGCATCGTCGATCGCTGCGGGATACTTGTGCTCGGGAGACAGACGGTACTCGGGCAGCAACGCTTGCACCTGGCCTGCCCGCGCAATATGACTGACCATCTGCCGATGCATGTCGCAACCACCGGCAACATAGCCACCGCCATGCAGATACAACAGCAGCTTACCGTCCCGCCGATTCCTGGGTGTCAGCCACTCAGCATACAGGCCGTTGATTTCGTCCGGCTCAACGCGTACGCCGAAGGCCGTAGGCAACAGTCCGCCCAACCTGTTCCACAGGCGACGAACACCAGCGATATCGATGTTCGCCACATCGATGCGCTGCAGATATGCCTGGCTAACGGCACGGACGATTTTTGCACGAAAGCTGCTCATGAGCGTATAAGAGACCGTAAGCGATGGAATAAGGGTACACGACCCATGAAAGCACTGCGCACACCCGAGTCCCGTTTCGAGGCTTTACCCGGGTACGACTTCGACCCAAACTACGTCGAAATAGACGGTCTGCGCATGCACTACGTCGATGAGGGACCCCGCGACGGTCGGATTGTATTACTGCTGCACGGCGAGCCCAGCTGGTCCTACCTGTATCGACATATGATTCCACCGCTTAGAGATGCCGGCCTGCGCGTCGTGGCGCCGGATCTGATCGGCTTTGGCAAGTCGGACAAACCCGAGCAGAAAAGCGATTACAGTTTTGCCGGTCACGTTGCATGGATGCGCGAGTTCATCGAAGTGCTCGACCTGCAGCACATCACATTGTTTTGTCAGGACTGGGGCTCACTGATTGGGCTGCGGGTGGCGGCTGAAAACGAACAGCGTTTCGCCCGCATTGCGCTCGGCAACGGCGGGCTGCCGACAGGTGACAGGGAGATGCCGACGGCGTTCAAGGTATGGCAGAAATTCGCGAAGTTCAGCCCCTGGTTTCCGATTGGCAAGCTGATTCAAAAGGCGACTGTCACGGGGCTCTCGAACGACGTTGTAGCCGCCTACGACGCACCGTTTCCAAGCGCGAAATACAAAGCGGGCGCCAGGGCATTTCCGCAGCTCGTTCCGACAACGCCCGACGATCCCGCAAGCGACGCGAATCGAGCCGCATGGGAGATTTTCAGGCGCTGGGAAAAACCGTTTCTGACTACGTTCAGCAATCGCGATCCGATCACGCGCGGGGGCGAGAAAGCCTGGCAGGAATCAGTTCCGGGGGCCGCGAACCGCGAGCATGTAAAGATCAGGAACGCCGGTCACTTCTTGCAGGAAGACAGAGGGGCCGAGCTGGCTGAGATACTCGTGGAGTTTATTGACGCGCCTGCCGTTCCGGACTAGCGTTCCAGATACTGCAGCTTGTCTTTGACGTCGCGCCATTCGTCCGCATCTTCGGGCGGATCTTTCATCTCGGTAATGACGGGCCATTCCTGCGACAGCTCTTCATTGAGCTTGAGGTATTGCTCCTGGCCCTCGGGCAGCTCGTCTTCGGAATAAATCGCCTCTACCGGGCACTCGGGTTCACACAGCGTACAGTCGATGCATTCGTCCGGATCAATGACCAGAAAGTTCGGCCCCTCGTGAAAGCAATCCACGGGGCAAACCTCGACACAGTCGGTCAATTTGCACTTGATACAGGCTTCTGTGACAACGAACGTCATTCCGAGACTCTTACAGTTTCAGCAGCGCGTACGCTATGCGAATTGAGCGCGCTAAGCAAGCCGTGATTTACCCATATGACAGCTCTCTTGTCGATTGCGTTAAACTCGTGGCTACACACCCGTTCCGGCAACAGCCGATTTTTGAAAAGCCCCATAATTGTGAATAAAAACAAGGATGTAGACTCAATCGTTGTGCGCATAGCCGGTGACTCCGGCGACGGCATACAGCTGCTGGGATCGCAGTTCGCCGTCTCGACCGCATTGTCGGGTTCGGATTTCGCGACATTTCCCGATTACCCGGCCGAAATCAGGGCACCCGTCGGCACGACCTTCGGCGTATCCGCCTACCAGATCAACCTGGGCGGCGGACCCATAACAACCGCCGGCGATGCACCGGACGTGCTGATCGCGTTCAATCCCGCCGCATTGAAAGTCAGCCTGCCGCTGCTCGAAAAAGGCGCGCTGGTCATCCTCAACAACGATAGCTTCACGCCCAGAAATCTCGCGAAAGCCGGCTATGACAGCGATCCTCGCAAGGACGATACACTCGCTGACTACCAGGTCGTCGCGGCCGACATTTCGCGTCTCAACCTGGAGGCGGTCAAGCAATTCGGACTCAGCAAAAGCGAAGGTGGCCGCTGCAAGAATTTCTACGCGCTTGGCGTGTTGATGTGGATGTTTGATCGCGACCTTGCATCCAGCGAAACCTGGCTGAATCGACGTCTTGGCGAACAGCCGACACTGCGCGACGCAAACACCGCAGCCCTGCGCGCCGGCCATGCCTATGGCGAAACCGCCGAACTTGCAGCGACGTTACCGCAGATACACCTGCCGGAAACAAAACTCGAGCCGGGCGAATACCGTGGCATCACCGGTGCCGAAGCACTGGCGCTCGGCGTTGCGGCAGCCGGAGAACTCGCGGACAAACCGATACTGTTCTGCTCCTACCCGATCACGCCGGCGTCGCCACTGCTGCATCGCCTCGCACGGCTCAGTGAGATGGGTGTCGGAACGTTTCAGGCAGAAGATGAGATTGCGGCAATCTGCGCCGCAATTGGTGCCTCCTATGGCGGCATGATCGGCGTCACGTCGAGCTCCGGTCCGGGCATTGCGTTAAAGACCGAGGCGATGGGGCTGGCCGTCAGCGCCGAGTTGCCATTGCTTATCGTCAACTGGCAGCGCGGCGGACCGTCGACCGGCCTGCCGACGAAAACCGAACAATCGGATCTTTATCAGGCCGTCTATGGGCGTAATGCCGACACACCACTGCCCGTCATTGCCGCCGCAACGTCGGGCGACTGCTTTGAAATGGCCATCGAGGCGGTGCGCATTGCTTTGCGGCATATGACCCCCGTTATTTTGCTGGTCGATGGCTATCTTTCGAATGCCACCGAACCGTGGAAGATTCCAGATGTGTCAGCGCTACCGGCAATCGAGCACAACGCGCTGCCGCCCTCTGACGACAGCCCGCAGCGCAGAGCGTTCGCGCGTGACAGCGAGAGCCTGGGACGCCCCTGGGTTTATCCGGGAATGCCGGGGCTGATGCACCGTATCGGTGGTCTGGAGAAGGATATCGACACGGGCCACATTTCCTACGATCCGGCAAATCACCAGGCGATGACCGATTTACGCAGCGCGAAAGTTGCCTCGGTAGCGAACTTCATCCCGGAGCAGAAAATGGAGCTGGGCGCCGATAGCGGCAAGCTCGTCGTTGTCGGTTGGGGATCGACATACGGACCCATATACCAGGCCGCAAGGGCGACGGGAGCGAGCTTTATGCACCTGCGTTACCTGAATCCGCTGCCGAAGAACCTCGGCGCGCTGCTGAGCCGCTTCGACACGATACTGGTGCCGGAAATGAATACCGGACAACTCTCGACGCTGCTGCGAGACAAACTTGGCGTGAGTCCGGTTTCGTTCCCGAAAGTCAGCGGGCAACCGTTTCATATCAGTGAGTTGGTTGAGAAAATAGCGGCCGTGTCGAAGGAACAGGCGTCATGACTGAGAAACTTACCGCAAAGGATTTCACAACCGCACAGGAAGTCCGCTGGTGCCCGGGCTGCGGTGACTATGCGATTTTGAAATCCGTCACCAACGCGCTGGCCGATGTCGGTGCGAGCCGCGAGAACACCGCTTTCGTGTCCGGTATCGGCTGTGCCGCACGCTTCCCTTACTACGTGGAAACCTACGGTTTTCACACCATCCATGGACGCGCACCCGCAGTCGCAACCGGGCTCAAACTCGCGAACCCGGAATTGGACGTATGGGTCGTGACCGGCGACGGCGACGGCCTGTCTATCGGCGGGAATCACCTGATGCATGCGCTTCGTCGCAACGTCGGCTTAAAAATATTGTTATTTAACAACGAGATATACGGCCTGACCAAGGGGCAGTATTCGCCAACCTCTCGCGTGGGCACGACATCGCCATCCAGCCCGAGAGGTTCCTTCGACGCGCCGCTGTCGCCGGGGCAGTTCGCGCTGGGCGCGGGCGGCAAATTTTTTGCCCGTGGCGTCGATACTGACAAGACCGGCATGAGCGATGTGCTGCGACAGGCGCATGCCTTTCAGGGGACTTCACTGGTTGAGATTTTCCAGAACTGCATCGTCTACAACGAAAACGTGTTTGCGGACTTCACCGACCGCAAGAACGCCGCGAACTCGCAACTACATTTGAAACATGGCGAAGCTATGCTGTTTGGCGAAAATAATGGCAAGGGCATTCACCTGAATCGCGACACGCTGCAGCTGGAAGTTGTCGACGCCGAAAAATCGCCTGACGAAGTACTCATACACGACGAAGGCAATGCAACCATTGCGAGACTGCTGATCGACTTACACCTGCCTGTCGCGTTGGGCGTCATTTACCGGCAGCCCGCGACCAGCTACGAAGATGCGTTCTACGCCCACCACCCGTCACGCATGCAGCGCACAAAAAGTATCGGTGACTTCATCAGGGGACCGAGCAGCTGGGTCGTGGACTGAGCCAAAAAGGTCTTTATCCCCTTCATCGATTCCTGATCCACAGGCCACTGCTGCACGACGCGACGCCGTCGTCTTCCAACTTCAGAAGATGCGCGAGTAACGAACGCTCGGCCCAGACATATAGCGTCCGGTCGATGTCTTTGTAAACGTGTGGTACCAGGCCCATGCTCGTTGAGCCCGGATTGTCCTCAAGCGCCGCTGCGACTTTCGCCTCGCGTGCCAGGCGGTGCTCAACGATCCAGTCGATCAGCCGATCCGGGTCTTCGATCAGTTCGCCATGACCGGGTGCCAGCGCAGCAGGCTTGAGTGCTTTAAGCTTTGCTAACGAGGCGAGGTAGTCCTGCATATTGCCGTCAGGCGGGTCGATAACGACCGTCGAGCCGTCGATCACATGGTCGCCCGTGAAAATCCAGTTGAGTCCAAGCTGTCTGTAGCAGAGGTGGTTCGAGGCATGTCCCGGTGTCCGGATGGCCTCGATTTCCATGCCGCCAAGCACGATCCGGTCGCCATCTTCGAGCACTCGGTCCGGAACAAACGTCGTGTCCTGGTGTGCGCCAGGCGGCGCCCGCCGGCCCAGTAATTCGGCCCCACTACGTTGCGCCAGCTCAACAGCCGCTGGCGAATGGTCGGGATGCGTATGTGTAACCAGTATCCATTTGATCGCCGATGCAGCGGTTTCCTGTATCGCGTCCAGATGGCTGTCGATGACCGGGCCCGGGTCGAGCACGGCAACCTCGTTGTCGCCAAACAGGTAGGTGTTCGTGCCCGGCCCCGTCATCATCGAAGGATTTGGCGCCAACAAACGTCGCACGCCAGGCGCCAATTGAGTCAACACCGGCAACGCGGACCCGAAGGGGGTCATGACTTGGCGCCCGGATAATCCCGGTCGCCCGGCAGCACGACCTCCTGTCTGCCATGCCGTTCGATGATCACTGGAATCATGCTGGTAATACCCCATTCGACGCACGATCTGGCCCAATCCACGAGGCTTTCGAGCGTTTTGTGTCGCGCAACACTCTCCAGTGTCTTGACGGTTGGAAAGTGCAAATTCATATCGCCGCTGCGCCCGGCCGCCAGGACTTCTGCTGCTGTCGCCCAGCAGGAATCCGTTAGTTCTCCACCGCAATGCACCGGATCCTGTCCGTCCGGCAACTCCGTCAGGAAAAAGCGTGCCGAATAGCGTTTCGCCTGCGTCGGCGGCGTAACCCAGTGACCGAAGTAATGCAGCTCTCCGCAATGCAGGGACAGTTCATTGCGCAACACGAAATCTGCCCAGCTCGCAGAGCCGTCGTTGAGCGCGTCACGCACCGACGCGAGGTTTTCATCAAGACTCGAGCGGTCGGCCAGCAGTACACCCGTTTCTTCGAACAACTCGCGAACGGCGGCGCTGTAGTAGTCGAGACCGTTGCCTTCGACGCCGAGTCGCGAACTGGCGGCTGCGCCGCTTAGCCCGCAGCAGAACTCGTGGACCAGGGAATCGTCGCTATCGACTACGCCTCCCGGGAACGCGTGAGCAGCCCCGAACGACGACTGCTCATGACGCCTGACCATGAATACCTCGGGCTCACCCCGTGCAGCCCTGACCAAAACGACGGTTGACGAGGGCCTTGCCGCGGCAGCATCAGTCACGCTTTGCATCGCCTGCTTCACGACCTTCAACGTGAGCCTTCAGCCTCCCGAGCGCCTCGCCGACAACCGAATCCACCGGACCCGATATCGCATCGAGGCCACCGGCGCGATAGCCACCTACCGCATAGGTGAACGTCACCTTCGTGCCATCCTGCACGTCTTCGAACTCCCAGGTCATGTTGCCGTCGACACCCATGAGTCCGAGCGGCCCCAAACCACCGCTGAGCCGAATGACAACACCGGGATTGACCATCGTAACCGTCATATGAACGACACCGCCGCCCGACTCGAAGTGCTCGCAGAAACAACCCGGGAGTTCTGTGGCGATGCTGAGTCGCCTGGCATCTCCTGACACCGTGTGATCGGAACTCCACCAGTGGCCGATCTCGCCGATGGCCGCATTCCAGACCCGGGCTCGTTCGGCCTCGACAATGACTTCGCTGGCTGTCGTGAAACCGCCGGCCGCGGAGTCTGTCACTTCGGCGAAAGCCGTAACCGCAAGAATCGAGATCGCGCATAGAACCGTGCGAAACACGTTTTTCATTGGGGCCTCTCCTGTCGTTTCGGCCTAGCTTACCGTAATCAGGAGAAATATCGCGGCGGCGATTGCAGTTCCAAAGTAGAGTTTTTTCCAGAAAGACATTGAATAGCTCGAATAGTGGTCATAGATCGATTTGCCTGTATTGTTGCCCTATCAGCATGAACCGTCGCTGAAGCCCGTTAAGCCCTCTTAAGTCTTTGAATTTATGGATCAGGATCTACGCGTCGTCTACGAAAGCCGTAACCGGCAGAGCTGCGCCGACCGCGCGCTGGTACTCACTTCGTTGCAGATACCGCATCAAATCGTCGACGATGCCGGTTCCTGCCTGTTGCTGGTACCGGCTGCATTATCGGCACAGGCCGCCGGCGAGCTGCAGCTCTACGACGAAGAGAACCCGCCGCCACGGCCGGCGCCCGTTCGGAAGACCGAATTCCAGGATCCCGTGCCCGGACTGGTCGGCTACGTCTTCGTCATTTGTATGGTTGCCGGCATGGCCGGTTACTCGTTTTTCCAGTCGAACTGGTTTGTCGCCGGCCGCGTCGACGGCGAACTCATTCGCGATGGAGAACTGTGGCGTCTGTTTACCGCCCTGACCCTGCATTCGGGTCTTAAGCACCTTCTGGGCAACATCGTTTTCGGCGTATTCTTCGGTCTGTTCGCCGGGCGGCTACTCGGTTCGGGTGTCGCCTGGCTCGCCATCGTTCTCGCGGCCGCGACCGGAAATGCCTTCAATACCCTGTTGCTGGAATCGGCCCACCGTTCGATTGGCGCATCAACGGCGGTGTTTGCCGCGCTCGGAATCGTGGCCGGCTACGTCTGGCGTGGCAAGCTGATGAATCAGGATCGCTGGTCAAACCGCTACGGCCCCGTCGTTGGCGGGCTTGCCTTGCTGATGTACACGGGTACCGGTGGCCCGAACACCGATGTCGGCGCGCATTTGCTGGGCTTTGTCTGTGGTTTCGTCGCCGGCATGTTGCTGGTGCGGTTCGAACCCGCTTCCAGAGACACCCGAACCCAGCTGCTGGCCGGTACTACCGCGCTCGCCATCCTGGTAATTAGCTGGACTATCGCGCTAATGATCTGATATCGGCGGCCAATCATGTAGAATTTCGCGAATGAGAGACCGCCTCGAGGCAGAACGCCTGATATGAAGACCGTTCTATTGTCGCTGTTCGCGCTGTTAGTTGTCGCCGCAACAACCCTTTGGGTGCGACACGGTGGAGGCGAGCCTTATCCCGACCTGACCAAGCCGCCACAGCTAAGGGCCGATGCCCTTGAAGAAGTACTCAGCTACGCCGAACCGATCGGCAATGTGGCCGTCAATCGTGACGGCAGGGTTTTTTTTACCGTTCACCCGGAATCCCGTCCACAGGGTAATCGCCTGCTCGAGCACGTTGACGGCGCTTCGACACCCTACCCGTCATTACGCCAGCAAAGTGAATTATTCGATACGCCGCTGGGCATGGCGATTGACCGCTTTGATCGACTCTGGGTGATCGATCATGGCAATCACGGCCTGCGTTCCGCGAGCATCATTGCGATCGACCTCGCGAGCGGCAACGTACTAAGAAAGCAGAACTTCGACGCTACGATTGCGCCAGCCGGATCGCTGCTGCAGGACCTGCAGATCAGCGCAGACGGCCGCACGATCGTCATTGCCGACGCCAGCTTCTGGCGCAAGTCGCCCGCGCTGGTTGTTTACGATGTCGAAAGCGGCGACGTGCGCCGGGTCCTCGAGGGCCACCCGTCAGTTTCGGCTGAAAACTACACCATTCGCTATCAGGGCAGGAACATGCAGTTCCTCGGTGGCATCGTCGCGCTTCGCGGCGGCGTGGACGGTATCGCGATGGGCGACGACTGGCTCTACTGGGGCGCACTCAACGGATCCGGCCTGTATCGTATCCGTATCAAGGACCTGATCAACGACAGGCTGCCGGCCTCGCAGCTCGCCACGCTGCTGGAACGATTCAGCGACAAGCCGCTAAGCGACGGCCTCAGTCTGGATACCTCGGGTAACGTCTATCTGACCGATGTGGAACATCACGCCATACATCGCGTTGACCCACACGGCGAGCTGTCAACGCTGATACAATCCCGCGAACTGCGCTGGCCGGATGCCCTGTCATTCGGGCCGGACGGTTATCTTTATGTGGCAGACAGTGCGCTGCCGGAACTCATTTTAAAGTCCACGGAACACATCAAATCTCAGGGGCCTTTTCGGATATTCCGATTTCAGCCCGGCTTTGACGGCGTTCCGGGACAATAAGCAGAATAGGACGATAGTTTTGGACGAAAAAACAATAGAAGCCCTGCCCTTCGACTGGGCGACACTGCCACAACTCCTGCAGGAGAAAGGTATCGACCTCGGTATCGACTTCGGCATCAAGGCCGCCACAGCGCTGGCAATATTCTTTATCGGTAAGTTCTTTATCCGGCTGGCCGTCGGTGCCATCCGCAAGCTCATGCAAAAGCAGCAGGTGGACAGGACGCTGGAAACCTTTATCTGCAATCTCGTTCGAACCGCGTTGCTGGTCGTCGTCATTATCGCCGCCATCGGCGCGCTGGGTGTCGAAACCACTTCGTTCATCGCGATCTTCGGTGCCGCCGGTCTCGCAGTCGGTCTTGCCTTGCAGGGTTCGCTGTCGAATTTCGCGTCCGGTGTTTTGATCGTCCTGTTCAGGCCCTACCGTGTCGGCGACTTCATTGAAGCAGCCGGTATCTCCGGCAGTGTTGAACAGGTGCAGATCCTGACGACGATTTTGAAGACCGGTGACAACAAGCAGATCATCGTGCCGAACAGTCAGATCATGGACAGCATCATCACCAACTACTCAGCCAACGCGACGCGTCGTATTGATCTCGTCGTCGGCGTCAGTTACGAAGACGATCTCGACAAGGTCCGCAGGACGCTGGAGGAACTGGTTGCTGCGGAAGACAGGATCCTGGACGAGCCCGCCACAACGATCGCCGTGTCGGAACTGGCCGACAGCAGTGTTAACTTCATCGTGCGTCCGTGGGTCAACACGTCCGACTACTGGGGCGTCACCTTCGATCTGACGGAAGCCATCAAAAAACGTTTCGACAAGGAAGGCATTTCGTTCCCGTTCCCGCAGCAGGACGTGCATCTCTATCAGCAGAATGCAGGCTGATCAACAGGCGAAGTTCAATCTGTAATATCGGGCTCGATAAAACACCATGTCAGATTCGGCACGCGCGCTTTGAGTTCTTTCTCAAGCGCGTTGATGCTGACGATCGCATCCCTGATGTTAATGTCCGGACACATCTTGATTTTGGCAGCCAGCATCGTATCCGGACCGAATTGAATAGTGATGGTGTTGAAGACCCGTTCGATTTCTTCCTGCTCTGCCAGAATGTCGTTGATAGCTTCCTGAATATCGGGATCCGCCGAACGGCCGACGAGCAATGAACGAACGCGCCAGGCAACAAAGACCGAAATAACGATGAGGATGACGCCGATGCAGATCGAGCCCATCGCATCGTAGACCGGATTGCCGGTGATAGCCGCCAGCACCAGGAAGCCCAGTGCGATAATCAATCCCAGCTGAGCGCCGATGTCTTCGCCGAGCACGACGACGAGTTCGGAGTTCCGCGTATGCTTCAGCCACTCCCGAAACGGGCGCTCACCTCTGACCTTCTTGATTTCGCGCAACGCGCCGTACAGGGACGAACCTTCGAGCATGATTGCCAGTATCAAGACGGTTATTGCGATCCATAGCTGCGACAGCGGTTCCGGGTGCTGCAGTTTGTGTACGCCCTCGTAGATCGAAAACAGGCCACCCATGCTGAACAGCAGAATCGCAACGATAAAACTCCAGAAATAACTGAGCTTCCCGTAGCCGAGCGGGTGCTCGTCATCCGGCGGTCGCTGCGACTGTTTCAGGCCCAGATACAGCAACACCTGGTTGCCGGTATCCGCATAGGAGTGAATAGCCTCGGCCATCATACTGCCGGAGCCAGTCACCCAGGCCGCCCAGGTTTTTGCGATAGCGATGCCGAAATTCGCAAGAAAGGCGTAAAGAATGGCCTTGGCGGTGGATTCATGAGTGGAAGACATAGGTAAACCAAATTGCCGCTGCTGCGTTAGGACTCTTATGATGCCACGGTCTTCGTACTTTACGGAACCAGGGGTTTACCGGTGAGCCGAACTAATGAACAGAGCAAAGACCCTCTTCACCGCGTCACTCATGCTCACGATCATCGCCTGCGCGGCGCATCCCGATCCCATCGTCGACATGAAAGGCGTGAACCCCGAACTCTTCAGCCAGGACTGGGAAGACTGTGAGGGCTACAGCGAGCAGATCGCGATGGGCAAAGGTGTCGCGAAAGGCGCCGGCGCCGGTGCGGTCGTTGGAGCGGTAGGAGGCGCGATACATGACGATGTCGGTCGTGGTGCCGCCAGCGGAGCGCTGATTGGCGCCACGCGCTCCGGGCTTACGGCCGATCGCGACAAACAGCAGGTCTTCAAGCGCTGCCTGCGCGGTCGCGGCTACCGCGTCCTCAACTAGCCGGGAAAGGGCTGCGAGCCCTTTTTTATCTCTAGTACAATTCGGCGTTTGATTGCCGAGAACATGCCGTGATACCCGAGATCGAAACCGAAAGGCTGTTGTTGCGTGCGCCGCGCAGCGACGATTTCCAGACCTACAGGGATTTTTTTGCGGATGCTGCCGCCTCCGCTTTCTACGGCGGTCCCCTGGAAACTCATCAGGCGTGGCGAGTACTGGCCACGGACCTTGGTCACTGGCAGCTGCGCGGGTACGGCCGCTGGGCCATCGAGTCCCGTGAGGACGGAATGATGATCGGCGGCTGCGGTCTGTGGTGGCCAGCGGGCTGGCCGCGATCCGAGCTAACCTGGTGGTTGTGCCCGTCCGGGCGCGGCAAGGGTTTCGCCACCGAGGCTTCCCGGGCCGCGATCTCTTTCGCATACGACGTGCTTGACTGGGAGCTGGTCGAAACTCATATCGACGACGACAATGACGTGGCCCGTCGACTGATAAGCCGCCTTGGCGGGAAAATCATCGCACGCGAAAGCTTCCCGGACGGTCACGAAAGAGACATCTTTGCTTTACCAAGAGCGACGGCGGGAGTTTCGGTGTGATCACCGTTTCCTGAAGCGCAGATACTGCACCGACCTGGAGTTTTGGGCGACACCCCGTCGCCGCTTCGGTGACGTATCGCCGTCTCGTCATGCTCAGGACGCAAGCGACGAAAAGCGCGCACAGAATCGATCCGCAAACTGCTGCAATGCCGCCCAGTCGGTAAATTCCCGATCGATAGTCAGGTCGGGCCAGCCCTGCTGTCGCAGCGGCTTTCGAAACACGGCCTGCGACAACTTCAGTATCCAGCGCCAGGGACGCGAGAACCGGGAGTAGTGCATCGCACCCGCCAGCATTTCCACGTCATCCGGACGCCAGCCAAGGCTGTCGAGAAATGTATTCACCTGCTCTTTGGCCCGTTCCCGCCCCTGCTCCGTGTTCGCAGCAGCGGATATGCTAACCGACAGGAATGCGGTGGGCTTTGTCGCAAACTCGCCCTTGTGGCTGGCAACGAAGCTCGACGCGCTGTCCTGGTGTTTTCCGGCGTGAACAGAAGCCGCAACAATGATGGCGTCGAACTGTTCCGGACCCGGCAGTTCCGTCGACTGGCCCAGGTTGGCGATGTCAGTATCATGCCCCAGCTCCGTCAAACGGTGTGCCAGCGCGCCCGCTATCCTGGCCGTTTGCCCCTCGCTTGTGGCGAAAGCAATCAGGATGTGTCGGCGCCGGGCATTGTCGCGGTCCGCGGCAACTACGGTGTCTGCAGGCAGTTCCTGCAATGAGTTCTGGCGGTTCATACCGCCATTCTTATACGAGATAGCGGGCAGCTCGAACATACGAGCTTACCGAAGTCGTTTCTTGCGAACGTTGTCCCATACCCGCTAAGCGCCGCTAATTGTCCTTAACCGACGCTAACTGCGGAAGCGGTCCGGCCACCGCGCGGCTTACGCTCAGTCGGCCACATAAACGAACTGAGGAGAATAACTAAATGATTCTATCGAAACTTGTCGTCAGCTGGCTGGAATGGATCATCGAGATTGGCCTTTGGTTGATCCTGATTGGCGGATTCGTCGTTGGCACGACCCTGGGTTCCGGATTTTTTGGAAGCCTGGGAATGGGTCTTGCCACGATGCTCGGTGGCGGCCTCCTGGGTGCCGGTTTGTTCGGATTCTTCATTGTTCTGAATAGCATTAACAGATCGGTCGCTGAAATACGCGAGCAGAGGAGAAATTCATGAGAGTTCGATCACTAATCGTCCTGGCTGCGTGTTTCATTATTGCCGCATGCGGCACGTCCAACAGTCCGGAAGACGTAGTCACCGATATCTACGAACTGACTACGAGCGGAGATCTCGAAGCGGCACTGGAGTTATTGGTTGTCGAAAAACGCAGCACTTCCGACTCCAGCTTGAGGTCGCTGGCAAAAATACGGGACTCACTCAATGCCTCCGGATTTTCCGGGCTTGCCATCAGCGGCAGTCAGGAAGAAGGCGTCTCTATGCGCGTGTATTTCAAGGAGCAGTACGAATCCGGAAAAGAGAAAGATGGCGGCGCGCAGCTTTTGCAGGAAGACGGGCAATGGAAACTCAAGTCCCTGTACGTCCCCGGCGGAGTCGGTGGCAGGGGCGGCCACAGGCTCTGATCAGGCGTCGCCTGATTCACGATCCGGGTCTCGCGACGATTCATACAGGCTTGACCCGCGGCTAATCTCCCGATACTGTTTATTTATACAGTATCGGGAGATTTACGGTGACCACAGCCCACAAAGGCCGCGGCGCAGTCTCGGCGCCCGCGGGCCGGTTCGCAGTTCAACAAACCGACTGGGATGCCGAGGAAGCCGATCTGCAGGCGTCGAGCGCACCTCAGACGGTACTCAGGGCCATGCAGGCCGGGCGCATTATCAGCAGCAACCAATCGCCCGACGTGCCCTTTGACCGTTCCATCAACCCCTATCAGGGTTGCGAGCATGGCTGCATCTACTGCTACGCAAGACCGAGTCACAGCTATCTCGATTTGTCCCCGGGCCTCGACTTCGAGACGCAGATATTCTACAAGCCAAACGCCGCGGCACGCCTGTTGGATGACTGGCAGAAACCGGGTTACGAATGCAGGCCGATAACGATCGGCGCCAACACCGACCCTTATCAGCCCGCGGAGAAGTCGCTCAAGATAACGCGTCAGCTGCTGACGCTGTTCGCAGAGTACCGACATCCGGTGAACATCATTACCAAGAGCCATCTGATCCGCCGCGATATCGAGCTGCTGGCTGATCTGGCGAAAGACCGTTTGTGCTCAGTCGCCATCAGCATTCCGACCATGGAAGCAGACCTGAAGCGTGTCATGGAACCGCGTGTTCCGGCCGCCTCGGCGAGACTAAACGCCATGCGGGAACTCAGCGACGCCGGCGTACCCGTCAGCGTCCTGGTCGCCCCGGTGATCCCTGCCATTAACGACAAAGAAATGGAATCGATACTGCAGGCCGCTGCCGCGGCCGGTGCGAGCCAGGCCCGTTACGTTTTTTTACGCCTGCCGCACGAGCTGAAAGCCTTGTTTCAGGAATGGCTGGAGACGCACTTTCCGGACCGGGCTGAACACGTCATGAGCCTGATCACTCAAGCCAGTGGCGGACGCAGCTACGATAGCCGCTTTCACAGACGGCAAAGGGGGCGCGGAGCCTACGCCGAGATGCTGGCTGCGCGCTTTTCGAAGGCCGCCAAAGCACTGCAACTGGATGCCGATAATTACCAGCAGGATCTTGATTGCACTCAGTTTTTACACCCTGCGAAGCAGCAGCTGGGACTGGATTTTTAAGCCGCTCTGGCGCATCGGAGCTACCTTCGGGCAGCACCAGTGAGTATAGTGGAAGGCACCGAAATCGCTCAAAATCGAGCGCTGTCTTCGAGAACTATTGGGGCCACCCCCGGTCGTAATGTGAAGGGAAACCCGAAACCCAGCCTGGAAGCCGAATCGCAGAACAGTGATGAATAAGAACTTATCGTACGCCGCCTTCGTTGCGCTCCTGTTGATGCCCCCCTACGCCGCTGCGCAGGACGAGGCGCCCATAGCCGATGAAGCTGAAAGTCCCCTGGACCAGACTGTTCCGGTCGCTGAACTGGACCAGGTCGTCCCGGTAGCTGAAGAGGAAGCGCCGCAATCGTCGGACGCCGGAGCAGAACCCGCCCTGGCCGACGAGGAACAGCTGCTCCAGGAGTTTTCCCGTTACCGGAAACTCATCAGCAACGGCACGCTTGACGAAGCCGACATTGCCGCCAAGCGCATTGTCGAGATGGCTATCAGAGTCTACGGGCCGCGCTCCCGGGAAACGGCGAGTGCGCTCAACAACCTGGGCATCGTGCAGCACAGCAACGGGCAATACGGCGCCGCCATTCAGAATTTCACATCGGCGATAGAGATCATCGAGTTCGCCGAAGACCGCCTTAACAACGCACTTATCAACCCGTTGAAGGGGCTAGGCGCGGCGCAGCTCAACAGCGGGCGCCCCGACCAGGCGCAGCAGACATTCACACGTGCGGCGCACATAACGCATGTCAACGATGGGCCGCACAATCTCGGTCAGGTCGAGATTCTCGAATCGATCGCCGAAGCACACATTCGCATGGGCGATACAAAGGGTGCTCGCGACATCCTCGACCGTATCCACATCGTCAACGTCAAATACTACGAAAAGGACCCCCTGGGATTACTGCCATCGCTGATGAGTCGCGCCAGCTGGCAGCACCGTGCAGGTTATTATGCCGAAGAACGTGCGACGTATCGTCGAGCCATAAGGATCATTGAGGCAACCGAAGGCAAGAACGACCCCATGCTCGTTGAACCACTGCGACGTCTCGGTGAGTCGTTTTACTTCGTCGACCTGAACATGGCGAGCCCGCAGCAGCAAGGACTGATTTCGTCGGGCGAAATGTATTTCAAGCGAGCTGCGCGCATCGCCGAGAAGTCTGAAGACATGGACTGGCAGGAATCGACCACGAGCAGAATTGCACTCGGCGACTACTACACGTTTATCGAAGCGCAAAACCGGTCGCGCAGTATCTATCGCGAAACCTGGGAATACCTGTCAACGGGCGAAGATCGCATTGCTTACAGAAGTGCGCTGTTTTCAGATCCTGTTGCGATACGGGAAGAACCGCTACCGCTGGTATCCGAAGGTTCGGCGATCCGCGAGGCGGACTTCGACGAAATGCTGACAGGGAAAATTATCGTCAACTATTCGGTTTCACCGCGCGGCCGTGTCAAAGACATACGCACCGAGGCCATTCCTGCCGAATTCACATCACTGCAGAGAATGGTTCACCGGGAGGTTCGGCGCCGTGTGTTTCGCCCGAGAGTTGTCGACGGCGCACCGGTATTGGCCGAGAACATGCTGTTCGAACATGAGTTCTCATACACGCAGGCTGATCTGGACGAGTTGAAGGCCGCCGCCAGTAAAGCCGAAAATGGGAAGAAAAACTGATCCATGACAAAGTTTGGTCCGGCCTGCCTGATCTTTAGCCTGCTATCGCTATTGCCCGGCACTGCAGATGCCCGCTGCAAGGATGACTGGATCTGCGTTGACGAAATCAGAAAAGGTCGCGATGTAGAACTGCGCGCGCGCAATCTTCGCGAATTCCCGATCACCTATACGCTCAGCATCAGCGCGAGAAACTACGCAATTGACGGCCCGGACACGGTGACCGGCACGCTCGGGCCAGGAGAGTCGGAGCACGTCATGTGGCTGGACAATCGCGGCGGCGGCAACAGAGCCTACTATCGCTATCGCTACGAATGGACCGTCGGGCACATGGACGCGAATCATGACGACGACCATCTGTACGCGCTGCCCTACGCCAGCAATCGGGCCTACCGGGTGCTGCAGGGCTACGGGTCACGCTTCAGCCACACAGGCCGCGAGGAGTTCGCAGTCGACTTCGATATGCGTGTCGGTACGCCCGTGCACGCCGCTCGCTCGGGCGTTGTCGCACGGCTGGAAGAATCGAATTCGAAGGGATGCTGGGAGGACCACTGCGGCCAGTACGCCAACTACCTGGTAATCCTGCACACCGACGGCACCACGGGCGAGTACTACCATCTGGACCACGATGGTGTGCTGGTAGAGGTCGGCGACAGCGTCGCACGCGGCCAGAAAATCGCGGTTTCCGGCAACACCGGGCACACGACGATGCCGCACCTGCATTTCGCGGTCTATCGGGCGGTGGAATGGGGCATGACGCAGTCGATAGCGGTGCGCTTTCAGAGCGAAGACGGTATTATCAGCCGCCCTCGGCGCGGCGCGCGCTACCAGGCGCAATAGGGCCAAACTTATGACCAGCAAAACAATGCCTGTCCCAGAGCAGCATTTCGTCAATGGCAACCCGCTACAGGGCCCCTTCGACAGCCATCTGCAGCGTGCCGTTCTCGGGCTCGGTTGTTTCTGGGGCGCTGAGCGGCGCTTCTGGCAGATCGAAGGTGTCTTTTCGACCGCCGCGGGTTACGCCGGCGGCAACACGCCCGACCCGGACTATCGGGCCGTTTGCAGCGGCGAAACCGGGCATGCGGAGGTGATACAGGTAATCTTCGATCCGGGCGTCGTCAGCTACCGGGAGCTACTCCGGGTATTCTGGGAAAGCCATGACCCGACACAGGGCATGCGCCAGGGCAATGACGTCGGTACGCAGTACCGCTCCGTGATCTACACCGGCGACGAAGCGCAAAACAACGAGGCGCTGCAATCGCTGGCCAGCTACCAGTCGGACCTGGGCGCGGCCGGACTCGGCACGATTACAACAAGGGTCGAAGCCCTGGATACATTTTATTATGCCGAGGAATACCATCAGCAATACCTTGCTAAGAACCCCGCCGGCTACTGTGGCCTGGGCGGTACTGGAGTCAGCTGCGGCTGATCGGTAGTATTCCCCCGTGAGCGTCAATAAAAAGAAACAGGCCAAACCGCGCAAACCCAGCCGTAAGCAGGCTGAGGCGGCCGTCAGTACCTTGCTGCTGTGGGCGGGCGAAGATACACGCCGCGAAGGGCTGCTCGACACACCGAAACGCGTGGCGAGGGCTTACGAAGACTGGTTTAGCGGTTACCGCGAAAACCCGGTCGAATATCTGCAGCGCACCTTCGAAGAGGTCGAGGGTTATGACGAGATGATCGTGCTACGGGACATTGCGTTCGAGTCGCACTGCGAACATCACATGGCGCCCATCATCGGCAAAGCTCATGTCGGTTACCTGCCGAACAACAAGGTGGTTGGAATCAGCAAACTGGCACGCGTCGTCGAAGCATTTGCACGCCGCTTCCAGGTACAGGAAAAGATGACCGCACAGATAGCGAACTGTATACAGGACGTTCTGCAGCCCAAGGGCGTTGGCGTCGTCATCGAGGCAAAACATCAGTGCATGACGACTCGCGGTATCCACAAGTCAGACGTATCGATGGTGACCAGCCAGATGGTCGGCACGTTTCGCAAGGATGCCCGGACCCGCGTTGAGTTTCTGCGGATGATAGACGCTAACCGCTAGCGTTTGTGTTTTGCTGCACAAGAATCTCACCTACATCGGAATACTGCTTGCGCTGAGCACTGCCTACCTGCTGCTCTGGCCGGTTCCTGTCGACCCTGTTGCCTGGCAGGCACCCGTCGATCGCGGTTATGTCGATCCGTTCGCGCCGAACGATCTTCTGAAGGCAAGCAGCGGCATTAAGCTCGGCGAATACGAGGGCCCCGAGGATGCTACCGTCGGCGGCGATCACAGAATCTACGTCACAACCCGCGATGGCACGATTGTGCGCGTCCAGAACCGCGGCGTCAGGGAATTCGTCAATGTCGGTGGCCGGCCCCTCGGCATCGAAACCGACCGGGACGGATCGCTGCTGATTGCCAACGCCTATCTGGGCATCCAACGCGTCACGCTCGACGGTGAAGTCACAACGCTTGTAGATGTCGTGGAGGGCGTGCCGCTGGCTTACGCCAACAATCTCGATGTCGGCCCGGACGGTACGATCTACTTCAGCCTCTCGAGCAGCAAGTTCGGTGCAGAGGAATATCGTGGCACCTATGAAGCTGCCCTGCTCGACCTGATCGAACACGGCGGCCACGGAAGTGTGCTCGCGTTTGATCCCGCCAGCGGGCTGACGAGGCAACTCATGGGCGGCCTCAACTATGCCAACGGAGTCGCCGCCAGTGAAGACGGGAGTTTCCTGCTAGTGGTTGAAACCGGCCATTACCGTATTCTCAAGTACTGGCTGACGGGCGCACGGCAGGGGGAGACGGAGGTCCTGATCAATAACCTGCCCGGTTTTCCGGATAACGTAAAAGCCGGTATCAACGGCCGTTTCTGGATTGGTTTTGCCGCGCCTCGCAACGCGGTTATTGACCGGCTTTCCGACAAGCCGCTGCTACGCAAGATAGTGCAACGACTGCCCGCAGGATTGCGGCCCCGGGCCGAACCCTTCTCACATGTCATCGCTATCAACGGCGACGGCGAAATCCTGATGAACATGCACGACCCGGAAGCTCGCTTCCCGACACTCACCGGCGTTCTGGAAACACGGGACACGCTGTACCTCACCACACTGTTTGGCAACCAGTTACCGCGTATCGCAAAACGCGATCTTTGAGCAAAAAGGGGTCAGAGCCCTTTTTGGAGAAAAGGGCTCTGACCCCTTTTTGTGGTGGTTTAGTGCGGCGGCGGCTCGCCTTACTGCGGGTCGCCCGATCCTGGCGGGTCTGGCTTCGGTGCAGATTCGCTAATGAGGTCCGGACTGTTGGCGGTGCCCGTAATTCATGCCCGCCTCGACAGCTTCCAGATCCTTTGAGTGCAATTCCTTCAATCGTCGCCAACGCTCATTTTGATTCGCCTTGGCGGGATCTGGGTTTTCTTCTCCCAATAGCCAAAAACTAAACCAGTCCACGTTGCCCTGAAGAGATGCAAGCCGCTCCAGAGGCTTCACCAGATTGTGGTCACCGGATGGAATTCTTATTAATTCAACCGGCTTATGCTGCCTGCGGAGAAAGGCATATGTGTCCCAGCGCTCAAATACATAATTGTTGTACGATTCCAGTCGCAGTGGCGTGTGAATTCGATCGGTGTGAAGACCGGGATTGCGTTCAACCCATTCATCCAGGGTCTCTCCCCACGGTACCCCACCCAGAATACCCTCGACTGTTGTCATACCATAGCCGAAAATGCTGGCATACCCCCAGTGCGTTACGCTGATCGAGTCGGCGATGGTTGCAGCCGCGAACTCATAGTCTGAAAAAGTGATCATGTGTTCAGCATACAGACCGGTGCGGCTGAAGCCGATAATCCCCACTTTTGTGCGATCGATAAAGCCCCGTCTGTCCAACTCATCAATTGCGGCTTCGAAGCCGAGCCGATGAATCTCCAGTTCTCTCGGGGTTGCCAGGCTTTCGGCATTGTCGGGCGCCTGCAGGACGAACATTCCCTTGTTTGCAAGCGCCTGGGCTGCAAATACGCTGGACATACCGTACGCGCCGTCCACCAGGAATTGATCCGCACGAAAGCCATGCGTCTGGATAAGCAGAGGGTAGCGCCGCCCGCTCTCGAAACCAACGGGGTAAATCAGGCCGCCAACCCAGGTCCTGCTTTCCCGGTCTGTCCATTCCATCTGCTCCGCTTTCCCGAACGTCAGCTCGCGAAAATGGGGGTTGAGATCCGTTATTGCTTTTTGTCTACCGGTTTCACTGTCGAGCGCACTGAGTTCAGGTGCTTCATCCAGGTCCTGCGCGATAGAAACAGTCAGCCGTTGAAGTGTACGAGCGGGCGCTTCAGTGTTGACCGGATATTCGCCGTTATCCGGTTTCCGCCATCCACGCTTGGTCTTGATAAACCGCAGTGGAGACAGCGGCTTCAATCGAGTCCTGCGATTGATCGTAAGAACACCGTTTGCGGATAGTTCCATCGAAGTGAATCGTTCTGTATTCGCCGCGTTTTTCCAATCGAATTCCGGCACGTCAACAATTCGTGTGATGGTATCAAGCTCAAAGTCGTACTCGATGATGGATGCGAAACCCGCTCGCCGTGTCATTTCCTTCTCATCGACACCGTCCAGAGGAAGGAACGTGTTGCCAAGAATGATCGAAGAGCCATTCGGCATCCACATCGCGGTGGCAGAAAACGGGCCCGTGAACTGGCCGGATGGTGCATCAAAAACGGGGGAAATAGTCTCACGCTGCAAATCTATCCAAAAATATTGCTGCTTACGCAGAAGCAGATCTGACTTCATATGATCCGAATCAAAGGCCGCAACCCGTTGCCCATAGGACCCGGATCTCCCGAATACCGGATAGCGCTTCAACCATGTTTTGGGGGCAACGCCGGTGGGGAGCAAAACAACCGCGCGCTGGCCGTCGGGTGATATCCAGACTGGCGGCACAAAAAGTGCGTCGAAAGGCTCGCCGAGCTGGCGCGCACTTTTTCCGGGTTCACGTACATAAAACTGCTTTCTTGGCCAAAACTTCTGTGCTAACTCCGGCAGAATCAGGTCGTGAATCGTTCTTACTCCAACCACGAAGGACGGTTGATCTTCGACGTCATTCCTTGGAATAGCCGAAGAGATATAAACAATGCTCCCGGTTGCAGGAGAAATAACGAAGCTCTCCACATTGCGCTCGTGTGCCGTCATTTTCAACGCGGGTCCGCCGTCGATACCAACCTTGTAAACCTGCGACACTTCGCTGCCGGCCTGCCCCAGAAAGGCAATGTGCCTGCTGTCAGGCTGCCATCGAAGCGACTGTATTGCAGGCGTATTCATGGCAGAGGACAGTTGCACGAGGATTTGACCTCGTGGCCGATCGCGGATTTGGCTGTTCAGGAATCTCAGAGTTTCTTCCGTGTTATAGAGCAGCAATTCATAGTCATTGAGGCCGGTAATGAGATTACCTCGACGAGTAACCACCGCAAAATGTTTTCCATCGGGTGACATTTTGACCAGCGCGCCATCGGCGCTCGAATCCGGTTCGGCCAAATGTGTCATTTCAATGGTATGTGCCGCAGTGAACGAGTGAACAGGATCGCCCGCTGCGCTCACTTCGCAGTTGAGTACCGTCAAAAAACAGACATTGAGACAAATTAGTGCCCACGTTCCGAAACGCAACATACTCGTCATGGTTTCGCCCCTTCGATCCCGGGATTTACCAGCGTTTCCTGGCTTGAATGGAGATGAACCGTCCAAGGGGATTGGCGTTTACGGGATCATAGCCCAGAGGTTCGTTCAGCCCTTGATTGGTGGTTGAGGTCAGGGGTACAAATGGCGGATCTGCATCGAGCAGATTCAAGACGTTTAGAGAAAGTGTCACGCCGCTTAAGAAGCCCTTCGGATTGCGATCCAGGTCATATGAGGCGGCCAGATCCAGCGTCGTCCAGCTATCGATCGTTGGATTGTCTACATTGAACGGATTCTTGTAGTCGTCCACGTAATTGATGTTCAGGTGTAAATTGAACCCGTTGTTGGAGTAACCCATGTAACTTCGAGTCTTCAAGTTTGCCGGATTCAGTAAGGTATCGACTCTTGTTACGACGGGCGCATTGGCTGTGATTTTTTGCACATAGTCGAACATGTATGTCAGTTGTGTGCCAATGACATAATTGCCGGCACGTGTATCAAAGCCATAGTCGAGCGCAAAATCAATTCCATCGAGTTCGGAAAGAGAAAGATTGCGAATTCGGTTGTCAAATACCACGGTCACACCATTGGCGACTGCGGCCGGGTCGGCTATGTCCAGACCGGTAAGATTGAGGAAGTTTTCGGAATTGTTGAGAATGGTGGCGACGAATTCCTCAGACGGATTCACCGTAAACAGATCTGGAAAATCCGCTGGCATGGATAATCCGGCAATGCCCAGGGTGGGGTCTCCAAAATCCAGGCGATCCGAGTATTCGATGTTGAAATAGGTGCCGCTAAGGCTCAAACCAGATATGGACTTGAACTCAAAATCGAATCCGACGGTATATGATTGGGCATTTTCCGGTCCCACGTCCGGATTGCCGTTACCTTCAGAGAACAACATGACAGACGAATTGTCCATCGACCAGATATCAGCAAAACCCAGGCTACTCGGCGGAAACAGAAAATTGCTGGCGTTTGTTGTATCGAGTTGCGATAAGAACGGTGCACGGTACGATTCGCCGTAAGTACCCCGCAGCTTTAGTGATGACACGGGCGACCATAACAAGCCAAGCTTCGGGCTCGCCTTGCCACCGAAATCCGAGTAATCGGTATAGCGGGCTGCCAGACTGAGTTCAAGTCGCTTAAAGCCGCCAATATTCTGGTGCTCACCGATGATTGGGACGAGTAGTTCGCCGAACGCATAGCGCGATGTACGATCCAACTTCACGCTGATGATTTGGCCATCGCCCTGATCGCTGTCTGAATTCAGTTTGTCCTGGGAATAACCCGCACCGAAAGAGAATCTCACTGTTCCACCGGGTGACTCGAACAGGCTTCCATCGAGCTTTGCCGTGATATCGAAAGTCGATGAGTCGCGATCGAACGAGAACAGCCTTGGGCCGCTAGCGAAATTGCTGATTCCGCGCTGAACAGTTTGCACAATGGAATAGGATCCAACAACTTCGGCTGCAATTGACTTCGTGAGATCCCAGCGCGTGCCCGTATTGGCAAAATACTGGTCTTGTTCCGTGTCCCGGCTTTCGAGGAAGTCACCGCCTCCGAAAGTCCGCTTGTTGGCGGTGCTGGTGTCCCGCGCCGAATACAATAGATCACTAAATAGAGACCATTCAGGTGACATGTCCTGTGAGACAGTTAGCAGGACATTCTTTCTGGTATCTTCCGGACTGAGCGTAAAAGGTGCGGCGGCGGCGGCAAAATCCCGTTCAGAAGCATCCAACTCCGAACGATCAAAATAACCCACGGACACCAACGCATTGCCGGAATTCCAACTGGATCCAAAGCTCTGTTCGGCGCGCAATTCGCGCCGGCTGCCGCTGGTGACATTGCCGTAGCCCAATACTGTTTCGGCGCTATCGAGGTCATCACGCAATATCACATTGACCACGCCACCGACGGCATCCGCACCGTAAATAGCCGATGCGCCATCGGTCAGAACTTCAACCCGATCGATTGCTCCCAACGGCAGCAGGGATATGTCCGGAGTTCGCCCCTGTGATGACAATGCCAGCCGGCGTCCGTTCATCAGTACTAATGTCGTGCCTACACCCAGACCGCGAAGGTCGATACCGTTCACCGACGTTGAGTTGAACTCTCCTCTGCCCCCCAGCCCTCCCGCTGCACTGGCAGTCAGGGTGTTAAGGTTTTGCGGCAGTGTCGAAATAAACTGCTCGAAGGTCGTCGCCCCGGTATTGGCAATATCAAGCGCGGTATAGACTGACAGCGGCGAGGAGTCGGGGATAACGCCTCGAATAGTTGTACCTGTGACGATGATTTCGTCAAGTACAACTTTCTTTTCTACATCGCTATTGTTGCTCGTCAAACTTGCCTTGCTTGTCCGGGTTGGCACCGCCGACGTCTGGTTCTGTGCCATCAGCACCGGGCTCGACGCCGGCCGGGGTTTTCCCGGCTCCGTGTCCTCGTCAGGCGCTTTTGCGGCGGCAATCGCAACCGTGGTGTCGTTGATGTAGCTGTAGGTCAGCCCGGTTCCGGCCAGCATCGAATCGAGCGCGTCTGCAGGAGAGCTTGTGCCGGATGTACCGGGAGATTCAACACCGTTTGCGACAGTGGTTACATAGGCAAACTGCAGACCGGATTGTGCGGAGAGACTGTTGAGTGCCGCCGCCAGCGGTTGTGGATCGACTTCAATCGGCGAGGGCTCGTCGCCTGCGTGAACCGCCGGTGTCCAGACCGCAAGCGCGCTGAGAAGAATGAACAACGCGGTTCTGGTATTGGCAATTTCTATTTTACGAAAATATCTCATGAGTCGATCCCCCGGTTTCGATTCTTAGGCTGGGCTGCTTGCGCGCCCGTCGTTGTATAGAGCCTGGAGTCGGAAAAAGGAGTAACACTAATTTTCTGACGGTCGGGCTTCCTTTTGGCGCAAGGAAATTCGACCATCGTGTTCAACACTCGCTGTCGCGATGCCGATTTTTTCGAGGAACAGAATAAACGATGCCCGATCGTTGGCGTTGAACGAACCCGTTACAGGCAGGGTTTCGAGATCTGCATCGGCAATAACGATCGGTGGATCGTTGTAGAGATTGAATTCGTCGATAACCTCGGACAGGGGCCGGTTATCGAAAAACAAACGGCGTTCACGCCACGCGGTTGCCCGCTCAGGGTCTGTCTCGACGACGGCTATCCGTCTGGAGCGCACATCGACACTCGCCTGTTGACCGACAGTCACAATGACCGGCAAATCCGTCGCCTGCTGCACGGGTAAAGCCTGAGCCTGCCTGCTGCGAACTTCGATAGTCCCCTCCACTACCGTAACGGTAGTGCCCGCATTCCGGTGATACACATTAAACGCCGTACCTAGCGCTTGAATTATTGTGTCACCGGCAACGACACGGAAAGGACGTTGTGGATCTTTGGCGACGTCGAACAAAACCTCTCCGCCGGAAAGAACAACATCGCGGTAGGTGTCGGTGAACTGCAGCTCGATCCTTGACTGCGTATTGAGTGTGACCATCGATCCGTCAGGTAGCGGGAACGAGGTCTGCTCACCTATGGCGGTTTGAAAACTATCCGCGTCGAGCGCGAGTTCGAAAACGCCGAGAATGATCGTTGCTGCCACTACCGCCGCTACCACGCTGCCGGCAAACCAGCGCCGAGGTACCCGGGTGAGCACAGGTAACTCCGCCGTCTGCGATTCGAACAAAGACACAACGTTTTCATCCTCGCTGGCGGTAGCCGCCTCAATCAGCTGTTCCAGGTTTGGGTCTTCGCCGAGATCGCACAGGTCGTTTCGTAGTGAGGCGATTTGCAGAAATTCATAGACGTTCTCTGCCGATGCTTTTAGCCATGCCGCAAAAGCTTCGTTGGTGCCGGGCCCGGGATCCTGCAGGCGTTCAAACCACGCCGACGCGTCGTCGCTGATCCTGTCGAGGTGTTCCTGTCGTTCGCGCTGTTTCATAGCTTTATTAACACTCCTCATCGCGAAAACGACGCAAGCGTTTTCGGCAATGGGCAACGCCCTTGGTCATATACTTCTTAACCATTCCGACGGAGACGCCGAGCCGCTCCGCTACTTCCTTGTTACTCATCCCTTGCCGGCTGCGCATTGTCACGACGGCCCGGCATTTGGGCGACAGCTCGCTGAGCGCCCGGTCGACCTGCTGCAGCTGCCGGCGCCGTTCAGCGGTTTCTTCTGTGCTCGGGCCGGGGTCCTCGAGTTCGGCCACCGCCGTTTCGCCCAGGCGCTGCTGCGGCGGCAATCTGTGTGCGTATAGCTCGTGGACCAGATTGATGGCAATACGATAGAGGTAGGTCTGTGGATGACGAATCAGCTGCTTGTTGTTGATCCGCAGCACCCGCAGATAAGCCTCCTGCGCAAGCTCCTGGGCGTCGGCCTCGCTGTCGAGGCGAGTGCGCAGGTAGCTTTGCAGCCGATCCCGGTGGTCGGTGAACAGATCGGCGAGTTGGTTTCTGCCCAGTTTCCGCATGAGACTATAGAGTGTAAATCACGGAAAAGGTGTAATGGAAAAAGGGTTCGAAGCCCTAAACAGGGCTCTGAGCTCCTATCGAAACTGCCAAGGCTCCGCCGTCTTACCGCGGCAAACGGCCTGAAAAATGATCTGACAGAGTGGCAGGCCGCGTCAGAGCTCGTGACTATCTAGTGCGGTAGCAGCGCTGTATCGCCGTCGTAGTCGTCGCCAAGCATCTGCTCACGAATCAGCGGCACCGGCGGCGACCCGTAACTGAGAAACTGGTCATGAAATCTGCCAAAGGACTCCTCGCCCCCGCGGCCAGCAGTCCAGTCGTCTCGCAGTTTGTTGATCATGAGCTTGCCCAGCGTGTAGTTGAGATAACCAGGATCGTAAGTACCGCGGAACGCCTGCTGGCTCGCGTTACCGAAATCCTGAAACGCCTTTTCTTCGAACAGTTTCTGACTTTCTTCGACACTCATACCTTCGGCATGCAGCCCGATGGCCGAAAGATAACGGACGTTTCTGAGCAGCGCATTGAGCAGTTGTCCAATGCGCACCTCCGGGTCACCGTCGCCAAGGCCCGCATCGACCATCATCTGCTCGGTATAGTGCGCCCAGCCTTCAACGAAAGAGTAAGTTCCGAAATGTCGGCCAATATTGTTGTCGACACGATTCGCATGCAGGAACTGTAAAAAGTGTCCCGGCCAGACTTCATGCACAGAGATAGCCAGCAAGTCGGTTTCGCCCGGTATGTAGGCGAGCTGATCGTCTTCCGACCAGTTGGGGTCCGGCGGTGCGATGTAGTACACCGAGGGCAATCCCGACTCGAACGGTCCGGGAATATCGATGTATGCCGCATTGAAGCGGCGATGTGGCGGCGCCTCGTCGACCAGCGCATCTTCCGTACCCGGTATGCTGACGATGTCATTGTCTTCAAGGAATCTGCGCAGCTCCGGCAGCTGCCGTCTCGCACCCCCGACCGCGCCCTCGGGCGGTTTTCGATTCTGCACCTTGAGAACGCAATCTTCGCTACTTTCACCCGGCGCAAACTCCGCGCAGGCCTCGAACAGGGCATCGAGATTTTGTTGCAGATTCAGTTCACCGGCCGCCTGGAGTTCAGCAAGCGAAACATCGACACCCTGCGTAGCACTCAACATCCTGAGGAACATCTCCTCACCCAGAGCGAAGTCGTCCGTGGCCGTATCCCTGAGTCCGTTCAACCATCGAGCCGTTTGCTCCACCGCTTCGACTGCAGCGTCGTTAGCTGCGACAAATTGGCGCTGTAACTGTTCGTCCTCAACGGCCGCAAACAGCCCCGGCACGGTATCTTTCAGATAGCCCGCCAGGCCTGAGAATATCCCGTGTGCCGTTTCGACATAGGCCGACGGGAGCGGCGGCGCGAGATTGTCCTGCATTGTGTTCAGCCACGCCGGCAATTGCGAAATATACTGCGTGTAAGCGACAATTCGCTCTTCGAGCGGCGCGTATTCCCGATCGATATAGGTACTCATACCGAGGCTGAACGAATACACCACGGGGTTGTTCGTCAGAAAGCCCGAGTCGCGAATCCAGAAACGTTCGCCCTGCAGCGCCTTGACCAGGTAATCCCGCTCGAACGCCTCCATCCCCAGCAACTCGTCGTAAGACTCCGCGTCGGCGACGACGTGATCGATCCAGGCGGCATACTCTTCAGCGGCGGCAAGACTGTTGTCTCCCATTTGCCCGTCGTACTGGTGTAAACCCGCATACACCGCCGCCTCCGGGTTGGCCTTGTAGTAGTCGTCGATGGTGACCGCCGCAAACTCGGCCCACGGCGGTTTCTCCGTGCTAACCGTCTCAGCCTGATCGACTCCGTTGCTGCATGCGCTCAATACGAGGAACGCTAATGGAATTATTAGTTTATTCATTGTTACTCGATACCCAGTTCTGCAACGCCCTGCTGGAAAGTAATGTCAACCGGAATACTCGCCTCTGTCAGTCGGTCGAGGTCGCCCTGCAACTGCGGCTTGATGACACCGCGAGACTCAGTCAACTCAACGGCGCCGTCGTAGTCACCATCACCCTGCAAGGTCAGCAGCAAACGCGACAGATCCGTCATCGCCGTTTCCATCTTGTCGAAATCAACCTGATAGCGACCGCTTTCAGCATCGCGTACGAACGCTCCACTATCGAGAAAGAAATTGAAGCGCACCATGTTCGCCTTGCCATGGGCGCTGGAGGCACCAAAACGAATCGAACGGAACACGCTGGACATGAAGGTCACGTAGTAGTCACGCAGGTCGACATCGCCGAGTTCTCCCGCTTTGTGAAGCTCGGTGATCATGTACAAGCCGAGAATATCCGCCTTGCCCTCTTCCATACTGGATGCCATGTCCAGCATCGTGCCACGAACCGTGCCACGACCGTCGATCGTGTTTTTGATACCCAGCCCGTGAGCGACTTCATGAAACATCGTATTGGCGAAAAATGCGTCGAAGGTGACGTATTCACGTTGCGACTCATCGATGAGCACATCGGCGATCGGCTCCAGAATTTTGTCGAACTTCGCCTGCATCGCGTTCTTCAGCTGCAGTCGGCGCGTGCCTCGCGATAGCTGCACCTCCTCGTCGTTCGGCAGGTTGATCGCGATAGTCTTGCTGCCGGCGTTGCTATGCCCCGCATAGTAAACGACGTCGTAAGCGTTCAGGTCGGAATCCGTACCGGGTGTCTCCCACTTGTATTCGTCGGGAACCGGTAAACCCTCCTGCAGCGCCGGCAGGAAGTCAGCAAAGCGGCTCAGCCGATCGCTCCACTCGAGATCTTTGATCAGCACATAGGACTCGTATCCCGCGCGATAACCGAATAGCGCATCCTCGTAAGTCTCGATCGCGCCGATAACGACGTCGATATCGTTGTCCCGGACATCCATCCAGTACATATCGCTGATCTGATAGTTGTCGCTGATCAGGGCCGCAGCACGCAGTTTCAGGTAGTTCGCGAACTCCGTACTTTCGGCGAGTTTCGCCGCGGCATGCAGCAGGTCGGCGGCGGCCTTGAGCTCGGCGGCATAAGCAACATGGTACGCAAGCAGCGTGAGTTCGCCGTCTTCATTACGGCGAACCAGCGAGTAGAGCCCGTTCTTTCCGGGCAGGTAGGCCGCCTCGAATTCTTCCTTGCTCATGTCAGCCGGATAGAAGTTGGCGCCCGGCGGTTTGCGGCCAACGCCCTCCATGAACGGCTTGTCGCCGTCGAGACGATCCCAGGGCCCGTAGTTCAACTCGGCGTAGCGCCGCGTATCGGCGTCGGCAATGGTCGCAAGCCAGGACTCGTAGTCGTCGCCATAGGCCTGACGCCAGAACAGATCGTCCATAATTTGCGAAGCATCGATCAAAAGCCCGATCATTTCCCGCTGATTGTCGCTGAGCGAATCAAGGTCGGCGCTGAGCGTGAAATCCGCATAGACTTCCGGCCGCGGTGCAATGGTCTCCAGCGGCTGAATGCTGAGCTCTGCCGGCGGCTCGCCGCCGCAGGCAGCGATGGTGGTCAGAGCAACAGCAACGCCGGACCGGCGCAATATCTTTGTGAAACTCACGGCTTTCCCCTGAAACAATATCAATGCGCCATTATCGCACAAGGTCAGAGATCGACGAGCTCTACATCCTCTGCCGTCAGCGTTTCGCCGAGAAACTGGCCGCCGACACGGGCGAAGCGTGTGACGCCGTCGGTCGCCAGCAGCCGCAGGTTTCCTGCCTGCCGGCTGTCGTTCAGCGCGGCACTGTCCTGCAGCAGCCCTGCAACGGCGACTGCCGTTGTCTGCGCCGAATCGACCACCTGCACATCGCGGCCGGCAATGGCCGCGATGGACTCGTGCAACAGTGGAAAGTGGGTACAGCCGAGGATAATACTGGTCGCCGTGAACGAGCCCTGCACCGCCTCGTTGAGATAACGCTCAACGATGGCATCGGCGATAGTGCCACTCGTCCAGCCCTCCTCAGCCAGTGACACCAGCATTTCGCAGGCCTGCTCGCGGGTCTGTGCGGCCGGGTCCCGCGCCGCGATCGCCCTGCTGTAGGCACCGAGGCGCACCGTAGCTTCCGTCGCCAGCACCAGGTGCGCGCCGCCGGGACATGCGGCTACCGCGGCCAGCGCGCCGGGCTCTATGACGCCTAGAACCGGTATCGGCCTCATCTGCTCGCGCAAAGCCTGTAGCGCAACCGCCGAGGCCGTATTGCAGGCGACAACAAGCATTTTAATGCCCTGCTGCTGCAGTTTGGCCGTCGCCTGCGTCGCGTAGCGGGCAATGGACGCCGGGCTCTTGGTGCCGTAAGGCAGCCTGGCGGTATCGCCGAGGTAAATGAGGTTTTCGCCGGGTAGCGCCTCGCGAATCGCCTTGAGAACGGTTAATCCACCAACCCCGGAGTCAAACACGCCGATCGGCAAGCGCTTGTCATTGTGATCTGTCATCGCCGCATTGTGCCCAATGATTCAATATCTGTGGAATAATTCTGCTCCGACTGGCTTCACGGATCGCTGTTACTGTGCAGAAACTGATTTACGGCATTGGCGCACTGCTCGTACTCCTGATCATCATAGGTTTCGCCCTGCCGCGAACGCATCAGGTCGAGGTCTCGGTGGAAATCGACGCCCACCAGGCGACCGTATTTGCGCTGCTCAACGATTTCCGGCGCGTTTCGGCGTGGTCGCCCTGGACCGATACCGACGCGAACGCCCGCATCCTTTTTTCAGGCGCCAACCGCGGCGTTGGTGCCGGCATGACCTGGGACGGCGCGATCATCGGCAGCGGCACCCAGCGCATCACCGAGAGCCGACCCTACGATTATGTCGGCGTCGCCATGAACCCTGGCGAAACCGGTGAAGCGCGTACCTGGTTCAGGCTCACGCCCGGCGTGGGTACGACAATCGTCAGCTGGGGTTTCGAGGCCGATTACGGCCTGAACATCGTCGGCCGCTATTTCGCCGCTTTCCTCGGCGGTGTCGTCGCGCGCGACTATCACGACAGCCTGGTGCAGCTGAAGGAGTTTGCGGAAGGTCTGCCAAGCGCCGATTTCGGCGATCTCGAGATTGAACACCTCGTTGTCGAAGCGGCTGAGATTGCCTATTTGTCAACCACGTCGCGACCGGAACCGGCCGAGATATCTGATGCCCTCGGCAAGGCCTATTTTCAGATACTGGCCTTTATCGACCGGCAGAATCTATCGGATGCCGGTGCTCCGCTGTCAATAACGCGAAGTTTCAGCGGCTCCGAATTCAGGTTCGACGCAGCGATCCCGGTGCGGGGCCTTAGCGCAGAGACGCCGCGCGACGGGGCCGGCGTCAGAATCGGGGAAACCCACGCCGGGCCGGTGATTCGCGTCAGGCATATCGGCTCGTACCGGTCTTTGACCGCCACGCACCGCAAGATATCAGCCTATCTGGCGGCGCTGGATATCGAGCGCAACGGCGCTGCATGGGAATCCTATGTCAGCGATCCGGGCAACGTAGCGGAGGCCGAGCTGCTGACTCACGTCTACTACCCGATCAAAGTCGACTAAACGGATTTCACCAGGAACGGCGGAACCCGGACTTCTTCGCCTTCGCTCAGCGCCAGGCTCACCTGGACATCGTCCTGCTGGCGGGCGATTTCACGAAACAGGGTAACGACCAGCGCCGCACAGTCGCTCGCTTCGGTAAACGACATTTTACGGACCGAGGCGCACACCGGCCCTTCGCCGGTGAGTGGCGTCACGCTATACATCTGCTGACGCAGATCGGCGAAAGACTGTTTTAGGGAAATCGGCAATTCGTCTTCGTTGATGCCGGCGAGGTTGTCCTCATAGGCCTTCATAAGTCGTTGTTTTATATGACCATGGCCGGCCAGCACCGTGAGTGCGGCGTGAAAGCGATCGACGTGATTCGTCATTGTCACTCCAGCGTTTCATTGTTGTTGTGCCGCTCATACCCTCTCGGCGGCTTGTACGCTTTTTATTATTGGAGTCGACCACCTCCTGTAGTCCCGGCTCCCTGCAGAGCCTGTAATCCGTCTACTACTCCCTATCTTTCAAAACCTTGCGCCCGGTTTTTATAGCAGAGATTGCAAAGCCTTAGCAAGCAAAAACTCGAATGTTCACTTACTGATCTCGATCCTCCATTTCTCATCGCCGAGCTCACGCTCCTGAGAATGAAGCGCGGCGGACTGGCCGACTTCCCAGATCGTCGCCAGCGTCTCGGCCATGATGTAGTCCCGGTGCTCTGCCAGGGCCGATTCGACCGCAGCGGAGCCCGAAATTCCCAGTGTGATCCGATCAGAGACCTCCAGCCCCGCCTGCTTGCGGGCATCCTGAACCGAGCGCACCAGCTCCCTGGCGAAACCTTCGTTGATGAGCTTCTCGTCGAGTGCCGTATCCAGCGCCGCGAGATAACCCGCGTCCTCCGCGCAGGAATAACCCTCGGCCGAACTCGTTTCAATGAGTACATCCTCGCTATCGAGAGCGACGGTCTGCTCGCCGACGACGATATCGAAGCTGTCACCGCGGGCGACGGCAGCGGCGATTGCCGCAGCGTCGGCATCTTCGAGCGCCTTGCGAATCACCGGGATCAGCTTGCCGTATTGCTTGCCGATGCGCGGCAGATTGGGCTTGATACGATAGCTAACGAGACCGGCATCACGGGCGATAAACTCAATCGCCTTGACGTTGAGTTCCTCGAGAATCTGCTCCTGGTGGCTCTCCAGGGCCATGGCCGCCGCATCGCTGGGCGCACGAATCAGCAAGCGCGAAAGCGGCTGCCGCGTACGCACGCCGGACTGGCCGCGGGCAGCGCGCGCAAGCCCAACAACTTTTTGCACCACATCGATATCGAACAGCAGATCGTCGTTCTGCCAGCTCGGATCGGCCTCGGGCCAGGCCGCCATATGCACCGACTCGGGCGCGTCGGTGTGCACGGTTCTAACCAGGTTCTGGTAAACGTTCTCCGCCAGGAACGGTACGAATGGCGCCATCAGCTTGTGTGCCGCATTCAGACACTCGTACAAGGTCAGATAGGCCGCCTGCGTATCCTCGGCATCGGTCGACTTCCAGAAGCGACGGCGATTGCGGCGTACATACCAGTTGCTCAACTGATCGACGAAAGACTCAAGACTCTCACCGGCTGTCTTCGCATCGAAGTTGTCCAGTGACTCCGTCACCGTCGTAACGGTCTTGTGCAGCAATGCCAACGCCCAGCGATCGATTTCCGGCCGCGCTTCGGCAGCTATCGGGCGGTTCAGGTCGACATTATCGAGGCGCGCATAAAGGACGAAAAATCCGTAGGTGTTCCAAAACGTATTGATGAAGGAGCTGGCAACATCCGCAACGATCTCGACGGAAACACGCTTGGGAACGTCGGGCGACAGCCGCGCCAGGAAATACCAGCGCAGTGCATCTGCGCCGACGGTATCGAAAACGTCGTAGGGATTAATGATGTTGCCAACCGACTTCGACATCTTCTTGCCGTCTTTGTCGACAATCAGGTTCAGGCAAATGCAATTCTTGTAGGCAACGCTGTCCGATACCAGAGTCGAAATCGCGTGCAGCGTGTAAAACCATCCGCGCGTCTGATCGATCGCTTCGCAGATGTAGTCGGCAGGGAAATGCTTCTCGAAGCTGTCTTCGTTCTCGAACGGATAATGCCACTGCGCGTAGGACATGGCGCCCGAATCGAACCAGCAGTCGATCACTTCCGGCACCCGTTGCCAGGTCTTGCCGTCCTTCTCGAAGGTAATCTCGTCAACGGCCGGCCTGTGCAGGTCGAGGTCGCTCAGCCCGCGACCGGTCAGCGCTTCGAGCTCGCCCACCGACCCGATGCAATGATACTCACCTTCGCCGTCTGTCCAGACGGGCAACGGAGTTCCCCAGAAGCGTTCGCGCGACAGCGCCCAATCGATATTATTTTCTAGCCAGTTGCCGAAACGACCATCCTTGATGTGTTCAGGGACCCAGTTGATGGTCTGATTCAGTTCGGTCATTCGTTCGCGAAACCTCGAGGTACGGATATACCAGGCGTTCTTCGCGTAATACAGAATTGGATCACCGGTGCGCCAACCGAACGGATAGTTGTGCAGATAACGCTCGGAGCGAAACATCATGCCGCGCTCCTTGAGCAAGCGGATGAGCGGCTTGTCGGCGTCCTTGAAAAACAGGCCTTTCACCGGCTCGACATCGTCGATGAAATGTCCGTCGAGTCCGACACCGTGCACGACGGGCAGATCGTTGGCCTGACCCAGCGCCAGATCGTCGACACCGTAAGCCGGCGCGGTATGCACGATACCCGTACCATCTTCGGTACTGACAAAGTCGGCCGCAAGAACCTGAAACGCGTTTGGCGCATCGACTGCGATATAGCTAAACAACTGCTCGTAGCGGCGGCCAACGAGCGCTTCGCCTTTCACTGTCTTTGTCACGGTGTGTTCGATATCGCGAAACACGGCTTCGCGCAGCGCCTCGGCGACAATCAGCGTCTGCCCTTCGGATTCGCAGTAGCTGTAGTCGATATCGCTGCCGACGGCCAGCGCCAGGTTTGACGGCAGCGTCCACGGCGTCGTTGTCCAGACGAGCAAGTAGGTATCGTTCTCATCCTGCATTTTGAAGCGCACGGTGATCGACGGGTCTTCGACTTCCTTGTAGCCAAGCGCCAGTTCATGCGACGACAGCGTGGCGCCGATTCGTGGGTCGTAAGGAACCACCTTGTAGCCGCGGTAAATCAGATCCTTGTCCCAGATTTTCTGCAGCAGGTTCCAGACCGATTCGATATAGCCGTTGTTCAGCGTGTAATAGGCTTCGTCCAGGTTGACCCAGAAACCCATGCGCTCCGTCATTTTCTCCCAGTCGCCGATATAGCGCATGACTGAATCGCGGCAACGTTTCGTGAACTCGGCGACGCCGACTTTCTCTTCGATTTCCTTCTTGTCGAAGATGCCGAGTTCTTTTTCGACTTCGTGTTCAACGGGCAGGCCGTGCGTGTCCCAGCCGGCCTTGCGCGGCACGTGATAGCCCTGCATGGTTTTGTAGCGCGGGAAGATATCCTTGAAGCTGCGCGCCAGCACGTGGTGGATTCCCGGTTTACCGTTTGCCGTCGGCGGCCCCTCATTGAAACTGAACTGCGGCTGCCCCTCGGTTTGATCCAGCGTCTTCTGGAAAACGTCGTGATCACGCCAGAACTCCAGCACCTCGGTTTCGAGTGCCGGCCCATCGTATCGACCCTGAACTTCTTTAAATGACAAAACTTACAACTCCAAAAACAACAACGCCCCGGGCGCATCCTGTGCACCCGGGGCGAAAATTCTTCGCGGTACCACCCGGTTTCGCAGCCACGAGGGCCGCCTCAGAGACCGTCTTTACGATCCGTCGCCCGTATCGTGAGCCAGTCGGCCGATCCTACTCAGCGAAAGCTTTTCAGGCGGCAACTCCGGGGTGATATTCGGCGGTGTCAGGCCCGGGGCTCACACCTTCCCCCGGTCGCTTATGCCTGATCGGGCCACCTACTCGTCCCCATCAACGTCTTGCCCCGGAAATTAGCGCTCAAATGCCTAAAACACAAGCACTTATCAATGAAAAAGGTCGGCGGTGACCGAATCGGGCTGCCCACGGCGGTTTTTTACAGACATTTGTCGAGGAAGTTTTCGATCTCCACCAGATAGCGCAGCCGGTTTTTGTAGAGACTCAGATGGTGATCGCCATCTTCGAATTCGATGAACTCAACACTCTTGCCCTTGCGTCGAAGCTGCCGCGCCATCTTTTCCGACTGCCCGATCTCGACAACCGTATCCTGATCCCCGTGTATGAGCAGTATCGGAATCCTGATCTCGTCAGCCCTTCTCGCGGGCGAGTTTTCGACCAGCATTCCGCGGTCCCGCCAGAGCCTGCCGATAAAGCGCGTCGAATAGGCGCCCGCGATAAACTTCTGTTGCCAGCTGATCAGGTCCGGAAGGTCCGCAACGCCGGCGAAACTGATTGCGCAGCGGTACAGATCCGGTGTTTTCACTGCTCCCATCAGCGCGGCGTAGCCACCATAGGAGCCGCCGAGTATCGCGATTCGCTCACGTGCAGCGTAGCCGTTGTCGATCAACCAAAGCACACCGTCGGTGATGTCGTCCTGCATCGCCTGACCCCACTCTTTACTGCCGGCCTCTTTGAACGCCTGTCCGTACCCCGTTGAACCACGGAAATTCATCTGCAGAACGCCGTATCCCCGGGATGTCAGAAACTGAACCGTAAAATCAAAGCGAAGAAAATCCTGCGCCCCCGGGCCACCGTGTGGATAAATGACGAACGGTAACTCCCTCGCATCTTCAAGAGACTCAATACCGGGTGGCAAACTTATGAAAGCCGGGATTTCCAGGCCGTCTCGCGCGACGTAGCCGGTCGATACCGTTTTCCCCAGCGGCACACCGTCGAGTTCCGGATACTGACTAGGCAATGTCATCGCGTGATCGGACTCGCTGTTGTAGATGAGGAACTGCCCGGCATCGTTATCACCGCGAATCCGAACGACAGCGTGTTTACCATCGCTCGATACTGACGACCTACTCAGTCTCTTTGTATCAAACGTCTTCTTGAGCCGATCGATGTCATCGCTGATCGGCTGCCTCGAAAACACCTTGGTCGCCAATTCCTCATCGACGAAGTTGACGCTTAACAGCTGCGATGTTCTTTCGTCGATTCTTACCGAGCGAATATCGACGTCGGAGTGCTTGAATATCAACGGGCCGAATGTATCTGTCGTAATATCGAAGGTGTACAGACCGGACGGGTCGCCCTCATGGTTTGAAACGACGAACAGCTGATTTGCTTCGGCGGTGAACCCTTCTATGTCGAATACCAGGCCGGCCTTGTTAACCCGGTGAGAAAAATCTCGCCATTTCCTTTCACCAGCCTCCCGCATCACGAGCCGGGCTTCATCCCCGCCTCTTACGCCCCAGCCGTAACGTATGTTGCCACCCGCGTCGGCACCCCAGTTCAACACGCCTCTGCGTCCGCGTTGCACGCGTTTCGGTCCACCCTTGCCGCTGACATTCACTTTGTAAACGTTGGGTGTCGCAGGGTCTGTTCGCGAATACTGTACGAGAATGTGATCCGGATCATCCGGCAGGAACGAGACGATCCGGTCCTGAATCTGGACCGGAAGCTCATCCCTGCTGTTCCGGATCAGCGCCGTCAGGGCACCGCTCTTCGTGTCGAGTGAAAACAAGCGCCGCTCGGCTGTTTGCACAACGCCGACGTACCCGGCCGTTCGCTGCGCTGAATAAGCAAGACTTAGCAGCAACGTATCTTCGGAAACCCAGCGAAACCAGTCCACCGAGAGATTCTCGTTCTCGCGAAAACCGTGGACTTTGCTCAGTTCGGAATCGGACAGCCCAAAAGCGGCGATCTCGTAGTGGTCGCTAACATTGACCCGGGCAGCCAGGAACCGGCCGCCCGGCGAAATCTCCAGGTCTGAGAAGGTCGGCAGGCGCGCGAAAGCTTCCACCGGTGTTATTGAGCTCTCGTCCGCCGTCGCCGGGGTGCCCGCCAGCACCAGCCCCAGCACAGAGGCCACTCGTAACCGTGTCGTATTTATCGTAACGCCTCCTCTTTGCCCGCGCACGAGACGCAATAAACAACCGTGGGATCGAACTCCAGCCGCTGCGGATTGATGGCCTCTTCGCAGGTAGCGCAGAAACCGTAGTCTCCGTCGTCTATACGCTGCAGGGCAGAACTTATCCTGATCAGGGTCTCCTCGCGGCGCTGGCCCGAGGCCTGCGCCATGGCCTGTGCCTGCATCGCGTCCATTCTGGACAGGCGGCCGACCTTGGACTGATCCAGCTCAACGACCGCCGCCGATTCGGCCCCGATCGCGGCAATACTCAGCAGCTCTTCACGCAAGGCCAATAAGCTCTGACGCCACCTCTCGTTCACCGCTGTGTTGCCACAGCGACGACCAGCAATGTCCACATTGCAAGCAGGACCACCCAGCTCACCATGTAAACTCGCATTCTGGGCAACAACTTGTTACTGCCTGTGTGAACCAGCGCATGGGCCGCCCGCAGCGCTACGTAGGACCAGGCCAGCACGACGATTGCCAGCCCGCTTTCGCCGATCAGCATCGCAACGATACAGGCAGCATAAAACAGGGTCGGCGCTTCGAACATGTTCACAAAGTGTCGGGAAAACTGTGCGACGTCCCGCGGTTCAGTACCTTCCTGATAGGTTTTGTAGTAGCCCGCATCCGCCTCTCCGGCGCGCACAGCCCGCACCCGGCGGCGAAACGTTGCGAACAGGACCATCGAGGTCATCAGCACCATTGCTGCCATCGGGTACACGAGTAAGTAGTTCATAGTGCCGTCATGCCTTTTTGACGAATTCTGACTTGAGCTTCATCGCCCCTATTCCGGGGATTTTGCAATCGATATCGTGGTCGCCGTCTACAAGCCGGATGTTCTTTACTTTGGTGCCGAGCTTGACGACAGACGACGAACCCTTGACCTTAAGGTCCTTGATGACCGATACCGTATCGCCATCGGACAGCTCATTCCCATTGGCATCGCTGACCTTCTTTTCTTCGTCAGCGCTGTCCGCGGCGTCCTCCGACCACTCATGCGCGCACTCCGGACAGACGAACACAGTGCCGTCGATATAGGTGTACTCGGATTTACATTGCGGACAGCTCGGCAGACTCTGGCTCATTCATCGGATTGTACAACGCCGGTCGTGGAGAAATCCTGATTGGAGAAAATTCTGGGCGTATCCGTATCGGCATAGCGATCGGCCAGCAGGCGAACCGTCTCAACCAGTCGCAAACGTGTGTTCTGCAGGTCTTCGATCTCAGCGCGCAGGCGGGTGCGCCTGAGTATCGACACCATGGAGGCAAGAAGCGTGGCCTGAGCCTCAATGACCCAGACGGACGCAGAGAAACTTATCGCCAGAGCAGCTACGGCGGCGATCGCCCAAAGCGCCCCAAAATAGCTACCGATCAGAAACGCCGCGGCGATGTAGAGCAGTGGCAGAATAATCATTGATGCGAAGACTTTGAGCGTCGCGACATCATCCATTTCATAGCTGAATTTCTCTCCGGCAACGGCGGCAATCCAACCAACGGGTAAATGCAACAGCACACCGGGAATCGCTATCGGCAGCAACAACATCATCAGTATCGACCGGCCTATCAGGCGTCGAAACGCCTTTGCGATCGATACTTTCTTTCGCAGCTGATAATCCTTGAGACCCAGAACCTCCAGTCGTGACTGGTAGTCATCGAGCTGTTCACGAAATGCTCGCATCTCCGGCTCATCGCCGACGCGAAGCCAGGTTTCCACGAAGCGCCTGTTTAACTCGACATAAACACCCGGCGAGAGATTTGCCGTTGCCGGTTTATACAAGCGTCGCGCCGCTTGAATAAAGCGCAGGGTACTCCAGTCCGGGGCGTTCAACGTCACGGCTTTCAACGAGTCAGCCAGATAGTCGGTTAAACTTTGCACAGCACCTCGCTCGTCTGCCTTGAATCTGGCGAGCCATTCGTCGCCGATGACGATTGGTTCGCCGAACTCGATCAGTACCTGGCTGCGAAAGCGATCACGGTGCATGTAGTTAAGACCGCATGGAATGATAGTCACCGTCACCTTGCCCCTGGCGGCGACCGCCAGTGCGATCCGGGCTGTACCCGTTTTGAGTTTTGCCAGCTGTGATTCAGTGTGGCTGACGCCTTCGGGAAACACGCCCATGCAGTTGCCGGCCTCGATGACCTCGAACAGTTTGTCGAACGCTTTTGAGTTGTCGACATCTCCGTCGTGCTCTTCCCGCCGGTAGACCGGCACGGCACCGGACGCGTCCAGCAGACGCCCGAGAACGCGGTACTTCCAGAGCTTTGCGTTTACCATGAAATGCAGTGGCCAGCGCCCGCAGCGGGCAGCCAGTAGCCAACCATCCATCAGCGCGTTGGGATGGTTGCCCGCGAAAATCACAGGACCTTCGGCCGGAATGTTTTCGTCACCAACCACATCTATGCGCCGAAAGAAGGTATTTGTGATGACGTGCATCAGCGAGATGAAAAAGCGTTGAACCATCGCCGTACTCCGCTTCTGTGTCGGTTGCTACCACTTTGCGATCACGAGCCGTTTGCTGTCAAATACGCTGATGTTCCCGACAGCGAACTTCATAAGCAGCAACGGCATCCGCATGGCCACCTACGAGCAAGGCGAAGGGCCCGCGGTGATCTTTGTCCACGGCTTTCCGGAACTGGCGTTCTCATGGCGCTATCAGTTGCCGGCGCTGGCTATGGCCGGTTTCCGCGCGATCGCGGTTGATATGCGAGGTTACGGGCAGACGGAAGCGCCATCCGGCGTGGAGCAGTACTCCATGGAGAAACTCATCGGCGACCTGCACGGGCTGCTCGATGCGCTGCAACTCGAAAAAGCCATCTTCGTCGGACATGACTGGGGGGCATTGATTCTGTGGCACATGGCGATGCTCGCCCCGGAAAGAATCGAAAAACTGATCAATCTCAATATTCCCCACTACCCACGGTCGCCGGTAGATCCCATCGCGGTCATGCGCAAAAGGTTCGGCAACGATTTTTACATTGTGAACTTCCAGGACTCCGATGATGCAGACCGGGTGTTCGCGGCAGATCCTGAGCGCTTCTTCGATCACATGATGCGGAAAAACCAGGTTACGCGCGAACAGTTCAATCAACTGCCGCCGCCCATGAAGGTATTGAGCCTGCTGCGGGTCATGGAGCGCGAAGCACCGGGCGGAGAGCCGCTGTTGAGCGCTACCGAACGCGACTACTACGTCGACGCGTTCAAGCACTCCGGATTTACGAATCCGATTAACTGGTATCGAAACTGGACCGGCAACTGGGAAGCTTTCGAAGGCGTCGATCAGGTCATCGATGTTCCGACGCTGTTCATCGGGGCGGTCGATGACGTCATTATCGCACCCGAACACATCGCCGCCATGAAGCCGCTGGTCACCGACCTGACGATTGAGATGCTCGAGCCCTGCGGCCACTGGACACAGCAACAGCGCCCCGAAGACGTTAACCGACTGATCACCGCCTGGCTATCGGCCCCAATCGAACCATAAAATGCCAAAAAATCTGCGATAAGCAGCTTAAAATCTGGAAAATTTCCGCCTTCTCCGCCTCCGCCAGAACCAACCTCAAGAAAAGAACCAGCTCACGATATGGATTTTTTGATATTTTTAGCAGTTTTTATCGCAATTTAGATCATTTTTAAAGGTATTTAAAAGCATTTACGGAAAAACGATGGCAGCAGATCAGGCCTCAGCAAGGCAGCCGGAACCTATACGTGCCCCGGGACGCTAGAAGAAATCACGAAAATATCGTCAAATTACGTAAAAAAAGCGGGCAAAATCGTCAAAATAACGTTAATTATCTTTTTTGAAGTGACCTTTACGAGCAATCGAGCCTCAGCAACGCGCCGCATCAATATCGAGACTTATCGGATTTTAGAAGCTTTTAGGAACTATATCGCGGCAAAATAGCTCATACAGAAGATATCGCGCCCCAGGCCCCGATGCCCTGCAATAATCCGGCGCCCTGGCTGGTCTACTAGACGAACACCCAGCGGAGACCCTTTGTGCTCATCAGAAAAGCGGCCGATATCCGGCCATCGGAAATCACCAGCGAACGCAATTATCTGAACCGTCGCGACTTCATGCGCGCCGGCGCGATCGCCGGTGGCACGCTGCTGACGTCCGGCGCCATGAGCGCTGTAGTACCGGACACCCGGCTCGCAAAGCTGGCCAACGTTTCCAAGAGCGCTCACAGCACGAACGAAGCGCCGAACAGTTTCGAAGACATCTCGACCTACAACAACTTCTACGAGTTTGGCCTTAACAAGGATGACCCGTTCGAGAATGCGCAGGATTTCAGGACGCGGCCGTGGACGATCGAAGTCGACGGACACGCGGAGAAAACCGGCACCTTCGACTTCGACGATTTCGTCAAACCGTTCGACCTCGAGGAACGCATTTACAGAATGCGCTGTGTCGAAGCGTGGTCGATGGTGATCCCGTGGGTCGGAATTTCGCTGGCGGACGTCGTGAAGCACTTCAAACCAAGCTCCAAAGCACAATACGTCGCGTTTGAAACCCTGAACGACCGCGAGCAAATGCCGGGCGTTCGCGGACGTGCACTCGACTGGCCGTACCGCGAGGGCCTCACGATAGCCGAGGCGACGAACCCGCTGCCAATCCTGGCGGTCGGCATCTACGGTAATGTGATCCCGAACCAGAACGGCGCACCGATCCGACTCGTTGTACCCTGGAAATACGGTTTCAAAGGCATCAAGAGCATTGTGAAAATCAGCTTCACGTCACGGCGACCAAAAACGAGCTGGAACATGGCCATTCCCGGTGAATACGGCTTCTACGCCAATGTGAACCCCGAGGTCAATCACCCGCGCTGGAGCCAGGCACGAGAACGCCGTATCGGTGCCGGACTGTTCGCCAGCAAGCAGGAAACACTGATGTTCAACGGCTATGGCGAGCAGGTCGCGCATCTCTACAAAGACCTCAACCTGCGCCGCAATTATTAGGCGACCATGAACACCTTGCAGCAGATCCGCTTCATCTGGAAGCCGCTGGTTTTCGTCGTCTGCCTGATACCCGCGGCCCTGGTCGTGACGGATGCTCTTGAACTGACCGGAGGCCTGGGCGCTAATCCTGTCGAGGCGATCCTCGATCGCTTCGGCAACTGGGCGCTGCGCTTCATTATGATCGCGTTAGCGGTCACCCCGCTACGCCGCGTGAGCGGTTGGAACTGGCCGTCACGTTTTCGCCGCATGCTGGGATTGTTTACGTTTTTCTACGCACTCATGCACTTTCTGACGTGGTTCATACTGGACCGGGACCGCTCCATGTCCGAAGTCGTCGAAGACCTGGCAGAGCGGCCGTTCATTACGCTGGGATTCATAGCGGTGCTCTTGCTGACTGCGCTCGCGATAACGTCGTTCAGTACGCTACGGCGACGCATGGGCAAACGTTGGCAGACGCTGCACAACGCCGCCTACGTCATCGCCATCCTCGGTGTCTGGCACTACTGGTGGCAGGTCAAAAAAGACATCACCGAACCGCTGATTTATGCGGCGATTCTAAGCGCCCTGCTCGGCATCCGCATCGTCTGGCGACTTAAGAAACGAACGAAAAGGGCTCTGACCCCGGTCCGCCCGGCGGCGTGACTAGGCTTTCGTAGCTTCGAGATAGATCGCGTCCATCGGTATTTCATCCACCACTTCGACCTTGCAACTGGTGATGGCAAAGCCGGCATCCCGGACCAGAGCGCTGAGTTCCTGGGCCCCGTAGCGAACGGCGATCACGTCCGACTGACTACCATAGTCAATGGCGCCGGAACCCTCCCAGGCGGCGATGAGCAGCTGTCCATCCGGACGTAATACGCGAAGCCACTCACCAAGCGCCTCACGAATACCGTCGACGTCAACATGATGTAGCGAGAAATAACTGAGCACGGCGATCGCCGTGTCGCCGTCAATCTGCGACAGGTCGCGCATATCGCCAACGAGCAACTCCGCGTCGGGGCCAACGCGCTGTCGCGCGATCGCCACCATTTGCGGCGATAAGTCGATGCCCAGCAAAGGACGATCACTGTCATAGCGCTGCCGATACATCGCGAGCATATGCCCTGAGCCGCAGGCCGTATCGACGATCGTTCCGGGGAGACCGTCAATCCTCTTGTGCAAACGCCCCAGAGTATCGGCATATAGCGGCAGTTCGATTTCCGAGTCCATCATCCTGGAGTACGACTCCGCCGTTTCGTCGTAGAGATTCTGCACAGCGTCTTCATCCGATAACTTCATGATTCCCAAGCCCCCTGTTCAGTACAAAGCGACCGCGATTATCGCAAAAAAAAGCCCGGCTTATAGCCGGGCTTTTTATTCTTGCAGAGTAGCGAGCTGCTTACATCATGCCGCCCATGCCACCCATTCCGCCCATGTCCGGCATCGGCGGAGCACCGCCGGCATCGTCCTGCGGTGCATCGGCGACCATCGCTTCCGTGGTTAGCAGAAGTCCGGATACCGACGCAGCGTTTTGCAGGGCAAACCTGGTCACCTTGGTCGGATCCAGAATACCGGCTTCGATCATGTCGCCGTATTCGCCGGATGCCGCGTTGTAACCGTAGTTACCCTTGCCTTCGGCAACGGCATTCAGGACTACGCTTGCATCGCCACCAGCATTGCGAACGATCTGACGCAGCGGCTCTTCGACGGCGCGCTTCAGAATGTTGATACCAACGTTCTGATCGTCGTTGTCACCAACGAGCTTCGATATCTTGCCGACCGCGCGGATCAACGCAACACCACCACCCGGTACAACGCCTTCTTCAACGGCGGCGCGGGTAGCATGCAGCGCATCTTCAACGCGTGCTTTCTTTTCTTTCATCTCGACTTCGGTAGCAGCACCAACCTTGATGACGGCAACACCGCCGGACAGCTTGGCAACACGTTCCTGCAGCTTCTCTTTGTCGTAGTCCGACGAAGACTCTGCAATCTCGGCGTTAATCTGCTCAACACGACCCTTGATATCGGCAGCCTTACCGGCACCATCAATGATCGTCGTCGCTTCCTTCGTGATCTGAATCTTCTTGGCTTCGCCAAGATCTTCGATCGTCGTCTTCTCCAGCGAAAGACCAACTTCCTCGGAGATTACCTGCCCACCCGTCAGAACAGCGATGTCCTGCAGCATGGCTTTGCGGCGATCGCCGAAACCCGGTGCCTTGACGGCTGCAACTTTCACGATACCGCGAATGTTGTTAACGACGAGCGTTGCCAGAGCCTCACCTTCGACGTCTTCCGAAATAATCAGCAGCGGACGACCGGCTTTTGCAACGCCTTCGAGGATCGGCAGAAGATCACGGATGTTCGAGATTTTCTTATCAAACAACAGGATCAGCGGATTGTCGTGCTCGACTTGCTGGCTGTTCGCGTCATTGATGAAGTAAGGAGACAGGTAACCGCGGTCGAACTGCATACCTTCAACAACATCGAGTTCGTTTTCCAGGCCAGAACCTTCCTCAACGGTGATGACGCCCTCTTTGCCGACCTTGTCCATCGCGTTGGAGATGACCTCACCAATTTCCGGATCTGAGTTCGCAGAGATACTGCCAACCTGGGCGATTGCATTCTCGTCTTCGCAAGGCTTGGACAGCTTCTGCAGCTCAGCGACCATCGCAACAGAGGCCTTGTCGATACCGCGCTTGAGATCCATCGGATTCATGCCGGCAGCAACCGACTTCAAACCCTCGCGCAGAATAGCCTGAGCAAGAACCGTCGCAGTCGTTGTACCGTCACCGGCGATATCAGACGTCTGTGAAGCAACTTCCTTCACCATCTGCGCCCCCATGTTTTCAAACTTGTCATCGAGCTCGATTTCCTTGGCAACCGATACACCGTCTTTCGTGACAGTCGGCGCGCCAAAGCTCTTATCGAGCACGACATTACGGCCTTTGGGACCCAGGGTCACTTTTACCGCATTTGCTAGAACGTTCACGCCGGCAAACATTTTCTGCCGCGCGTCATCGCCAAATCGTACTTCTTTAGCAGCCATCTCTAAGTTCCTCTTATCCTTCGATTACCGCCATGATGTCGTCTTCCTTCATCACGAGCAGTTCTTCACCTTCGACCTTGACCTCAGTGCCGGCGTATTTGCCGAACAGGACCTGGTCACCAACTTTGACGTCGAGCCCGCGGACTTCGCCGTTCTCGAGGATCTTGCCGTTACCTGCAGCCACAACTTCGCCTTTGATAGGCTTTTCTGCTGCAGCGTCAGGAATAACGATTCCGCCGGGCGATGTGCGCTCTTCTTCCATGCGCTTTACAATGACCCGATCATGAAGCGGACGCATCTTCATGGTGCTTTTCTCCTTTAAACTATTGATTTATAACCGATTTAAGGCGGTTTTCCCGGCCGACACACGTTAGCACTCGACCGCAAGGAGTGCTAATAATAGGCATCGGGCGTCAGAATTCAAGTGGCAAAACTCGACCTGCGTCGATGACTTGCCTTATTAAACAGGTAACATTCGCGTTTGCACGCCGGTCCTTGTAGGCAGATCGGCAACCACAAATCCCAAGCAGGGCTCTATGACATTGTTCCAAAAAGCTTTTACAGCACTCGCATTGCTGCTTCTGACGACTGCCTCGCTGGCGCAAAATGAACGCCCGCTGCCACCGCAGGAGGTTTTTCGCTACGTCATTCACGACGCCGGCGACGCGTTTGAAATCGACTGGGCGGTCGAAGACGGCGCGTACATGTACCGGAATGAATTCAAATTCGCCATCGACGCTGCCGGCATCGAACTCGGCGCGCCCGAACTGCCGGAGGGCGAACTGCATACCGACGAGTTCTTCGGCGAACAAGTCGTCTATCGTGGCAGTTTTTTTGTGCGGCTGCCGTATACGGCAAGCGCGGACAAGCCAGCCACGACACAGCTGACGATTGAGAGCCGCGGCTGCCTGGACTGGGGTTTTTGTTACTCGCCGCAGTCCTGGACCGAGGAGGTCCAGCTCAAAACAGCCACCGCGGCGAAACAAAAGCTCAGTTTTGGCAGCCTTGCCGGGAACTCGGCCGATGACCCGCTGCCGGCGGACGAGGTTTTTGTGCCAACCGCATTCGCTGTGGACGGCAACACGATCGAATTCGGCATCCGCCTGCTCCCCGGCTACTACCTGTACAAGAGCAAGATTGCGCTGCGCTCGCTGAGCGACAACGCGAAGGCCGGTCAGCTCGACCTGCCGAAAGGCAAGGTGAAAACGGACGAGTGGCTGGGCGAACAGGAAGTCTATTACGACGAAGTTCTCGGCAAGGTCGCGATCGCGCGCGCGACGCCGGAGGCCATGGACCTCGATATCGAACTCAGTTATCAGGGCTGTAAAGAGGATGGTATTTGCTATCTTCCGGTCACCAGGACGCTGACCGTTAGCCTGCCGGAGGCTTCGACCACGACCGACCTGTCGCGCATCGCAGAGTCAGGCGCACCGGTTTCGGAACAGGCACGCCTCGCGGAGATCATCAAGAATTCAAGTATCTGGGTAGCGGCCGGACTGTTTTTCCTCGCCGGTCTTGGCCTCGCGTTTACGCCATGCGTGCTGCCGATGATTCCCATCCTGTCGGGCATCATCGCCGGAGAAGGCGATAACGTGAGCCCAACGCGTGGCTTTACACTGGCATTGAGCTACGTGTTAGGCATGGCGATCGTCTATACCGCCGCCGGCGTTATCGCCGCCGCTGCGGGGCTGCAGCTGCAGGCAACCTTTAATCAACCGTGGATTCTTATCCTGTTCGCCGGCCTGTTTGTCGTTCTGGCACTGGGAATGTTTGGTGCTTACGACCTGCAAATGCCGAGCGCATTGCAGAGCAAACTCTCCGGCATCAGCGGCAAGCAGAAAAGCGGTACCATGATCGGCGCATTCATCATGGGCGCATTGTCCTCCTTAATCGTCACCGCCTGCGTCGCACCGGCACTGATCGCGGCGCTAACCGTGATTGCGCAAACCGGCGACATGCTCCGCGGCGGCAGCGCTCTATTCGCGATGAGCCTCGGCATGGGCGCACCGTTGCTGCTGGTTGGCGCGGCACAGGGCAAACTGTTGCCGAAGGCCGGTGGCTGGATGGTCACCGTCAAGAACGTGTTCGGCTTCATGATGCTGGCGCTCGCCATCTGGATGCTGTCACGCATCCTGCCGGGTGCGGTAACGATGATGCTGTGGGCCGTCCTCGTCTTCATGGCCGGTGTGTTCATGGGCGGTCTGACAACGCTGAATTCAGACGCGGGCATCACGCAGAAACTCGGTAAGGGCTTCGGGTTTCTCGCGATTGTCTACGGCCTCATCCTGATGCTCGGCTCGCTGACCGGCGGCGGCAATCCGCTGCAACCGCTCGCCAGCGTCAAGCTGGGTGGCGACGGCGCCACGAGCGCTGCTGCGCACGACGAGTTACCGTTTCAGCGCATAAAGTCGGTCGATGATCTGGACCGGGAGATCGCCAGCGCCTCCGCGGCAGGCAGGACCGTGATGCTCGACTTCTATGCGGACTGGTGCGTCTCCTGTCTCGAAATGGAGGCCTACACGTTTACCGACAACGATGTGCGGTCGGCACTTTCCAACACGGTATGGCTGCAGGCAGACGTTACGGCGAACGACGATATCGACCAGGTGCTTCTGCAGCGTTTCTCGGTGTTCGGCCCGCCGACGATCATATTCTTCGGCACGGACGGCCAGCAACGGCACGGCTACGAGGTTGTCGGTTACATGAAAGCCGAAGCCTTCGCGGCACATGTCAGGCAGGCCTTGTCCGTATCGGATAGCATGTCGGCCAAGGTCAACGAATAACAGGATTCACCGTGTCACGAGTTTTTTTGATGTTTGTAGCTGCACTGGTCGCGATGATGGCCGGCGCCTTGTTTTATGCGGCGAGAATCCCGGTGCAGACACCCGTGCCCGCAGCGCAGGCGACTACGCAGACAGCAGCTCTGCCGGCCGCGCTGGAGGTCGTTACACATCCATCCTTCGCGTTACCCGACATATCCGGAACATCACGAGATTTCTCCGAGTGGGACGGGAAAAATCGAATCCTGAACTTCTGGGCAACCTGGTGCGCCCCGTGCCGGCGCGAAATACCGCTGCTGAAAACCTTCCAGGACGAACACTCGGCTAACGGTTTCCAGGTCATCGGCATCGCCGTGGATTATCAGGAGGCGGTCGCGAACTACGCGGAGGCGGCGGAGTTCAACTACCCGGTCCTGGTCGGTGAGCAGGACGCCATGGCCGTCGCCGAGTCGTCGGGCATTCAGTTCGTCGGCCTGCCCTTCACGATGTTCGTCGCCTCCGATGGCGAACTGATCGGCGCCTACATCGGCGAGTTGCACCAACCGCAACTGGAGACAATTGTCGATGTCATGACACGCCTCGACCGAGCGGAGATATCCAAAGAGGGCGCGCGCGCGGCGCTGGACCAGCTCTGACGCAACAATTAGGTAGTAAATCCTCAGGAAACAGTTAGAATTGCCGCCATCTTCGGCAATCTGGCTGCGAACCTCCAAGAATGTCCTCTTTTTTGCTCATTAACGGTCCAAACCTGAATCTGTTGGGTTCGCGGGAACCGGATGTCTACGGCGCGACCGGCCTGCCGGACATCGAACAACGCTGCGCTGCGCTGGCCAAAGAACTTGGGCACGGCCTCGACTGTTTTCAGAGTAACGCCGAGCATGAGCTCATTGACCGCGTACAGAAAGCCGCCGTCGATGGCATCGCATTTATCATTCTGAACCCTGGCGGTTTTACGCATACCAGTGTGGCTTTGCGTGACGCTTTCCTGGCTGTTCAGATTCCGTTTATCGAAATTCATCTGAGCAACACCTTTGCTCGTGAGGAGTTTCGGCACAACAGCTACTTCAGCGACATCGCGAAAAGCTGTTTGTTTGGTTTTGGGGCATACGGCTATGAACTGGCACTGCGCGCCGCCAGTCAATACGTCGGCGACGGCGAGGAAGAATAATGGATATAAGAAAAGTAAAAAAACTCATTGAGTTACTGGACGAGTCCGGCATTGCCGAGATCGAGATTACCGAGGGCGAGGAATCGGTACGCATCAGTCGCTACCCGCAGGGAGGAGCGCTAATTGCTGCTCCGGCAGCGCTGGCAGCGGCGCCCGCTGCAACCAGTCCCGCGGCCAGTCCCGTTGCAGCGCCAGCCGCTGCTCCTGCGGCACCGGTCGAGGCCGATGAAGACGGCTTCGAGGTAACTGCGCCAATGGTCGGCACGTTCTACGCGGCGGCATCGCCGGGCGCCGCACCGTATGTTCAGGTTGGCGACCGCGTCAGCGAAGGCGACACGCTGTGCATCATCGAGGCCATGAAGATGATGAACCAGATCGAATCCGATGTGACCGGTGTCGTGAAATCAATCCGCCTGCAGAACGGCGAACCGGTTGAATTCGGACAGACGCTGATCGTCATCGATCAACGCCCGAACGACTGAGCGGGCAGATTAAGATGCTCGAAAAGATCGTTATAGCCAACCGCGGCGAGATCGCATTACGCATCCTGCGCGCTTGCCGCGAGATGGGCATCAAAACCGTCGCCGTACACTCGACCGCCGATAACAATCTCAAACATGTGCTGCTGGCCGACGAGACTGTTTGCATCGGCCCGCCGCAATCCGTCGACAGCTACCTGAACATGCCGGCGATCATCAGCGCCGCCGAGGTTACGGACGCCACCGGGATACATCCGGGATACGGTTTTCTGTCCGAGAACGCCGACTTTGCCGAACGCGTGGAGTCCAGCGGCTTTACCTTTATCGGGCCCAAAGCCGACGCGATTCGCCTGATGGGCGACAAGGTTTCCGCGATCGCGGCGATGAAAAAAGCCGGCGTGCCCTGCGTACCGGGTTCGGATGGCCCACTGGGCGAAGACCCGGATGAGAACATGCGCATCGCCAGGGACATCGGTTACCCCATCATCATCAAAGCCTCCGGCGGTGGTGGCGGCCGCGGCATGCGGGTTGTGCACGCCGAAGCCTCACTCATTGCGGCAATAACGGTAACCAAAGCCGAAGCCAGGGCCGCGTTCAACAACGACGTCGTCTACATGGAGAAATTTCTAGAGACTCCGCGGCATGTCGAATTTCAGGTGCTTGCCGATACGCACGGCAACGCGATACACCTCGGCGAACGCGACTGCTCCATGCAACGCCGCCATCAGAAGGTCATCGAGGAAGCGCCGGCACCGGGCATCACCGAAGAACAACGTCAGCGGATCGGCGAACGCTGCGTACAGGCCTGCAAGGAAATCGGCTACCGCAGTGCCGGCACGTTTGAGTTCCTGTATGAGAACGACGAATTCTATTTCATCGAGATGAATACCCGCCTGCAGGTCGAGCACCCAGTAACCGAGATGATTACCGGCATCGATATCGTGCGCGAGCAATTGCGGGTCGCCAGCGGAGAGAAGCTCAAATACACGCAGGAAGACGTCCGGATTCAGGGTCACGCGATCGAATGTCGCATCAACGCCGAAGACCCGAAGAACTTCATGCCGTCGCCGGGACTCGTCACACTGTGGCATCCACCCGGAGGCCCCGGCGTGCGCGTCGAAAGCCACATCTACAGCGGCTACAAAGTACCCCCCTACTACGACTCGATGATCGGCAAACTCATCGCACACGGCGAGTCACGCGAAGCCGCATTCGCGCGTATGAAGAACGCGTTGAGTGAAGTCGTCATTGAGGGAATCAAAACCAATATTCCGCTGCATCAGGAAGTCTTCCAACACGCCGCGTTCCAGGCCGGTGGCACCGACATACACTATCTCGAAAAACGCCTCGGACTGGTGTAGCCCGGAGTACGGCGGTGGCGTGGCGTCAGTTTGTAATGAATCTCGGCGCACTGGATGCCGACGCCGTCGAGGAAGTGTTTACCCGCTTCGGTGCCAGTTCGGTGACTCTGTCAGACGCCGGCGACAATCCGATACTCGAACCGGGTCCGGGTGAGACACCCCTCTGGGCAGACACCGCCATCACCGGCCTGTTCTCGCCGGACGTTCAACTATCGGCGCTGCACGACTGCCTGCTCACAGAATTTGGGCTGGCAAGACTACCGCCGCACCGCACTGAAGACCTCGAGGACCGCGACTGGGAGCGAGAGTGGCTGAAGGATTTTGGCCCTATGCAGTTTGGTGAAAAACTCTGGATATGCCCGACTGGCAGCGAGGTTTCAGCCGCCGGCGCCACAGTCATCCATCTTGATCCGGGGCTGGCATTTGGCACGGGCACCCATGCCACCACGTCGCTGTGCCTGGAGTGGCTGGATAGCATAGACCTTGCCGGGAAAACCGTTCTCGACTACGGCTCCGGATCCGGCGTCCTGGCCATTGCAGCGCTGAAACTGGGTTGTGCCAGTGCAACCGCGATGGATATTGACCCGCAGGCTGTGCTGGCCACGCAGCAGAACGCAGAAGGCAACGGAGTTAAGGACAAACTTGAGGCTCACGGCAGCGCAGACGCTATTGACGGCCGATTTGACGTCGTCGTCGCCAATATTCTGGCCGGACCTCTTGTTCAGTTTGCCGAATCCATCACATTAACGCTCAGACGGGACGGTATGCTTGCTCTGTCCGGCGTATTATGTGAACAAGCGGACGAGGTAATGGCCGCGTACGAACTCTGGATCGACTTTGACGAACCCGTGTTCAAGACGCAGGACGGTCAGATATGGTCAAGATTGACGGGAAAACGTAGAACGAGCTAGTGATCCACTGATGTACACCCAATGCCCAGATTGCGAAATCGCGTTTAAAGTCACTGCCGAGGTCCTGAAACAGGCCGCCGGTAAGGTCCGCTGTGGTGGTTGCGGACATGCGTTCAACGCGCTCGCATACCTGTCGGAACAGATGCCGACGCAGCCCGATACCGCCGCGGCCGACGACAGCCTGCCGGAACTGAAACCGGAGATCATTGAAACCGACAGCAAACCGCCGCATTCGATTTCAGCCGAGCAAAGTGCCGCCTTGCTCAAGACGCTGGATGAACTCGCCGGCTCCGACATCCGCATCGAGGACACCGGCGTCGAATGGCGCGTTCTCGACGAACAGGAAGCGGCGGAGCCCGCAGCAGATGACGACGACGCCGGGCAGGTGGGCGAGCTTCCTGCCGAATCCGCGGTGGACGATCGCGACGTCGGCCAGGTTGATGAGCCTGCTGCCGATTCTGCGACGCCGATTGACGAATTGCGTTTCGATGACAACACGCCATTGCCGGAAGACTTCGACCTCGACGCCGACCGCGCCCAGGCGCTGCAAACAACGCCGGAAGCCGATCCCGAGGATATCGAAGCGGAGCTACCTGAGCCGCAGGCGGACATCGAGCTCAGCGAGCCGGACGAATGGCAGGACATCCTCGGCGAATTCCAGGAACTGGTTGAAGAGGTCGCAACGCCGATCGATGACGAGATCGAACACGAGCCCGAAGCACTGCAGCCGCTGTCCGATGGCCCGCCGGACATGGACACGCAGTTCGCGCTGCAGGCCGAGGCGATGGGGATCGATCTTAGCGGGATTGACAAACTCGAGGAAGAAATCGACGAGGAAACCGGGGCGCTCGATGATTTTGATGACCTCGATGACCTCGATGACCTGGGCCCACTTGATGAACTCGATGAGCCGGGGACTGATGAACCGGCTGAGCCCGATGAACTCGATGAGTCCGCGGCTGAGGAGACGCCGGAAGAACCGGTGCTCGGGGAACAGGGTGAAACAACCGATGTCGACGACGAAACCGGCGAACCCGGGTTCGCCGACGCTATCTCGCAGCTGGATTTCATCGAGGAGCAGGTAGAGCCCGTCATAGAAAACCACACAATCGAAGAAGAACTGGCAGCACTCGAAGCCGAAACTACGGCCGACGACGAAGAACAGCCGGGGCACCACGTGCCGCCGATGTCGGAGGAAGAACACACCGTCAACATGCAGATCGACCAGGATCTCATGGCGCTCGCCATCGAAGACGAAGACGGCTTTGCCTCCACGATTATCATTCCCGGGCAAAAGGTCGGAGAAAAAGCCGACGACGCAGACGCTGTCGACAGCGAACCGCAGGCTGAAACCGCGGATAACGATGCAGGCTTCGAATCCATCGTTATGGAAGGTGAATTCGTTCACTCGGCGCTCGACAGCGAGAAGCTCGAGGCAGATACGGCCGCCGCCGCTGCACTGGCGGAGCTTGCCCGAACGCAGGAAACCGAGAGCACCGGCGTATCCGGAAGTTCACGCGGTAAAATGATCGGCGGCGTCGTGGCCCTCACTCTGTTTCTGCTGGTACAGATGGTGCATCAATCACGCGAGGCTCTGGCGACGATTCCGGCGTTCAGCAACACCGTCGGGCAAATTTATCGCGCTATAGGGCGTCCTATTCAACCGGCGTGGGACGTCACCGGCTGGCGGATAGAGGCAACCAACGACACCGTGGACATTCAGGAAGAAACCGAAAACCTGACCATCTACTCTCGAATCGGTAACAACTCCGACGGACCCATGCCCTATCCGCTGGTGAGTATCTCTCTGACTGATCGGTTCCTGGAAACCATCGGCAGTCAAATGCTCGATCCGGTGGACTACCTGCCGGACGGGCACGACCCTCGAAAGCCGGTCGGGCCAGGCAACACGTTTAATGCCGTAATGTCGATTCAGTCACCGTCGACGGAAGCCACCGGTTACAAGGTCGATGTCTGCTACCGGCAGTCGGATGGGCGGCTGCGCTGCGCCATCGACGACTTCAAGTGAAGCTCGCACCGTTAAAGATCGGCCCGTACACGCTTGCAAACCCGTTCGTACTGGCTCCGATGGCCGGAGTCACCGACGCGCCGTTCCGGCGCATCTGTAGACGTTTTGGTGCGGGAATGACGACATCGGAGATGACCACCGCTGACACGCAGCTATGGCAAACGGCGAAATCCCGGCACCGGCTTGACCTCGACCTCGACGCTGAACCAATCGCCGTTCAGATCGCCGGCTCGGACCCACGACAACTGGCAACGGCTGCCATCGCCTGCGTCGAACGCGGCGCACAGATCATCGATATCAACATGGGCTGTCCCGCAAAAAAAGTGTGCCGAAAGCTGGCCGGATCAGCGCTGCTGCAGAACGAGTCGCTGGTCGCGTCGATACTCAACAGCGTAGTAGCAGCGGTCCCCGTGCCAGTCACCTTGAAGATCCGCACCGGCTGGGACGCTGAGCACCGCAATGCGGAAACCATAGCCCGCATCGCCGAGGACTCAGGCGTCCAGTCGCTGGCCGTTCATGGCCGAACCCGCGCGTGCCGCTACAAAGGGCAGGCTGAGTTCGAAACAATTGCGCGTGTGAAAGAGGTCGTTAACATACCGGTGATAGCTAACGGCGACATCACCACAGCGGAGAAGTCGCTTGAAGTATTGCGGCTAACGAACTGCGACGGCTTGATGATCGGGCGGGGCGCACAAGGCCGTCCCTGGATTTTCCGCGAACTCGGACGACTTATGGACCCCGGTCAGGGTTTACCGCAACTGGATAAATATGAATTGCGTGATATTATGCTCGACCACTTGAACGAACTGCACCGGTTCTATGGGGAACTGACCGGTGTTCGAGTGGCTCGCAAACACCTGAGCTGGTATTGCAAGAGCTTGGCTAATGCCGGCGAATTTCGTCATCAGGTGGTGCGTGTTGATAGTGCTTCAGAGCAAATCTCTTTGACAAAGAGCTACTTCGATCGAGAGGACGGAGGCGTATCTTTGGCGGCGTGATTTTCCTGAAGTTTGGGGAGTAGACTCGGGCGCCGTTAACAACGCGCCGGGCACAGGATTCAGGATTTAGCCAACGTGGTAAACAATAATAACAACGGTGACGCACTGGTCCCGAGAAAAGGCAAAAAGCCACTCTGTAAGCACACTGAAGATGCACTGAATCAATATTTCACAACGCTCAATGGCGATCGACCGGGCGACCTGTACGACCTCGTTATTGGCGAAGTAGAACGACCGCTATTCAAGGCGGTCATGGATTACACGCAGGGCAATCAGAGCCAGGCCGCCGGAATTCTCGGTCTGAATCGAGGAACGCTGCGAAAGAAGCTCAAGGCTTACTCTCTTATCCGCTAGTAGCCGTTTCGACAAACCCCTTAATATTTCCAGGTGAATGATGTTCAACGTAAGACGCGCGCTGGTCAGTGTTTCTGACAAGCGTGGACTGATTCCTTTTGTTTCCGGTCTCGCCGAACTCGGTATCGAGGTCCTTTCGACAGGCGGTACCTGCCGGCAACTCAGGGAAGCAGGACTTGACGTCACGGAAGTTTCCGAGAAAACCGGCTTCCCGGAGATCATGGATGGCCGCGTAAAAACGCTGCACCCCGTCATTCACGGCGGGCTGCTCGGGCGGCGCGGAACAGACGAAGCGGTCATGAACGAACACAACATCGAGCCTATCGACCTGCTGGTGGTCAATCTCTACCCGTTCGAGGCAACGATCGCGCGCGAAGACGCGACTATTGACGATGCGATTGAGAACATCGATATCGGTGGCCCCGCTATGATTCGTGCGGCGTCAAAGAACCATGACGGTGTCGCCGTTGTTGTTGAACCAGACGACTACGACAGTGTTCTCGATGATCTTAAGAACGCCAGGCTGACACTCGAAAGCCGGCGCCGGTTGGCCGCAAAAGCCTATGCGCATACCGCGAGCTACGACACCGCCATTACGCAATATCTTTCAAGTTCGCTTGGCGACAACGTCCTTGGCCAGGATTTTCTTTACTCAGGCGAACTTTCGGAAACACTCCGTTACGGTGAAAACCCGCACCAGGCTGCGGCCTTCTACGTCGATCAGCAGGCACCCGCCGGGTCACTGGCCACGGCCGAACAGCTGCAGGGCAAAGCACTGTCTTATAACAACATTGCCGACAGCGATGCCGCGCTCGAATGCGTAAAGCAGTTTCAGAACCCCGCCTGCGTTATCGTCAAACATGCTAACCCCTGCGGCGTCGCCGTGGCAGATAGCATTCGCACCGCCTACGACAAGGCCTTCAAAACCGATCCCACATCGGCATTCGGCGGCATTATCGCTTTCAATCGCCCGCTGGATGCAAAGACCGCCGAAATTATCGTTGAGCGACAGTTCGTCGAAGTGATTATTGCTCCCGCCGTCGATACGGATGCGCTGCAGGTAGTGGCGGCGAAGAAGAACGTTCGGGTTCTCGAAACCGGTTCATGGACCATGGCCACCGCTGCCGCCCGCGACTTCAAGAAAGTCTCCGGCGGCCTGCTGGTGCAGGACAGCGATCTCGGCGTCATTTCCGAAAGCGACCTGAAAGTCGTTACCGATCTTGCCCCAAGCGCGGCACAGATTCAGGATATGCTGTTTGCCTGGACGGTAGTAAAATACGTGAAATCCAATGCCATCATCTTCTGCAAGGACAACATGACGATTGGTGTTGGCGCCGGGCAGATGAGTCGCGTGTACAGCACGAGGATCGCCGCCATCAAGGCTGCGGACGAAGCGCTCGATGTTACAGGCTCGACTATGGCGTCGGATGCCTTCTTTCCGTTCCGCGACGGTATCGATGCCGCGGCCGAGACCGGCATCGCGGCGATTATTCAGCCCGGCGGTTCCATGCGCGACGACGAGGTGATCCAGGCAGCCAACGAGCACGGCCTGGCCATGGTCTTCACCGGCATGCGCCACTTCCGCCATTGAGGGTGCCAGCAGCGCTATGAAAGTTCTCATCATCGGCAACGGCGGACGCGAGCATGCACTGGCATGGAAGTGCGCACAGTCGGCCGATGTGAACGAGGTACTGGTCGCGCCGGGTAACGCCGGCACCGCAGGAGAGAAGAAGGTCCGCAACGTCGCTATTTCTTCGGACGATATCGACGCGCTGCTCAAGTTTGCACAAGACGAAAACATCGCGCTGACCATTGTCGGTCCGGAAGCGCCGCTGGTTGCCGGCATCGTGGATCGTTTCAATGCCCTGGGACTGCCCTGCTTCGGCCCCAGCAGCGCCGCCGCACAGCTCGAAGGTTCCAAGGCATTCACGAAGGACTTCCTGGCACGTCACAACATTCCGACGGCGGCGTATCGGAACTTCAACGACCTCGACGCGGCACTCGCCTATATACGTGAACAGAGTGCGCCCATTGTTATCAAGGCCGACGGGCTTGCGGCCGGTAAGGGTGTCATTGTCGCGATGACGCTGGCGCAGGCCGAGCAGGCAGCAACAGACATGCTCGCCGGGGGCAGCTTCGGCGCAGCCGGGGCGCGTATCGTCGTCGAGGAGTTTCTCGACGGCGAGGAAGCCAGTTTTATTGTCGTTACCGACGGGGACACCGTACTGCCGCTGGCAACCTCGCAGGACCATAAGGCGCGGGATGAAGGCGATGTCGGTCCGAACACCGGCGGTATGGGTGCGTACTCCCCTGCGCCCGTGGTCACACCGGAAATCGAACAACGCATCATGGACGAAGTCATTCGTCCAACACTGAAAGGAATGCAGGCCGACGGTCATCCTTATCTCGGCTTTCTGTATGCCGGCGTGATGATCATGGCAGACGGTGCGCCGAAGGTAATTGAGTTCAATTGCCGTCTTGGCGATCCGGAGACGCAGCCGATTCTGTCGCGACTCCGCTCCAGCCTTACCGACATCTGCGTGGCAACGCTGGACGGCTCGCTCGCCGAACAGTCTGCCGAGTGGGATTCGCGAGCGGCGCTCGGCGTCGTTCTCGCCGCCGGCGGCTATCCGGAACATTATGCAAAGGGCATGACGATCAGCGGGCTCGCAGAGGCCGCATGCGATGACGGGAAAGTTTTTCACGCCGGTACGGCACTCAACGGCGACGACGTTGTAAGCAGTGGCGGCCGGGTTCTTTGCGTCGTCGGGCTTGGCAATTCGGTCAAGGCGGCCGCTGAGGCCGCGTACCGCTCGGTTGACAGAATTCACTGGGACGATGTCTATTGCCGCCGTGACATCGGCCATCGCGCCATCGCGCGCGAGCAGAGCTAACAGACAGTGCTGACGACGGCTGAAGCGTTTGACGCCATTTTGGCCGCTGTAGCACCTGTTGAGACGGAAACCGTTGCGGCAGGGCTGTCCAGTGGCCGCGTACTGCGACAAACCGTGCGCGCCGAGCGCGACCAGCCGCCGTTTGATCGTGTCATGATGGATGGCATAGCTTTTGCCTGGTCCGACTACGATGCCGGACAACGCGATTTCCCTGTACAGGCGATGCAGGCTGCCGGTGATAAGACCCTGACGCTGAAAGGCGGCCATTGCATCGAAATTATGACCGGCGCATCGTTGCCGACGAACGCCGACTGCATCGTTCCCGTCGAACGCATCACTGTGACAAACGGAAACGCGGTGATCGAGGCCGATTACAGCGTTAAAAAAGACCGCTTCGTTCACCCGCGCGGTTCGGACTACGCCCGGGGGGCACACCTCCTGACGCCGGGTAAAACCCTGTCACCGCTCGACATGGCAATCATCGCGTCTTGCGGCTTGACTGAGGTCGAGGTCGCTGTCGACCCCGTTATTCGAGTCATTTCGACCGGCAACGAACTGGTTGCTGCCGGGCAGGCTATCGACGCGCACCAGATTCGCCTGTCAAACGGACCGGCGGTGATTTCATTACTGGAAGGGCACGGCTACCGGCGCTGCGAACACGATCATATCGCCGACGATGTTGACCGCTTACGAGACCGGCTGCGGCAGCATCTTGACGAGGCCAGCGTTCTTGTCCTCAGCGGCGGAGTGTCTATGGGTAAGGCAGACTACGTACCAGAGGTGCTGGCCAGCCTTGGCGTCGAGCAGGTATTTCATCGCGTCAGCCAGCGACCTGGCAAACCCCTGTGGTTCGGCAAGGGTGCACAGGGGCAGCTCGTTTTCGCATTGCCCGGAAACCCGGTCTCCGCACTGGTTTGCTGCCGGCAGTATGTTGTTCCCGCGCTGGCAAATGCGTCTTCGGCAACGGCGGCGGCGCCCGAATTCGCAGCGCTCGCGTCGAGCGTCTCGTTCAAACCGTCGCTGACCTGTTTTCAGCCGGTAAAGCTGATCTCGAACGCCGCCGGACAGGTGCTCGCGATGCCGGTAAAAACCAATACATCTGGCGATTTCGCGGCGCTGTCGGCAACCGACGGTTACGTGGAATTGCCGCGGGACCAAGTCGACTTCCCGGCGGGCACGCCGGTATTCCTGCAACGCTGGATTGCCCGTTACCCGTAAAACAGGGTAGTGTTCACGAATGATCTCCCCGGCAGATGCAATCCAGCGCCTCCAAGAGGGTAATCAACGGTTTATTGGCGCTGATGGCGCTCTCGACGCCACCGCGAATCGTCTGCATCAACCTGACCTGGTGGGCGGCCAGAATCCGTTTGCGATTGTCCTTGCATGCTCCGATTCGAGGGTACCGACAGAGCTCATCTTCGATCAGGGCGCCGGCGACCTGTTCGTTATCCGCGTCGCGGGAAACATCGTCGCTCCCTCTCAGGTCGGGAGTATCGAATACGCGGCAACGCAGCTCGGCACGCGGCTGGTGGTGGTGCTGGGCCACAGCGACTGCGGTGTCGTGATTGCGACACTGAAAGAACTGGCAAAAAAGGAGCAGCATCGCTCGCCAAACCTGCGAGCCATCGTTGACCGTGTGCGACCTGCTGTCGAACCGATACTCGCCGCATGTGGAGACGAAGAGTCTTCGCAAGTAGTCGCAGAAGCAGTACGAGCGAACGTACGCGCGTCAGTCGGACGCCTGTTACATGGCTCGCTGATCATCGAGCACCTCATAGGAGAAGGCGTGCTAAAGATCGTAGGCGCCGAGTACTCCATCGAAACGGGCGCCGTGACGTTTCTGCAGGATGACTAGTATGGATATCGTTTCTGGCCATTGTTTCTGTAACGCGGTTCGCTTCGAAGTAGGCGGCCCGGAGAAGTTTGCCTGCTTCTGCTACTGTGAAAGCTGCCAGCGAATCGCCGGTGCACCGGTCGTTGCCTGGGCCAGCTACGAAAAGCAGTCCTTCCGGGTCACCCGCGGTGAAATACGTTTCTACCAATCATCCCCGGGCGTGACGCGCGGACAGTGTGCCGATTGCGGGTCTTCGATCTCCTACGAGAACATCAAACGACCGGGTGACATTGACCTGACGTCGACCACTCTCGACGATCCCGGAGGCCCGACACCGCGCGCGCATATCTGGACGCAGAACAAGCCGTCTTGGATGTTTATTGGCGATGATCTGCCCGGCTACGAGAAGAATGTTGGTTAGCAGATGACGGGAACAAGATGATGAAACATCGGATTGCAGCCTTTTTTTTCGCATTGGCTTTTGTTCTGGCGAGCCCCGGAGCTATTCGTGCCGCTGAACTCAGCGGCACGCCGGAAGAACTGCGTGGCTACTTACAATCCGAGACGCGCACAGTAACGATTCATAACGAGGCCACGGAGGTCGCGTACTCCGATGTCGCGAAAGTTACTCTGATTGTTTCGACGAAGCGCAAGACGCTGGCGGCGGCAATGCAGGATAATAATGAGCTGCGCGAGTCGATTGTCGGCGAACTAACGGACAGCGATATTGAACTCGACGATATTCGACGCTCCAAGTACTCCGCCTCACCGCAATTCGGCTGGTTTGGCAGCACCCCCAACAGCTTCGAGATCGTCAATAGTCTCGTGGTCACGGTCGAAAGCGAAGCAGCTTTCCGCCGCGTAGCGGAAATTTCCGATGAGGACGATGCCATTCGATTCGCCGGGGCCGAGTTCGAGCACAGCGAAAAAGACGCCTATGAGAACAAGGTGCGAGATAAAGCGCTGCAAGCTGTGCTCGACGATCGCAGCTTTTTTGAGGAACGTCTCGGATTGAAGCTGCATCCCGTGTCATTTACGTTTTCAGACGTCAGTTCGTCCGAACACGACAGGTTTGGGTTGTTGGAAGAGGTCGTAGTAACAGCGAGACGCGCACCTTCAGCGGGCATCTCCGCACAGCCCACAGCGCCGTCGAGCTTTGATGAAATCAAGTACCGGGTCGGAGTTTCGGTAACTTTCGAAGTCGAGCGTCAGGAATAGCCGTAACGCCTGCGCGAAATCTTATTCCAGGTAGCCCGAAGCAGTCAGAGCTTCAAGGTGCAGCAGGTCTTTTGCACTGGCTCGAATCGTCTTGTATGCGACGACATGTTCTATGCGCACGAACGGCAACGAGTCAATGATCTCTGCCGTATCGATGAGTTCGTCGATATCAAACTTGCCGATACCCCACTGCGTCCCAAAAGTAATAGCGCCATCAAACAGCGAAGTTAGGGTGACGTTGTAAGCAGGCAGGAATTCCGTAACTCCGACCTGACTAATCGTGTCCCAGAGCATTTGTCGGCACAATACGTCAAGATCACTACAGTACGGAATGATACCCTTGGCTGCCAGCGGTCCACTACCGAACACCGCGTAGTCGCGGCTCGGTAGATCGAGCCCCCTCAAGCGATTGAATAGCGTGTTGCTCATCGCCAGACCTTAGCTCAAAGACCCCGCGGATTCGAATTCCTGCCGTAGTAGTCAAAACACAGGCTCGATTTCACGAAGAGACAGCTAAACTCTATACCCTGATTTCATATGCGACAGGTAGCAACAGAAAAAATGCTGAACTGCAATGGCAAATCGAGCTTCTTACAAGTCGGTTTGGACAGCGAGCGTTGCCCATCGGTGACACGGTCTCTCGGCCTGCTGTTGGTCTTTAGCGTTCTGACAGGCTGCAGCGCACCGACAGTGGAGGACCGCGGTGACGACGAGATCGGGTTTCGTGCTGTGGGGTGCTACGTAACTGAGACGAACCACTTTTGGGACATCAACAAGTACATCAATGCAATGTTCGACGGATCGTTCGAATACGATGACGTTGTTCGACAACCACCAAAAAAAGACCGTGTGGATGGCGTACTAACCCTGTCGGTAACGCATGACAACAGGCTTGTTTAGACAACGTCATTCAGGCTGAGTGGCTGTAAAGGAGAAACCTGACGCCGCAGCGTCCTCGTCGCGACGGGTTTGTCCGCCTATTCGCATCTGAAATCCAGCAACGACTTATCGAATCCCACGACCGATTTCCCGGTTTCGCTCTGTCTTACGAATTACAGGGACCCAATCCCTGTCGGGAGATTTCGTTTGCGTATAGGCCATATCAACCTAGCCGAATCCTTCACCGGTGCTGGCAACCATTTCGTCGGCTTGATCGAGTCGCTTCAGCGACGCCCCGTGCAGCAGTATGTGCTGGTTAGAAATCTTGCGCTGGCAAAGCGGCTCGACCTTATAGACGGGCTTACCGTTGGCCCGATCGTTCGTTCACCGGTTACGGCGTACTGCCTGATGCCCGAAGTCGATGTTGTACACATTCACGACCGCTCAGGCCTCCCGGCCGGCTTACTGCTCACATTGACAAAATCGGTGCCGTTCGTGCTGACACGTCATACTTCGGTCATGAAAAGCAGGAACCCGCTGCACCAGTCCGCACACAATCGAGCGTCGGGTTTTATCGATGAAGACCAGGTCGATATCGAAGTACACCTGAGGATCTATCGCCATGCTGTCAACCCGCCAGAAACGCCGATGCCAGCACCGCCGGGAAACTAGAATTCCCAAAGCACGCCGATTGCCGGAAGTATTGGCATCCAATAGTCCTGGCCACGTTCCAGAACGTCCTCCCCCGCCGGACCGTCCGCAATATCCCAGTCGAGACAGCACTCATTACGCCGATTCGTCACGTTCGATACTTCGATGAACGCCAGCAACGATCCTCGGCGCAGGCCGAACTTGCGACTTAGACGCAGATCGAGGCTGCCGAAACTGCCGTGCCTGGCTGCATTGCGCGGCCCGGGAACGACGAAACCGGTATCCGTCAGCATCAGGTTAGTCGCAGGCCAACCCGAGTGCACGCTGGCGGCTGCGGAAAAACCCCAGCGTTCGCTTTGCCAGTCGATACCACCTTGCAGTGAGTGCCGTTGATCCCAGCTTCGCGCGACATCGACGGCGTCGACTTCGTCCGTCACCTTCGACCACGTATACGACGCCCACCAGGCGAAGTCGCCGCGCTTCCGGTCGGCGGACAGCTCAACACCGCGCGCCTGAGCGCTGCTCGGCGCTATGCGCACCCGGTCTTGCTGGAGTTCCGGCATGAGGCCCAGAGGGTCGAACAGGTTTTCGAATCGGGGCCGGACTTTGCCGATGTCTTTGTGGAAAATTTCAAGACGCAATGCGGTGTCGTTGCTCAATAGATGCCGCGCGCCGAGAATGATGTGATCCGCCCGCTGTGCGGGCCAGTAGTTGGTAACACCGTCCTCGACTTGCAGCGACTGTATCGGCTGCGATTGGAAGTAGCGCCCGACGCTCGCTCGGAGTTCGGTTTTCTCTCCCAGGCGATAAAGGTAGTTTAGTCGCGGGCTTAGCTGTGAATCGGAGCTCAGGTCCGTATAGGTCTGGTCATCCCATCGCAATCCCCATTCGACAGTGGCTTTCTGCGTGAGGCGCCAGCGATCCGAGATATAAAACGCGTAGCTGCCGCCCTGCGGCGCCGCCACCACCGAGCGAGTGATATCGAGCGCCCGGCTTTCATAGAGCGCCTGCAAACCAAAGTACTCGGCCACACCTGAGTACACGTAGCTCGCTTCACCGTTGCTAATGCCAAGGCCCCACTGGGTCGAATGATCGTCCGTCGGACTCCATAGCCAATCCTGCCGAAAGCGGACCTGCTGGACCTCGCGGTTGTCCATGACGGTAGCAACCATCTTTTCCTGATCGTTGGCCAGACCGTTACGCCGATTGGAGTAGTTCACGGAAGACAAGACCGTTGTGCTCGTCAGCGTGTCGGACCACTGGCTGTCCAGCCGCAACCAGAACTGTGCATTACGCGTCTGGCTGCTGATCTGGTCGCGCTCGGCTGGCTCCGTTTCGAGCACCAGATCAATCGCGTCATCAGCGTACAGCGCGTTCATCGACAGCCGCGTCCGCGGTGTGAGCTCAACCGCGAACTCGCCGAACACGTCAAAATAGGAGGGCTGGCCAAACTTGGGGTCGATGACAATATCGAGATTGCCGCGCCTCGCCGATAGTAACCAGCTCTTGCCGCCGCGGCGCCCTGCCGTCAGCACCGAGGTGTTGAAGACGCTAAGTCCTATCTCGCTGTGGCGTGACTTCTCGGACTCGATCGAGTCCATCAGAACCAGCCCACTCATGCGATCGCCATAGCGCACCGGAAAGCCGCCAGTGTATACCTCAACCCCTTCAATCGCCCGCGCGTCGATAGCGCTGAAAATACTTTGGTAGTCGCGCATATGGAACGGATCGAACAACCACTGCCCGTTTAACATGATGCCTATCTCGCCGGTCTCACCGCCCCTGAAGTGCGCGATCGCGGACGCGCCGCTGGCAGCCGCTCCCGGCAATCGTTGCGTGACCCTGATCGGATCTTCGCCGACATCGGGCATGCTTTGAATCGTCCTTTGATCGATCGAAAACGTCGACGCCGCGATGTCCCGCGAGATCGCGTAACGGCTTGCCGAGACGATGAGATTTTCCATCGGCCGGGTCTGGGTACGCTCGCTATCCGCTGACGCTGAATCGTCGTCGGTCAGCGTATCAGCGTCCGTTCTACGCACTACGAGGTGCACGCCGGAGTCTGTTCGGATGGTAAGCCCGTATGGTCTCAGGATCTGTGTAACGACCTGCAGAGGGGATCCGGGGTCTGGCTCCGATCGAACCACGAGGTCGTCGCTGACGAGGCTGGTACTGTAGGCGAACGAAAAACCATCGTCACGAAACTCGTCGATTACGTCAGCGACAGATCGTCCCGCAAAAGACACAGACGGGCCCTCAGCAGGCCACGCGACCGCCGACAGAAACAGCAATACCAGAAGCGCTGATCGCTGCGAGCTATTCGCCATTGCTAACGTAAATCGTCCCCTCTTTGTAGCGCCACTCAAGCTTCGTTGTCGCCTCCCGCAGCCGCAATGCTTCAACAGGCCCTTTCTCGAGGCGACCCATACCCATCATGAAGTCGGTGCGTGCCATCCGCTCAACCGCTTCGTCACTGAATTCGATCTTTCTTCCCAGCTCCCGCCCAGCCCAGTGCAGGAAATGATAAGCGGACTTTCCATCAGTATTGATCGCTGGCGAGATTCGCGCGACCCAGGACCAATTTTCGCCGTAACCCGGATCGTTCAGAACCAGCGGCGGCTGTCGCCCGGAAAAAACCACCTGCTCACCTCGCACTGCCGTATACGGATGGTAGCGGCCGGCGACGGCCACGCGCCCCTCTCTGACGCTGACGAGCAACTTCTCGTTCTTCGAGTCGACTTCGGTCATGAACTGCGTACCAACATGTGTCACCCGTCCTTGCCGCGTTTCGATTTCGAAATCACCAATTCCGGCACCGTCGACCTCGGCGATAAGCTCGGATGGCGTTGAATCGAAATAGACTTTTCCATCGTGCAGGTAGATCGAATTTTCACCGCGAAACTCGACCGTGGTATTCGCATCGAAACGCACGGAGCCACCGTTAGCCCACGCAAGCGCGATGCCGGCGTTCCTGTCGGTGCGTATCGTCTGTCCCGCGTGTATCGTCTTCAGATCGTCAACGGGAATCAACACGGACTGTTCACCGACAATGAAGACCGCACCGAAACTCCGCTGTATTTCGGCGACTCGTATCAGCTCGACCTCAGACACGCGAAATGTACTCGTTATCGAAAAAACGGCGATGAGTATCGTGGCGGCAGCGGCGAGGCTGAGCCATGTTTTTCTCCGCCGGCGCTGACCGCTGACAACACGCCACTCATCGCGTACGACCTCGCGTACGGCGGCGGTAGCCGCATCGTCGGGTACCGGCCGCGGCGCTGCCTTGCTCAATAGTTGTTCCAGTGATTCGTCGCTGTTGCTCATGATTGCCTAATCTCGCTCCATTGTTGATCGAGACCTTCAGTCAAGGTGGTATACACTTCGGCGAATGCTCGCTTGGCGCGAGCCAGCAGTGACTGTGTCGCTTCGTCTCCAATTTTCAACCTGCCCGATATTTCTTTGACAGAATGACCCTCGATGTATTTCCACTCGAGAACGTCGCCGTATTTGGGGGGCAGCTTGTCGAGCGTCACCTGAATCAGGCGCAGCAGCTCAACTCTGCGATAGTGGTGTTCCGGGCTCATTTGCTCGGGTATCTGCAACGAGTCCACGACGGCCTGAACTTCAGGAAAGTCCTCGACGAGAATAATGTGTTCCCGATAGCGCCCCTGCTTCGCAAGCCAGTCGCTGGTCTCGTTGCGGCAGATGGCGCACAACCAGGTGAACAGGGCCGACTCAGCCCGATAGGTATGTAGCTTCTGCAGCGCGCGCGTCAGGACCAGCTGTGCGACCTCCCGTGCCGCGTCCGGATCGTCGGACAAACGCACCAGCGCAAAACGATAAAGGCGCGCAAAGTTTTCCTCAAAGAAGCGGTCGAATGCTTCTTCCTTGCCCGCAAGTATTTGCTTTACAAGTCTTTTGTCATCCAGATAAACCGCCACTTGAAGCCCTCCGGGTATCCACCCCTTAGACGGCCGCCGCTCGAATAATCGGTCGCATGTAACAACGATTGTACGCCCCAAAGCCAGTCGGTGTCCGGCTGGCGGGTGCCGACCTTGTTCCGGTAATGAAATACGGGGCCGCTGGGGCCCCGTATCATTGCCGACTGGATCAGGTCAGCGCTATCGCTTCATCGCCTCGAAGAACTGTGTATTCGTCTTCGTATCCTGCAACTTGTTGAGCAGGAATTCGATTGCCGCAAGCTCATCCATCGGATGCAGGACTTTTCTCAAGACCCACATCTTCTGCAGCTCGTCAGGCTTCGTCAACAGCTCTTCCTTACGCGTTCCGGAGCGATTGATGTTGATCGCCGGGAACGTGCGCTTCTCGGCGATACGGCGATCCAGATGGATTTCCATATTGCCGGTGCCTTTAAATTCCTCGTAGATCACTTCGTCCATCTTCGAACCCGTGTCCACCAGCGCTGTTGCCAGAATTGTCAGACTGCCGCCTTCTTCAATATTGCGGGCAGCGCCGAAGAAGCGCTTCGGCCGATGCAAGGCATTTGCATCGACACCACCGGTCAGGACCTTGCCTGAAGACGGCACTACGGTGTTGTAGGCGCGCGCCAGGCGGGTAATCGAGTCCAGCAGAATCACGACGTCGCGTTTGTGCTCGACAAGGCGCTTGGCTTTTTCGATCACCATATCGGCGACCTGCACATGGCGGCTCGCGGGCTCATCGAATGTCGATGAGACAACTTCGCCGCGGACGGTACGCTCCATTTCGGTGACCTCTTCAGGACGCTCGTCGATGAGCAACACCATCAGGTCGACTTCCGGGTTATTCGCAACGATCGCCGAGGCAATATTCTGCAACAGCATCGTTTTACCGGCTTTCGGCGGCGATACGATCAGGCCACGCTGACCTTTGCCGATCGGCGCCACCATGTCGATGATACGTGCCGTGAGGTCTTCGGTACTGCCGTTGCCCTGTTCGAGGGTCAGCCTGTCTTTTGGAAACAGCGGCGTCAGGTTTTCGAACAACACCTTGCTGCGCGCGTTCTCCGGCGCATCGTGGTTGATCTGACCGACCTTGAGCAGTGCGAAATAGCGCTCGCCCTCTTTCGGCGGGCGAATCAGGCCGGAAACCGTGTCACCGGTACGCAGATTGAAGCGCCGAATCTGGCTCGGGCTGACGTAGATATCGTCCGGCCCTGCCAGGTACGAGCTGTCCGAGGAACGCAGGAAGCCGAATCCGTCCTGCAGTATTTCGAGAACGCCGTCGCCGTATATGTCCTCGCCCAGCTTGGCATGTGCCTTGAGGATCAGGAAGATGATGTCCTGTTTCCTGGAGCGCGCCAGATTCTCTACGCCCAGCGACTCACCGAGTTCAACCAATGCCGCGGCCGGACGGGTTTTTAACTCCGTCAGGTTCATGACATTCTTGCTCGCCTCGAGTTGCTCTGGCGGTATTACCTCAAGCGAACCTTCGTCATCGGGGTATTCGCTTTGCGGTGGGCGGCGTCGGCGGCGGCGATTCGGATTGCCCTTGCCTTTGTTGCCGGACGACCGGTTGGATCGGTTCTTTGTTGGTGTTGAAGTAGTCAAGTAATCTCTCTTAGATATTAGTGTCTAGAAACTCTGTCAATTGTGACTTCGACATGGCGCCTAGTTTCTGTGCCTGAACGGCACCGTCGTTGAAAAGTATCAGTGTAGGAATGCTGCGGATGCCGAACTTCTGCGCAGTATTCGGGTTCTCATCCACATTCAGCTTCACGACCGCGAGTTTATCCGCGTATTCGTCAGCTATCTCATCGAGCAACGGTGCAATCATCTTGCACGGCCCGCACCATTCGGCCCAAAAGTCGATCAGTACAGGTTTTTCATTGCTTGTAACGTCGGCATCGAAACTGCCGTCCGATGTGTGCGTGATTTTTTCGCTCACCGGCTACATCCTCCAAATAGAAGTGACTGGAAATAAAGTGGGTTTGCCCGCGGTCAGCCCCCCTGACAAACGAACTTTGATAAAACGGATGACGCTGCCTTAACTATCAGGCACTATGTCGCAGCTTTTATTGCCGACTATTTCCGGCTTCTTTCTGGATCGTAAGGAAAGCGAAACTGGCAGGTGCGACGGGTGTCGCGTCGAATTAAGGCCAATTTGACCGCTTCGCGAGCCAATTTGCAAGCTTTTACAGCACAATTCTGGTTCTTATTTTATGTCTGAAAACCATCTGAGCGACCTCAGATTCGACACCTTGGAGCTCCACGAGAGCATACAGGCCGGTATCCGTGATGCCGGTTTCGAATTTTGCACCCCCATCCAGGCAAGCACGCTGCCGATTGCGTTACGGCCCAGCGACGTTGCAGGGCAGGCCCAGACCGGCACGGGGAAGACGGCGGCCTTTCTCGTCGCCGCCTATCAACGCCTGCTGAGCAATCAGCCGGAGAACGATGGAAAACGTCAGCCGCGCGTTTTTGCGCTGGCACCGACTCGCGAACTCGCCGTTCAGATCGCCAATGACGCCGCAATCCTCGGCAAGCATACCGGCCTGAAAATCGGCCTGGCCTACGGTGGTACCGACTACGACAAGCAGCGCAATACGCTGGCGGACGGCGTCGACCTCCTGATCGGCACACCCGGGCGCATTATCGATTACTTCAAGCAGGGTGTATTCAAACTGGATCAGGTACAGGTCGCGATCCTCGACGAAGCCGATCGCATGTTCGATCTCGGCTTCATCAAAGATATCCGCTATCTGCTGCGACGCCTGCCCAGTCCGGAAAAACGCCTGAATATGCTGTTTTCCGCAACGCTGTCGCAACGCGTGATGGAACTCGCCTACGAACACATGAACGAGCCCGAACTGATTCGCATCGAACCTGACAAAGTCACGGCCGATCGTGTTCGGCAGGCCATCTACTACCCGTCGAACGAAGACAAAATGCCACTTCTGGTCGGTCTTGTCCGTGAGATTGGCGAGGTCCGCGTCATGATCTTCGTCAACATGAAACGGGACGCCGAAAAGGTTCAGGACTATCTTGAGGCAAACGGCATACATGCCGCGGCGATCTCGGGCGACGTGCCGCAAAAGAAACGTCTGCGTATGCTGATGCAATTTCAAAGCGGCGAGCTGCCGGTACTGATCGGCACCGACGTTGCGTCGCGAGGGCTGCATATTCCCGACGTCGAATACGTCATTAACTTCGATCTGCCAAACGACGCCGAGGACTATGTGCACCGTATCGGTCGCACAGCCCGGGCCGGCGCCTCCGGAAATGCCCTGAGCATGGCCTGCGAAACCTATGCCATGTCACTGCCCGATATCGAGAAATACATCGGACACAAAATACCGTTCGCGAATTACGACCCGGACGACCTGCCGGAACTCATCAAGCCCAAATTTCGCAAACGCCCGCCGCAAAACAGACGCGGTGGTGGCAAGCCAGGCGGTGGACGGCCGCACGGACAGCGCCAGCGTCGCTAAGGAAAATTACAGGGGCGGCGCAGATCCTTTGGTTTTCTCACCGCAGCATATCGGCGACGCGCTCCACGTTGCGAAACTGTGAACAGGACTTCGGCGCCTTTTTCGTATCGGGCCGCATGACCCTCACCAGCATGCCAACGCCGAAACGACGCGCACTTTCCAGTACCGGCTGACTGTCGTCCACGAACAGCGTCGATTCGCGCTCGAAGCCGGTTGCTTCCTGAAGTCCGCGCCAAAAATCCTGACTCTCCTTCGCATGACCGTAGTCATGCGAGCTGTGGATGCCATCGAAATAGTCCCCCAGGCCGGTCACGGCATCTTTGAGGGCGACGATGTCGGGGTGTGCATTCGTCACCAACAGCACGCGGATATCCTGCTCACGAACGCCGCGCAGGAAATCGAGGGCGCCGGGCAGATAGCCGATGCGATGACTGACGTCATGGTGCAGCTGCACGACGTCCATATCGAGGTGATCCGCCCAGTGCTGCAGTGAGTACCACTTGAGTTTGCCTTGCTCGGCCTGATACTTCCCGAACAACAGATCCCGTGCATCTTCGAACGGCATATCGTTTGCTATCGCATACCGCCTGGGTAGCAGCTCCTTCCATATGTAATTGTCGAAGGCCAGATCCAGCAATGTGCCATCCATGTCGAGCATCAGAGTCGTCGCTTGCCGCAATGCAGTTTGTGGATTCATATTCATTGTTATACTGCGCGCCCTGAGAGAGTTGCCGGAATTGAAATGAAGACCTTGATCGATCCTGTCGTCGCACTGGCAGAAGAGGCCGGACTGGCTATCATGGCAGTTTACTCGTCCGATTTTGACGTGCAAAGCAAGGATGACAATTCCCCACTGACGCAGGCGGATCTCAATTCGCATCTCTGCATCGTCGCCGGCCTTGAGGCACTGACCCCCGACCTGCCAATAATCTCAGAGGAGTCCGGGCTGCCCGACTATGCGGAACGCCGGCGCTGGGACCGTTACTGGCTGATCGATCCGCTGGACGGCACCAAGGAATTCGTCAATCGCAACGACGAGTTCACCGTGAACATTGCACTCATCGAAGACCAGAAACCTGTTTTCGGTGTCGTGCACGTCCCGGTACAGCAAAAAACCTACCTTGGCTGTGAGGGTTACGGCGCGGAACTTCGTAAGGACGGCGGCCCCGGCGTATCGATTCGTGTCGCCGACGCCAGTGCAAGCCCGGTACGAGTTGTCGGCAGCCGCTCGCATCGAGGCGCCAGCCTGGACGCCTACCTGGAAAATCTCGGCGACTACGACATGATTCCGATGGGCAGTTCGCTGAAGTTCTGTGTCATCGCCGAGGGTGGCGCCGACCTCTATCCGAGACTCGGACTGACTTCAGAGTGGGACACTGCAGCGGCGCAGGCCGTGGTCGAACAAGCGGGCGGAAGCGTTCTCACGCTCGACGGTAAGGCAATGAAATACAACACAAAATCGGACATCTTAAACCCCTTTTTCTTCGTCGTTGGCGCCACCGACAGAGACTGGTTGGCGCTGCTGCCGGACAGCGAGTAGCATGGCGAAATGACCGACAAAATCGATACCGAATCGTTTAAGAAACTCGAGCGATTGAGGGAATTGCGGGTCAGTCACAGAGACCTCGACAATCTGATCGACCGACTCCAGCACGATCCGATGGTCGACCAGCTGCGTATCCGGCGGCTCAAACGGCGCAAACTACTCCTGAAAGACATGATCACGTCGCTCGAAAGTGAGCTGATTCCTGATCTCGACGCCTAGTCTGCCAAAGGTAGAACAGCGCCGGAATCACGACCAGCGTTAAGAGGGTCGCGCTGATCATGCCACCCACCATGGGCGCAGCAATTCGCCGCATGACTTCCGAACCGGTGCCGCTGCCAAACATGATCGGCAATAAGCCGCCGATGGTCGCGGCAACGGTCATTATGACCGGTCGGACTCTGAGCACGGCGCCATCGACGACCGCCTGCCTCACGTCCATCGGCCGCAGTCGCCGGCCAGCCGCGTTCGCCAGCGACTCCTGCTGCCGAATCGCCTGATTCAGGTACACGAGTAGCACGACACCGATTTCAACGGCAACACCGGCCAGCGCGATGAAACCAATCCCCACAGCGACCGAGAACTGGTAGCCAAGTCCGTACAACAGCCAAAGGCCGCCGATAAGAGCGAGTGGCAGTGTCCCCATGATCATCGCAACCTCGGCAAAGCGTCGAAAATGGATGTATAGCAGCAACATTATGATGGCGAGGATTACCGGGCCCACAACACGCAGCCGCTCCTCCGCGCGCACCATGTACTGGTACTGCCCCGACCACGCCAGTGAGTAGCCGGCCGGTAATTCGACGGACTCAGCGACCAGCCGCTGTGCCTCGGCGACATAGGAGCCGAGATCCCGCCCGGCAATATCGATGTAAGTCCAGCCATTCGGCCGCGCGTTCTCGCTCTTGATCACCGGCGGGCCGTCAACCACGTCGACGCTCGCCACATCCGCCAATGCGATTCGCGCACCGCCGGGCGTAACAATCGGCAACAGCCGCAATTGCTGTAGAGAATCGCGAACGCGCTGCGGGTAGCGGACGTTGACCGGATACCGCTCGAGGCCTTCCACGGTCCAGGTAACGTTCATTCCGCCCACGGCGGACCGCACGATATCCTGTACGTCGTCGATGTTGAGTCCGTATCGCGCAGCCTGCGCCCGGTCGATATCGATATCGATGTAGCGCCCACCGGCAACCCGCTCCGAATACACTGAGGTCGTCCCACGGACCGCCGGCAACACTTCCTCCAGCTGCCGCCCGATAGCCTCGATCACCTTCAAATCCGGACCGGCGATCTTGACACCTACCGGCGTCTTGATACCGGTCGCGAGCATATCGATACGCGTCTTGATCGGCATGACCCAGGCATTGGACAGGCCCGGATAGTTAACGACGCTATCGAGTTCCGCACGCAGCGACTCCGGTGTCATGCCCTCGCGCCATTCGTCGCGCGGCTTGAACTGAATCACCGTTTCTATCATCGTCAGAGGCGCCGGGTCGGTCGCGGTTTCCGCCCGCCCTATCTTGCCAAAAACGCTTTTCACTTCCGGCACGGTGAGTATAAGTTTGTCGGTGTGCTGCAGAATTTCGCGCGCCTTGTCGACGGAGATACCGGGGTATGTCGTCGGCATATACATCAGATCACCTTCGTCCAGCGGTGGCATGAATTCGGAACCCAGGCGCGTTGCCGGCCACAGGCCGATCGGCAACAGCAGGAGCGCGAGCAGCAATGTCGTCTTTGGCCGCCGTATGACCGCCTCGATAACCGGACGATAGATTCTGACCAGACCGGCATTGAACGGATTACGCTTCTCGGATACGACCTTGCCACGAATCAGAAAACCCATAAGCACCGGAACCAGCGTAACCGACAGACCTGCGGCAGCGGCCATCGCATAGGTTTTTGTATAGGCAAGCGGCGCAAACAACCTCCCCTCCTGCGCTTCCAGTGTGAACACCGGCAGAAAACTCAGCGTAATAATCAGCAATGAGAAGAACAGCGCCGGTCCGACCTCGGTGGCCGCATCAGCGATGACTTCCCAGCGGTTTTCATCCGTCAGCGGTCTTTTTTCGATGTGTTTATGAACGTTCTCGATCATGACGATCGCCGAATCGACCATTGCGCCGATGGCGATCGCGATCCCGCCCAGCGACATGATGTTCGCGTTGATGCCCTGTATACGCATAACGATGAAGGCAACGAGAATTCCCAGCGGCAGGCTGAGAACGATGACGGCCGACGAGCGCAGATGAAACAGAAAAACAGCGCAGATGAGGGCCACGACGAGAAACTCTTCCACGAGTTTCCTCTTGAGCGTATCGACCGAGCGTTGAATCAGACCCGAGCGATCGTAGGTCGTGACTACCTCAACGCCTTCGGGCAGGCTGCGCTGCAGTTCCAGCATGCGCTCCTTAACCGCCGCGATCGTAGCCGATGCATTCTCTCCCCATCGCATTACGACCACAGCGCCAACCACTTCTCCCTCACCGTTCAGCTCTGCGATGCCGCGACGCATTTCCGGGCCGACCCGAAGATCGGCGACGTCCGACAACAGCAAAGGCGTCCCCTGTTCGTTGACGCCCAGCGGTATGGACCTGAGATCGTCGAGCCCCTGCAGATAGCCCGTTGCTCGGACCATGTATTCGGCCTCCCCCATTTCGATGACCGAGCCACCGCTTTCCTGATTACCCGCGCGAATGGCCGCCTTTATCTTCGACAATGGAATATCGAAGGCTCGTAATCTGTCCGGGTCAACGACAACCTGGTACTGGCGTACCATCCCACCGATGCTTGCGACCTCGGCAACACCGGGAACGGTTTGCAGTTCATACTTGAGAAACCAATCCTGCAGGCTGCGCAGCTCGGCAAGGTCGTGTGTTCCACTACGATCCACGAGTGCGTACTCGTAGATCCAGCCAACACCGGTCGCATCGGGCCCGAGCGCCGGTCTCGCGTTTTCCGGCAGCCTGCCCGAAACCTGATTCAGGTATTCGAGAACCCGAGACCGGGCCCAATAGAGATCCGTGCCGTCTTCGAAAATAACGTACACATACGAGTCACCGAAAAACGAATAGCCGCGCACGGTCACCGCGTGCGGAACGGACAACATCGCTGTCGTCAGCGGGTAGGTCACCTGGTTTTCGACGACCTGTGGCGCCTGACCCGGATACGAGGTCTTTATGATGACCTGAACGTCGGAAAGATCGGGCAATGCGTCGATCGGTGTCCGACTAAGCGAATACAGACCCCATACGGTGATGAGCGCGGCAGTAATCAGCACCAGGATACGATTCTCGATGGACCAGCGAATAAGGCGATTGATCACGGCTTTGGCTCCGCCTTGTCGTCACTCATTCGATCGAGTGCGGATTCAATATTCGCTTCGGAATCGATCAGGAACTGCGCCGATGTCACGATACGTTCGCCAGCCCTCAAACCTTCACGAATCGCCACGCGATCACCGGATTCGATGCCGATCGAAACAGGCCGCGACTGAAACCGGCCTTCCCCGAGATCGACGACGACTCGATTGGCAAAGCCGCCACGAATAACCGCCTGTCTTGCGACGTGCACAATATCTCCGGTACTCCTGCCATGTATCAGCACCTTCGCGAACATATTCGGTCGCAGGACTCCGTCGGTATTGTCCAGGCGCAGGCGAACCTTCAGGGTTCTGGTCACCGGATCAAGTTCCGGGTAAACGTAGTCGACGCTACCGCGCAGGCTGGTCGACGGCAGATAATCGAGAGTAACCACGGCCTCCTGGCCGCGTTCCACCCAATTCGCCTGGCGCTCGAAAACCTCGGCAAACACCCAGATGCGATCCAGCTTTGCCACCGACATGATGTCCGTGGCCGGCGTCACGAAATTGCCCTCGCGGACACCGAGATTAGCGATAACGCCCTCCACTTCTGCATATACCGGGACCCGCTGCTTGGGCTTGCGACTGCTCTCCAGCAGCGCTATTTCGCTGTTGCTGATACCCAGCGAGATCAGGCGATCCCGCGACGCGCTCTTGAGCCTGGCGTTGCCGCTGCGCAGGGCCGCGAGATATTCTTCCTGCGCGTTGACGAGTGTCGGCGAATAGAACTCAAACAGCAGCTGCCCTTGCTCAACCCGGTCGCCGGTCGCCTTCGTCGCCAGCTTTTCAATCCAGCCCTCCACTCGCGTATGCACGTGCTGCAGGGTGTCCTCGTCATAGGTCATATAACCCACGGTCTCGATCCGCCGCGATAACGGACCGTATTCCGCGAGTTCGGTGCGCACGCCCAGATTGCTGACAACCGTCGGATCAATCCTGACATTACCGGCCTGCGTTCCGGCCTCCTCCGCGTAAACGGGTACAAGATCCATACCCATGGGCGACTGTCCCGGCGCATCGCGGCGGTAATTCGGGTCCATCGGGGCTGCCCAATACAGCACTTTGCGCTCGCCGCTGTCTGCTGGCGCGCTTTCCGGTTCCGTCATCGTTACCTGCCGGCCAAGAAAAAAACCAGCAATGCCGACGGCCAGCATTACACCTATGAAAAGAGTGATTCTGCTCATCGTGAAAGTCCTCCGAGGTTGGCGAGAACGGCAAGACTCTGTGCCAGTTCAACCTGCAGACGCAGGTAGTCGAGGCGCGTGTCGAGATACTCGATCTGGCCAAGTGCTACGTCGGAAAAGTCGCCGGCGTCGCTCTGGTAGGCGAGCATCGCCGACTCCGCGCGGCTGCGGGACAGTCCGAGAATCTCCGTGTCATACAGCGCGAGGCGACGAGTCAGCTCCGACCAACGGGCGTATTCGATGTTGAGCTGGCTCTCCAGTCCCGCGGCCAGGCGCTGCCTGCCGGAAACGGCGGCGCGCCGCTCGCTCAACGCGGCCGCCAGCTCACGATCCTGGCGATTCCGCTTGAAGAAAGGCAGATCAACAACTACGGACACACTGACAAAGTCGGATCGCGGCTGCCCGTCCGGCAGTAAACCGTCGCGATAACCGTAGGCAACATCCAGCGCCCAGCCCGGCTTTGCTTTTTCCCGCGTCATGCCGATCTGCGCCTGTTTCGCCTCTATCCCGGCCTGCGCCGCAATCATCGTCGGGTGCTCAGACAGGGTTTCCCGCAACCCCTCCAGGGACAGCGAAAGTGGCCATTCCGGCAGTTTGTCCGCTGTCGGTCTGAACGCCGCGGCACCCAGCCATTGCGACAGTTCGCCCTGCGAGATAGCACGCGACCGAGCCGCAGCCAGCAAGCGGTCGTCGAGTCGACGCAGCTCGAGCTCGGCGCGTATAACATCGCTTTGCGCTTTCTGACCGACGCCGTACAGGGACTGCGTAACTTCCAGCAGATCTTCGAACAACGGACGCGACGCCTCAAGAATCTCCTCGGCATGCTGCCAGTAGTAAGATTCCAGCCACGCCACCCGCGTCGTCGTCAGTACGTTTCGGGAACGCAGCCCGGCATTACCATCCTGCACGGAGGCCAGCGCGCGATAGCGCGCCGTACGCATCGCTCGCAGGCCGCTGCGAGGAAACGCCTGTCGAAAGCCGAACTGCGCCTGCGTCATACCCTCTGTCGTGAAACCGCCGCGGTTGAGCGGGTAATTGGCGAGCCCGATGCGCAGGGTGGGATCGGGCAGCTGGCCAACCGCGACCGACTGCTCGTTGAGTGCGCTGGCTGTCGCCTGCAGCTCAAGCAGGCCGGGTTCATCGCGCAGTGCGATGTCCTCCGCCTCGGCAATGCTCAGCGGCAGGCGTTGATCGGCGCCGGCGTCGGGAGCCAGCAAAATGGCGGCGACGATAGTCGATATCGCCACGACAACGACCGTCGCATTGCTGCGGGCCGCGTGAATACGGTTTGCATCGGACTGACGTCCGAAATCGGAAAACATGGGTCAAGCTCCTTCACTATCCAATCGGAAAACGAGTGGTTTACAGTGACGGCCTGACTAATCCAGATAGACGCACAGCAGCTTGCGCAAGGGAGGGAAATGGTTGCCCGGATCGGGCGGCCTGGCATCGTTGCCAACGACAGCTAAGGTATTCAACGCCGGCCAGTTTTCGGCCAGAACGAGGACCGGCAGGTCCTGATCCAGGTTCTTGTCAACGCCGCCACGGCTGTCCAGCGGCACCTGGCCGGGCTTACAGCAATCCGACTGCATCATTATGCAGTCAGGCGGCATCGGCGCTTTGTCATCGCCGTGGTGGGCCATTTCCTGGCCTCCCAGCGACGGGCAGTGGGCGTTTGCTTCGCTGGGCTCAAGCGCCATGGAGCAAGGCATCGCGGCCAGATTCAGCGACAACAGCACGAGCACGGCCAGCCCCTGGCGGGACAAGCGGCGCAGGTAATTTCGTGTGCCGGTGCGAATCATAAGATTGTTTTTAGTCCTTCCGGCGCACGGACGCAAGGAAACCGGTCAGGTTTTGGGCCCTATATGACTTTCGCCGCGCTGCGCGGCCAACGCGACCTGCCTGCGGCGCTCTTCGAGGCGCGCACGGCGATCATCGTCAGACTCGTCAATGCACAGCGGACAGGACACACCCTCACGATAATCCGACGACGCCAGTTCCTCGGCACCCAGCGGGCGACGGCATGCGTGGCATTGCACGTAGCCGCCTTCGGCGAGGTCCCGGTCGACGGCAACCCGCGTATCGAAGACGAAGCACTCACCCTGCCAGCGATTGTCCTGCTCATCGACTTCGGTCAGATAGTTGAGAATCCCACCCTGCAGGTGATACACCTCGTCGAAACCCAGTTCCAGCATTAGTGCGGTCGCCTTCTCGCAGCGAATGCCGCCGGTGCAGAACATCGCCAGCGGCCGATCCGTCGACTCGGCGGCGAGTTCCTCCGCATATTTCGGAAACTCACGAAAACTGTCGTTGCCTGGGTCGAGCGCTCCGGGAAAAGTGCCGACCTCGATCTCATAGTGATTGCGCGTATCGATCACCAGAACGTCGGGGTTTGCAATCAGCTCGTTCCAGCGCACGGCATCGACGTGAACGCCGGTTTTTTCATGCGGCAGAATGTCAGGGCGACCCAGCGTCACAATTTCCTTCTTCACCTTCACACGCATTTTTCGAAACGGCGCCTCGTCTGCCTCCGTCCAGCGAGCATCGAGTTCATCGGCAATAACAAAGTGCTCGCGAATCCAGTTAATGACGCTTCGAACGGACTTTTCGCTTCCGGCCAGGCTGCCGTTGAAACCTTCGCTGGCAACCAACATCGTGCCCAGCAGTTCATGCGCATCGCAGAGCGCTTTCAATTCGTCCGCAAACAGCCCGGGTTTTTCGATATCCAGGAAACGGTACAGCGAGACTACCTTCATGCGTCACTAACCGTGAGCGACAGAATGCTGTGGCGAATTTCCTCGCCCAGAACGAGACGTGCATCGATGCCGATATTGGTCAGATCGTCATCGAACTCAATGTTGCCATCGGCATTGCGTCTAAGCACTTCGAAATCCTGCAGGCTACGAATGAAATCGTGGAATAGCGTCTTGCTGAAAAAATCCGGAGAATGGAGTCCATAGATCATCGACAGTCGTTGCGCACTTTGCTGGCACATGCTTTCCAGGCGTTGCCGGGACAAGACCCCGGAACCGTTACGAACCAGTATCGCGATAACCAGATAAAAGCGCTGCAACATGGGCACCATGGATTGCCCGAGCATCAGCAGCTGAAACGCTTTCTCGGAGCCGGCGGGCGGGCGAACCAGCGTCTTCTTTCTTGGACCATAAGTCAGTATCTCCATATCTATCAGCGACTTAATAGCCTCCGAAGTCACGTCATCAATATCGTCGACATCCCACTTCAGGCACAGCTCCTTCTTCATAAACGGATAGATCAGGCGGATCAGGCGCTGCAGTTCCGAGTGCTTGAGCTGGCGCCCCTGAATGAAGCAACAGGCGACCGATGCCGGGACCGCCAGCAGATGAGTAATGTTATTTCGAAAATAGGTCATCAGCACAGCAGTCTGCTCCGTCATATGAATGACTTCGCCCATCGGATGCGGCGAGCGACTGATGACCTGTAACTTTTCGCCGTGTTCTATGATCTGATCGGCACTCCAGTCCGGCATTGTTACCGAATCCGAATACCTGAAGCGCTGCAGAAGATTCAGGCTCAAAGTCAGTTGACGGCGCAGCTCGTCCAGGCCGATTGTCTGCTTCGGGGTCGCCAGCAGAACGTAGGCGAGTAAACTGATCGGGGTCACGGCGGCCGCTGAATTGATACCCTGCATGATCTGAGTACCGAGTTCTTCAACGATACCGGCAAGCCACGGCGGCCGCTCCCCGTTCTCAGACTCGTACTCCCGCCACTGCGGGTGCAGTCGATCCAGTATCGGCTCAAGCTCTATCGGCTCCGCAATGTTCACATAGACCTTGCCAAAATGATCGCGCAGCGATTTGACCGAGCTCACCAATCCGCCCAGCGATTCCTTCTTTTTCTTCGCTCCACCAAGCTCGCCGATAAAAGCATCGCCCTCGATAAGTTTCTCGTAGCCGAAGTAAACCGGAACGAACACGATGGGCCGCTGTGGACTTTTGACGTAGGAGTTGACGGTCATGACCAGCATACCGCCCTTGGGCGCCAGCAGGCGGCCGGTGCGGCTGCGCCCGCCTTCGATGAAGTACTCCATCGAGTTACCCTTCATCAGAACCTCATGAATGTAGGCGTCGAACACCGCGGCATACAGCCGGTTGCCCTTAAACGTTCGGCGCAGGAAGAATGCGCCCCCGCGACGCAGAATCCCGCCGACCAGCGGCATGTTCAGATTGATGCCGGCTGCGACGTGCGGAAGCTGCAATCCTGCTTCGTAGGTTACGTAGCCCAGCAACAGGTAATCGATATGGCTGCGATGACAGGGAACATAGATCAGCTCCTTGTCCTTCGCAACGTCGTGCAGGCGCTCCATATGGTTGAGTTCGACACCGTCGTAAATACGGTTCCAGAGCCAGCGCAGCAGGCGAACCAGAATACGAATCGTCGGATAGGAAATGTCAGCGGCGACTTCAAGCGCATACTTTTCGGCTTTACGCCGGGCGACTTCCTGCTTCCTGTAGTCGTCACCGGCGTCGGCATCAATCGCCCGGCGGACAGCCGGTGCACGCAACACCTGCTTGACGAGCGTTCGGCGGTGCGACAGATCCGGCCCCACGGTTGCCGCCCGACGTTGTCGGAAGTGGACGCGCAGAATACGGGATACTTTGCGGATCGCCACCGGCGGCTCGATATCAGCGGTGAAAATCGAGCGTATCGGCAGCGGCTTGCTGTAGCGCAGCAGCGTGTTGCGGCCGTGCAGCAGCGTGACGAAGAACTTCCTGGTACGACCGATAATGTCCCAGTTTTCCGACAACATCAGTTTGAAAAAAGAGCGCTCTTTTTCCGGCGATCGGCCCCAGTAGATTGCGACCGGAATCAGCAACAGTTCCTGCTCGCAGCGGGCGGCACCTTCGACCAGGCGTTTCAGACGGCGCGACCCCATTGTACTCGGACGGCGCGACCAGAAACCGCTGAGACGGCGCATGACGATGAAGCGCTTCGACTCCCGCACACCGCAGAATTCGAAGGATCCGGTGGGCGACGGCATGCCGTGCAGTGCACAGGCCCTCTCGAGCGCCAGCATATCGGCAAGCCCTCCGGTCTCAAGAACGTAGCAAACGGCGGCATCACTGTCGGCAATGTAAGCGGCGGGAACTTCGGGCTGAACGGCCGGGCGCGCCCAGCTGGAGAACACCTTGCCTGCCGACCAGTAAAACGGGCGAAATATGAGACCTGCGATGTTCATGGCGGACAAGTCTACCCAAAAGAAAGCACTCACAGGCCGTTGACTTTTGAGAAAAATCGGCGGTCGGTATTGTAAATCTGTGACCGCTATCGTGTTGTAACGCGCTGATTTCAGTAATTATTGCACTGTTGTGCGGCGAGCTTCTCAAGCGGAAATACCATGAAGAAACTGATTATCTGGGCACTCATCATCGGAACACTGGCGTACTTTGGTTCCAAGATGTTGCTACATCACAAGATCGAATCCAGCGTCGACAGTGCGATTATTGCCCTGTCGCCATTTGCCAGCGTCAGCTATGACGGCGTCAGTTCATCGTTGTCGGGCGAACTAACCGTCGACGGTATACGCGTTACGATCGTTGGCTTCAACGACGAAATCACTATTGACCGCCTGGGTATCGATACGCCGAGTTTCCTGTCGCTGCTGAGCATCGCCGACATCGCCGAGAATATTCAGTCGCCCGATGACGTCATTCCCGAGTACTTTGGCTTTATTGCCGAAGGTATCCACTCCAAGGTCGATGCGGACTACATCGAGAAACTCTACGGTATGCGGCTGCAATCATTGAATGTGTCCGACAGCGAGGAAGCGGCCAACAAATGTTCCGGCAAGTACGGTTACTCCCCAACCACTCTTCTGGGTCTGGGCTACACCGAACAGGTCGTCTCATTGTCCACGCATTTTCGCCGCGGTAACGGCCAGTACGTGATCGACATCACCACGAGTACCGAGGATATGTGGGATTTCGACGCCGAGCTCATTCTGGCCGGAGATATGGTCAGCGAACTCAGCAGGGGTGTACGCTATCGGCCGCGGATGAAGTCGATGCGGCTCGAATATACCGACAGATCGCTGAACGAGCGCGTCAGTAAGTACTGCGGACAGCTTGGCCTGTCCGCCGCCGAGACCGTGCAGGCACAGCTGGATTCACTGCATTTCTTCGGCGAGGAAAATGGTATCGAATTCGACGAGTACGTCGTCGATCCGTACACGGAGTTTCTGAACGGGAAGTCGGCTATCGTGATTACGGCGCAGCCATCGGAGCCGATTTCGCTGAATCAGATAGACCTCTACAAGCCCAGCGACGTTCCGGCACTGCTGGACCTCAAGGCCGAGGTCTATTGATCGATTGTCGCTAAAATCCTGTGCCTGGAGGTGCAATCACCTCCAGGCACAGAGGATCAGTCAGTCGCGTCGTCGATAGCTTTATCGATTTCTTCTGCTTTCTCTTTCAGTTTATCCTCAACATCGGCCGCCTTGTCCATGGCACCGCCCATCGCTTCGCCCGCTTCGCCCATTGCGCTGTCGACCGCTTCGCCGGCCTCGTCCATGCTCTCTTCAGCCGCATCCATTGCCGTATCTGCGGCCTCACCGGCAGCTTCCATCGCCGTGTCTGCAGCCTCACCGGCAGCCTCCATTGCGGAATCGGCCGCATCACTGGCTGATTCGTCGCCACCACAGGCGAATAACGCCAGGCTCGCGAGCAGGATTAGTAAGTTCTTCATTGCTGTTCTCCCTTTGTGCTAACTGTTGGTTGTACTTGTTATGAAATACTCCAGATATTCTTTGATTTCGTCGATATTTTCAGTCAGGCGGTGACCCCCGTTCACCAGGTGCAGCGTCGCCGCACACTGGCGAGCGAAGCGGATACTGTTGTCAACGGGCACAATATCATCATGCCAGCCATGTACGATGCAAATCGGCATCGATGGCGCCGCCGGTGTCAGGTGCTCGTACCCCTCCATGTGGTAGGCGGGAGCCAGCACAAACAGTCCCACGGCGCCCAGGCTCTCCGCAGCCGCGGTCGCAACATGCCCGCCCATACTCGATCCTACAAGCAGTAAAGCGTCGCTTATGTCAGAACATTCGCGCAACAGCTTATCGACCCTCGCCGCGGGATTCTCTATCCCTCGATAGTCAATACTGTCTGTCGTGCAACCCAATCCCTTCACCAGATCGGCCATCGCACGAATCTTTGTGCCCCAGGGGCCGCTCTCCTGCCCATGCGAGAAAATTACTGTCGTCATACTCGTAGTCCATCTCCGCAGTTCATTCTTCATCCCAGGTAGCGCTGGGCTTCCACAGCAACTCGTCCAGGTCCGGTTCCCAGCGGTATTTACTCATGTCTATCTTGCCATTGATGATTGGAACGCCTTCTTCGGCGAGTCGATCGCGCTGGGTCCTGAAATGCCGGCTGTTCGGGTCGAACGCCGGCTTTCCCGATGACGTAATCACCCGATGCCACGGCAGCTCGAGGTCTTTGGGCGCGTGACGCAACGCGTAACCTACCTGCCGCGCGCCGCGCGGTATACCGGCAATCTCCGCGATCTGCCCGTAATTGGCCACCGAACCTTTCGGTATATCCTGGATAGTCTCCCAAATACGGCACATGCGGGTTTCACGATCCATCGCCGCCATATCAGCCCAGCCCCAGACGCGCCTGAATCTCTCGTTTGGCATCGCGCAGCACGGTGTCACGATCGAGTGAATCCAGAATCTGCTGTACGACCTGCTTCGGCCCGCCGTCACCCCAGGACTTTCCGGCAGACAGGTACTCAGCGGCCGCCTGACCGACGAGGTAGGTGCTGTAGTAAGCGATGGCACCCTGCGCACCTGCGGTGAGGATCGTCGACAAACCGATCGTACCTACCTTCAGGGCGCTCGACACGAAGTGCAGCGCCCAGACGGTGCCCATCAGCGCCGCCGACTCCGCCATGATGACTTTCACGATCGACCCGGCCTCCTTCTTGTTGAGCGGCAAATCGTAAACTTTTGACAGGTGCACGACCATGCCGACGTCGATGAATGCGGCTGCGAACAAGTCGGCGACGGGTACCGGGTTGAACGCGACGGCGATGCCCTTCGCCACGCAGTAAGTGCGCACCAGCTTTTCACCGATCTCGCGCCGTGCCGCCAGTATCCGCAGGCCAACCTGATCGGACAGGTCTGCGGCAAACAGACTCGCATTCAATGCGGCCAGCGTTTTTCCTTCTGCCTCCAGAATATCCCAGAGCTTTAACCGCAGCGCAGCGATGTCCGGCGCGCGCTGTCGCGTCGTTTCGCGCTCGTTACCGTCGGCATCGCGCCGCAGAATGATCTGCGGCCGCGGCTGCGCGGCCACCGCGACAATGTGCGCCGGTTCTATGATCCCCTCCGTCTTTGCCCCGATGGACTGCAGCAACGATTCGCACTCGGCGGCCGTGTAGAGATCGGATTTGTTCAGCACCAGCAGAATTGGCCGCCCCTGTGAGATCGCCGCCTTTAAGGCGTCGAGTTCCGTGTCGGTGATATCGCCATCCAGGACGAAGATCACCAGATCGGAGCGGCCTGCGACCTCTTTCGCCAGCGCTTCGCGATCTTCGCCGCCGGCCTCATCGAGGCCGGGCGTGTCTATAAGGAATATGCCGCCCGCCTCCAACTCCTTCCACGACTGCATCGACGAACGCGTGGTTTCGCCATGCAAAGGACTGACGGAGAATTTCTCTTCGCCGATAAGCGCATTCAGCAGCGACGACTTCCCGGTGCTAACACGGCCGAACGCAGAGATGTGCAGATGACCGTGCTCGAGTTTATCAAGCATGGCCTGAACCGCTTCGTAGTCGTGGACGAGCGACTCGCGAACGCCGTCGGGAAGACGACTGTCATCGATGAGATCACGTAGACTCTCGCGTGCAAGACTCAGGTGCCCCGCACCGTCGTCGCTGGCTTCCTCAGCCTTGTTTTTCGTCCAGCGCCATTTTGGCAATGCGGCGAACGCCCGCTTCCAGATGCTCACTGATACCTGCCTCGAATTCTTTGGCCGCCGTTTCCGGAAGTAACTCACCATGCTGCGTCAGAGTCAGCACCAGGCTGCGCCCCAGTGCATCGAATATCAGGCCGTAAGCGACGGCATGTGCCAGTCCGCCAACAACGGTCCCAATGCCTGGAAACGCCTTCAGGCCATTTCCGGCCACCGCCAGAGAAAGTGGCAGCGCGCGACCGGCACGGCTCTGGCCCAGCGATAGGAACTCCTCGATATCGAGGTCGCGCGGCGCAGCACCGTAGAGCCTGCAGAGTTCCTGCGTCATCGTCGTACCGATGTAACCCTGTATGAGCAGGTCGGTGCCCGGACTGACGGCCGCCATCGCGCCAACAACCGCTTTACGCGTGGCGCTGCGAATGACCTGTTCCGAACGTTGCAATCGGTATTCGCTCTCCGCCGCCTCGAGCTTTTCTGCGGCAATCTGAAATACAGCAAGCTCCCTGCGGGCATCCAGCGCCAGCCGCTCATCGCCGAGCAATCGATTGATCGCGACCACCAGAACACCGATGTCGGCCGCTCGTGTACGACGCATCGTGCCTTCGCTACCGTCCGACCGTTTCGTCACGACTTCCATTTCGCCACCGGCGCTGACGGCGACGACATGATCACGCCGGACTTCTCCGCCAAGACTATCGATGCGCCGCATGAGCTGTTGCAGCAGCGCGGCCTGCTCATCGTCGCTGTAGCGATCCGCTTTGTTCAAGACCAGTATCATCGGTTTGTCGAAGGCCAACAATGCCTTTACTGCATTCAACTCGGGCCGGGTGAGGTCGCTGTCGCAAACGAACAGTACGAGGTGCGAGCGCTTGGCCTCCTCGGTCGCTAACGCGTCGAGCTGATCTTCATGACCGCCCGTTCCCGGTACGTCCGTCAACAAAATCTCGTGACCGGCGTCATCGCGCCAGCGATAGTGCCGAACGTCACCCGTCGAACCGCCGACAACGTCGATCACAACGTCGGCTTCCGGAACCAGGGCCTTGATTAACGAGCTCTTACCGCTGCTTATCTCGCCGAAAAAACACAAGTGAATAGCCCCACTTGCCTGGCGCGACGCGAGCGCCTGTAACTCCGCCTGAGCGTCACCGGTATCCACACCGACGGCCTGCGCCTGCTGCAGGCGCTCCTTGATATCGGCCCTGGACAGTGGCCTGGATGGCTTACCCGGCTCGACCTTTCTTTTTACGACAAGGCGCCAGACCAGCCAGACGGCGACGACAGCCAGCAAAACCATCAGCGCGATATAGCCGTACAGGAGCACCACGGGACCCGCCCGCAGCCGGTCCCAGACGTTCAGCGCCGACTCCGTTATAAACAGCAGCGCCCCGGTTGCGACGACGAATACGAGAGCGATGACGACGATAATCGCAACCCGGATGAACCGGTCCAGTTTCACGCGACCAGGCCTGAGGCGTCAGTTATGCGGGTTTTGGTGACTGTCACTTCCTATTGCTGCGACTGTACCCAGCGCTCGATTTTTGTCTCCAGCATCGATAGCGGCATCGCACCGTCCTTGAGGACTTCCGTATGGAAATCTTTAACACTGAACTTGTCGCCGAGTGCCGCTTCCGCCTTGTTGCGGATATCTCGAATCTTGAGCTGTCCGATCTTATACGCCAGCGCCTGGCCGGGTATTGCCATAAACCGTTCGGCCTCCGCGACTGCACGCACTTCGGCCACGGCCGAGTTTTCATACATGTAGTCGAGCACATCCTGGCGCGACCATTGCTTCGCATGCAACCCGGTATCGACAACCAGGCGAATGGAGCGCCACAGCTCCGCATTAAGGCCACCGAAGTACTGATAAGGATCGGTATAGACGCCCAGTTCCTTGCCCAGGGACTCGGCATACAGGCCCCAGCCTTCAGAGTAAGCAGTAAAACCGCCGAAACGGCGGAACCCCGGCAGACCCTCGTTCTCGCGCTGAATCATGATCTGGAAATGATGGCCGGGAATCGCTTCGTGGAGAAACAGCGACTCCATCGCCCATTTGCCACGAGCCTTTATGTTGTATGCATTGGCATAGAATATTCCCGGGCGCGTACCGTCCGGCGTGCCGGCCTGATACGAGCCGCCGGCGGCGGAGGCTTCGCGGAACGGCTCTACGCGACGTACTTCGAAAGCCGACTTCGGCATTACGTCGAACAGCTCTTTGGACAATGCAGTTATGTGATCCGACATGTCCCGATAACCCTGGATCAGTTCGTCGGCCTCGTCGTAGAAGAACTGATCGTCCGTATTGACGAATTCGAAGAAGTCTTTGAGATCGCCGTCGAAACCAACTTCTTCCATAACACCGCGCATCTCCTCATGGATGCGAGCAACTTCGTCGAGTCCGATCTGATGGATCTCGTCCGGCGTCATATCGGTCGTGGTGCGTATGCGAACCATGTAGGCATACCAGTCATTGCCGTTGGGCTGCGCATAGAGACCAACGCTCTCGCGTGCCCCGGAAATATACTCATCGCCGAGGAAGTTACTGATGCGCTGATACGCTGGAACGATCGTATTGCTGATTTTGTCTTCGTAGGCAGCGGTCAGACGTGCGCGATCTTCATCGCTGAAGTCTGCGGGCATATTGGTAATCGGCCCATAAAAGTTGCTGTCCTGCGGACTATCTACGATATGCGCGTCAACCTGCGGCAGCAATTTCTCCATGAGGATACGCGGCTGTGTGACGCCTGTTTGCATACCCTCTTTCATATTCACGATGATCTGATCGACGATGTCGGAATAGTCATCGGCACGACTCAGAAAATCTTCGTAATCCTTGACCGTTTTGAACGGATGCGCGCTGGTTCCGCTACCCAGCTGCACGAAGAAATTCGTAACCGAGTAAAACTGGTTAACCGGCTGCAGGTGAAATGGAAACTGGTTGCCTTCCAGCGACTGTTCCCGATTGATCCTGAACAGGTCATAACTCAGTTGGTCCTGATAGCCCAGCTGCTCGCGGTCGATTTCGAGCAATCGGGCCAGAAATTCCTCGTCCATTGCTGTGGCCGCGGCCCGGTATTCAGGTCCGTTGGCGTTAGCCATTCTGTCGTTGTAGCGGTAGTCGCCAATGAAGGTGGCACTAAGCGGGTTCATTTCAAGATTGCGCTCGAAGTGTTCTTCGAACAACGCATGCAGTGCTTCACCAGTATCAACCTCGACGGCAGCGTTTGGCGCGTTCTGTTCGGATTCGCCACAAGCGGCGACAAGCAGGACGGCAGCGAGTATCGCCGCGACAGGATTCTTCATTTTGGGAGCCCCTGAATTGGATTCAGGAGATCATAAACCCAAGGTCGCGCTGTGCAAAGTTCGACAGGCTGGGCGCAACGATATCAAGGTCTGTATCGGGGATACCGAACCACTTTGCCAGCGTTGCCGCGTACTGGTCCGCCGACGTCGACGGAATAATGCGGCCACCGCCGACATCTTCCGCACCCCCGATATCAAGCAGCGGATAATTGCCATACAGCGCTCGGCCGGCCACAGCGCCGCCAACGACCAGCTGATTGCCGCCCCAGGCGTGATCGGTACCGTCACCGTTGGAGGTCAGAGTGCGTGCGAAATCCGACTGCGTGAACGTGGTAACGCTGTCGGCGACGCCGAGCTCGGCCGTCGCCGCGTAGAACGCGGCTATCGCGTCGCTAACATCGCCCAGCAAACCGGGCTGGTTCAGGTTCTGGTCGTCATGTGAGTCGAAACCACCCGCCGCAACGAAGAAAACCTGCCGTTTCATCTGCAGCTGATCGCGTACGGCGATCAAGCGGGCTACCGTATTAAGCTGCGTACCGAGTTGCGACGGTGGAAACACGGCGTTGATCGGTGGTGCCGAGTCTATTGCCGCGGTGACGGTATCCGCCGCGTCGATCGCGCGTCGCTGCACGTCGGCGAAGCCTCGTTCATAAACGGTATCGTATTGTGCCTCGACGATACGCCGGAAAGCCTCGCGCTGTTGAAAAAGAACGCTGTCGGGGTCCAGCGAAAAGCCCTCGAACTGCAGCGGTCCACCGGGTCCCATCACATAGGCAACCGTTTCATCCGCCGACTGCATCAGATTCGTGCCGAACAAAGAAGCGTTGGTAGCCATCTGTTGCTCAGTGACACCGCTGCGTATCAGGTCCGCCATGCGTCCGGCCCAACCGGTGCTGCTTGGCACCGTGCCGCGCAGACTCGTCCACTGGTCCTGCTGGTCATTATGTGAGAACAACTGCGGCGGCAGGGTAACCGAAGTATTGAAAAAATCGGCCTTGGTTGTCGGCTCCACCAGCGGTCCGACATTGGTAACAAATGCCGCGCTGCCCGATTCGAAGAGGCCCTGAATCCCGCTCATTGACGGATGCAGACCGTACTCGACAGCGCCCTGCCCCGGCGGCGTTATGGCCAGTAAACCCGCCTGCGGGACTGCCAGGTTCTGCCGCGATGTTGCGTAAACGTTGTATTCGGCATCGCTGCGCGGAGCCAGCATGTTGTAAGAATCATTGCCGCCAAACAAAAACACGCAGACCAGCGCCCGGTAGTCGTCAAATGCACCACCGCCGCCAACAACCTGCGAATAAGCCAGGCCAGGCGTTGCCGCGAACAGTGCCGCTGCACCGCTGCTGCGGAGGAAATCTCTTCTGTTGAGTGTTTTCATATACCGTCTCCCCGCGACTATCGCTGGTACGCGTACTCAGGTGAAGTCACGACGAAGTAAATGGTTTCCGCCGCGCGAACGGCTGTATCGCTCTCCGGAATCAACGCCAGCATGCCGCCGATTTCATTTCGCAGCGTTTCCGATATCTGTCCGCCGAGCAGCTTGTCGGCGACCATATTGATCAACGCATCGACATCGCCGGCAACTGCCATTTCCGCGGAGAAATCGATGTAAACATCGTCGTCTTCGAGTGTCTCATTGGTCTGATTCAACGCGAAGACCTGATAGAAAAAGTAGTTTGTGAGCAGCGTATTCTGATACTCCGTAGCAATACCCAGCTCCGGCGCTACCAGGCTGCTGTCGCGAATCTCGCCGGGCGGCGCATAAAAGGGACTAAAAAAGTTGAACACCGAGGGCGATTGCAGCGGCCCCTGTCCGTACAGAATGTAGGACGCGATGACCGGGAACCGTCCACTGTTGGACGTCGCATTATAAGCCCGCCAGAGTTGCGTCACGCGCAACAGCGGTTCCTTGAGTTTACCGTCGATTTCCATTGTCATCGATGGACGCGCCTCGGCGTCGAGCAGTATGGCTTTTACGACCGCAGCGAGATCGCCGCGCACACCGGCGCCGTTATCGTTGAATACCGCTGCTACCCGCTGCACATAACCCGGTGACGGGTTGCTGCTAACCAGACGCTGGATCAGCCGGATAGCAATAAACGGCCCGACGTTCGGATGATTGAATACGTTGTCGAGCGCCGCCGCCAAATCCTCTGCACCCGACTGACCAGCGGGAAGCACCGTGCCGTTGAGCAGTGTCTTGGCGCCGGTGTCGTGAAACTCCGGCCACAGCTCCATCGGAACAGCCTGATTCTGCAGCGTTCCGCGCGCCTGTTCGAAGCTCGGCGCACCCGCCCAGGTCCAGCCCGTGTAGACATGGGCGAAGCCTTCTATGATCGCCTGATCGTAGGTTGGAACCGGCAAACCCTGATTGTCCAGTTTCTCGCTACCGTCCAGGTTGAGTTCAACGAGGCCAATCGAAAACAACTGCATCAACTCCCGCGCATAGTTTTCGTCGGGCCGGATATTCAGTGCCGGGTTGGGCTTTTCGTTGCCCAGCATACTCAGGTAAACCCCCATGGCGGGGTGCAGTGTTACCTCCTCCATCAGATCGCGGTAGTTGCCGAACGCGTTGCGTGCAAGCACGTCGTAATAATCGGCCAGCGCGAAGGGCGCATCACCCAAAGCGCCGAGTTGCGACACGACCAGGATTTCCGAGAGCGCAAAGGCCACGCGCTGGCGGAGCTGATCGTTAGCGAACAGAACGTTCCTGAACCAGATATCGACGCGATCCGGCTGCAATTCGAACTGGAACAGCGGCAGCGGCAGCGACTGCAGGTGCGGCAATTGCAGAGACGCAGGCTGCAACATCTGATTGTCGATCCAGCCTTCAATTCCCAGACTGACAACCGCCTGCACGTCGCTGTCCAGCGCCCCGAAACCCGCCTGATTGAGCAACTGAATCGCTTCTGCTTCGCTCACCTGAACGGATGGCGGCGGCGACGGCGGTGGCTCAGGCCCACCACCTGACCCACCACAACCTGCTACGCCGAGCAGCAGGGAAGCCAACACTGAGATTGTTCGGTTCATTGCCATATTCTTGTCCCCGTCGCTGTCTTTTTCGAGGAACCAGGTCCGCTTATTGTTTCGCAGCCACCCATTTCAGGTGGTCGATTTGCTCGGCACTCAACAGGTTTTTCAGCCTGACAAGCATCGCCATGTGCTTCTTTTTGACCTGATTCTCCGCCAGCAGTGCCTGGCTGGCGTGTTTCAGGACCTCGGCCTCGCTGACCGGCGACCGGTCTAATTCGAGCATAAGTGCTTGATAAGCCTCACGCATATCCCACTCGTACTCAGCAACATCGGCCTGGGCTTCAACGACAGCAGCCCGAATTTCCGTGAATTGCTGCTTCGTGAGATTAAGCGCCTCGCGTTGCTCCAGTATGACATCCGGCGCGAAGAGTTTGCCCTTGAAGACGTCTTCTTTTGGCGACTTGGCAGACGCTGTGCCGGCCGCCAGTACGACCGTTGCCAGAACTAGCAGAACTCGCTTCCTCATAGTAACGCTCCTTCTTTGGATTCGGTTGACTCAAACAAGACGGGCAGCTCCCGGTATATGTCAAATTGGCGCTGCGGAAGCAGAACGTCGCTGGGAGCTAACCAGCAGGTACTGGCCGTTAACTCGTCGACATCGATATAGCGAACTCCATCACTCCCGCCGCTCAATAACGCAAATGTCAGCGATGCGACGGCCACACCCGCAACACCGATCAGCCGCCTGCGGCGTATCTTTGCTGCCTGCAACTCGGCGGCGGCGAATACCGATGCAAAGGCAGGTGCAAAGCCCTCTGCCTGCTTTTGCGCCCGCTGCAGCGAAGCGGCGACGATTTTCTCACTCATTGTCGAAATCCCTGTAGTCGTTGAGCTGCGCACGCAGCCTTTTTTTAGCGCGGTCATAGTGCACGCGGCCGCTACCGGTTGTTACACCCATAAGCTGCGATGCTTCTTCGATCGTCATTTCGCGACAAAACACCAGCTCGATGACGTCCCGCTGCCGCTGAGACAAGCCTTGAACAAGCTGCCACACGTTCGGATGCTCAATATTGTCAGTGACAACAGAAGGTTCTCCGGCAGTGTCTTCAGCAACAGCTTTAGCCAGCCGTAATCGAGATACCAAACGACGGTAGCGACTTCTCGAAAGATTCTGCACGACCGAAAACACGAAAGTCCTTAACGAAGAACGTTCCTTGAATTTCGCCTTGCCGGTCAGTAACTCAACATAAGTCTGTTGCACAAGATCCTCCGCTACCGTGCGATCGTAGTCACAGCGTGAGAGGGCCCAACCGAAGACCTGGTCGTGTATGGCCTCCAATGCCGATCGAGATATTTGCGGGTTATTCTGCAGAACATCATCGTCTCTCATGCCTCCTCCCGTATCATTGGTGGCATGAGTTGGATGCTCATATGACAACTATTGGATGCGCGTCAACCCAAAAGCCGTGCTGCCAACACGCAAACCGGAAGCGGTTTGGTGCAGCGTCAGTGAAATAGGCTCGGCGCAAGCCAGCGGATGAAATACCAGCAGAATAGTTACGCCGTGTTGCTCGCTGTCCTCACGCTTACTGACGCCCGCGTCGCACTGCACGACGAAGTCATCGTTAACAAATGCACCGAGATCGTTAAGGCAGTGCAGATAGGTCAGGACCTGGCCGCGCAGTCGTTTCGCAAGCGTGACGTCCACCGCTTCGAACACAGCCCAGCGAGTTGCCCGCGCAATCGTACTGATGATCTGCAGACAAAAGCGTCGCACCGGTAACTGCAGGTATTGTCGATCGGCTTCGCTGCCGCGTGCCAGCGTGACAGAACCCGACAAATGAGTGCTCTGCGTCGCCCCGCGCAGCAAGACGTTGAGTCCGGCGCGATTCAGCTGGCGGGTTTCGCCCTCCGTGAGCTCGACGGCAGGCCGAAGCTTGCGCTGCAGACCCATGCCCTCAAGCGCCTGCCAGGGCCCGTAGCTGCGATCGTGCTTGCAGAGCAGGCCGGCTATCGCCCCGCCTGCCGGGCGTACCGCGTTATCGCCACCGCGCTCCGTAACGCGCGGGTAATAAGCAAGCATATTAGGACTGGCGTAGCCAAGATCGCGAACGGCGCTCACCGCTTCATCCGGCGTGCTCCATTGCAACGGCGGATCGACAATCATCATCGCACCGCGTTCACGGCTATACCGTTCTGCCGCCAGAACGGCCGCAGGCCCGATATCCTGCCCCTTGCCCGGCGGCGGCAAGTACAGAAGATCGAAGCGTTCGATTTCCGCCAGCGCAAACAGACCGCTGTGTTCACGCCGGGAGCCAACAAGATCATAGTCCGACAGCGCCGAACCGTCGCTTCCGGCCTGCGCATGATCCACGTAGGCGGGTTCGTAAGAGCGTCCCGGTACCGTCGTGCGCTCCGGCCGATGCGCCGGATACGGTTGCTCCACGCGGGCCAGTTCCGAACTGAGCAGCTGGTCGGCGACGTTGAACGTGGCGTCTTCACGCCACGATAATCCCTGGAAAAACTCCTGATCGAGGACCAGTCCGGTCGCCGGGTTGATACGTTGCAGCGTCAGGTTGAAAAGATCGTCGTCTTCGTCATCGATGCCGTCATAATCTACGGCCGCACGTACGTACTCCGTGGAACCGGGCTCGACAACCCGCAGTACCAGCGCCGCGCCACTCGCGGGCAGACACAACAGCGCACCTCGCGCATTGTTTGCGACACGAACGATGTACAGCCGCAGACCGCCATGATCGAAGAACTGTTTTACCGCCGGACCGAGGCTCGACCGGGACCAGATATCGCCGAAACGGCGCCTGAACTCCGCAAAATTCTTAACCAGAACCGGCGTATCCAGGGGACCACGAAGCGCACGGCCGACAAAGGCGGCCGTGGTTTCTGGACACACGTCGATGGGTTGATCCATCGCTGCGATTTCGGTGACCGTGATTCCATGGTCAACTGCTTCTGACAAACCTGTCTCCGAACTCGGTCAGATAAGCGTGGGCGTATTCTAAACCCTCGCCATCGCCTATGCACTTGGTTAATCTTTAGCACGATGAGCGATTCTCTCGGCGATGCCTATCCGAAGCTCGCAGCACGGCTGCGCAAGCTCCCTATTGCTGCGCTGCCAACGCCGCTGTCGCGTCACACCGTCGGGACGGCGGCCGGTACGCGCTATATCACGATTAAGCATGATGATCTGACGAGTGACGTCTACGGCGGCAACAAAGTCCGCAAGCTGGAATATATTCTGCAGCGCGCAAAAGACCGTGGCGCAAAACGGGTTGCGACTTTCGGCGCGGTCGGTTCCAACCATGCGCTGGCAACGGCAATACACGCCAGGCAACTCGAACTTGAGTGCACCTGCTTTTTAGCCCACCAGACCCCGACACCGAACATTCCAGGAACGCTACGGATGCACCTGCAGCTTGGCACCGAACTCGTCAAATGGGGCGGTGGCGTGGACCGGCTAGCCCTGTATCGTCGCTACCTGCAGGGTCGAAAGGCCTGGGTCATACCATTGGGTGGCACCTGCTGGCTCGGGGCCGTTGGATTCGTCAATGCCGGCCTCGAACTGGCAACGCAGATCGAGGCCGGAGAGCTTCAGGTACCCGATCGCATTTATATCGCGAACGGCACTATGGGCAGTGCGGCCGGCCTCGCTATCGGGCTGGCGCTTGCTAACCTGCCGACGAAGATCCACGCTGTTCGAGTCGCGGACAATCGCTTTGTGCGCCGGGAAGTACTGTTCAATCTGATGAACAAAACGGCTGAGTTGCTGCGTCGTTTCGAGCCGTCGCTTCCGTCAGGGCTGGTAAGACCCGAACAGGTTGTCTGGCGCGGTGAGTTTTTCGCCGGCGGTTATGCCGCAGTCGATGAAGCCACGGCGAGCGCTTGCGCTATTGCCAGGAACCAGTTGGGACTCACGCTGGATACAACGTACACGGGCAAGGCCATGGCGGCACTTCTACACGACCTGGAGACCAGCCGGGAAGACGAATCGTATCTTTTCTGGAACAGCTACAACTCCCGGCCTCTGCCGCCGCTTACCGAAAGCGTCAGACCGGGCGAAAACCTTCCCCAACAGTTCGAACGATATTTCGACTGAACCACACGTCATCGCGTTACTCGATATCAACGAAAACGTATATCTGGATCAGCACGGCAATCAGCAACAGCGAAAACATATTCGCCAACAATGGTCCGTATATGAAGACGGCCGGGTGCCCGCCGAATGTGTGAACCCACAGTCCGTAAACAAGAAACCCAATCGTCCCGGTCACTAACGGATTCAGAATATTGAGCCAGTTTAGCCAATGCCCGCAGAGCGTCTTATCCGCTTTCGAGGAAAACTGAACCGAAACCAGAATCGGGCCATTGGCGAGGATAAACCCAAAGAACATCATTGCCGCCGTCCACGGAATATCGTAGTCGGACATATATTTGAGAAACAGGGCCAGATTGCCCACGACAAAGAAGCTCAGTGCAACCCGATAGAAGGTGATGCGCATTGTCAGGAGTACCTAGGTTTTGGTAACGAAATAGACCACCAGCGCGAATACAGCCACGACACCGGCCAACCGAAATAGAAAGCGAAGGGCGCCGGACATATCATTGCTATGCATCGACGAGCTGATTTCCTCGATTTCCTCCCGCGACAGTTGCAGCTGCACTTCGTGACCGGGATTGACCAATAACTGCTGCGCATCGTGCAGCTGCTCATCCAGAACAACCCAAAGGCTGGCAGCTGACGCACCGCCTCGAGACATCGATACAAGAACCGAGCGCCTCGAAGAGACAAACGTCGCGATCCCTTTTGCTTCGAGCGCATGACTGGCGATTTCGGCGTCGACGAGCGAAGTAAAATCACTGACCAGTTTCATTCCGTCGCGACTGCCACTACGGTCGACGATTCCACTTATGCGGTACGGAAAAACTCTGCCGGAATTCGCAATGAACCGTTATGGCCACGCCGTCTTGTTCCGCCGGCGCAAACTGCCACTCCGCTATCGCTTCACGCGTGCTAACGTAGAAACTCGGGTGCGAGCTTCCAATCCTGGTCAGATTCTCAACGCGGCCCAGTGCTGTGATATCGAACGCGACGTCCGTATGTCCATCCTCCTCGGCAAGGTAGCGATTAACGGGGTAGAGCGGCGTTCGACCGGCGATGAGTTTTGCAGGCGTTTCGGTTCTCGGCTCACATTGATCGAAATACCGCCCCTGCAGGCGCTGGTCCGGCCGTGACGTATTCGGCTCCGGCGGCACCACCGTGCAAGCAGCGATCATGGCAAGCGATAACAGCAGCCAGACTGTAATGTAATGCATCAGCTCGCAACGCTCCGTCGGTTGTCACAGTGACAAGATGACAGAACCCAGTATATTCAAGACTCCGAGTCGCTGTCACCATAGTTGCTCCAGACCCAGTAGGCCGACCCGCAGGCCGGGCAGGAATGGTGCTCGGCGAAACCCATAGGCTGGTCCGTCCACTCAAAGCCACAGCGACTGCACCGGTTTCTGGCGATCGTTTTCGTGCCTGGCCGTGCGTGTGTCCGCTGCAGTTTCACGAGCTAAACGTTTTTTCTGGCGTGCACGGCAGCGTACTCCGAATTAGGAACCGTCGTTTTCTGCTTCGACCTCGTCCATCATCTCGCGAACCTCGCTCAAGGTCGGTTCGTTGGGGTCGCGCTCAACAATATTGCTGACAACGCGCGCCCTGGCCATCATTTCCCTGGCATCGTATTGGACGATGCTGACGGGAACACCGTGGGGAGCTTCAGTCAGCGTCACGATGTGCTCCCGCAGGTGAACGTTCAGACCCTGCCCCTCGGCATCCTGCTGTGCATCCAGCAAGGCCTGCAGACGATCTTCAGCGGCCACGCCATCGTCCTCCAGCGGCGCATGCGCTTCGAAATACAACAGACCGTCACGACGGCCTATCTGATAGGGCTCATTCATGATCGTTACGACTTCGCCCACCTCCACCAGGGTGTAGAGAAACTCGATGTTCTCCGGATACAGCCGCACGCAGCCGTGGCTCACCCGCATACCCACACCATAGGGTTGATTGGTGCCGTGAATCAGATAGCCCGGCATGTCGAGCTTCAGCACGCGAGTACCCAGCGGATTATCCGGCCCCGGCGGCACAACGGAAGGTAGCGGATCGCCCATTTCGGCGTGCTCCTTCCTGACCGAAGCCGGCACCCACCACGATGGGTCCTTCGCCTTCGCGACAACGGTGGTCTCACCCAGCGGCGTTTCCCAGCCTACCCGGCCGATGCCGATCGGATAGGTCAGCACCTGCTGCACTTCACCGTCGGCCGGCTGCGGATAGTAGAACAGCCGCTTCGTAGCGATATTCAGCACAACGCCGTGAGGCGGTGCGTTGGGTAACACGTATTGAGTCGGCAGCAATACCGGCACGCCCTCGCCCGGCAACCACGGATCGATGCCGGGATTGGCCGCAAGCAGTTCGTCGTAACCCAGGCCATAGGTTCGGGCAAGGTCTGAAAATGTGTCTTCGGGGCCTGCCAAAACAATCTGCGGCTCGCCGATGACCGTCTGATCGGCAGAGAACAGTGTGAAAGTATGGGCGTCGATCGGCTCCTGCACCGGCCGATCCTCGATCGCGACGACCTCGGACCCGGGTTTTTTCTTGAGCCCCGCCATGAAGCCATCCAGCGTTTCGCAACCTGACGTTACGATCAGCAACGAGAGCAGCAGTGACGTCCGGGCAATTTTGCTGTGTCTGAACAAAAGGAGTGACTCGAGCAGCGACATGCCTATTCTAGCAGCGTATTTACCCTGCTGGCCTTGATATTCATTGGCCAGTGAACGGTCCGCTTCTCGTTACCCCACTCGCGCAGCAGCGAATCCTGTATCTGTGCCACCGGATCGCTGCCATTGGCCGTCTCGTAACGCTTACACGCCGACCAGGTTCGCAGGTAGCCGAGCATGTCTGCGGCTGTCCACTGCAGCGACATGGCGATGTCCGGCGCCGCAATCGGCGCGCCCGGCATCCGCAGGTCGCCGTAGCGGCGTTCGATCTGTACCCGCTCCGGCGGCCAGAATTCGCCGACGATGCCGCGATACAACTCGTCGATCACGGCATCGCACCGACCGCCCACGTGGCAGGTTTCGTAACACCAGATAGCAAGCACCCCGGACGACTGCAGAACACGACGTGCCTCATCGAAGAAGGTGGCCTGATCGAACCAGTGAACCGCCTGACCGACGGTAATGATATCCACGGATTTGTCGGCGAGGCCGGATCGCTCCGCGCTCGCGACCCGATAGGAAACCCGTGGATGCTGCAGCGCCGCATCAATCTGCGCAGCGCTTGCATCCGTCGCGATAACAGTTGAGAAATGATCGGTGAGAGCAACAGCCGCCTGCCCGTTACCGGTCGCACAATCCCAGGCTACTGCGCGCTCCGTCGCAGCAGACGCGAGAAACTCGAACAATTGTGCCGGATAGGTCGGACGATGTCGGGCGTAGCCGTCAGACCGTGTGGAAAAGTGGTCCTTAAAGCTAACGGTCGCTACCAGGTTTTTCTGCAGGCCGGCTCTTTGCCGTCGGCCAGCGCCTGGTTGTAGATGGGCAGTGTTTTCTGCCACTGCGAGACCAGGTTTTCGATACGCGTTTCACTGGCCGGGTGAGTCGACAGGTGCTCCGGCGGTACTTTACCGGCCTTGGCTGCCATATTCTGCCAAAGATCAACCGCGGCGCGGGGATCGAAGCCTGCCTTGGCCATGTACTCAAGACCAACGACATCGGCCTCCGACTCCTGGCCCCGGCCCATCGGTAATTGCAGACCCAGGGCCGCGCCCGCGTTCATTACCTGGCTCGCCGTGTATGCACCGCCCGTGTAACCGCCGCCCATGATCACTGCCAGCGCTTCGATACCGATGCCCGTCAGCGTACCGCGTGACGCGCGTTCGTTGACGTGCCGCGCCGTAACGTGGGCAATTTCGTGGCCAATGACGGCCGCCAGCTGATGCTCGTTCTCGGTGACTTCGAGTATCCCGGTGTAAACGCCGATCTTGCCGCCGGGCATCGCAAAAGCGTTGACCTGCTTGTCCTCGAAGATCGCCAGCTCCCACTCGATATCGCTGTACGGCGGTTCCAGTTCGGCAACCACCGCCTCTGTAACACAGGCGACGAAGTCGATTTTCGCGCGGTTGGTGCTAAGCGGCAATGTCGAGCGGTAAGCATTGAACGTCGACTCGGCCTGCGCGATCAGTTCGGCGTCCGACTTGGTGATCAGCTGAGGACGCCCGGTCGGCGACGTGGAACAGGCCGCGACGAGTAGCGCGAAAACAAGAGATATCAGCAGCTTATGACGGTACATGATCTTGGTGCTCCTCGAACTGTCAGAGGATTATAGCGCTCTGCGGCGCACTAGGCCTCGTCCATTACTTCGACCGCGGTATGCGGCTTCGGTTCCGCTGTATCAACGCGGCAGACGCGCCTCGAACTTGCGCCTCCAGCCAGCAGCGTCTGCCTTTTCCAGAAGGCCGTCGATGCCGCCCATCAACCGCTTTTGCAGGGGCTGCTTGATCTTGTAGCTCACCCGGTAGAGATCGCGATCTCCGGCACGCTCGTTCAGCAACTCGTCGCTGGTTTTAAGCTCGTCGGCCAGCCCCAGTTCGAGCGCGAGAGTTCCGTACCAGTGCTCACCGGTGGCGACCTTTTCCAGGTCGAGATCCGGGCGGTAGCGCGCAACCGCATCCTTGAACAGGGAGTGTACGTCTTCGAGCTCCTGCTTGAGTTTCGCGCGGTCTTCGTCGGTGTTTTCGCCGAACATTGTGACCGTGCGTTTGTACTTGCCCGCCGTCACCTGTTCAAACTCAACGCCGTGTGTATCGAGCAGACGATTGAAGTTGGGGATCTGCGCAAGCACACCGATTGACCCGAGAATGGCAAACGGCGCCGCGTAGATTCTCGTGGCGACGCAGGCCATCAGATAACCGCCGCTCGCCGCAACCTTGTCGACACAGACTGTCAGCGGAATATCACGAGCGCGGATACGCACCAGCTGCGACGCAGCCAGACCATGCTCATGCACAACACCACCGTGGTTTTCCAGCCGTACGATGACCTCGTCCTCACTCGTCGCCACATCGAGAATCGCGCTGACTTCCTCGCGCAGCGACGGCACGGCACTCGCCTTCAGGTCGCCCTTGAAGTCGATCACGAAGCTGCGGGCCCGGGTCGATTCCTCCTTCGCTGCGGCTTTGTCCTGCTGTTTCTTTGCCTTCGCAGCCTTTTTCCGCTGCCCTTTAGTCGACACCGCATTGCGCAGGGCCTCAACCAGCGATTCGTGCTTCTCGTTGAGGTTTTCGACCTCCAGACCTTCTTGCGCGCCTTTGCGGCCAGCGGCAGCAGCAACGGCGATGATCACAACAATACCGACGACGACCGTCGCGACCTTGAGGAGGAACAGGCCATATCCGGCCAGAAAATCAATCATATTGCGATGCCAACGTTATTCTTTTGCAGGACTTGTTCAGCGCGGTAACTTGAACGCACCATCGGCCCGGCAACCACTTCCACGAAACCCTTTTCAAGTCCTTCGCGACGATAGGCCTCGAATTCCGTTGGCGTGACATAGCGTTCTACCGGCAGGTGATTCGGCGTCGGCCGCAGGTACTGGCCGAGGGTCAGAATATCGACATTGGCAGCGCGCAAATCGTCCATGGTTTCCATGATCTCCCGATCGCGTTCTCCGAGCCCGAGCATCAGGCTGGTTTTGGTCAGAACGTCAGGCCTGAAGGCCTTCGCATGCTGCAGTACGTCGAGTGTCTGTCGATAACCGGCACGAGGATCACGTACCGGGTGCGTCAGTCGCTTCACGGTCTCCACGTTCTGCGCAAATACGTCCAGACCGGAGTCGACGACGAGTTCCACATGCTCTCGAACGCCGTTGAAATCGGGAGTCAGGGCCTCTACGGCGGTGCGCGGATTCAAACTCTTGATTTCCCGGACGCAGGCCGCGTAATGTGACGCGCCGCCGTCCGCCAGGTCGTCTCGATCGACCGACGTGATAACCACATACTCGAGCCCCATCAGCTGCACGGCCCTGGCCGAATTCGATGGCTCCTCGGCGTCCAGCCAGCCCTTGGGATTGCCGGTATCGACGGCACAGAAACGGCAGGCCCGGGTACAGACCGAGCCCATCACCATGATGGTTGCCGTGCCGGCATTCCAGCACTCACCGATATTCGGGCACATGGACTCTTCGCAGACGGTACTCAAACGATGCTCGTGAACGATTTTTCGCGTCGTCGAGTAACCGGCACCCGACGGCATTTTGGCCCGCAGCCAGGCCGGCTTGTCGCCGCGCACCGGCGGTTCGCTGTCGCGGCGCTGCTTTACCCCGTTCTTGACGGCGGAGAAACCCGCCTCGGTGCGATATTTTGTGCCGCTCTCGACAATCGGTATGCCGCGGAAGTTCTGCTCGTCTTTGCTCATGCTTAAGCCAGTCGGCCAGGTCGGAAAGGGCCCGCATTGTCGCATAAATAACGGACAAAAAAATCCCGGCCTAAGCCGGGAGAATCAGGGGGAAATGTCTTCAAACGCCAGTAGAATCAGTGCAATCTCGACCAGCTGACCAGTTTCACGGCATTGCGCTTCAGGTCAAAGTTGCTGGCCAGAATGGCTTCGATGTCTCGCGAGTCGGAACTCTGCTCCATGGGAACGTTCAACTCCACTACGCCACAGAACTCGTTGCCACCGCGATACATGGTGTCGGTCAATATGAACTGCGTGTAGTACTTCGCGGACATGGCTCTAATGTACGCGTCGTGAGCGATGGTATCTGTGAGGCAGAGCACAATTTTCCGGCGCTGCGCTGCGGGGGCGGAAAAACTTGACATAAGTCACACTGCGGCTGTTTTTGGCGTAAAATTTGCGGCTTAGGCGACACGATGCACAGATTTACGGCGACGGCATATGTAATATCGTCGTCGTTTCGCCAATGCTTGGCCGACTCATTGCCTCAACGTTAAGCAAAACACAACGGGAATCGAATACATGGTCGCTAAAACCGGACTGCTGAGACTGATGATTGTAAGCGTGATCCTGCTCGCCGCTGGCAGTGGGTACGCGCAGGACGAACTCCGCAACACCTTCTTCAAGGATGCCGATGCCGCGAAATCGCTCGCCGACGAGCACAACGCCGAACTTCTCGCTCCCCGCAGTTACGAGCGGGGCATGAAAGAATACCGCGACGCGGAAACGGCGCTCGAACGCGGCCGGAACATCGAATACGTACGTTCAAATGCCGCAGATGCCACCAGCAATTTCAAGACAGCGGCGGAAGCAGCCAGACTTGCCAATACGGCCCTGGCGCAGGTCATGAAAAGCCGCCAGGATGCCGCAAACGCCGAGGCGCCGCAGCGAGCCCCCGAAATCTGGTCGGAAGCACAGCGTAAATTCGGTGACGCTATTCGTCTGCTGGAGCGCGGCGACCTCAAGGGTTCAAAGCGAAAAGACATCGAGGCCACGGGTCTCTACCGCGACGCGGAACTGGTCGCGATCAAGGAACAATATCTCAGTGAAACCCGGCGGCTGCTCGCAGACGCAGATCGCGCACGCGTCGGCCGTTATGCTCCGATCACGCTCGGCAAGGCCAAGCAGTTACTGGCCGACGCCGATCGCGAACTCAACGAAAACCGCTATGACACCGATCTGCCCCGCAGTCTCGCGATACAGGCGAACTACGAGGCGAAACACGCACTGTATCTTTCGGAAATCGTACGCCAGGTTCGTGACAAGAAGCTAAGCGCCGAGCAGCTGGTTCTGAACTGGGAGCAGCCGATGCAGGCTATCGCCGGCGTTGCCGACGTCGTGCCGGACATGCAGGAAGGGCCGGGGCTCCTGACGGCCGAACTGGTTGCCTACTTTGAAGCGCAGGCCAGCGAGTTGCAGTCCCTGCAGCAGGAAAAAGCCGAGAACGAAATTCGCCTGGCCGATCTCGAAGAAGAACTAAGAGCGCTGGACGAACGCCTCGGCGGCGCGACTGCCGAACGTGCGGCACTGGTTCAGCGGCTCGAAGCGCAGGCTCGTGTCAAGCAACAGTTCGCGCAGGTTGAGAAGATGTTCGCCTCCACCGAAGCACGAGTATTTCGCGAGGGCGATACCGTGATTTTGCGTATGGTGGGCTTAAGCTTCGACAGCGGTGCGTCGCAGATCAAGCCCGAAAATTTCGACTTGCTGGGCAAGGTAGAAAAAGCCATCGACGTGTTCCCGCGCAGCGAATTGATTATCGAGGGCCATACCGACTCCCACGGCGGCGACGACTCCAATCAGAAACTCTCCCAGGAGCGTGCCGAATCGGTACAGCAGTACATGATCAACGCGATGCGGATTCCGACGTATCGTCTTATCGCCACCGGTTACGGCGAAACCCGACCGGTTGCCAGCAACGAAACCGAGCCGGGTCGTGCCCGTAACCGGCGCATCGACATCGTCATCAAACCGAATCTGGAAGCCAATTAGGGTTCCGCTGTCGCAAGTCATACTTGACGGATTGGCTGGAGATTCTTCGTCGGGACGGTTTCCTGGCCTCGACGCACCTGGTATTGCGCAGAGACATCGACGCCAAACGTGGCAAGCGGGCGGACGAACACTGACCAACCTGCACGAGCTTTGCCGCCAACGCCTACTCCGAAAAAAGGATGCCGGGCATCAACCCTCAACCCGGCAAATAAGGATCGTGACTACGCCACCAGTCTGCAACGACACGCGCAGTTTGCGCATTGACGAGATAACCGTACTCAGAGTGCACATTGAGTTCGCCGTCTAATCGAAAATAGCTGAACAGCTCGTCGTCGTCGATGGCTTCGACCAGCCCGAGTTCCACCATCTCTCCAAAGTCATTCGCCAGCCACGGATCGATCGCTGTCAGGTCGCCGACCGCAGACAGGTTCTTCCAACGCCGAATATTGCCCGGATAGCGATCCACGCCGGCCCGTTCGTGACCGCTGAGTTTCCTTTGCATGAAACGCTGACCGAGCGGGCTGCCCATCGTCAGGAAAGTATCGATCTGCACGGGATTGCCCTGCTCGTGGCAGAGCTCCCACAGCGAATCGTAGGCAATGACCGATCCCATGCTGTGTGCAATCAGCAGTACGGGTCGTTCGCTACCGGCGGCCGCCAGCAAGCTGATCTTGAGGCGTTGCCTGACCTGGTCGGCAATGCCGTTCTTGTTGTTTTCGTAGCGCATCAGATCGCGCAGATGCACTTCCATACGCTCGGAGGCGAGGTGTGGAATCAGGAATGGCAACAGATCACCGAGCCGGTAAATCGCCCGCGTCAGCCGGCGCAGCCAGGACGACGCCTCCGCGATATCCTGCCGCCCGGGCGCCGCCTGCTCGATGACGGCATCGATGGCCGCTCGATCCTGGCCAATGTCAGAGTGGCTGCCGTAAAAATCGTAAGTCCAGGAAACGATTTCGAAGTTACTCGCCGACGTCCCCAACGCATCGGCCACCGGTGCATCCACTCGACGCAGGCCGCTGTGCAGGCAACGCAACAACGCCTCGCGGTGCAGGTCGGGTTCGGGCTTTGGCAGCAACCCGGGAATGTAGATAACGAGAGGTTTTGTCATCGCTATTCGACAACGCCCAACAGGCCCGGCAACTCACCCACATGCGTCACCTCGATATCCGGAGATGCATACTCGACCGGCCACGCGTCAGCGTTACGATTGACCCAGACGGTCCGGAGGCCCGCGCTTTTTGCGCCATCGACGTCGTACCTCGGATGATCGCCGACGTGCAGTGTCTGCTCCCTGGTCGCACCGCCAACCTCAACGGCCAATTCGAAAACCTGCGCTGCCGGTTTCGCAGCGCCGGCTCTCGTCGCCGTAACGATATCGTCGAACAGATGTGCAATACCGATAGTCTCCAGGTTCGCGTTGCCGTTGGTGACGGCGATCAGCGAATAGCGGCTTCCCAGGCTTTCCAGTGTCGGGATGACTTCCGGGAACAGTTCGACGTCGTTTCGTACGGCATCGAATACGGCGAAGGCCTCGTCGATAAAGCCCGTCCCATAGCCCGCCGCGGTGCCAACCCGGCAGAGTATCGTGCGGCGCAGAAAGGTCAGGTCGTGTGCCCGATCGGCGAACTCGACAACAATCCGCGAGCGCAGCTCCCGGAGATCGGCCGGATTGTACATTTCGGTGATGCGCGGATAGTGTTTTCCAAGCCACCCATACAGCGTTTCCTCGGCACGCAGGATGACCGGGTGTATCTCCCAGAGCGTGTCATCGAGGTCCAGCGTGATTGTGCGTATGTCGTTCAAGGTTGCCGTCGGTTGCCATTTCAACGACCATTGTGAATTCAAACCCGACACGAGTCCAACGCGGAGCCCTGCGATGAAATACCTGCATACCATGGTGCGCGTCGACGACGTCGACGCCTCGCTTGAGTTTTACTGCAATCAGCTCGGTTTGCGGGAGTTAAGACGCCACAACAGCGAGCAGGGCCGGTTTACGCTGATTTTTCTCGCAGCGCCCGGCGACGAAGAGGCGCAGGTCGAATTGACGCATAACTGGGACCCCGAGGAATACGATGAGGGCCGCAATTTTGGCCACCTCGCGTATCGGGTGGATGACATCTATGCGCTTTGTCAGAAAATGCTGGATGCGGGCACAACGATCAATCGGCCGCCCCGTGACGGACACATGGCGTTCGTTCGATCACCGGACAACATCTCGATAGAGCTGCTGCAGAAAGGCGAAGCCCTGGCGCCGCAGGAACCGTGGGCATCCATGGAGAACACAGGTCACTGGTAAGTGCTGTTCAGGGCAAGCGACACGAACGATGAATCGTAGAAAACCACAGCGGGCAGTAGAGCGATGAATGGGTTGGGAGATCTGTTTACTGAGTTCCTGTTCGAGTACCCGTTTCTATGGCCTTTGTACGCCATGGGACTTTGGTACTTCATTATCCGACCGGTGCTCGGCGAGCAGGCAGAGCCCGGCGAACAACAGACGTTCGATAGAGTCGCCTACAATGAGCTGCTGAAACCAACAAAGCAGGCCTGGTTAGAAGCCGCTCTCGATGCGTTTTTACCCAAAGCCAGGGAAACCGGAGCTACGTTTGCGAGCCTGGCGAAGGAGTTCGTGCTGTGCAGCTTCGTCATGACGAACAAATACTTCTATTTTTTTGGTCTCGACCAGAGTCTGCTGTCGAACAACTACGGAATCGGCAAGGTCGCCTATTCTGCGATAGCAAAAATCGATATCAAGGAAGGCTGGGTTAAGAAGCACATCACGATACACCTGTCTTCGGGTGAGGTTCTGCTGGTCAAGGACCTGATAAACGACGCGCCGGGGCGCTACCTCGATCTGCGGCTGGCGGAGAATTAGACCCACTCATCGACTACTGGAAACCTATGTTTGCTGTAAATCTTCTCAAGGAACTCGAGCACGTAGACGAATACTGGTCGCCGCGCGTAGTCGGCCAGGTGAACGATCAGTTCATCAAGGTTGCGAAACTCAAGGGTTCGTTCGTCTGGCACAAACACGATGAGGAAGATGAACTGTTCTACATCGTAAAGGGATGTCTGGTAATAGAGTACGAAGACGAGCACATCACGCTGCGCGAAGGCGATTTCCACGTTGTCCCGAGAGGGGCCATGCATAACCCGGTAGCGGAAGACGAATGCTGGATAGCGCTGATCGAATCTACTACGACGAAACACACCGGGGACATCGTTGTAGACAAAACCAGATCGATAGAGCAGCAGCTCGGAGAGCGCTAGCAAACGGCGCGAAAATCAGTGCGCTGTCGCTGCCCGCCGTCTCGATTCCCACGCACTCCAGAAGAGAGCCAGCCGGATGCCACGATCATAGTCTCGCTGATACAGCGGGCTTGCGTCGTTCGCCGCGCCCTTGTTCACCCACAAACGGACCGAGCCGCGAAACTCCAGCCGGTCGGTAATTTTTCGATTCAGGCCAAGCAGAAACTCCGTATTCAAATAACCTGAAGAAGCGGCGAAAGCGGGCCTGCCCGGCGTCGCAAACTCCGGGGCCACGCCATAGAAAAAATCCATGTAGTCCCGGCTTGCCCATGCAGGAGCCACGCGAAAACGCAGCTCATTGTTACTACCGAAAAGGTCCCGCAGGAGATACTCGAGCTCCGGATTGAATATGAAACCACGGCCGGTTGGATCGAGGCCGTCAAGCGACAGGGCCGCCCGCGCCTGCAGGTTGAGTTTGAGTTCCCGGTCATCGTCCGGGCTGCCCTGAAGCGCGATCGTCAGCTCCGGGCCCGCTTCGAGCAGAAAATCCAGGTCCGGCATTCCGGCGCGAGATCTTAGCTCATCACTGTCCTCGGGAAAGCTGGCACTCACGCCCAGCGACAGTTTAACGCGGCCATTGTCGACGATGCGGCCATTGGCAATGTCCTCGAGGTCTTCTCCAAGGCGCAGGAAATCGCCGCGATACACCGGATAAGGCAGCGGGAGAACGGTCAGGTTCTGATCCGACGACGAAGGATAGGCCGGAAAATTCTGTCCAAACGCAACCAGCCGGATCCCCCAGAGGCCCGGAAGGCTCTCATCGTTAACCTCCGCAGCGTGCACAAGCGCAGCCACGAACAACAGCAATAAGCAGACCACCACCCTCGGGAGCTTCATTCAGACTCTCTCCACTAACCTGGTTTCTTTCGGGGTGGTAGTCTAACCCCATAAGATACGGCAGACACGATTGTCATTGGATGAACAACTAATGAACCAGATACCAGCGTCCATCCATGCATAGAATAGCTTATGCCCTGCTCGCTATGCTGCTTGTCTCCTGCCAGACCGGCCGAGAACATTCGCCCGGCGACGACTACGCAGTATGGTCCGCTGCGAATACGGACGGGACATGGACCCGGTCAGCGGAAACTGCAGTAAGGAATACGTCTCTTCCGCGTCAAGTCCCGAAGGATATAGCCGCGTTCTGTCCGCGCTACCCGAGCCTCGATTCAGAATCCCGGGTGATGTTCTGGGCCGGCCTGTTATCGGCGATGGCGAAATTTGAAAGCAACTTCAATCCCGAAACGAAGTTTACGGAGGAATTGAGAGACTCTCACAAGAACAGAGTTGTCAGCAGAGGTCTGTTGCAAATCTCGATCGAAAGCGCGAACCAGGCGCGCTATGCCTGCGGCATTGTCGCAGCGAAAGACCTCCATGATCCGGCAATTAACCTGTCATGTGCCGCACGCATACTATCGACCTGGGTTGAGCTTGACGATGTGGTAGCTGCTACCGGCAGGGAGAACACCGGCGGCGCACGCTACTGGTCCGTTCTCCGACATTCCAACGGCAGGGCAGCAAGAGTTCGGGCGCTGACGAAAGAACTCAGTTTCTGCGAAGCTCGATCAGCTACGTGACGGCATCAGCGGCGGCAGCGGATCGTCGATGATCGTTTCCCTGTCTTCCACCATGACGTCGATGGAACGCAGCGATTTGGCGAGCGCAGCTCCGTCCCAGTCTGCACCGCGTACTCCGTAGCTGTTCGCTGACAGGCGCTGCAGTTCATCGCGCAACGGCGGTGCAACGCGAGCAGCCAGATCGCCGATATTGCGGGGTGCGTCCTGCGGCCACTGCAGGCGCGCCCATTCGATCAGCGCCGCCCGCACAGCCGCTTTGTCCCCGGAGCCCGCCGCTTTTCTCGCGGCCTTTACGAACTTCGCCTGCTGCTTGTAAACCGGTGGCGGCTCGGGCTCCCGGCGTTCCGGCGTGCGTTCTCGTGACGACCACCACCACGCCAGCACGGTCAACAGCCAGATAGCAGCAATCAACTGGCTCGCTCGCTTCCAGAACCCGTCGCTCATCGGCAGGTCCTGCGGTATTTCCACGGGCGCAGCCTCTGGCTCCACCACGACTGGAGCGACGGCTGCTACCACGGGTGCATCCACCTGAATCGTTCGCGACGGCAGTCGCGCAACGCGCCACTCACCCGCTTCGATATTCCACCACGGCACCCTGACCTCCGGAATATCAACCGCACCACCACGCACGCCAATCATCGCGTACTGATCGCGGCGGATGCCACGAATACCTTCCGCTTCGTTAATGCGGCTGAGGTCGGGCTTGTCCTCATAGACGTTCATGCCCTCGATCAGCGGCACTTCGATCGCCGGAATCTGCGTTTCGATCTGGCCGAGGGCCGTCACGGTAATCTTGCGTGTCACCGGTTCGCCGGCAGCGATCTCACGGGGTTCGCGAGACCATTCTTCGCTGAGCTGAACGTCCCTGGCCGGCAGCCACGCCGCGTCCGGAAACTCAGCCGGCGGCGCCGGAATGGGCAGCACCTCAATAACATGCGCTTCGGACTCGAACACCTTGCGACCGGTGATGCGGCCGTTACGCAATACGCGCGCCTCGAACAACGCCGGCGATATAGACACTTCGCCACTGGCTTGCGGATAAATAGCCAATACGCGCTCTATGACGCTATAGGGGCGCCCGTTCAGTATCGCCTCATAGCTGCGCTCGTCTCCGGCACGCTCAACCAGCACTTCAGCGCCGCTAAACACCGGGTCGCGACGACCTTCCTGGCGAGTGGCTACCGCCCGGTAAACTTTGAAACGATATAGCACCTGCGACTGGACAAAAACCTCGGTCTGGTCGACTTCGCTGGTGATGAATACATCCGCCTCGCCGGGCGGCGTATGGGTTGCTTCGTTGACTATGATGGAAATCGGTTCACTTTTCTCATTACCGACGGTGATTGCAGGAATCTCCTGCCTGCCGGTGGATTTTGCCATCAACAGAACGCTCCAGGTCCGGTCACGCCGTAGCTGGCCGCCGACGATTGTCGTATTGCTAAGCTCGGTGTGTTGCCGGCGTACGAACTTGTCATCGAGAACCGTGAAGTCGGGTTTCAGCTCAATGTTGTTATCGACGATGATCTGCAGGACAAACGATTCGTTCAGATCGACTGATGGGCGATCAACTCGAGCCGTGACCGCCGCATACGAACTCGAGACGAATGCCAGCACACCGATAAGACTGAATACTGCGCTGCGAAAAACTGTGCAATTAAGCATTACCACGGTTGTACCTCGTTGTCTGGCCACACACTATTGCCGTCCTGATCCTTGCCCTCGCGCTGGTACTGATAGCGAAACTTGCGGCGCAACAGGCCACCGGGATCATCCGGAATACGCCGCAACCATTGTTCCATGGCCTGTTCCTGCTCCTGCTGTTCCCGCAGTTCGGCCAGCTCTGCCGCCGACATTTGTTGCGGTTGTTCGCCGGCCTGTGCTTCTTCGGCTGCGCGTTGCAGCTCCTCCTGCAAAGCCTGCATTTCTTCTTCGCTCATTTCCTCTTCGCGATTTTCGGACGGATCCCCTTCCTGGGCCTCGCTATCGGACTGCGACTCACCCTCCTGTCCCTCACCTTCGGGCTGGCTTTCGGCATCGGATTGCTCACCGTCGCCCCCGGGATTCTCCTGCGACTGCTGTTCGTCCCCCTGATTCTTCTGCTGGTCGTCCTGTTCCTCTTTAAGACTTCTGACCAGCTCAAGGTTGTAGCTGGCATCGTCATTCTGCGGCTCGATCTCCAGCACCTGCTCGTAAGCATCGATAGCCGCGTCCAGTTCACCCTGAAATGCCATTGCATTGCCGAGGTTGTAAAGACTCCGGGCATCGCCCTTTTCAGCGAAGCCCTGTGCACTCGCGGTATAGTCGCCGGCGCGATACTGGGCGACCGCCTGCCAATCGGAGTTTTCGAACAGCGACGCAGCGGTGTCGGCATCGCCTGCCGCAAGCTGCCGCTTCGCCTGCTGGTCCTTATTCAACCAGAGATCGTCCCAGGACGCCGCGTATGCAGGCTGCGGCAACGGCACGACAAACAGCAGGGCAAGCAGCACCCAGCCACGCCGAAAGGCCAACGCCGCGAGCGGCAGCAACAATAACAGCAGCCACGGACCTTCTTCCCGCCAGCGATCGGTAGCCAGTGCGTCGTCGCTCGCAACAGCACCCACACCGCTGATCTCACCACTCAACAGGAAGTCCAGGTCACTGTTATCCGCCGTCAGCTGTGAATAACGACCGCCACCGATGCCGGCCAGCGAGCGCAAACCGCTGTCCTCCAGTCTGGGTACGGCGATCTGGCCGCGATTGTCGGTAACGAAACCACCGGACACGCGCGGGATCGGTGCACCCTCTTTCGTTCCGACGCCGAGAATGGACAGCGAGTACCCGGCGGCAACAAGTTCTCTTGCGGCCGCATCCGCGGCCGGTGACGAACCGCCATCGCTTATCAGCAATACCTCGCCGAAACCGGCGCTCGCCTGGTCCAGCAATTGCCGGCCCTTGTGGATAGCGACCTCGGGATAACTGCCGCGGCTCGGCATGATTTCCGTACCCAGGCTGTTGACGAGCGCCGCAATCGTATCGGTATCGTTGGTCAGTGGTGTGACAGTAAAAGCGTTCGCCGAGTAAACCACCAGCGCGGTCTGACCGCTTGTACGTCTTTCGAGCATGTCGAGAATTTTCAGTTTCGCCCGCTGCAGGCGACTGGGCGCAATGTCCTGCGCGTCCATGGAGCGCGACAAATCAAGCGCCACGACAAGTGCCTGCTCGGCACGAAACACCGGTTGCTCGATGCGCTCCCAGGCCGGTCCGGCTAATGCGACGGCCGCGATAATCCCACCCAGGCCCAGCAGCCACCAACGATGATCCGTACCGCGGCCCGGGTCACGGGACAGTACAAACGGCATCAGTTCGGCGTCGATCACCGCCGCCCAGTTGCCGGAACCCAGCTTGCCACGCGATAACAACACCGCAAGCAGCACGATTAGCGGCACGGCGAACAGCCACTCGGGACGCAGCCATTGCAACTCAGCCGGCACGGGTCTGTACCTCGACGCCGCGGCGCACAACAATGCGTTTCAGCAAACCGATCAGGCATAACAAAACGACAAGCCCGAAGGCCAGCCCCAGCGGGTAGAAATAGTAGGACTTCACCGGACGAAAACCCGACTCGGGTTCTTCGACAGGCTCGAGCTCGTCGACGAGTCGATAAATGTCCTGCAGGCTGGCGGTATCGGTGGCGCGAAAATAACGACCGCCGGTGAGCTCCGCGATCTTTGTCAGCGTGTCTTCGTCGAGGTCCGCGGAAGGATTGATCGAGCGCCGACCGCCGATCAGCGACGCCACTTCGATTTGCTCGGCGCCGATACCGATCGTGTAAATACGCAGACCAACCTGCTGGGCGAGCTGCGCCGCTTTCAGCGGCTGAACCTCGCCGGCGGTGTTCGCGCCGTCGGTCAACAGGACCAGGACCTGGTCGCCGTCGTCCTTTTGCTGCTCGTGAATCCGCCGCACTGCCAGGGTTATGGCATCGCCGATCGCGGTCTTTTCCCCGGCAAGACCGATGAAAGCCTCCATGAGCAGAACATTGACCGTTGCCCGGTCGAGCGTTAACGGAACCTGCAGATAGGCACGCTCACCGAATAATATGAGCCCGATCCGGTCACCCTCGCGACGCTCGATAAAGTCGCTGGCGACCGCTTTGGTCGCGGTCAGGCGATCGACCCTGAGACCGCCCAGCTCGAAGTCCTTCTGATCCATACTGCCGGACAGGTCCACGGCGAGCATCAGGTTACGGCCCGCAACCGGCACCTCCAGCTCATCGCCGATACGCTCCGGTCTCGCTGCCGCGAGCACCAGCAGAATCCAGGCACTTGCCGCTACCCAGAAACGCCAGTTCAGCAACTGCTCGCTACCCGAACGGTCCCTGAGTGTCGCAAAGGCGTCGACACTGGGTACGCGCAGCCCCGCTTCAGACAACCCCCTCGCCTCCGGCATCAAAAAGCGGACGAGCAACGGCAACGGCAATGCGAGCAGCGCCCACGGCCAGGCCAGGGACCACATCAGGCTTTCCCGCCAACGGGTGTCGACAGACGCATTCTCGCGGCCGACAACAGGGCGTTGATATCGACGTCGCCGAAATCGCCTTCGGGGTCGCGGTAAGGAAGCTCCAGAATGCTCTTGCCACCCTGGGTATGGAAATACGGTACGGGTAAATCGCGATCGAGCCACTTGAGCCAGCTTTCGCCCGTGAGTCCTGCCACCTCGTGACGCGGCGCGTAAGCCAGCATGCCCCGGCGCAGCAGGCCCGACACCTGCTGTGCCAGCGTCACGACATTCTTGTGTTCAAGGTAGGCCGACTCGACGCTCGCGAGTTCGCGAATCGCGTAGCGGCGCGCCGCATTGAACCGCCATTCTTGCACAAGCCGTAGCAGCAGCCAGCCAAGCGCCAGGAGCACGAGCAGGATAAGCACCCACCAGCCAGGCGCGAGCGGCCACCAGCCGATAGCGTCCGGCAGGTGTAAGTCTCGCAATGGCAGCTGGCTCTGTTCCACGATTAATGAGTCCTGCGGCCCAACGCCGTCTGCAGTGTTGAAACCGGGTCGTCGTCCGTCGACATCGGCATCAGGTGCACGCCGTAACGATGGCAAAAAGCGTCGAGTTGCTGTGAACGTTGCGCGAACTCGTGTTCGTAGTCCCGTCTCGCAGCGGCAGCGAAAGTGTCGATCGCCAGTTCGTCGCCGGGAGAGACGATACGATAACGACCCGGCGGCGGTAAGGTCCGCTCCAGCGGGTCATTCATGAACACAGCAAGCACTTCGTTGTGCCGCGCCACGCTCGACAGATAAGACTGAGCGGCGCGGGAAAAGCCTAAGAAATCACTGATCACGACCACGAGGCTGCCGGGCCGCGCCACGCGGCGCAAAGCGGACATCGCCTGAGTAAAGGGGTCTGGGCTCTTTGCATCGCTGTGACCCGCCTGCTCCGCAGGCGTAAGCGGCTCTGACCCCTTTATGTTTCGTTTCCAGTCCGGGTGTTCCGCGAGTTCGTGCACGTAGCGCAGTGCGGCGCGACGACCGAGGCGCGGCTTGAGCTCGCGATGCGTCGTATCGCCGAAAATGAGGCCGCCAAGGCGATCGCCACGATGATGCGCCGCCCATGCCAGCAGCGCCGCCGCGCGGCTGGCGTTAACCGACTTGAAGCAACCGCGCGTCGCGAAATGCATGTTGGCGCGCAGATCCACGACGACCAGAACCGGGCGTTCGCGCTCCTCGCGGAACAACTTGGTGTAGGCCGTCGTGCTGCGCGCAGTGACACGCCAGTCGATGCTACGCGGATCGTCACCGGGTTGGTACGGACGCGATTCATCGAACTCCATACCGCGGCCGCGAAAATGCGAAACGTATGCGCCGGTCTGCAGAGAGTTGACGCGCAACACATCGAGCGCGATTGCCCTGGCAGGGCCATTCAGTCGAATCAGGCCGGCCTGACTCACGCTGACCGGCGAGGCATCAGCCGGGATATGATCGAGCTGGTGCACTAAGGCACTCCGACGCCGTCCAGAATAGCGGCAATGATGGAATTTGAATCCACGCCGTCGGCCTCGGCCTCGAAGCTCAGGACCAGTCGATGCCGCAACACGTCCGGCGCCACCGCCTGGATATCCTCGGGGCCGACAAAATCCCGGCCGGCGAGCCAGGCGTGTGCGCGGGCGGCGCGGTCAATGCCCATGCTGGCACGTGGACTTGCGCCGTACAGCACCTGACCGTCGAGGTCGGCGCTCACAGCACCCGGATTACGCGTTGCAACGACGACGTTGACGATGTATTCCTCGAGTTCGGCTGCCAGATGCAGATCCAGAATGGCCCGTCGCGCGTCCATAATCGACTCGCGGGACAGCAGTTCCGGCGGTTGAAATGCGTCGCGTTCACCCCCTTTCGCTTCGTCGCGATTCAGAACCAGAATACGCCGCTCGTCTTCGATCGACGGGTAGCCGACTTCCACATGCAGCAGGAATCGATCCAGCTGTGCTTCGGGCAACGGATAAGTGCCTTCCTGCTCGATCGGGTTTTGCGTCGCCATCACCATAAACAGGTCTTCGAGCGGATAGCTGTTTGCGCCAACCGATATCTGGCGCTCCTCCATCGCTTCAAGCAGGGCCGACTGGACCTTGGCGGGTGCACGATTGATCTCGTCGGCGAGAATCAGGTTATGGAACAGCGGGCCTCTTCTGAACTCGAAGGTTCCCTCCTGCGGTCGATAGATGTCGGTACCGGTCAGGTCGGCTGGCAGCAGATCGGGCGTAAACTGCAGACGGTGGAAATCGCCCTCTATGCTCTCGGCGAGCACTTTGATCGCGCGTGTCTTCGCGAGACCGGGCGCACCCTCCACCAGCAGGTGTCCGTCGCACAGCAGTGTGAGCAACATGCGATTGATCAGATGGGCCTGGCCGATGATCAGCCCGCTCGCGTGAGCTTCAAGTTTTTGGAATTGTTCTCTGACGCTCATTTAGTACTCCGTAGGATGCGGCGGCGTGCCATTCTAGAGAGGATGCCTGGGAAGACCAACCGGTCGCAGCAATTTTTCCTCAATTTTCTTGTCTCTTTAAGTAGTATTGGCCCCAATTCCGAGCCGATAAACGCGAATCCATTGCAGCAACCCGATGAAAAGCGAGTTTTCGCGCAAAAATTGCCCTTTCCCGGCCTGCCGCTCTTAATCCTGCTCGGCGCTTGTGGATCACCTGCTCCGGGAACACCGCCGGCGTCGGCAGCAGCTGTTTCACAGCAGCTCGAAACCGGCTGCGGCAGCACTGGCGCACTCGAAACCACGTTGTTCGGCGGAATTGAGACAACGATAAGCTGGTCAGGTTCCGAGATGCTTTGCGAAAATATGCAACGACCCAACCGTCAGGGCATGCGACTGCGGTTCGCCGGCGACATGGAAGGTGAACGCCTCGCCCTTATCATCGCCCTGCCTGAGCTGGAAGCAGGCGCGGAAGCCATCGAATCTCCCAGCAGGGTCACGGCCATCATCGAAGGTAGCGGACGTTTTTTCAGTACACCGGACCTCAACGCCTGCTGGACCGAAATCGAATCGCAGACCGCGTTGCCCGACGACGAAAACACTTACATACTGAGCGGTACGTTATCCTGCATTACGGCGCTGGGCCAGATCAACGGCGACGCAGCGGTCACTATTCCCAGCCTGTCGTTCACGACGATTGTCGACTGGAGTAAGAAATGAACAGAACACGGCTACCGAGCTTCGCCGTTTGCCTTGTTGCAGCTACCCTTGGCGCCTGCAGCGCGCCGGCCGAAACCAGCAACACCGCAGCATCCGGGCCGGAAGGCAATTTCGTGGCCGATACGCTGATCATCGAAGCGGACGACGGTACCCGCCACGAGTTCGACGTTTATCTCGCGACCACCTATGAACAACAACGCCGCGGACTGATGTTCGTCCGCGAAATGGCGCCGAACGAGGGCATGTTGTTCGTCTACGACGACAGCGCCATGCACTCGATGTGGATGAAGAATACCTATTTGTCGCTCGATATGATTTTCGCGCGCAGCGACGGCAGCGTGTCATCGGTCGCTCACGACACACAACCCTTGTCCCTCACCACCGTGAGTTCGGTCGAAGCGGTAAGCTTCGTCCTGGAACTGAACGCCGGCACGGCAAGACGACTCAGCATCGGTCGCAAGAGCCGTATCATCTGGCAGCCGGCGACGGACTAACGCGCTACCCGCCTGCCACGGTCGCCGCGATTGAGTCCGCAAGGTAGGCAACGTTAGCCGGCGTAATACCGGCGACGTTAATACGGCTCGAATCAACCATATAGACGCCGAAATCTTTCTTCAGCCGGGCCACCTGTTCCACGCTGACACCTAAGAAGCAAAACATGCCGGTCGCACGAACCAGGTGCGAGAAATCATGCTGCGGGACCTTTGCAAGCAGCGAGTCGTTTAACAATACGCGCATATCACGAAGCCGCTCACGCATATCGGTCAGCTCACCGACCCACGCGCTGCGCAAAGCGTCGTTGTGCAGAATCAGGCTGACGACGGCCGCACCATGGTCCGGCGGCACCGAGTAAATAGTGCGCACGACATTATTCACCTGACTGTCGACGACATCCCGCGTCTTGCTATCCGCCGACAGGATTGAAAGCGTCCCTACGCGATCGCGATACAGGCCGAAATTCTTGGAACAGGAACTCGCCACGATCATCTCCGGAACGCGTTCGGCCATGTGGCGAATCGCGTAGGCGTCCGCATCGATATCTTCGGCAAAACCCTGGTACGCCATATCAATGAACGGGACCAGTTCGCGCTCGACGATGACCTCTGTAATTGCCCGCCACTGTTCGGCCGACGGATCCAGTCCGGACGGGTTGTGGCAACAGGCATGTAACAGAACGATGTCGCCGGCTACAGCACTTCGCAAGGTCTCGAGCATCGCGTCGATCCTGATGACGTGACTGCTCGTGTCGTAGTAGGGATAGGGTTTCAGATTCAGGCCCGCGCCCCCCAGCAGGGGAACATGATTCGCCCAGGTGGGTTCACTGACCCAGACCGTCGTATCGGGAGACGAACGCAGAATCAGGCCCGCTGCGACCCGGAGCGACCCGGAGCCACCCGGCGTTTGCAGCGTTACCAGGCGCTTATCGGGACTTGTCGTACCGAAAACAAGCGCCTGCATGGCGCTGTTAAAATCTGCTGCACCGGCAGTGCCGATGTAGGCCTTACTGTCCTGGTTTGCGACGAGCTCTCGCTCGGCAGCCTTGACGACATCGAGGACCGGGGTAGCGCCCTCTGCCGTTCGATACACACCGACGCCGAGATCGATTTTCTCCGGCCGGGGGTCGTTCCGGTGTTCGGCGATCAACCCCAGGATGGCGTCCGCAGACGCGGCAGATAGTGTCTCAAACAAGGAATTTCTCCACTGGAACCAAAGGGCTCATAAAGCGCACAGCGGCGCATTGTACACGCAAAAACGCCGGCTCGAAGGCCGGCGCTTGTATTCGCAGTACTGCTGTCGCGAGATCAGGCTTTCGGTGCCCAGACTGAACACCAACCCGCCGCGGCGACGGCTTTGCCGGGGAATATCTGGCAGGGTCGCCACGCCTCGCCATCCTTGCCCTGGATAAGCGCGCAATTGGCACAGTTCTGGTCGGCAGCCGGATTGTTGCGGGTGGCTGGATCGACTTTGGACGCGTCGTGCGTGTACTTCATTGCGGCGGCCATCGGATCGTCCTCCGACAGATGCGGCAGTTCGTCAGCTCGTGCTTCGCGACCCGGCGCGGCCATGCATGCGGCGGCGGCGACGGCCGACAGTTGAATAAATTTGCGGCGTGGAATTGTGCTCAACTTAAGTCTCCTTGACGTTCTTTCTTTATCGATTGCGGCCTGCATTTTAACCGGTTTTTCTGAACGCCAGCATAACGGGATATGCGTACAAACCATCCGTGTTTTGAGAACCATTCTCATTGCGGCCTGCAGCCCCCGCCGCTGGGATATACTGAGTTGCCAAACAACCGGTCCGAAACGAAATGACAGTCTCCAGCCTCGCGATGAAGATCGACAAAATTAACGGCGATTCCGCAAATGCCGTCGATGATCAGGTCGCCGTTGAGGAACCTTTGGAGATTCGGCTGGGTTATTCGTCGCCGGCCGGCCGCACGACGGCGAGCATATCTATTACCATGCGGACGCCCGGCGACGACGCCGAGCTGGCCAGCGGCTTTCTGTATTCCGAATCGATGATTCAAAATGCCGGCGACATACAAGCGGTCGAGCACTGCGGCCCTGCCGCACCCGACTCTGGTAATCACAACATTATCCGCGTGGATCTCGCAGCGCACGTAAGCATTGACCTCGGTCGGCTACAGCGGCATTTCTACACGACCTCAAGCTGCGGCGTCTGCGGCAAGTCGTCGCTGGAGGCATTGCAGGTTACCGGTGTCAGGCCGCTGGACAACGACACCGCGTCTTTCAGTCGTGAGATATTGACGGCGCTGCCGGACGCGCTGCGTGAGCGCCAGGCCACCTTCAAGCAAACCGGCGGCCTGCACGCCGCGGCAGCCTTCGATTCACAAGGTGAAATCCTGCTGGTGCGTGAAGATGTCGGACGCCACAATGCCGTCGACAAAGTCATCGGCGCACTGTTGGCTCAGGGCCGGCTGCCCGCGAACGATCTCGGCCTGATGGTTTCGGGCCGGACAAGTTTTGAACTTATGCAAAAGACACTCGTCGCCGGGATTCCGCTACTGGCGGCAGTAAGCGCGCCGTCCAGTCTTGCAGTAAGACTGGCAAGAGAATTCAATGTTACTTTGGTAGGGTTTCTACGTGGTGATACTTTCAATGTTTACTCAGCCGGGGAGCGCATCCGCTGATGGCCAGAATCGATAAAGAAACGACCAGCGACATCGTCGCGCAATACGGCGGCAAAGCGGAAATGCTGGTGCAGATACTGCAGTCCATTGTAATGCGTTACGGCTGGATACCTGAGGACACCATTCGCCAGCTGGCCGAAGAACTGAATCTGTCGCGTGCGGATGTGCACGGTGTTGTCGAGTACTACCACGACTTCAGAACCCATGAGCCGGGCAAACACATTGTCAAAATCTGCCAGGCCGAAGCCTGCCAGGCCATGGGCAGCCGGGAACTGACGAACCATGCCGAAAAGATCCTGGCGATGAGTCTTCACGATACTGAAAACGACATCACGCTTGAACCCGTTTATTGCCTGGGCAACTGCGCCTGCTCACCAGCGGTTATGGTGAACGGCAAAACCTACGGCCGGGTTGACGAGAAACGTTTTAACGACCTGCTGGACGGCATGCGGGGGAACGACTGATGGCCCGCACGAAAATTTTTGTGCCACGAGAAACGGCCGCAGTATCGGTGGGTGCCGACGACGTCGCGTTAGCGATCGCGAGAACCGCGAAGCAAACCGGTACTGACATTGAATTGATTCGCAACGGCTCATGGGGTGCGTCCTGGCTGGAGCCGCTGCTTGAAGTCGAGGTTGACGGCGCGCGCATTGCCTACGGCAATGTCACTGCCGATGACGTTGCCGGCCTGTTCAACGCCGGCCTGATTAGCGGTGGCGAACACGAACGACGCCTCGGTCCGGTTAGTGAAATCCCCTGGCTCATCAACCAGGATCGCTGGACATTCTGGCGCTGCGGTCTTGTCGACCCGCTATCTGTCGACGACTTTGAGCGCCATCAGGGCTTTAAGGCGCTGAGCAAAGCGTTTGCCGACGGCCGCGATGCCGTGCTTGATGCCGTCAACGACTCCGGGTTACGCGGGCGCGGCGGCGCGGGTTTCCCGACCGGCATCAAATGGCGCACCGTTGCCAATACCTCCGCCGGCCAGAAATACATCGCCTGCAACGCCGACGAGGGCGACAGCGGCACGTTCTCCGACCGCCTGCTGATGGAAGGCGATCCGATGGGCCTGATCGAAAGCATGGCTATTGCCGGTTTCGCCGTTGGTGCAAGCATCGGCTATATCTATCTGCGCTCGGAATATCCGTTGACCCATTCGATACTGTCGCGGGCCATTGCGAGCGCGCGTGACGCCGGCTGGCTCGGCAGCAACATCAAAGACTCAGGCTTCGATTTCGATATCGAACTGCACCTCGGCGCGGGCTCCTACGTTTGCGGTGAGGAAACCGCAATGCTCGAAAGCCTCGAAGGCAAAAAGGGCATCGTGCGCTACAAGCCGCCGCTGCCGGCCCACGAAGGATTGTTCGGCAAACCTACTGTGGTCAACAACGTCGTCACGCTGGCATCGGTCGCCAATATCATCAATCTGGGCGGTGAGCGTTACGCCGGCATGGGTGTCAACCGTTCCAAGGGAACGCTCGCCTTTCAACTCGCCGGCAATATCAAACGCGGCGGCCTGGTCGAAAAGGCGTTCGGCGTAACGCTCAGAGAGCTCATCGAGGACTGGGGCGGCGGCACTGCCAGCGGCCGGCCCGTCAAGGCGGTGCAGGTCGGCGGTCCACTCGGCGCGTATATACCGGCGGAGCAGCTCGATACACCGATGGACTACGAAGCGTTCGTGAACATCGGCGCGATGATCGGTCACGGCGGCATCGTCATTTTCGACGACACGGCAGACATGGCGCAACTGGCGCGTTTCGCCATGGAGTTCTGTGCCATTGAGTCCTGTGGCAAATGCACACCGTGTCGAATTGGCTCGACGCGAGGCGTCGAGGTCATCGACAAGATGATTTCCGGGCGTGAACGCGAGAAGAATTACGACCTGCTGCTGGAGTTATGCGACACGATGGAGGGCGCCTCCTTATGTGCAATGGGCGGAATGACCCCCTATCCGGTTAGAAGTGTTCTAAAATACTTTGCAGAAGACTTTGCATCTTCGAAAGAGGCGAACGCATGAATAAGGTCCGGCAGACAGACTTGGGCACACCGGCCAGCACGTCCGGCGAGTGCGTAAATGTCGTCATCGACGGCATGCCCGCGACGGTCAACGCGGGCAGCAGCATATTGCGCGCCGCGCGCGAGTCCGGCGTCGATATTCCAAAACTCTGTGCCACCGACAGTCTTAAGCCGTTCGGTTCCTGCCGTATGTGCCTGGTCGAAGTCGAGGGCCGCAAGGGCTATCCGGCCTCCTGCACGACCCCGGTTGAAGACGGTATGGAAATTCGCACGCAGACCAGCGAACTTGCCAGGCTTCGCCGCAACGTCATGGAACTCTATATTTCCGACCATCCGCTCGATTGCCTGACCTGTTCGGCAAACGGTGACTGCGAACTGCAGGATATGGCGGGCGCGGTCGGCTTGCGCGAAGTGCGCTACGGCTTCGACGGCGAAAACCACCTGCAGGCACCGGTCGATGCCAGCAACCCGTACTTCCAGTTCGATGCCAGCAAGTGCATCGTCTGCTCGCGCTGCGTGCGCGCCTGCGACGAAGTCCAGGGCACCTTCGCGCTAACGATTCAGGGCCGGGGTTTTGCCTCCAAAGTTTCGGCCGGCATCGACGAAGGCTTTCTTGATTCCGAGTGTGTATCCTGCGGCGCCTGCGTACAGGCCTGCCCGACAGCGACGCTGATGGAAAAGAGCATTGTCGATCACGGCCTGCCCGATCGCAGCGTCGTAACGACCTGTGCGTACTGCGGCGTCGGCTGCTCGTTCCAGGCTGAAATGAAAGGCGATCAGGTCGTACGCATGACACCGTATAAGGACGGCCAAGCCAATCACGGCCACAGCTGCGTCAAGGGCCGTTTCGCCTGGGGATATGCGTCGCACAAGGACCGCGTCATGAATCCTATGGTTCGGGAAACTACCGATGAACCGTGGCGCGAAGTAAGTTGGGATGAAGCGATTCAGCACACCGCGAAACGCTTTAAGGAAATTCAGGAAAAATACGGCCGCAAATCGATCGGCGGCATCACGTCGTCGCGCTGTACTAACGAAGAGGTGTATGTCGTACAAAAATTCGTTCGCGCAGGCATGGGTAACAACAACGTCGATACCTGCGCGCGCGTCTGCCACTCGCCGACGGGCTACGGTCTCAAAACTACGCTGGGCACATCGGCCGGAACACAGCCATTCGACAGCGTTATGGACACCGACGTGATGGTTGTTATCGGTGCGAACCCGACGGTCGCTCATCCGGTGTTCGCGTCGCAAATGAAACGCCGCCTGCGCGAGGGCGCAAAGCTTGTCGTTATCGACCCGCGCGAAATCGGCCTGGTGCGGTCCGCGCATATTGCGGCCGAACACCACATCGCGTTATCGCCTGGCACCAATGTACCCGTGGTAAACGCACTCGCGCACGTTATTGTCAGCGAGGGACTCGTCGACGACGAATATGTGCGCGAACGCTGCGATGTCGATTCCTTCGAGTCCTGGAAGGCGATGATCCTGAAGCCGGAAAACTCGCCGGAGGAAGTCGCAAAGGTCGCCGGCGTCGATGCCGAAACCCTGCGCGCTGCGGCACGCCTGTACGGCACGGCGAAAAACGCCTCGATCTACTACGGACTGGGTGTCACCGAACACAGCCAGGGCTCGACGATGGTCATGGGCATGGCCAATCTCGCGATGGCCACCGGCAACATCGGTCGCTCCGGCGTCGGCGTTAATCCGCTACGCGGCCAGAACAATGTGCAGGGCTCCTGCGACATGGGCTCTTTTCCTCACGAATTGCCGGGCTACCGGCATATTTCGGGCGACGAAGTCCGCCAACAGTTCGAGCGTCACTGGGGCGTGGAGATCGACCCGGAGCCAGGTTTTCGCATCCCCAATATGTTCGACGCGGCCTGCGCCGGCGAATTCAAGGGCATGTATATCCAGGGCGAGGATCTCGCGCAATCCGATCCCGACACGCATCACGTGGAAGCCGCCCTCGGCAATATGGAGTGCATTGTCGTGCAGGACCTGTTCCTGAACGAGACGGCAAAGTTCGCGCACGTTTTTCTGCCCGGTACGTCTTTTCTCGAAAAGGACGGCACCTTTACCAACGCGGAACGCCGCATCAATCGTGTGCGCCCGGTAATGCCCGCACAACAGGGCAAGGATGAGTGGCAAATCACGCAGGAGCTGGCACAGGCGATGGGTTACAACATGAACTACCCAACGTCAGCATCGATCATGGACGAGATCGCCGAACTCACGCCAAGCTTCCAGAACGTCAGCTTCAAAATGCTCGACGACATCGGCAGCGTACAGTGGCCGTGCAACGAAACGGCACCTGCCGGCACACCGGTCATGCACATCGACCAGTTCGTTCGCGGCAAGGGCCTGTTCGTCGAGACCGACTACGAGCCGACGCTGGAAAAGACCAACCGCAAGTTCCCGCTGTTGCTGACCACCGGCAGAATACTCTCGCAGTACAACGTTGGCGCGCAGACACGCCGCACCGAAAATAACATCTGGCACGCCGAAGACATACTGGAAGTACACCCACACGATGCAGAAACGCGCGGTGTGCGTGATGGCGAGCTGGTCTCGCTGGCCAGCCGCAAAGGCGACATTACGCTGCGGGCAAAGATTACGACGCGGGTGAAGCCCGGCGTTGTCTACACGACCTTCCACAATCCCGAAACCGGCGCGAACGTCGTGACAACGGAATACAGCGACTGGGCAACGAACTGCCCGGAATACAAAGTCACGGCGGTGCAGATCGCACCGGCCTCGCACCGCTCAAACTGGCAGGAAGGGTTTGCCGAACGTGCAAAAAACCAGGGTCGTATATCGGAAGCGACTTAGAGTACGCGTTAAGCGACCTTGTCTTCTTCGTTTTCTTCACCGTCGAACAGCCACGCCTCGATCGGTTTCTTCAGATACTTCGGAAACAGCACGAAAGCGAGTCCGAGTCCCATCGCGCCCCATGGCGACCAGAGCTGCACGATAAAGACCGGCCACATGAAGGCCTGTATCGTGTTCTTGAAGGAATCCACGATGAAGTTCACGACAAACGCGATAATCTGACCGTCGAGCAACAGGCCTATCTCTTTGACATCCTCAACGATCGAGCCAGCTTCCAGCGCAATAAAGGTGAAGGCGAAACCACAGGCATAAAGCCCACCGCCGCGAACATCCCAGACCTTTCGAAACCAGCGCCGGAACCAGCCATGGGATCTGGCGGGAAGCGCACGCGCCTCCTCACCAACCCGCTCCGATAGAGATCGCTTTTTCAGGACTTGTCGAGCTTGCTGAATTTGGAACCTTCCAGAGTCAGGTTGTACATCAGGCCTTTGGAACCGTAGATGAAACCGACCACCGGGTCTTTGATGTTGTTGCTGTCGATGGTCTTGCCCGCCCCGAGATCGATGAGCGCTACAGAACCGTCAACACCCACCTTCCAACCATTGGAATCACGAAATTTCTGCAGCGACTCCCGGGTCATGAACGCGATGACAATCGACTTCGCCTGGGCGCCCAGCTGCAGGCCAATGGACCCCGCTGTAGTGCGATAGTAATCCACGGTCTGTCCGCCAACGCGCAGCACGCCTTCACCGGTCTCGGCGCCGAGACCCATGCCGATTTTGATTACGCGCGGAAACACCAGATAACCCGCCGCCTGATTCAGAAAAACTTCTGCGCCGTTGACGTCATCCCGAAACACCTCCAGCGCCTTGTTCGACTCGCGGTCGATCTTGTCTGCAGATGCGGCGAGCACCGAACTCGTTATCAGGAGTGCAGCCAGGGCACTTGCAGAGCGGATAATTTTGCCGAATTTCTTCATCGTCATTTTCCTGTGAGCTGACGGCGCAGCCAGACGGCAGGCCGTGAGTTAAAGGCAATGATAGCCCAAAACACCGGGCGCAGATTAGAACCCGGCGCCTGAACGCTCACTGAACCCGTTATATATCGGGTTCAGTGGTCTTCGGCATCAGGCCCGGCGGTATCGGTGCGCGGCGCCTGTTTGGCTGCGGTGGATAGCTCGCTGCAAGGTAATCGAGAATCTGCGACTCGACTTCGGGCTGGAACTGCCACAGGTTCTGCGTTTCCTGCATCCAGCGGATGATATCGAGCCAGGTACTGCGATCGGCGCGCTGGCTGGTGACCAGCGCATGCGAATGGCAACCGCCGCAGTGCGCCCTGACCTGCTCCCAGCCCGGGTTCTTGAGCAAACCCGTAGCAGGATCTGTTTCTGCGGCAAACACGGCGGCCGGCAGTAACAGCAGCAGGGCTGGAAACCTGCTCAAGCCGTAACCAAAACCGCGATGCGGTGACAGGAATTATTCAGATAGCCGCGAGGGTTCCAGCCCGGCAACACCATGGGTTGCGAGCGACCCTCATCGTCAACCGCACGGGCCCAGACCTCGTAGTAGCCGGGTTCGGGAAACCGGGTGCTCGTTGTCCAGTGCTGCCAGGCAAGCCAGTTTACCGCCTTTTTGAGCTTTGCCTTTTGCCAGCTGGCGCCAAAGTCTATCGACGTAAACACTGTCTTGACGGCGGCATCGCCGGCCCAGGCGTGGCCGCGCACACTCATGCGCTCGGTTACGCGGGTTTCGATACCCGATTTCGGATAGCTGATCAGCGACTTGACCGGCATCGACTCAATGATGCACATGTCCTCGTCGGCAACAGACGCGCCCGGAGCAACGGGTTTACATGGCACCCGGTAAGACTGCCCCGTCATCTTCGCGCCGTCATGGACGCGATCACGAATCAGGATGCGCGTCAGCCACTTACCGCTAACGGATGCCGGCCAGCCTGCACACAGCATACGTACCGGGTAACCGTGCAGTTCGGGCAGCGGCTCACCATTCATCGCCCAGACGATCATCGACTCTTTTTGCAGCGCTTTGTGCAACGGTACGCCGCGCGATATCGGCCGCTTGGTCGGATCACCGGACAAATGGGCGTCCGCTGCCTCGTATGCGACGTACACTGCGTTCTCCGCGATACCGCAATCTTCCAGAACATCTCGCAGTCTCACGCCGGTCCATTCAGGACAACCGATCGCGCCGGTCGTCCACTGATTGCCCTTCGCAGGCGGATAGAACTCGGAACGACCGTTGCCGCCGCATTCGATCTGTAACTGCAGCGTCTGATGCCTGAAGCGTCGCTGGATTTCGCCGAGCGTTAACACCTGTGGCCGTTCGCAGGCCTCACCTTCGACGTGAACCTGCCATTCGAGTGGGTTGATGTCCCAGGTAGATGGCGGCACGCCGTTGTTACGCACGAATAATCGCGATGCCGGTGTTACTGCATCGTCGAGCAGATGCGCCGGAGTCTCGGCATTGATCGGCCGATCGTTGAGGACGGTCAATCCGGACTTGCCGGGAATCGAAAACGGCTCTTCGCTTTGTGCCAGTGCCGCCGGTATTAAGCCGCCGGGCATATACCTGGCGAACGGGATACTTGCTCCAAGCACGGCTGCCATTGCCGCCAATCCTGAGCCCTTGACAAAACCGCGACGCGAAACCGGGTCGATTTTACGGCCCCACAGCAGCTCGTCGGCGGTGTCCGGTTTTTTGGCATAGAGCCGGTGCAGGCCTTGTTTTTTCGTCATTCGTTCGTGACGCTCAGGTAGGTAGTCAGCATTTTCCTGAGGGTATCACGAAGACGATCTGCCTTCGCCCGGTCATAGGACGCTGTCGCTTCGTCCATGTACGCGCGCTGTGCGATCTCCAGCTGCAGCGCATGAATGTCCGTACCCGGCTCACCATAGCAGCGTGTGATGTAACCGCCCTTGAAGCGACCGTTGACAACGCTGCTGTAGCCGCTTGCCGCTGCTACCACAGCGACGGCTTCTTCAGCATCGGCCGCACAACTTGTCGCATTGTTGGACCCGAGATTGAGCACCGGGAGCTCGCCGTCGAACAGGCGCGGCACAGCACTGGGTATCGAATGGGCATCCCAGAGCAGGGCATGGCCGTGCCTGGCGCGCAGTGCCGCCAGCGTCTCGCGAATGCGATCGTGATAGGGACGCCAATAGGTTTCTATACGCGTGGACTTCTCGCGGCTGTCGACGCCATCCGAACGATAAATCGGCGCTCCGTCGAAAGTCTCTTCAGGACAAATGCCGGTCGCGAGTTGCCCCGGATACAGGCTGCCATCGTCGGCCGGCCGGTTCAGGTCAACGACATAGCGCGAGTAGTTCGCCACAAGGACGTTCGCACCAAGATCGGCAGCAAAGTCATACAGATCGGCAACATGCCAGTCGGTATCCGGTATCGCCCGCCCGCGCCCGGTCATGCGCTGCAGGATATCGTCCGGAATCTCCCGGCCATCGTGCGGTACGCTGATCAGCAGCGGTGAGTCGCCGCTCAAGAACCGGTAGACGTCATTCATGAACCAAGGCTGGGCAGGATCGACGCCGCATAGTCGCAATAAACACCCTCGTTTACGATCGCGGCAAGTTGGCGAATATCAGTCGACAGCGATCGGTCCTCTTCGTACTGCGGTGAAATTTCCCGCAGGCTACTGATGACAGTCTCGATAATCGGCGAGCTCTTTTTCGGATGATGAAATTCTACACCCTGAGCCGCCGCCAGCAGTTCTATGGCGACAATATTGGCGACGTTGTCCAGCATCGTATGCAGGCGGCGAGCGGCATACGTCGCCATACTGACGTGGTCCTCCTGATTGGCTGACGTCGGCAGGCTGTCGACGCTCGCCGGGTGCGCAAGCGATTTGTTCTCCGAGGCAAGTGCCGCTGCCGTTACCTGCGCCATCATGAAGCCGCTGTTGAGCCCGCCGTCCTTAACGAGAAATGCAGGCAGACCACTCATGTGCGAATCAATCAGCAGCGCGGTGCGGCGTTCGGACAAAGCGCCGATTTCTGCAATCGCCAGTGCCAGGTAGTCGGCGGCAAAGGCGACAGGCTCCGCGTGGAAGTTACCGCCGGACAGTACCGACTCCGAGTCGGCGAACACCAACGGATTGTCCGTCACGGCGTTTGCTTCGGTTTCGAGCACTTTGCAGACATGCCTGACGACGTCGAGACAGGCGCCAACGACCTGTGGCTGGCAGCGAATCGAATAAGGATCCTGTACACGCTCACAGGCCAGGTGCGAGGCACGAATATCGCTGCCGTGCATCAGTTCCCGCAGCACACCGGCTACCGCGATCTGGCCGCCATGGCCGCGTACGCGGTGAATACGTTTATCGAACGGCGTGTCACTGCCCTTGATCGCATCTGCTGACATCGCGCCCGCCACTAATGCGGCGGCGAGCAGGTTTTCGCTGCGATAGACCGCAGCCAGCGCAATAGCGGTCGAAACCTGCGTGCCGTTTAACAGTGCCAGTCCTTCTTTCGGTCCAAGACGAACGACGGCGATGCCGGCGTCGGCCAGCGCAGCGGCCGCCGGCATGCGCTGGCCGTCCACGCGCACGTCGCCAAAACCGAGCAGTGCACCGGCCATGTGCGCCAGCGGCGCCAGGTCGCCTGATGCGCCGACCGACCCTTGCGATGGAATACACGGGTAAATATTGTGATTGATAAGCTCGCAGAGCGCCTCGACCAGTTCCAGCCTGACTCCAGAGAAACCTTCCGCCAGCGCGATGACCTTCATTAGCATGATGAGCCGCACGGAATCGTCGTCAAGATCGTCGCCGACACCGACAGCGTGCGAGCGAACGAGGTTCTCCTGCAGCTGCGCGAGCTGATCGACATCGATTCGAACATGGGCCAGTTGACCGAAACCGGTGTTAACGCCGTATACCTGTTTCCCACCCGCCACAACCTCGTCGATCAGTTCGTTCGACTCGGCAACGCGCCGCCTGGCGCTGTCCCCTAGCGACACGGTGAGCGGCTGCCGCCAGGCTTCCCGCAGTACGCTGAGAGCGATCTGCTGATTGTCCACGATCAATTTCATTTCGTGTTTCATTGCGCGTCCCCGTTGCCGATCATCGGAAGATTGAGTCCATGTTCGCGAGCGCAGTCGATCGCGATGTCGTAGCCCGCGTCGGCATGACGCATCACACCGCTGGCCGGATCGTTCCACAGAACGCGCGCGATGCGTCGATCGGCATCCTCGCTGCCGTCGCAGACGATAACCAGACCGGCGTGTTGCGAGTAGCCCATGCCAACACCACCACCATGGTGCAACGACACCCAGGTCGCACCGCCCGCCGTACTCAGTAACGCATTCAACAACGCCCAGTCCGAAACCGCGTCGCTGCCGTCGAGCATGCTTTCCGTTTCCCGGTTCGGACTCGCGACAGAGCCGCTGTCGAGATGGTCCCGGCCAATCACGACCGGCGCGCTAAGCTCGCCGTTGCGCACCATTTCGTTGAACGCCAGTCCCAGCCGGTCGCGCTGACCCAGTCCTACCCAGCAGATTCGGGCCGGCAGACCTTGAAACTGTATGCGGTCGCGTGCAGCGTCCAGCCAGTTGTGCAGATGCTCGTCGTCCGGAATCAGCTCCTTGACTTTGGCGTCCGTCCGGTAGATGTCCTCCGGATCGCCGGACAACGCGGCCCATCGAAACGGGCCGATGCCGCGACAAAACAGTGGCCTGACGTAGGCGGGGACGAAGCCGGGGAAATCGAAGGCATTCTCCACACCTTCATCAAAAGCGACCTGGCGAATGTTGTTGCCGTAGTCAAAGGTCGGAATGCCCTGCTTTTGAAACTCCAGCATGGCCCTGACATGCACAGCCATCGAAACGGCGGATGCCGCAGCGACGGCGTCCGGATCACTATCTCTTTTTTGCAACCACTGCTCCACGCTCCAGCCCGCCGGCAAATAGCCATTGGCGGGGTCATGCGCAGAGGTTTGATCGGTCACCGCATCCGGCCGGATACCGAGTCTGACCATCTCCGGCAGGATTTCGGCTGCGTTACCCAGCAGGCCAACCGACACAGCCTTTTTATCACGGACCGATTGCTCGATGATCTGCATCGCCTCCGACAGCGTGTCCGCCCGTATATCGAGGTAACCCGTTTGCAGGCGCATGTCGATGCGATCCGCCTGGCATTCGATCGCCAGCATCGATGCACCGGCCATCGTTGCAGCGAGTGGCTGCGCTCCTCCCATGCCGCCCAGTCCCGCCGTGAGTATCCAGCGTCCCGCAAGATCGCCATCGTAATGCTGGCGACCCATTTCCACGAAGGTTTCGTAAGTACCCTGGACGATGCCCTGGCTGCCGATGTATATCCACGAACCGGCCGTCATCTGGCCGTACATCATCAGGCCTTTTTTATCGAGTTCCCGGAAGTGGTCCCAGTTTGCCCAGGCAGGCACCAGGTTGGAGTTCGCGATCAATACGCGCGGCGCATCGACATGGGTACGGAACACGCCCACCGGCTTACCCGACTGCACAAGCAGTGTTTCGTCGGACTCGAGCTCCGTCAGCGCCTCGACAATCGCGTCGAAACACTCCCAGTTTCGCGCCGCCTTACCGATGCCGCCGTAGACGACCAGATCCTGTGGCCGTTCGGCCACTTCCGGATCCAGGTTGTTCATCAGCATCCTGAGCGGCGCCTCGGTCAGCCAGCTTTTGGCGGTCAGTGAGGGGCCCGTCGGCGATTTGATTATTCTTGTCATTGGCTGAGATTCTCCAGTTGTACGACATCGGCCGGGGCCGTTCGCGATGTTCCGGGCGGCGTGTAATAGCCGGTGAGTTCATAGCGACTGCCCGGGTGATGCAGTCGCGCAAATGTGACGGGACGGCCGTCTGACCAGGTGCGGCGCATGACGACCAGGCAGGCTTCACCGTCATTCATCTCGAGCTGCCGGCGTATCGCCGAATTCGGTATGCTCGCTCTGACAACCTGCTCTGCCTCCTGAAAGGGCGCGACGCCGGTCAGATAAGCGCTCGGTGTTATGCGATCGAAGTCCTGCTCGAGGCAGCCGGGCGCAAAGCTGGACAACACGTAGCGATCTTCTACCTGAATGGGCGCGCCGTCCTCGGAGTGCACCAGTAGCAGATGGAAAACATCACTACCCTGTTCCACGTGCAGCGCCTTGGCGATTTCCCCCCGCGCATGTTGCAATGACTGCCGCACGACGCGACTCGAATGCCGGCCTCCGCGCGCAGCAACTTCATCGGCGATGCTCTTTAGCTCGAGTAAATCCGATCGCGACCGGTAATCCGAAACGAAAGTCCCTCTGCCGGCGACACGTTCGACGTAGCCTTCGTCGGTCAGCTCACGCAGTGCCCGGTTTGCGGTCATGCGCGACACACTCTTGGCCTCGACGAGCTCGTTCTCCGACGGCACGCGATCTGACGGTTGCAGCTCGCCGCTGGATATTTTTTCGATGATGTAATCCTTGAGCTCCTGGTAGCGTGGTTTAGCCGCCGTCATTGTCGAGCTCCCAGGGTCGCGATTGCGTCCGCATAAGCGCTGCGTGCGCTCTCTCGCTGCTTATGCATCGCGTCGACGACACACCAGGCACCATCAACCATGACGCGCTCAACCGGCAGTGGGTAACCGGAAAATACCAGCGCATCGAGCCGCGACTCGTCATCATGGCCCTGGAACATGGGGTCGTCGTCGTTCAGAGCAACGAAATCAGCAAAGCCACCGACGGCAATCCCGTCTCCCTGCTGACCACCGGCGGCAGCGCCGCCTTCGAGCGCCCGCAGAAACAACTCGCTACCGACGTGGCTGTGACGCAACGAAACGACGTTGCGCGAACGCGTCGCCAGCCGTTGCCCGTATTCGAGCCAGCGCAGTTCCTCGAAAGGATTGATGGACACATGGCTATCGGAGCCGATGGCAATACGGCCACCGTGACTCAGATAGTCATGTAGCGGAAAAAGACCGTCACCCAGGTTGGCCTCCGTGCTTGGACACAGCCCGACAACAGCACCGCTGGCCGCCAGTGCAGCAACTTCTTCGGCATCCATGTGGGTCGCATGCACCAGGCACCAGTTGGCGGCGACATCGTAATTGTCGAGCAGCCAGCGAACCGGCCTTTGGCCATAAGCCGCAACGCACTCATCGACCTCGCGCACCTGCTCGGCAATGTGAAGATGCATTGGAATGAAATCACGCGCAGCCAGCTTCGCTATCGCTCGCAGCGACTCCCGGCTCACGGCGCGCAGACTGTGAGCGCCAATACCAACGCTAACGGCGGAGCGGCTGGCGGCGACGGCACGGTCGTAGTGCTGCATGAATTCGTCGATCGACAACGCGAAGCTGCGCTGATGGGCTGAGGGTTCCGGCCTGTCGAATCCCGCGCGTTCGTAGTGCACGGGCACGTAGGTCAGGCGAATACCGCTGTCCGCCGCAGCCCTTGAGATCGCCGCAAACATAGTATCGACAGCTTCCGGATTCCTGGGGTCACGATGCAGGTAGTGAAACTCGGCAACGGATGTGTAGCCACTGGCCAGCATTTCGCAATAAGCCTGGCGCGCAATAGCCGTCAGTGCGTCTGCATCGACACGCCCGGCCAGTTCGTACATGCGCTCCCGCCAGGTCCAGAAATTATCGCGGCCAGCCGGCGAACGCTGTTCGGTATGGCCAGCCAGTGCGCGCTGAAAAGCGTGGCTGTGGGCATTGCACAAACCGGGAATGACATAGCCGACGGGAATGTCATCGGCGCTCGCCAGAACGCCGCGCTCAACCGCCGCGAAGTGCCCGTCCGCCACCTGCAGGCGCACGTTGTCGACCCAGCCGGTGGGCAATAACGCCTTCTTTGCGAATACCTTGGTCATGCTGCTCTCATCCAAGTTGTATATACAGGCTAGACCATGCTAACGTCGCTTGCAACTGCTGACACGGACAATGCTGGGACGCGAAATGCCGGACTGGGACCTGCTGCTAAGCGATGCGCGCATAGCGACGATGTGCGCCGGGGTGCCTGACTATGGCGTCATTGGCGAGCGCGCCGCGATCGCCGTCAAAGACGGTCGTATCGCCTGGATCGGCGACCAGTCCGGACGGCCCCCGGGCAGCGCGAAAACCGAGCGCTCCCTCGGCGGTCGCTGGCTGACGCCGGCGTTAATTGACTGTCACACGCACCTTGTTTTTGGCGGCGACAGGGCCGCCGAATTCGAGCAGCGCCTGCGCGGCGCCAGCTACGAAGATATCGCGCGCGCCGGCGGTGGCATCATGTCCACGGTACGTGCGACCCGAAGCGCGTCGGCGGACGAACTGTTTGCCGCCGCACTGCCGCGAGTCAGCGCGTTAATTGACGAGGGTGTGACGACAATAGAAGTGAAGTCCGGCTACGGGCTGGACGTCGCCACTGAAATCCGCATGCTCGAAGTGGCGCGCCGGCTCGGTGAGGAATCTGATGCCGACATTCGTACTACCCTGCTTGCGGCGCATACGGTGCCGCCCGAATTCGAGAACGACGCCGACGCTTACATCGAACTCATCTGTAATGAAATCCTGCCCGAAGTCACAGCGCGCAAACTTGCAGATGCTGTCGACGCCTATTGCGAGCCGATAGCTTTCAGCGCAGCGCAGATCGAACGTCTGTTTCAGAAGGCGACCGAGTTGGGCCTGCCGGTGAAACTGCATGCCGACCAGCTCAGCGACGGTGGCGGTGCCGAACTTGCAGCGCGCTTCAACGCATTGTCTGCGGATCACCTCGAGTACACATCAATCAGCGGCGTCAAAGCGATGGCTGCGGCCAGGTCGGTCGCGGTGTTGCTGCCGGGAGCGTTTCTCACCCTTGGTGAAACGCGGCTGCCGCCGATCGAAGAATTCCGCACACACGAGATCCCAATCGCCGTGGCAACCGACTGCAATCCCGGAACCTCGCCAATCTGTTCTCTGCGTACCGCAATGATGCTGGCAAGCCGCTTGTTTAAACTCACACCTGAGGAATGCCTCGCGGGAACAACCCGCGAAGCAGCCCGGGCGCTCGGCTTGCTGGATGACCGTGGCACACTGGAAGTTGGCAAGCGCGCTGACTTCGCGATCTGGGACATTGGCCACCCGCGCGAACTCGCCTACTGGACCGGCACATTACAACTGGCGGAAACATTCGCAGGCGGGCACACTACGCGTTCTTGAACGCGCACCTTTCCCAATCCCGCAGCTTCATCATTACGCTTGGCCTGTTGACGGCCGTGGCGGCGTTGACTGTGGACCTCAGCCTGCCGGCAATTCCGGCGATGGTCGACGCACTCGGCACGAGTCTGTCCCGTGGCCAGCAGATCGTCGGCATCTTCATGTTCGGCATGTCGCTGGGACAGATTCCGGCGGGTCTGGCAGCCGATCGCTTTGGTCGCATGCCGACCATTTATGTGGGTATGGGGTTGTTCCTGGTCGCCGCCTGTGTCGCGGCAATCGCCAGCGACATGGAAGTGTTGCTGGCCGCACGCTTCGTACAGGGGGCCGGGGCTGCGTCGGCAATCGTTATTTCGCGTGCCGTCGTGCGCGATATCGCGACGGGCAAGGAAGCGGCACGGCTGATGTCATTAATGACGATGATATTCACCGCAGCGCCGGTCATCGCACCCAGCATCGGCGCACTGCTCGTTGCGCAGTGGAACTGGCGGGCACCGTTCATCGTCATCGCAGTCTGCGGCTTCGCTTTGCTATTCGGCATTCGCAGCAATCTCACCGAAACGCACACACCGAACGCCTCCGAGCGACCACTGCGTCAGCTGGTGTCCAGCTTCAGGGAATATTTTTCGCATCGACAGAGTATATTCGGCCTGCTGTTACTGGTCCTGCCACCCGCGGGCTATATGTCCATCATCGCCGTTTCGGCAGCACTGACGGTCGAGATATACGGCTTTACGATCACCCAGTACGGCTTTATCTTTGCCTGCGCCGGATTGTCCATACTGGCCGGCTCCGTCGTCAATCGCTGGCTGGTTACGCGCTTTGAGGTGATGCAGCTCATTAAGCTTGGCGTGCTATTGATCTTTGCTGCCAGCGCACAACTCGCCGTTATTGCCTGGCTCGATGCTGCACCGTTCTGGTGGGTATGGAGTTGCGTTTGCCTGTACATGTTCACTATCGCGATTCTGATGTCCAACACCACGGTCTTCGCTTTGGACCCATTACCGAAAATTGCCGGCGTGGCCTCTTCGATTCTGGGCACCTCGCAAAACATCGTCGGCGCATCGGGCGCCATCCTGGCCGCGTTAATCTACGACGGTACAATCCGCAATACGACAATCATCATGGCCGCGACAGGGATAATAACCGCGGGAATATTCCTTCTACGACCGCTGCTCTGCCCCGGTCCGCTGGTCCATCATCCGGACGAACTGGCCCGGGACTGACAGGTAAAAAAAGGGGCCTGCCCCGAACGGCACTCACTTAAGCTTTGACTTCGACGCACTGGGATTTGCGCAGGGTCATCGATCTGGAGAGGTATACCGGAATGGCTCCCTGCGGTCCGCTTTATTTCCGGTATACCTCTCCAGATCGATGCCTTGTGACAGTCGCCGTGTGTTCGCGGTCAGAGCAGATACGAAGTGCTGACCTTAAATCGACGCTAAACGTCATAAGCGGGCGGGCGAGATAGTGTTTACAGGAAATAAAGCGGACCGCAGGGAGCCATTCCTGGTGAACACTATCTCGCCCGTCCGCCTGCGCCGATTAAGGTTCGCGAATGCCAGACAGCCATCCGAATAAACACCGATCGACCGCCGATGCCGAGACGACAAGAAGCTTAAGTGAGTGCCGTTCGGGGCAGGCCCCTTTTTTTGCCTAGCTAGTCGACCAGCAGCTCGAATTCCACGCCGATAGTCGTATGCACGCTGAGGTCGCCGGGATTGTAGCTCGCCCCCTCGGTATCGACCGCCATGGCGTTAGCGAAGGCTTGTCTTTGATTCGGCATAGGCATGATCTGCGTACCAGCGTCGATTCTCAGCACCGGACCCAGCGACATACCCAGCGCAGCGGCCAAGCGTTCGGCGTTCGCCCTGGCATCGGCTGCCGCATTCTCCAATGCTTGCCGATAGACGTCGCGCTGCTTACTGCTGAACAGTTGCGGCTCGGACACCTGGTTAACACCGGCAGCAACTGCTCCCTCGATCACTTTTGACAGGTTGTCGAGGTCGCGAAACTCCACTTTGATCTGCCGTTGCGCGATATAGCCATGCAGCTCCTGCTCGCGGGTCTCGTTGTTGTAACGATAGTCGGGTCGGACAGAAGCACCGGTTGTATCGACCCGGCTGCGGTCGATGTCGAGGTCATCGATGATCGCGAGCACCTTGCCGGTCACATCGCTGGCGCCGTTCTGCGCCACACTCAACGACGGATCCCTGCTGACAATCGACATCACGATTCTCGCTCGATCCGGCTGCACGTCCGCCGAGCCCGTACCGCTCACGGAAATCGAGCGCGGAGCATCCTCCGCGGCGGCGCAGACGGCAATCGACATGAGTGCCGTTATCAAGATCAGTCTGGTCATGCTTGTTTCCTCAAGATAAGTCATCAGGGAAGCTCGGTCAGAGCCTCGGCAAGGTTCTTTCGGTTCTGCGACGGCGTAAGCTTCGGATAGCCGTACCAGAGCAGGCCTGCGACAAAAACATCGTCACCATCGAAGCCGACGATATCGTCGAGGCGGGAATCGCGTGTGATATCACCCGTCGTCCACTTACAGCCCACGCCGGCCTTCCATAAATACAACATCAGGTTCTGTATCGCCGCACAGCACGCCGCGTAGTCTTCCGTTTGCAGCAGCAAATCCGCCGAGCGTTTGCAGGTAACTACCAGCCAGCCCGGTTTTTCAGACCAGTTTCGACGCTTGAAGTTGCCGGCTTTTGCGCCCTTTTTGGTACTGACGATATCCTCGCAAAGATCGAGGCAACGCTCGATCGCCGTATCCCCCAGCAAATAGAAGTGCCATGGTTCTGTAACGTGATGATTCGGTGCCCAGGTTGCCGCCTCAACAGCCTCCTTAAGCAACTCCCGAGGTACCGGAGTCTGCAGAAAAAGCTCGATGGTTCTGCGACCACGTAGTACTTCGGCGAATTCGCGCAGCTCCTGGGTTTCGTAACTCGGCGCATCGGATTTCATCAGGCGCGCTCGATGATCATAGCGATGCCCTGCCCGACCCCGATGCACATCGTGCACAGCGCGTAACGTCCACCGCTACGACGTAGCTGATAGGCGGCGGTCATGGCCAGTCTTGCGCCCGACATGCCGAGCGGGTGTCCGAGCGCTATGGCGCCACCATTCGGGTTAACGTGCTCGGCATCGTCGGCGACCCCCAGCTGTCTCAGCACCGCCAGACCCTGTGCGGCAAAGGCCTCATTCAACTCGATCAGATCCATTTGATCGACCGACAGACCGCTGAGTCGCAGTACTTTTCGCACTGCCGGCACGGGACCGATGCCCATGATTCTCGGCTCCACGCCGGCGACCGCCCAGGCGACGACACGCGCCAACGGCTGGAGACCCTGTGTCTTCGCGGCCGATTCATTCGCGATTAACAAAGCGCAGGCGCCGTCGTTGATGCCCGATGCATTGCCCGCAGTCACTGTACCGTCACTGCGGACGATAGGACGCAGCTTCGTCAATCCTTCAATAGTCGATCCGGCCCGCGGATGCTCATCGACATCGAAAACCAGCGCGTCGCCGCGGCGCTGTGGAACGCTGACCGGAACGATCTCATCATCGAAAACGCCATGCCCCGCTGCCGCTTCGGCACGCTGCTGGCTGCGCAGGGCGAACGCGTCCTGATCCTCCCTCGAGACGCCGAAATCGGCGGCGACATTCTCTGCCGTTTCCGCCATCGAGTCGCTACCGTATTGAGCTTCAAGCTGCTTGTTGATAAAGCGCCAACCCAGCGTTGTATCGTAAAGCTCGGCATTGCGCCCATACGCCGCTGTCTGTTTGGCCATGACAAACGGGGCACGGGACATCGACTCGACCCCGCCTGCGACCGCGAGCTGAATGCTGCCCGCCGCGATGCCATCAGCGATGTTGCCAATGGCGTTCATTCCGGAACCGCACAGCCGGTTAACGGTGACGGCGGGAACGCTGGTCGGAACACCGGCAAGCAATCCCGACATGCGCGCGACATTTCGATTGTCTTCACCGGCCTGGTTAGCACAACCATAGACCAGGTCATCAAGCGCCCCGGCATCGAGGCCGCTATTTCGCTGCAACAGTGCGGCAATTGGAATCGCACCCAGATCGTCAGCGCGAATCGACGCCAGCGAACCACCATAGCGTCCTATCGGTGTGCGCACCGCATCGCAGATAAAGGCGACAGACATCGCTTACTTCAAGCCGAAGGTCATACGGCGCAGGACATCGTTCTTGACAATGAAATGATTATAAAGCGCACCGAGAACGTGTACGCCGACCAGGACGGCTATCGGTATCCACGCGTACTCGTGCACACCCTCCCACCATTCGTGCGCATCGTGATCTTCCGTGACCGGCAACGGGATTGTGAACAAACCGAAAAACGGCAGTCCGCGTCCACCGGTCCCGACTACCATTGCGCCGGCAAACAGCTGCACGAAAACGCTCAGGTACAAACCCCAGTGAACCACAGAGGAACTGATCCGCTGCCAGGCTGGCATACCTTCAGGGTGGGCCGGAAGCTGACTCACCCAGCGCCAGACGAGGCGCACCGTCATCAACACGAGCAGAGTCGTTGCAATCGATGCATGAATAAAGCGAATACGGCTGCGTTCGTCGCCACTTTCCATGTCGGACTGTTCAAGCCCCAGGAAGACCAGGGCGATCAATGCAATCGCAGCCAGCCAATGCAGTGTTTTCGCCAGACTTCCGTACTTCGTGCTGCTGTTTCCAAGCGCCATGTCGTTTTCCTTCATTACACCGATGTCGGTGCAACGAAGGTTATCACCAGTAGACCTCAATCTGCAGCAGCAATCTCGCGGGCAACCTGCACCAGTTCGTCGCCTGGCAAACGAATCTTGTAGTCGGCATTTGTAAAGACAAACTGAATGGTGCCCTCCCGGTCAATCGCGAACACGGAAGGAACGGAGAGCACACCATGTTTCGCTATCGATGAGCCGGTCATATCCCGACCTTTTTTCTCGTAGCGGTCAACCGTCCCGTCTGCCGTTTTGAACGCGATTCCGAGCGCCATCGAAGCCTGTGCGTTGGCATCGGACAACAGTGTGTAGTCGAGACCGGCTATATCCTCCTGCGTCTCCATAGACAGGCTGGCGAACAGTCGCGCAGGCCGGTCACCGCTGAGGAACAACACGTCGACGCCCAATTCCCGGATTTCCGGAATCACGTGCCGCATCTCGGATAAATAGGTATTGCAGTACGGGCACCAGCCACCGCGAAAGGCCAGCAACACCACCGGTCGCTCAAGTCTCGCAGGATTGAAATCGAACGTTTCTCCAGCGACGGTTTCGACGACGAAACGGGGCGCTGCGTCACCTTTGGCCAGCGGCTCGATCAGTGCCGCAGATTCGGCGACCGGCACATCGGCATGCCCCGCCTGGATGGCTACGCTGCAGACGATGCTGGAGCCCATCAATACGACAAGCAAGGTATAAAGAACTGAACGAATTTCCATTTACAGAATACTCCTACGGGTTTCGCTAATGGACCCCGTTTATGGACAGAATATTTCAGCTATTCGTGCCGCAGTGCCTCGATCGGGTCCAGTGCTGCCGCCCGTTTCGCGGGCCAGATACCGAAAAGCATGCCGACGGCAGCGCTGAAACCAAAGGCCATCATGGCTGACCCGGATGTCACAACGGTCTGCCAGCCGGCGTACTTGGCGAGCAACGCGGACGCGCCGGACCCCAGGGCCAGGCCCAGCGCCCCGCCCAACAGGCACAGGATGGTCGACTCCACCAGGAACTGCAGCAGGATATTGCCCTTGGTCGCGCCGAGCGCCTTGCGCACGCCGATCTCGCGAGTCCTCTCGGTGACGGTCACCAGCATGATATTCATGATGCCGATGCCACCGACCACCAGGCTGACGCCCGCTATGCCCGCGAGGAGATAGGTGAAGACCTCGGTTGCCTCCTGACGAGACTCTGCGAACTGTTTTCGGTTCATGATCGAGAAGTCGTTATCTTTGCCCGGCAGAATGCCGTGCTCCCGGCGCAGGACGCCTTCGATTTCAAGCATCGCCATCGGCACCGTCGAGGTATCACTGACCTTCACACTGATCGTTTCCACAAGCTCATTGCCGGTAACCCGAAACTGGGCGGTCGACAACGGAATCCAGATATAGTCGTCTGGATTTCGCCAACCGGAGCCTCCTTTGGTTTCGAGAACACCCACGATCTCGAAGGTGATGGCCCGGATCTGTACCTTTTGACCGACCAGGGCGGCGGGTTCCACTTCAAGCAGCGCCGGGACATTCCCGCCGAGGACGACGACCCTCCGCCGCGCCGAATCGTCTGCCGCGGAAATAAACGCGCCGTGTGCGACATCGTAGCCATGCACAGCGATGTAGTTAGGCGTCGTGCCGATTGTCGATAAATTGAGATTCCGGTTGCCGTACTTGACCTGGAAACGGGCGTTGATTTCCGGCACTACGTCCGATATATGCTGCGAACCGATAGCCAGCGCCTCGGCATCGTCAGTAGTCAGGGTCTGTTCGTTCCTGGCGACGCCGCGATTAAACCTGAACGAAGACCGTATCGAAAGAATGTCGCCGCCCAGTGCCGCCATTTGCTCATCGATTGCGCGCTGCGCGCCGGTACCGAGCGCCACCATTGTGATCACGGCGCCAACGCCGATGATTATTCCAAGCATCGTCAGCAGCGCGCGAAAAAGATTGCCGCGAATGGACGCCAGCGATATCCGAATTGTCTCTGCGATCAACATGACGCTAGCCGATGCCCGGAACGCCTCCCACTCGACGATTGATGAAGTTCTGCAAGTCCTGCTGCGTTTCCAGCAAATGGCTACTGGGCAGTATCAGGACGCGTTCGGACTCGTCCAGGCCGCTGAGCACTTCCACCCGATTCAAATCCGTCACGCCGGTGCGCACTTTCCGAATCTCCTGCTGTTCCGAATCGATAACCACCCAGAACTCGCCGCCAAACCGGTAGTCGGCAACAGCGGGGGTCGGCCTGGAAAGACCCTGGAACAGCGAGCGCATCAGCTTCTGTTCTGCCGCCGACAGGGAAGCCCCTTCGCGTCTTTTTTGCATGATTTGGCGCACGTCGCTGGCCGTCACTCCCTGCGGAAGCTCGACGGTCGCGCCACGTATCTCCATGGTTTCCGGAGCATCCGGGTTTGCACTCCGCTTGTCGCCACCGCCGTCTGCCAATGCGTTGCGAATCGCCTCCTCGGAACGACCGAGAATCCCGGCAGTCGATGCCAGATCGCGACTGGTACGCAGCGCCATGACCGGTATGGTCATCGCGTTTTCGCTCCTGGCGATCGAGACCTCGACTTCTGCGTTCATACCGGGCATCAACAGACCTTCCGGGTTCTGAATCGCGACCAGTACGGCAAACATGGTGACGTTTTGTTCGACCACCGCCTGCGGCTCGATCTTCGTAACCTCACCCTGAAACGGCTGACTGGGGTAGGCCGCGACAGCGACGCTCGCCGTCATGCCCGGTCGAATTTTACCGATATCGGTTTCGTCGACGAGCGATCGAATCTGAACCGCGCTCAAATCCGCCATCTGTAGCAACATCGTACCGCCGGAGAAATCCTGCGTCGGCGATGAAATCACCTGGCCTTTCTCAACCGGTTTGAAAATGATCGTGCCGGCGATCGGCGCCCGAATATCGGTGTCGTCAACAGCGATACGTGCGTTCTCCACGCTGACTCTCGCCGTGACCACCTGGGCATCCGCGTTCGCCAGGTCGAGAATCACCTGTTCCAGATCGGATTGGGTCAGGGTCCCGGCGGCGACCAGCGATTCAACGCGCGCTTTTTGCGTCCTGGCAATTTCCTGGCGGGACCGGGCTGCCGTCAGTTCGGCATTGGCCTGGTCCAGTCGGTTGCGCACCGTGCGCGGATCGATTCTGACCATGAGCGCGCCGACATCAACCTTGTCACCGGTTTCAACCTGCAGATCGAGGACCTCGCCCGACGCCTTGGACTTCACCTCCACCGTTGCCAGCGGCTCAACGACCCCCGCCGAACTGACAGCGACTTCTATGGTGCGAAACTCGACGCCAGCAGAGTCGTAGACGGTTTCGACCGCTTCCTGTTTACTACAGGCCGTAAGAAGGACAGTTAACAACAGTAGTGAAAATAGTTTCATGGGTGTTCTTACGACTCCGTATCGCTGACTATATCCCCGTCACTCAGGCGAATAATGCGTTGTGCATGATCGGCTACGTGTTGCTCATGAGTGACAACGATCAGTGTATTGCCCTGTTTGTGCAGACTGTCGAACAGCTTCATTATTTCGTCGCCCGTGCTCGAATCGAGGTTCCCCGTCGGTTCGTCGGCCAGTAAGATACTGGGCTTCGTTACCAACGCCCGCGCAATCGCTACCCTCTGCCGCTGGCCACCGGACATCTCCGACGGGCGATGCAGCGTGCGATCGCCAAGCCCCACTGTCTGTAGCGCCTGTGTGGCACGCTCGGAACGCTCCTTGCGCTTCATACCACTGTAGATGAGGGGCACCTCTACGTTCGCCAGCGCCGTCATCCTTGGCAGCAAATTGAAAGTCTGAAAAACAAAGCCGATCGCCTGATTTCGTATCCGGGCCAGCTGCTTGTCGTCCATGCCGGAGACACGTTCGCGGTTTAACCAGTATTCACCAGCGGTTGGCCGATCCAGACAGCCAATGATATTCATCAGTGTCGACTTGCCGGAGCCTGACTGTCCCATGATGGCAAGGTAGTCGTTCTCCGCAACTTCGAGATCGACACGGCGCAGCGCATCGATGAATTCCGTTCCCATGACGTAGCGGCGCTGTAATCCCTGTAGCTGGATCACGGCGGAAGATTCGTGCGAACGGGCGTGCGAAGTGGCCGACAAAGGCAAATCTCAGGGTGTACGGCCATCAATTAGACCACTATTCCCTCCTGCGGTGCAGCGCTTTTACAATGTTTTACTTTGCTTTACAGCGCTTTCTCAAGCAGGTCGCGACCCCCGGTATCCGGTACACCGCGGCAGCGCGCTTTGGCACGGTACATTGCCTGATCGGCTTCTCGTAACAGACCTGTCAGGGTATTCGCATTCTTTGGGTACAAGGCCAGGCCAATACTCGCAGCACATTGCAGTCTCTGCCGGCCGATCCGATACGGCTCTTCGAGCGAGCCCGTCAGGCGGCTGGCAAGTTGTTCGGCAACCTCGGCATCGACGTCAGGTACCAGCGCGACGAACTCGTCGCCTCCCGGCCTGCCGATAATATCGCAGGAACGCAGGCTCTTGCGTAGTCGTTCGGACGCGATGGTCAGCAGCTGATCGCCAACCTCGTGACCCCACTGGTCATTGATTTGCTTGAAGTCATTCAGGTCGATAAACAACAGCGCGCCGGTCGCATCGTCAGCACTGTCCGAAAGCCGGCGGGCCGCGTCGCGCTCGAAGCCGCGGCGGTTCAGAACACCGGTCAACGGATCCGACGTTGCAATCGACTCCATTTGCCGTTCTTTCGCCTTGCTGTCGGTAATGTCGACAAATGTCGCGGCGATATCGTCGCCGACCGGCTCGCAGATCATGCGCAACCAACGGCTCGCACCCTTGTGGCGGTGCAGCACCTCGACGTCCAGGCTGCTCGGCCTGGCGACCGCGTCGGCAAACTCTCGCAGGACTGCCGCAACGTCGCGCTCCTCCATCCCGCTCGCCGCCGCCGTGACAATCTCTTCAGCGGCGCAGTCCGCCAGTGTATCGACCTCCATGCCGAGGAACTTGCCGGCCGCTGCATTCGCGAAAATGCTTCTCAGATGCTCGCTACCGTCATCTCCCGACGACCATCGGAAGCGGATGATGCCGTTAACCGAATGATCGATGAGCGTCCGCAGCAACTTCTCGTTTTTGCGAACCTCCGATTGCGCCTTTTCGACGTCACTGACATCGCGAAACATCAAAACCTGGCCACCGCGAGCCGACGCCCGACTGGACGATATCTTCGATGCCTGCACATGCAGGAAGCGGCCGGTGGTGGTCATCATCTTCTGCGGTTTGCCCGAATTCAGCGCTTCGAAAACTTCCGGGGAATCGTCGCCAAACAGTTTCTCGAGCGGCTCTCGCAACGCGTCCGCTTCGTCGACCGACAACATGCTTTCGGCTGTCTGATTCAAACCGATGACACGACAGTTTTCATCGATCACAACGACCGGGTCCAGCATGTTCTGGAAAACGGTCTCGTACGCCAGCGGTGTGAACTCGATGATTCTCTCACCCAGTATTAACCAGGCGTATATCGGCAGCATCGCGGCAAAGGCGATCGGCACGTAGGAAATCGTATCCGGCCCGAAGCCCATATCGTATGCCGCTATCGTCGCCAACGGCACGATGCAGGCTGCAACGAGCAGGAATAAACCCCGCCGCTGTGCCGGCGCGACGGCGGTACTGTGCGCCACCAGTGTGTAAATCGCGGCGCCCATGACCGCATAGCTGTAGGGCAGGTGCACGTACAAAAACCACGGCCCCCATTGCTCGGGACGTGTCAGGAATTCGCCGGCGGCATTGACCGTCGGCAGGAACCACATCGCTTCGTGGTGAGCATTGGTGGCGGCGAGAATGATCGATAGCGTCGGAATCGCCATCATCAAAACGAGCGTGCGAAAACGCGCGTTCGAGCCGGTGTACTCGCGAAAACAGGCGTACGCGACAACGGGTACCAGGGCCGTGCCGATGAAATGCGCGGTCCGCCCTATCGTAAAAACCGTAAACGTGCTGGACAGCAATTCGATCGCGCCACCCATCACCCAGATACTGACCAGCACAAACAGGCCGCCAATCGGCACACTGCCGATCTCTCGTCTTGCCGCAACGAGTCTAACCGCCAGCGACAGATAGCAAGCAGCGCTGAAAATCAGCAGCGCGGAAATTGCGACGGTCAGATTCATCGTCTCTTTTACCAGCTCCAACGGGATATAAGCACCATCATAAAGCCTGCAAACTGTTGATTCGCGGACCTATTTCTCAGCTTTTGACCGCTGCAACTGGTCCAATAGTCACACCGTGCTTCGCTCGAATAGCATAAGCATTTGTTCTATATACCTATTATTCGATTTTGTGACGCAGTGCTGGGCTTGCGACGGCAGATCGCTCTAGAGTTCAGAGAGCATTACGCCGATTGAAAATACGTTATGTCAAAACCTAAAAAAACAGACCCGGGAAGCTTAAAAAAAGTTGCCGCTGGCAACGGCTCCAACCGCAACGTTTGGTCGGAGCCGGTTGAGCCTGCCGAGTTTGAACTCGTGTCCACACTCATGCTGCAGAAGATCCTGAAATCCGACGACGAGGCTGCGAAGCAGAAGATTCAGGACGCTGCAACGCACGACCCGGTTACGGACGGTGTACTCGCGCATGATGTCGAAAACGACAAATATGAAATTGTCGACAGCGACGGCAGCGACGAGTTTTCGCTAGTGAGCACGCAGATGCTGCAGCGGATGCTTAAGAAAGACGACGAAGAGGTCGTTGACGAAGAGATTATTGCCGTCGAATCCGGATTCGATCCGTATAACAGCAGCTAGCTGTAACGACCCAGACCCGCCCGTACAAACAGTGTCGGAATTGATCGAATTCGAACGGCGGGTTTCCTTGAGGACTCAAAGGATCAATGCAACACAGGCACTGGATCCTTGCACCGGTGTTGCACCGTACAGCGCAGCAAAAATTGTTCAACGAATTGATGTTCGGCGCAGGGATGCGGTGGGAACGCCAATGACCTCTTCACGACCCACAGGCGTGTTCATTGGCTTTCCCACCGCATCCCGACAGTCGGACATGTATTTCAGTT
>JAJFKU010000057.1 GCA_021773035.1 Woeseiaceae bacterium
CTCAAACGAAAATACGAACGGACTATTGCGACAGTACTTCCCGAAGGGAATGGACCTATCGAACATTCATCAAAACAGACTTAATGCGGTTGCAAGAAGCCTAAACGAACGACCACGAGAAACGTTACAATTCTATTCACCAGCCGAAAAATTTAACGAATGTGTTGCATCGACCGGTTGAAACCGCAATGAAAAGCGGTCACTGGCTTGTCAGCGACAAGAATTATCACTCCCAGGCGATTTCCGACATGGAAGGAGTCCTTTGGTATCTGGACCAAAACGTAAAGACAGTTCGACCAAGGTTTGGAGTGCCTGTCACAGCATGTATCGGCGCTGGTGCCAACGAGTCAGTCAGCCGTGTCGAAACACACGATGAGACTGCTTCAGCACCTGTTAGTGTTGCTCAGCAGCAAACAGCTACAATAGAGCCTCGACCGGAAGCTATACATCAGAGCAGTCGAAGCCAGGCACCACCACCAGTGCAGGATCCCGAATCGGTTCGCCCGGAACCCGTTCTAACGGACTGGGAAGTCGTCGGTTTCTGGGATTACGACGGAGCCGACGCGGCTTATCTGGCCGCTGGAACGATATTGCGAGATGTCGCGGGGTCTGGTGGCGGAGCAACCTGGTCCAAACAACTGGAACTGGTACGGCATAAACAGCTAGCAAACCGGAATCGCAGCTTGTGGCCGGTAAAGATCAATCGAGTCCTTAAGAAAGTCTGTATTAGTACGCCCTACCCTACGTTTATTGCACATATCGATCTGCCCGGCGCAGATGCTGACGGAAATTACGAGTTTTCTTCTTGCCCGGGCGAATAGTTCACTACCTTCGTTTCAAGACCGGTTACCGCGATTCGCCGCAGTGTTTACGTTTCCTTTATCTACGGACAAGATCATGAAAACTATTTCCAGCGCGCATCGAGCCCGAAATCACTCCACGTTCGCCTCCGCCGGCGTGCTGCTGTTAACAGCTATTTCGGCCTCGGCTACAACGCCCGCCGAAGTGACAAAGCTTGTTGCAGAGGACAGTGCGAGTAACGACTTCTTCGGCTTCAGCATCGCGCTCTCCGGTGACACTGCAATGATCGGTGCCTTAAGAGATGACGACAACGGCATCGATTCCGGCGCGGTCTATGTGTTCACACGCTCTGGCGGCAACTGGAGCTCGCAAAGCAAGCTCACGGCAGTCGATGGTGGGGCTGGAGGCGAGCTTGGCGGTAATGTCGCGCTCGACGGCGACATCGCGGTGATCGGAGCCAGGCGGGATGACGATAATGGCGTCGATTCGGGCTCCGCCTACGTGTTCATGCGCTCGGGAATGACGTGGAACCAGCAGACCAAACTCACTGCCTCCGATGCAGCTGCCGGTGACGAGTTCGGCTACAGTGTCGCAATCTACGGTGACACCGCAGTCATTGCCGCCCCACGTGACGACGACAAAGGCGATGACTCGGGATCGGCCTATGTGTTTACACGCTCCGGAAGCTCGTGGAGCCCGCAGGCCAAGCTCACCGCCAGCGATGGCGCGGCAGGCGATGTCTTCGGAATCAGCGTCGCGATATCTGGCGACACGGTGGTGATCGGTGCCGACCTGACCGACGAGAAAGGTAGCAATTCAGGCGCAGCATATGTGTTCAGCCGCTCTGGAAACACCTGGAGCCAGCAGGTCAAACTCACCGCTGACGACGGCGCGGCAGGCGACCTGTTCGGCATACGGGTTGCGCTTTCCGGAGACACCGCTGTGATCGGAGCGGCCCGCGACGACGACAAGGGCAGCGAATCAGGCTCAGCGTATGTCTTCGTACGCTCCGGAGTTGAGTGGCTGCAGCAGGCCAAACTCAGCGCTCACGACGGCGCAGCGAACGACCGCTTCGGCACCCGGGTTGCAATTGACGGCAACGCCGCGGTGATTGGGGCCATCCTGGGTGACGGCACGTCCGATAATTCGGGCTCGGCCTACGTGTTCACCCGCTCCGGAAACACGTGGGGCCAACGGACCAAGCTCGCCGCCAGCGACGGCGCGGCGGATGACGTCTTCGGCTGGAGCGTCGCGCTTTACGGCGACACCGTGATGATCGGAGCGCCTACATCGATCATCGCATTGCCCGGCGGAACCGGTTCGGTGTACGTGTTCGAGATCAGCGACAAAGAAGTGTCGATCCGGTGACGATTGGTATCGCCCAAACCGGCTAAGCCACAATTGCAGAATGCCTGATTCTGTGCAATAAACACTCGATAATTCCCGGTTCCAATTGAATAGAGGAAGACGGTATGACAAGACTGCCACTCATTGCCGCGCTGATATACGCCATGGCTGCAGCGACGACGCCAGCATCAGCCCAGGACGCTGCCGAGTGTACAGATCACGGTGCAATCACGCGTTATCCGGGATCGGTGCTTCAATGGTGCAAGACCGATAACTACCTGCCCTACAAGATTCCCGTCGGTCCTGTCACCGGCTATCGCACAATCGGCGAGTGGTTGGAAACCGAGGGCCGCGTAACTCGCAATTTCTATTCGTTGACGGGCGGTGAGCGAACACATCCGGAGGTCTGGAAAAATTACCGGGATGCGCTTGCTGCTGCGGGCTTCGAGATCATCGCCGAGGGCATGTTTCCGGAATCCAATGTAAAGAAGGACATTGGCGGAGGTGGCTGGCTGGGTATTTACTATATCAACAACCCCTGGGGTGAGAATGGGCCCGTCAACAAAGTCGTGAGCGGCACATCGTCGAGTGGTGGAACCGGTGTAGTCTTTGGCAAAAAGGAGCGCGCGGACGATACAATTTATGTACTCGTTTCGCTGGAGCAGCACTCCAGCGACGAAGTGGCCGCATTGATCACGGTGGTGGAAACTAAGAAAGCAGAAACCGGCCTGGTCGTTGCAAACGCAGAAGCCATGGGCAAGGATATTGAGGAACTGGGCCGAACAGTACTCGACGGACTTCAATTCGAACACGACTCGGCGATTCTCATGACGGAATCGAAGCCGGCGCTGGATGAGATTGCAAAGCTGTTGAAATTGCTCGGCAACAATAATTTTTATGTTGTCGGCCATACCGATTCGACGGGGACCTTTGCCTACAACATGAAGCTATCCACGGACCGTGCGACTAGCGTGCGTGCAGCTTTGGTAAAGGACTACGGCGTCGCACCTGACCGCTTGCAAGCGGTCGGTGCCGGCCCTATAGCTCCTGTTTTCACGAATAGCTCCGACAGTGGTCGTGACAGAAATCGTCGAGTGGAATTGGTGGAGCAATAGTCGACGCTGGATCGAAGTGTTGCCGGACCAAATGATCCGCTGTTCGCTCGAATCAGGTGTTAAAGTTCGGAGCCCTGCCAAGAATTGCCGACCCATGTTGGCAAAGGCCGGTACGCTTGAGGTGCTCACCGATTGAGCAGCCTGAATCACTAAAATGCCGAGTTCGTCTATGCACATTATCACCGATATCGCATTAAGCATTCTGTCAGGGCTTGTTGCCTCTGCAGTATTCCTGTTCATCTTATTCAGACTTCGCCCGAAAATAGAGATATCGCCATGGATAGCGAGGCAGAAAGACCAGGACGAGATTGACTTTGCGTTTAAGGCCATCAACCGCTCCTCTCGACCCTGTCACAACGTCTGCGTCGAAGCGACGTTAGCGCAACCGAAATACGTCAATGGCGGCATTACTTACTGGACCACAACAATAGAGATAAAGAAGCCCAAAGTCTTCCAGATGGAACGCTTTGACGAGACCGATACCAATGCTCACTATGCCTGGCGGTTCGTAACGGGTGAAGACCTGGACGCACTTTGGGACACTGAAGACAGCATTATTCGGTTTCGCGTGCTGGCAACAGACTCCGTAACCAACTTCAGCCGCGTATTTACCCGGGAATTTCACTTGGCTCGCGACAGCATAAAAGATGGAACTCATAACTTCGGGGCAGACCTGGGAGTCTCCTGAAACGCACGTTCTCTGGAACCCAACGCCTTACGTCAGGGCAGTGAAGCAGCCTACGTGCAATTGGACGCCGAACTGTCACGGATAATGCAGAACACCGCTCTTGGACATGGTTCTGCGCTGGCAATTTTTATTGCTTTGTGCATCGTCTGCTCCCATGAGCGAGAAGCTTTTCCTAAAGATATTGATTAGTCGGTTTCTGGTGAGTAGGATGGGGCCTCGTTCGAGCGTGTACTCCTGTTCGGAATGCTTGCGTTGCGGCGACATGTCTTCTTTCTTCGGAAGGATGGCGTTCGCTATGACCTGTCGACGCTGCCTTTCTAGAAACGTCAAACTGAAAGGTAAAGGGTCCATCCAATGAAATTTCAATTGATCAACTGGGTTACCGGTCTGTCATTATGCGTTGCGGCTTGCTCAAATACGACCACGGCGCTCCCCGAAACTAATTCTTGCAGCAAACAATGCATAGCTAGAGAAGTGTCGGCAGTTATGGCTCGCGCCGATATGAAGGACCGGTATTCCGGCTCCGTATTAATCGCCGACAAGGATGGTAGGGTCCTGTTTGAAACCGCCTATGGAGTTGCTGACGATAGTGTAAACGAGCTATTTTCGTTAGATACCGCAGTGGATATCGGGTCGAACGCAAAAGCTTATGCCGCGGCAGCAATTGTGGCTTTGCAACGGGATGGGAAGTTATTGCTGAACGATTCCATCGCGAAGCATTTGCCAGGAGTGCCGCCAGACAAAAAGTCCATCACGATCCACCAACTTCTGACACACACGGCCGGTTTTCCTGACGAGTACGCTCAGCCTTACGAACAAATCACGCGGGAAACGATGGAAAAGAAAATTCTGGAGCAACCACTGTTGTTTCAACCGGGAAGTAGCTACGCCTACTCGGATATGGGCTATGCGCTCACCGATGCCCTTATCGAGAGAATCTCTGGCGTCCCATTCAAAACCTTCATAGATCGAACCCTGTTCATGCCTTTTGAACTAAATCACACTGATTTTTTAGATGCGCCGATCTGGAGTTACAATGGCGGTGATTATCCTGTCGCACGCGGCTATACCAATGGTGAAGAACGGGATTCTCCAGTTAACTTACCCAAACGCGGTTGGACGCCGAGAGGACTTGCTCTGGTATGGCTATGGCTGGTCGATCATTGCATCACCAAGTCGCGGGATGATCCACGCGCATTCCGGCGCCACCGCCTCGCACAACTACTATTCTCAGTACCTTGTCGATCATGAAGTTTTTGTAATCACCGCAAGCAACCGGATTGACGGTGAGTATGACGACCGCAACAAAAACGGGACCATAGAAGACAGCGAGATTATCAGCGAAGTGATTTATGCCCAGATAGCGGCGGTTGAAATCGCCAAGGCAATCCATGCAAACGAGTACGATTTCTAACCCAACCTTAGAATATGCTGGCAACGGCGTCGATTTCGATGTGTCCTGCAAACCGCTGTAGCAACGCTGTTTGCCGAAAGTAGCCTGTTGAGTGCTAAGCTGACTCTCATGCGCTTGATTCCATGCAATTTACGTGCGTTCCTGGCAATGGCTGCGCTGGCCTTGACTGCCACCGCCCAGGGCGCTGAAGGTGACGACCAACTGATCGCCAACCTGGCAGCGGTAACCGAATTCCAGGCAGAACGAGCCGCGACAGAGGCTGTCCTGGGGCGTATGGCCGCGGGTCCAATGTCGGTCGAGCACATCGATGAAATTATCCGCCTGACAATGACCGATAAAGACCTGGCTTATCGTCATTCTGAAAAACTGGTCGCGGCGGCGACACGTCATTCACCGTTAAGCGAACAAGCCCTCCTCTATCTGGCGCAGGGCCTGAACGGTAATCTTGACTATCGACAATACGGCAGTGCGGAAATTGTAAAGGCACTGTCGACAACTCCGGCACGGCTTCCGGATTCCGTTTATTCAACCCTCGTTACAGGCCTTGATACGAGCCGGCGACGATTACAAATTGATGTGCTGGCAGCAACGGCCTCAGACGCAGAGCGGTTTGCCTCTACCGCTGCGACACTTCAAAAGGTCATTGAGTCAAACCCGGTTTACTACCCAATGCGCGACGCTGCGCTTGCCGGCCTGACAACCTTAAGCGCTAACGCCCCACTGCCACAATCTGTTGTGGACATGCTTGTAAACCTTGTACAAACAGATGCTCGCATGGACATCAGGGTGGCCGCGCTCGAGCTGCTGACATCTTATTCGCTTGACGAGGCAACCGAACTCGCGTTGACAGACTCGATTACGCAGGCTTTCCTGACGCCGTCAGACGCCTGGAATCAACTGCATACCAAATTCGCGAGGCTGGCGCTTTCTACCACCGAAGCGCTGACCCAAATGCACGAAACACCGTACCCGTCGCAGGTTGGTGACATGATGCTACTTACATTGCGTGGTCCCAGTGAGTTTCAATCCGGCGTTGAACTAATTTCTGACTATGTCCAGCAACACGAACTGACGGACGACCAGTCTCAGCGTCTTACTGCGTGGCTGGAACGGGAGGGGCAATACGCGCCCCGGACAAATGCCATTTTGAGCATCCCGATTCGCCCACTGTCCGCGGAGTCGCTCACCAGCGCACAATTCTATTTCGCAAGTGCCGGAGTTGACTCCCTCCGAATTCAGTCGGGGTACAGGTTGCTGTATCACTACAGGGAGACCGGCGTACCGAAAGAAATAAGTGACATGGCGGCCGATTACATTACGGATTCGTCCACGACCGAAATGGCACAGGTCTCATTATATTTATTGATGAACGCGACAGGTGGTGTTCAGCAATACGAACCACGAATCATATCGGCGCTGGCCATGCACAAAGACGATTTCAGGAGTTATCGAAAATTCCTGCGGGTATTCGTCGACAGAGATAGCGATGCCCTTTTCCTGAGATATGCGGACAATGAGAATATGCCCTGGCGCCTGAGAACGGACATCATTGCTCTGCAGTCACCTGGCGATGACAACGATGCCCGGCTGAGCCCGGAAGTAGAAAAATCGCTGCTGGAGATCGCGCGTAACTCGAAGGAGAACATCGTTGTTCAGGCAGCCGGACGAGTCCTGGACGCGTATGACGTCGAGCTGCCGATGCGTGTCGCATTGAAAAACCGCGACAACCAGTCAGCCGCTCTATCCATCGTCTTTGGTGCGATGTTGTTGCTCAACAGTCTGGCGCTCATGGTCGGCATATATACCAAGTCCAACATCCCCGAGTTGGGCGCGGATGGAAACGTGACCGGAAAAAGACGGGCTACTCCAATAATGATCTGGCTTTTTGCCTCCGCAATTATGGCAATTCTGCTTGTCGTCGCCCTGGCGGGTTTTATCGGCCACAATTCCGCGCCTTCACCCGGCTACTCGTTCTCGTGGAATCTCCCCGCCTACATCGGTACGACTATTTACCTTATGGGCGCCTATTACTCTTTGAAGAGATATATAGGAAACGCCGATGTGCGCGCAGCAGCCGACAGGTTACAAGGCTGAGCTGCGTCAGCTATTGGCTGCTGCTCGCCAGCGTAAGTTTTCTGGCAATATCGATGTGACCTTTTTGTTTGGCTATGTCGAGCGCGGATAAACCCTTGGAGTCTGTCGCCAGAACATTAGCACCCGCGTCTATCAGCGCTGTAGCGACGTTTGGGTAACCGTACTGTGCGGCCAGGTGAAGTGAAGTCATTCCGCCAATCAAACGGGCATCAACATTGGCTTTGGCACCGATAAGTGCAGTGACAATATCCATATCTCCGTTCTGCGAAGCCAGAATGAGTGGCGTTGCGCCGTGGCTTTCAGTGGTATTCGCGTCCGCTCCTGCCTTCAGCAGCGCACCCACCAATTCGAAATGGCCGTTTTGAGCTGCAAACGTCAGAGGCGCGATGCCCTTGTGATCCGCGATATTGACGTCCGCACCGGCACCGATCAGTTGCCTGACCACCGCCAGGTAGCCATGCTCTGCGGCGGCATTGATCGCGGTTGTACCGGCGTCGGCCACGGCATTAATGTCCGCCTTCGCGGCTATCAGTTCTGCGACAACGGAAGCGCGGCCGTTTCTGGCCGCAATGGCTATGGGGCTGATGCCGTATCTGTCGTCGGCCAGGTTGACGTCGGCGCCGGAGGTGAGTAGTAGCGCAACGATGTCTGCATTTCCGATCTGTGCTGCGCGTAGAAGACACGTTGCGCCGAACCTCTCGTTTTTAACATTGACATCGGCGCCGTCAAGCAGCAGTTGCCGAATCTCGGCAATATCTGCCGCCCCCAGGGTTTCGGACAGCTTGCGCAGCCGCGCCGTCGCGGCTTCGGCTTCGGCAATTGCAGCAGCATTGCCGAAACTGTGTGCTTCATAACGGGTAAAAACATTGTTTTCGAATTTGACGATCGTGTCACCAGCCGCCCACTCATCCTCAGTCATCTTCACGTAATCCAGGTGCGCATCCTTGAACGCCTGATGCACTTCTTCTTTCGTCATGCCGGAGGCCAGCACCACAGCGATTTCCGATTCGGCGTCGAACACAATCGTCTTGCCGTCGATTTTCCCTGCTCTCCTCGTGGGGCCGGTACCGTACAAGAGCTCTTCAGCACTGATAGCTCCGCCGGTGAGTGTATGGGTCGCGCTGATTATGTTGTTGTCTGATTGAGATGGCGTTGTTGAGTTGTCTGAGTCAGCAGGTTTTTTACCGGTACTGACATACCGATCGACGATTGCATTGCTGACTCGTCGCACCGGAATCATGGCAACAATATCCGAATGATCCAGATCTTCGGCAATATTGAGCGCTGTCCTGCCATCATTGCTTTCACGATGGGCATTGGCGCCTGATGCCAGAAGTGTTTTTGCGACCTGGGTGTGGCCGTAATGCGCCGCGAGCATTAGCGACGTAGACCCATCCTTCGAGATGGCATCAACTTCCGCGCCTTCCTGCAGCAACACTTTCACTATGTCGTCATGAGCCTTGAACGATGCGAACGTGAGAGCCGTAGATTCATTGTCGTCGCGTGCATGAATGTCTGCGCCGTTTGTCAGCAACAGACTTACGATATCCACGTGACCGCGCGCTGCTGCGATGATGAGCGGCGAACGCCCTTCGCTATCGCGAGACTCGGTATCCGCACCCGCCTCGAGGAGGTCGGCGACAATTCCCCCATACCCGCCGCGAATGGCCCAGGCAAGTGGGCCCCTTTCATCCTTGACGGGCGAATTGAGCTCTGCGCCCGCTGCGATCAGATGTCTGACGACCTCACGATGACCCCAGGCCGACGCCAGTAACAACGCCGTATTGCCATCCGCCGTCGCCGCATCGACCCTGGCATTATCGTCCAGAGCGGCTTTAACAGCTTCCAGGTCGCCGGCCCGTGCCGCTTTGATCAGCGGTGTCTCCTCGACTGCGCCGTCCTGCTCCGTCGTTTCTGCGCCTGCTCCGCAGACGAACAGCATCATCATCAATAAGCACAAGAACTTCTGCGCCATCGACATCTCCCTGAATCCGGATGGTGTGTGCGAGTCTATCGTATTCGTGCTTCTTACGTGGCGTGGGATTCCAGTGCGCGAAGGCTCTGGACTTCCCGCTCGACCCTTCGTGGTAGTCGCCTTGCCAACACTGCCTTGCACAGACTATATTCACGATCGCTGTGCTCGTATTTTATGCAGACATCCTGGGGGAAAGGTGAATATCCGTATCAATACACTCGAGATAGTTTCGCTCTGCTTTTTACTTGCTCTGACAGCTTGCAGTTCGGAAGCGAACAAAGAAACGGCTGACAACGCCGCGCAAGAGGACGCAATGGATCAACCAGGGGCGCGCCAGCGCTTCGAGCTCGCCTGTAACGAGGATGATATAAAGGGCTGCTTTTCTCTCGGGAAATTACTGCTCTACGGAAATGATAGTACTCCCGCAGACCTTGATGCTGCCTACATTGCTCTCATCAAAGCCTGCGATGGGGCCGTAGCTGCTGCCTGCTCTGACCTTGGCTTTATGCTTAACTTTGGTGTTGGCGTCGCCGTCGACAAAACAGCTGCCCGTGGAGCTTATAAAAAGGCTTGTGACGGCAATTTTGCAGAGGGCTGTGCAAGCCTCGGCTTCATGCTTAACGTTGGCGCGGGTGGAGCAGTGGACCATGTGGCAGCCCAGGTGGCTAACGGAAAAGCCTGCGATAGTGACGTTGCAGCGGGTTGCTACAATCTTGGCGTCGTGTTTGATATGGGTGCGGGAACAGCCATTGACAAAAACAGGGCGCGGAGCTTTTATATAAAAGCGTGCAATGGTGATGTAGCAGGCGGCTGCTACAATCTCGGCAACATGATTATCAGAGGCGAAGGCGGTGTCACAGATATGGAGGCCGCCAAAATCGCTTACGAAAAAGCGTGTAACGGCGGATTAGCAGAAGGTTGCAGTGCCGTATCCGCCATCACCGGCCTATCACCTTGATGATTTTCGATTTCATGCAGGCATGTTCATGACCCAAGACGCAAGCCGCGTCATAAAACTGAACGGCCTGCTGAATATCGAATTCGCCACCTTGTCCCGTGTCAAACATAAGCCCTAAGTTGTAACAACCCAGTGCAATACCCCCGCGACAGGATTTCTCATAATACTCCCGGGCAGCAGAATCGTTGGCCACACCACCACGCCCCTCGTCGAGAAAAAGCGCATAGTTGTAACACCCAGCCGACTGCTTATCGTTGCACACGCGCTTATAGAACGTTCGAGCAAGACTGGAGTCTTGCGCACCGCCCTCTCCTCTATCGATCATGCCCGCCAGCATGAAGCAGCCCTTGCCACTGCCGTCGGCACACGCTTCCCCGTAAATTGATCGGGCATGCTCAAAATCGCCCGCGCGAAGCGCCACGGCGCCCTCCTGCAAGAGTCGATTCTCTTCCTCTGCACACCCCGAAAGAACGAAGCCAAACGACACCAAGATGCTAACAAGCACTGAGTTACGACTGCGAAACACCACCACCTCGTAGTTCTACTCTGGAGTCTGTGGAAAGTTAAAGTCCGCAACGAGCGAACCGACGCCACCGCCCGACGCCTTTTCTTGTACCGGGATCAGGAATACGATTTTGGCGGCCTCGGAATTATTATCAAAATAGATGCTCGACCTCCTGGGCCATCCGCCGCTAAGCCCCCACTGGTCTAATCCCTCATGCGACACCGTCCATTCACTGTTCTCCAGCACTGCGCGAGCTTCCGTGCGACTCATTCCCATCCTTACCGTATTGCCATCCAGGTCTATCGACTCGGGGCTCTGATACTTCGCGGTATCTGGCCAGGTCGTTACCAATAGATTGAGATAGACCGCACCAGGAAACAGCTCTGGCACTGCACTGGAAGTTACGGCGATGATCTTTTCAGCAAGCGGCGCCGGCATCAGCATTTCCCCGGCGGGATTCATCAGAACATCAATCTGGCAGGCGATCTTCAGACCTTCGGGTGTCGATGAACTGACCAGGCTCAATTCTCCGATGGAAGCATCAACGACTTCCGACGTAAGGCGATCCCGTAACTGCTGTTCTGGAGTAGCAGCTTGCTGGCAGGCGGATGCGCCCAACAAGAAACATAATAGTGAAATGACTCGAATTGTCGTCGTCATGATGCATTGCTCCAGAAATAGAACTCAGAGGTGATACTAACATCGGTCAATACCTCGTCCCATTGCCGCGGAGTACCACAATTTCTGAGAAGAAGACCATTCTGAACAGAAAACCACTAAGCCGGGCAGCTGTTCTTAACAATGTAATTCGGCGGGAGCCTGATACAGTGGTCGCATCGGAAGACGTCCAGTATACAACGGGGCGAACACCTCTCAACCGCATTTACGTTCCACGTCCGAAAGTGGCTAATAATGCTTCGAGACCTTCGTACAATACGCCGTAACGAACTATCGATTTACGGAGAATCGCTATGGAGTTTCAAATTGGCGCGCTCAGCGCAAACCAGTTCAGCCACCTTATTGGACTCGACGACGAATCGTTGGCGAAACACAACGCCAGACGGATGAAGGTCCGAACGAAACCTGGCTACCCTTGCCGCGTGACGCTTGAGGACGCTGAAATCGGCGAGTCGGTACTGTTAGTAAACTATGAACACCTGGCAGTGGATACGCCCTACCGAGCCACACACGCCATCTTCGTTCGAGAAGGAGCAACGACTTGCTCACCCATGCTTAACCAAATTCCGGACCAACTAAGGATACGTCTGCTATCCATACGCGCATTTGACGCGAATGGCATGATGGTTGACGCCGACGTCGTGCATGGCAATGCGTGTGTCCCGGTTTTAGAAAAATTGTTGGAACAGCCGAGAATTGATTACTTGCATATCCACAATGCGAAACCCGGTTGCTATGCCGCGCGAGTGGACAGATTCTGACGAGAGAACGGCTGCTTGAATTCTAACTATTGCCAAATAGTTAAGTGATCGCCACCCTTCCCCAACTTTTGCATAGAACTTGGCGCCCCCTCTATTGCAAGGGGCAAGTATTGGCCGATTCTGTTGAAAAACTCTGTTTTGAAATTCAACAACATTCTATTTGCGATTTGCCGCCAATTTCGTATCGTAGATACGAGGAGATAGTGCAGTTCCTATGAAATCCCCTCCTGGCGCAGCTCAGAACAGCTAACCGATACTGCAATCGCGCTCAGGACTATTTCCAATTCTTCGTGAATTTTCGCTCCGCTCGCAAAACAGAGTTTTTCAACAGAATCGGTCATATGTTCCCGCTCTGATTCTTCATCGGGCTTTCGAGACTGCACCCA
>JAJFKU010000058.1 GCA_021773035.1 Woeseiaceae bacterium
GCATTACCTGGTGTTTACCGGGGTGGGCCTATGCGGCCGCCTGGGGGAGTTTACCCCCCCTCCGCCCCTCCCGGATCAACACCGGATTAAGAACTACACCGGCAAAGACACTGTCCCAGGTATCGGAAGCTCCAACCGTCAGTACTCACTTCGCGTCCAGTCAAACAAAATGCCCATCGTGTCGCCGCGCTGTTGTTCGGCCAGCTGGTACGCTTCTTCGCACTGTTCGGGCGCAAACTCGTGTGTGAGCAGTCCGTCGAGTTTGAAGCGTTCATCTGCGACCAGCTTGAAGAACTCCGCGTCAATGCGTCGCTGAGTCCAGCCGTCGCGATCGTGACTGTCATGGGTCGCCTGGATGGTCAGGCCTTTCTCCATGAGGTCGGAGGACAGGTGTTGGCGATCCGGGTAGCCGGTGTCGCCGAGCAGGACTATCTTTCCAAATCGTGCGGCGAACTTCATCGCCGAGGACAAGGCTGCCGGATTGCCGGTCGTGTCGATAACAATCGCAGGGCCGCTGCCATTATCGATCGCGCCAACCTGCCCTGCATGTCCGGCGATGTCGCCGGCGATGGTCATCGTTGCGCCGCCTGCCATCGCATGTTGCAGGCGCTTCTCCGAGAGGTCTGCTACCGCAATCGTATCGACTCCGGCCGCGGCCGCCCAACGGGTTACCATCTGGCCGACCGGACCGGCACCTATAATCAGCACCGACGACCCGTAACGGAAGCCTGCTGCCCAGGCGCCGCGAAAAGCGGTCTTCGCGAGTCCGCACCAACAGGCGTCCTTTTTGTCCAGATCCGCCGGAACGGGCGACAGGTTTTGCGCTGCGAGAACCTGGTGGGAGCCGTGCGCCATTCGCATGAAAACAGTGTCGCCAGGCGAAAATTCCTCGACCCCGGCACCGACGCGTTCGACCAAAGCAACCGCCTGGACACCGGTTTTCAGTTGCGGGAAAGAAAACCACTTCGCGAAGTGAGTTCCAGGATCGTATTTCTGATGCAGTATCGTCGTTTCCGTGCCAATACTCATGACGCTGTACAAGGTCCGCAGGCGAACATCGTCTAATCCCGGTTCAGGCAATTCGAAGCTGTCCAGCCGAGTGAGTCCTTTCTGCGGAAAAATAATTCGTTTGGGCACCGCTGTCCTCCGAATTGATTTATATATAAACTTATTTTACCTTAGTCCGAATAGCTGCTTGGTTCAAGTCTGCTGTCGTGAGGCGACAGCGTTAACTCATCGGAGAAACAGGATTGGTGGAAGAACGCAGACGAGCCGTCGTGACAGGCGCAGCCTCGGGAATTGGCCGGGCCGCCGCAAAACGGCTGATCGCGGAGGGTTTCGAGGTTGTCGTCGCTGACGTCAATGCAGCAGCGCTGGAGCGAACGGTCGCAGATATGAGCGCAGAACCCGGTCGGGCACTGCCCTGCATTCTGGACGTATCGAGCGCAACGGACTGCGAGCGCCTGGCTGATGATTTCGGCAGAGTAGACGTGCTGGTCGCCAACGCCGGCATTCAGAGCAGCGGCTCCCTGCTCGAAACGGATGACGAAACCTGGGAGGCAGTGCTCGCCGTCAACCTGAAAGGCGTCGCCAACTGTTGTCGTGCGGTGCTGCCGGGCATGGTGCAGCGAGAGGGTGGTGCCATCGTCGTCGTGTCGTCCAACAACGCTGTCTGCGGATCTGCCGGTATGGCAGCCTATGATGCAAGCAAGGCCGGCGTTCTGGCCCTGGTCAGAAGTGTTGCGATCGAGCACGGATCTGATCGGGTGCGTATCAATGCGGTCAGCCCCGGCACAACGATCACGGACTATCACATACAGCGTTTTGCCGAGAAAGGGGTGAGTGAGTCGGAGCTCTACGATATGACGTCGGGTACCGGCCTGCTTAATCGCGCCGCGAAACCTGACGAGATAGCCAGCGCGATCTGGTTTCTGGCAAGCGACGAAGCGTCCTATATCACTGGCGCAAACCTCATGGTCGATGGCGGTTTTTCGCTGGCCGGCGGGCACTGAAGCCAGTGCGCGACCTTGCGGTCAGAGTGGCTATCCTCGGTACGGGAAGCATGGCAAATTCGTTCGCGGACGGGCTGGCACATGCAAACAACATTGAGCTTGTCGCAGTTGCATCGCGAACCCGGTCTACCGCGGAACTGTTCGCGGCAAAACACGGCATACAAAAGTGTTTTTCGAGCTACGCTGAGTTGGCGAACGATCCCGATATAGAACTCGTCTATATCGCGACGCCGCATTCGCGCCATAAAGACGACAGTATTCTCTGCCTGCAGGCCGGCAAGCATGTCTTGTGCGAAAAACCGTTCGCTATCAACGCTGCCGAGGCAAGCGCGATTGTGGACGCTGCACGTCAGCAAAAACGGTTTCTGATGGAGGCCATGTGGAGCCGCTTTCTGCCATCCTTCGTGAAGCTTCGCCAGCTGCTTGCCGATGACGCAATCGGTTCCGTCCAGTTGCTCCTTGCTGGCGGGGCGTTTCAGCCGGAACGAGGAGACGGTAGTTACTTATGGAAGCCGGAGCTTGGCGGTGGGGTGTTACTGGACGCAGGCGTTTATCCGGTCTCGGTTGCATCGATGGTTCTGGGTACACCGGCGGAGATCAAGGCCTGCGGTCGTGTTGGTGAATACGGCATCGATGAGCAGGACGCCGTCTTGCTGCAGCATGATACCGGTGCGACTGCGATGCTGTATGTATCACTCAATGCCTCGGCATCGCCGGATATCACTGTCCTGGGTAGCCGCGGGCGAATCTACGTTCATGCCCCGATGTTTGCTCCAACCAGGCTCGATCTGCAAATTTACGGCGAGGAAGTGCAGCGTTTCGAGCTGCCGTTCATCGCCAACGGCTATCAGTACCAGACGATGGCGGCTGCGGCGGCGATCCGCGACGGCCGTACGGAGTCCGAGATAATGCCTCTGGACGAAACACTCACAATCATGCGCACGCTGGACCGAGTTCGAGCTCAGGTCGGCATGTGCTACCCAATGGAAAAATAGACGGAGAAAAGCATATGGCGGTCGTTGTCATTACGGGTTCGAGCAGTGGTTTCGGTTTGCAGGCGGCATTGGCGTTCGCGCGCAATGGCGATACGGTTGTCGCTACGATGAGAGATACCAGTCGCTCGGCAGCGCTGCGAGACGCTGCGCAGAGCGAGGAGTTAGCCGTCCACATCGTCAGTCTCGACGTAACCGACCCTGGTTCGTTTTCGCAATTCGCAGCCGGTACTGTTGCCGAGTTCGGCGCAATCGATGTTCTCGTCAACAACGCGGGAATCCTGCACCCGGGGGCGTTCGAAGACCTGACCGAATCCAGGTTCCGGCAGGTAATGGAGACCAACTTCTTTGGACCGATGCTGCTTAGCAAGGCAGTTTTACCGCAAATGAGGGCGCAAGGTAGCGGCCACATTATCATGATGAGTTCCCTGTCGGGAATCGCCGGGCTACCCGGTGACGTTGCCTATACGGGCAGCAAGTTTGCACTGGAAGGTGCGAGTGAAGCGCTGCGTCACGAAGTCGATCGCTGGAATATCAGGTTATCGCTGATCCAAGCTGGTATGTACAGTACGCAGATATTTCCGGACAAGGACGAGGACGTGCTTCCGGAGGGCTATCCCGAAGACTCGCCCTACCGAATTCTGGTTGAAACCAAGCTGCGTGGCATATACGAGTCCCTCAAGGGCGCGTTCGATCCTGCAGAGGTTGGCAGCTTGATGGTCGAAATCGCGGCATCCGATGGCAGTCAGTTGCGCTGGCCGGCAGACGCTGTGGCGGCCACCGTTCTGCAGAAGATGTTTGCGCAGGATGACGCGGAACGGGACGCGTTCTTACGCGGCGTTTCCGGAACCGAGTGGTGGAGCGAGGGTGGCGAAGCGCCAGCGGACGGAGCGGCAGAATGACAAAACTCGCACATGTCTGCATCGAGACTCAGGACCTCGACAAAACAGAGTCTTTCTATCGAGGCCTGGGGCTGCGTCGACAATTCGATTTCAGGAATAAAGACGGTCTTCTTGTCGGTTTTTATCTCGCCTTCGAGAACGAGTCGTTCGTCGAAGTCGTCTTGAACCGAAAGCCGCAGGACGAGGGCGTCATCAAGCACTTCGCTATCGAAGCGGATGATATAGACGCGGCGCGTGAAATCGCTATCAGCGCGGGCATAGACGTCAGCGAAAAGAAATTCAGCGCTGATCGGCTGTGGATGTTCACCTGCCATGACCCCAACGGGATTTTTATTGAGGTGATGCAATACACGGATGACAGCATGCAGCGCGTCGGCGGCGTGTGTGAAGTCGACTACACGCCGTGATCTGCAGCTCATGCCGGCCTGCTAGTCGCCTGTAAAAGGGATGGCCTTGTCGATTGATGGCGGTTGCCAATTCTGAAAGCGGTCTTCGAAGATACTGTTTTGTCCGTAGTCTTCGAGCAAACGGCCCTTGCCGGTGCCGCCATTCCACAGGTCGTATTTGGGGTCTGAGTACTCTTCAAAATAGCTGCTGAGCAACTCGTCATGCGCTTCCCGGATATCTTCGTAACGGGCATCGGCAATCAAATTATTGATTTCATCCGGATCTTCGCGAATGAAGTACAGTTCGTCCGGGCCGACAGGGAAACGGCGCACGTATTTCCAATTCGTTGTGCGGATGCCGCGAACCGTAATGAACTCAAAAAACACCGGATTATCCTGATACACGCTTTGCCCGCTCAACAGAGCGCCGATACTGTGGCCCGGTGAACCGGATATCTCGACGTTGTCCAGACCGATGTGGTCAAGGATGGTCGGGAACAGGTCCAGTTGACTGACCAGTGCGTCAGATTTACTGCCGCGGGAGACAGCGCCAGGGTGGCTGATGATCAGCGGTATGCGCAGGTGAGAGTCATACGCGGGAAACGGAAATGCCCACGACGTGTTGCCCCACAGGCCATGCTGACCGTACGCAGTTCCCTGATCGGATGTGTAGATGACCAGCGTATTGTCGTCGATGCCTCTGTTCCTGACCGTTTCAAGGACCCGGCCGACCCCGTCGTCCACCATGGCTGTTTCGGCCGCCGTGTTTATCATGGCCTGTCGATTGTTGAGCGCGCCAATGGCCGCCCACGCATGCGTTGCTTCGCGCCTCATGTGCTCGCTCGCAGACCCGCTCATCGCCCAGTTCTGCAGGAAGGCATGCACCGGTTCCTGAGGGAAATCCGGCGTGTCGAGCCGATACTCCGCAGCGTGTCGATTCTGGGACGGTCCCGTAACGACGGGTGGCAGCATGTAGGGACCGTTGTAAGCGAGCATCAAAAAGAATGGCTTGTCGTCCGCCTGTTCGTTGATGAACTCGACTGCCCGATCCGTCCAATAGTCGGTAATATGGCCGTCGGCGAGTTCCCTTTTACCGTTGTTAATGACGGCGGCATCGAGAAACGATTTGGTGTGACCCGTTGGCATGGTCACCCAGTGATCGAAACCGATCTGGGGTTTGTCATGTCCGCCAAGATGATACTTCCCGATCAGGGCTGTTGTGTAACCAGCTGCAGCCAGGGTCATCGGAAGCGTGCGGAATTCCTCGATCGCTGACCAGTCCTCTATCCCGATCTTCTCCGGCGCCGTCGGCAGCGCATTATGGACACCGGTCTGCGACGGCATCAAAGCCGTAAGCAGCGCTGCACGGGTCGGTGAGCACACCCCACTGACGGCGTAGGCATTGCTGAACGTCATTCCCTCCCGGGCAAGTCGATCTATATTCGGCGTCCTGATGGTCGGATTGCCGTAGGTGCCCAGGAGCGACGGACTTTGATTGTCGGCGACAATCAGAATGATATTCGGGGCGGTATGCGCGTCCGGCTTCGGTGAGCGTGTGTCACCCGGGTAGGCATCCGTGTAAAGCAGGCACAGGCCGGCCAGGGCCGTCAGGGATAATCCGGCTTTTTGCATCGGGTTAAGCCGGTATCTAGGCGAGGAACTTGGTAACGGCGACGCCGACGAACGTACCGATGACATAGCCGAAGATGCCGCACATTATTCCTGGTGTGACGAGGCTTCGCCAGCCCTGCGTAATTGCGATGGCGGCTGTTGGCGCCGGGCCGACAAGCGCCGCTCCGGAAGCAACAATTGCCTCGGCGAGGTCTATTTTCAACAGCCTTGCTGCGCCGAGCACGATCAGCAGGTGCACTATGATGATCGTCATTCCGTAGAAGAACAGGACCAGCGATGTGTCAAGGAATGCGGTCGCGTCGGTGCTGGAACCGACCATCGCGAAGAATACGTACATGAATATCATGCCGAGTTCGAATTCGCCCTCCAGTCGGTCCATGGCGGCCGGGAAAATGTTGGCGACCACGATTGTCAGGATCGTAACAAAGAGAATGTTGTATTGAGTCTGGCCTATGGCATCGCCAATCGCGCCCGAGATCGCGCAGATGCCGAAACTCAGTGCCAGCGCTCCGGTGAGGTGGCGCAGGTAAACCTTCGAACGTGTGGAGTCCTTCAGCTTTTGTTTCTCGGCTTCGTCAATGGTGTCCGAAAAGTGCGTCGGGATAAAACGCGTGATCAGCCGTATGGTCGGAATCGCGATCAGCGTCATAAGCGCGAGGATACTGACCATACTGCTGGCGCTGATCGCCGCGGTGAACTCTGCCTCAGTCATTTCGACGACCTGGGAAACCGCGAGCAGATTTACTGCGCCGCCGACGTAACCGCCGGTGTAGGCGCCGGCTACCTTGGCGCCAACGTCGCCCAGGTCGAGTAAAAAGAAACCGATTATCGCGCCTGCGACGGTTGCCACCGTTGCGATGAAGAACGTAACGATGACCTTTCCGCTTTCCCGGAAGATGCGGCGGATGTCCGCCTTGAACAGCAGCAGTGGAATCGCCAGCGATACCATATAGCCACCGACAAAATCATAGGCGGGCGACGTATACGGAATCACCCGGAAATTGGAGAGCAGCATTGCCAGCACGAGGACCCAGACTACGCCGGATGTCTTCTTGCCGATAGGGTGATTGTCAATCCAGAAGCCGAAGTACGCGAGGCCGATCAGAACCGTGCCCATAGCGAATATATTGTCGGCAGAGATCAATGGCATGCTTGTACTCCCCAGGATGTGATCACGCCGATAGTAGCACCGGTTGTTTGGATCAGGCGCACAGCGCGCGGCGATTTTGTTCCATGAGTATGAAGCGCCACGGCGTCGGCATACGGTCCGTGAGCGCGACTTCTATGATAGTTGGTCCCGCTTCGGCGAACGCTTTTGGCAGTAGAATCCTCAGCGCTTCAGGCGAGTCGACACGATAGCCGCTGGCACCAAAACTATCGGCGAGTTTCACAAAGTCCGGGTTGTGCAGGTCGGAACAGAGGCGTCTGCCTTCAAACCATTCGTCCTGCTGTCGTTGGACATTGGTATAGGTATTGTCGTTAAAGACAATAGAGACAAGATTGAGCTGATACTGCACCGCTGTCGCGATTTCCTGAATATTGAAAAGATAACCGCCATCCCCGCTGATCGCGATGACCGGTTTATCCGGGTGTGCCGCCGCGACGCCCAGTGCTGTCGCAAAGCCATAGCCGAGCGTTCCCTGTTGACTGGCGGATACGAAATGCCGCGGTTCGTAGACGGGGAAACCAGACCATGAAACAAAGCCAACCTGCGTGACCTCGTCGACGAAGTAACCGTCGCGTGGCATCACTGCCCGGATCACATCCAGGTAGGCCATCTGCGGCCCCACGTGCTGGTGCATCTCCGCCTTCACCGCAGCCTTGAGCGCAGTCAGCTCGTCCTCCCGGCTGGCGTTTGCCGAGCCGCTGTGTTCGAGTTCGTTGGCCAATGCGGTCAGAACGCTGTCGGCATCGCCGAGGATGCTGATATCCGCCTCACAGATTCTCGAGATCTCTTCCGGGTCAATATCGACCCGTACGAGTTTTAGATCATCATCCTTGCCCCACATTGTCAGTGGCATTTTCAGTCGGGTACCAACCGCGAGCACCGCATCCGCCTCGCCCCAAAGGCGGTGACCGGCGGGCAGGTTCTGGCTAAGATAATCGTCGTCGGAAATGACGCCTTTGCCTTTGCGTTTCGACATGACGGGTGCCTGCAGGCGATCTGCGACCGCTTTCAGCGAGCCTCCTGAGTCCAGGGCGCCGGAACCGATGACGATCATCGGCCGTTTGGCTTTTAGTAACAGAGCCGCAGCTGCTTTGATTTGCTCATCGTCGATCGCCGGGACGGGATCCCGACCGGCAACAACGGCCGATGCGATTTCCTTTCTTTCACCCATGATGTCCATCGGCATTTCGACTTCGACCGGCTGCGGCCGCCCTGAATGCAGTGCGCGAAACGCGCGCTCCATCGTAGCTGGCGTTTCCGCAGCGTCTTCAATTCGCTCCGCGGATTTAGTCAGGTGCCGAATCAGACCCAGCTGATCCGGGATTTCATGTAAGTGGCCGTAGCCGCTATCGATGCCGTCCAAATGCACCTGGCCGGAAATCGCGAGTACTTTCGAATTGCAGGCCCATGCCGTGCAGAGGGCGGCCGTGGTATTAAGCAGGCCCGGCCCGGGCACCACCGCATAGACGCCGGCTTTTTCAGTCGTTTGTGCATAGCCAAGTGCCATATATGCGGCGCCCTGCTCATGCCGGGAGTGAATAATGTTGATTTTGCCGTTGCTTCGATAAATGGAATCGAACAGGTGGTCGAGCTGGCCGCCCGGCAAGCCAAACATTGTGTCTACGTTATTTGCGAGCAGCGATTCGACAATCGCGTCCGCACCGGTAATTTCTGCCATACATCTCCCGCCGGCAATGCTGTGTTGAAGAAAGTTGTTCCAGCGAATGCTGAAAAAAAGGTTTATATATAAAGCAAGATTACCGTTGTTCGCTTTCTAAAGTAAAGCCCCAGGCCCGTTTAAAACCAAATACGGTTGCTTACGACAGTAAGTTAATGGCATAAACTATATATATAATAAGGATTTAGGAGGATAGCGTTTTTGCAACTCTGCTCTTTCGACAGACAGGTTTTCTATTGCTTAGCTTATATATAAACTAATTTGACATGAAAAAAGCTTTAGGTATAAAATTAATTTGTAATGATTTATATATAAATCAACTGCCGGCAACTCGTCGGCCGACTATTGCAGCAAGCGGGAAACGACCCGCACCTCAGGGGGATTAGAATGAAACACCTGCCCAAACTCTCCATCGCACTGTTTTCTGTGATGTTGCTATCACCACTTGCGAGCGCCCAAGACTCGGAAGGCGGTGCCACAACGCTGGAGGAAATTACGGTTACCGCCCAACGTCGTGAGCAGTCCACGATGGATGTGCCAATCAGTATTACGGCATTCGGTGAGGAGATCATCAACCAGAATAATATGAAGGGTGCCGCCGACTATCTCGCTGCGACCCCCAATGTCTCGTTTACCGACTCACAGCGTGAAGGACCGCGAGGCATTTCAATCGCTATACGCGGTATTTCCGATCTGCAAAACGCCGAGCGCGTGTCGGCAACGAGTTCATTTGGCGTCTATGTCGATGAGTTCAGTACCGCAACGGCGGCGAGGGGAACCTCCAATCCACCGCTCTACGATGTGGAACGAATCGAGATACTGCGCGGTCCGCAGGGTACCTATTTCGGACGCAATGCCACGGGCGGTGCGATTAACGTGACCACCAAAAAACCCACGGACGAGTTATATGCCCAGGTCGATGTCGGCGTTGGCAGCTTTGAAACCTTCGAGGTCGGAGGTGTTCTCAATATCCCGCTATCGGACACGTTTTTTGTGCGGGCCGCGATGTACAGTGAAAGCAATGGCGGTCAGGTTGAGAATGTGTCACCGCTAAGTGACGGCGGCGATAGCGGATACGACGATCGGCTTGTACGTATCGCCGCACATTGGGATATCAACGATGAATGGGCTGCGGATTTCTCAGCGAGTTCCATCACCGAAAACAGCGACATGTCGAATACGGTGGCGATCGGGCTTCAGGGCCGCTTTGGCAGTGACCTCGACGACCCGTTGTACACCTGTGGATTGAGTACCTCGACGGAAGACGAAGCCTGCCGTGACACGACGGGCTTTACGGATCTTGAGGACGAGGTTCTCAATCTCAGGCTGACCTATACGGGTGAGAACCTCGGGTTCAAGTCCATTACGGGCCGCACGACGAGTTCGATGAATCAGCTGTTCGACCTCGACCAGTCCGGTCGGCCGTGGGTAGATCGCAAGAATGACTATAAGGCTGAGTCCGTCAGCCAGGAGTTCCGGCTGTATAACCTCGGTTCCGACCGCCTGGAATGGACGGTTGGTGCGTTAGTCTATTCGGACGAGCTCGTTGCCAACAACGAAATTCTTATTCTCGACTTCCTCGGTCCGTGGATGGCGGGCGACAGCGCGAACGAGAACACCATTAACATGAAACGCGATGGCTGGGGTGCTTTTGCGGATTTCACCTGGCATCTGAACGACACGATGAATGTCAGTCTCGGTGCGCGCTATTCCGACGATGAAGAGGAACAGCTCTGGAGCAACGTGTTTGCCGGTTGCGGACGGCGCGCGGTGGGCGACCCGCTCGACACGGCGGCGGGTTGTGCGCTCCGTCCGGATCAGCTGAATGGGCCGCTTCCCGTAATCGACGGCTCCATCAGCGGTGGCCGACGTCCGCAGACGATCGGCACATTCGTTACCAACGACGATTCCGATTTCTCCCCGCGGCTGGCGTTTAACTGGAACATCAACGAGGACTGGACGAGCTACGGCGTCGTTTCTCAGGGTTACAAGGCGGCGGGCGCCCGGGCCAACCCGGATTCCGGCGGCGTCAACTCCAGTATTTACGACAGGGAGAAGCTGACCAACTACGAAATCGGCGTGAAGGCCGCGCTCAACGAGGGTCGTACCCGGGTGGAGGCAGCGATTTTCTCCATGGTTTGGGACGACTTTCAGACGACGTTGAGAGAGACCTTCTGCCGGGAAGCCGATGGTTCGCTTAGGCCGCAGATAGGAAATGAAAACTGCGAATTCGTGCCGCTGGATCGTATCCAGAATGCCGAGGAGGCCAGCGCGAAGGGTATCGAGGTCAACGTGGAAACGCTGGTTGGCGAGCACTGGCAGCTCGGTGTGAGTTACGGTTATCTCGACGCGAAGTACGAAGACTTCCGGAACGCGATTCTTGGCGGTACGGTTACCGACGTTTCGGGCCTGCCGTTGCCGGATGCGCCGGAGAATACGGCAAGCCTGCGAGGCACCTATTCCTTCGATCTGGCGAGCGCCAATGGCTATGTTCGTCTCGAGGCGAACTACCGCGATACGGTCTTTAATCTTGGTGGTCTGACTGATCCGCTGATGGCGGTACACCCGTTTACGCCGGATGACTATTGGGTCGTCAACCTGCGCGCCGGACTCGAATGGGAAAACCAGCGCCTTTCCTTCGGCGTCAATAACCTGCTCGATGAGGACTACGCGGCCGGTGTCGGGTCCGGATCGGCCGGTGTAACTGTTCGTCCGCGTGAGCCCGTGTTCAATCTGCGTTGGACAGCATGGACCAAGTAGCAGCATAGATTGTTGTTCTCGACTTCGTGTCGAGGCAAGAACGGTTTTACCCCCGCAGTACCAATCGCGGGCTTCGTCCAGAACACTGTTTTGCGTCGAAGCCCGCTTTTCTTTTTTGGAGTATCCAGCCGGTGCAGAATCCTGTTCGAGTATCCCTAGTCCCTGTCTTGGTCGCGGTCGCAAGCGGCCTGTTTTTCAGCCACCATGCCGGCGCGGTTAACGAAGTGCATTTTGCGTCGTTTCCGGATGTCTCCAGGAACGATGTCGTATTCGTTTACAGAGATTCGATCTGGACGGTTCCGGTTGCCGGAGGCCAGGCGCGTTTATTGTCGGATATTGGGGAGCGGCCAAGGCATCCGAAATTCGACCCGAGTGGCACCCGTGTCGCGTATTCGGCGACCGTGGATGACAACCAGGAGGTTTTCGTTGTCAACCTGACGGGCGGCAGTATCCAACGCCTCACTTATCATCCGGCCCGGGACGATATGGTCGATTGGCATCCCGACGGCGAATCAATATTCTTCAAGAGTACAATGCAGAGTCCGCGCGCGACTTATAATCGACTGTTCGAGGTCGATGCATCCGGCGGGCTGCCCACTGTTCTGCCATTGCCCTATGTCGAAACGGCGGCCATGTCGGCGGACGGCCAGACGCTTTACTTCAGCTATCTTCGGGATTTTCAGGAAGAGGTGTGGAAACGATACCTCGGAGGCCGGGCGCCGGATATCTGGTCGTACGCCGTCGAGTCGGGGGAAACACAGAAACTGACCGATCATGAGGCACCGGATTCTGTGCCAATGCTTGATGACGGGGCACTGTATTTCCTGTCGGAGCGCGGTCCTGCGCGACGCAGCAATATCTGGTCGCTCGGAAACTCCGACGCGGAAGCGCAACAGATCACGCAGTTTGAGGATGCCGACGTCCGCAACCCGTCGATTGGCGAAGCGGGCATCGTTTTCGAACTCGACGGCAAGTTGTTCCTGTACAGCGATAGCGGCAGTGAAGCAGAGCAGATTCATATCGGCATCGATATTGCGCGCGACGAGTATTCGCGGAAACTGGTTTCTCTGCAAGAGCGAATAGAAAGCGCCAGCGTCGGCCCTGACGGCAAGATTGCGTTCGAGGCGCGGGGCGATGTCCTGCTGTATGACACGAAACGGAGCAGCGCGCTCAACATTACGAATTCCTCAAATGCCGCTGAACGATTCCCGACGATTTCAGCAGACAACAAACAGGTGGCGTATCAGAGTGACGTCGACGGTGAGTACCAGCTCTATGTTCGCGATCTGGAGTCTGGCGATAGCAAAAGACTGACCGGTTTCGAGTCCGGATTTCGCTACCGGCCGTTCTGGTCGCCTGATGGACGTTACCTGGCGTTTATGGATCAGACGCAGCAGATATGGCTGGTCGAAACCGGCAGCGGTAAAGCAACGCGCATCGACCAGGGCAACTGGCGCTATCACTGGGATATGCCTCAGTTCCGTATTTCGTGGTCTCATGACAGCCGCTGGTTTACCTATTCGAGGGCTGGGCTGAATCGCAATCAGTCGATCTACGTCTACGACGTCAGGCAAGGCGAGCTGCAGCAGCTGACCTCCGGTTTTTACAGCGATTTCGATCCCGTGTTCGACCCCGGCGGGAATTACATTGCGGCCATTAGCTACCGGAATTTTGCACCGTTATTCGGCGATATCGATTCGACCTTTACGTATAAGGATTCGATGCTCATATCAATTCTGCCGCTTACCGCTGCTTCGGCAGCGCCGGGCGCCGACGGCTGGCAGTTGCCGGAGCCTGCTGGTGAGGTTGCGATTGAATCTGGCGGTGCGGAATCGCGATTGCGTAGCTTGGTTTTTCCCGGCGGCAGTTATTCCGGGCTGGCTTTCCAGGGCAACAAACTTTCGGTACTCCGGAGTGATGACGGACAGTCCGAACTGCTGCAACTGGAGCTGGGTAAGAACGAGACGGAAACGGTCTGGAGCGGCAGCAGGGCGCGGGTGCTGGATGCGACGCCACAGGGTGTTTTGGTTCGATCAGGCAGGGATTTTCTGCTGCTCGCGGCAAAGGACTCCAAAGACGCCAAAAAGCTGGCCGTTGAAAACCTGACGGCCGAAATCGATCCGCAGCAGGAATTTCTGCAGATGTTCGACGATTCGTGGCGGTATCAGCGGGATTTCTACTACGATCCCGGGCTGCACGGTGTGGACTGGCAGGCTGCCAGAGACCATTATCGCCCGCTTGCCGCAAAGGTACATTCGGAGCAGGAATTGACGGCGGTCGTTCGTGAGCTGCATGGTGAACTGGCCGCGGGTCACGTCTACGTATCCGTCGAACCGCCATACAACCGTCGGGATGCCACTAACATCGGTCTGCTGGGTATCGATTTTGCAGTTAGTGACGGTGCTTATAGAATTTCGAAGATCCTGCGTCCCGGTGTCCGGCGCGCCACGCATCATTCGCCGCTGGATGACGCATCGCTCGGTGTCAGCGATGGTGACTATATTCTCTCGGTAAATGGTCGCCGACTTACGACGGACCGTGCACCCTGGGCGCCGTTCCGCGGCCTCGCCAATGATGTTGTGGAATTGACAATCGCATCGTCCGCGGACGGTAAGAACAGCCGCTCGGTACGCGTAAAAACACTCGACAGCGAACGTAAGTTGCGGGAACTCGTGTGGGTGGAGGAGACCCGGGCATTCGTCGACGAGGCGTCGAACGGCAGGATCGGTTATATCTATGTACCGAACACCGGTGCCGAAGGTCAGAATGAGCTGATGCAGATGTACCGCGCGCAATACCACAAGGACGCGCTTATCGTCGATGAACGTTTTAATACCGGCGGGGCGCTCGGCGACCGTTTTGTTGAGTTGCTTAACAGGCCGCCGCTGAACTATTTCAGCTCGCGAAACGCCAACGACTATCCTCTGCCGGAGCTCGCGCACCGGGGCCCGAAAGCGATGCTGATTAACAGCTGGAGTTACTCCGGTGGTGATGGCTTCCCGTTCCTGTTCAAGACGGCCGGAGTGGGCCCACTCATCGGTACGCGCACCTGGGGAGGTTTAATCGGTCCGGGAATGCGAATGTCCCTGATCAACGGCGGGTTTATTTCCGCACCGCCGCAACGCGTTTACGACACCAACGGAGAGTGGGCGGAAGGAAACGAGGGTGTCCGTCCGAATGTCGATCTTCAAAACAATCCGGGTGAGCTGGCGCGGGGCAACGACCAGCAATTACAGCATGCGATCAACTGGCTGCTCGGCCAGGTCGAGGCCATGTCGCCCGTGGTCATTCCCGATTTCCCGAAACAGATGCCCTTGCCGTCTACAGGAGAGTGAACAGTGATTAGCGAAATTATGCGAAAAACCGCGGTCGTTTCGACCGCATTGGCGATAGCCCTGCCTGGTGCCGTCGCCGCTTTCGCCGATGCTGAAGAAACAAAGGCACCCAGCGAGTATCTGCTTGTCCATGCGGGTTCCTTGCTCGCTGTCCCCGGAGAAGCAGCTGTCGAACAGGTCACTATTGTGGTCCGCGATGGCATCATCCACGAGGTACTGGACGGTTTCGTGAGTCGGGATGAAGTCGACGTCGATTCGGACGAGGCCGTTGTCGACACGCTCGATCTCTCGGACTATTTCGTGCTGCCGGGACTTATGGACATGCATGTTCACCTGTCATTCGAATTCGGTGTCGACGGCCAGCGCAGCCACGGTATCGGTGACGGATACGCGCAGCAGTACAAGTCGGCAAAGGACGACGTCTACAATTTTGCTACGGCAATATCCAACGCTCAAAAAACGCTGCATGCGGGTTACACGACCGTTCGTAATGTGGGCAGCGAGGGTTGGCACATCACTGCGCTGCGAGACGCCATTAACGACGGCAATCTGAGCGGTCCGAGGATATTCACCGCGGCCCATACGATTCGCGTTGGCGCAGACGACGGTGCCGGGTCCTGCGCAAGTGTTGACAGTTGCCGTCGTGCGACGCGCGCGCAGATCGATATGGGCGCGGACGTCATTAAGGTGTATGCGACTTGCAGCGGTTCGAAGCCCTGCGGTTACCAGAGCGCACCGTCCGTATTCCTTGAGGACGAACTTCGCGCAATCGTTGAGACGGCAGCGACCCGTGATATTCGTGTTGCGGCCCACGCCCACGGTACCAAGGGAATCAACCTGGCGGCATCGGCAGGAGTGGCATCGATCGAGCACGGCTCGTACAACGACGAACAGTCGCACAAAATCATGAAACGCAATGGCGTGTTCCTGGTACCCACGCTCTCTGTTCAGGACAATATTCATGAGGATATCGTGGGCGCAGAGGGGAAAATGCTCGAGATCATGCAGGCATTTCTCGATAACCACGGGCCGCGTATGCTCGCCGCCCACAAGGCGGGTGTAAAAATCGCTGCCGGTAGCGACGCAGGTGTAACGAAACATGGCAACAATGCTCGTGAGCTCGAGTTTTACGTTGAGAACGGATTGACACCGGAAGAGGCGATCGTTGCAGCGACGGTTCACGCCGCGGAGTTGCTGGGCATGAGCGATCGAATCGGAACGATAGAGGTGGGCAAGGCTGCGGATCTGATTGCGGTAAGCAGTAGTCCACTTGAGAATATCAGCGTGCTGAAGAATGTCGACGCGGTCGTCAAAGACGGTGCAGTAGTTGTCGCACCGCAATAGTCCAACTGATTTACAAGGCGGTGAGTGGAAGGCGATTCTCGCCAGCATCCTGCTGGCCAAAACCGCCGTTGCTACTTTTTCGATAGCGCCGTTCCTGGTCGGCGGCTATATCGACCATCTGCAATTCAGCGTTGCCCAGGCGGGCCGGCTGTTGTCTGTCGAAATTTTCGCGCTGGCGTTCTCGAACGCGGCCGCTTTTTTCTGGATTCACAAAGTGTCGTGCCGGGTGTGGGCGCAGCGCTTATTGCTGCTCGTCGTGGCGTGCAATATTTTCTGCGTGTTTGCACCGAGCTACGACAGCCTGTTGTTACTGCGCCTTGCGATTGGCAGCCTGGAGGGCGCGCTTCTGGCGCTGGGATTCGGTCTTCTTGGAAAAACACGTAAGCCGAATCGAAATTTCGGGATGTATTTTGCAGTATCGCTGACCGTCGGCGCGATCAACGTACGGGTTCTTCCCTTGTTTCTCGAAGCAGCCGGTGTGACCGGATTATTCGTCAATCTGTCGCTGTACGGGGTACTCGCGCTCGCGGGCTCGTTTTGGGTGCAGCAACAAAGCATCGGCGGTAGCGATACGAGCACGGCTGACAGATCAGCGCAGACAGGCCGGTTCGCGATCGCCGCGGTCCCGCTACTGTTCCTGATAATCGCAAACTACGTGTACTTTGTTGGCCAGGGGGGCGTCTGGTCGTTTCTTGAGCGGCTGGGCATTCAGCAGGGAATAGACCTGACCGGCATTGCCAGCGCACTGTCATTATCATTGATTGCAGGCGTCGCCGGCGGCGCCACGGCAGGCTGGCTGGACCTTAAGCTGGGCCGGGTATGGCCGCTGATTGCCGCGATGGCGTTTGCGCTGATTTCGATCGGGGTGCTGTTCCAGTTTCCGGGGAGTATGACGTTTACCCTGGCCGCGTGCCTGTTCAATTATGGCAACAATCTGGGCCATCCCTATGTGTTGGGTTTTGCCGCGGAGATCGATAGCAGCTCTCGTCTTACCGTACTCTCGGGCGCGTTGCACACTGCGGGGCAGGCGACCGGACCACTCATCGCGGGACTCATTGTGACAGCTAACGACTACAGCAACGTACTGTGGTTGGGGTGCGCGGCGTTCGCCGCAACCTTGCTGTTGTTCCTGCCGGTGATGGCGGCCATGCGCAAGCAACGATAATCGTGCGGCGCTACGCGATTGTCGGTTGCGGCATTATCGGTAGCTATTCAGCGCTGTACCTGAGCCAGCGGCAGCCCGATGCCACAATCACCATCGTCGACAGGAATCCGTATGCCTACGACAACGCGTCCTGCGGCAATATGGGTGGCTTCGCAAGCTGTGAAGTCCGACCGCTTGCGACGGTGAGTAATATTCTTCGGGGTCTGGGCTGGATGCTCGATCCTCTGGCACCCTTTACGCTGAGACCGAAAAGCATACCGGGTCTCGCACCATGGATATCCCGGTTCGTGCGCTCGGCGATTACTCCCGGACATACACAGCACGTCATAGACGCACAACAGGCGCTCATGTCAAAGGCATACGAGGCGCATCAGCAGATGCTCGCCGGCACCGGGCTGGATGACCTGATCAGCGAAGACGGTACCCTGGTTGTCTACAAGAATGAGAAACGACGGCGTAAGGACTGGGATAGTCGTTGGCGATTATTCCGCGAGCAGGGGAAATCTTGCGCGCTTCTCACCGAGGATGAACTTCATGATCGTCTGCCGGCGCTCAGGCGCTCGATCAGGCACGGCATTCATGTCCCGGCAATCAGGTACTGGCGGAGCCCGGCGCGCTTGCTTCGCGGCCTGCACGAGCTGCTGCATGCAAGGGGAGTGGTTGTCGTCAGTGGCGATGTGCAGAACGTCGAGCTCGACAGCGACGGTACCGCCAGGCGTTTGATACTGCAGGGCGGCGAAGCCTTGGAGTTCGAACATTTAACGGTGGCAGCCGGCGCCTGGTCAAAAGCGCTTTGCGCGGACATCGGAGACTTCGTGCCCCTCGACAGCGAGCGCGGTTATTCAACGACGCTTCGTCAGAACCGGCTGAATATTCGCAATCTACTGCTGTTTCCCGACGATGAGTTCGTCGCGACACCGATGGAGGACGGCCTGCGCCTCGGCGGCACGGTCGAACTCGCGGATTTCGAGTGCCCGCCCAACTTCGGCCGTACCGACATACTGGCTACGACGATCAAGGACTATTTTCCCGAAGCGGATACGTCAGACCGTGACGAGTGGATGGGGAATCGACCATCCCTGCCGGACGGCCTGCCCGTTATCGGTCGAAGTCCGACCTGCTCCAATGTGTGTTATGCGTTCGGCCACGGCCACGTTGGCATGACTCAGTCGGCGATCACGGGGCGCCTCGTCGGTCAACTGATTGGCAGACAAACGCCGGAACTCGATATCACCCCGTACTCGATCGCCCGCTTCGCCTGACTAGACCGTCGGCCACGCTTTCTTTTGCGACCGTTCCGATGCTGTCGTCTGGCCGTACTTTTTCCAGCGATACAAAAAATACGGCAAGCCCAGCACAAACACGATTGCCCGCGGGCTGATGAGAAAACGCTTCAGAAACTCGACGACGTCCTGCGGAGAAACGTAAACCGTCGAGGGCATCCTGGCATCCTGGTCGCTCTCGATTACGAGCAGGCTGTCGTCCCGCCCGATTTTTCCGAACTGAAAATCGATTTGTGCCAGCTTGCTGATAACTCTCATGTTCTTACCTCAGTCGTCGGCCTTGCGCATTCGTCCGGTATCCTGTGCGTAACGGATGCGCTGCTCGAGAATGCCGGACATTTCTTCCACGGTCTTGCCGGCGGGTGGCATGAACTGGCCGCGAGCGTACAGCTTGTCGAGAACCTCGCGTGCGGGTCCCAGCTTGTCCGACAGAGTGCGCGGCGGCTTGCCTGACGGAAACTGATTCGGTGGATAGATGGGGCTATTGTAGATTTCGCGGAACGCCTCCGTTCTGACATCGATCCAGGTATTGTGATTGGCTCTGGATCGGTGCTCGCGAAGTGCTTCGATGTCTATGGTTGCGCCGATAACCTGCTCGACCGGATAGGGTGCTTCGCGAACCATCATGCCGGTGTAGTCGATGATGAACGAGTTGCCCGGGCAGAACGCCTGCGGATAATAGTCGTAGTTGACGCTGCCCCAGTTCGAACCGAGCAGGTAGCACATGTTGTCGTGTGCCCTGGTTTTCCTGGTAAAGCGCCAGAAATCCCATGGATCGGAGACACCCTCGACTTCCTGCAGAGCAACGGGGTGGCAGATCACTTCACAGCCGTTGTAGCCGAGTGCCCGCGAGACTTCCGGTGTGCAGCCGTCGTGACAGGTCATCGTGCCGAGCTTGCCGATCTCGGTGTCGATGACGGGAAACAGGGACTCTATCGATGCACCCAGCTTTTCCTGGTACTCGTCAAAAATATCGTGTGGACTCGTGCCCAGCCCGATCGATGCCGGAATATGCCACTTGTGATACTTGAGGACGACGTCGCCGTTGGGGCCAATGATAAAGGCGGCATTGAACCAGCGATCCGGGAATTCTTCGAGCTGCTCGATGACGCCGCCGCCGGCGATATAGATGCCGTATTCCTGCGCCTTCCTGCTCAGTTCATCCATCTCCGGGCCGGGAATCGTGATCGCCTTTTTCATGAACGACTCTATACCGTGTTCGCCTTTGCCGGGCGTTGTCACGCCCTGCAGGAAATACTCCGGCAAGACGACCAGGCGGGCTGGTATCTCCCAGAAATAGCCGACGCCGAAGTCGATCATGTTGAGAACGCGGTCGAGGTTTTTCTTGATACCGTCACGGTCTTCAGCAACCGTCACCTCGGGTTGAATGACGAGTGCCGTGTACTTTTCTATTGCCTTACCCATGTTTCACCTGTCCTGGTTAGCGTTGGCCTGGAAATCGTGGTCGGGTTCCAGGATGTCGAAGTCTTCGAGAATTGCGGTTGCCGTATTCGTGCCCATCGCGCAGATTCCGCCGCCGGGGTGGCAGGATGGCCCTGTCATATACAGATTGACGACGGGCGAGCGGTATTCGGCGAAACCCGGAATGGGCCGGAATGCGCCAATCTGGGCCAGTACACGCTCACCGCCCGTCGTCGAGCCGTTGACGAACGACCAGTTCGAGCGTGCGAGATTCGGGCCGGTGTCGATAAATTCTGCAAGAATATTGTCGTCCGTCATATTCGTCGTGTGCCGGCGCAGATTGCGCAGCAAGACGTCACGTACGTAGGCCGGGCCGATTTCTTCCCAGTTGTCGCCGTTGACAAGATCGATCGGTACGAACGTGTCGAAAATCATCGTGTGCTTGCCGGCGGGTGCCCGAGTCGGGTCCATTTTCGTCCAGCAGGCCGACCACAGGAAAGGGTCCGACGGCGGCACGCCCGCGGCGATCTCGCTGTATTGTTTATCGATGTCGGCCACGGTGCCGAAGATGCGCTGAAACGGCGTGGCGCTCATGTCCGGCCCGTTCCTGAATTCCGGTGCTTCGTGAAGCGCGCAGTGCGCCCGCGCAATCGTGACGTTGCCGAAGGAAAAACTCTTCACGATATCGCGTACGCGAACGTCGACTTCGTGGTCCTGCATGCAGCGCAGGAATGTCTGTTGCGGGTCGAGCGCCGTAACAACGGCGCGTTTCGCGCGAATTGCCGTACCATCGGCCAGTTCGATGCCCTTGCACTCGTTGTTTTCGATAATGAATCGATCAACGGTCGCGCCTGTCATGACCTTGCCGCCGTTGTCGTCGATGTAGCGCTGCATGGAAACCGACAACATGCCGCTGCCGCCTTCTGGTATTGCCTGGCCGTAGTAATGAATACTCGGAATCATTACGTAGAAGCCCTGCGCGGTGGCTTCCTGGTCCGGCAGGGTCTGCGGAGCCGTGGCCCAGCCGAGAATAAATGCGCGTACGTGCGGGTCTTCGAAGTTCTTGAACGTGAATGCTCGTGAACTCAGCTGGTAGTCGCGCAGTCGACGCAGGCCTTCGCTATTGTTTTCCAGGGCCTGAAACATGTTGCTGGGCGGCGACGGCGGCGAGAACATCCCTTTGACGACCCCGGCTTCGATTTCCGCGAATTCGCTGTAGATTTCCTTGTACCGGACGGCATCCTTCTTTGAATACTCGGCAATCGTGTCGCAGGTCTTGTCGACATCCTTGTAAACAATGATGCCCTGGCCGTCGAGGTTCGGGTGACCGGTGATGTGGTCTTCGGACCAGATGTACTTCAGGCCATACTTCTCAAGTTCAGGCTGCAGCTCGTTACGGAATGCGGGATTGATGTGTATCCAAACGTGCGACGAACCGTACAGGTCGTGTTTGAAGCCGGGCTCGGTGACTTCACGCGTCAGAACACCTCCGCCGACCCAGTCGTTGCGTTCGACGACGAGCGTGCTGACGCCGTGTTTGACCAGCAATGCGGCACAGGCCAGCGCATTGTGGCCACCGCCGGCGATAACGATGTCGTAGTCGTGGTTACTCATCACCAGTTCCACATCGTGCCGTCGGACAGGCGATTTACCGGCAGGTAGGCGCGTTGGTAGGGATATTTCGCCGCCAGTTCTTCATCGATATCGACACCATGCCCGGGAGTTTCGCCGGCATACAGGAAGCCGTTGTCGAATCGATAGTCGTGTGGAAACACAGCGTCTGTTTCATCGGTGTGGCGCATGTATTCCTGGATTCCGAAATTCGGTACCCAGGTATCGAAATGCAATGCAGCACCCATGGTCACCGGCGACAAGTCGGTTGCCCCGTGGCAGCCAGTGCGCACGTGATACATCGATGCGAAGTCGGCGATTCGTCGCAGCTGCGTAATACCGCCGGCATGTACGACCGTCGCGCGAATGTAGTCAATGAGCTGTTCCTGTATCAGATCCTTGCAGTCCCAGATCGAGTTGAATACCTCACCGACGGCCAGCGGTGTCACGGTATGGGATCGGATCAGCCGGAATCCCTCCTGGTTCTCTGCAGCTACCGTATCTTCCAGCCAGAACAGGTGAAATTCTTCCAGGGCGCGGCCCAGCCGCCCGGCTTCGATCGGGGTCAGGCGATGATGAACGTCATGCAACAGGTGCAGGTCATCGCCGAAACGTTCGCGAAGGCTGGCGAACAAGTCGGGTACGTGATTGAGGTATTTCGTCGTCGACCATGTGTTTTCAGATGGCAGGTCGGCGTCCGCAGGTTCGTAATACATCTTGTCGCCGGAAACCCCGTAAGTGCTATCGAGCCCGGGGATACCGCACTGCGCCCGTACCGCCTTGTAGCCGAGTTCGACGTACTTCTGCACTTCGTCGCAGGTTTCGCAAATGTCGCGTCCGTTGGCATGGCCATAAACCATGACCGCTTCGCGCGAACGGCCGCCGAGCAGTTGGTACAGCGGCATGTCTGCGATCTTGCCCTTGATATCCCAGAGCGCGGTATCGATCGCGGAAATCGCGGTCATGGTTACCGGACCTCTTCGCCAGTATGCGCCGCGATAAAAGAACTGCCAGATATCCTCGATCTGCTGTGGGTCACGGCCGATGAGACATGCCGCGAGGTGGTCCTCCAGGTAGCTGGCAACCGATAATTCCCGCCCGTTCAGAGTTGCGTCACCAATACCGTGAACGCCTTCGTCTGTCTCGATTTTGACGGTCACAAAGTTTCGTCCCGGACAGGTGACGATAACTTTCACATTGCTAATCTTCATCAAGGTCCGCCTGGATGATTTGCAGGTCAACAGGATGTCGGCACAGCTGCAACATGTACCGGACTTAATAAGTTTATATATAAACCAAAGGGAAATCTATCCCCCTGAAATCGGTCTGCAGCCTTTATTGTCTTTTGCGTAGCCTATATTTGGATAGCTTCGACTATTTAGTTTATACTTAAACGAAATTACTCGAATATCCATACTTAAATCAAGGTTTCTCCATGTCCACTGACCTCCACAGACGGTTACCTCCAGTGCCTGAAAAAGGACCTGTACCCGCACCGCTGAACCAGCTTCAGAGCATTGCCCCGTACCAGCAGGGGGACAGCAAGATCGAAGGCAGATCGTCTGTTATCAAGCTCTCCAGCAACGAGGGCTGCTTCGGCCCCAGTCCTGCCGCAGTGCAGGCTTACAGGAGCGTGGCTGATGAACTGCACCGCTATCCGGACGGTGCGCAAACCGCTTTGCGGCACGCTATTGCGAAAGTCCACAATCTGGACCCGGCACGAATCGTCTGCGGCAATGGCTCCGAGGAGTTGATCGGGCTTCTGATGCGCTGCTTTCTGGGCGAAGATCAGGAATTGCTGTTATCTGAGAACCACTTTGTCATGTGTTCTATTTACGGCAAGGCGCAGGGCGCGAAGATCGTTTTGGCGCCGGAAGTTGATTTCACGACCAGCATCGATGAAATATTACAGCGGCTTACGCCGCAGACAAAAATGATCGCCGTTGCCAATCCCAATAATCCGACCGGAACCTACCTGCCGAAGAGTGAGATCGAGCGTTTGGTCGCTGCGGTTCCCAGGGACGTTTTGATATTGCTCGATGGCGCATACGCAGAGTACGTCGAGAATGACGACTACGACGCGGGTGCACGATGGGTGGAAGCTTGCGACAATGTAGTAATGACTCGAACGTTTTCGAAAATGTACGGTCTTGCCGGGATACGAATCGGCTGGGCCTATGGGCCTGCCGCGATCATAGAAGTGCTGAATCGACTGCGTACCCCCTTCAACACCAGCGTCGCTGCTCTTGCTGCGGCCGAAGCGGCAATTCAGGATTTCGATCATGTCGGGCGCGTTGTAGAGCACAATAGTCGATGGCAAAAAAAGTTCCAGCTTGAGCTCGGCGCGCTGGGTATTCACGTTGTTGCCAGCGTGGCGAATTTCTACCTGATGCATTTCGAAGATATTCCAGGAAAGTCGGCGGATGCAGCCGGCGCTTATTTACGCGCGCACGGTATCATTCCGCGACCCGCTGGTGATGATAGATGTTTGCGGCTGACCGTTGGAAACGACGAGGAAAATCAATCAGTTATTGATGCTTTGACGGCATATGTCACTGACTGATTCCGATTATGGCGCCTACATAGACGGCAGCCTTCGAGCGGGCAGTTCAAGCGAATCGATCGCCAACATCGACCCGTCCACGGGCGCGGCAATAGCTGATTACATTCCTTGCACCGAGAAGGATGTCGATGAAGCCGTAGTGACCGCGGCAGCCGCCTTTGACGATGGACGCTGGCGCACGCTCTCGCCTGCGGCAAAAAGCCGGGCAATGCAGAGACTGGCTGATCTCATTGAGGATAACGGCGACGAACTTGCGCGACTCGAATCTCTCGAATCGGGCAAGCTTCATTCCGCCGCCCGTAACGGAGAGGTCCCGTTTGCCGCCGAGTGCTTTCGTTATCATGCAGGTTGGTGTTCGAAGCTGGAGGGAAGCAGCAAGCCACTCTCCATGGCACCGGCCGGTGAGTTTCATGCCTACACCGTGCGCGAGCCCGTTGGCGTAGTCGGCGTGATTACCCCCTACAACGGTGCATTGGTGCAGACGTCCTGGAAGCTGGCGCCCGCACTGGCGGCCGGCTGCACGGTCGTGATCAAACCAGATGAAAAGACCCCGCTTTCTACGCTAAAGCTGGCCGAACTGGTCGTTGAGGCGGGAATTCCGCCGGGTGTTGTTAATGTAGTGACCGGTACGGGAGTTACGGTCGGTGCGGCTATCGTGCGCCATCCTGCCGTACGCAAGATATCGTTTACCGGATCCACAGAAACCGGCAAGCAAATCGGCAAGCTCGCGCTGGACGATATGAAGAAAGTTACGCTTGAACTGGGCGGAAAATCGCCTGTCATCGTTCTCGCGGATGCCGATCTCGACGCGGCCATTGCCGGTGCAACAGAAGCGATTTTCTCGAACGCCGGGCAGGTGTGTGTCGCGGGTTCGAGATTATATGTCGAAGCTGCGGTCTACGATGACGTCGTAGATGGCATAACCGCCCGGGCTGAATCGCTGCGAATCGGTGCCGCCAATGCCCCTGATACCGAAGTCGGCCCGCTGATTTCCTCAGCTCACCGGCAAAACGTGCTGCGTGCGATTCGCCGGGGCGTGGACGAGGGCGCAACTCTTGCGGCCGGCGGGAGCAGTGTCGATCTGGACGGCGGTTTCTATGTTGAGCCGACCGTGCTGCTTGACACCAGGCAGTCGATGGAAATCGTGCGTGAAGAGGTATTTGGTCCGGTGCTGGTAGCGTCGAAAGCGCAGGACATGCAACAATGCGTGCGCGACGGTAACGATTCCCGCTTTGGGCTGGCAGCCAGTATATGGACGCAGAACCTTGGCAAGGCGCATCGCCTTGCCGCCGAGATCAAGGCGGGCCTGGTGTGGGTCAATTGCCACGGTATTCCCGACATGGCCGTACCGTTTGGTGGTTACAAACAGTCCGGATGGGGAAGGGAAAACGGTCTTGAAGGGCTATACGAATACACGGAGCTTAAATCAGTGATTTGTAAGCTGTAGCTTAGAAACCCGAAAATTCGAGTAGGCGATGACAGAAAAAAACTTATATGAATCAATACTGGAGTCGCTACCGGAGGATGCCGATCATCGTATCGCCTGGCTGGCGCTTGTAAGATGTTTTTCCAGTATCGAGCGCGTGCTGCTCAAACATTTTGCCCAGAAATACAACTCGAGTCTGCCACGTTACGATGTGTTGACCGCGCTGGCGCTAAACAGAGACGGCCTTACGATGGGCGAGCTTGCGTCCATGCTGATGGTGACCAAGGGCAATATCACCGGTGTGGTACGACGACTTGCGCAGGACGGGCTGGTGCTGAAAAACACATCCAAATCGGATCGTCGGGTTCAGTCCGTCAAAATATCTGCCAAGGGCGTGCGGCTGTGGGAAAAAATGCATGCAGACTACGATGACATGATCGCCTTGTTATTGTCGGGTCAGAGTGTCGAGCAGATTAAGGAGTTAAGACAGGCTCTCCGCCGCACGAGACTCCTGGTCGAAAAAAACTCCGTGGCCTTCAATTCCTGAAAGCGATCGCTTGCAGTCCATCCGGCAGCGTGTGATAGTTTATATATAAAGTGTTATTCTCGGCAGTCGTTGTTCAGTACCGCTTTAGCGGGAGATTTCCCTATCTATTATGGCAGAGCGCTCGTTTAAGAAAGAGGTCGAAAAGCTTCGCCTGGGTAATGGCGATGTTTTCGCCGGCGAAGGGATTCTCGCGGTAACCAAAGCGCTGCTGGAGTCCGGAGTCGCCTATGTCGGCGGCTATCAGGGCTCTCCGATATCGCATCTGATGGACGTACTCTCCGATTCGCAGGAAATACTGGCGGAGCTCGGAGTCCATTTCGAAACCAGCGCCAGCGAAGCGACGGCCGCAGCGATGGCCGCCGCGTCCGTCAACTATCCGTTGCGCGGTGCGGTAACCTGGAAGTCGACAGTCGGTACGAATGTCGCGAGCGATGCGCTTGCAAACCTCGCCTCCGGTGGTGTTCGTGGTGGCGTCGTCGTCATAGTGGGCGAGGACTACGGCGAGGGTTCCAGCATCATGCAGGAACGTACGCACGCTTTTGCGATGAAGAGCCAGATGTGGCTTATCGATCCGCCGCCGAATACAGAGGATATCGTGCGTTCTGTCCGCAACGCGTTCGAGCTCTCGGAGGCTAGCAATACGCCGGTATTTTTGCAGCTTCGTATTCGATCATGTCATGTTCATGGCCGATTCGATGCCAGGGATAACCGGCCACCGTCACCGACCTTGCAGGAAGCGCTGCAGAATCCGGTACGCGACGTCGATCGGATAGTTTTGCCGCCGGCCTCGTTTCTGCACGAGCAGGAAAAGGTCACTGAGCGCTGGCCCGCCGCAGTTCGGTTTATTGTGGAAAACAAACTGAACAAAACCTTGCCTGGCAGCCGCGACGATATCGGCGTTATTTGTCAGGGCGGCTTGCTCAACACGCTGCTTAGAACGATGGAGCGCCTGGGTTTGTCCGACAGCTTTGCCAATACGCAGCTACCGGTCTACGTAATGAATGTTGCCTACCCTGTGATCGACACCGAGATCATAAGTTTTTGCAACGGCAAGAAGAGCGTCCTGCTGGTGGAAGAAGGCCAGCCGAACTATATCGAGCAATCGATTAATACCCTGCTGCGAAATGCCGGCAGCAGCACACGCATCGATGGCAAAAACGTGTTACCCGTTGCGGGCGAATACACGAGTGCTGTACTGCGTGGCGGGCTCGTCAAATTCATGCAGGATGCCGATCCGGCGTGGATCGCTCCGGTCGATCCGGCCGAGCAGGTGAAGCAGGCAATAAGCAATATCGCAGAGTTTGTTCCTGCGCGGCCACCGGGCCTGTGTACGGGGTGTCCGGAACGGCCGGTCTTCACCAGTATCAAGCTGATGCAGCAGGAACTGGGTGATTTTCATATCAGTGGCGACATCGGTTGCCACCTGTTTTCAATACTGCCACCGTTCAATATGGGCAATACAACCATGGGTTACGGACTTGGCGCTGCAGGCGCGTCCGCATTCAACGTGGCGAGTGAAAAGTCCGCGATCTCGATCATGGGCGATGGCGGTTTCTGGCACAACGGTTTGACCAGCGGAATCGGCAATGCGGTCTATAACAAAAGCGATGCACTGACGATTGTTATAGACAACAACTATGCGGCGGCGACGGGTGGTCAGGATCTGCTGTCGACGAAGGGCGAGAGCCCGTCTCGCAGCACGCAGCATTCGATTGAGGATGCCGTACGCGGTGTAGGCGTCAAGTGGGCGAAAACGGTGAAGACCTACGATATCGGGGAGATGCGGGCCGCATTGAAAGAAGCGGTGAAGCGCAAAGGTACAGGCCCCAAGGTGCTGGTTGCGCAATCCGAATGCATGCTGAACCGGCAGCGCCGCGAGAAGCCCTTGTTCGCAAAGGCGCTCAAAAACGGTGTGCGTACCGAGCAAGAACGATTCGGTGTCGATGAAGAAACCTGCACTGGAGATCATGCCTGCATACGATTAAGTGGCTGTCCGTCGCTGACCATCAAGCCCAACCCGGATCCGTTAAAAAGGCAGCCTGTGTCCTTTGTCGATAACAGTTGCGTCGGCTGTGGCAACTGCGGTGAGGTCGCGCACGAAGCCGTGCTTTGCCCCTCGTTCTATAAGGGCACAGTCGTGCACAATCCATCGTGGCTTGATTCGTTGCTGTGGCGTATTCGCAGCGGCTTGATAGCTTGGTTGCAGCAACGCGCCGAACGCCGTCGGTTGAGGACTGCCTGACAATGTGGGATCGACCGTTATCGATCGCGATGCTGGCTCTCGGCGGGCAGGGGGGCGGTGTCCTGACCCGCTGGTTGGTCGACATCGCTGAGGCTAACGATTACCTGGCGCAGTCAACCTATGTGGCCGGCGTCGCGCAACGCACCGGCGCTACGGTCTACTGCGTCGAAATGTTCCCGCAGAATGAGATCAAAGGTCGCGGGAAACCGGTGTTTACTCCCTACCCGGTACCGGGCGATGTGGATCTCGTGATTGCGGGAGAGCTCGCAGAGACGGGCCGCGCGATATTAAAGGGTTTTGTCACGCCCAACGCGACGACTTTGATAGCGAGTAGTCACCGCGTCTACTCAATCGATGAGAAAAGTTCGCTGGGAGATGGAATCATCGATCAGTCTCCGGTGATGAAAATCGCGGAGCAGGTATCCAGGGCGCTTATCTGTTTCGATATGGAGCAGACGGCAGATGACTGCGGCAGCATAGTCAGCGCTGTGATGTTGGGCGCGATCGCTGCCAGTGGTGTGCTGCCGTTCGCCAGAGCTGAATTCGAAGCTGCTATCCGGCGTGGTGGCAAAGCGGTTGAGAGTAACGTCCGTGGCTTTGAGAAGGGCTATGAAGCGGCATCGTCGCCGGCAGCGTTTAAGTCGTCGCCGCGTCAAGCTGAGCTGCCTGCCAGCGAGGGTCCGAACGGAGATGGGTTGATTTCCCGGGCCGCCGCACTACCCGAGCCGGTACGCATCAGTGCATCGCATGGTGCGCTGCGGGCGCTTGAGTTTCAGGACAAGGATTTCGCGGAGGCCTATCTGGCACGCGTTGAGCATTGCGCGTCACTGGATTCCGATGCCCATGAGTTCGCCCTTACCGAGAGTTTCGCCAGAAACCTGGCACTGCAGATGTGCTACGAGGACACCTTGCGCGTTGCGCAGTTGAAGACACGCGCCAGCCGCTTTACGAAAGTCCGCGATCATCTTGGGGTTGCTGTCGATCAGCCAGCCTACATCGTGGAGTATTTTCATCCGCGCTATGAAGAGGTCTGCGATACCCTGCCCGCTGCTGTGGGCGGGAAAATGATGACATCGCCTCGGTTGAAGCGCCTGTTTGCGCCATTCTTTCGGCGTGGAATCAACATCACGACGAACAAGATCGGCGGCTATCTGTTATTGGCAGGTTTGGCGCGAATGAAACGCTGGCGCCGCAGGACTTATCGTTATATTCAGCAGAAAAAATTTGTCGGCGCCTGGATAGAGGCGGTGAACGACGCAGTAGCTGACGATTATTCGTACGCGCTTGCCCTGGTCGAGATTATTGAAATCGTCAGAGGCTACGGCGACACCTACGAACGCGGCCGTTCGCGATTCGAACGGGCGCGACAGTTTGCACAGAGCGTGCATGCGGAACGCCGCGCCGATGTGTTGCGAAGCTTGCATAAGGCCGCACTGGCGGATGAAGATGGTGCGCGTTTCGCGGAACTGATTGAGGAGCTACAAGTCGCATGAGCGATACACCAGTTGCAGATGAATTCGATGCCGCGCACGTTGTTGTTACCGGCGGCGCGACGGGTATCGGTGCTGCGGTTTCTTTGGCGTTTAGGCAGTGTCGTGCGAGCGTTACTGTCATCGGGCGAAACGAGCAGCGACTTGCTGCATTTGCCGCGGAGAACGACTTGAGTTATCAGGCGGCAGACGTTGCCGATTCGGCGAGCGTACGGCATGCGTTCGATCGAATCCGGTCCCGGTCTGGTGCGATTTCTATCCTTGTGAACAACGCAGGGATGGCCGAGGCAGCTCCTTTTGTCAAGACGGAAGAAGAACTCTGGTCGAGGACGATCGACACGAATCTTGGCGGTGTTTATCTTTGCACGCGCGAGGTAATTCCAGACATGCTGCAAGCCGGTGGCGGTCGCGTCATTAACATCGCCAGCACCGCGGCTCTTAAAGGTTACGCTTATGTCAGCGCCTACTGTGCTGCAAAGCACGGAGTACTCGGTCTGACGCGTGCGCTCGCGGCAGAGTACGCACGCAAGGGCATCACCGTTAATGCTGTGTGTCCGGGATATACCGATACCGACATCGTCGCCAATACCGTCGAGAACATCGTTGCCACAACCGGACGCAGCGCAGAGGAAGCCATCGCGGAGCTCGTTAAGTCCAATCCTCAAGGCCGGTTGATCAAGCCGCTTGAGGTTGCAAACACCGTCCTGTGGCTGGCGGGTGCGAACTCTGCGTCGATAACAGGGCAGGCCATAGCCGTTGCCGGCGGTGAAACAAGCTAATGGAGCTCAGATGAGATACGCACCCGAAAATTTCCTGATGGACGTAAACAACGCGGGCGTCGCGGTCATGACCTTGAACCGCCCCGAAAAGAAGAACCCGCTGACATTCGATATGTACGCAGAACTGCGGGATACGTTCCGGCGGTTTGCAGGCGACGATGATCTCAAAGCGATCGTAATCACAGGGGCTGGCGGCAATTTCTGTTCGGGCGGCGATGTGCACGAAATCATCGGCCCGCTGACCGGGATGGATATGAAGGGCCTGCTGAAATTCACGCGCATGACCGGCGATCTCGTCAAGGGCATACGGCACTGCCCGCAACCCGTGCTGAGTGCCATCGACGGCGTATGCGCCGGCGCCGGCGCTGCGATCGCCATGGCGAGCGATATGCGTTACGCGACACCGTCAGCCAAAACCGCGTTCCTGTTCGCAAGAGTTGGTCTTGCCGGCGCCGATATGGGCGCATGCGCCATGTTGCCGCGCCTGATCGGTCAGGGTCGTGCGTCCGAGCTGCTATTCACGGGTCGCTCAATGTCGGCGGATGAGGGCAAACGCTGGGGATTCTTCAACGCGTTGATCGATGCTGATGAATTATTACAGCGCACCGTCGACTATGCCGGGAAGCTGGCGGCGGGCCCCAACTTCGCACATGGTTTCACGAAGAATCAGCTGAATATGGAGTGGGACATGTCGCTCGATGCCGCCATTGAGGCCGAGGCGCAGGCGCAGGCGATCTGCATGCAAAGCGGCGATTTCAAGCGGGCTTACGACGCGTTCGTAGCCAGGCAGCGCCCGGAGTTCCAGGGTGACTGATACCACATTCCTGGATTGGCCGTTTCTGGATGACTCGCATCGGAGCTTGTGGCGAAGTTTGCAGGACTGGTGCGGGACTTATTCGTTTTCTCACGATGACGATGTGGACAAGCAGTGCCGGCAACTGGTTCGTGATCTGGGTGCCGCAGGCTGGCTGCGCGCCTGTGTTCCGGCGGCGTCTGGCGGGCTGTCCGAGAAACTGGATGTTCGCAGTATTGCGTTGACTCGTGAGTCGCTCGCCTACGCTGCAGGTCTGGCTGACTTTGCGTTCGCGATGCAGGGTCTGGGTAGCGGACCGATATCACTGTTCGGCAACCGGGATCAGTGCAGGAAGTACTTACCGGCGGTTGCCGCCGGGAAAAAGATAGCGGCGTTCGCGCTATCCGAGGCCGAGGCGGGATCGGACGTCGCAGCAATGTCCACGACTGCGCACCGCGATGGCGATACCTACGTGCTGAACGGCGAAAAGATGTGGATATCCAACGCTGGAATCGCCGATTTTTACTGTGTCTTTGCACGCACCGGTGAGGCGCCGGGCTCAAGAGGTTTAAGTGCATTTATTGTCGAGGCGGATACGCCGGGTTTTGAGGTAACAGAGAGAATCGACACGATTGCCCCTCATCCTCTTGGGCGGCTGGCATTCGACAACTGCCGGATACCGGCGGCGAGCAGGATCGGCCCGGCCGGGGATGGCTTCAAAGTTGCGATGGCAACGCTGGATATTTTTCGTACATCGGTCGGTGCGGCGGCGCTGGGGTTTGCACGTCGTGCGCTTGACGAGGCGGTGCGCCATAGTAGCGAACGCAAGCTGTTCGGTGCGCCGCTGAGTGCGCTGCAGATGACGGAAGCAAGCATCGCCGATATGGCGCTTGACGTAGATGCCAGCGCGTTGCTGGTTTACCGCTCTGCGTGGGCGAAAGATTGTTATCAGGAACGCGTCACTCGCGAAGCCGCGATGGCGAAACTCTATGCAACAGAGGCGGCGCAGCGCGTCATCGATCGTGCGGTACAGTTGTTTGGTGGCAGCGGCGTTGTCAGCGGCAACATTGCGGAGACGCTTTATCGGGAAATTCGAGCGCTACGAATCTATGAAGGAGCCAGCGAAGTGCAGAAGATTATTATTGCTCGTCAAACCTATAGCGGGAGCAGGCGGTGAGACATCTAAACCCTGAGGGCTGGCCGCGGCCGAAAGGCTACGCCAACGGCATCGAGGCAGACGGCAGGATGGTTTTCGTCGCCGGCATGATTGGCTGGGATAAGGACGGGCGGTTCGAAGAAGGGCTGGTCGGGCAGTTCGCAAAGATACTGGAGAACACGGTTGCCGTGTTGGCGGAGGCTGGTGCAGGTCCCGCCGATATCGTCAGAATGACCTGGTATATCAAAGACCTGCAGTCCTATCGGGAGAATCTGAACAGCATCGGTGCCGCCTACAGGGCTATCCTGGGAAAGAACTTTCCGGTCATGGCCGTAATCGGTGTGAATGATCTGGTTGAGCCACAGGCGCTCATCGAGATTGAGACGACTGCTGTCATCGAGCGCGAGCTCTAATCAAGATCGCCGCTCGAGCGGGATACCGACGAGCGTGCCTTGCGTAACAGCGACTGCAGCTGCCGCATTTCTTCGCGGCTAAGATCCTGCAACAGGTGAGCGACCCATTCCTCGTGCTGTTTTGCCATGCGATCGAATTCTCGGGAACCTGCTTTAGTCAATGCAATGTGCTGGATGCGCCGGTCATGCTCAGACCGGCGTCTTTCCACAAGATCCATTTTCACGAGCCGGTCTATGACACCTGTGATGTTGCCGTTGGACACCATCAGTTCTCTGGAGAGTTCCGACATCGTCAGTTCGCTCTTGGCGTGTTCCAGTTCAGAAAGGACGTCGAATTGCGGCAGCGTTACCTGGAAGTTTTCGCGAAACAGCGATCGCAGCCGTTGCTCAATTCGGCTCTCGCAGGCGAGCAGTCTCAACCAGGTTCGTAGCGAGTCTTTCTTGCGCGATTCAGAGAGTTCTTTTGCCGCCATATTGTGCTGTCGCCAGTCTGAAAGCGAGGCAGCATAGCATTGTCATCTGTTTGTAGACAGCCTAAAAGGATACAGTATAAATATTTTGTACATAAAATAATAATAATCTATACTGGATCGCACTTTCATTGTGGGAGAGAAGCCAGTGCAGTCGATGCCAGACCCGAAACCGTCTTTCTCATGGCGAGACCCATTGCAGTTGTCGGCGCTGCTTGACGACGACGAAACGGCAATTCGCGAGGCTGCGGCGGACTACTGCCAAACGGAGCTGGGCAGGCGCGTGACTCTCGCGCACCGAAATGAAATCTTCGATCGAGATGTCATGTCGGAAATGGGCTCGCTGGGTATGTTGGGTTGTACCGTACCTGAGGAATACGGCGGCGCCGGGCTCAACTACGTGAGTTACGGACTGGTTGCCCGCGAAGTTGAACGAGTGGACTCCGGCTATCGCTCGGCGATGAGTGTGCAATCCAGCCTGGTGATGTACCCGATCCTTGCGTATGGCGACGAAGCACAGCGCAAAAAGTATCTGCCAAAGCTCGCGAGCGGTGAGTGGATCGGATGTTTTGGATTGACTGAACCGGACCACGGTTCGGATCCGGGGTCCATGTTGACGCGCGCAAAAAAACTTGATGGTGGCTATTCGCTGCAGGGCGCCAAAACATGGATTACGAATTCGCCGATTGCAGACGTACTCGTTGTCTGGGCGAAGACTGACGACGGCGTTATCCGTGGATTCATTCTGGAAAAGGGTATGAGCGGCCTGTCGGTGCCGAAGATCGAAGGCAAATTCTCGTTACGGGCATCCATAACCGGTGAAATTGTGATGCAAGAGGTGTTCGTGCCGGATGAAAACCTGCTGCCCGGCGCGCAGGGTTTGAGCGGTCCTTTCGGATGTCTGAATCGGGCCCGCTACGGCATTTCCTGGGGTGCGCTGGGGGCCGCGGAAGCCTGCTGGCACACAGCGAGACAGTACGTGCTGGATAGAAAGCAATTCGGTCGACCGCTCGCAGCGAACCAACTTGTGCAAAAGAAACTCGCTGATATGCAGACCGAAATAACCCTCGGTTTACACAGCGCATTGGCGCTGGGGCGCCTGATGGATAGCGGCAGGGTGATGCCGGAATCGATTTCCCTGCTGAAGAGGAACAACTGCGGCAAAGCGCTCGTTGTCGCCCGAGAAGCCAGGGACATGCTTGGCGGCAACGGTATCTCCGACGAATACCCGGTAATACGGCACGTTTTAAATCTGGAAGCTGTGAATACCTATGAGGGTACCCACGATATACATGCGCTGATACTGGGCCGCGCCCAGACCGGAATTCAGGCTTTCTCAGCCTAGCGGGCAACTCGATAGAATGATAGTTTACACATAAATCAAATAGATCCTTTCAACATGTGGCGACCGGCGGAACGAATCAAATACAAACCTGATCCAGGACTCTGGCCACCTGCCGAGGGTGCCGCTGCGTCCAGACTGTTCAGCCCCGTCGATGTTGGATCCTTGTCGCTGCCACAAAGGACCTGGGTTCCGGCAATGGTGCCGTGGCGAGCCACTGACGACGGCTTTGTAAGCGATGATGTCCTTGACTGGTATCGGCGTTTCGCCGAGGGACAGCCTGCGGCATTGGTTGTCGAAGCCACGGGAATCAGAGACGTCCCCAGCGGGCCACTGCTGCGCATAGGCCACGATCGATTCATTCCCGGCTTGCAGCAACTGGCTGCAGTCGTTCGCGAAGCCAGCGGCGGGCGAACCAGGCTGTTCATTCAGCTGATCGATTTCCTGAGAATCAACCGGCGCCCGACCGCCGAGAAGTTTTTCCAGCAACATCTGGCGATTACTTCCGATCATCGGGAGCGGCTCGGCGCAGGCTTGACGGACGCGGATATTCGGGAACAGTTGCAGGCAATGGACGACCAACGGTTGATGAGTATTCTGACGCCACGCGAATTCTCGGATTATTCACGGGGGTATCGAGAGAAAGTTGACGACATGCACCTGCCGCATATCCGGGAGTTGCCGGAAAAACTTCCGCCGTTGTTTGCGGCAGCCGCAGACCGGGCAAAACGTGCGGGTTTCGATGGGGTCGAGCTGCACTACGCCCATGCCTATACGATGGCGTCATTCATTTCACCGAAGAACCACAGAGACGACGGTTTCGGCGGCGCAAAAGAAAACCGGGTGCGCCTGCCCCTTGATGTTTATACGGCCGTTCGTGCCACGGTCGGGGATGATTTTGTCGTCGGCTGCCGTTACCTGGCGAGCGATTGCATCGCCGAGGGTCTGACGGTGGACGATGCAGCCTTCATGGGTGTGCAGTTTGCCGCTGCCGGTATGGATTTTCTGTCGTTGTCCCGTGGCGGTAAATTCGAGGACGCGAAGCAACCAAAAGTCGGCGCCGCTGCGTATCCGTACACGGGCAAGAGCGGCTACGAGTGCATGCCACAGTACATATCCGATGAAGTCGGGCCCTTCGGGCGGAATGTAAGCGCGACAGCGGAGATACGACGGGTTGTTCGAGAGTCGGGGTTTGACGTGCCAATCGTATTGGCCGGTGGAATATACAGTTTCGGGCAGGCAGAGGCTGCGTTACGAAACGGTGACGCGGACATAATTGCCTCTGCACGACAAACGCTCGCTGACCCCGATTGGTTTCTGAAAATGCACACCGGGTGTGGAGACGAAGTTCGGGTTTGCTTGTACACGAATTACTGCGAGGCGCTCGATACGAAACACAAACAAGTGACCTGCGAGCTGTGGGACCGGGAAGACCTGTCGGAGCCGGGCGTCAAGAGATCGCACGATGGGCGGCGGCGACTGATCGCTCCGCGGTGGAAGCAGCGTGAGCGGAAGGGCACCTGATGGCGGTGTCGAATACTATCTATGAAGTGTTTGTAGCAGCCGCGAGTGAGCATGCAACGCGGCCTTTCCTGCGTGCGCCGGCGAGTAGCACAAAGTCCTATGCTGCCGACGCGATCGAATACAGTTATAACGAGGCGATGCATGAGGTACAGCGACTCGCGGCATCTTATCGAGACCTCGGCATCGGGCAGGGCGAGCGTGTGGCGATCGCCTACGACAGCCGTCTGGACGTCTATTTACATCTGCTGGCGCTAAACGCGTTGGGCGCAAGCCTGGTGCCGCTGAATATGACGGCCAGCGACCGGGAACTGCAGTATTTTCTACAACACAGCGATACGATCCTGATTACGGGGGCTGACGAATATCTTGCACGACTCGCGGCGCTCGCGGATCGCCTGGACTCCGTTCGCGTCGTTCCGGGCGAGCAATTTACCGGGCGGCCTGAGGCAATTTCAGCGGTCGGTACCGCAAAGACCGAAGCGGCACTGCTGTATACCTCCGGGACCACAGGCAAACCGAAAGGCTGCATGTTGTCGAACGAATACTTCGTGACCATGGGACGCGAGTACAACGCGCTCGGTGCTTACTGCGCAATCGGGCCTGACGATCGCCTGTTGACGCCGTTGCCGCCCAATCACATGAACGCGTTATCGACGTCGTTCATGGCGATGTTGATGTGCGGCGGTTGTGTGATCCAACTCGATCGATTCCACCCGCGGAGCTGGTGGCAGACCGTACGCGACGAAAAAGCGACGGTCATTCACTATCTCGGCGTAATGCCCGCGATTCTCCTGACGTTTCCTGCTGATGACGGCGATCACCTGCAGGGCCAGGTTCGGTTCGGTTTCGGTGCCGGATCGGATCCGCGCCATCAGGCCGTGTTCGAATCGCGCTTCGGGTTTCCGCTGATCGAAGCCTGGGCGATGACCGAGTCCGGCGGCGGTGGAATGATCGTCGCCAATCGGGAACCTCGACATCTTGGCAAACGTTGTATTGGTCGTCCAATACGGTCTATGCAACTGCGTATCGTCGACAAGGACGACAACGACGTCGCAAGCGGGGCAGATGGAGAACTGCTGGTGCGCAGCGCCGGCAGTGACCCCAGGGCGGGTTTTTTTGGCGGCTATTACAAGGACGAGGCCTCGACCGAAGAGGGTTGGAAGGGTGGCTGGTGGCACACGGGCGATGTCGTGCGCTGTGACGATCAGGGGCTGTTGTATTTCGTTGATCGTCGCAAAAATGTCATTCGCCGTAGCGGCGAAAACATCGCGGCGGTAGAAGTCGAGGCAGCGCTGTTAGCTTGCGATGCTGTCGACAATTGCGCGGTTACGGCAGTACCCGACGAGATCCGCGGAGACGAGGTTTTCGCCTACATCGTAGTGTCAGACATTGAGGATCGCAGTGATGTACTGGCGGAAAGGATATTCGATCACTGTAATTCCCAGCTGACTTACTTCAAGGCCCCCGGTTACATCGAATTCACCGAAGCACTGCCATTGACTGCCTCGCAAAAGATCAGCCGCGCCGAAGTCAAGCGACTGGCGCGCCTGGCGGTGGAGAATGGCAGTCCTGTGGATTTTCGCAGCAGGAAAAGGCGAGCGTCTTGAGCATCGGAGATAAACGTCAGCGCCAGGCTTATGACGGCATCGTCGTTGCAGCGCCCGTGAGCGTACCCTACGAGCGTTACTCACCGGAACCCGCGCATTGGTGGCTTGCTCGAGCGTTGTCAGGCCTGGGTTCCGCTTCCGGTGTTTCTCCGTCCGATGTCGATGGTTTGTGTGTGTCGTCTTTCACGCTCTTCCCCGACACGGCCGTCGGCCTGACGCAGCACTTCGGACTGACACCACGCTGGCTGGATCATATTCCGACCGGCGGCGCGTCCGGAGTCATTGCGCTACGCAAGGCGGCACGTGCTGTGCAAAGCGGAGATGCCGGTATCGTGGCCTGCATCGCCGGCGATACCAATCACGTCGACTCGTTTCGAGCGATGCTGACGAGCTTCAGCCGCTTTTCCCAGGACGCCTCGTATCCCTATGGTTCCGGTGGGCCCAACGGGAGTTTTGCGCTGATGACGCAGGACTACATGCACCAGTACGGCGTGCAAAAGAAACACTTCGGCAAGCTCTGTGTGGCGCAGCGCTCCAATGCCTTGCATTATCCTGACGCGCTAATGAAAACGCCGTTGACCATGGAGCAGTACATGAGCGCACGGCAGATTGCCGACCCCATAGTGCTCTTCGATTGTGTGATGCCGTGCGCCGGTGCGGAAGCTTTCCTGGTCATGCATGAAGATCAGGCGAAGGACATGAAGCTCCCTTTTGCTCGCATTTTGTCGACCATCGAAAGGCATAACGCCTACCCGGACGACCCGGTGCAGACTCGCGGCGGCTGGTCGCTGGATAAAGACGAACTGTGGGAGCAATCCGGTGTCACACCCGCCGATGTCAGCCTGTTGCAGACCTATGACGACTATCCCGTCGTCATCGCGATGCAGTTCGAGGACCTCGGTTTCTGCGAGAAGGGTGATGCCGGTGCATTCATTGCTGAGCATACGTTTACGTTCGACGGATCGTTTCCACACAATACCTCGGGCGGCCAGCTGTCTGTCGGACAGGCTGGCGCGGCCGGTGGCTACCTGGGCCTGGTCGAGGCCATCCGGCAACTCACCGGTGCCGCGCAACAAAACGCCGTAGCGGATGCGGAAATCGCCGCCGTTTCCGGTTTTGGGATGATTAACTTCGACCGCGGCCTGTGTTCGGCTGCCGCCATTCTGGCAAGGCAGGAATAATGGTCGAACCCTTAAAAAAACCGCCGAAGAAGAATCCGCAGAAACGCACCGTGCTGCCAACCCTGCCGCCGTTCGCCCGGAGTCGTCGCGCGCTCGCGTTCACGGCGGCCGCTGCCGAAGGCCGGTTTGTCCTGCAACGCTGCGCCGACTGCGAATCGGTCTGCTACCCGGCAAGGGAAATATGCCCGAAGTGCTGGTCCCCGGCACTGCGCTGGGACGATATGCCGGACGGCGGGCAGATGATTGCGGAGACGACACTCAGAACCAGCATCAACACCTATTTTCGCGAACGCATGCCGTGGCGTATCGGCACCGTACAACTGGATGCGGGACCCAGCGTGCTTGCGCATATTCACGGCGACGTCAACGAACGATCGCGGGTTCGTGTGATCGCGAGAACGGACAAATCAGGGCAGGGCGTCATGATCGCGCTGCCCGAAAAGGAGACACCCAATATGGCGGACGACCGACAACTGCGCACGTTGACCTGCGATCCGAAGTTTCGACGCGTACTGATTACCGACGGCAGGACCGAACTGGGTCAGGCCGCTGCAAAGGCGATGGTCGATGCCGGGGCATCGATAATATTCGTCGGGATCGCGGAGAGTTGGCGGCCGTACCCGGGCAAGGAAGCGCTGGGAGCGTTGCCGGGTGTGGAGATTTTACCGCTCGACATTACCGATACGATATCGGTGCAGGAACTGGCCGGCGAAATCGGCGGCAAGACAGACATACTGATCAATACAGCAGAGCATGTTCGACCGGGAGCATCGATGGAGCGCGATGGCGTGGTGACCGCGCGCGACGAGATGGAGGTTAACTACTTCGGTTTACTACGACTTATTCAGGCATTCGGTCCCGGCATGCGCGCCCGTGGCGCGGACGGCGACAACAGCGCCTGCGCCTGGGTCAATTTGCTGTCGGTTTACGCACTATCGAACTGGTCCGCTTACGGCACGACATCGGCCAGTCAGGCGGCGGCTTATTCGCTTAGTCAGTGCTTGCGGGCAGAGATGGCGGGCAGTGGCGTCAAGGTGGTGAACATCCTGTTTGGACCGCTGGACGAGTCCTGGCGGCAGCCGCTACCGCCGCCGAAGGTGACGCCGGAACGTCTCGCGCGGACGGTCGCCGAAACACTGCAGCAGGGTATTGAAACCGTCGCGCTTGGGCCGGTTGCCGAAGATGTTATGCGTCGCTTCAAAGAGGACCCGCTGGTCCTGGAACGCGAACTATCGCAAATTCAGCTGGGATAACAGATGAGCAAGAGTAACAGGCTTTTAAACGAACTCGGGACGGCCCTGCTCGCGGGCGATATCGACACGGTCGACCTGACGCATACCCTCGATCCGGACTTTCCGGTCATGATTCTGCCGCCGGAGTTTGGCCAGTGTGCCCGCTTCCGGGTTGAGGAAGTTTCACGCTACGACGATCGGGGTCCGGCCTGGTATTGGCGCAACTTCAGCTGCGGCGAACATACCGGGACGCACTTCGATGCGCCGGTGCACTGGATATCGGGCAAGGATCTGCCTGACGCGGCCGTCGACAGCATACCGCCCGAAGCGTTCGTAGGTCCTGTTTGTGTGCTCGATTGTTCCAGAGAGTCCGCCGCAGACGAGGACTTCCTGCTCACGCCCGAGTTCATCGAAGCCTGGGAGTCGAAACACGACACGATACCGGAGCAGAGCTGGGTGCTGATGAGGACCGACTGGTCCAGGCGCAGCGGTGCCGAGTATCTCAACATGCGCGAAGACGGCGCGCACACGCCAGGCCCCAATAGCGACGCGATGCAGTTCCTGATCGACGAACGCAATATTCGCGGTTTCGGTACCGAGACGGTAGGCACGGATGCCGGCCAGGCGACGCACCTCAGTCCGCCGTACCCGGCGCATTACCTGCTGCATGGTGCCAATCGCTACGGTCTGCAATGTCTTGCGAATCTCGACAAGGTACCGCCAACCGGCGCGATCCTGGTTTGTCCGCCGCTTAAGATCAAGCACGGTTCAGGCAGCCCACTGAGAGTGCTGGCCCTTGTCGACAGGCGCCCGGCATGAGTAAGGTTGCTATCGTCACGGGTGCCAGTGCCGGCATTGGTAAAAGCATCTGCCAACACTTGCTGGAGCGTGACTACGAAGTGATAAACCTGTCGCGACGCGAATCCGGCTACTCGCACCCGAAGCTGCTTGACGTGGCTGTCGATCTCGCCGACGTCGATGCGACAAAGGCGGTTATGGACGACCTGAGCGCGCGCTTTGAAATCACCAATATCATCCACAATGCCGGCGTTATTCGACCGGCGCTGCTCGAAGATGTCGATCTGCACGATGTCGGATATCTTGCGCGGCTGCATATGCACGCTGGAATCAGCCTGCTGCAGGGCGCACTACCGGCCATGAAGAAGGCGGCCTTTGGCCGCGTGGTAGTTATCGGATCGCGCGCCATGCTCGGGCTCGAAACTCGAACGGCCTATGCGGCGACGAAGGCTGCGCAGATCGGCATGGTACGTACCTGGGCGCTGGAACTGGGGCCGCACGGGATCACCGTGAACGCTGTCGCCCCGGGGCCCGTCGTTACCGATATGTTCACTGACGTTGTGCCGGAGGACAGTGACAAGGCGGACAAGATCGCAGCGTCCCTCCCGGTACGCCGCCTCGGCCGGCCAGACGATATCGCGCGGGCGACGCTGTTTTTTTTACACCCTGAAAACGGTTTCGTCACCGGGCAGACCTTATTCGCCTGCGGCGGTGCGAGTCTGGGCTCGCTGTCCTTGTAATGGTGCTTCGGAGTAGTCAATGAAAATCATCTGTCTCGGCGGTGGGCCCGCATCGCTGTATTTTTCGATCCTGATGAAAAAGGCGAACCCGGAACACGATATCACCGTGCTTGAGCGCGGGAGTCGAGCTTCGACCTGGGGGTTCGGTGTCGTGTTCTCGGACGATACGCTAAAGGGATTCATGGAGGCGGATGCGCCAAGCTATAAGCGTATCGTCGAAGAGTTCGCTTACTGGGGGGGCGTCAATACCACTATTCACGGCAAGACCATCAATTCGCAAGGGCATGGCTTTTGTGGCATGTCGCGCCTTACGCTGCTGAATATTTTTCACGACCGTTGTGATGAACTGGGAGTGAAACTGAGATTCGAGACAGATATCGAAAGCGTCGCGGAACTCGGGCCTGAAAACTACGACCTGGTCGTCGCCGGCGATGGTATTTCGTCGATCATCCGTGAGACTTACCGCGACGAATTTGGCACCAGCGTCGATATGCGGGCGAACAAGTTCTGCTGGCTTGCGACCACGAAGTCGCTGGATGACTTCAGCTTCATTTTCAAGGAAAACGAACACGGCTGGTGGTGGGTACACGCCTACCGCTACGAAGAAGGCATGACCACCTGGATTGTTGAATGCAGCGATGCGACGTGGCGCTCGGCCGGTATGGACAATCTCAGTGAGGAGCAGAACAAAGTCTTCTGCGAAGAACTGTTTGCCGATGAGCTGGAGGGCCACAGCCTCATCACGAATCGATCTGTCTGGCGAACTTTTCCAGTGATTCGAAACGAGCGCCTGTTCCACAAGAACATCGTGCTGATGGGTGACGCGGTTCGATCCGCACATTTCAGTATCGGCTCCGGTACGAAACTTGCGATGGAAGACGCTATTGCTTTGACGGAGTGCTTTGACGGGGCTTCGGACGACGTCGCCAAAGCGCTGGAGCTCTACCAGGAAACCCGCAAGATCGAGGCAGACAAACTGCAGCGCACGGCTGTTGTCAGCCTGAGCTGGTTCGAGCACATAGATCGCTACGCTGCAGTTCAGGAAGCTGAGCAGTTCACCTACAACATGATGTGTCGATCAAAGCGGATTACTTACGAAAACCTGCGCATGCGCGATCCGGATTACATCGCATCGGTCGACCGGTGGTTTGCCGGCTACGCGAAACGAACAACGGGACTGCAGGACATCGATACCGATAAACCGGTCGTGCCGGTGTTTCAACCGTTCAGGATTGGCGCACTGCGACTCGAGAATCGCATTCAGCTGTCTGCGATGTGCCAATACTGCGCGGAAGAGGGGAATCCGACGGACTGGCACCTGGTTCACTATGGGTCGCGAGCCGTCGGTGGTGCCGGGCTGATTAATTCGGAAATGATCTGTACGGCTCCCGATGCCCGAATAACGCCCGGATGCGCCGGATTGTGGAACGATGAGCAAACGGCGAAATGGTCACGGATCGTCGACTTTGTGCACGCCAACAGTCAGGCCAAAATCTGTGCACAGATCGGGCATGCGGGTCGTAAGGGAGCGACCTGCGTTCCGTGGGACGGGGGTATGGACCAGCCGCTTGCTGATGGCGCCTGGGAAATTGTTGCCCCGTCCGCGCTACCCTATTTGTCGAACAGTGTTGCGCCGCGCGAGCTGGATGAAGCCGAGATGGCGGCCATCATAGAAGACTTTGTGCGTGCGGCGGCAAACGCTGATCGAGCCGGCTTCGATATGGTCGAGGTTCATTTGGCGCATGGTTATCTGTTGTCGGGTTTTATCAGTCCTTGTACAAACAAGCGAAGCGACGAGTACGGTGGTGACATCGAGAACCGGATGCGCTTCCCACTGCGGGTTGTCGATGCGGTAAGAGCGGTGTTGCCATCCGATAAGCCGGTGTCGGTACGCATTTCAGCTACCGATTGGGTCGATGGCGGCTTGACAGAGAGCGATATGCTGGCGATGGCTACGATGCTGAAAACCGCAGGGGTCGAAGTGATCAACGTGTCTACCGGCCAGGTGACGAAAGACGAGGATCCCATCTATGGTCGTATGTTCCAGGCACCGTTCGCAGACCAGATTCGCAACGAAGTCGGAATCGCGACGATTGTCGCCGGTAACATCAGCACGATGGATCAGGCCAATACGCTGATCGCTGCCGGCCGAACTGACATCGTTGCGATGGGGCGTCCGATCATGAACGATCCCAGTATCGTGCTTTCCGCAGCGGCACATTATGGCCATGACAATCAGTACTGGCCGCCGCAGTATCAATCCGGCAAGCCACTCGCGGAGGCGCTTGCCGACACCGCCAATGAAGAAATGAGGGACCTGCGCGCCGACGCGAAACCACCGAATCCGCGTGCCGCGCTGGCGATTGCCGTGGCAAGAGGCGAGGTACTCATGAGCGGCCCAAAGTAGGAGGAGCTTTCCGATGACGTGTACAGACGAGGATATCGACGGTCTGGTAACGCCGACCAAAATCCACCGGCGGGTCTACACAGATGCCGCAATTTTCGACCTGGAGATGCAGCGAATCTGGGGCAAGGCGTGGATCTTTATCGGGCACGAAAGCCAGGTGCCGGATCCGGGTGATTACACAACCCTGACAATCGGCAGGGCGCCTATTGTCATGGTTCGGGACAAGCAGCACGAGATACATGTTCTGCACAATCGCTGCGGGCACAAGGGTGCGAAGCTGGTCGACAAACCATGCGGGAAAGTCGGCGGTTTTCGCTGTTGTTACCATGGCTGGACTTACCGGCTTGATGGCAAGCTGCTGGGCGTACCGCATATGGCTGGATACGAAGACACCGGCTTTGACAAAGACGACCCGCAGTACAGCATGCAGAAGTTGGCCAGATACGAATCCCATCGCGGCTTTGTATTTGCATCGATGGACCCCAGTGCGCCGGACCTGCGAACATGGCTGGGCGGGGCAGGTGACGTGCTCGACAACCTCTGTGATCGCTCGCCCGAAGGAGAAGTAGAGGTGGCCGGTGGTGTCTTGCGCTATGAGCATGAATGCAACTGGAAAATGTTCCTCGAAAACCTGAACGACACGATGCACCCGATGATCGTGCATCGCTCGGTCGTTGACGCTGCGAACGACTACATTAAGACCCTGCCGGAAGATTCTCCTCACCGGGACGAGGCAGAGATTATTCCGCCGTTCGGGGCTTCTTATGAGAATTTCGAGGCGACCGGGATAACGGGTTTTCGCTATGGCCATCACTATGACGGCGGGAAAAGCAGTATTCACTCGAACTACAGCGTCGATCCCGACTACGAAGCGGTAATGCTCGAGGCATACGGCGCCGAGCGTACCCGGGAAATTCTGACTTTCAACACTCACAACACCTTGTATTACCCGTCGCTAACGATCAAATCAGCGATTCAGAACATCCGCATTGTCCGACCGATTGCCGTCGACCGGTGTGTGGTGGAAACGTGGTCTTTTCGCCTGAAAGGCGCCCCTGACTCGATGTTGCAAAGAACGATCCTGTATTCGCGACTTATCAATTCGAACGGTTCGATGGTCGGGCCCGACGATCTCACGGCGTACTTCCGTATGCAGCAGGGTCTGGAATCGCGTGCCAGCGAGTGGGTCGAAATGCATCGAAACTACGGGTCTGACGAAGACCACGGCGATCGCTGGACAAACAAGGGAACCAGTGACCTCGATATGCGCAGCCAGTACGGCGCGTGGCGTCACTACATGATTGGAGAGGCTGTCTGATGAGCGATGATATTGACCTTCGCGACATAGAAGCTTTCCTTTACAGAGAGGCATCGTTCCTCGACAGGCCCGACCTGGATGGATGGATTGAGTTGTACACGGAGGACGGAACGTACTGGATGCCGGCGATAGAAGATCAGGTTGATGCTATCAATCACATATCGTTGTTTTACGATGACCGGGTGATGATGGAAATTCGTCGTCGAAATTTCGTACACCCGCGAGCGGCGTCGAAAGACTATATCGTTCGATGTTCCCACATTATTTCCAACGTACAGGTTACGGATTCAACAAATGACGGTCTGACTGTGACGTCGAATTTTCAATGCGTGGTCTACTACAACAGCAAACAGACACTCTACGCGGGCCGATACACTCACGAACTGTTAACCGTCGGCGATGAATTCAGGATTCGGCACAAACGTGTGGATCTGATTAACTGCGATGGTGTTCTAGGGTCGATTATTATTTATATCTAGTCGAAAGACAGAGGGTTTGGATTGATGACCGGATTTGTCACACTCGGTGAAATCATGCTGCGGCTGAAGGCGCCGTCTCACGAACGGTTTTTCCAGTCGCCACAGTTCGAGGCGACTTTTGGCGGTGGTGAGGCCAATGTTGCAGTTGCACTTGCCAACTACGGCCTCAACGCGACATTTGTGTCGGCGTTACCTGACAATGATGTCGGCGATGCCGCTATCCGGGAGTTGCGCAGCTTTGGTGTGGATACGAACTCGATTCTTCGAACAGGAGAACGAGTCGGCATCTATTACCTCGAGGCCGGAGCGAACCAGCGACCCTCAAAGGTTGTCTACGACCGGGCCGGATCTTCGATATGCGAGGTCGAGCCTGGCGACTTCGACTGGGACGCAGTCTTCGGCGCAGCAGGCTGGTTTCATATCACGGGTATTACGCCGGCCCTCAGCCAGACGGCGGCGGACCTGAGCCTGCGCGCGGTGAAGGAAGCGAAGGCGAGAGGGCTTACCGTTTCCTGCGATTTTAATTTTCGCGGCAAACTGTGGAAGTACGGGAAATCGGCGCCGGAAGTGATGCGGGAGTTGGTTAGCCATGTCGATGTCGGTATTGCAAACGAAGAGGACTGCCAGAAATCCCTCGCTGTAACGGCAGACGTCGCAGTCGAGAGCGGCGAACTGGAGCTGGCGAAATACGAGGCCTTGAGCGAAAAGATGATGTACGAGTTTCCCAATCTCTCGGTCATGACGATAACGCTGCGAGAGTCCCACAGCGCAGACCGGAACGGATGGTCCGCCTGCCTTCGCGATGCTAACGGTTTTCAGCACTCGCGGCGTTATGAAATAAGCGATATCGTTGATCGTGTAGGGGGTGGCGACAGTTTCGCATCTGCGCTCATCTACGGACTCAGCCGCTATACGGAACGAAAGGATGCGTTGGAGTTCGCCGTTGCGGCAAGCTGCCTGAAGCATTCCATCATCGGGGATTTCAACCGGGTTTCAGTCGCCGAAGTCGAAAAACTAATGGCTGGAGATGCCTCAGGTCGCGTGCAGCGTTAGGCGCCCGGCTGCCGCGCGCTCGTGTAAGCTTGCAGCCACAGCACCGCGGCCAAAGACGCGACGATGGGAAGGCCCAAAGCCAGGTAGTATTCGTGCCGTTCCCAGCCAGCGCTTATCAATACGCCGGCAACGTAGGGTCCCAGCACGGCCCCGAGCCTGCCAATGCCCAGTGCCCAGCCAATGCCGGTGTTGCGAATGCGGGCGGGATACAGGTCTGGCGCGATCGCGTATAGACCAATAATCGCACCGGCAAGAAAAAAGCCGATCAGGAAAGCGACCGGCAGCATCGTCGACAATTCGAACTCAAGCCTGCCGAAAACGCCCATAGCTGCTATCGCCGCGAACATGTATACCGCGCCTATCCTGTAAACCGAGAAGCGCGATGAAAGTCCGCCGAGGACCAGCCCGCCGACGACCCCGCCGGCAGCGATCAAAACACCACCCGAGATCCCGACTTCTCTCGATAGCCCGGCATCGATCAGTATCTTTGGCGTCCAGTTTGTGACGAAATAAAATGCTGACAGGAGTACAACATAGGCCAGCCAGATGGCTATCGTCGCTCCAAGATACTCTTTCGAGAATATGTCCTGAAACCTGCTTGCGCCGTTCGAACCGGTTTCTGGCTGCGGCAGCGTATCGAGTGTCGGGTGGCCCAGCTTTTCCAGTATCTCGTTGATCCGCCGCAACGCCCCCGGCGGCTGGCGATGACTCAGGAAATCCAGTGACTCCGGCAGGCGCCAGATAACCAGCGGAATCATGAGTAATGAAAGCAGCCCGCCAGTGACGAAAACGGACCGCCAGCCAAAGTGCTGTATGAGGTAAGCCGACGCGATACCAGCGATGATCGCACCGACAGGATAACCCGACTGCAGCACACTGATCGCGAGCTTTCGGCGACGATCGTTGCTGTACTCGGCTACCATGGTTGTCAGGCTCGATAGCATCCCACCGACGCCGAGGCCTGTCAGTAAACGGGCCGCAATCAATTCCGAAACACCGGACGTCAATGACGAGGCCAGCATTCCGGCGCTTATGATGCACAGGCAAGTGAGGATCAGTGGGCGCCGTCCAACCCGGTCCGCGATCGGCGAGAGTAGCAAGGCGCCTGCCACCATTCCTGCAAGGCCGGCACTAAAAATAATGCCAAGATCCATTGCATCGACAGACCATTCCCGGGCGATTTCAGGTGCCGCAAAGGCGATGGCAAGAACGTCGAAGCCGTCGAGAAAATTAATGAGCAAACAGATCGAGACGGCAAGAATTTGCGTGCCCGTCATCGGGGTTTTGTGAATATCTTCGATGGATTTCAAAAGGCGTCTCGTGAGCTTCGCGCAGTCCCAATGGTATCAGCTACTGCGCGGTTGCGGGTCCCGTCGGCCAGAGCCCGGAGGGGCTTTGACCATCGCTTAGTGACCGAGGTGGTCTGGCGGTTTAGAATAGCGGCATCGAATTTTGGAGAAGCATCGTTGACCATATCCGGTGAGTGTTTTTGTGGTGCCGTTACCTACGAACTGTCAGGGAGCTTACGTGATGCAAGATCCTGTCATTGCTCTCGTTGTCGCAAAGCGTTCAGCGCGCAGGCCTCAGCTTATGCGTTGGTTAATCCTGACGAGTTCACGTGGTTAAGCGGCGAAGAACTTTTGACGACTTACACCGGACAGCACGGGGGTGGTCTGAAATTCTGCGGCAAGTGCGGCTCTACCTTATGTGGTGTAGTCAATGGAGACGTGCACGGTGTTACATTGGGGTGTGTGAACGGCGATCCGGAGATCGAGATAGGTCGGCATATCTTCGTGGGGTCAAAGGCCACTTGGGAAGTGATGCCGGAAGGAGTAACGGTTTTCGAGAAAGGAGCATCGAACACGTGAGGTGAGTGCCATGAAAACGAAGATAGTCAGAATGCTCGTTCGTTGTGCAACTCCGGTGACTTGTTTGCTGACAGTTGCTTACTCGACGAAGGATAAAAGATGAGAACGCTCCCCCTGCTGGTCGGCCTACTACTTGCTATCGAAACCTCCGCCGAGTCGCGGGGCGATATGGACCTTGAGAGCGCCGTTGCGGTTTGTGAGACGGCAGTGGAAGCGGATCCGAAGAATTGAATCACCCCGGGATTTCCGGAGGTTTTTTGGCTTGAGTCAGGCAGCCATTGCCTGAGCCTGTTTTTGATAATACATCGCCTCGTATTCAGCAGGCGGGATATCACCAATCGGTTGCAGCAGGCGACGGTTGTTGAACCAGTCAACCCACTCGAGTGTGGCGTACTCAACCTCATCGACGTTCCGCCAAGGGCCACGTTTTCTGATTACTTCGGTTTTGTAAAGCCCATTGATGGTCTCGGCCAGTGCGTTGTCGTAACTATCACCCACACTGCCAACTGAGGCCGTGATGCCAGCCTCCGCCAGACGCTCGCTGTAGCGGATCGACAGATACTGACTGCCGCGGTCGCTGTGGTGAATGAGATCACCCGGTTTACCGCGGGCATGGATCGCCTGCTCCAGGGCGTCCAGCACCAGCTCGGTCTTCATCGAAGTCGAGACACGCCAGCCGACGATACGACGCGAGAACACGTCAATGATGAAGGCGACAAAGACAAAGCCGCGCCAGGTTGCCACATACGTCAGATCGGCCACCCACAGTTGGTCCGGTCGGGTTGCCACGAACTGGCGATCCACCAGGTCTGCCGGCCGTGAGGCGCTGTCATCCGGTATCGTCGTCTTGAATGCCTTGCCACGACGCGCTCCCTGCAGGCCCAGGTCCTTCATCAGGCGCGCTACGGTGCAGCGTGCGACATCAAAGCCTTCGCGCTTAAGCTGCTTCCAGACCTTGCGAGCACCGTACACCTGGAAGTTCTCATTCCACACCCGCGTAATCTCTGGCTTCAGGGCTTCGTCCCGGTGATAGCGGGCTGGCCGGCGGTCCGGATCTCGCTTCCTGGCCTTCTCTTCGTAGTACGTCGATGGGGCAATCGGCAGCGTGCGGCAGATAGGCTCGACCCCATATCGATCTTTGTGATCGTCGATGTAGCGGACCATCACTTCAGTCGGCGGTCGAGCTCCGCCTGGGCAAAAAACGCTGAGGCCGTCTTCAGTATCTCGTTGGCCCGCTTCAGCTCGCGGTTCTCGCGCTTCAGTGCCTTGAGTTCGTCACGCTCCGAAGCCGTCATTCCAGCACGCTGGCCGCTGTCAATCTCGGAACGTTGCACCCACTTGCGCAACGTCTCAGGTGTACAGCCGATCTTCTCGGCAATCGAGACGATCGTGGCCCAGCGGGATGAGTGGGCTGACTCTTGCTCGTGCACCATGCGCACAGCACGTTCTTGAACTTCTGTGGAATATCGGTTTGCTCTTGTCATCGGAGTATCCTCTCAACATAAAAGGGCTCCGGCAATCCCGGGGCGGTTCA
>JAJFKU010000059.1 GCA_021773035.1 Woeseiaceae bacterium
GCAAACGCAGCGGGATGACAGTGAGTTCTGGAATTATTATCGTACGATGGATATCCCGGACAGCCTCGCTCACCGCATAGAGATCTTTAAGGAAAACGGCTTTGTGTGGTCGGATTCAGTGAACTTTTTTCGCTCGCACTCCTGGATTCAGGTGATGATTGGGCAGGGTTTGTTGCCGGAACATCGTCACGGTGCAGGACGTATATTGCCACCGGAGGCATTAAGGCAAGAGCTTGAAAAGCTGAGTGGTTTTGTAAATCACAATCTTGCCAAGCTGCCGGATCACGATGACTTTATCAAACAGTATTGCCCGGCGCAGAACTGAGTGGCACTGAATTCAAAGGCTCGACCTCGATCAAAAATTGTAACGAATTGCCACTCCACCATACCAATGCCGGTCAGGGGCGGGCTCGAAGTAACGGCCGCCGAATGCATTAATACGGATATTGGCTGAGTACGCCTCGTCGGCAAGATTGTTGATGCCCACAAATGGCGACAACACCCATTGACCGAATTTCAGGTCATCCAATCCAGCTCGCAGGTTCACAACTTGGTAAGACTCGTTAAACGTCGAGTTCGCGTTATTAACGAAAAAATCTCCAACGCTGAGTACATCGATAGTGCTGTAGAAGCCAGACGTATGTGTATAAGCAATCTCGGCTCGAAATAGGTTGTCCGGAATACCGGGCAGGGCGTTCCCAGAAAAGTCGTTTCCGTTGTCATCAAGAAACTGATCGAATTCGAAATTCGAATAGGTGTAGGCGATTGAAAACCTGAGGCTATCGAGTGGTTGGCTAATAAACGAAACTTCGACGCCCTCACGTTTCGATTTGCCGGCATTCGAGAAAAAATCGCGGCCGGGTTGCGAGGCCAGTTCGAAGGGAATCAGTTCGTCTTCAACGTCAATTGTAAACAGCGACACCTCGTAACGGTGCCGCTCAGCAATCGTTCCGCGGACACCCACCTCGTAATTCGTTGCGAGCTGTGGGTCAACGGTCGGATTGAAGCCGCCAGTGCCGCTCGGATTCGCTAATTCAGTGGTCGTAGGCGTTTCAAAGGCTGTCGAAATTGTTCCGTAAACGCTGGCTGAATCGAATGCAGAATACGAGATACCAATCATCGGACTGACTTCGCTCAAGCTGCGATTGCCGGAATCGTTACCATCCGCCAGGAATCGATCTTCAACTTCAAATTCAACTTCGTCGTAACGCACGCCGACGGTCAGCGCCAAGCGGTCATTCAGTGTGATTTCATTCTGTGCAAATATGCCAATGCTTTTGACCAACTCATTTTGATCAAGTGTAGCTGCACCCAAAACGCCTGAATTATTGTCGAAACGCTGCCGATCATCGTCCTGGCGATCAATGTCAGTGCCAATGATGAGCCGATTCGGTTTGCCCCACAATTCGGCGTCATAGGAATAGCTTGCTCCGCCGCCAACAAAAGAGCGGTCAAAAGCGACCGCGCCGCCACCTGTAAAGGGCAGCCTGTTGGCGAAATCGCGCCGCACGTAGTAATTGCGCAAACGAATCTCGTGGTGTTCGCCAAACGACCTTTTGTAACTCAGCCCAACTCGCTGTTGGTCCAGAGATTCTCCGGTGTTGAAATCCAGGTTTCGTTGCCGCGCCGTCGTTGGTGCAGATTCGGACTGAGCCAGGTCGATTCCGCCTGGGTCGTTTGCGATCGGTTGGTCAGTGGCATTAAGAACCACACCGAATTCCGATTTGTCGTCAATTGCAAAAACGAAGCGTGCATTCAACAGGGTGTTTTCGGTCTCGCTGTGTTCGCGATAACCATCAAACTTCATGTCTGACAGATTAACGAGATAATTCAATCGACCTGCATTTCCGCCGGCCTTGATTTGAACGTTTTCAAAACCGTATTCGCCGCTGGATAGTCGCGCCTCGAGAAACGGTTCAACAGGGCCGCGCTCTGAGGTGATGTTGATGACGCCGCCTGACGCATTTCCGTACAGCGATGACGAAGGCCCGCGAATCACTTCAATTTGTTCAACAGAGCCAATATCGATGCCGTCAGACTGGCCCTGACCGTCGGGGAGCGATTCTGGAATTCCGTCGACTATGATTTTTACTCCGCGAATGCCGAAATTGGAGCGTGCGCCAAAACCACGAATCGCGATGCGAAGGTCCTGAGCGAAATTGTATCGATCCTGCATAAACAGGCCGGGTACGGCGGCGAGCGACTCGTCCAGACCCACTTGCTGGCGACCGAGTTGAATGTCCCGCTTGCTAATCGCGCTGATTGCCGCAGGGACCTGATCGATGCGTTTTTCCATGCGCGTCGCGCGCACAATGATTTCATTAAGTTTCGACGGATCAGCCGCTATCTCGGTGTTTTCAGCCAGCACATTGCCAGCGCTGGCAAGCGCAGCTGCTGTGATAAAAAACAGGCCCGGCCTGACCCGGTGAATTCGAATTCCCATCAATTTATTATCTCTGGTTTGTTATTGTTCTGCGCCGCACGCGCGGTCCGGCGTTGCGCTGATTGCCTCCTGCGGCGATCAGCAAGCGGGGGGGGTCACTACGAGTAGCCGCTCCCGATACTGGAAAAACTACCTACTTTAGACTTTGCCTACAAGGTTTTATCGCCGGGTCTGTTGGGGCATCGGGGCTTGCATAGCACGAAGCCTGCATACATTCTTGAGTCAAACCGGCATTCATAATGGGCAATGCGATGAGAACCATGAAAGGCCCCGCGATATTTCTTGCTCAGTTTGCAGCGGACGAAGCGCCGTTTAACACGCTGGACAGCATAGCGAAATGGGCGGCCGACCTCGGTTTCAAAGGCGTACAGATTCCCACCTGGGACGAGCGCCTGATTGACCTGGCACAAGCTGCTGGCAGTCGTGCGTATTGCGATGATCTGCGCGCCACGCTCGACAAACATGGCTTGGAGCCGACCGAGCTGTCGACGCATCTACAGGGCCAACTGGTAGCGGTGCACCCGGCTTACGACAGCTTATTCGATGCCTTTGCTGCGCCCGACGTTCGTGGCAAACCGGACGTGCGGCAACGGTGGGCCGTCGATCAACTGCTGCTGGCTGCCAAGGCATCCGCGAATCTCGGGCTTACGGCGCACGCCACGTTTTCCGGCGCGCTGGCCTGGCCGTATCTATATCCGTGGCCGCAGCGGCCGGCCGGGCTGGTTGAGACTGCATTCGACGAACTCGCGAAACGGTGGCTACCCATACTGAACGCGTTTGAGGATGCCGGTGTTGATCTTTGCTATGAAATTCACCCGGGCGAAGACCTGCACGACGGCATCACGTTTGAAATGTTTCTTGAGCGTGTCAAAAATCATCCGCGCTGCAACATGTTATACGACCCCAGCCACTACGTGCTTCAGGCGCTGGAATATGTTGAGCACATCGACATTTATCACGAACGCATCAAGATGTTTCACGTCAAGGATGCTGAATTGAATCCGACGGGCCGTCAGGGCGTTTACGGCGGTTACCAGTCGTGGGCCGATCGGGCGGGACGTTTCCGTTCGCTGGGTGACGGACAGGTCGATTTCGGCGCTATTTTCTCGAAGTTCGCGCAGTACGACTTTGCTGGCTGGGCCGTGCTCGAATGGGAATGCTGCTTGAAGAACCCTGAAGACGGGGCCCGCGAGGGTGCCAGGTTCATCAGCGATCACATCATTCGCGTAACCGAACGCGCGTTTGACGATTTCGCCGGCACGGAAATCGATGTCAGAACGAACAGGGACCTCTTGGGTCTCTCTTAGGAAACCAAAATGGTGAATGCAACACAGGATCGCAGGATTCGACTGGGAATGGTCGGCGGTGGCCAGGGTGCGTTTATTGGCGCCGTGCATCGCATCGCAGCGCGCCTCGATGACGAGTACGAACTCTGCGCCGGCGCATTGTCATCGGACCCGGAGCGGGCGATGGCATCAGCGCAAGAAGTCGGTCTTGCAGCCGACCGTTCCTACGGCAGCTACGAGGAGATGGTGGCCGGCGAGTCGGCTCGGGAAGGCGGCATCGAGGCCGTGGCGATCGTGACACCGAATCACAGCCATTACGCAATCGCAAAAGCGTTCCTTGCGGCAGGCATTCATGTCATTTGCGATAAGCCGATGACTGTTACGGTCGAAGAAGCCGAATCCCTGCAGGCTGCTGCACGAGATGCCGGCCGTATCCTGGCGGTCACCTACAACTACACCGGATATCCAATGGTTCGGCAGGCCCAGGCAATGATTGAGCGCGGCGACCTCGGCGCAATACGCGTAGTGCAAGTTCAGTACGCCCAGGACTGGCTCAGTGAGCCAATCGAATCCGATGGACAGAAGCAGGCCGCATGGCGCACCGATCCGGCTAAATCAGGCGCGGGGGGCTGTATTGGTGACATCGGTACGCATGCGTATCACCTGGCGTGTTTCGTAACCGGCCTTGAGCTCGAAGCGCTGTGCGCGGATCTCTCAGCGTTCGTTGACGGACGTCGGCTGGACGACAATGCGCACTTGTTGCTGCGTTTCACGAGCGGTGCGAAAGGCATGCTCTGGGCCAGCCAGGTAGCCGTCGGCAACGAGAACAATTTGCGGCTCAGTGTTTACGGTGACAAGGGTGGCCTGGCTTGGCGACAGCAGCAACCCAATGAACTGACATTCACCACACTGGGCGAAACGCCACGCATCATCACGCGCGGCAGCCCGGCGGCTACGGACGCAACGCTTAGCGGGACGAGAATTCCGGCCGGGCATCCTGAAGGCTATCTTGAGGCATTCGCCACCATCTATCGCGAAGTTGCGGCTGCCATTCGCACAGCCCGTGACGGTAAAGCTGTGGACATCAACGCCCTCTTCCCAACCGGCGCCGACGGCAAAGCGGGTGTCGCGTTCGTGGAGGCGGCTGTTCGTTCTAGCGCGGCTGGTTGTGCGTGGGTCGAACTCTAGTCGTTCGCGGTCACACGGCTGACGCTGCTGCTCTCATACTGGCTTTGAGATTGGAGCTGAATGTGTCACGCATCTATTCGGATTTTACACCCGAAAGATCGCTCCATTGCACAACGTGTTGCTTGCCGCCCCATCCTATATCGCCCGACATGGGGAACCGTCCGTGCCTGAGGATTTGCTGAACCACAACTGCCTGCACTATGCCTATTCACGAGATGTCCAAGAATGGGTGTTGTTGTCTGCGGATGGTGACGTCCGAATCCGTACCAATGGGAGCTACCGCGTCAACAACGGTGACGCTTTGAAGGAAGCAGTCCTTGGCGGTACCGGGATCGCGAGGCTTCAGACATTCGTCGCCGCACCGGACATCGCGACGGGGCGGCTGGTGCAGGTCTTACCAGAGTACCGGATGCCGGCGCAATCCCTCTATGCCATCTTCCCCGAACGCCGCCATCTCCCCGCCAAAGTACGCGTGTTTGTTGATTTCGTGGTTGAACGCATTGGCGCCGAGTTGCCGTCATGGGACAAGAAAGCAGGGCTTGTGTAACTCTCAGCTGGCCGGTTATGGGCGTAAGGCGACCATCGAACCCTATCAGGATGTTGCCTATTCTTGATCATCTGAATTGAAGCGCAATCTTAGGTAGTTTTCGAAGCTTGGTTTATCGTCTCGGCAAAGTACTGTTTTTATCCAAGCTTCACTTTCAAAGCTTATTACCTTTAATTCGTGGACACACGCAACTAAAGATTTATCAGGTTCAGCAGAAACGGACCTGGGATTGCCTAGGGGAGACGAAAACAACTTGTGATGAATAATATCTTCCTTTTCCCACCAGTCCAGTAGATACCAATTTCGCAATGTTCCGTGATGAATTATTAAGAAACCAACGCCATAACGTTGTTCAGACGAAGCAGGTTGCGGTAAGTGCGCTCGTGCAATTGTCATTCCCTCTGACAAAATCTCACCTGGGAGGGGTAGTGATTTCGCAGAAATTCCATAGACCTTAATACGCCATCCCTCTGAGTTGATTTGATCAATAAATTTTGTCGGCCGCATAAGATAAGGTTCGAAATTATGCATTCAGCTCTCCATTTCGCTGACTAAGTGAATAGTGCGCCAAGACGCTATGTTTCTATGCCGATTGCTGCAAATTCCGTCCCGGTTGAAGTGACCGCTTCGGGTCGACGTCCCGGATAAGCCTGTTGTAGGGAATCGCGGCAATCTCGACTCCAGCCCGATACTGTACGAACAATGGCGAGCCCGCTACAACAATGAACGACCGCACGACTTACTGAATGACATGACGCCTGTGGAATATCTGCAGGCAAATAACCGACCCGGAAACTCTAATCTAGCCCGAGACTAATCTGGGGAGGTTTACAAGGCTAATAGGGGTAACGTCACCAGGAAAAGTAGACCGGAAGATTCGTCAACATTCAGGACGAAATTTTAAGATAGACAATTTAGCAAGGGTGACTTACTTGGTACTGACCCTTACTATATCGCTAGTTTCTCCGCCGTACATATTTTTCTTTTCAGGGTCTTCGGTAAAATATTCGATAAATTCAAATTCAAACCCTTCCGGCTCCACAAAATATACGGTTTTTCTGTAAGGGTGGTCAGCTCCAATAGTGCCGATCTCGTAACCGTTTTTCTGTAAACGCTCTGTAATAGCATTAACATCATCAACGACGAAACCAATATGAGCGAGGCCAGGTGAAATTCCCCGCAAGTCTCGGTTTTTACCTTCGCCCCTGTCATTGAGTGTTATGTAGCAATCATCATCACCGATATGCGCCCAATTGCGTGGAAAACCATACCACTCACTTTTCCCATCACCCCGAACCCTCCAGTGCGGAAACGCGGCAAGCAGGAATGCTTTAGTAGCTTCAATATCTTTAACAACCAAATTTACATGCTCAAGTCTAAACATAGTCAAATCTCCTTGGCCGTACTCCGGACTCACAGCTCAGCCGATCGGTTTTTGTCAAACGGCTTTCGTCAACAATTCTTTCGACCTGAGTGGCAAAAATCTTTTGCCCAATGTTATGTGCTGTTTTCAGACATGATTCCGGGTCCGATTGGAACATCAGTTCCGATGTTTTGACGGGCGCCCCGCAATAATCGAAAATTCCGTGATTGATCTGAGTCTTCATTGCTCCGTAATAGCCGTGCCGGGCATAGGTACGAATACCTGCCCCCGCAATGGAAATAATGTGGACGGGTAAATACCGCAGCTTTTTAATGAGCCTGTCGCTCGAAGTGTCGTCATACGCCCAGCCATTGGTGAACACGCGGTCAATCCAGCCTTTCAGCAGAGCCGGAAACGACCACCAGTAAACAGGATGGACAAGAACCAGGGCGTCTGCACGGCCAATCCTTCGCTGTTCGGCGAGGATTTCGGGTGTGGGATTGGCCTTTCCCTGAAGGACGTCTACATCTTCTAGTGTATAGCTGGGATCGAATTTTTCTGCAGCAAGGTCTGCGATTTCTGTGGTGTTGTACTGGCCGTTTAGGGAAACGCCGTCGGCTATCTGCTCTGCAACGCGATGTGTAAGAGACTTTGGATTTGGGTTGGCAACGACAATAAGAGCATGCATGGCTGTATTCCTGTGACTTTATCTGTAATTAGATTAACCGGTCGGTTCTTGTCAAACGGCTTTCGTCAGCAATTATTCCGCCCTGAGATGTATGTCGGCGAAGCTTCAATGCTAACGTCCACTGGAACACCAGTGTTAAACGTCGCCCTTCAGCGGCCGGTACGGTTCTTCCTGAACGGTATGGCCGTATACGATCTTTACGAAGATGAGTGGCACCACCCACTCCAAACCCACACCAAGCGGCAAAAAGTACCTGTGTACGATGATGGCCAAAACAATGAACAGGAAGGCCGTGGGGCGCTGGAGGTAAAGCGGTGTTGATGTCACTGCCAAAACGCTAATAACCAGCCCTATGTACCAGGCTACGCCGGCAATCAGGTTCGCTTCAGGTATCAGCAACGCCAGTACGATGGTATGGATATGCAGAATAGCGAAGTTGCTATCTGATTTAAGGAAGCGGACTACGCCGGAATCACCGTCCTTACTCGCAGTATGGAAAAACCGTTTACCGGAATTGGTGACATTCGCAATGGCCCCACCTACGATATCGAAAGCGAAAAATCCACAGACAGCGTACTGCCACCATGCCCATGGATAGGCATCAAGATACCAGAGAGCTAGATAGGTGAAACCTGCAAGGGAGGAAGTCGCATAGACAAGAAAGCGCTCCGCCGCTGTCGCACCACTGCCAACAGTCAGTTCAGCTGGTTCTGAGAATTCCCAAACTATGTTGCCAGGTTTACGCATATTCTTTGGTGACCTTTAACGTTTGCAATAAACGGCGTGGGGAACGCAAACGTCCGGCGATACCGTGACGGGCGAAGTCATTGTTGCTCCTGCATTCTCAGGGATTGCACGTCTACGGCCGTGATGAGCGGCGCGTCGTTTCCCCAATTGGTGCGCTCATGATTGACCACCGCAGCCACTTCTTCATCCGAGAGGATCGCTGCAAACGGTGGCATCGGGCCGGGGTATGACACGCCGTCAATGACCTTGCCGCTAGAGCCTTCTAAGATCGCGACGATGTGGTCGGTCGGATCAGGATCCAAGACAGCCGGATTGCTAGCGAGTTGCGGAAACACACCCGGCAAACCTCCGCCGGACAGTTGATGGCACGAAGAGCAATTGTTCCCGTACACCTGAGCGCCGAGTTCGACCCAGTCTGCCGGAGGTGATTCCGCCGATGTGTCGGCGGCTATCGGTGCCCCGGCGATCCGCGGTAAAGCATTGCGTTGATTCAGTTCCAAGGCAACATAGCCAGCGCCCCAGGCAACGATGCCCAAAAAGAGCACCCATGCCCAGGTGGGAATGGGTGCCGGCGTTTCAATGCGTGTGGGTTCAAACGCATCGCCAATTTTGGATCCGTACGCGTTTGCCAGGACACTGACTTCGCCCGTCACGGTATCGCCGTCCACGAGGCCGTGTACCGCGATCGAGGGTCCGTTTTGGACCGTGAAGTTCATACGGCGTTCGCTGATCACGCCGTCGTCGTCGGTCGCCACAAGACGCAGTTCATGTGCGCCATCGACGAGTGCTGCCGTATCCAGGCGAAACGTTTCCGGCGGCGTGATCGATTCGAACGGTTGCTCCGCGCAGTCAAGATAGACATCAATGCGCATCGGATGGCTCCTCGTCGTCGAGCACGCGCCACTTGATATGTTGCGAGTCTTGCTCCCCCGGCCACAGCGTCAGCAGCAAGGCCCGATAGAACGCGTAGATCAACACCACCGCGGCAAGGAGCACGAACACGATACCGAACGCGGAAACCGTCTGCGGCGAATCAAAACCGCACAGTGCTGCGAGTAGATCGATGTAGTAGCGAAGTCGGTCCGTCATGGTGCGAGCTCCGCTTGCTGCAGCGACTGCAGGTAGCGCACGAGATCCATCGCCGCTTCCGTGGCAACAATCGTGACGCCCGCCGGTTTGAAACCGTCCGGGACCGGTACAATCGTGCCGTCAGGATCGGCGTCTATGCTTTCCTCGAAATACCACGGGTAGCCGGGCATCACCGAGGTCGGCACCACGGCGCGTGGGTTGTATAAGTGTATGAGGTTCCAGGTCTCACTCGGCTGACGCCGTCCTACGTTGGCCAGGTCCGGACCGGTGCGTTGGGTACCGAGCAGCGGCGGATCTTCGAGGGCGTAATCGCCCGCCACCGAGCCTCGCCCGTACGGCGCATCGACCGGCAGATTCCGAACGAATTGTGTGTGGCAGACTCCACAGCCTTCCTTGACATAGAGCGCGCGTCCGCGCGCCACCGCAGCATTCGCAGCGGCCAGGCCCTGGTTCGGAGGGATCTTCTCGACTTCGAACGCGGGTAACACCGCGATGATCGTGCTTAATATCAAGAATCCGCCAAAGGCCACCCCGAGCAATGCGCGGTGATCAGTATGGAGACTCATGCCGGTACCCTCTCACCCATGACCGCCGGGGAGTCCGTTAGCGGTTGCATGTGCCAGAGGTTGATGAAGAACACCACGTGGCTCGCCGCCATCATGAAGCCGCCGACGGTGCGCCACAGCCACATCGGCGCCGCCGCATCGACGGACGCGATGAAGGACTCCCCGGCCACCCACGAAGCCCCCTGCAACACACCGGCGATCGAAATCGCGGTGATATAAAGGCTGCCGCCCAAGAACGCCAACCAAAAGTGCAGACTGATTGCCGCTGGGCTCGGTCCGCGCCCGGTGATCCGCGGGACCAGACCGTACATCGCACCCCAAATGGCAAACGCGACGAAGCCATACATCGCAAGGTGCGAGTGACCGACGGTGAAGTTGGTGAAGTGCCAGTAAATATTGGCCGAACGAAAGGCTTCGATCGTGCCCTGTGTTGACGCCAAGGCATAACCCCAGACACCGACCAGCACGAAAATCAATGGATAGCTCCGACGAACGGCCGGCCATGACCCGCGCGCGGTTAAAAAGAAGTTACCGGTGCCGGCCCACACCGGTACCATCATGCCGACGCTGAACAAAATGGCCGTGGTTTGCAGCCACCAGGGCACCGGACTGAAGATGAAGTGGTGCGCGCCAATCAGTGTGTAGAACAGCATGTTGGTCCAGAATCCCAGCACACCGAGTGCATAGGAGTAAATGGGCTTGCCGAGCATGCGTGGCAACGCGTAGTACAGCGTGCCCAACACCAACGGCGTGAACCACAGACCCACGGCGGTGTGCATGTAGTAGCCCTGGATAACAATGTTACCGAGACCGTCTTGATAGAACGGCAGGTACGCAATAGTGAAAAGCGTTGCCATCCAACAGACTGCGCCCAGGATGTACCAGTTGGAGACGTAGATCTCCGACGTGGTGCGCCGCGCAACGGTGGCGATCATGGAAACGCCAATGGCCGCCAGTCCGACACCGTAGAGCAAGGCGATCGGCCAGATCAATTCTCGATACTCTTGTGGGCCGCGGCTGATCCCAAGTGACAGTGTCACGATCGCGGTAACGAGCGCAGCGTTCCACAACCACATGCCGAGCCGCGCCGCTTGCGGCAGCGCGAGATTGACTTTGGACGTGCGTGAGACAACAAAAAGTGCGAGCCCGACCAGGGCAAACGACGACCAGCCGAACAGCACGATGCTGGTGTGAATGGGGCGTATTCGACCAAAGGACAACAGTGGGTGGACGAACGCGTCGGGCCAATAGAGTTTTACGGCAGCGATCAGTCCATAAAGCGTGCCAACGAGCAACCAAATGCCGCCCCACCAGAAGAACGCGAACATGAGACGCTGCGTGTCGATCTCATGACCGGCCGGTAACTCACGGTCGTTGGCGGTGCTCACAGCAGATGCTCCTTGATCCGGTCGACGGCGTTTTCGACGTTGGCGTCGACCGGCACGTGGTCCACCAGGCGACCGCTCGGATCGACGAGGTAGAGCACACTGGCATGTACCACGTCATAGTTGTCGGACGTGTCTGACGGTTGAGCCGAAAGATAGGTCTGAAAACTTCGTGCCGTTTGATCCAGCGCGTCACGCGAACCCGTCAAGCCGACAAAGCGCACATGAAAGTGTTTGAGATAGGCGCCGACACGCGCAACGGTATCGCGTTCAGGGTCGACAGAGATGAAAAGCGGGGTGATCGATTCTGTCACGGGTAGCGCGTCGAGACGACGAACTATTTGTGTGAGTTTGGCCATTTGCGTCGGACAGACTTCAGGACAATGGGTGAATCCGAAATACGCTATCAGATAATGACCGCGGAAATCCTGCTCGGTCACCGACACTCCGGTGTGGTCCAGCAGCGAGAATTGGATCCGCGGATCCAGGTCGTCCGTGTGCATGACGCCAAACCCGATCGTCGCCACGATCACGGTAGTCGCGACCAGACCGAAAAGACCGATTTTAACAATGGGCGTTGGATTCATATTATTGACCAGTGGTGGGCGCGCTTTTTTAGACGAAAAGCAGAGGGATCATGATGTGGGTTGTGCAATGCAGTGCCACCAGAAAAATCGGGCTGATGTAGAACACGGCCAAGCCCATGATCACGCCGGGCACCATGAAGCGGGTAACCGCATGTTGAAGAACGAATCCCTCCGCTCCGCTGCCGGCTTCGTGCCACAGGACAAAGGTCAGCGCCGCGATGACTACCGTGGTGAGCACGGAGCCGTGAAATCCCATCCGCTTTCGTAGGACGACAAATAGCAGAGGCGTCAGCGCCAGGCGCATTGCGAGTTCTTCGACAAGGCCGGTGGACATGCCAAGCAGGTATCCCGGCTTGAAACTCTCTTCGGGTGGGATGAATGCCGGTAGCTGCTCGCCGGCTAGCAGCCGCAGGGCGAGTAGAACGATTATTGATACTGCCGATCCCGAAAGTGCAGTTTTGACAGACGAAGAAATCGCTTGCGGCTGCAATGGTTTCAGGGACTTCCAGAAGAAAAAGAGCAAAATGGACAGAACGGGGATTCCCCAAAGCGTAATCGCTTTGGGGAAAATCTTCATGACCGGGTCGGCATGGAGCCAGTTCGTTTCCGTTGGCGTTGTCACCAGGAGCAATATCAGCGTGTAGAACCCGAACAGCAGCGTCACGTAGGCGCTGACGCTCGTGTCCTCGAGAAACCGATTCGTATCCTGGTACTTATTCACGCGCGGATCGACTGTCCGCTAGACGCAGCGCTACGCTCATCCATTCCCGCGGCCACTTCAACCACAACATCGCCATCGACGTCATGGCGCTCGGCAGCACGCAGCAGACCATCCCGTGGCAGTTCCGAAAACCGTGGCGTCCCGGTTCGCTGCCAGCCCGCCTCGGCTTTAACCATAAGACGCAGAAGATCGGGACGTGCGTAATGACCGCAAGTATCGAGTATGGCGTTATGCGCCTTAATCATCCATGCATGGCACTCAGCGTAAACAATACCGGGTTCAAGGCTTGGGCCCGCAAGCGGCACTCCCAGCGGTCCTATAATTGTGCTGCCTCCTCTGGCCCACGAAATATTCATGTTGTCCTGCCCTTTCCACACGAAATCTTCCGGAATGTCGTCTTCTTCCGTGTATCCGCAGGTCAGCAGCACGAATGCGCCTGCCTCGATCGCATGTGCTCGCGACAATGCTTGGCCCATGAAAGTGCCATCGGTCTCAAATTCCTGCAGCCGTTTGCCCTTCAGGCTGAATGCGCCGGGGAACGCGGCGATATGGAAATCCTCTCCCTGTGACATAGCCAGGGCCCGGGCCAGCGTCATCGTATGTTCACCGCAGCAGAGCCCGCCGATACGCCCAATATCGGTCTCGAAGACCAACTGCAAATCTGCCTCGTCACCTCTGCCCCAAAACTGGCGTTCGACGGCTGTCGGCACGAGTTTTCGGTGAGAACCCAGCAACGAACCGTCCCGGTCAAAGAACAGCAGACTGTTGTATATGGCGTCAGCTTCCGGACGAGAATCAAGCTCATTACACCCAAGCACGACGACAACATTTGCGTCGCGCGCTGCTCGCCCAATGGCCTCGGTATCTTCGCTGGGAACCGTCACCGCAGCATCGCGAAAGCGTACTCTCCCCTGAATCCAACGCTCGGTCTCCGCCTCCCAGCCTTCGCTCCAATAGGGATAACCCGCAAGCCATACTTCGGGGAACGCCACCAATTCAGCACCGTTAGCGGCTGCTTCGTGGATCAGTTCACAGGCGCGTTGAACGCAGCCTTCGCGGTCGAGATAGACGGAGGGTTGTTGGACGGTTGCAACCTTGACGACCTCGCGCCCGCCCATTACAGGCTTGCGACTCTTGTTCACGGCGCTTCTTACGGAAGATTTTGACATTCTGTTCATAACTGCTCCTGAATAGTCTTAGAGTTGCTCACCGTTGCTGATAACGACCGTGGACGCCGGTACGGTGTTGACGACGGTCTGCATTGCCATGCAGGCCATTTCGGCAACCTCAACCATGCGAGTGACGACCTCCGGCGATTCGTCTGTTTCGACGAAAACAAAGGTCTCAACACCCTTCGATAGTCCTTCCATCTGATTGTCCGCACCTGCAGCTACCGTCATGCCGGGAATCCGCGACTGAAACTTCATCTTCTGTTCGAGCCGGATTGACGAGACCATCAACCTTTCGGTGTCTGCGTAACCTTTCAGGTGGGTAAGCAGGCAGAACGCAATCCCGGCCGCTAAATAGGACAACGGCGCCGGCGCAGTATCGGAGCCGCCAATGGACATGCCCTCGTCGCAGTAAAGTTCGAAGGCGCCAAAGCTCGGGACGTTAGGTTTGACGTAAGCACGCTTCACCAGACCGGAACCAGGCGACAGTTCGGCGAGCACGTGAACCTCAAGATCCAGTCCTTCTTTCGATTTCTTCGCAGTCTCGATCCTAAAGGCTGTTGGCTCCGGCATGCGATCGATCTTGGTAACGACCGGGTTGCCTTGGGGTTCTGCCTGTTTTGTCGGGGTCAGCATGTGTGTCTCCTTCGGTAAATAAGATACGGTACGATACCGTACCCTTGCACAATACGGTACGTTATCGTACCCTGTCAAGCGAAATCAAAATGCAGTGGGAGACCAACGTTGAATACGACTTTCGAAGATGGACACGCTCGGCGCCAGGCGGTCAGGCGCGCAGAGATCCTCGCCGCGGCGACCAAAGTCTTCTTCGAGGAAGGTTATGGACGGGCAACCATGGATAAGGTGCTTGCCGAGATCGGCGGCTCGAAACGCACGCTCTACAATCACTTTCCAAGCAAGGAAGACTTGTTCGCAGCAATCGTGGTCAACGTCTCGGACCGTGTTCTCGCATCCCTACAGCCGCCGGTGGACGTTGGCGACATCCGAGAAACACTCGTTACCATGGGTATTAGCTACTTGAGCGTTCTTGTGTCGCCCGACGGGCTTGCTCTGTATCGCGCCATGATCTCGGAGGCGCCGCATTTTCCTGAATTAGCGCGAACTTTCTTCACTAATGGCCCCGGGCGTGCCAGCGGTCACCTTGCAGACTTCTTTCGAGAACAGAAGAAACTGGGTGTGCTGAAAGTCGATGATCCGCAACTCGCCGCAGAACAGTTTCTGAGCATGATCCGCGGTGAAATCCACTTGGTCGCGGCCCTCTCGATCCGAAAGCCGACGAAAAAACGGATTAGGGAAACTGTCGGGCATGCGGTCGAAATCTTCCTCTGCGGCGCGGCTCCGGATTTGTGCAATGACTGAGCCCGTAAGAAAACCATGCTATTGAACGTCGGTGGAAAAGTTGGAGTCACTTCGTCTCATTGGCGGATCGCCCTTCGACATGAGACTGAATCAGCAAGGCACGTTTCGAACCATTAGCTAAGTGTGCATTCGGCGAGTGGATCGTCGTTCACAATGGAGTAAACAAGTTATGACCATCAAAGTTCTATTGGCAAACCCAGGAACAGTAGTAAGACAATTATTCGGAATGTTTGCCGTGCTATTCTTGATCGCATTCGTTGATGTCGATACGGCATTGGCGGATCCGACGTTCATCGACCTGACCCACGAAATACCGACCTTCACACCGTCAAAGGACGATCCACTCAAACCCGATCTGACAAAACCCATCGGTCATAGCACACCGATTGCTGGTTTTGAGCACCAGGCGATTCTGTACCCGGTAGATGATTGGGCGACCAGTGACGGTCATTTCAGTTCCGCCGCTTTCCTTATCCAGGAACACAACGGCACCAGTTTCAACAGCCCAAATCACTACGTTAACAACAAAGAAAGCCTCGAACCCGGTGGCATTGTGCAGCGACAACGAAAGTCAGCAGAAGCCCTGACCGTGGGACAACTGACTGGAAAAATTGTCCTTATCGATGTGTCCGCGCGAGTCCGAATCGAACTTGCCAAGAATGGCGGCGAACCCAGTCCTGACATCTCGGTGACTGATTTTTCGGACTCGTCACAGGCCACTGTTCGAGCCGAAGACGTTGCTGCGGTCGCCGATCAGATCGAAGACGGCGTATGGGTGGTCGCGCGTGTCGGTTGGGAGCAGTTTTATGCTTCAGGAGTTGAAGACTGGGATAAGTCTCCCTATACCAACGCGCTCAATCACCCAGGCTTTAGCCGCAGAGCGATCAGCGAGTTGATCAACATTATGGATACCAAGGGCGTAAGAATCTCGGGGATCGCGGCAGACAGCTTTACCACCGATTCCGGTGAAGGCGCGAAAGGCACAGACGAACAATGGAGTAACGCGTGGCCGGCGCACGTTCGTCTGTATCAACGCGACATTCTGATCGTCGAAAACCTGGCCAATCTCAAGACTTTGGTCGACACGGCGCGTAAATCCAGCAATTGTTACTTGGTTGTGGGTGCCAGCAAGCACGTAGGCGGTACCGGTGGTCCCGCCCGAGTTGTGGCGGTCTGCGAAAGTAAGCAATCGTGACGGCGGCCGACGACATCGGCTCAGATCAGCCGATCTGCAGAATGAACACGACTTTGCTTAAGGATGCAGAGCGAGTGGTGCGGGTGACGATGATCGTAATCTTGCTAACTGCCGGTACGAGCAAGTTCTTTAGTCACGGCGGGTTCTTCGAGTACTACAGCACTTTGTTTCAAGGTGACTTGCGGATTTCGCTACCACAATTTCTCGTGAATGCTTACTTGAGGATAATTCCGTTCATCGAGATCGGGCTGGGCTTCGCGCTTATCAGCAACCGATACAAACACCACATAGTGTATGGATGGTTCGGGTTCATGCTTAGCCTACTGGTCGGTCACTATATCTTGCAGGCGTGGACGAGTGTTAACCAACTACTCGATTACATGTTTCTCGGTCTACTGTGTAGTTTGCTGCCGTCGCATCAATCGTGGTTGCGGCGGGACCGGTGGTCATCGGCTCCATCCACGATCTGAGAGCATTTTTTGCTTTGTGACGCGCCATGGCACGGACGCTAGCAATGAATGAGAGCGAACAATCTCGCACAGGGCCGCAGAGATTTTCGTAGTGTTTCAATATTGGAGGTCGTTGTGAGAATTTTTCAGACGTTTCTGTTGGTACTCGGGCTATGCTTCGTTCAACAATCACCGGCACTTGGTATCGACGGATCCGTGCTGGAGGTACCCATCAAGATACACAACGGAGAGGCCGTCAAGCTCAATGATCTTATCGGGAAGAAACCGATTTATCTCAAGTTCCGGGCCAGTTGGTGCGTTCCCTGTCGTGAGCAAATGCCTCACCTGGAAAACATTTATCAGGATTATGGCGACGCTCTTGAAATAATTTCCGTCAACATCTGGATCAATGAGACAGAACAAGCGCTATCGGCCACAAGAGGTGAGTTCGGCCTCACGGTACCGATCGCGATCGACAAAGATGGTGCGCTTGTCCAGGCATTCGATTTTACCGGCACCCCTTACCACATTCTCATCGACCGACACGGCGACATCGTCCACAAGGGCCGCCGGGCTGACTCAGAGCTCGACCGAAAGATTGAAATGCTGGCGGCGCGACAAAACGCCGACTTACCAGCGATTGCACTGGCACCGGCCGAATCCGAAACCGTCAATATTGCCAGCACGCCTGAGGGCGTGTCGGTATTGTTTTTCATGGCTACATGGTGCGATTGGTATCTAAAAGACAGCCGTCCTTTGATGTCAAACGCGTGTATCCAGGCTTAGCAAAATATGAACCAGGTCCATAAGCTGCTACCCGATATCACGTTGCTCGGCGTGGCGTCACGGTTGTGGACGGGTGAAAAGAAACTCCAGGAATACGTTGAGAAATATGAAGTTGCACACCCCTTCAAGATCGACGAGTCCAATAGCGCTTTTCTTGCGTTGGAGATTACGACGTTTCCAACGATAGTTGTGATGAATAACGGCAAGGAAGTATTGCGAACCTCGGATTCGGATTCCGTAAACGACGTTACTGCGATGATCCGACGACTTGATCCGTAGTCGATCTGTATTCCAATACGCGGGGCTGACACGGCCGAGCGTGTCCTCCGCGACTACGACAAGGAAATTTGAACAGCTTGCGCTCGGTACCTTTGTAAACAACCCATCAACACAGGAGACATTCATGCAGCGCAGAATGAACATTGCTGAACTCACACCCAAGCTTTATCACGCCGTCGCTTCGCTCGACGGGGCGGTCAAAAAGTCCAGTATCGATAGAGAACTTTTGCACCTCGTTAACCTGCGGGCTTCTCAAATCAACGGATGCGCGTTCTGCGTTGATCTTCATGTGAAGGAAGCGTTGGCCGATGGTCTGGACCCCCAGGTGTTGCATCTGGTTGCGGCGTGGAAGGAATCGCCGTTTTTCACCGAGAGAGATCGAGCCGCCCTCGAATGGACAGAAAGCGTTACCCTCGTCGCTCAGTCGGGAGTTCCCGATGCGGCGTTTGAGAGTGCGCGCGCCGTATTCTCGGAAACCGAGATCGCTCAACTCACCGTCGCTATCGGCGCGATCAATATTCTGAACAGGCTCGCCATCAGTTCACGGATGCAGCATCCGATCCAGCAAAACACAACCGCCGCTGCATGAGCCAGACCCTGCAGAGGGGCCCCAGGACGCTTGGGTCGCAAGAGCTTCCTGGGAAGACGGCCTCTTTTGATGGGGCCAGCGCAATAGATGGTACGCAATCCGGCGCCTGCGGTATCAGGGTCGAACAATGATCTTGCCTCGGGTGTGTCCGCGTCCGAGCTCGGTCAGGGCGGCTCGATTTTGCTAAGGTTTCATGAGCCCAGTAACCCAGTCGCTGGATCAATTCACCGGTGAGGCCAACTCACTAACTTTCTGTGTACTTCTTAGTTGGTCAGCAGCTTCAAGTGTCATATGTCGGTCCGGCCGACCAGTGAACCATCAAGCCGTGAGACATCGATAGCCGTATTCCCAATTCGCCAAGCCCGCGCAGAACGAGGCGACAATGTGGAATATGCTGACTTCCTGAATCGCGTTCTTGATCGTTTATTCGATGGTTGAGACGCGCCGGTAGGGAAATGTGTTCGGCTGGATCGTCTGTGTAGGAATCATCGTAGGTGTAGTGCTGTTTAATGGCCCGTAAGTAGGCGATCGGTAATCTCTCGATTTGCACAGACACTACGAATACTCGTTTGCATCAGGCGCTAACTGCGCACTCGCATGCGGGATCCATATAGGACCAAGCCGCTACGGCATTGAGATCGAAGACGGGGCGATCGTCGCCATTCGGTTTGTTCATTCTCACTGTTTCGCCGCGGGGGGGGGCGGTGTTACGTTTCCTAGGACTACTCATCTTTTTGTCCGAGGTTTTGTAACATTTCCGATCTGAATGGTGCGCCGTTTGTCTGGGCACCAATATCTCTGTTGCAGCAGAATTTCACGGCGTACAGATGCACAACCCAAGTCGTTCGCCGTGTGAGCGCGATCTATAGCGCAACGAACTCTACCCGCTGGTCACCTCCAGCAATCCCGCGCGCCGTTGTGCACCGTGGATAATTGAATCGCTGATTTGACTCGGAAAATCGTTTGGCAAGTCGGCAACTACGTTGGCAATCACATGCGGCAGTTGTTCCGCCAACCCGGCTGCCACATTTCGGACTATCTCTACAGGCAATCCGGCACTTTGAGCGGTCTGTTCGAAGTGCCTTGGCATAATGGAGTGCACTGTGTAGTGACGGTTCTTGCCGACGAACATCGCCATTTTCATTTGGCGCCAACGAATTTGCTTCGCATCGAAATTCGGTTGGGCGGACATCACGTCGTATAACGGTGTCATCATGAAACCACCGCCCGGATTGATGAAGATACTGAAGTTTTTCGCATGACCGTCTGTTGCACCTAGGAGCCAGAAGACCATCTGCGCCTTGAGCACGGTAGCGATGTCTTTCTCGGGTTCGTCGCTCGCCTTAAAGAAGGTCAGCAACTCCCGAATCCCTGGACCACCGTCTGCCTGATACTTGCGAGTCGGTGGAACCGAAAGTGCCTGGCAACAGTCCTCCTGAGGAAGGCGAAGTAGTCGATTGTCCTTTGTCCATAGCCGGTCAAATCGCTCTACTGCCAGGACGCGCTGCCCTTCGAAGTCAACTATCGCAGTGTTCGCGACCGGTAGGCCGAGCGCTCTCATGAGCTGCATACAGAAGTGCTCGTTCTCAACACTTTGCGTTAGATCAATGCCATCGCCCCGCATACCTATCTGCGGCTTTAGAATGTGGGTCGTTGCCGTGCTACCGCGTGGCAGATGCCAATCGTCATCCAGGAGTAGTAGCGCCGTCTTGTGCTGTGCGCCGGCGATTGAGATACGGAAGTCCTCGTCGTCGGCTATACCGAGGGGTGCTCGATTCAGCTCGCTAATGATGTGAGCGATACTACGATTATCTATCGGTTCTCCGTCTACCTCCCCTGTCTGACCCGGCTCTACGCCTTCCGGCAGGAATTGCAGGGCGCCGACACAGTCGCGACCGATTTCGGCTAGCAGGCTGTACGCGTCGGTGCCCTTTGCGCCAGAGTGCTCGGCGACTCTGTGACGAATTTCGCTGTTGTCCGGAAGCAGGTTGTCGAATACGGCCGTGACTATTTCACCGATATACCGGTCTTCCCGTAGTGGCATCGACAATGACACTGGAAAGGTGTTCTCCCAGGCGAGCCACGACAGGTCGTACGTAAAGTCGATCGCCCCTGATGTTTTTTTCTTCAATTGGCCAACGAGTCGACCGTTTAGGTAAACCTGCAGTGGTATGTGTGTGCGCTTACGTGCCATCAGAACATAGACTCGATGTCTTCTTTCGAGGTCTTCTTCCGCTCGGTGATAACGAGCTGGAGATCGAGAGCGGTGAGGGCATCAAGCAGTGTTCGCAACTGAGTTGCCGGCTCGCCCTTTTCCAGTTTTGATATTGTGGCTTGTCGTAGGCCGATCTTGCCCCCAAGTTCCTCCTGTGTAAGCCCCTGCCTGCGGCGTTCTCGGCGAACGACGGCGCCAGCTTGTTTTTCCGTGCGGGCGATCTGCTTCATGATCCAATCACCTTTTCTTTAGTTTATGCGCGAATCCGTATAAATATACTTTATACGCGAATGCGTATAACTTGTAAATATACGCGAACGCGTATAAAGCTAACCGATAGCGATCTTCAATAGAGCAGATGCAACTTTCCCATAAACAGCCATATATGGGAGTGTTAGAATGGCATCTATGAGCAAAATCATAGAGTTGCAGTCTGGTAGTCGACCCATCCCATCGATTGTAAATGGGAAAGTTCAGCCCACGCCTCCCGCTCGCCAGACCAACGCGGACCGCTGATCCAGGGAGTACCTAACCCCAAGGAGGTGGATGACCTCATGGCGGCAGCGGGCGCTACAGGCCGTCACGGCCACCGGGATAAGACCCTGATTTTGATCGCCTATCGTCACGGCTTGCGGGTCTCAGAGCTAGTTGCCCTGCGGTGGGAGTCGATCGATCTCAAGACTGGGTTGATCCACATCAACCGGCTCAAGAATGGCGTGGCATCGACGCATCCCCTGCAAGGTATTGAGACCCTACAGTAAACCATGTGACCGGTTAACACCTTGAAAAGAATGGTGGCCAGGGGCGGAATCGAACCACCGACACGCGGATTTTCAGTTTGGTGGTGGGAAGCGTCTGGCTTTATTTTTCAGTAGGTTACCGGGGCGTTCGTTGCGTTTTTTGCAGTACAAAGTGGGGTTTTGCGTAGCTGATGCACGCAAAACTCACGCACAGGATTTCTTATATCTGGCAACCGCTCACAGACTAGCTTCGCTGGTATGAGTTCAGCTATCTGATATAGGTAACAACGGTTCTGCCGGGCTGTAAGCCCATCGAATATCTGAAGAATCTCTTTTACTTCACGTCAGGCGGCTACCCGCCAATGATCGTCGCTTAGACTGGACTTCCCACGGTATTGATGACACATCGGACCCTCAAAATGAGAGGCTTGGATACGCTCCGTGATTTTTCGAGCCGAGCAGGACGAATAGAACTAGGCGGCCGACTATACGAGTATCTCCGATAGAATCAACGCGGACGAATTCATGGGAGGGACACATTCGTACCGAATTGGCAGCCAAAGGAATTTCCGTGCATACCGTTAACCTGGGACCGATCGATATTGAGCTTGCCCAGGAGTTTCCGACGGACAAGGCAGATGCCTACCGAAAGGCCGAAAACATCATTGCCGGTCTGGAGCAGGACGAAGCGGCCATATTCCCCGACGAGACGGGCCGGCAGATGTTCGAGACCTGGAGGTCTGACTATCGAGAGCTGGAACGCATGGTGCATGACATGCATCACGCGGCATGAAGAATACCAAGGCCCCGCAAAGGGGCCTTTTTGGTAATGGTGGCGAGGGGCACTCGATGTTGCGTGCGTTTTGAAGTTAGGCGTCAAGGGCAACTTTATATTGCTCTGAAGCCGTTATAGTTTTCAGCGATGGCGCGCAGGCTCCTGCGAAATTTTGCTGTAGTACGATATTTTGTTCGTTGCATCCTTGAAACGCTCGCCAATAACCTGAAAAGCCAGATTTTTGTAGGCTAGTCGTCAGAATCCCAAAGCCGACTCTTGGAAGCAGCCCAGCGAAACTGTCCTGATAAGGCCAAGTCTTTCTCTTGATTCGAGCCAAATGTGTCACCAAACGCGAACTGAATCCAAAGCGATTCGAAAAGACGAAACTCGACACCCACCAACGCCGAACTGTAACTGTCATCCAAGTTCCCAGTATTGTCTTCTTCGTCAACGTAGGATGCCTCGAACAACACAGCGCGCTTGTCGTCTCCCTGCCGGTATCGAATTCCTAATACGGATTGATCCATAACCTTGTATTGTCCGACATTCGCTGCGTCGGCCATCACCAAGTTGTCGCTGTATCTTGCGTGAGCGATAAGACTACCTGCCATTAGCGGCCTCGCGTAAGAAATCCAGAATGCGCCGCCAGACTCATCTATACTCTCCACCTCGCTGTCATGATAGGCCATGCCTAGCTGAAGCTGCTCGGCATTGATCGTGTCTTTCTCGTGCGTGTTCAGACAGCTATCGGTTGTCTCCTCGAGGATGTTCTTTCTTTCTATGGTGATGAAGTTGTTCAGCGCTTCTCGTGCCTCGTCTACGGCCACCTGATCCAAAACTGGGGTCGATATTGCGGCATCGAGGGCATTCTCCAATGGCAGTTGGATTTTATTCGCTTTGTCCGTTCCAGTTTTCAGACAACTCTCAACCCGGCGAGACGTTAACGGATCGCGCTTATCTATCGGTGTAAACGAAAAGCCGATCGCCTGTCTACTTGCACGATCCTCGTCGTCGGTACCTTTGGACTGAGAAAATGATATTGCTGTACGTGATAACCATTGATTGTGGTAGTAGTCGCCAAGGGTAATGTCAGAGCCTTTCGCCATTAGATACGGCCTGAACTCAACTGCGATTCCTTCCTGCATATTCCCTGCATTGTCGTTGCCGAGAATAAATGCTGTCGCGAGTTCGGCAGGAGTATCGGGGTTTATGACGTTTTGCGGTGCAATTCCCAATATGGCGAATGCTGGGCTGTCGGGTACGTCGAGATCTAGCCGGCCAACGATATCCGCGGCGGAGATATCGAGATCAGCAGGGGTCTCGGTCTGACCTGACGCAGCAAAGGATATCAACGAAAGACCACTCAGGAGGAGGCCTCTCGAGATCACGTCATTATCCTCAACGGAACAAATACGCCGAATGATTTGGTTCTTTCTCCGCTCTTTGTTCCTAACTTACCCGTTTCGTTAAAGAGCATGTCGGGTTCATAGTCAGCCTGACGAATTTCGACACGCAGAGAGTACGTCTGACTACTCGCTGATACGTTGAATAAGTCAACGAAAACTCTGAGGATATTGCCGCCCTGCTGCTGAAACTGGGGAATGGAATACAAATCCGGCGTTCCCGGATCATTGGGCGACGAAGGGATGTTTGTACCTTCCTCTTCCCAGCGATCGGTATGTTCCGTCTTCTTTAGAAAATTTCGGTGAGTATCAACAACTAACCCCTTGGTCTCAATAAATATGTACGGTGCTGCGGCATCTGGGTCAATCAAAACACCTGCGTGGACATAAAACATCGCTGAGCTCCCAATATTGGTTCGAATACCTTACTGACCTTGATCATCGGGCAGGCCACTCTGATCGTCATTCGGTGGGTCTTTCGTATCGGCCGACTTCGCGAGCTTTGCACTGGCGGCGACCAAAACAGATGCAAGAAACAGCGCAATGACCATCCTCGTTGCATCGTCTACTGACGGCGCAACAGCATCAAGCGCTGTGATTCTCTGCAGCATAGTCCACGCGACGAATGCGAATGGTGGGATGCACGCTCTGATGAAGTCGTATTTGTCACGAAGCTTTTTTTCTCTCGAAAAGTAGTAGAGCAGTACACTAAAGAGAATGAGTCCGAAAAAGGAATATTGCAGTAACTCCGGATTTAAGATAGATGTTGTGGCTGGAGACGTTCCCACGCCCGCTACCTTTTCTGTCGTGTAACTGATAATTGCTGCGTGCAGCACAAGCACCTCCGCCGGCACTAATGCGGCAGTGGCGTCGACGAATCGACTAACGCCGGGCGCTGCCTCTTTTTCACTCTTTTCTTTCGGCGAAGCGTCGCGCCGGTTGGTAGGTGCTGCGTATGCGAAAGTACTCATTGTTGACACTTCTTGCTGTTGGTAGCCGAACAGAGTTCTTTATCTCAGCCTATTTCCGAAATTCCCCTTTATACAAAGCAAAACTAGGCTGTCTGTTCAGCTGAGCTGGGTATCGCGTTGATGCGCGATTTTTTTGTCTGCTATTCCGTTGTGAACACGACTTATGACGCTAGATAAAGGCTATTTAGAATATATAGACCATATTTGAGGGGTTCGCCACAAAGACACTGACTTTTGGTTGAAATAGCCCGCATGTAAATGACGACAGGGCGTTAAATGCCCGCCACGGGCGGACCCGAATCACCAACACGAGGGTTTTCAGTTCGATCGGTGCCTACCTCTGGCTATATTTTTCAATAGGTCGCCGGGGCGTTCGTTGCACATTCGCACTATTTTGCGGGGCTAAGACACGCAAATATCACGAACTGCATGTTGGGAATACTGCGAGTGAGTGATTTGCTGCTGCAGTTACTGTTCCCGATGCGACCCAGTCTTATTGGCCCAAGAGTTTCTCTCGTGGGCCTCGATTAGTGAATCTGGTCTTTCGCGGAAGCAGTCTTCAGCGCTCAACGGGTTCCGCCTATATTTGACATCTGCGACTATGAACTAGTTTTCTCTACAAGGATCCAATATCTATAGTCTTCCTGTATTACTTTCACGTGTTGCGACATCCCTGCTTGTGACGCATCCGTGGACTTGTCAACGCGGTCTGCCATAGGCCGTAATCTAAATGGCAACTTGTTTCCCGAATCGTAGAAAGCATCAATAACGTCCTTTTTGTCACCATACACTTTGGTTACGATGGAACTAAGAAATCTGGTTGCATCCGTCAATGTCATGGGCTTGTCTGTAGCCGCCACGAACGGGCTTCCTGCGGACAAAAATGCCGGTGCGATTACGGACTCCGTTTCGCAATTCAGAAGCAATATTGGCGGTAGGCGACCTCCCGCCGCTTCGCCGATCTCTCTAATGTCTTCTGGGGTTAGTCTCTCGATCCCATTGTCCGTATCCAACCAAATACTCTCTCCATCAGAATGCCCGTATATGACAACCACTTTGCCTGTTGAATCCAAGAGTCTGCTTCTTAGAGCTTCGAGTGTTCTCGGCTCCAATGCCTGTCTCGTATCTGCCGTTGAAAACATGGTTTCTATTCGTCGCGAAAATCGCTTCCATTCCCGAGCAGTACCACCTACCCCAAAATCTCGTATCGCATCGTCCGTAGCAGGCGAGAAATCGAATACAGAAAGCTCATTTTTATATAAGCGTTGACGAAGTCGGAGCATGTTGAGATTGAACCGCTCGCTGCTTGTCTTTTGCTCGATGACGAACTGATTGCCACGCGCGTATTTCACGAGCAATGACGTGTCTATATTTGAGTCGCCATCCACAATCAGCGTTGCGTCGTTGCTCAGCGCTTCATTGTTGACGATGCGCTTAAGAATTTGCCCTGTGTATGTCTCGGAATTCGTTGAATCCTGCAGCTTAGATTTGTCAATCTCATCGAAATCGTATCCGGCTGGCACTGGTTTCTGCCTATAGAGAGACCTCTCATCGAATTCGAACTGACCTGATACGATTTCGACTTTGTTCTCCGACGATTGCGATGAACTGGAAGTACTGACGATGGCCAGGTCGCAAGAACCTTTCTCTGGCGGCGGCGAAAGCAACGCTGCACAAAGCCCGATGAGTTCGGCACTATTATCCACAACGTGCTCGTAATCGATGCTTGTGGGCCTCCGTTCAACGCTATCAGCAAATACACTGGTTGCGAACAGTACGAATGTGGCAGCAAACGCCGCCTGAACACTTGATTTCAATTTGATAGGAAAGTCCTCCAACTTGGCCCGGCATCAGTCGTAGCAGAACCCAACATCGCCCCACTCAAGTAGGCTTTTGCCAATTTCTTGAGCAGAGCGGGAGCGACAAAACCACACAAAACGGCGGTAAGCGCAGAGTCGACATAGTCAGTTGAGATCACGACAACATAAGTTACAACCCCACCCATAAGAACCAACAGAGCTGTTATTACCCAATAGACAGCCGACCGCAAATAGGTTGGGAAAGCCGACTCCCTTCTCAATCCGGCCCAGTGAAGCAATTCATCGAGACCCCCACCAACGCATCCCCACACAAGTAGCTCTATCTCAGTCATAACCTCTCCATTGCTGAACTTCTAGCGTGATGCGTAACGCTACGCAGTTACTTCTCTCGAAGCAGATACCTACTTGCCAACGGCATTTCACCAAACTACTATTTCCTCTCTCACCAGCAGTGTCGGCAGAGTGCGTGAATTCGGAAGTCTACATTCGGCAATAGACTCTCCCGTCGGCGATGCAGCGAAGGCTTCAACGAAAACAGGGAATCGTTCAAGGGTCTGCATTCCGTTCGCATTTGTGACAACTTTCGACAATGCAAAAATCAAACCCAGTTCCGGGTGCCTAACATCACTTGCTTGCGCCAATATTGGCCCGTGCCTATCCAGTGGCGATCTGATGCCTCTGCACAGAATATTTGCAATCTGCTTTAGATCTTCGAGCCGGAACGACTTTTCTGCAGCGAACTTAAAGTACAGGACTTCAAGTTTAGTATGGTCGTGAATAGCCGGGTCAGCCATTGCGTCACTCCAGCGCACCCGTGCGTCATCGAGTTGACCCGATGCGTACAAATACTTCGCGTACCGTGCAAGCACGTGGGATTCACGAGCATCCTCTGCCACCGCGAGTTCAAACTGTCTGGCAGCCCCATCTTTGTCTCCCAGCACATCGAATAGATAAGCACCATAGGCAGCATATGTGTCTGCATCAACATCTTCGACGCTAATGGCACTCAAGAAAAACTCTCTCGCTTCATCCTGGCGGCTTGGAAACAATGACAGGAAGCTCGCATACGTTGATAGGTAGGCTCCATCCCCTGGCTCATTTCGAATTGCCGTCAAAAAAAATTGTTCTATCTCTTCTATATCTCCGCCATTATTCAAAAGGAAATCTGCATACATCTGGTTTACTAGTGCATTGTCGGGTTCTGACTCCAGAGCTTTGATATAAAGTTCTTCAGCACGCTCAGGTGCGTTTGCCCGATACTCAAGATAATCTGCGAAAATGACTTGAGCCAGTGCTGTCGACTCCTCAGCGTCGACGGTACTGCGAAATACAGACCCTGCTTGATCCTGTAGGCCAGACATCTCGAGAGCAAGGCCATACAGCAAGTCGAAAATAGGATCACTTTTCTCAAGGCCCAGTGCAAGTTCAAAACGAGCGGCTGACTCTATGTATTGGCTTTGTTCAAAGAGAAAAAGTGCCAGATTATGATGAAGAAGCACATTCTCTGGCTCAATTTCGATGGCAACCCTATGGAATGTTTCCGCCTGCTCCTCGCCCAGGTCATTGTCAGAAATGAAGTTCGCGAAGTGATTCGCCCTCTCACCGGCATTACTTGGTTGGCCCCTAAACGCATTTGTGTATGCTCGATAGGCTTCATCGATGCTCCCCAATATCTCGTTGGCAAACCCAAATTCGAATTGATAGTCGCTGTTTTCTGAAGCCAAAAACAGTAGGTTCTCATATACAGGGAGCGCAGCTTCGGCGTTCTCACGTTCTATGAGCAGGAAGTTAGCCAATGCGTATGCAAACTCCTCGTTGGCGGGCTCTAGCTGATTCGCTGTGTAGAAGTAAGCCTCGGCTCCGTCCAAGTCTTCTGTCTGCTCTAAGAGAAATCGCGCATATAGATTTGCAATCCAAGCGTCGGATGAATCTCTCTCAAGCGCAAGTTTGAAGTAGTGGTCAGCATCGTCAATCCTCTCGAGTTGCTCCAGCACAAGAGCGTAGTTTGTCAGGTACCTGGCATAGTCGGGTCGAATCCGCGCCGCCCCTCCAAGAGACACCTCAGCTTGTTCGTAGTCTTCGAACCTGTTGTACAAGATCACGCCGAGGTTGCTCATAAATTCATGAGACTCCGGCGCCGCGATCACCGCCCTTTGATAAAGATCAACGGCTTCCTCGTATCGCTTCTCCCCTTCCAGAAAGACACCATATTGATGGGCGACCCACCCGGCTGAGGTCGCAGCCATAGCCTGCTTGTAAAGAGACTCAACTTGTTCCGTATCGAAGAGCTCGCGCTCAACAAATTCAGCATAAGAAATCAAGCCCACGACGTCGCCGGGATCAACTGCTAACGCTCTTGAGAATTGCTTTTCAGCTTCATCAAGCCTCGCATAATCCTTCGACAAGAAAATTCCGTAATTTCGCAGTGTTCTGGTTGTAACGTATTGCGATTCAATCGCGATTTGGTACATCTTTTCGGCTGCTTCTCTAGAATCTCCCACATAAGACAGCCAGTTTGCGCATATTGCTTGTGAAGCAACACTGACTGCTTCAGCCACATCTTTCGGCTGTTCTTGCAACACACGCACAAAATCCAGTAGATCTTGCAGGTACCAACGAGGACGGTTGCCGCTTAAGAGTACTCCGGAGATTTCGAAGGCCGGAACACCGTAAATGCCTAGATCGCGGCTATCACGCAAGTCTCTATCCAGGATCTCGTCAACCCTTGACAACAGCTCTGAATCAACTGGTAGGTCTTGATGCCCGACATACTCCAAGGCCTCATTCAGAAACTCGTCGCTCAGCTCAGATGCGTTGTCAAACAGTATGTCCATATATCGTAAGGCAGCGTCACGATCTAACTTCGCGATGTATTCAATATTCTCGGCAGCAGTGCGACTCTCTATCGAAAGAATTGGAAGATGTTTATAAACGACTAGAAGATCATCGTTGTACTTGGTGAGGTCCTTTAGTGTTTTGTGGGCCGCGATGCAATGCGTACAATTTACGTCTACGTATTCAACGATAGTTATCGTGCTGTTCAAATTGCCGCGAAACACACGATCGCTAGCTCCTGTGAGGGGTGCTTTTGCGCTATTAGCTAGCTCATTTAGCGTCGGTAAAACTTCATCCGAACAATAGTCGAATTCTTCGACGTTGACATGAGTATGTGAAAAATCGTCTTGATTCTCGAAATCATCGTCCGCATGCTGCGCACTAGCGAACGGTGGACCGCTTCCGACTACAACAAGACATGCCCATACGATTAAAATAGAACGCGTCTTCGTAATTGAAATTCGCATCGATTAACCTCGACTAGTTCGTGTCAATAGCAAATGCAGACTATCGCGCATGGCATTCTTGTTTTGCAAAAGATGGCGCGACTCGCCCATATATATCATGGTTTTGAGGTTGTTTCTAAAGATCGGCGCAGATTCGGCACGCGAAAACTAGAACAACGCGGGCTTCCTTGAGCGGAAAACTGAAACCACGTAAACAATTATGGGGTGAACCCGAGGGTCGAGAACCGAAACGTAAGACCTAAGAATGTTTGGTGGTCAGAGACGGAATTGAGGCATCAACACGCGGATTTTCCGTTCGTTAGTGTGTGCCTCAGGCCACATTTTTCAATAGGTTACCGGGACGGTTGTTGTGTGAGTTGCAGGACAGTGCGTGGCTTTGCGTGGCTCATTCACGCAAAATTAACGCGGCCTTGTTGGCGCGACGCTTTTTCACCGTCAAGGGAATTCGAGAGTTCGTAGTGCGAATTGCAATTTGACTCGGAAGTTGTCCGAATCGGGATCTAAACTACCTTGTGCCTGAGTTAGCTATAGCCTCGGAGTTCGGGGTGCGTTCCGGTGTCATAGCACCACGCAATACGGCCATCGCGCACCCAGAAATGACTGAGGCAGCCTTGATCCCGCCAAACAGACGGGTACAACATCGGGCGTCCGGAATGCGTCCGCGTCAGCCGCCAATGGGGTCGGTGCATAGGTTGTAGTGAGAGCGTAACTACACTCTCGCAACCACACGGGCACTTGAATAGAGCCCATTTGGGTTGATTGGCCGTCATAACGCAATAGAGCTGCCCCGGCACAGTGTTTTCATTGCCAGGCGGTTTACCGACGACGGTAATTGCGGTGAAATGGACCGGCGCTTCGGGTTCAAGCGCACGCTGGGCCCCGTGATCATGAGCAGGAGGCGGGGCGAACGCGGCGCTAAGCCATGCGGTGATCCTGTTAAGAATACTCATCGCGCTTTCCGAGAAATGGTCGATTGAGTCTGCATGAGTCTTTTAGTAAAAGAAATTCGTGCGTACCGCAATACGGACAATCGGGGTCGTCCTGCGTTTGATGACTTCGGATTTCCATGGTCACGAAATCCAGGAAGAACATATCGCGGCGCAGTTCGGGCGAGAAGCGGCGAAAGGGCTTTAACAGATCAAACAACGTGGCGAGAGCAAAGTCGGCTGTAGCGCTTGTAAAAGGGCCGACACCGGGCGCGTTAGTATCGCCATCTTCAAGGTAACGTTCTTTGAGTTCCTCCGGCGTAATGCCTGGGTTCTCACGCCGCGCCAGCTGGGTTTGAATCCAGATGTCGTTAATGACCCCCTGACAGAACAAGCATTGACCGCTTTCAGGAAGTATCGTGCTGACGCGCCCGTAGTGATAGCGCAGACACGGTTGCCCATCCTGTCCTTCATCAACTCTGCCGCCGAGACCGATATCGATGAAAGGCTGTGCATACGCATAGAGCGCTGCGTTCATTAGTTCGCGACCGCAGAAATCATCAGTACAGCCGACTATCACATCGCAACTGGCTAGGGCATCGACGGCGTCGGGGTTGGTATCGAGATCGGATGCGACAGCAGCGACGCACACAGAGATTCCTATACTTTCAATAAACGTCTTGAGCGTCTCGGATTTGGCTAATCCGACGTCACGTTTCATTAGTCCCCGGACGCGGCTGAGATTGCTTTCCGCAAGCGGGTCCTTATCGATCAATACGAATTCACCAATCCCGGCGCGCGCACCGAGTGTGCTGAACGGGCTGCCCGTCCCGCTATTGCCAACCACACCGACGCGCAGCGACTGGAGCATGTCAACGAAGGGCCTGCCAAACGCGGCAGTTTGCCGTGCCTGAACTTCGCTGTGTTCATCGCTGCTTTCGGCGTAGCCGTTAAGTGTGATGCGTTCACCGAGCACCAGGGTATGCCGGACGGGGACCGACCTGTCCGGCGATGATCCGCTTCGCGTGCGCGCGACCCATTGACCGTCCGCCCAAAGCATCGCCACGAAAGTCATGTTGCAGCCGTTGCGGTTGCGGATGGCCGCGACCAGGGTCCTTTCGTTTTCTTCATCGATATGTGAAAACGAGGTCGGACCTGCAGGGTGATTGTGGACAAAGCCGAACACGAGCCCTTCGTCTTCACATCTGCGGAACAACTCCCGCAGGGGCGCGAGGTCGAAGGCGACATGTGCGGGTGAACTGCCCCTAATCCAATCGTCCTCGAAAGGAATAACGTCTTGGGCGACGTAACGGTCAGAATCCGGAAGCCCTTCGACAGGAATGTGGAGCCTGCGAAAGAGTACAACGGCCGCCTTTTCATGACCGTCGGGATGAGCCTCAAGATCTGCGATTAATTTATCGTGCTGCGATCCAAGCAGTGAGATCCGCGCGCCGTTCATTTAGTGTCTGGGTTCCCTAATGCCCATGAAACCCGGCGCAGTATCGTGACTATATTGTCCTTTCCTGGTCTCCAGACGACCGGGGCGTGATTCCAGTGGCGCGACCATCGGCAAAACTCTTTTCCATCAACGGTCCTATTATCGCCACCGCCGGGGCGATTCATCTTGGGAATAGCCTTACCGTCAAGGCGCGTGAGATTTGGGTACGTCCAGAGCATATCTATACCGCCCTGGTTGTAGTTTTTCGGAATGATGACAAGAACGTCGCAGGCATTTTCGTGGTAGAGCCCTTCCGCTAACGGATAGCTTGGGAGTATCAGGAAGCCCTGTGCGTCGTCCTCTAAGTAGGAGAGGCCGCGCTCCTCAAGTTGGGCATAGTCTGTATCAAGGAGCAACGGCATTTTTCATCTACCCCGCCTGTGAGCCAACCGGCTGCGTCGAGAACCGGTCCGGGCCGCGTTGCTTGGTTAGATCGATCACGGTGTCATTCTTGACCTCTTCATCAGGGTGGCCGGGAACCTTGTGAAAGATCTGCACATCGTCCGGAAGTGACCCGAGTTCGCGGAGCTGGGCACCGGAAATCTTTTTTTTGTCCCAATCATAGGGATCGTTGTCGATAAAGAGTTCCGGCCCGTTCGGATGGGGCTCCGGATCGTGGCAATGATCATGATCTTTGTCGTGTTTGCGGTCGTTCATTTGGGTCTCCTACTTCTCTTTGCGGACGCCTTTGAACGGGCGCTTATCGGTCGTCTTGACGTCCATAAAGCGTCCGCTGTCAGCATCACGTTTCACGTAGTGCCCAGACGGTGTCTTCGTCTGGGACCTGTTGCGAACTGCACCTTTGCGATGACCGTCGCCTGTTGGGGGGTTGGTTGCCATTGTCATATCCTGTTCTGGTAAATTTAAACAGTTTTATCGGATAATATTAAAAAAGGCGTTGCCACCTGTTGTTACCATATCGAATGATTCTGCTTACCGCAAGCAGTTTTATCAGAATTATTTTATCGCATGATAGACATACTCCAGCCCTCCGGACTCAGCCGTCTCTTTCGAGCCGAACACGAGCCCCATGCCGTGGAGCTTCTTCATTTTTGCGCTGGCATTTTGAGCGGACACGTCAAACTTCTTTGCTACTTTTGAAGTCGTCACGACGCCTTCCGTCATAACGAAGCCGAGAAGCTCTTTAGTAGCAATACCAAGTTCCGGCCCGATGACATCATAATCGTTCGCCCCTTTGAGAATGATGACTGCCTGATTTTTTGCCTTAGCAGCATAGTCCCAGTTATCAACGAGATCGGCGGACTTGAAGTCTTTCAGAAAGAATGCCTTTTCACCGCACAGCATCTTAATAAGCGAGATGACACTCTCTCTTGGAAACGACGCGTCGGTTGCCTGAACACCCTTTAAGGATATTCCGAAGATTGCTGAACCAGGAGACGAATCGACTTCGCGTTGAAGCCTTTGAAAGACTGTCTTGCCAAGTTCATTGCCGGAGAGAAAGTCTTTTTTTCCCGCGATCTCGGATAGATACATCATGGTCGGCTTCTGCTTCATCGCATTAAATATAGGAGATTAAATAGGGTCAATCAAGGAAGAAATCGAAACAGATGTGCGTTCCGAGCAAATTAGCGAGCTTGGTTTGGCGGTGAAGATCGACCAGTTCGCCACTCCGGTACTCGAACCTCAGGCAGAACCTCTCCTGCCTGACGGAGAAACGCGCATTGAACTTGACAGCCTGTTCACGGCTGCTCTTAAAGCCAAGACCACGCGCACCACCAAAGCGGCTGACCCCGCCCTCGCTCATGGTGGCGGTAACAAGTCCAATGTCAGCCTCTAACGACCGACGACCGAACTGCTCGTACAGATTTGGGTAGTGCATCTTCAATGCAGGACGGAGTGTTTTAGCGATCCCTACACCGCTGTCGGAAACCACAGTTTGTATGTGGCTCTTTTTACCACCGTATTTCTGGAGACCGGCGAAACCACGCAGGGGACTCTGGCTATGTTCCATGACATTCCCGATAAGCTCGCTGAATACAGTGAAGGCTGCCAATTGATAGTCTGCGGTCGATTGCTGCACGAACTTGTTGGTCATCTGCTCTATGAGATCCTCGTTCGAGGCTTGAGGATCGACGCTACCGAATTCAACGAGCGTGTCGCTCTTGCCACGATATTTATCCGCCGCAGAGTTGGCCGGTCTATCGGGCAACACCGCGACACCTTCGTCGAGGTGGTCGAAAAACCCGGCGCGGTTAAGATATGCCTTTGTGCGCCCGGCATTTTCGAAATCCATCGTTACACATTTTCCCTGATCGATTAGCTGGTTTGCCAGCGCCAGTAACCTCGCAGTGCAATCGATCATCGTTTTGCACTTGGGAGAGAAGACTATCTTGATGTCCTGAATGGGGCTGATCAGAACCTGACCTTCCGCTTGGAGTATGGCTTCAAATTCATCACCTGTGAGCCAGCCTGACGGCAAGGTCAGAACTAGCTCCGCGCCTTCGATCAGTCGCCATCTGAATTCAGCGTCCTTTTTGTAGCGATCTTGGCGACTGTGCAGAAAAGAATTGACCTCCTTGCGCGTTACGCCAATTTCCCTGGCGATGTCTTTGGCCTTGAGAAGCGGTGTGGTAGTCAGTATTCGATCAATATCTTCCTTCATTCCGCTGACTCAATCCGTTTGCCAATCGTTAGCACTCATACGATTTTCCATCACACTCGAAGTGTGTCCGGATTTAGCACATGTAAAAGGAAAAGGGGACATACCACCTTTCTTCATCTATTCGGGAATAACCAACTTATAGAAGAATTTGCGTCTATGTTAAAGCGGCGAGTAACGCCAAGCAGGCAGGCAGGACGTCGCTAAATGCTAAACGAAGCATACGGAAACTCATACCGGAATGAGTAGCCCACCACGATCCCTAAGATGAATAATTCAATGACCATGACGATCGTCGCCATGAAACCAATGACGATCAGAATCACACGTGTGAAAATCACGGCAGGCATGACTAGGACCGGCGCCATGGTGCATGCCGCTATGCGGGCGCACGTCCCGGGACTAAATGCCTGAGCGGAGATCAGGATGATCTTCCCTGCCCCGGCAGAAGCCAACCGGGCGGAATGGGCAGAAATCGCTTGTGAGAAGGCGTTGTTAGTGCTCGATCTAGCATGATTAGGGGGTCAAAACGGCTAGATTTCCTCACGATTGACGCTAGATAGCTAGGAGATATTATTTCATGTAAAACAGATAGTTATGATATTCATAAGGTTTTTGACAACAGAATAACCTAAAAATAGTAAAGCAGAATAACCTAAGGATAGTAGAACATGATAACCTAAGAATAGTGGAACAGAATAACCTAAAAAGGGTAGAGAGCAGATAAACCATGGCAACACCATCTGAAAAATTGGCGGAATCGCTGGAAGCACTGCGGGCAATACAGCAGGGCGGTGCCGACGCTATCCGCTCGGGCGATCTGAGCCGGACACATAGGGAGCGATTGCTCAAGAACGGCTTCCTACAGGAAGTCATGAAGGGTTGGTACGTCCCCGCCCGTCCTGACGAGCAAAGCGGGGAAAGCACGGCCTGGTACGCGTCATTCTGGGGCTTCTGCGCTGCCTATCTAAGTGACCGGTTCATGCGGAACTGGTGCCTGTCGCCGGAACAATCTCTTTTTCTTCACGCGGGCAATTGGGCTGTACCTGGACAGCTATTGGTACGTACGCCAAAGGGTGGAAACAAGCCTACGGAGCTACCGCACGGAACGTCGATATTCGATGTGCGGGCGTCATTGCCAGAGGCCGGACAGGAAGACACTTTAAATGGGCTGATCGTATTTTCCTTGCCCGCCGCTCTTGTACAGATCGGGCCCGGAATGTTTCGAGCGAACGCCACGGACGTACGTGCCGTTCTTGCCATGGTGCAGGATGAATCGGAAATCCTTTCGATCCTCCTCAATGGCGGACATAGTGTTATTGCCGGTCGGCTGGCCGGTGCCTTCAGAAACATTGGCCGCGAGAAAATTGCAGATGGGATTCTCGATGGCATGAAGTCGGCTGACTACAAAGTCAGTGAAGTTGATCCGTTCGAGGAGCCGAGTTCGATCCTATTCGCTATGCGCGAAGCCTCCCCCTATGTGACGCGGATGCGGCTGGATTGGCAATCTATGCGAAACGACATTGTCGATACGTTTCCGCAAGCACCACAAGCCGCAATCGATATTAGCGCTTACATGAAAAATGTCGAAGACGTCTATGTCACGGACGCTTACCACTCATTGTCAATTGAGGGTTACCAAGTCAGCGAGGAACTAATAGAGAAAGTCCGAGATGGTACTTGGAATCCTGATGATGAGGAAGATGGAGAGCACCGCAATGCGCTGGCCGCACGCGGCTACTATGATGCCTTTCAGGTTGTGAAGGATAGCGTCAGAAAAGTATTGAATGGCGCAGATGCTGGCGATACAGCCGATGTCGATCACAGCAAATGGTACCGCGAATTGTTTTCACCGAGCGTAACGGCAGGAATTCTTCAGCCCGGTGACCTTGCCGGTTACCGGAATGCCCCGGTCTATATCCGGCAATCCATGCACACACCACCGGCAAAGGAAGCTGTACGTGATCTGATGCCCTCTTTCTTCAACCTTCTACGTGAAGAAGAAAACGCAGCCGTTCGAGTGGTTCTTGGGCATTTCATGTTCGTCTTTATCCATCCATACATAGATGGTAACGGTCGCATAGGCAGATTCCTGATGAATGTGATGATGGCTTCTGGCGGCTATCCGTGGACTGTTATTACGGTCGATGGTCGAGACGAGTACATGGCGGCCCTTGAACAGGCGAGCGTGCATAAGAACATCAAGCCTTTTACTGAATTTCTGGCAAAAAATCTGAACGTCGCAAAGGAAACTGAATGAACATTTCAAAGGGTTTGATTGGATAGGACCTAGTCTAGGCAATCGATTTTTTAGCTTTGCGGACGGCGAAGCAGTCGATAGGCCTGGAGTGGACTTCCCCCGTTATGACGACACCGCGGACTCTCAAAATGAGGCCCGTTCAAAGACCTCAGGGCTGACACCACCCAGATGGGAATGGCGGATGATTTCTTTCGGAATGCTACTGTAATCCGGAATGAGGAATTACTGGAGGAATTACTGAGGGAATCATCGCGGAGTTTGACACACTCGATGAAGTAAACATCATATCCCTCAAGACAATCTTCGACGCGATAGTTAAGTCAAAGGCGCTGACCAATCACTTGCAAATAAATGTCTAAGGCCCTCCAACTCCTTAGGAAGCGAATCGTCACATATTAGTCCGAGGTACGTCGCTGCCCTGGTTGCACCGACATAAATGAACTTAGTAAACAACTCGGGCTCCATTCTCGCCAGAATGTCGATGTTCACGAAGAACACCGCCTCAAACTCCAACCCCTTGATATGCTGAATGTCAAAAACTCTCACGTTAGCATCTTGGCCGATAACCACTCCGTTAGAGCAAGCTGTTACTTGAATGTTTGCCTCGGCAAGGGCGCTACTGAGGCCTTCTGATATCTGTTCTACCTGGCTTTCTTCATTAACTAGTATAGCGATCGACGGCAACATCCCAACAAGCCGTTCTATCTCCTGTATGCGCTTCGCCAACCACCCAACAACTGTCGAAGAAGATTGTGATGCCTCCATCAATGCTGGTGGCAGCCCCTGGTTATCAACTCGGTCCGGCAGAACTGTATCTGTCAGGCCAGCATCACCAAGTTTGGCGAGTTCACGCGCGAAGTGAACTAGTTTTTCACTTTGTCGATAGGAAACAGTGATGGTCTCAGTGTCAATTGTTTTTGAAATCCACGCAATCTGGCTATTGTCGCGTACACCCCACCTGGTAAGTCGTTGGTTGAAGTCGCCGCAGGCAAAAAATGAACGCAATTTGGGATTCGTTAGCTCAAACATGCAGGCAAGCTGTATCGCTGAAAAATCAGTTGCTTCATCAACTAGGACCTGATTCATATTCAACGACATTAGTTGCCTCAGCCGGCTGAGGTTGGCGCTGGATGCTACTTCGCGCGGAGGAAGGTTAGTAGCCAGTTTGGTGGCATTTCGGAAAATCAATAGAATGATTGCGTCTATTTCAAGATCGCTTATCTCATTAGTTTTCTTCGGCGCGCTAGAGTACCAACGACCTTCCTTTTTCATTGCCGACCGAAATCGTTTGTATATCCTCGGGATGCTTGTAAGAAATCTATTGTGGGGATTGGAGAACTTGCGCAGTTGAGTTAACAGCAACAGATTTGATCCAATCAGTCGTTTTTCCTCATCCTTGGGTATACGCCCCCCTAACCATTCTAGAATCCGGCCCGACTTGGTATCCGGTCTGACCTTTCTTCCGCGTGCAACTGCTCGCGAAGCGGTGCGAACAACATTGAAGTATTGAGTTACCGCCTGTTTCTTGGTGAGCACAGGTGACATTTGCCCTGCCTCATCATCGTCTGGCTCTTCGGAATCATCGTCGGTATCGAGAGAATCGAGTGGGACGTCTGCGAACTCCGCGGCAATTGACTCGACAAAAGATCTAAAATCCTCAAGAAATTCTTTATCAGCATTGAGGATGAGATTTAGGTTTTTTCGAAGTCGCGTATCTACGTCTTCCTTGTAATGAGTCACAAGCCGCGATACATCATCAGTCTTTTGGGCCACCTGGCGCAGGTTCTGCGGTGTGAGATTGACTTTGCACGCCGCCAGCAGGGCCGTCAAGTCATCGCCAAGTGACGCAACGTCCGGATCTTTTTCCCGTTGTAAGTGGTCAGCAGCTGACTTGAGTTCGGTAAGCAAACTCAACAGAAAGAAATCCGTGAAATCATCAAACCACGCGGTACAGTTTCGAACTGCATCAGTAGAAAGAAAATCTACGTCCTTTCGAACGAATGGACCAGACCCATCGCTAGTTTTTAGAAGACCAAGGACATTCCGTGCGACATAGTGACGATAGTTTGCCCATGTTTTTATTCTGTCATCTGACGCTGGCACCTGTTCGCGATTAAATGCCTCCTTTACGTAATGCTTAAGCAACGTCGTTGGCGTGAACATGATCCAGCTCTGTTGGTGAGGCAATCTGTCGCTTCCATCGATTGTTGACAACGCGTTTCGCTCTTCCTCGATCAAGTAGTCGCTATCTAGTTTCTGCCCCAGTCGGCGGATTAGTGTTGTTGTTTTCCCGGTGCCCGGCGGTCCAAGCAATAATATCTGCCGAGAAAGAGGAAGACGAAATATCCGGTCCTGGTATTGATCCAGTATCGGCTGATCCCGTAACTGCATATTGGTAACGATCGCGCGCCTAATGCCCGCCAATACGCCTTGCTCAGCGGCGTCTTCGGCAAGTATTGACGCGAGAATATCCTCTGGAGCAACTTCTTCATCAGTTCGCGCCAATAGTTCTCGTAGTGAAGGAACGGTGATTGGGCCCCATTCGACACCTTGTAAAGTGTTATTAATCGAGTCCCAGTCGGGATGCTCCTCTTTCGGGTGCAAAATTGTGCGCTCGATGACTTCTAGCACTTGGATATTGCCGCCATGATCGAAATCAACTTCCTCGCCTATTGGAAGCGAAGCAAGGCGGCCCATTGGCGACCTATAGCTAGCAATCTCGCAGCTCAGCTCTGCCATCGGCAATGGGCTGACTCTGCAAATATATATAGTCCGTATTGAGCCATCTGGCTCACGAATACGGACTCGCGAAATCACCGGCTCACGAGCTAGAATTTGGTAACCTGAAATGTTTGCATCACTGATTCGGTCTAGATTCCGAAGCGCTTTCGTTTCTGTAAAAGCGTTGATAGATGCGATGGTTTCAGCACCCATCTGACCACCTGCGCCAAGCCGCTCTCGGGCTTTGGCCGCAACTGCTGTGATTACGTGTAATGACCCTTCGGCAACGGCGATCGCATTGGACCTTTCTTCTCTGCTGATAGCCATATGTAATCTGCCCTCAAGGTTCCATACATCGGGTTGACGATCATATAATGATTCGTAATTGGGCGTTAGTCGTAAGCACAAAAGAACCTATCTTCGAGCATGTCGGATACGATTCAAAAACTCAAACTAGTTGCTTAATGTCTACTTCCCGCTGCAGCTAAAAATGGGGGGGGATTACAGAGCGAGTGCTGCCTATTGTTCTTGATAGGCACCTATTCGTCCCTCATACCTGCAACGATTCGAAACTCTGATGCTTCGGCACGAAATTTATAGAAGTGAATCAGCCACTCACGCACGTTCGACCAGTAATTTTCTAGCTCTTCTTCAGTCAGGTTTGATTTCTCTAAGCTCTGAATAAGCCTACGGCCGACACCATTCACTAATTCGTCACGGGCGACCAATCTAAGTAGTTCTTCGAATAGCGGCAAGGAGCGTAATAACTGCCTTACGAACTCGTCAAATTCAACGCTATCAAGCCCGTTCGGTGGATTAAGAAATCGAAGGTCCTCTTCTGCGGCGGAGGCCATGGAGCTTAGCTCGCCTCGAAGATGGCCTGATGTGTACAGTCGAAATATCAACTGCGGCTTTCTGCAGTTGGGCAACCATTTTCTCGCCTTTCGCTCTCCATCTTCTAGCTCAACGGCCTCGGGAAGATCGATACTCGTGAGATTGGCCGCAGCTTCGGCCACTTCAGCCTTCTTCTCAGCTGTTGCTCGCTCCGAAAAACGTTGAAGGCGCTGAACCAGATTTGCGACTGATGGTTCCTCAATGACAGACGGGATCAAGAGTTCTATATTCGATGGGTAGATCCATCCAAGAGCTCTATCAGTTACGTTCGCCGACCCAACGAGGCACGCTTGATCGGCAGCGAACAACTTCGCATGCAAGCCATCAGTAAGGTACAAATTGGTGTTCCGGCGTGACGCGCAAATTTCGTACACCTCAAGATCGGAGACCCCGGCAGCAACCTCTGCGGGAACCCACCGAGTGTAGACTTCGATGGTAGAATTCTCCGATTGGGGAATGCATTGTAGCAATGCCGTGAATGCACCCCGCTTGATAAAAGGTGCGCAAATAATGTACCGCTCGGCATCCGAGCAAAGTAGCCCACGAACTTGCTCGCCAGGTATGAACATTAGTCTTCAAAATCGTCGGGTTGGAGAAACTGGCTCGCGATTATTCCCCAGTCCTGACGAATTTTTCTAAACTTGTCTCGACCGCGAATCGACTCCTCAACTTCATATCGCGCCCATGCTGCGAATAGAAGCTTCATTGCATCATGCGCGGACTCTATGTTCTCAAGCAACTCTCGACTGCTTAGTTGATCGATGTCGATCGACGCTTCCAAGGTACCCCAAACAACTTCGAATGCTGGGTGCCGTTGGTTGAATACTATCTCGGTTAGGCCACCTGGTTTTTCTTCTACGCTGAAGAACGCGCTCGAGTCTTGGTTTGCACGAAGAAAAACGCACTTAAGATCATTCGCACGAATCTGATCCACAATCTTCGACGCTTCAGGTTCGTCATACCTCTTATTCTCGAGATCTGCTTTGATTTCGTCGAGGTCTTCATCTGAAATTGCCTCGCTGTCTGTCGGAACTGCGTAACCATCCTCCGCACGACGCTTGAACCCGTCTGACGCTCGTTGTGTCACATCGTCCGCATCATTATGACGAGTTGCCGTACTACGCCGACCTTTACCCTGCTCCTTCACTAGTCCGCGGAGGTGCTTCAGTTGCCTCTGCAAATACTCTGCTACCTCGATTAATTCGGCGCGAGGATCCCCGTACTCTTTAAGCCTCTGTCTGTATTGAACAATTGACTCCCCTTGCTCAGCATCTTCTTCTAACCGGAAGTTCGCCAGACTAGAAAAGATGGTTGCCTCTTGCTTGTTGTTGGTAACTCCGAAGATTTCATCTAGTGCCGGTGGAAAATCAACCTCCGCACCCCACCATCGCTCTCTAGGATCGTACGCGATCGCCCAGCCACGATCGATCGTTAGCTCACGGCCTGCACGTACAAGAGACACGCCGACGTTTCCAGCGGCATGCTTTCCGTACTTAGTATCGCCTCTTTGCAAGCCACTTGATTGATCTAGAGTTTCGCGCGTAGCAAGCGAGAGCTTTACCCGCACCTCATGCGTCGCGCCTCCATACTCGATCGCGAACGCCTCAGTTCTTCCTATCGGCCCGAACATTGGTTTTTCGTCAAATGGCGCGGGAGTTGACGTATCTGACATCAAGTACAGTGGATCGTTTGGCCGAACCAACGTCTCACAGTCTGTTTCATCGTCCAGGACGGTAATCAACCTAACTACCAAATTTCCCTGGTTTACAAATCGGCGGTGTATTCTTCCAACCAGCCGCTCTGTATTCGACAGCGTAGCCTTGGCTCCTCGCCATGTGAGTCGCGTAGGATCAAGTTCCGTCCAAACGACTAACGTACCGGATTGACTCGTAATTTCATGGGCGCCTAACACGGAGTCGGGGAGCGCCTTGTGCGTCGGCGCAGGAACTTTCGTTAGCTCGCGGTCTTGGATTTTCTCTATATCCAAGTAACTGTGGAGCGCATTGGTTAGCCCATTCTTCCACGTCCAAATATCAACCCGACGAGCCTGCGAGATAGAAGCATTGGGGAGGCCCATTCCGAATCGACCGATTCCTGACCTGTCTTCAAGCCTTGTGCCGTTACCGAATTGTAGCGCCATACTCAGAATGTCCGCGCTCATACCCTCGCCGTCATCCAACACAGCAATCTTCTTTACTCGTCGACTTGTTCTTTCAGCTACAACTTCGGCTGATTCAAAACAAAAGACACATATCTCTTTCGCTTTGGCCTGCTGTGAATTATCGATAAGCTCTGCGATCGCATGCGCTGTCGTCCGATAGCCACTATCCCGCATCGCCTTTATCGCCAAATGCGTAGGAATAATACTCAGGTCCAGTTGTTCTTCGGGTGCGTTCAAGTTCCTCTCCAGACATCTTCCCAATTCACAAATGCCTCGGCAACGTCGCCAAATCCGGGCAAGTGTGGATCATTGACGGTAACTATTTCGCATTCATCGTTACCACCTGCCTTCTTGCCGCGCGTTGCTCTTCCCACCATCTGACTGAAGAGAACCAAAGACTTTGTCGGCCTTGCGATGATAGCTGCGCTCGTCTGCGGGGCATCGAAACCGGTCGTAAGTACACCAAAATTGCAAATCACGATCGGAGCGGTGCCGCGTCCTTTGTATTGCCTTATTGCATACTCTCTTTGGCCCTGGGGGGTTTCACCAGTTACGACGAATGACTTTATTCCTCTCGACGTTAGAAGACTCATAAGCAATTCGGCGTTCTGAACTGAGCTCGCAAACACAATAACCCGCCGGTGTCTCTCGATCACCTCCATGATCGTCCGTACCAACGCGGCATTACGCGCAGCATTATTGCCTATCAGGTCCAGAATTTCTGTGGAATAGTCGTCATCTGAGGATAATGACGACATCGCTACGTTAGAAAAGTGCGTATCGGGCACATCGAGTTTTTGGAAAGTAGGGCGCGCGAGATAACCCTCATCCATTAGGTATTTGACGGGGTTTGTGTAATCGGAGACGCTCAGTATTACTTTGTTGTGATTGAAGAACGACGACAGCTCTTCATCCGCGCTCATGTCTGTCCAGCTTCTGCCCGGTGTTGCTGTCAATCCGAGCAATGCTGCATCGCGCCCTGCATCAGCAAGCTTCTCCAGGAGAACCCTATATGTTGGCGCAATCGCCTGATGCGCTTCATCGATGATCGTTAGCCTCGTCTTCATACCCAAATCATGAAGGTATCTTGGATCTTTTCGATTGACACTATGAAGCTTAGCCAATCCGGCAACCACTACGCCGTCTGAAATACCAGAGAGGTCGGGTAAGCGTCCGGATCCCCACAACCGGACGAGCGAAACCTCCCTATTGCCGAGTTTGGACCAGGCAGATTCGAAGGCGTCGGAGGCTTGCTCCAATAGTTCGCCGCTTTGAGCGACCCAGACGACCAGTGTCGGGCGGTGTGCAGTAAGCAAACGACAAACGACATGCATTGCAGTCCGAGTTTTTCCGGCTCCGGTTGGCATATGGAGGACAACCCTACCCGGCGGTGCAGCGATTGCCTCGATCACTTCATTTGCGGCTACCCTCTGGTGCTCGAATAGGCCAAAGTCCGGCTGAACGCTCTCAATTTGTGCGAGTTTCCTGGCAGGCGCGCGAGGAGGATCCTTCAATCCAAAAAAACCAGCTAGCTCCGTCTGCGCATCAACGTTATCCTGATACCTATATGTTTCCAGGTCATCATATATGCTTCGAGAAACTGGAATTTTCAGGCGCTCCGCGAGCTCCCGCGCCTTTTCGATCGTCAAACTACTGATCAGTGTTGTACGGAAATAGCTGTCGTGCAATGCCGCTGATCCTTTTTGCTCTGTAGCAACAGCCAGAACTTCAATGAGGGTGTCAGAATCAACTGCATCGCTTTTATCGATTTTCTCGAGGGTTCGCAAAAGCAAATCCCCAGCAAGTGCGTCCAAGCGGTTTTTTCCCAGATTTGAAAGCGCCTGTCTGATTGATAACCCAGGCGACCCACCGGAATTTGCATCCGTACTTGAGCTCATTTGTGACACGCAAGACACATTTTCTCAGTGCCATACAGATCATCAAGGTCTCGGAGCTCAGACTCTGGATTCAGTGGGTTTACCACAACGCTGCGTTTCAATCGGGCGAGGCGTTTCTCATGGTTCTCTTTTATCTGCGAGACTCGCTCTGGCCGTTCAAGCTCATCTAGTGACTCTCCCTGCGACCAAGTGAATGGCGATTGATTTTCAAGTGCGATCTTCTCGTAACTACGCGCCTCTTCGAACGCATCAGGGTGTTCCTCCTTTAGACGGACCCACTCTATTTTTTGTTGGTAGAAACAAAAAGTGCAACCGCTACGAGATCGCCACCGATAGTAGGTAGGTAGTCCAAGGCCGCTCGCCTCAAGAATCTCTATAACATCCGCCTTATCCAGACCATCGTCCACAAACGGCAAATGAACAATGAGATTCTTTTGCTTCGAAATCATACCACCGCGGCTCGCTTCGTCTGCGCGAATCGCGACATAGCTATTAACCGTAACGCCGCGCTCAAGGTCTTCCTTGATCCATTGTTCGAATGGCCGAATTTTTAGTTGCCTAGTACACCAACGAGTCTGAGGGGATGGAAGAAAGTTCTTGTATTCTTTCAGCCAAAAATCGAAATCGCGATCTGGATTCAATCGGACAATTGGTTTTCCCAGGAAACCTTCCAGCCGACCAAGGTATTCATACACCTCGGGCAGCTCTTTTCCCGTATCTGTAAAAAAATACTCGGTATCTAGGTGCGGATGGTGCTGCCGCATATAAACAGCTAGTGCTGCGCTATCACGACCGCCGGATAATCCAACAACGTGCCTTACCTTAGGGGCTTTCTTCGTCATGATACCTTCTTGAGGTTGCTTCGGCTCTTTTCGGCAGGTTCCTGCAGCTCGGACAGCCTAGCTCCTGCTTGCGCGAATGTCGCCAATAACACCGATCGAGGCAGATCCTTTCTGATCAGTTTTTCCTCGATCTCTTCGGCGAGCTTGTTCGCAAGCTTCAACCCTTCATCATCCACCTCGAACTCTTCTACAATTGTCTCTGCACTGCCCTGCATACCAATCACGAATGCCATAGCGTGGCGCGTATCGGGGCGGCCTTTGACGCGCCCAAATGCCTCGCTGCGAGTGAAGCGCCGGGCGAGGTCGGCTATCTCAATTCGGGCTGCATCTAAATCCCTGTCAATCCAATCCCTTGGAGGCTTATTGGCTGCCAAGCTGGCGATACCTTCAATTACGTCCTTCCTTTTTGAAATTGTCACAAGTCGCGCTGCGAACGCATCCAATCGAAAGTCACCGGTAAGGCCTTGAATATTCTGTGCGCGATCCCTCAGCGTTTTGAGTCCCTTCCCATTTAGTGGCGATCCCAACTCTTCGAGCAGAAGACTCGTCATTTTCTCCAACATCACGTCGTAAGCTCGAACCAATTCTTCGAGACCACGACGAATCGAATCGACGATTCGCTTTATGTCTTTTTCCTCGAGTTGATCGGCTCCATCAGCTGCAAACCCTGGCAAGTCATCGAACAAAAAGCGATGGGGGTCCGAAGCCGACTTGACTATTGACCGAAGTCGCTGTGCATCCAAACTTAGTGTATTGGTTCGCAATGTCCAGGCTGGCAAGGCGGTCACTAAACCAACCAGACGGCGTGCAACGACAAGCGGGTCCTTAGGGTCGATTTCCGCGTCATCATATGCAGCTACGATATCGGCGATACCTTCAAGAACGTTGCTGCGCAGTTTGCCAAAGTCCATTTTTCGAAGTCTCAGCACTTGCGGCTCTTGCTGCATTCGATCGACAACAAAGTCGTCAACCTCAGGCCGGAACGCCCCGTCAAGATAGATCGCCAATCGGTCAGTCCGAGAAAGAACGTATGAAAGTGCGAGAACCGGAAGAAGCCCTTCCTTCACACCGTATGGCGGCTCTCGCCATGCGGAATAGATCTCAGTTAGCGCAATTGGCGTGTTCACGGATGAGTCAACCAGTGCATCGGCAGCCTTCCACAGTTCATGAAGCCGTGCACTATCGCTTGGTGCGGGGGTATAAAAGGCGGGATTAGGACTAATCTCCGTTTGCTCCCTATAGATACCAGTCGTGCCAAGAAGGCTTTCGAATAGACCACCTTCCGCAGGAAATCCCTGGATCCCGAGTCGCGGTTCTCCGCGGTTCGCTACCATTGAATGGAGTAGAACCCGTCGGGCCGCAACGGCTGTGCTTGATGGCTTAGATCGATTCAATAGCTCATTCGGCAGAATCGGCGATTCGGGAAAAACTTTGTCCGCAAGATCAGAGACAAACGCATGAACGGATGCGATACCTGAAAGTCTCTGCTTGGTCCCTCCGCTAAACCACTCAATATTCAACATTGCCTCATGCAGTTTTGTCGACAACGCTTGTCGCGTCGCATCACGATGGGCGGCTACCTCTCTACGTGCCACCGCGTCACCACTCAGCTCGGGGCGATTATTCTGGATTCGCTCAAGCGCAACTAGCTCCTCCGCTAGGTCGATAATCTCTTCGCTGTCAGGCAGCAACCCGACTGTCACTGTCGGAAATGCCGACTCAGATACTCGCTTCAACAATGCCAACGTTTTGGGTTTTGAGAGCTCAACTGACGGAATTGCCGCTACGAAGGTTCCGATGGAGCCGTCAGGCGGACTGAGGTTATCAACTACATCAGGCAGTTCATCCACATAGGCGATATCAACGTCGACCCATCTCAATGCGCCCGTCTTATGATAATGACGCTTCGCAATCATCGGCCGTAACTCGGCCAACTGCTGAACCGCCTCAAGATCCAGCTGGGCGCCTACATCGCGCTCTTCGGCAATAGCTTGTTCGATTTCGAAATCGCTTCCGGCATGCACGCTGTATGCCTGCAAGTGCCGGCGAAATGCGATCACCGACCAACTCTCGAGATCACGAAGAATTTTTGTCTGTTGCCGTGGAGCGATGTCAGGCGCCGCGAACTTTAATAGCTTCTTCGACGCTTGTATTCCAGATTGTTCCTTGAACAGGTCAATGATGGCTATACATTTCACGATCTTGAGGTGGTCGGGAGAACCGCCTTTGGTCTCACATCTTAAGAGCGACTCTAGTGCTGTCGACCATCGATGGCTGTCGGGTGATGCGAGTATCGACGGTTCGAGATTTGCCCGCAGATAATCCCAAAACATTGACGGATTGTAGGTTTGATCATTTTTGGCCAACTCGATGAATGCTTGGAATCCGAGTGGTTCTGCGGAATTTAGAAAGCTAAATATACTTCGCTGATTCTGCCCAAACCGTCGACGAGAAAAAGGTCCTAGCAGCGCAGCGGTAATTCCGTTGAGCGGCCAACAACCGGTTATTTGTTGAGTGAAGGCCCGGCCTGAAACACTGCGAGATTCTGCAAGAACCGCTGCCACCTCTTTGCACTTCGTTTCAGCGGCCTTAGTCGGCGACGACTCAATCGCCTCTGAAAGCAAGGCAATTTGCTCGTCGGCGACGGTCGACAGAGGCACATCGATGAAACGACCCTGAACTTTCATCCACTCATTTCGAGTTCTTTGGGCAAGCTTGCCGGTATATTCGCCGAAGGCTTGGTGCAATATTCCGACGACGATAAGTTTCCCATCACTTCGTGACGCCAATTCGGCGAGCTCTTGGAGAAAGTGCAGATCTGCTTTGCCCGTTGCGGCTGCTTCCAAGACCTTACCCAGCTCATCAAGAATAATAAGCAGGCCCCTGTGCTTGGGCCGAGCGACAATAGACTTAAGGGTCTCTAGAAGTGCGTGCCCACCATCAGACTTTGTATCGATACCTTTGCGAATTAGCCCCTCACGTCGAAGGGCATGAACAATCTGTTCTGTAATTTCTTGTTTTCGACCGACGACGGCAACAGACCGATAACCGTACCGGCCGGGCCTTAACGCACCAACTAAATGCTTGCCACATTCTCCGGTAATCTCAAGTGCAGCGGTGCGCAACTTGCCAGGAGGGTTCAACAGAGCGGCGAGCACGACAGCCAGGCTGGACTTGCCACCGCCGAATGGTCCCGTCCAAGTGTAAGCCCCGTGACCGGTTTGGCTAGCATGTTCGGCTAATGTATTAAGCGCATTTTTGTACGTTGCGGGGCATATGAATCCGTGCAACGCATTAGCATCGTTTAGATCGGTATCGAGACGAATAGATCGTTGAAATCTACGACGTACAGATACTTTTTGTCGAAGAGTCATAAGCTATGCAGCCTCACTTCGCCAATCGCGATATGCCTTTTGCAGGTATCCGTCGACACTCAATTGCTGTGGCTCGACATTACAAATCAATTGCCGCAGCCCAGCCGTTTCCGACCACACCAATTCACCTTGGGTTGCAGCATCCAGGGAGGTGAGGTAATCGGACAGAGAGTCGTCGTCAAGAGCGAAAACCCTGCCAGGCGATCCCGGTGCGTGCATCATTGAGTCAAATGAGAGGGTGCGAGCCTCTTGATGCGAGCGTTGCCAGTAGTCAGCCACCGCATATGAAAACATCCCTTGACTCAATGTTGCCTTCGATCCTCTGATAATTTGGAAATTGTCGCGTCGCCCCGTTGCATGAATTAGTCCTAGCTCAGTCAGAGGGCACTCAAGAGAGTCTTCCTTAGTGTCTGTGCTTGAGCGCTCCACATAAGTACGAACGAAGCACTCGATGTCTCGCTTCAAAGTGGCTGCCGCGACCTTTAGCCCTCTGTCCGCACACAACCTCCCCAAATACTCGGCGATCAGCGGTCTATCGAATGTTGCGTTCGGGCAATGATTAAACACCCAATACCAGGTTGACGTGCGGTCAGGTGTTGCTGCGAACTGCCAGTGCAAAAACCACAGCGTAGTCGGATCCTCCATCCACGGATCTTTTCCATCATCGTTCAGGATATTCTTGGCCGCATCGGTCGACTTATAAGGACCGAGGTGAGCCCGCACCTCGGCCAACATTCCCGCCGCGAGCGCCCAGTAGCGCATTGAAGCCACCATATTCTTGCCGACACCGAACCGGGCAATGGCGTCTCCAGCGGCAAAAACTTGTTTTGTATCAATGTTTTGCTGCTCATTTTCTCGAACAGCGTCATGGACTTTCTTTAGCCACCCATAGCGCAATGGAAATGTCTCGTGGCCGGAAAATTGCGGCTTCATTTCCGCCGGAAACGCAGAGTTTGTCATATTGATTCTCGTGGGTTAACTGGCGTAACAATCCAGTTGAAGACTAGGTCCCCCTAGGTCTATAGTCAACTGTAAGAATCCGCCAGGTGAGAAATTGAGCATATCGTGACAAAACGGCATATCTATTTGGACAATCACGCCACAACGCCAACAGATCCGCGCGTTGTTGACGCGATGGCAGCGTGGTGGTCGACGGGGTTCGGAAACCCGCACTCCGGCGATCATTGGTTCGGTTGGACGGCTCACAGAGCCGTCGAGGACGCCCGATCAAGAATTGCGCTAATGATCGGGGCGGAGCCGGATGAGATCATCCTCACATCGGGCGCCACTGAGGCGAATAACTTGGCAATCTTAGGCGCGGCGAAATCCCGTCAATTGCAGCGGAGACATGTTGTTATAAGCGCCATAGAGCACAAGTGCGTTACGGAGTCGGCGGCCGAACTTCAACGAAACGGGTTTACTGTTGATGTTGTATCTGTAGACAGGGGCGGTCGAATTTCGCTAGATGAGCTGGGGAGTTTGATATCAAACCAAACTGCTGTTGTTTCAATAATGGCAGTAAACAATGAAATTGGCACAATACAACCAATCACTGAGATTGGGCACCTGTGTCAGTCTGCAGACGCTTGGTTCCATTGCGATGCGGCCCAAGCGCCCGCCGCTATTGACCTAGATGTGGTAGCTAACGACATTGACCTGCTAAGTTTATCTAGCCACAAGATTTACGGACCGATGGGTATCGGTTCATTGTATGTACGCTCTGATATATTAGCCCACCTTCAACCGACTACCTTTGGTGGCGCACAGGAAGGTGGCCTTCGGTCAGGAACTGTACCCACGCCATTAGCTGTTGGCTTTGGTGAGGCAGCGCGCCTTATGAGTGAAACGTCGGATGAGGAGCGACATGTTACCCGCATGCTTCGAGACAAGCTGTGGGAAGGCATTCGCGAAATTGCGCCATCAGCTTCATTCAATGGCTGCAAACAGGAGCGGCATCCCGGCAATCTCAGCGTAACGTTTCCCACGATAGACGCTTCTGCATTGATCGGCGCCTTACAGCCTCAACTGGCTATCTCGACGGGCTCCGCATGCACTACAGGCACTCCGGAACCGTCCCATGTTTTGACTGCGATTGGCTTGTCGTTTGAAGAAGCCGAGCACTCTGTGAGATTCGGTGTCGGTCGCTTCACAACAATCGAAGACGTAGATGGCGCACTCGCGCTACTAGAAGTTGCGATACGGCAGGCGGAGCAGGCGGTCGCTTGAGACTTTCGTGCAACGTACGGTTTAAGGCGTCGAACTATTTTTCCGCGCGCTTCAGTGCCTTGTCGTAGCAAACCTCTAACTGCTTTAACGTCTTTTTATTCGCTGAAAGCAACGCCTCTAACTCCACTAGACTTGGCCCAAAGTCCGACAAGTCGATTCCCCTCAGATTAGTCATCTGTATATCAAAATATTGTTGCGCGTTGAAGTTTAGTGCGGACTCAGACAAGTATTGAGATTTTAGATAGAGAGGTTGTGATGCGTATTCGCCATCATAGTCAAACCAATCAATCTCCTGGTCGCGCAATCGTATTTTTACGCGTTGCCGCAGCAACGGTAGTGGTTTTCGGAAGTCGTCATAAATCATTAATGAAACCTTCCCCGATGTCATGTGTATTTTGACAAGGTCTACACCATCGAGATCGCCATACAATTGCATGGCGCACCCGACGTAAATTCGAAGAATGCCCGGGAGGTTTGCCACAGTATTCGCGGTTACGACGTATGAATGATCAGACTCAAGACGACCACAACCAAGACGCTCTCTGGCGTCGAAGCAGGCGCGAGCAATATTTTCAGTATTAGCGACTGAGAACAATGCTTGTTTGGCAAGCTCGTTGGCCACGCTCGGCTTAGCAAAGAACGCCTTGATGTCACGCTGCAAACTTCGAGGCATGCGGCTGTATGATTCTCGACGATCGAACAAACTTAACGCCAAGAAGGTGACTATGTCTTCGATGCGGCCGTCACGCGCGCTCGAAAAATCGACCTCGTCGAAGTACTTCGAACACGCGACGAACGCTTTTCGGTGGGAACCGATAACTCGGCGCACTTCGTCACTTCTATCGAACTCATCGTTCGCTGGGACGCGGCCAAAATCAAGGCAGCATATCCAGAAGCTCTTGAACAGCTCGACATTGCTATCGATGATCGTCTGCGAATCAACTGCTGGCGCCGTCCTGTCACGCTCCGTGAGTTGTTTCCATTGACGTTGCACGCGTTGCCGCCGCGCCAGGAACTCTTGCTCCTCAAGTTTGTCTTTGAAAACGCAAAAAACGCCAGGACCTGCGGCCAGAGCCTTCTGCTCCAGAACCGATTCGACGAAGTGTTTAAGCTCTGACTGCCCAAAATATTTCTGAAAGGTGTTCCTGGATGTAACCACTCCATCTTTGTATTCTTTGAACCGCCGCGTTGTAGATTCGCCCCCCAGTATTACTGAGACGACCAATAGTTTTTTGGATAGATCGAACGCGTCCTTCAAGACCATCACCCGTTCGGAGCGATCCTCAATTACATTTATTACGAACCCCAGATTCACGATGTCCGCGGCACGTTTTTTTGAATCTGGACGATGGGCTGGATCCCACCCATCCACATCAACTCCATGCGCCTCGAGCTCGAGTATGTCGTGCCCTTTTCCGCAACCGTAGTCAAACACGCTGAAACTTCCGTCGAAGTATCCTACTCGCGCCAAGAAAGCCATTGGCGCGGATAGTTGACTTCGATCAATCGCAGTTCTATGTCTCGCGATCTCGATCTCATCTTCAGCTCTCGGTTCAGGCACATCAGCGCCAAACGGTCTGAGGCGACCGTCGACTAGGCAGTATCCCTTCTGGGAGATCAGCTTCTCCCAATTTTTCTTAAACCCAATTCGATTAGTTGATTCGTAAAGCCCAGCGTCTTCGCCTTCTTTCGTTATCTCTTTGAATACGTCATATGATGGATGCGACTCTGCAATTAGAGTCTCCTTTCTATGCAAGATTGGCGGATTCTTGCTATCGACATAGCTAACTAGTCGAGATGTGTTTCGGACGAGATCAAACGTCCTACTCTCATGCAACTGCGGATAACAGTCATCAAAGAACCCTGGATACGATAGGAGCGATACTCGGAAGTCCCTACGAAAAAACTTAATGACGTTCCACTCATCGAGTTCGTTGGGCGCAATTTGCGCGATAAGGTCTAGTAACTCTTCTGGAACCGACGTAATTGCCGACCTGTGCAAATACACTGCATCAGGTAGCCGTTTTCCAACCTTGAGACTCCGAACTGTGGTCCGGTAAGCCGAGAAAGTCAGTGGTATGTCGCTCTCAGCTATGCCCATCTAATCTCGATCCGTCCGAAACCGTGTTCTACTAGGCGCAAGTTGACTTTGGTCACAAGAAACTTCACGCGGGGCATTTAGCACAATTATTCCCGGAGGTTCTGCTGAGGCGCGCAAATGTGGCCAAACTTATTGACGGCGTAACGCCGGGTAGGCCGTGTACGCATAAGCCTATGCATGAAATCGTAGAGCAGCTTGCCGAAATTGAATTGTAAACCTCCCCTAATCAGCTCCACGCTGGATTAGAGTTTCTATGTTGATTGCTGGACTGTAGGTATTCCACAGGCGTCACGTCATTCAGTGAGTCTTACGGTCGTTCGTTGTTGTATCAGACTAGCCATTCCTCGGTCATTTGTCGCACTTCTCTGGGCGTTCGGAACAAGTGCAGATAAAGCAACTCATCTCGATAGGTTGGATTGAATCGCTCCTAGACAGACGCCTTCACCGGATTGGGGGGACTATCCCGAACTACGCATCCGCACTCCGGGTCCGCCGCCATTTTCGTCGATGAATTCGATGCCTGCGGCTTCGAGTGCTAGCCTGATAGCGGTCAGTGTCGCCTCGCGTGGCGTTCGGGCACCCCGTTCAAAATCAGCGATTGTCTTCTTGGTAACGCCGGATGACGCCTCGAGTTCGTCCTGCCGCCATGAGAGTAGGGACCGCGCTGCACGGCATTGGGCCGGCGAGATATCTTTCATTAGAACAAATTACATTTCTAATGTTGTTAATTCAAGTTTAGTTTGCTACATTAGAAATGTAACTAAGCGGCCCGACAAGGTGCTTAGAACACCTCGCCGAGCCTGACCAACCCAACCTACGAAGGAGGTCGGCATGGCTATGCCATCATTTACCACAAACTACGTACAATTGTTCATCGGAAACAGTCCTCTGACATTCGCATCCGGCCGGGTCGGCAATACGCTCCAGCCTAGGAGGCGGCCATGACCGAGGATGACGCAGAGAACGGGGCTCAGCCGGACGAGATCCCAAAGGGGCTATTTGACGATGTGGAGGTGGAAATTCACCTGGCCATACTTCAGCGGGAGCGCACACCCGGCGCGTATCCGGACCACGACGCCGTGGCGGCGATGGAAGAACCGCTTTGTCGCATCGCCGGTGCGTCGGTTCTGTTCGCCGATGTATGCATGCTCTGTTCAGAAGACCCCGCGCCTAGCCTAATGGGGCTTTCGTTCCTGGCCAATGCCATGCATCGCGAGTCCTTGAGATTATTCCGCCTGTATCACGGCCACACGCCCAGGTACTTTAATTACTAGGTGGGCGGTAAGGTGAGATTGTTGATTTGAGCCACCATATAGGCTCTTTAAGTTGACTCAAAGCAACACGCAGCTGACTTCTCTACGAATCTGGACAGGTTGGCGACAAAAATTCGCCAATAGGATCCGGTAAGGCGTGGAATCTCCGCTGCTCCACAGCATTTGCGGCGAATAAGCAGCCTAATCTCCGCATATTTAGCGGAGATTAGGCTTGCGTGTGCCGAGGGCAATTGAGCCGGGAGCAACCGATTGTATTGCTGTTATCAGAGGGCCCCTTTCCTAGTCGGACCCGTTAAGAAAGAATACCGGGATAACCTTTCTTAGCTAGGACTCGCCCCTCATCCGAATCGTATGTACTCAAACCGGTCTTATAACCGGCCTTATTACAGCGATATCAATCGCTTGCATATGATCTAACTAGCTGTTATTAAAGACTCTATGCCTAGTAAGAAACCGGACATCGAAGCGGACATGAAAACGGTCCCGGATCGCGGTGAAGAGACCACCCTCATGGAGCCGCTGCTAATCGGCCACACCTCGCGGCACCGGCCCGAGTTGACCGACCTCGCACTGGAGTTGGCTCAGAAGTCCGCGGGGTTTCGACGCAGCCTGCCAGAAGGGGTCGTTAGCGCTCTGGCGGATCTGGTACGGGCAATGAACTGCTACTACTCCAACCTGATCGAGGGGCATAACACGCATCCAGTCGATATCGAACGGGCGATGCGCGAGGACTACAGCAAGGAGCCTCGCAAGCGAGACCTTCAGCTCGAGGCCCGGGCCCACGTGACGGTACAGCAGTGGATCGACCAGGACGGTCTGGTTGGAAAGGCCGCGACCCGGGCTGGGATCTGCGAAATTCACAAGCGATTCTGCGAATTGTTGCCCGACGATCTTTTGTGGGCCGAAGATCCGGATTCAGGCGAACGCGTGCGTGTCGAACCCGGCGCCCTTCGGAAACGGGACGTGAAAGTAGGCAACCACGTAGCGATCAGCCCCGGAGCGATTCCTCGCTTTCTCGACCGCATCGAAGCGGTATATGGCGACGCGAAAAAGACCGAGACTTTGTTGTCGGTCGCCGCAGTTCACCATCGACTGCTCTGGATTCACCCGTTCATCGATGGCAACGGGCGCGTCGCGCGCTTGATGTCGTACTCGATGCTCCGCGATGCGCTGGACACTGGCGGCATCTGGTCCATTGCTCGTGGTCTTGCCAGGCAGGAGAGTACCTACAAAGGACACTTGCAAGCCTGCGACCTACCGCGCCGGAACGACCTCGATGGTCGCGGAAGCCGCAGCGAGGAAGCGCTCGTCGAGTTCACCCGGTTCTTTCTGCAAACCTGCCTGGACCAGGTCACGTTCATGGAAAGCCTGGTCGAGCCGAATCGGCTGCGTGATCGAATACGGCTCTGGGCCGAGGAAGAAATGCGAGCCGATACGTTGTTGCCGCAAGCAGGGAAAGTGCTGGACGCCGTTCTATATCGTGGCGAGCTGCCGCGCGGCGATGTGCCGGAAATCGTCGGTACGGGCGAGCGTCAGGCGCGCCGTGTTGTTTCCTCACTGGCGGACGCCGGGGTGCTTCAATCCGAATCTACTCGCGCGCCTTTGAGAATCGCGTTTCCTGCCGCGCTGGCCGGACGATGGATGCCTGGATTGTTTCCGGACGTGTGACGCCATCGAACGGCTCTATCTACGGCGATTTCTTATGCCGACGGTCAACGTCGGACGCAGCCGCATCGCTGTACACAATCCGAATCTTCATTCCAGAACCGCCAACCAGACGACCGTCAGCATCTCGCCGAATAATCGGCTCAGGCAGTCTCTTGTTGAAAGCTGCCTCCATCTTCTTCACGAATCCCGAAGGCGCGCGATTCCTGGCCCGGCCCGCATAGCAGTTCATCGTTGCCCGATCGCTATGACCAAGCTCCTCCGTGACAATACGCCGCGCCACCTGGTCGCGGCCGGACTCTTCCGACGTGAGCGGATCATCTCGTCCGAATTGTCTTGTCAGTCCGCTCACGATTTCACCACGCACCTGGGCATACTCATGGCGAAACTTGTGTGACGTGATGCCGAGCGCCTTTGAGCTCAGTCCGCAGTACTCCGCGGTCACCGTCCGCTCCCAGCGCATCCAACGGGTCAACGAATACTCGTCAGGAATCAATGACCCGCGACTGTTGGTGAATCGCTTCAGCAATTCCAGGATCTGCCGCTTAACCGGATCAATCCGTGGATCCATGATCACGAACTCTCCCGTCACCTCGTCGAAACGCGACTCGAAGTTGTAGTGAGAGATGGCACGCGGCCGGCCACCCTTCGGTCCACGGCGTCGAGTTACGAGGAAGTAGTCGCCTTTGTCCTGCTCATGGGGCCGGGTCATGATCGCTTCCCGGCGCCGGAGTCCCCATTCGATCTTGAGCAGTTGAACGAGTCCGACCAAGACATCCTTCTCGAAGACGGCACACAGATAGGCGCCTACGTCGACACCCTTTGCTGTGGGTGTTACCTCTGCCTTGGCAGCAGAAGGAATATCGTAGTTGGAAGGATCCTCCATATAGATACGCGGATCTTTCGGCATGATGCCAGGCTTGTTCAGCGTTCTGCACAGCCAGCGAAGCGTGGAAAGGCGATTGCGTATTGTCTGACCGCTGATGCGGCCCTCCCAGTATTGAATAAGCGCGACGATGTCGCGCGGCTTGAGCCTTTGAAGTCTTTCCTTACGTCGGCCTGTTGCGTGCAGGTCGATGACCAGCGAGCGGACGAGATGCAGGAACCGCGTATGACTGGTCACCTTGGCCACACTCTTGTTACGTATCGCGTGTTTTCGATTGTGTTGGCGGCAGAACTTACAAATGTCGTCGAATAGCCTCCTTTGTGCTCGATTAATTCTTGGCAGTTTCATATCAGTTTTCTCCTTAGTGTGAAATTCTTGTCGTGCTGGATAAACGAACTAATTGCCGAGTAACGCCTCGGCGATCGAGTGGTGATGGGGCCCTGCGGATGGGGGACGCCGGCGCGAGGGCGAGCGTCACGGACCTTAAGCGAATCAAATAGCCAACCACGCGCCCGCACAGCCGATGGCTGAAAACTACGCGTGAATCCGGGCCCAACGCGGGGCCCGGTATAGACCGGAAAGAACTCTAAGCACTTCTCGAACGTGGAAGACACCCGCAGTCACCACTGACCGCGGCTGTGCCCTGTCAGCCGATCGCCGCAAACGCGATGCGCGCGGTAACCAACTGACCTTCCGATATGAGGGCACAGACAGCGACGCTATTAGACGCTGAATATCCGAGAAGGCTCGGCAGCGGATGCTCGCTGCCTTTCGACTGAAGAGTAGAAACCGATACGCGAGTGCGCACCGATCCGTACTCGAATTCCTACTTGACTCGCTAGCCGCGCAACACCAAAGACATCAGTGCCGGGCCCGGATAGCGTTAAGGGCTTCCGCCCTTGAGACAGGCTCTGTGTTTTAACTGGGGAGCGACCAGTTTAAGAACGTGCAAGACGTTCTTGTGTTCAGCGTTAGTATCTGCCCACGTTGTCGATCTTGTCAATGCCTTTGCTATCTCACGCTACTTCACTTTTACGGCACGGTCTTGAGACCGCTTGTTTGCTGAGCGTCGAACCTCGACTCTGTCCCTAACTTGCCGTGACAAACGCCATCGCCGTTCACAGGTAGTCTGTCGCGCCTTTTTGTTGATTGTATTTCTAGCAACGAATGTCTTCACGACTTCTGGCCGACACATTGGCGATCACATTCAACACTGTACGACTTCTGGCGACGTCGACCTCGCGTTGACAGCCCCGGATGTGATCGCGGCAAGTCGTGGAGAAGTCGGCGAAGCCATAAACACTCCCAGTTGCACATTCATTGCCCGGTGTTAAACCGGTAGATGAATTTCAAAGGGAGAAAACCATGTTTCTGGCCGGCTGTCTCAGCAAACGCAGCAGTTTCATAACGATATCTGCTGGCGAAAAAATATTTGAACACAAAGGCATCATCGTCAAACCCAAGGTCGTTTTGTTCGACGAATCGCGCAAACTGCTATCCATCGTTGAATGCGCAATCTGCTCAGATCCTCAAGCCCCCAGCGAGATCGATTGCCTGTCTGCACGAATATCGGCGTATGTCGTTGCTTGCGTAGTTAAACGACCCTCGTTCCGCAGTATCGACGTTCGGCTGTATCTTGGTTATCGAGGCAACGTACAAACCGAAATTGAAGCGCAGCTCCATGATACCGCCAGGACGATTCGGGACTACCAACGATGCCAGCGTGACCGCACCGGCCTTACAGGAGGAACAATCCCGACGGTCCCAGGGCAGGTTTTGGCCTACACCTTTTCCGCGTCACCGGGGTATGGAAAGAACGCTTGGAGTCACCGTTATGGATAAGTACGAATTCCTTTCCAATGCGTCCATTGCTCTGTTGATCGTCGCCCTTCTACTACGTTTTCTCAGGTCGAGCTTCTCGCCACCCGCAGACGCCGATACGCTAGATGAGTATCTGCAGCGGCACCCGGACTGCCGGAGGCATGGCAGGATATGCTGTTATCGCTGTGGCAGTGCCAGCATCTATCTATACCGGTTGGGCTATGGGCCCGGATGGATTCAACACCTGCACATGTGTCGGCAGTGTGGCGCCAAGCTGTATCGCTCGACGATTGAGGTATGAGCGTAGTACCAGGATGTTTTTCGACGGGAAAGGCCGTATCAGTCTAAGCGGTCGAACGGTGAGAGCTGGCCGTTTGCACCAGTCCGGAAGACTCCAATCCGGTCTGTTTAAGCAGTTGCTCCAAGCCCGCTCGCCCGTCCGAAGTGTGGAGCCATACGAACACTACACAATTCAACAATACCGTTGCCCAAAACACGAAACGAAACGACGCTTTTCTCGACTTATGTCTTAGAGTTTGCTGCGCGACCAGTGCGCCGGGCCAACCACCTGCGAGCGCCAGAAAATGCAGTGTGCCTTCGCTTGTTCGCCAACGCCCGCTCTGCGCAGCAGATTTGTCGAAGGCATACACGACAAAAGTAATGAGGCTGACGGCCAAGTATATGACCGGTATCAGTAGCGGTAGGCTTGTCACCACAACCGAGATACCGACTACGGCAAAGAACAGTAACGCGAAAAGAACGCTTGGCATGTTGCTATTCGGTTTCGGCCTTTTCGCAAGCTTGTCGCCCGACAGAGTAGCGCGCTCTGCACGAACCCTTCCTTGTTTATCTCTGGTGACGGCGTACGTTACGGTATCGTTGATCTCCGGGCGCCGATTGCGATTGCCAAAGGCCTTGATGTGGATAAAGACCTGAGAACGACCGCCGATCGGAGCAATAAACCCGTAACCTTTTTCGTCATTCCAAGACGCAATTTTTCCTTTGCTGCGCATGTAAGATCTTTCTGTGCTTTACGCCAATGGCCTACCCTGCCAGAGTCGAACTTTCAGAATCTCTATTGAATCGCACAGTAAGCTTCCATAGCTGGCAAAGGCAAGCGAATAGTTCACCAGGTTTCGCGCACATTTAGACTCGTTATCGCCTCACGGTTGGCGCGTAGCCAATCTCGTTGCTCATTGGTATCGGGCACTTCCACGCCTCGACGCTCGCTTATGCGCGCGAACGCCTCGTCTGCCTCAAACGCTGCGTGCAGCAATACGCCCGCCGCCTCTAACCCCGTGCGTCCGATGCCGGCTCGACAATGTATGACCGTATTATCGCCGCCAGCAGTTTCATGGTAGATGTTCTTGGTAAACGCCGCGAAATCGGGTACCGATGGTGGCAAGCCTCGGTCGGCAATCGGGTAAGAGACGAATTTCAGCCCGTTCTGTACGCACAACTGCTCCTCGTCGTGCAACCCAACCTCGTACGCTTCGTGCTCTTCTAGCAAGGAAACTACCTGACGAAATCCGGCGTTTGATAAACCGCGAAATTCATCGTCTATCCATTCTCCGGCGACGGGCTTCGCCATGACAGCAAGGAAGCCGCTGCCAATGCGTTCAATTTCGTAAAAGGTTGGACCCATAGATCGGTAAATCGGAAATGTTGTCGTTCGTATCAGCTAGCTATGCGACCAGACACGGACATTCAGGGTTTGTGGGACTTTCTTGACTCACGATACTTATCGTAGGCCTGTTTCACGTTCTTGAGGCGTTCTACTTGGTCGCGCTTTAAGGGCGCTCTATTCGTTTTCCTCAGCAAATCTTTGAAAAGATAACCGGACCGAAAGAAGAACGGCCGACATTCCAGGAAACAAATAGCAGCCTCCATAGCTTCAGGGTCCCCCTCGAGTATTCTGTCGAAAGCGCCACTCAAGCCACCGGGAAACGCAAGTGAGTCGTATTGTTCGTGAAATTTCGCGCACGCTGTTTGCCACTCTTCTCTCTTGTGCTCATTCTTGTCACGAAACTTCAGCGTTTCCTCGACACGCGCTTTTAGCTGGTTAATCTTCTCGGTGTTTCGAGTAATTTCTTCTGTGTAGTGGCCCATGTATATAGCACCTGAAAAACTTACCAAGCACCTGCGTTAGCGCTTGTCAGTTAAGTCCTCAGCATCAACGTACGCGTGAAATACACCGAATCGCTCAAGTTTCGCGGGGATGCCGAGCACAGCATGAATCAGGCGCGAAGCCCCCTGCCACTCCTCTTCTGTGCTTGGCCCATCCATATCCATGGCATTTATGAAGTTCAGGAAAACCAGGCTACTGTCGATCTGATTGAGTTTTCGAAGATAGTACTGATAAGCCAGCCTGTTCGCGTATTGATAGAAAGTCCCGGTCCATTCAGACGTACTTCTTGGCGCAAGATGCTTTCGCGTTGCGATCAGGCTCTTCTCGATTAACTCTAATGACGCCGGCGAAGCCTTGGTCCCCGGAGATGCCGCTTCCGGAATATGCGCCTTCGCCTCAACGAGAATCGGTCGACCGGCTCCCGAAACACCAAGAGCATCCCAAACCGGCCCTCGGGACGGCCAGAAGTCGCGCAACGGAACACGCACCTTCTCGTCTATGCCAAGTTTGGTCAGCGCTACCTTATCGCGGTACTCACGATAATCTTCCGACTGAATCGGGGAGACCCACGCAACTGACTCATCATCGCCCAAAGCTCCCGACTTACCGAGCGCAGCTTGCAGCAGTTCTGGTCGATTGTTGACGGCGGTTTGCAGTAGTCGTTGGCTACCAAGTGTCTCCGCCGATGATTGTTTGGTCACAGGCACCAGCCCAACCGGGTTCCAGCTTTACGAACGTTCCTGAGCATATCATGCCGCCAGGAATACAACTCAGCATTAAGACGGCGTTGTGGTAACAACCAATTACAAGAAAAGCGCGCTAACGGTCACTTAATGTCCTCTAGAGCCTCTATTTCCTGTTCCGTACTGAGGTATGATTCTACGTATTCGGGCCTTCGGCCCGACCGATACCGAAGTTACGTCAGCCGCGTAACTTCACCGAGTCAAACGACTCACGCCACTGACGCTTAAGCCTGCCGGCTTTCTCTGTCACCAGAAGCCAAAGCGCGAGCATTCTCGCCTGCGCGGCTTTTCCGTTAATCAAGAAAAGCTTAGACCCGCGGCTGTCCGCGATCTTCCTGATCGCGGCTGATCGACCTTTCTTTCAACTTTGATTAACTAGAGGTCTATCATGAAATCTCATGCAATCGTTCGTGCCCTTGATGTGGGCTACGGCAACACAAAATATTCGACTGCCAATGCGGCGGGTAAGATTCGCTACAAAGCGTTTCGGTCCCTCGCGCCAACAGCGGCAATTGCCGACATCTCCGCGGGCACAATGTGCAAGCGCGATACAGTATGCGTTTCGATCGACGACGTCTGCTACGAAATCGGTCCTGACTCCGAGTACGTGGTCGATGTCGAGCACGTTCCCGTCTCCGATCACAGCTATGTAACCACACCGGAGTACCGCGCCCTCTGCCGCGGAGCACTTGCATACATGCGGGCACCGCGAATTGACGTGCTGGTCGTCGGGCTACCCGTGACGCGAGTAACGTCTCACATCGCACAGCTTCGTACCGAACTCTCCGGCCCCCAAAAGCTCGATGACGGCCGTTCCATAGAGGTAAACAGGGTCATCGTCATCGCCCAACCCATTGGCGGCGCACTCTATACGACCTTTTCGAGCGGCGACTACAACAGTTTTCGTGAACAAACCACGCTAACGATCGATATTGGCGCTGGAACTAGCGACGCACTCGTCAGCCGCGGCCTCAAGGCATTCCCCAAACGATGCGAGACGCACGCCGGCGGTATGCTCGCCGTGCTCCGCCAGCTCGCCGATACCATCAACGAAAGCTACGGCGTCGAGTGTTCGACTCTGATGCTGGACAAGGCTCTGCGCAGCGGAGTGCTACCGATCGCCGGCCAGAAGATCCCGGTATCGTCGATGTTGGACTCAACGCGGCCGATCATCGATCAGGCCATAAACGCATTGATGGCACGGGTGGGAACAGTCGACGACATCGACCGCATTGTACTCATTGGAGGCGGCGCTCCGTTTTTCGAGCCACGCGTCCGGCATCGATTCCCCAATCACGAAGTATCGGTTTGCGATGCCGGCATCTTCGCCAACGTACGCGGCTTTCAGATAGCAGGTACCGCGTCGTGATCCCGATTCGCATCAACTTGCACATCGACCCGGCCGTGGCACCTTGGTTGTACGAATCGCTATGCGAATTGCCGGCGCGGCAACGTGCCGGACGCGTTCGTATTCTCGCCACGCTGGGCTTACGCCTCGAAGGAAATCCAGGAGGCAGCGGCAAAGGGTTAGCTGAGAACGATTCGACGATGCCGCTAGGCGATATGGCTGAAGACATTAGAGAACTTGTGTTGAAGGACGGCAATGAAGAATGAAGCCTACAAGGTAACGCTGCTGCCCCGGTACATCCGAGTCGGCGCGGCGCCGGCCTACCTGGGCATGGACCGGAACCGCTTCACGGCGGAGATTCGCCCCTATCTCACCGAAATTGTCATGGGCAAACGCAGCAAGGCATTCGACCGGCTTGAACTGGACGCGATTGCGGACCAGTATAAGGAACGCAACGGACGTCCCGGTCGATTGCAAGGAGAACGACTATGGGACGGCAAAGAACGCCCGGTCTCGTCAAAAGAGCGGGCATTTGGCACATCGACAAATGGATCGAAGGGCAACGAGTTTGCCAAAGCACTGGATCGGCTGAACTGGAAGAAGCCCAACGGTTTCTTGCCAGACACACAGAATCCTTGCGACAGGCAAGAATCTACGGCGTCAGGCCAGAGCGGAGTTTCGAGGAAGCAGCGATAAAGTTTGTTCGTGAGAACCAGCACAAACGCTCGCTCGATCGCGACATCTGTCTCATCAAACAACTGATGCCGTTCATTGGTTCGCTGCCGCTGCAGCGAATTCATCGCGGCACGCTCGAACCGTGGATCGATTACAAACGAAAGGAGGGAAGAGCACCTGGAACGATAAACCACGGGTTGAAAGTCGTGCGTCGAATCCTGAACCTCGCCGAATACGAGTGGATGGACGAGAACGGCCTGACCTGGCTGGCCCGCGCACCGCGAATCAAACTGCTGCCCGATACCAACAAGCGGCAACCTTATCCGTTGAGTTGGGACGAGCAGCAGCAACTGTTCTCGGCGCTGCCGCCGCATCTTGCACGAATGGCATTGTTCGCCGTTAACACGGGTTGTCGCGATGCCGAAATCTGCAGGCTGCAGTGGGACTGGGAGGTCAAGGTTCCGCAACTGGATACCTTCGTGTTCATCGTACCGGGAACATTCGTCAAGAACGGCGACGAGAGACTGATTGTCCTGAACGACATTGCCCGCTCCGTAGTGAGTTCGCGTCGCGGTAAACACCGCACTCACGTATTCAGCTACAAGGGCAAGCCGATTGCCAGAATGCTGAACAGCTCCTGGTGCCGGGTCCGAAAGACAGTCGATCTGCCGCAGGTCCGGGTCCACGACTTGAAACACACCTTCGGTCGACGCTTGCGGGCGGCCGGTGTGAGTTTCGAGGACCGACAGGACTTGTTGGGACACCGTTCCGGACGAATGACCACACACTACTCGGCGGCGGAGCTCACAAAGCTCATCGAAGCCGCCAATACGGTGTGTGAAAGAAACGGTAACAGGCCCGAGTTGGTGGTTTTGCGAAGGCTCAGCGTTAGCTGACTCACGCAAAATTCACGCAAAACGAATTTCAGCGCTTTGCCCGCGGTAACGGATCGCGAAAAAAGTACAGAAAATTCAAAAGCTTGGGATGGTGGCCAGGGGCGGAATCGAACCACCGACACGCGGATTTTCAGTCCGCTGCTCTACCAACTGAGCTACCTGGCCTCTCGAGCGAGCGGGCCATTAGACCGAGATGCGTCTGCCCAGTCAAGGAAAAATGCCCGGCCCAGCAACGGGTTCCGGGCACCTCCGAAAACCACCCCTACATATCGATCGCTTCAGCCAGCTCAACCGTACCGCCGACGTCCAGGATCGGGCAACCACGTGCCTTGGCGAGCGCATCGTCAAGATCCGCCGCCTCGAACAGGCCATAGCCGCTGGCCGGGTTCGAGCCGCCGTTGTCGGTCACCGAACCGTCCGGGTTCACCGTGCTCGACATGCCCACCGGGTTGCCGCCGTCGATCACCGCCGCACCCATGCCGCCCATCCATTTGCCCCATGCATCCAGCACGCTGGCTACCTCTTCCTCGGTCTCGGGGTGGTTGCCGCCGTGGTAAATAAATAAGTACTTCGCCATATCCTCTCTCCTCTTCGTTTAATACCTGCAACAGGTTGAAAATAGAGATTATTCACATCTAAAACACTTTACATCGTGCATTCTGACGACAATCGAGCAATTCTATTGTGTAGACTACACAATCATGGTCAATTTCCTCGAATCCACGCAGCTAGTCACCGCCACCCGCTCCCTGCGCGACTTCGGCGTCATACCCCGCATCGCCCCTGGTCTTCGTGAGCACAGCGACGACCTGCTTCGGTCCCTCTACAAACTCATCCTCCAGGAAGTCCGCGCCTTCACAGCCTCCGGCAACCCCGACGTCCTGCCCGAACTCGAACAGCACCTGCGCCACCACGTGGAAGAAATCTGCTCCCTGCTCGCCGGGCAGCCTCCCGGCGATCTCGCCTTCGTCCGCTCCCACGCCCGTCGCCGTGCCGGGCAGAAGTTTCCGCTCGACGCCGTGCTCGCCTCCTACCGTTGCATCCACAAGTCCCTCGCGGAGTGGATTCGCGATGCCGCACTGCAATCTGCCAACGACTCCGCTCAGCTGCGGCGCGTCGTCGCCGCCGTGGCCGACTTCACCATCGAGTACACCGGTGCCATCGGCACCCTCATCACCTCGGAATACGTCTCGCAGACCCGCCTGCTCGCCGAAGCCGAGGGCGACCGCCGCAGCGAACTCCTCAACCTGCTGCTCAGCGGCTACGACGAATCCGACCGCCGGGCCGCCCAGCTCCTGCGGCGCGCCGGCTATCTCGAACAGCGCCAGTCCTTCTGCGTCGCCGTCGCCCGCTCTGTCGATCCCCGGGAGATGGAAAACGCCGCCCGCGCCAAGCGCATGGCGGACGCCGTCAGCGAAGCGATTCGCAACCTGCCCGTTCGCGTCCTCATCGGCATCAACGAAAACCTCGTCACCGTCATCCTGTCCGGCACCCGGCGACAGTCCGGCTGGACAGCCCCGCAATCGCTGCTCGCCGACCGCGTTTACCCGCAGCTTCGTACCGTGGGCCCGGCCGCATTGATCGGCGTCAGCACCGATGCCCCATCCACCTCGCACATCCCGAACGCGCTCACGCAGGCAAAACTCTCGCTCGACTTCGCCAGCGTCGGCGAGCGCGTCATGTCCTGGGCCCGCATTCCGTTTCGCGACATGCTGGTGCGCGTCGCCGCCGAGCAGATCCAGTCAGCGCTGCCCGCGTGGCTCGCCGCTTTCCTCGAAGCTGACCGCAAAGCCCGTGGCTCACTCGGCAAAACCTTGCGCGCCTACGCAAAAGCCGATATGAATATCCTCAAGACTGCCAAGGACCTCTCGCTGCACCCCAACACCATCTACGCCCGCATGCAGAAAATAAACGACATCACCGAACTGAACCCTTTGAGCTACAACGCGCTCACCGAACTGCTGCTCGCGACCGACTGCGCCATTCCCGACCCATGAACGACGACATCGACATCCGGCACGAACTCCGCTGCGGCGATCTCGGCCGCATCATTTCACTACACGGTGAGGCCTACGAACCGCTGGGCGGTTATGGCCTGCGCTTCGAGGCCTTTGTCGCCGAAACCATTGCCGAGTTCGCGCTGGGAAACGACGGCCGCGGTCAAATCTGGCTCGCCGAAAAATCCGGGGATTTAGCAGGCTGCGCTGCCATCGTACTTCGCGACGACAACATCGCGCAGTTACGCTGGGTCGTCGTCACACCGACCGCGCGCGGTTCCGGGCTTGGCAAGAAACTCATGAAGCTCGCGTTCGCTTACAGTCGCGAGCAGCGGTGCCAGAGCATCGTCCTCGACACCACCGACGGCCTGCCGGAATCGCAAACGATGTACGAGAAGCTCGGCTTTCAGGTCACGTCGCATACCGTCGAAGAGCTCTGGGATGGCCCGCGCCCGCTGATCCGCATGCACCTCGACCTCACATAAAAAAACGCCCAACCTCGAAAGGTCGGGCGCTTTCTCCCCCTATGCTGCTCTCGCTGCTAGTTCGAGAAGTTTCTTCTTAACGTGATGCCGATCGTACGCGGCGTATTGGTGCGGAACGCCAGCCGCGCGCGGCCGCCACGTTCGCGATCGAACGACAGGTTCGCGTTCTCATCGCCGAGATTGTGGATGTACGCCGTCGCCGACCAGTCGCCCATCTCGACGCCCGCGCTCAGGTTGATAATCGTGTACGGATCAAGCTGCAGATCCAGCACGTTCAGCTCGTTACCCGTCGCGCCACCGAACGCCAGTCCGGACGCAAACTGCCCGGCACCCGTTACCTGGTCGCCCGGCTGCGTGAAGCGGTCGCCGACATGGTGCACGGTCATCGTCGCAAAGCCATTGGAGCCGCCGAACATTTCCACCGGGAAGTAGTAACTGCCGGTCGCCGCGAACTGGAACTCGGGAACGGACGCCAGCCGGTTGCCATCGATCAGTCCAGCCAACGGACTGCCGTTAACATCGAGGAAGGTTGAATCGAACTCCGATTCCAGGATGCTGCCGGCGATCGACACTTCGAACGACTCACTCGGCTGCGCGCTCAGCTCAAATTCGACACCCGCCGTGTGTGAGTCCTTAACGTTTACGGCCACACGAGACGAACAGTTGTTGGCGTCGAGGTTAACCTGCAGGTCGTCGATGTCCGTGTAGAACACAGCCGCATTAAAGGTGACGCCATTGTCATACTGCGTCTTCAGGCCAGCCTCATAGTTCCACAAGGTCTCGTCCGCAAACTTCTGAAAGCCGCCGAAGGTCGCGATGTCATCCGCGGAACACAGCGTCACGTTCAACGGATCGTTGACGCCGCCCAGACGGAAACCCTGTGACGCCTGCGCGTTGAAGGTCATATCGTCATTCAGGTCCCACGACAGCATGACGCGCGGCGTAAACCCATCCGACGATGTCGTATCCGACTCATTGAAATCGCCGTTGGCGAACAGCCCGCCGCTGGTGATCGTGCGTTTGTCCGTGTAGTCGTAAAAACGACCGCCAACGGTCAGCTGCACTTCTTCATTAATATCGTAGGACACTTCACCGAATACTGCGGTTTGTTCCACGTTGTAGGGAAGGTCCGAGTTAAACGGCGAATCAAGATTGGTGAAGCCGTTGGCAACGCTCGCCGAAGTACCCGCACCCAGAGCTGCATCCGTAGCAGCCGCATATCCCGGTGTCGGCAGTCGCTGTGCATAGGTGCGATCGGTATCTGAGTAGAACAAACCGAACAACCACTGCAGGCGACCCTCCGTATTCGAACTGGCACGTATTTCAAAGGTCGTTTGATCGACATCCGTCGTATCGCGGAGATTCGATGGCAACAGCACATCGGCATCCGTATACCCAAGGTCCACCGAGACACTGCCGGTCAGCGCGCTCGCGTCGCGGCTGACAAGAATCTCACGATCCGTCTTGCTCGCAACAAACGTCAGGTCAAAGCTCGAGAAAGAAGCGTCGGCCGTAACATCGGCGATCAGGGCTTCGTCGGTGAACTCTTCATTCAGTCGCAGGAACTGCTGCCGCTCACCGAGCTGTACCGCCGGTCGCGTTGTCGTGAACGGATTCGCATACAGATTATAAGCTTCCTGGCGATTGAATCCATCGGCTTCGACTTCCTGGTAAACGACTCGCGGCGTAATCGTCAACATGTCGTTCGGTGCAAACGTCAAGGCTGCGCGCGCGCCGGTTCGGTTACCGCCGTTCACGTCCTTGGACACGCCGCCACCTTCGCGAAGCGCGTCGATAAAGCCGCCGTATTCCGTCGTATAACCTACCAGCCGCAGCCCTGCACGACCGTCTGCGAACGGCAGGTTAATCATGCCTTTCACATGGCCGCCGATGTCACCGTCGGTGACGGAGTTGAGGTTCAACTCAACATTGCCTTCGAACTCATTCAGGTTCGGCTTGTTGGTGATGTAGCGAATCGTGCCACCCACGGAACCGGAGCCAAACAGCGTGCCCTGCGGACCACGCAGCGTTTCAACACGGTTGAGGTCGTAGAGATCGAGATCCGGCGTGAACAGGGACAAGGAAATAACCGACTCGTCGAGATAAACGCCCACCTGCTCCTTGACGCCCGGCTGGTCGCGAACGATCTGGCCGGCCGATACACCCCTGATAGCCACCTGGCTCTGGCCGGGACCGAGGTTTTGCACCGTCAGGCCAGCCACGTTCCTGGACAGGCCTTCCAGATCGGTGGCACCGCTGCGCTCGATATCCGCCGCGGTCTGCGCGTTGATCGAGAACGGGATGTCCTGAATAGATGCTTCGCGCTTGGTCGCGGTGACGACGATCTCTTCTATAATCATCTGTGCAAACGCCGATCCACTGATGCTCAAAGCCAGCAGTGTCGCCGGTACGGCGCATAGCGGGTGTGTCGTTTTTCTACAACTAGTCATGATAAGCCCCCTCATCGATCAATCAGTATGTAAATAATGACAACGTTTCTCTAATGTCGTTCCTTTGAGTCTAGTGTGGTTTTTTCGCAAATCAAGAGCCCTTAGAAATAAAAGTTATGTCGATCCGGTCTAGAATGATGCTGGCAAAACCATAAGTGAACCCACAAGGAACCGCGATGAACGCATCAGAGCTTTTCGTTCAGTGTCTGGAAGAAGAAGGCATTGAGTACATTTTCGGCGTACCCGGCGAAGAGAACGCCGATTTCATGATGACGCTGGAAAAATCGCAAAAGATTCGCTTCATCCTGACGCGCCACGAGCAGGGTGCTGCGTTCATGGCAGAAATCTACGGGCGCCTGACCGGCAACCCGGCAGGAGCACTGGGCACATTGGGTCCGGGTGCCACCAACCTGATCACCGGCGTCGCCGACTCCAACATGGATAGAGCGCCGATGCTGGTCCTGACCGGGCAGGGCTCAACGGACCGGCTGCACAAGGAGTCGCACCAGATCATGGATGTTGTCAGCATGTTCAGGCCGGTCACGAAATGGGCGACAACGATTCTTCAGCCCGAGACTATCCCGGAGATCGTTCGCAAGGCCGTGCGTCTTGCGCGTACCGAAAAACCCGGTGCCGTGCATCTCGAGTTGCCGGAAGATGTGGCGTCGATGCCCGTGACCGGCGTGCCGATGACGCCGCGACGGTTTCGCCGTTCGGTGCCTGACGACAAGATCGTCGACCAGGCCTTCGACATGCTGAAGAACGCCAAACGGCCCGTCATCATCGCCGGCAACGGCTGTATTCGACGGCGCGCCAGCAAACAGCTGCGCGAGCTCTGCGAAAAAACCGGCATTGGCGTAATCAGCACCTTTATGGCGAAGGGCTCCGTGAATATGGACGCCGACTATTGCCTCTACACCGTCGGCCTTGGCAGCAAGGACCGCATCTCTCAGGCCATCGACGATGCCGACCTGGTCATTACGCTCGGCTTCGACATGGTCGAATACCATCCGCACCTGTGGAACGAGAACAAGGGCAAACGAATCCTGCATGCAGACTTCCTGCCCGCCGAGATCGACGAGCATTACCATCCGGAAATCGAACTCGTCGGCGACCTCGCACACGCGCTGTGGATGCTCAATGAGCGTGTCGACGAGCACGGGCTGCCGGACTTCGACCTCGATCTGCAGCGTAAAGTTCGCGCCGACATGGCCGAAGACCTCGCGGAACACAAAGACGATAAAACCGACGGCACGATCCGCCCGCAGAAAGCACTGTGGGACGCGCGCCAGGTTATGGGACCGGAGGACATCCTGCTGTCCGACGTCGGCGCACACAAGATGTGGATCGCCCGCCACTACCAGTGCCACGAACCGAACACCTGCCTGATCCCGAACGGTTTCTGCTCGATGGGTTTCGCGCTACCCGGCGCGGTCGCCGCGAGCATTGTTTTCCCGGAGCGGCGTATACTCTCGATCTGCGGCGACGCCGGCTTCCTGATGAACGTACAGGAAATGGAAACGGCAAAACGACTGAACAGCAACATCGTGGTCATGGTCTGGGAAGACAACGAGTACGGCCTGATCGCGTGGAAACAGGAGTCGCACTTTGGACGACACACCGACCTGGCATTCGGCAACCCGGACTGGAACGGACTCGCCGCCGCGTTTGGCTGGCACGGGCATTACGTGTCCAATGCCGCGGATCTTGAAGGCGCGCTGGAATCAGCATTTAAAGAAGACGGTCCTAGCCTGGTTGTTATCCCGATCGACTATCGCGAGAATGCGCTCCTCACAAAGAAACTCGGCGAGATTCGATGCGTCCTTTAATGATTGTCAGCGATCGCCCTGCGGCCGGCGAAGCGAGCGTCACTTCGCCTTATGACGGACGCGAGCTTGATCGGGTTGCAACCGCAAACAGCGGGCATGCCGAAGATGCTCTGGCCGCCGCCTACGCACTGTTTCGTGATCGTAACTCCTGGTTGTCGATACCCGAGCGCGTACAGGTCCTGTCGCGCGCGGCCGCGATCATGCAGTCACAGATTGAAGAACTGACGCTGCTCGCAGCCAGCGAAGGCGGCAAGCCTTACAACGACTCCAGGGTGGAAGTCGTTCGTGCGATCGACGGCGTACACCTCTGTATAGAATCACTGCGCGGCCACGCCGGCTCCGTCATCCCGCTTGGCACGACCGCTGCAACGATGGGGCGCACCGCGTTCACGCAGAAAGAACCGATCGGCGTGGTCGTTGCCGTCAGCGCCTTTAATCACCCGCTAAACCTTATCGTTCACCAGGTTGGCCCGGCCGTTGCCAGCGGCTGCCCGGTGATCGTCAAGCCGGCCGGCGACACGCCGCTGTCCTGCCTGCGTTTTATCGAGATACTGCACGAAGCCGGCCTGCCGAAAGGCTGGGGACAGGCGCTGATCACCGCCGACACCGCTACCGCGGAAAAGCTCGTCACCGATGAGCGTGTCGGTTTCTTCAGTTTTATCGGCAGCGCGAAAGTCGGCTGGATGCTGCGTTCAAAGCTCGCACCCGGAACGCGTTGCGCGCTGGAACACGGCGGCGCGGCGCCGGTCATTCTCGCCGAACCTTTCGACCGCAAGGCCGCGCTGGCCTCGATTGCCAAGGGCGGCTTCTATCATGCCGGCCAGGTTTGCGTGTCGGTGCAGCGGGTGTTCGCGCCGACCTCTGAAGCGCGGAATTTCGCAGAGGAACTGGCCGTGCTGGCTGACAAGCTCGTTGTCGGCGCACCCGAGGAAGCAAGCACCGAAGTCGGACCGCTGATCAGGCAGGGTGAGGTCGAGCGGGTTGCATCATGGGTCGACGAGGCCGTTGCCGCCGGCGCTGAACTGCTAAGCGGTGGCCGCAGGATTTCCGACAGTTGTTACGCGCCGACGGTGCTGCTCGATCCGCCACTCGACACGAAAGTCAGCTCACTGGAAATTTTCGGGCCGGTCATCTGCGTGTACGGCTATGGTGATGTCGACGACGCCATTGAGCAGGCCAACGCGCTGCCCGTCGCATTTCAATCCGCGGTTTACTGCGATGATCTGAATACGGCGATGCAGCTGTCGAAGCAGCTCGATGCGTCTGCGGTCATGATCAACGACCACTCGGCGTTTCGCGACGACGTTATGCCTTTCGCCGGACTACGGCAGTCCGGCCTCGGCGTCGGCGGCATTCCCTATACGATCGAGGACATGCAGATCGATAAAATGCTCGTCATCAAGAGTCATTAAAAAAGGGGTCAGAGCCCTGAGGGCTCTGACCCCTTTTTATGAACAGCTCTTAGGCTGCCTTCAGCGCGTCGGCGGCGGACAAATAATCGTAGCCGAGGTCTTTCGCGACCGCTTCGTGATTCACGTGGCCGGCGTGCACGTTTAGTCCGTTCGCCAGGTGCGGATCACGAGCCAGCGCGCCCTTCCAGCCGAGGCTCGCCAGCGACTTGATGAACGGCAGCGTCGCGTTCGTCAATGCGTAGGTGCTGGTACGCGGCACCGCGCCCGGCATGTTGGTTACGCAGTAGTGAACGACATCGTCGACCACGTAAGTAGGTTCGGCATGCGATGTGGGCTTGCTGGTTTCGAAGCAACCGCCCTGGTCGATCGAGATATCGACCATCACCGAACCGGGCTGCATGTCCTTGACGTTTTGTGCCGACACCAGTTTTGGCGCGGCGGCACCGGCGATCAGTACGGCGCCGACAATCAGGTCGGCCTCCGGAGCCAGTTCGTCGATAGCATGTTTCGTCGAATACACCGTATTCACACGGCCACCCCAGATGTCGTCGAGCTCGCGCAGGCGCGGCAAGGAGCGATCGAGAATCGTCACGTCGGCGCCCATGCCGACAGCCATGTCAGCCGCGTTCGCGCCGGACACGCCACCACCGATAACAACGACTTTTGCGGGTTTCACGCCGGGAACGCCGCCGAGCAGTTTGCCGCAGCCGCCATTGGCTTTCTGCAGGGCAAACGCGCCGGCCTGGATAGAAAGCCGGCCGGCAACTTCGGACATCGGAGTCAGCAGCGGCAGCGAGCCGTCGGCCGACGTGACGGTCTCGTAGGCGATAGCGGTCGCGCCGGAATCGACCAGTGCCTTCGCCTGCGCGGGATCGGCGGCGAGGTGCAGATAAGTAAACAGCACCTGGCCGGGACGCAGCAGCGCGCATTCGTGCAGCTGCGGCTCCTTGACCTTGACGATCATGTCAGCGGCGGCAAACACCTCTTCCGGAGTGGCGACGACACTTGCGCCGACAGCCTCGTAGTCCGCATCGGTCACGCCAATACCGGCGCCGGCCCTGGTTTCGACAATGAGCTCATGACCTTCGCTGACGAGTTCGTGGACGCCTGCGGGGGTCATGCCAACGCGGAACTCAAGGGTTTTGATCTCTTTCGGGATACCGATCTTCATCGTCTTTCTCCAGGCCTGAACGCGTAAGTTTCTGTAGCAACGATACGCTGCCGGGCACGGTGTGCACTTGCGTAATGGATGACAGAGGGCCGAAAATATGGCAGTTTCTGCGAACATTCTTATCAAAACTGATGATTTCCACCATGAGTTACGACAAATACGACAAATTGATCCTCGACGCCCTGCAAAAGGACGGCCGTATCAGCAACGTTCATCTCGCGGAAAAGGTCAGCCTGTCGGAGTCTGCCTGCCTGCGCCGGGTACGGGCCCTCGAAGACTCGGGCCTGATCGAACGCTATGTCGCGCTGGTTAGCCAGCGCAAAGTCAGCCTTTCCGGTAATGTTTTCGTGCATATCGGCCTGCAGCGCGAGGAGGAAAGCGAACTCGCGGCATTCGAGGCGGCGGTCAGGGACATACCGGAAGTCATGGAGTGTTACTTAATGACGGGTGAGTTCGACTATCTGTTGCGCGTCGTGGTGTCTGACATGGCAGACTTCGAGCGACTGCACCGCGATTCGCTAACCCGTTTACCGGGTGTCGCCCGCGTTAACTCCAGCGTAACAATTCGTACGGTACAAAAAAAAACCGAGCTGCCGTTGCACTAGCGACACGCATATCTGCTGAAACAATCCAGCGGCTGGTCGGGTCCCACTGGATACGATACGGTGACACTCTTCCCCCGGCACAACGACTGACAGGACAATCATGGCCTCTCCAATGGCAGAAATTTCCGCCGCTGCGCTCTCCGAACGCTATCGCGCCGTGCGCGAGCAGACGTTGCTTCTGATCCGTGAATTGCAGGCGGAGGACACCGTTGTGCAAACGATGCCGGATGTCAGTCCCAGCAAATGGCACCTTGCACACGTCAGCTGGTTTTTCGAGCGCTTCGTGCTGGAACCCTACCTGAAAAACTACACGCGCTTCGACGATCGTTATCACTACCTGTTTAACTCCTATTACTACACCGCCGGAGAAATGCACGCACGACCGACGCGTGGCCTGTTGTCACGACCGACGCTCAGGCAGGTTCTGGACTTTCGCTCCTACGTCGACACGGCAATGCAGCAATTACTGCAAACCGACGCAATGCCCGAACAGGCGATGCAGGTTGTGACGCTCGGCATTCAGCACGAGCAGCAGCATCAGGAATTGCTGTTGACGGACATCAAGCACGTTTTTTTCTGCAATCCGTTACGACCGGCAGTGTGCAGTTCGCTGCACAAGGCAGCGTATGCCGAAATCGCGCCATACGCTTTCAGCAACGGGGCGTCGGGTATTCACTCCGTCGGCGCGCATGACGAGGATTTCGCTTTTGACAACGAAACACCGCGACACGATGCCTTACTGCAGGAGCATCGCATCGGCAATCGTCTCGTCAGCAACGGCGAGTATCGTGAATTTATTCGTGACGGCGCTTACGAGAACTGCGAACTGTGGCTGTCCGACGGCTGGGCGCTGATCAATGAGCGCGGCTGGAACCGACCGCTTTACTGGAACGCCGAACTGGAGACCGAGTTCACACTCGGTGGCGACGCCGAAATCAACGACAATGCGCCCGTTTGTCACATCAGCTACTACGAAGCTGATGCGTTCGCCCGCTGGGCAGGCGCAAGACTGCCCACCGAGTTTGAGTGGGAGCTTGCCGCCGAACGACAACCCATTGACGGCAACCTGCTGGAATCGGATTACTGGCACCCGCAGGCATCGGCCGGTCAGCAGTACTTCGGCGACGTCTGGGAGTGGACCTCTTCGTCCTACGCAGCCTATCCCGGCTTTAAACCGCTGGACGGATCGCTGGGAGAATACAACGGCAAGTTCATGTGCAACCAGATGACGGTACGCGGCGGTTCCTGCGTAACGTCGCAGAGCCATATTCGAGCCAGTTACCGCAGTTTTTTCTACCCGGATGCCCGCTGGCAGTTCCTGGGCTTGCGACTCGCAAAGGACGGTCATGACAAGTAACACAACAGAAATAGAAGCTATCGTAGAAGGGCTGTCCGGCCCGCAGAAGGAAATTTCGCCGAAGTATTTCTACGACGAGCGCGGTTCCCGGCTGTTCGACGACATCACCGAACTGCCGGAGTATTACCTGACGAATACCGAACTCGGCATCATGCGCGACAACATCGCGGAGGTTGTCGACCTCGTCGGCAAGCAGGCGAGCCTGATCGAGTTTGGCAGCGGCTCCAGCCTGAAAACACGCATCCTGCTCGAACACCTGTCGGAGCTGGCGGCCTATGTTCCCGTCGACATCTCTGAGGAACACCTGCACGCCTCAGCACAGAAAATTCGCGACCGCTTCCCGCATGTCGACGTGCTGCCGGTCGTCGCCGACTTCACACAGGCATTCGCGCTGCCGAAACCGATGGTCATGCCGGTACGAAACGTCGTCTATTTCCCCGGCTCGACTATCGGCAACTTCGAATACGATGCGGCGATGGAACTGCTGCGCGTCATGCATCACGAGGCCGGGGACGGCGGCGCACTGCTGATTGGGGTCGATCTGCAGAAAGATACCCGGGTAATCGAGGACGCCTACAACGACTCCGCCGGCGTAACCGCCGAGTTCAACCTCAATGTACTGCAGCACCTGAACCGCGACTACGCCGCAGACTTCGACGTTGACGAATACACACACAGTGCAAACTACGACGAGGACAAAGGCCGCGTTGTCATCACACTGGTCAGCCAGGCGGATCAGACTTTCCGGGTTGGCAATACGGAATTCAGCATCGCCAGCGGCGAAACCATCCTCACCGAGTACTCACACAAATACACGCTGGAAGGTTTCTCGGCCATGGCAGAGGCCACAGGCTTTACTGTCGAGAAAGTCTGGACCGATGCCAAGCAGCTGTTCAGCGTCCAGTTCCTGTCTCGAACATGAACCAAAAAGGGTGTCAGAGCCCTTTATGTCTCGGTGGGGACGTATTCTTTGGGCGCTGCTGAGCCCTCGCCAAAGAAGAATTTTTCCATTTCGGTTTCGAGAAATTTGCGGGCTTCGGGCTCGATCGGTGTCAGGCGATACTCGTTGATAAGCATTGTCTGATGAGCGACCCAGCGCTGCCAGGCCTCTTTCGAAATATTGTCGTAGATACGCTGTCCGAGCTCGCCCGGATACGGCGCATAATCGAGGCCCTCGGCCTCCTTTCCCAGCAGGGCACAATTAACGCTGCGCGACATGTTCACTCTTCTTCAGTTGGTCCATAAGTATCTTCACGGGTGCGGCCAGACCGCCAGGCGGCGCATCGTCAAGTCGGTGCCAGATGCTGACATCGGCGTCGGCTACTTTACCCGCGTGTGACTCCATGCGCACCACTATCGGCTGGATGTCCAGATCGTAGTGACTGAAACTGTGCCGTAATACCTCCCACGCCACCACCTCGGCAGCCTGGTTACCGAGCTCATCGCCACACCATTCTTCCACCGAACGCTCACCCAGCTCCGGAAAACCCCAGAGTCCTCCCCAGATTCCGCTCTCCGGTCGACGCTCCATGTAGACCTCGCCGGCGATGCTGGCGAGAATCATCGTTGTGGTGCGCAGCGGTTTGGCCTTTTTGGGTTTGGGTCCGGGATATCGCGCAACGGCATTCGTTCTGAGCGCCTCACAGTCTTCACTCACCGGACACTCTGCGCAGCGAGGCTTACTGCGAGTGCACAGCGTTGCACCGAGATCCATGACCGCCTGCGTGTATGCGGCAAAGCTCTCCTGCGGTGTATTGCGAGTGGCTGCTTCCCACAGCGCATTCTGAACGCTGCTTTTCCCCGGCCAGCCGCCGATAGCGTCATGACGCGCCAGAACGCGTTTGACGTTACCGTCGAGGATGGCGTGCCGCTGCTGCATCGACAGGGACAGAACGGCACCGGCCGTCGATCGACCGATACCGGGTAGTGCAAGCACGGCGTCGAAAGACGCCGGAAACCGACCCTGATGATCATCGCAGATGATCTCTGCGGCCTTGTGCAGATTGCGCGCCCGAGCGTAGTAACCCAGCCCCGACCAGTGTGCGAGCACCTCGTCGCGCTCGGCGACGGCCAGCGCAGCCACATCCGGAAAGCGCGCAACGAAGCGCTTGAAATAGGGAATCACCGTCTGCACCTGGGTCTGTTGCAGCATGATTTCAGACACCCAGACGCGATAAGGCGTAACGTCCTGCTGCCAGGGCAGGTCCTTTCGACCGTGCGCATCAAACCACGCGAGCAGCCGCGTCGCGAAATCACTCACTGCCGGCATTTTCTGTTATACGCCGCGCGATCACCTCGATCCGGTCAACCGCCTCCCCGCCGCTTTTTCGCAACTTGCGCTTGATCAGGTACGGGCCGATACCCGGCGGTATCCAGAACTTGGGGCGCATCGTCAGGTCGTAGGTCACGGTCGTGCCGCCATCACGGGCAGCGAAACGCCAGCTCTCGTTGCTGTGGTGAAAATCGCTGGTCGCCGGGTTGGCGAAGGCGCGCACCGCCCTGTGCGGCTCGGTCTCAACGTAACCCTGTCGCTCAAACGACTGGCAGAAAAACAGCACGCAGCCTTTGTTACGAACATAAAACTGCGCTCGACCCTGCTCGTCGGGCTCCATGTCACGCGCCTCTACGATCGCGCTGGAGAATTCCGACGAATACTTCCAGTAGCGGTAGACCTCATAGACCTGCTCGATGTTCGCATCGAACCAGACCTCCGAAGTCATCGTGTAGTTACCGTCGTCGTTGTCGACCTTGATGCTGAGTATCTCCGCCGCCGCCGCAGGCGGCGCCAGAAAGATGAGCATCAGAAGCAGGCAGGCACACCGGGTTTTCAATCGAACAGGCCCTTCAGTTTATCCTTGAGCAGGTCTTCGATTTCTTCCTCGACCTTTTCCTGCAGCAGTTTTTCGAGGTCCGGTTTGATACTCGGTGACGCGAGCGGGCCCGTAATCTTCAGTGGAATCACCGCCTCGGTAAACTCGTCGAGTTCCTCCGGTGTCGCGCCCGGCAGGAACTCCGGTCGCTCTATAATGCGCGCGCTCATACTGTAGTCCACGCTGGCGGCGACAAGATCGACGCTGCCACGCCCGGTCAGCTGCATGAACGGCAGCTCGGCAAACAGATCGTCGCTACGCATAACGCCATCGGTCACAACACCGCTCACACGTACCGTGCTGAACGCCGTTTTTGCCGGAAGCTCGGGCTCGGGCGGCGTATCGCTCTTCAGAACGGCGCGCGCGCGACGCAGTTCGTACCAGAGGTCGGTACCCTCGTAGGTGCCGTCGCTGAGCAGCATTGACATATTGCCCGCCAGGCTGCGCTGAATCGCTGCCATGTCACTGCCGCTGCCGACCAGCGCGAACGATCCGTTGATGGTACCGGTGACGTTGTCCTGCTCGAACATGGCTTTCGCAAGGCGCGCGAGATCGATGCCTTCAATTTTCTCGTTCATCGACAGGCGTGGAACCGATCCTGACACATCGATCCTGACGTCGCCGTTATACGTACCGCCGAAAAGCCCCGAAGAAACCGGGAAGAGTCGCAGCTTCCCGTCAGCGGCGTTCAGTCCGAGATCGATGTTCTCGAAGACAATATCTCCAAGTGTCGCCGTTGTCAGCTTCACTTTGCCGCGCGCGTTCAGCGGCGCGATGAGATCGGCCGGGATTTCCACGGCGGCCGTATCACTCGATGAGCTTTCTCCGCCGTCTGCTGCGGGTTCCATGTAGCGACCCAGATCGATGGCGTCGCCGACGAGCTCGAGTTCATAGAAACCCGTCGCACTTCTCGGAACGGACAGCGAGCCGCTAAACGACGTGTCGTCCAGCGTGATGGCAACGGCGCTCAGGTCGATCGCCGTCGGCGAAAGTGCCGCATCCGCTTCCAGGGCCACACGACTCAACACCGACGGGTCCGCGGTTACGGGGGGCTCAACGTCGAAGAGCTGCATGACACTTCGCGGAGAGAACTCGTCGACTACGATCCTCGCCTTCGCAGCCAGCTCACCCGCGTATGAAAAGGGCTGCACGTCGGCGACGACATGCATATCGAACAGGCGCAGATCCAGCGCCTGCAGCGCGACGGTCGAATCCTTCGTCATGACATCGACACCGTCCGTCCGAACACTCATGCTGGTCGCTGTCGATGCGACCCCTTCAACAGCGCCGTCAATAACGACGTCGCTCATTTGCAGTTTGCCGCTCTCCGCATCGAACGCCACGACCGTATTGAACGTCATGTCGCCGGCAAGCCCTGCAGGCTGCACGTCGAAGTTCAGCGACGCCTCGACCGGCACCGGAGAACCATCGTCCGTCAATTTCCCGATGCCCAGATTTACCTGTTCGACAACGATGACGTCGCCACTGCTCTCGTCCGTGTAACTGAACCTGGCGTCGACGATCTCGACCGAATTGACGTTCAGGCTGGCGCCGCTACCCGATGACGAATCGACATCGCTACCGCTATCCTCAGGAACGAGGTCCGACCAGTTGCTGTTACCACGCTTATCGACTTTCAGATTCAGCCGCAGCGATTCGATATCCGCGGCACCGACAACAACCTCCTGTCGCAGTATGGCCGGCAGTAAACGAACGCTGAAACTCGCCCGGTCGAAACTTGCCATAGGCTCGTCACCGAAACCCGGCGCGTTACCGAGGCTGGCTTTACCGACTTCGACGGCAAGCCAGGGAAACAATTCCAGTGATATATCTCCGTCGATGGTCAATTCCCGACCCGTCTGCTCCCTGACCGCCGTGGAAATTTCCTCGCGAAAGTCGTTGGGATCGAAAAACAAAGTCAGGGCAATCGCTGCAAGCGCAAACAGGGCGACGAAGGCACCCAGTAACCAAAGTAGATATTTTAAGACCCGAGCCATTCGAACACCTCTTGAGTAGACTCCCAAGGGTATCAAAATCGGGCACAAAAAAGCCGGACTGTCTCTACAATCCGGCCCGTTAAGTGCCTGCTGCCAAAGCTAATTACAAATGCTTATGTCGCCGTTCAGGGTAGAAATCTTCACCCGGCTGTCGCCATCGCCGTGCGTGAACTCCAGTTCCAGGCCCGGCGCATACTTGCTCGTCCGCTGCGGTTTCGGCCCAAAACAGTTTCGAATCCTGCCGTTGAACGTATCCACATCGTACTTGCCCCATACATCGCCACCGAACTCAACGTCAACGTCACCGTTAACCGTGTCGATATCCAGCTTACTGTCGTTGCGCAATTCGGCATGGAACACAATCTCGCCAGTGACGGTTTCGAGCTGGGCGCGCCTGAACGAACCCTCGTCAATCGTCAGGTCGCCGCTGACCGCCTCGATTTTCACCTCGCCGGCCACCCTGCTCAGCGTGATGTCGCCCGAGACCGTACTCGCATCCACCTCACCATCCGCATTGTCGCCGTTGATATCGACGTCACCGCTCACCGATTCCGCCGACACATCGGCACCGCTGTATTGAGTTTCCACATCGCCGCTGACGGTATGCAGGCTTTGCTCGCCAGCGACTTCCGCTACTTCGATGTCGGCGCTAACGGTGCCGACATCGAGCGAACTGTTTTTGGGCACCATGATCTGCAGGTCACTATCGATACCGCGCCCACCTCTTTTTGGCACTTTCACCTTGACCACGACCTTGTTGCCGTCACGATCCAGAATAAGATCCTCAACGTTGCGTCCCAGTGTTCCGGTTACCTCGACTGAGTTGCGATTCCAACCGTTGACGGTCACCGAACCGGATATGTTCGACACATCGACATGTCCGTTCGGTGAAGCGTTGGTGTTTTTGTCGACATCTTTGGCGTAAGCACTTGTCACAAGCAAACACGCCAGCGTTGTCGTTACTAGTCTCTTCATAATCGTCTCTCTACGGAGGCTCACCGGCCGCCTAAATATCGTTTCTCAACATCACGTTTCGGGTAAGACCGCTCACGCGACGCAGCAACATAAGCTCTTCGCGATACGTTCTTAATAATTGTTCCTGTAACAACAGGTTTTCGGGATTTTGCGTCAGCGCGCTGTTCATCTCATCGACCGCAACGTTAATCAGGCGCAGGTTTGCTTCGACGTTCTCCCGCGCTTCCGGCGACAAGCGCTGCATTTCGACATCGAGCTCCGCAAGCAGCGCGTTTCGGGCATCCTGAAACCCCGGGCCCAGGTTATAGCGCTCACCGAACGAAGCTTGCTCAAACACCATCTCGGGTGGCCCGATGACCGGTGTCGATGTCGTGTCCTTGACCGCCATATAAGTCACCAGCGAAGACGTGCCAACCAGCAACGCAAGCACTGCGGCTTGCGCCAACATCGGTGGTAAGCGGCGCGGCGCGGGTTTCTCGATCGCGTCGGCAATGCCGGACCAGAGATCTCGCTCCGGACTGATATCCGTTTCCAGCCGGCTGGCCGCCTGCAGTAATTTGTCGTCGTTCATGCCTCAAATCCCTGTTGCTTTAACTGCTGCGCCAGCAGATGTCTTGCCCGGTGCAGCTGTGCCTTGCTCGTCCCTGACGCGATTCCCAGCATTGCGCCGGTCTCATCATGGCTGTAACCATAAACCGCGTGCAGTACGAATACGTGTCGTGCGCCCTGCGGAAGTCTGTCGACCGCCGCCGACAGGTCCCGAAGTTCGCCGCTGTCGCCGGTTTCCAGGACCGGCGACGCACTTTCGGCGACGGCCTGAATGCGGTCCTGCTCGCGCTTCGACTTACGCATCCGACCCAGTACGGCATTGACCGCGATGCGGTGCAGCCAGGTTGAAAATGCGCTGTCACCGCGAAACTTGTCGAGCTTGTTCCAGGCCTGGATAAACGCCTCCTGCGCGCAATCCTCGGCTTCGCCGACATTGCCGGTCATACGCAGGCAAATACCGTAAACCTTGTCGACATGAAGGCGGTACAGCGACTCGAAAGCGCGCGCATTGGAGGCTTGCGCCTGTCTGATCAGGATTGCCTCGTCAGTAGCTGCGCCGGTACTCGCGATTGTCATCACTGGACTATAGTCGCTGCTATGCGCTGTCAAAAGAGCCGCCAATGGGTATTTCTCCGTTTCTACTGTCTTTTGGATGCCCATGCCCCCGAATTGGTTTGAATCCGGGCCGTTTTGGCGCGCAAAAGCTGGCGTAAGCGCCTGTCTTTACCTATGATTCCGTTTCATGACATTCCCTCAAGCTCATCCGGTTACCGATATCTGATGTCAGGTCATTCCATCCTTTATCTGGGCCGTGGTGAATTCGCTGCCGATTACCTCGGCGAGCTGGAAACCCTGCCCTGCTGCACGTACCTGACTCGTTCCACGGCGCTCGAACTGCCGCAGGATGCTTCCTACATCGTCGACCTGATTCTCCTGGAAACAGGACCGGCGATTGCACAGGCAGGCCACTCACTCGCTGAACTGATCAACGAGATGGCGCCGTATCCCGTCATTGCCGTCACGCAAAAACAACACGAACACCGGGGCATTGCGGCTACGCAGGCCGGCGCACACGGCTACATTTGTATTGACGACATCTCGGTCGAGGAGCAGGAAGCATCGTTCGAGCATGCGGTGAAACGCGGTCGTATGCAGTCGCGCCTGTCGAACACCGATGTAACCGTACTGTCGATATTGAACAATATTAATGACGGCGTAATCGTCGTCGACAGTGCGGGACATGTGCTTGATATCAATCCGGCAGCACGCAGCCTGCTCGGCCTGGGCTCGCGCATGCTGCCCGACCCCACCTGGGAACAGACGTTTTGTTGTATCGCCGAAAACGGGGAAAACTACCGTAACTCGGCTGACCTGCCATTGATGCGCGCGCGCAGCGGTGAAAAGTACTCCGATCAGGTAGCGATATACCGAACACCGGAGCAACCCGACATCGTGCTCAGTATCAACGGACAGGGCCTGTTCGACGGCAAGCATGAGTTGATAGGCGGAGTCATTACGTTTCGCGACGTAACGGAAAGCAGGCGGCGCACCAGCGAACTGGAAAAGCGCGCGCAGTTCGACGATCTGACCGGCCTCGCCAATCGCACACTGTTTGCCGAACAGCTGACGCGCGCCATCGGGCGCAGCCAGCGCAAATCGGCACCGCTCGCTGCATTGTTTATCGATCTTGATCGCTTCAAATCGGTCAACGACACGCTGGGGCACGACGTCGGCGACACCCTGCTGCGCCAGGTTGCAAAACGACTGAAAAGCAATCTCCGCGTTGGCGACTTCAGCGGCCGCTGGGGTGGCGACGAATTCGTCGTTTGCCTCGAGGATTTTGGCGTGGCCGGAAACGCCGCCGCCGCGGCTCAGAAACTGCTGCTGGTACTGTCCGAGAAATACGTGATCGGCAGCAGCGAAGTTTATGCGACACCGAGCATCGGCATCGCGATGTACCCGGATTCCGGTGATACCGCCGAGAAGATGATCAAGGCCGCCGACATTGCAATGTTTGAGGCCAAGAAGCGAGGTGGCGGACGCTTCCAGTACTATTCCAGCGCGCTGAACACGAAGCTTGAACAGCGTGAAGAGCTCGAAACCGGCTTGCGGCATGCGCTGGTACGCAATGAGTTTGCGCTGCACTATCAGCCACGCATAGACCTCACGACCAACCGGCTAATCGGGCTGGAGGCCCTGCTACGCTGGCAGCACCCACGTTTTGGTTTGTTGCCGCCGGCACGATTCCTGCCGATCCTGGAAAGCAGCGGCCTCATTCACTCTGCCGGCGAATGGGTTATCGCGACTGCTTGTCGGCAACTCGCCGCATGGCAGCGGCGCTTCGAACTTCCCGATCTTTCGATCGCGATAAACCTGTCACCGCAGCAGCTGGTTCATAAACGGCTCGTCGACGTTATCTCGAGAACCCTGGCTGACACCGCCCTCGATCCCGGCTGCATCGAACTCGAAATCTGCGACGGCGATATCGTGCAGCGGCGCGAGGCCGAACACGAAACCCTGCGGCGACTGCGCAAACTCGGTGTACGACTTTCCCTGGACCGGTTCGGTACTCGCGATGTGTCTTTCGAATCTATCGACAGCGGGTTTATCGACAGCTTTGTCCTCGACCAGGCGCTGATCGCGGACGTCGAGGACAACGACAGCCATCAGCGCATCGTGCGGGCGGCTATCGCCATGGCACAGGGACTGGATATCGAAGTAACGGCGGAAGGCGTGGAGACCGTGCGTCAGCTCGAGTTCCTGAAGAGCTGTAACTGCGATCTCGCTCAGGGTTTTTTGATCAGCCGGCCGATGCAACCGGAAAAAGTATCGGCCATTCTGCGTTCTGAAATCGCCGGTACCTCCCTACTCACCCGGGGCATGCCGTAGCGCCTCAAGAAACGAGCGCGGATCTTCACCGTGCTCCAGCACTTCAACTAGCGCGGAACCGACGATCGCACCGGCGGCATGTTTCCCTACCGCCGCGACATCCCCGGCGCTGCGGATACCGAAACCGGCACACACCGGCAGCTCGGAAAACGACGCGACCTTGTCCAGGTAGCCCGTCAGGTCTGTCGGCAAACCTGCGCCACCGCCGGTAATACCGGTGATCGTTACAGCATAGACGAAACCGCGCGAAGCGCTGCACAGTACCTGCAATCGCGCGTCCGGTGTCGCCGGCGTTACCAGCTGGATCAGACCGAGACCTCTTGCCTCCAGCGCAGCGCGAATATCCGCGCTTTCCTCAAAAGGAAGATCCGGCACAATAAAACCGCACACGCCGGCCGCAAGCGCACGTTCTGCCAGTGCATCGTAGCCAAAGGCGAGCAGCGGGTTCAGATACGACATCATGACGAGTGGTGCATCGATGTGGCCTCGCGCCGTATCGAGCTGATCGAAAATCCACTTCAGCGAGACGCCTTTTTGCAGGGCTGCGAAGCTTGATCGCTGGATGGTCATGCCGTCGGCCATCGGGTCCGAAAACGGAATCCCCAGCTCGACGACATCACCGACCGATGCTATGTCCTGCAACGTTGCGATAAAGTCGGCCGGCTCCGGATAGCCGGCGGTAATGAACGGCACCAGTGCCGGACGCCCGGCATCGGACGCATTACGAATGGCATTGCTCAAACGCTCATGAGCTTGCATGACGTCGAATCCTCGCTGGGTGTTGAATCAGTGTCGGCATGTCCTTGTCACCACGCCCCGAGTTACCGATAAGAATTCTGCATCCCGGGTGCTGCTGCGCATACTCACGAGCTGCGGCATACGCATGCGATGTTTCCAGTGCCGTCAGGATGCCCTCTGTCGCACACAGCTCCTGCAGCGCTTCGAGCGCCTCGTCGTCTCTGGCGGATATGTACTTCACGCGACCGATGGCCTGTAGCAAAGCGTGCTCCGGACCGACGCCGGAGTAATCGAGACCGGCGGAAATCGATTGCGTCTCCTGCACCTGTCCATCGTCGTCCTGCAGAATAATCGTGTATGAACCCTGCAACACGCCGGGGGTTCCCGTCGCCAGGGTCGCAGCATTCTCGCCCAGGCCGTCGCCGATCCCGCCCGCCTCGACGCCGATCAGCTCGATGTCGTCGCCGAGCAGGGGATAAAACAAACCGATGGCGTTCGAGCCGCCGCCAACGCAGGCGAACGCGGCGTCGGGAAGTCCACCGGCCTGGTCCAGCATCTGCTGGCGGGCCTCCTGGCCGATAACGACCTGTAACTCGCGGACGAGATACGGATAAGGATGTGCCCCGACGGCTGAGCCCAGCAGATAGTAGGTGTTATCCGGGTCGGTCACCCAGGCACGCAGCGCCTCGTCGATGGCAGCACGCAGCGTTTTATCGCCGGACTCGACCGCCACAACTTCGGCACCGAGCCTGCGTATGCGATCGACATTTGGCGCCTGCCGCTCCATATCGACAGCGCCCATGTAGACCGTGCAGGGAAGTCCGACGCGCGCGCAGGCGGCCGCCGACGCAACACCGTGCTGGCCAGCACCGGTTTCGGCGATGACGCGTTGCGAGCCAAGTCTTTTGGCGAGCAGCGCCTGGCCTATCGCATTGTTGATCTTGTGTGCGCCGGTATGCGCGAGGTCTTCACGTTTTATCCACACTTCGGCACCCCAGGCCTCACTCAGTCGCGGCGCGAAGCTAAGCGCTGTCGGTCGCCCGACCCATTCGCGCAACTCCTTTTGGAAATCGCGCTGGAATTCAGCATCGTGCAGATGTGCGCGAACGCCCGCGTCGAGGCGCTCAAACGCCGGTACCAGCGTCTCCGGTACGTAGCGACCGCCAAACGGGCCGAAACGACCTTTGTCATCCGGCATGTCGCCTTTGATAAGTGCGTCAAGAAGCCGCCCTGCTTCGTCGGCCCCAACCACTGTGCTCATAAACTCTTCTCCGCAGCGCGTGCTGCACCAATAAATTTCCGGATCAGGCGCGGGTCTTTTAGCCCCGGCGCGGACTCAACGGCACTCGACACATCGACCCCGAATGGTCGCACGGTTGCGATTGCTTCGGCGACATTCTGCGCATCGAGACCACCGGCCAGGATCATTCTTCCGCCAGTCGCAAGCACGGCTGCCGCCGACCAGTCGACGCTCTGGCCCTGGCCGCTCTTTGCACCTTCATAGATATAACATCCAGTCGTCGCGGCTGCGGTACCGCCTTCGCGGAAAACCGGCCATTGCTGTATCGACTCCGGCACCTCAAGTGCAGCGAAGTCTCCGGCATCCGTTTGCAGAACATCGGGGCGGAAAACCTGCAGCACCTGCTGCCACTCGTCGTTGCCCGGGTGCAGCATGACCGCTACCCGTTTGATATGCGCTGGCGCCTCTGCCGCGATCGCCGCTGCGCGGTCCGGCGCGATGCGGCGCACGGAATCGGCAAACACAAAGCCAATCGCATCTGCGCCAGCGTCGATCGCGGCGTGAACATGCTCAGCCTCGCTCAGACCACAGATTTTGACCACCAGGCTCACGCGGCGACCCCGGCTTCGCGCATCGCTTCTATCAGGGCGGCCGGGTCGTCGCTACGCATCAACGCGCTACCGACCAGCGCAGCCTTGTATCCCCAACGGGAAACGCGGGCCGCGTCGGTCGCCTGCAGCAGGCCGCTCTCAGCAACACAGCGCGCCTGCGGAAGTGCCGGTGCCAGGTTCAAAAGGCGTTCGGGATCGACCTCAAGCGTTCTCAGGTTGCGGGTATTGACGCCGAAGAGTAACTGTCCGCTCTCAGCCCGGTCGCCATCAACGGCGCCTGCCAACAACGCGGACGACCGGCGCAGGTCGTCCTCATCGAAGGACTCCAGCAATACGAACATGCCGTGTTCCCAGGCGCAGTCGAGCATTTCACGCAGCTTGGTATCGCCGAGCATCGTGGCGATCAATAACACGCCGCTCGCACCGGCCTTGCGGGCCTCGATAACCTGTACCGGTTCAACAAGGAAGTCCTTGCGCATCACCGGGGTATCCGGCACCGCGGCAACGACCTCTTCCAGATCCGCCAGATCGCCGTCGAAGCGGCTCGGCTCGGTGAGTACCGAGATAGCCGCCGCACCGCCGGCCGCGTAGGCCTGTGCCCGTGAGGCACGCCCGCCGCCAGCTCCGCGGAGCTTGCCTTCTGCGGGTGATCGGTCCTTGATCTCGGCGATTACGTCGAAGGCGCCAAGTGTCAGTGGCAGCAGCGGCTTGTCGAGATCGGATGAGGAGAAGGACCGTGGCGCGGCGGCGGCTCTCTCCGCGCTACTGCTCGCCATCGTCTGCAAAAAATCGCTCATTGGCCGCTAAAGTGCTCGCGCATGCCGGCAAGAAACAACTCGGCACGGCCATCGTCTATTGCGGCAGCGGCCTGTGCGACGCCGTCCTTCGCATCTTTGGCCGCGCCCTGCACTTCCAGTACCAGCGACGTGCCCATCAACAACGCGTCGCGATGGGCACCTTTGTCTTCACCATTGAACACCCGCAGCAACTCCCTGGCATTGTGATCGGCGTCGCCACCCTCAAGGTCGGCCGGTCGGCAGCGCGCCAGCCCATAGTCCTCGGGACTGCGCCGGCTTTCCGCGACCTTCCCGGGCGTAACGTCGTAGAGCCAGAATTCGCCCGCAGGTGTCGCCTCGTCCCAGCCGGGTTCACCGTGAACGACGAAGGCGCGCGTCAGCGGCATTCCAGACAGCGTATCCGCCATCAGCTTCGCGGCGTCCCGGCTGTAGGCGCCGATAAGCTGAAACGGCGGCGCGGCCGGATTAGTTAACGGCCCGAGAACGTTGAATACGGTACGCACCGACAGGGCCGCGCGTATCGGCACGACCGCCTTGGTCGCGGGGTGATAGGCCGGCGCGAACAGGAACGTGAAGTTCGTGGCCTGCAGGCAGTCGATCGCCTGTTGCGCTTCGAGCGGCAGCGGCATGCCGAGGCTTTCGAGCATGTCGGCGCTGCCGGAGCGGCTCGATACCGAGCGATTGCCGTGCTTGACGACCCGCGACCCGGTTGCCGCGGCCAGCAGGCCGGTGCCCGTCGATATATTGAGACTGCCAGAACCGTCGCCGCCGGTGCCAACCGTATCTACCGTCGGGGCACCGTCTGGAATCTTCGGGTCGATTGCGAGTTCACGCATCGCCGTCGCAAAGCCACGAATTTCATCGGCGGTCTCGCCCTTCGCCCGCAGACCTGCCAGCAGCGCACCCGCAAGCGCCGCTGGCAATTCGCCTTCCGCGAGTTTGTACATCAGTTCGTACGACTGCCGCTCAGCAAGCGACTCACCGTTCAGCAGCCGCTCGAGGAGTTCGCTGTATTCCTTACTCATGAACCTTACTCCGTCACGTTTTTAAGGCGCATAAAATTCGTCATCAAAGCATCGCCCTCCGGGGTCAGGACGCTCTCCGGGTGAAACTGAACACCCTCGACAGCCAGGGCCTTATGCCTGACACCCATGATTACGCCACTGTCCGTCTCGGCAGTCACTTCGAGCGACTCGGGCAGCGCTGCTCTCTCGGCACACAGCGAATGGTAACGACCAACTTCAAATGGCTGCGAGATACCGGCGAATACGCCTTTTCCATCGTGTTTGATATGCGATGTCTTGCCGTGCATCAGTCGTTCGGCCCGAACGATCTCCCCGCCCTGCTGCTGCACGATGCTCTGATGTCCCAGGCAGACGCCGAGCACCGGTACCCGGCCTGCAAAGGCCGCAATCATCGCCAGCGAAACGCCAGCGTCCTCGGGCCGGCCCGGGCCGGGGGAAATCACCAGGTGTGTCGGCGCCAGGGCAAGCGCGTCGGCCACATCGATTGCGTCATTGCGATACACCCGCACATCGGCCCCGTGCGCCGCAAACGCCTGCACCAGGTTGTAGGTAAACGAATCGTAATTATCGATCAGCAGCATGCGCACGTGCTCGAACGTCGTCGCGGCCATTACAGACCCTCCCCGGCAATCTCGAGGGCGCGGCGCAAAATAGCACTCTTTGCCAGCACTTCCTGATACTCCTTGGCAGGCACGGAGTCGGCAACGATACCGGCACCCGCCTGGAAACTGTACTCATCGCCGGAAAACACCAGCGTCCGTATGGTGATGGCCTGATCCATGTCGCCGCTTAAGCCAAAATAACCCGCGGTGCCCGCATACAAACCGCGGCCTGCCTGCTCCATCTCCTCAATAATCTGCATGGCTCGAACTTTGGGTGCACCAACCAGGGTGCCCGCCGGAAAGCTCGCGGCGAACAGGTCGAACTGATCGAACTCCGCCGCCAGCTCTCCCTGTACGCCGCTGACGATATGCATGACGTGACTGTAGCGTTCAATCGCCCGGTAGGGATCGACGTGCACCGAACCGGCACTCGCAACACGACCAAGATCGTTGCGTGCAAGATCGACCAGCATGACATGCTCGGCAGCTTCCTTCGGATCTGCCAGCAGCGCCTTTTCATTGGCCGCGTCCTCGGCGCGCGTCGCGCCGCGCGGCAGTGTTCCGGCGATCGGCCGCAAAGCGGCGGTCCTGCCGTTGAGTTTCACCAGCGCTTCAGGCGATGAGCCGACCACCTGAAGATCGTCGAAGTCGAAGAAGAACATGTACGGAGAAGGGTTCAGCAATCGCAGCGCCCGATAGACCTCAAACGGCGCAACGTTTGTCTTACCGCGAAACAGGACGGAGAGCACGATCTGATAGATGTCGCCCGCTGCGATGTACTCCTTGCATGCCGCAACACGCCCGGAGTACTCCTCCTCGGTCAGGCTTGCCTGCGGAGGACTGATCGTGACTTTCGTCGTAGTCGCCGGAATAGCGCCACGCAGCAGTGTGATGACTTCAGACCTGAGCCGCTGGCGTTCTTTTTCGGGACCGTCGTGCAACAACGCTACGCGTCGTGTCAGATGATCGAAAACCAGCAGCGATGACGGCGCGACAAAAGCGGCGTCCGGTATGTGTGCCTGCTTGTCGGTGTCCTCCGGCAGCTTCTCGAAGAGCCGCACGACATCGTAGCCCGAGACGCCCACCAGACCGCCGGCAAACGGCAGACCGTCATCGGGTTGTGGTCGCGGGGCGATTTCAAGTACGCGCCGCAGTGCCTCCAGGTACTCCCGCTGGTTTTTCGGACGCGCCTGCTCACGGCCATCGATGCTGAGTGAGGTCGAGTCCATGCGGACTTCCACAGCGTCTCCGAAGCCAAGAAACGAATAGCGGGCGAGGCGCTCACCGCCCTCGACGCTTTCGAGAAGAAATCGCGGCTTAAGCGTTTCCAACTTCAGATACGCCGAAACCGGTGTGTCCAGATCGGCGGCGATATCAAACGGTGCCTGCATACTTTGTCCTGCTCAATAAAAAAGCCCATCCCCGATTTCGGCGGAGATGGGCTCTCGATGTGCGTTGCTCAGCTAATAGTCAGCCAGCAGCCCCCTCCTGTGCGGGCTGCCACCACCAGTTCAAGATGATTTGAGCATTCATGGCGCTGAGTATTACCGGCGTTTGCGCAGTCGTCAAGAGACTAATTTTACTTACAGTTGATACAACACTGGCAGGATCAGCGAAAACCCGATCCACATGATTATCGTCAGCGGTATGCCCACACGCAGGAAGTCCGCAAACTTGTAGCCGCCGGCGCTCATTACCAGCAGATTCGTCTGATAGCCGTAGGGCGTCGCAAAACTCATGTTCGCACCGAACAACACGGCCAGTATGAACGGCTCGGGACTCACGCCAAGCTGGTGCGCAATACTGATCGCGATCGGCGTGCCGATCGCGGCCGCTGCATTGTTCGAAACGATATTCGTCATGATCGTCATAAGCAGCATGAAGGCGCTGAGAATAACCGGGGCCGGCAGCCCGTAAGCCGCGTTCACGAAACTGACCGCAAGATAGTCCGCCATTCCCGTGCCCATGAGCGCCTTACCCAACGCCAGCGCGGCCACGATGATCATGACGACCGGAATCGACAAAGCGCTGGCGGCGTCGCGCCATGAGAGACAGCCCGTGACGATCATGAGGCCCAGGCCGAGCACGGCGCTGACTGAAATTGGCATGATGCCGAAAGCCGCCAGCAACACGACACCGCCCATGATGAACAATGCGCGCTTGGCATGATGCGTCTGCGGCAGGTTCGTCGTGCCATCGAGCACCAGCATCGTGCCGCTGTCCTTGAGATTTTTGATCGCCTCGCCGGAGCCCTGCACCAGCAGCACGTCACCAGCCCGCAGGCGTATCAGATTCAAATCGCCCGTGACCTGTGAACTGGGTGCCCGCGCCCTGTGCAGCGCCAGCGGCAACAGACTGTAGCTGTTGCTGAACCTCGCCGCGGCGAGACTGCGTAAATGCAGTGGTGAGCCACGCGTTACGACAACTTCGGCGAGTTGCTGACCTTCGGCCTTGAGCGGCGTCTCGTCGTCGACCGGGTGCTCATTGTCTGAGATATTGAACAGCGTCGCACCCAGCAACTGCTCATAGTGTTTCAGGTTTTCCGGCGAATCCTTGACGAATAACCTATCGCCCGGCTGGATGATGACAGACGGCAGCTTCGCCAGAAACAGCGACTCGGAGCGCTGAATCTTGTCGATACGCAGATTGCCATCCGCCTTGGCCAGCACTTCCGACAGGGATTTACCATCGGCAAATCCGCCTTCCTTGACGTGCAGCTGCGCGCTGAATATTCGCGGCGATGTATCGGCCATTGGCGGCGTGCGATCCGGCAGCAGCCGGGGCGCAACCAGCCACAGGAACAACACGCCGACGCCACCGACAATCGCGACCGGCAACACCCATTCGAACAGGCTGAATTCGTGCATGCCCATGTCATGGGAGATGCCGACAACGAGCAGGTTTGTGGACGTGCCTATCGTCGTCGACATGCCGCCGATAATCGTCGCAAGCCCCATAGGCAACATGACGCCGGACACCGGAAACTTGGCTCGTAAGGATGCACCCACCAGGATAGGCATGAGCAACACGACGATCGGCGTATTGTTCATGAAAGCGCTGAGGATAGCGCCGGCGACGAGTGTAGTTGCCAGGGCCAGCACCGGTCGCGTAGACCACGCACGGCTGACCACGGTTGCGAGCGGCTGCAGCGCGCCGGTCGTTTCGAGCGCCTTGCCGACCATCATCAACGCACAAATAGCGATCAGCGCTTCATTACCAAAACCGGCGAAAAAATCGACCGGCCCGAGCAAGACCTCGCCACCTTTTTCATAGGGAACCAGCTGAAAACCCGCAACCAGCAGAATCAGTATGGCGAGCGACGAGGACTCCAGCGGTATGTTGTCGCGTGTGAACAGAAACAGCGCCACTGCCGTCAATACCAGTACCGCTAATCCGTGAGCATCCGGGCTAATCGCTTGCAAGGCGTCCTCTCATTCAGCCATCGCCAGAGTCGGCGGCAACCGTAGACGGTATCCTAGATCACACCTGCTTCGCAACGAGCGCGGCACCACCGTTGCAGCGCACTATCGCCATGACCCGCTCGTAGAAGCCCTTGAAATCATTAACGTTCCAGTGCGAAATGCTGGAATCGCGCTGGAATGACAGAGAATCTGCGAAGCGCGTCAGCGGCAGCAGGTTCGCATAGCGCAGATCGGCCGCAACATGTCGCGGAAAGACGTCCCACGGCGATATCGTGCTCAGGTTGCGGTGCCGCAGCGCAACGTCCTCGAGCGCCCGCCTCCAGCGGCGACCCCAGTTCCTGGACTGTTTCTTTTGCATCACCAGCGCGCCGGCTTCGTCCAGCGCCGGGCACCAACTGCTTTTTGCCGCAAGATAGCGCGAACGATCGTGCAGCACCCCGCATGTCCACTGCGCCAGGGCCTCCATATCCCTGAGTGTCTGCAGAGCGCCAGGATCGGCGCCGCGCCTGGCGACGATGTCGCCCCAGCCACGCAGTGCGATCGCCAGCCGGCGATTCAGCCAGCTGTCATATTCGATCAGTGCTTCGGCCCAGTCGGCCTGGTCGTGACGCCTGTCACCCTCGTCTACGCAGACCTTAAGCGCAGCCTCGAGCGCCGCCGCGTCTATGTCACCCGCGGCATCCGCAAACGCGGACACGTCCAGCTCCATCGGTATCCAGGCCGAGTGACCGGGCACCGGCATGCACACCTGTGGCAGAAAATCGCTGGTCGTTTCGGCCGGCAACAGCGGACAGGGCGAGGTGACGACTGAGGGCTTCAAAACGAGGAACATGGCCTTATCTTGCGCGGCTCGCCATGTCCGGACTGCCCCTGTTACTCGGCAGCTTATGTAATTTTCGACGGAGCCCCCGGACTCGGTACTGGTACCAACCCCTGCGCCGGTGTACCTTCGCAACAGACTAATGCCCCAAGAGCAGATTCTCCCATGCCATCTTTTGATGTTGTCAGTGACTTCGATTCACACGAGGCCAGCAATGCCGTCGACCAGGCCAATCGCGAGGTCAATACGCGCTTTGACTTCAAGGGCAGCAACTCCAGCTACGCGCTGGACGAGCAGGTCATCGCCATGAGTTCGCAGTCCGACTTTCAACTCAAGCAGATGCTCGACATCCTGCATCAGAAGCTCGCCAAGCGCGGTATCAACATCGCTTGCCTGGAGGAGCAGGAAATCGAGATGTCGGGTAGCGAGGCGCGCCAGAAAATTATTCTGCGACGCGGCATCGATGCCGACCGGGCACGCAAGCTCGTCAAGCAGATCAAAACGGCAAAACTCAAGGTGCAGACGGCCATTCAGGGCGACAAATTACGCGTCACCGGAAAAAAGCGAGATGATCTGCAAAGCGTCATCGCAATGCTGAAAGAAACCGATATCGGCCTGCCGTTGCAGTACGAAAACTTTCGCGATTGACAAGCAGCATTGATCTCATGAGCACCGGCATACAAAAATCGCTTCGTCGTCAGGACATTACCTTCGAGGACAAAGACCAGGCATTGCGCGACGACGTGCGCACGCTCGGCGCGATGCTCGGCGACCTGATTCGCGAACAGAGTGGCGATGAGCTCTATGAATTCGTAGAGGCCGCGCGACTGCGGGCCATTCGCCGCCGTGAGGGTAACGAAAAGCCCGGCGAGGAACTCTCCGAACTGGTCGGCGGACTGGATGCCAAAGAGGCACTGCAGGTTATTCGCAGTTTCTCTACCTATTTTCAGATGGTTAATACCGCGGAAAAAGTACACCGCATCCGCCGCCGGCGCGAGTATCTGCGCGACGTTGTTCACTATCAGCCGGGCGGCCTCGAAGACACATTCATCAAACTGAAGGCAGCGGGCCTCGACATTGATGCCCTCGTCGATTTGCTGAACTCCCTGTCCATCGAACCGGTGTTTACCGCCCACCCGACGGAGCCGACGCGACGCACGATGTTGCGCAAAGAACAGAACATCGTCAAACACCTGATCGACATGTTGAATCCGACCATGACACCGCAGGAAACGAACGCGGCGCTGCAGAACATTCGCTTGCTGGCAACGACTGGCTGGCAGACTGACGAACACCCTTCCGAGCAAATGACGGTCGCTGACGAACTCGAGCACGTGTTGTTCTTTGTGACCGACGTTTTGTATCGCGCATTACCGCCGTTCTACGAGGATATCGAGAGCGCGATTACCAGAATCTATGGCGCGGACGGCGACAACGTCCGCGTGCCGAGCCTGCTGCATTTTGGCTCCTGGGTTGGCGGGGACATGGACGGCAATCCCAACGTCAATGCAAAGACAATACGCGAAACACTGGCGCGCCAGCGTTCTCTTATACTCGACCTGTACTACAAGGAATGTGCTTCGCTCGCCGCGAAACTCAGCCAGTCAACCGAGCGCACCGAATTCGGGCAGGCAATGCTCGACCGGATCGATGAATACCGCGGCGTTTTTCCGAACGCCTATCACGAGGTGCCCGCGCGTCACCGGGATATGCCTTACCGGGTATTCCTGCGCCTGGTACAGCAGCGGCTGCAAACCACTTACGATGACGATGTCTTTCCCTATGAGAAAGTCGAGCAGCTACGCAGCGACATCCAGCTGGTTGCCGACAGCCTCGCAGCCAACAAAGGCCGGCAGGCGGGTCTGTTTGCCGTACGCCGCCTGCTGCGCCGCATCGATTGCTTCGGCTTTCACCTTGTCACACTCGATGTTCGACAGGACTCGGAAACACACCGCAACGTCGTCGGCGAATGCCTGGGTGAAGAAGACTGGACGAGCATGTCGGCGGATGAGCGCACGCAGAGAATAATCGAGGCCATCGAGTCCCGTGAGAGCGCGCCGATGACCCTGAGCACGCAGGCGCGCAAAACCATCGCCGTTTTCCAGGCGATTGCGTTCTGCCGCAGGAAGTACGGCCCGAATGCCATCGGACCGTTCATCGTCAGCATGACGCAGGGCGCGGACGATATTCTGTCGGTCTTGCTGCTGGCGCAGTGGGGCAAACTGCACAACAAGCGCGGCCATGTTCCGATCGACATCGCGCCACTTCTAGAGACCGTCGACGACCTGCAAAACGGCCCGGCGATCCTGCAATCGCTGCTCGCGACCGACCTGTATCGAAACCACCTCAAACGCCGCGAAGACCGGCAGATGGTCATGATCGGCTACTCCGACAGTAACAAGGACGGTGGGCTGGCATCCGCTCGCTGGGCCTTGCAGGGTGCGCAGGAGATCATCGTCCGCGCCGCCGAAAAACAAGGCATTGAGGTGGCGTTGTTTCACGGCCGTGGCGGTACCATCAGCCGGGGCGGCAGCAAGACGCATGTCGCCGTGCTGGGCGCGCCTCCCGGAACCGTTAACGGTCGTTTGCGGGTCACCGAACAGGGCGAGATCATCAACGAGAAATACGGCCTGCGGGGAATTGCACTGCGCACGCTGGAACAGATGACCGGGTCGGTGGCGCTTGCAACCGCGATGCCCAGGCATCGCGGCAACGACCAGCCCGAATGGCACGAGATGATGGATGTCATCGCCGACGAAAGCCGCCGCACCTACCGTAAGCTCATTTACGAGACGCCAAAGTTCTACGAGTACTTTCGCAAGGCAACACCGATCGATCTGATTGAACGCATGCGCATCGGCTCGCGGCCATCGGCGCGCCGGCGTCAGTCAGGCATTGAAGACCTGCGGGCTATTCCCTGGGTATTCTCGTGGACTCAGGCCCGCTTCGTTTTGCCCGGTTGGTACGGCATCGGCAGCGGCTTCAGGAAAGCCATCGACCAGTTCGGCGAACAGGCCTTCGAGGAGATGTTCAGGGAGTGGTACTTCATGCGCTCGCTGACGGCTGACACGGAGATGGTACTGGCAAAATCCGATCTCGGCATCGCCGAACTGTACTCAGGCCTGGCAGGCGATCTTCACGACGAGTTTTTCCCGACCATCAAGGCAGAATATGAACTCACCCGTGAGCTGGTCCTTGAATTCTCCGATCACGAGACGCTGCTGGAAGGGGATAGCACACTGCAGCGCGCGATCATGCTGCGCAATCCCTATGTGGACCCGATGAGCCTCATGCAGGTTGACCTCCTGTCGCGCTGGCGGGAGTCCGGCGGCGAAGATGCGGACACTTTCAACGCGCTGCTGGCCAGCGTGAACGGTATCGCACAGGCGCTGCAGAATACCGGCTGAGCCTAGTCGTCAATGAACGAGGCGAACGCCTCCAGTGGCTTGCGCCGGATGTCCGGCACCTCGGCGTCATCCGCGGGATAACCCACGACCAGCAACAGAAACGGCCGCTCACTCTTTGGGCGACCGAGAATCTCGTTGAGGAACTTCATCGGGCTCGGCGTGTGTGTCAGCGTTGCCAGGCCGGCCTCATGCAGTGCGGTTATCAGCATGCCGGTCGCGAGTCCGGTCGATTCCGACGGGTAATAGTGTTTCACCTTGCGCCCGTCGGGGAGCTCGCCGAACTTCTGCAGGAAAACGGCGATCAGATACGGCGCGACTTCCAGGAACGGCTTGTCCGCGTCGGTGCCCAGCGGCTGCAGTGCTGCCAGCCACTCCTCGGAAGCCCGATGTTCGTAGAACTCGCGCTCCTCGGCTTCGGCCGCGATACGGATTTTCTGCTTCGTTTGCGGACCGCTGACCACGGCGAAATGCCAGGGCTGCAGGTTCGCGCCGCTCGGGGCGGTATTCGCCACCTTCAATGCCGTCTCGATGATGTCTCTGGGCACCGCCCGATCCGAGAACTCGCGAACCGTTCGACGGCGGTCGACGTTCTCGTAGAAATCGTTTAAGCGCTGCCGCATTTCCTCAATCGGGTACTCCCGGTACTTCTCCAGCGGGATGCTTGGGTAACTCGCCACACTAACTCCTTTTTTGCAAAACACTCCATTCCTCGGTATCCCGTGCGGATACCGCACGACCGAGCACCGAGATACCGGCTTCATGAACGCTGCTCGCACGGCCCGACACCAGCGGGTGCCAGGACGCCAGATCGTCGCCTTCGGCGATACGCCGATAGGCGCAGCTTAGCGGCAACCAGCGAAAGGCCTCAAGCTCATCGAGCGTTAAGGTCAGACACTCCGCCACCCGCCTGGCACGATTCGCATAATCTGTACAACGACAGGTGTCGAGATCAAGCAGCCGGCACGCGAGATCCGTGTAAAACACCTCGCCGCTGTCCTCGTCTTCGACCTTATGCATGCAGCACAAAGCGCAACCGTCACACAGCGCCTCCCACTCAGCGCGAGACATTTCAGACAGCGATTTGCGTTTCCAAAACTGATCGTTCATCGTCCGATACTCTGCGCTACTACCCTGTGAATTGCTATATGAAAGCTGTATTTCTCGACTACGCGACCCTGGGCCCTGACCTCGATGTCAGCGCTCTGCGTACGCTCCTGCCAGAACTCGAAGTATACGATGTCACCGAAAAGGAGCAGTTTGAAGAACGCATTCGCGACGCGACATTCATACTAACGAACAAGGCGCGTCTAACAGACGAATTGCTGCGAACCCACCCGAAACTGCGCTTCATCGGCCTTACGGCAACGGGGACCGATAATGTCGACCTGGCGGCGGCGAAACGACAGGGTGTCGCGGTCTGCAATATTCGCGGCTATTGCACACAGTCCATCGCCGAACACGTTTTCGGCTGCCTGCTGAACCTGACTCACCGACTCAGGTGTTACGACGCAGCTGTGCGAGCGGGCGATTGGCAGCGCGCCGACGATTTTTGCCTGCTGTCGTTTCCGATACGCGAGCTGACGGCGATGACACTCGGCATCGTCGGTTACGGTGAACTCGGCAAGGGCGTCGCAGGTATCGCACAGGCCTTCGGCATGAAGGTCATTATCTCGGCCAGACCCGGTACCGACCGTGTCGCCGAGGGGCGCGTATCTTTCGATGAGCTGCTGCAACGCTCCGACGTTATCTCCCTGCACTGCCCGCTCACCGAGGCAACAGCCGGTCTTTTTACGCACGCCGAATTCAAAACGATGAAGTCGAGCGCAATCCTGATCAACACGGCCCGCGGCGGCCTCGTTGATTCGGCCGCCCTCACCGCTGCGCTCGCCAGCGGCGAAATAGCGGCCGCCGCGATCGACGTTCTGCCGCAGGAACCCCCCGTCGATGGCAACCCGTTGCTGGACTACGAAGGGAACAACCTGATCATCACGCCACACATTGCCTGGGGAACCGACATCGCAAGGCAGGGTGCCGTCAACGAGCTGGTCGCGAATGTCGCGGCATTCCTGAAAGGAGAAGAGCGCTGCCGGGTCGTCTAGCGACGATAACTCACTCGCTGCCGGGAGCGTCATCCAACAGCCGTGCCAGGTACTTCAGCGATTCGTCCTGCGCTGCATCGCGCCGAATTAGTTGTGGCGACGCCAACTCCGCTCGAAGTTGTTCGTAGACATCCGCACAGGCAAGCAGTGCCTCCGCGCAACTGCGCGAATCGTAGGCGGCGACGGTTGCAATCATTGCCTGCTGCCGTTGCGGCAAACGCGACTCGAGCTTTCGAATCCCGAAGGGAGGGTACTCGCCGATTGCCAGCGCCAGGGGCCCGAGAACCTCGCCCCTCAGAAAAGCCAGAAACCCGAGTGCCTCAAAGAGTTCCCCACGAGCAATCTTTGTTGCACCGTAGTGTACCCAGACCCAGAAACGATCCTCTATCCACTGCAGATCGGGCTGCGGCATCTCGGCCGAACCCCTGCCCAGCGACTCCACGATCTGCCCGTTTCGATCCCACAGAACGAGCGGCTCTTCGAGCCGCTCCGACACTTCGTCCAATGCAAGGAATTTCAAATCGACGTGCAGCAGCGGCGGTCCGTAAAGACAAATCAGCAGCCGTGGTTCAGCAACGTGTTCGCCGCTAAAAGCGGCCAGCAAACGACCGAGTCCTTTGGCGATCTCCTGCCTTGAATGCATGATATCGGACGCATGGGCAGACTCAGCAACAACGACAAGATCGAGATCGGAATATTCGTCCGCCTCTCCGGACGCCAGTGACCCTCCCACAGCCAGGCCCAGAATTCGTTCGTCAGACTGCAGAACCGGCAGCGCCGAGTCGAGGAACAATGCGAAAAACCCGGGCATGGCCGGCCATTTATCCTTCTCGAGAGCGTACGTTGCCATGTCTGGATCCGCCTGTTCAGGCACCTATGTTCTGTCTCGCCCACTGTACAATTTGCCGCACCCTTGGTGAACCCCGGTCATAGGCTTCGTCGAAACTCATCCAGCGCCACTCGTGATGTTCCGGCTCACCCGTTTCCGGTGAAATACCCATCACGACATCGGCCTGTTCGCTACGCCCAAGATAATAGCGTGCGATCTTGCCTTTGCTGTACGGGCCGGTTTCGAAGAAACGGTCGCCCCAGTCGAACGACAGGTCGTCGATCCCGGTCTCTTCCTGTACCTCTCGCACTGCCGCCTGCATAGCGTCCTCGCCGGATTCACGTATGCCTTTCGGAAAATCCCAGTGATGAAATGCACGCAGTAGCAGTGTCACCCAGCCAGCTTCCGTCTGGCGAGCGATAACGAACCCGCAGGATAACCTGTGCTCCATCATGCGTTCACACCTCTAAGCACGTCCGCGGGCCGCGCGTTCACCGCTCCGCGTGCAGCAAAGTAGCCGCTACAACAGACGACGAACACACCGGCGGAAACACCGGCCAGCCACAGCGCCGGACTAAACTCGTAGGGCAACTCGAACAACTGCGTCGCCACGAGATAAGCCAGCACCGACGCTCCCGCCGAGGCCAGTACACCGGCGGCTGTTCCCAACGCTGCGAACTCGGCCATTACGCCAGCGAAAACCGTGCGTCGTTTAGCCCCGAGGGCTCGCAACATAGCGCTCTCAAAGCGACGTTCATCAATGGTCGACTGTACCGCGGCAAACAACACGGCGACACCGGCCGCCAGTGTGAACAGGAAAACCGCCTGTACGGCCAGACTCGCCTTCTCGATAATGCCGCGCACCTGCTGCAGAATGGCACCGAGATCGATGACGGAAATACTCGGATGCGCACGCACCAGGCTGATGAGCGCTGCCTGATCCTTCTCCGCAACACGCATGCTGGAGATGTAGCTTGTCGGTACGCCGTCCAGCGCACCGGGCGACAGCACAATAAAGAAGTTCGGTTGAAACGAATCCCAGTTCACCTTGCGGGTACTCGCAATCTCGGCCTCTATTTCCCGTCCCGCCGCGACAAACTTCAGGCGATCGCCGATCGCCAGCCCGGCATCAAGGGCAGCTTCTTCTTCGATGGATATCAGTGGCGGACCGTCGTAGTCGGCTGGCCACCATTCACCGTCCACCAGCTCGTTGCTTGGGCTCAGGGCCGCCGACCACGACAGGTTTGCCTCACGATTTGCCAGCCACCGGCCATCGTCACTCGGGTATTCGCGATCTTTGACCGACTCATCGTTAATTGTCGACATACGTGCGCGTACCAGCGGCGTGAACACCGGTACAGCGATGCCATTTTTCGCAAACAATTCGGCGACCGCGTCAACTTCGTGAGGCTGAATGTTGATCAGGAAGTGGTTCGGTGCATCTTCGTCGAGCGTCTGCCGCCACCCTTCCAGCAAATCGGTTCTGACCAGCGTCAGCAGCAACAGTACGGTAATGCCCAGGCCGAACGCGACCACCTGTACCGCGCTGTCTCGACCACGGCGCGCGACGTTCGCAAGGCCATAGCGCCAGGCCACACCGACGCCTGAGCGAGCCCGGCCGATCACGGCAACCATCGCGCGACCGACCAGGTACAGCAATCCCGCAATAACGATGATTCCGCCGATCAGGTATAGCAGCAAGCGCGCATCACCGACGGAGCGATACAGCAGCAATGCCACCGCCGCGAGCGACAGCCCTGCGACCAGCAACCGTGACGGTGCCGGTGGCATCGCATCGTGGCGCAGCACGCGCAACGGCGGCGTATTGCGCAGTTGCAGGAGCGACGGCAGCGCGAAACCCAGCAACAACACCATGGCGCTGCCGCTGGCGAGAAACACCGGACGCAGCCCCGAACCGGGTAACTCACTCTGTTGCATCAGATCGATGAGAATGCCGGATAACAGCGCCTCCGCGGCATAACCGACGACGCTGCCAGCGACAATGCCCAGCACGCCCAGCAGAATGAGCTGCACCAGCGCCACCGAAATCACGAAACCCTGTGTCGCACCCAGGCTCTTCATCAAAGCGACCGTGTCCATGCGCCGATGCGCGAAGCGGCGAGCCGACATTGCCACAGCTACCGCGCTCAGCAGCAGGCTGATCACAGCGGTCAGCGACAAAAAGCGCTGCGCCCGGTCGGCGGCGTTATACGCCCGTTCGCTGCTGTCTTCCTGGCTGCGCACACGTACCGACTCCGGCAGGCTGTCCTGGATCGCATCGTTGAACTCCGTTACCGCCGTTTCATCGCCGGCGACCAATAAGGCATAAGCGACGCGACTGCCCACACCGATAAGGCCGCTGCGATCGATATCGTCGATATTCATCAGCAGCGACGGCGCCAGCGACGCAAAACCTATTGACTGATCCGGCCGGTAGGTGAGAACAGCCGTTACCCGAAGATTCAGCTCACCGATCGACAGCGTGTCGCCGACGTCGGCTGCGACCCGCGCCAGCAGAGCGCCGTCAGCCCAGACTTCGCCGGATGCCGGAACACCCCCGGCATCGCGCTGCGGGCCAAACAGCGCGTCCGAAACGCGCACCTTGCCGCGCAGGGGGTACGCTGCGCTTACGACCTTGATCGTAGCGAGCGCGCTGTCGTCGCCAGCAAACACAACTGACGGGAAGCTCATGGTCTCGGCGGTATCGAGATCGAAGTCAGCAGCAAGATCGCTCCATTCCTGCGGCACCGGTTCCTGAGAGCGCAGTCTCAAGTCCGCTGCCAGGACTTCATTGGCCTGCCGTGCGACCGCCTTACCGATGCGGTCTGTCAGGAAGCCAACGGCCGTCAGCGCAGCAACGGCGAGCCCGACGGCGGTCAGCAACACGAGTACCTCTCCGGAACGCAATTCCCGGCCAAAGCTTCGCAGCGCAAACCCCAGCGCTTTCAAGCGCCAGCTCCGGTATCGCTGACGAGCTTGCCTTCGTCCAGCGACAGCACGCGATTGCAGCGCTCCGCGAGGCTATGATCGTGAGTCACCAATACCAGCGTCGTGGATGAGTTGCGGTTGAGCTCGAACATCAGTTCCATGATATTGGCCCCGGTGCGGCTGTCTAGGTTGCCCGTCGGTTCGTCGGCAAACAGCACCGCCGGTTCGGTCGCGAAGGCCCGCGCGATAGCGACCCGCTGCTTCTCACCGCCCGACAACTGCGCGGGATAGTGGCTCCAGCGCTCGCTGAGTCCGACCTTTGCAATGATCTCGTTCGCGGCAGCGCGCGCATCGCGGCGCCCCGCCAGCTCAAGGGGCAACATGACGTTCTCAAGGGCGTTCAGGGATGGCACGAGATGAAACGACTGGAAGACGAAACCGACGCTCTCGGCCCGCAGTTGCGCCCTGCCATCTTCGTCCAGCGCTGACAGATTGGCACCGCTCAGCACGACATGGCCGCTGCTGGGCAGATCCAGTCCCGCCAGCAACGCCAGCAGCGTGGACTTGCCGGCGCCCGATGGGCCAACGACAGCCACCGATTCGCCGGCAGAAATTGTAAAACTGACGTCCGAAAGAATGGTCAGAGTCCCTTCCGGGCTGCTAACCTGTTTATCCAGCTGATGAGCTTCGAGAACGCGACTTCCATTAGATGACTGCTTCGACATGCGAATAATAGTTTCCCTTTTACTGCTGATGGTTGCGACCGCGGCTGCAGGCACCGAGTCACCGAAGATACTCATCTTCGGTGACAGCCTTAGCGCTGGTTACGGTATAGACGTTGACCAGTCCTGGGCCAGTTTGTTGCAGACCAGGCTGCAACAGCAAGGGTACGAACATCAGGTCGTCAACGCCAGCATCAGTGGAGAAACGACGGCCGGCGGGGCGACCCGTATCGATGCGGCGCTAAGCGATTTCTCGCCACAGCTGCTTATTCTCGAGCTCGGCGCCAACGACGGCCTGCGCGGTTTTCCGACCGCGCGGATGAAGGATAACCTTGGCGAAATCATTGCCCGGGCCAAGGCTGGTGGTGCCGCTGTCGTGCTGCTTGGCATACGTATTCCGAGTAACTACGGCCCACGCTATTCTGCGGAGTTCGAGGACGTCTTTCGGCGTGTTGCCGAGGAGTTCGATACACCGTGGATCGAGTTTTTCATGGAGGGGATCGCCTTTAACGACGATCTGCTGCTGGATGACCGTATTCACCCAAATGCGGCCGCCCAGCCCATCCTGCTGGACAACGCCTGGCCGATGATCAGTGCTGCACTCAGCAGGTCGGAATAACAGACACTAAACTAGGGGGTCGTTTTGGAGAAAATTTGGCTGAAGTCTTACCCGCCGGGAATGCCTGAAGAATGCCCGCCGCCGCCGTTTCGTTCCGTTCGCGACCTTTTCGAGCAATCCTTCGAAAAGTACCCGGACAATGCCGCCTATTCGAACATGGGCACAACGCTCAGCTACGCCGAACTCGACCGCCTGTCGATGCGCTTCGCCTGCTATCTGCAGAGCACGCTCGGCCTGACCCGCGGCGAACGCGTCGCCATCATGCTGCCGAATATCCTGCAGTACCCGGTTGCCATGTGCGGCATCTTTCGTGCCGGACTGGTCGTCGTCAATGTCAACCCGTTGTACACGAGCAGGGAGCTCGAACATCAGCTTAAAGACTCCGGCGCGAAGTGCATCATTATTCTCGAAAATTTCGCGCATATACTTGAAGAGGTCATCGCCAGTACCGAACTCGAACATGTCGTTACGACCGGCGTTGGCGACCTGTTGAACTGGCCTCGCAGCACGCTGACGAATTTCGTGCTGCGCTATGTGAAAAAAGCGGTTCCTCGCTACAGTATTGCCAACACTGTCAGCTTCCGCCAGGCCCTGAAGGCCGGCACGGACAAAGCGCTGGACGATGTCGACATCGGCTACGCGGACATCGCCTATCTGCAATACACCGGCGGCACAACCGGTGTCTCGAAAGGCGCAATGCTGAGCCACCGCAACATGGTCTTCAATGTACAGCAGACCATCACCTGGCAGGGTGGCGCCTACAAAGGCGTCGAACCGGTGCTCGCAATTACGGCGCTGCCGCTGTATCACATATTTTCACTGCAGGGGAACTGCCTCACCGTCATGGCACAGGGCGGCGAGAACGTTCTTATCACGAACCCGCGCGACTTCGAAGGATTCGCCAAGGAGATTGCGAAACACAAGTTCAATATGTTCACCGGCGTAAACACGCTGTTCGCGGCCCTTATGGACACGCCAAGCTTCTCCCTTATTGACTTCAGTAATTTACGGGTGTGTATCGGCGGAGGCATGGCGATACAGCCTGCTATTGCCAAGGAATGGAAGGAAAAGACCGGCAAATCGCTACTGCAGGGATACGGCCTGACGGAAACTTCACCCGCTGCGATCGTTTGCCCCATCGGTTCTGAATTTACCGGCACGATCGGGCTGCCCATTCCGTCGACCGAGCTCATGATTGCCGGCGACGATGGCAACCCTCTGCCGCTCAACGAGGTCGGTGAAATCTGCCTGCGCGGCCCGCAGGTCATGGAGGGTTACTGGCAACGTCCGGCTGAAACTGCAGAGGTCATGCTGCCGGGCGGCTGGCTGCGTACCGGCGATGTCGGTCGGATGGACGAAAATGGCTTCACGTTCATCGAAGATCGCAAGAAAGACATGATCCTGGTCTCCGGCTTCAACGTCTACCCGAATGAGATCGAAAATATCGTCGTTGAGCTCGATGGCGTGCTCGAGGCGGCGGCGATCGGCTTGCCCGATGAGCGCTCTGGCGAAATCGTCAAGGTCTTCGTCGTCCGCAAAGACGACAGCATTACCGAGAAGGACATCCTGGATCACTGCCGGGAGAACCTGACCAACTACAAACGTCCGCGCATCGTCGAATTCCGCGACGACCTGCCAAAAACCAACGTCGGCAAAATACTCAGGAGAGCGCTGCGTGATGAATAGTCCGGGCCGGAAGCTGCTAAGCCTGCTGCCACTGCTATTGCTTGGCGCTGTTGTCGGCGCTGCGGTACCCGCACCACTGGATCCGCTAAAAGTCGCGCCGCATATGTACACACTGGAGCTCGAAAACGAACGCGTCCGGGTACTGCGACAGACGATCCGCAATGGCGAAACCCCACCGCTACATGCGCACCCTGAGCGCTTACTTGTTTACCTGCAGACCTGCGCCTGGCTGGAGGATGACGGCAAGGGCGGTGAGCAGATGCAATCCTTCAAATACGGGGAGGTTGTCTGGGCGGACGCCATTACTCACGGAGGGGACACGGCCACGGTTGTTCAGGAATGCAAAGTACTGCACATCGAGTTGCTTTAGATTTCCTGGTAGTTGGTAGTTCTTTTCTGAGCTTGGCGAACTGGCATTTTCGCAGGGTCATCGGTCTGGCAAGGGTATACCGGAATGGCTCCCTGCGGTCCGCTTTATTTCCGGTATACCCTTGCCAGACCGATGCCTTGTGACAGTGACCGGTATCTTCGAGTCAGAGCAAATACGAAGTGTTGACCTGAAATCGACGCCGTAAGTGGTAGGCGGGCGGGCGACAGAGTGCTTACGGGAAATAAAGCGGACCGCAGGGAGCCATTCCCTGTAAGTACTCTGTCGCCCGTTCGCCTGTGCCGATTAATGTTCGTCGAGGCCAGAAAAGAACTACCTGGAATGGTAGCCAGGACTCAACTCATGCACCGCATCAACCAAAGCCCCCAGGTGATCCGGATCGATATCCGGCGTTATCCCATGGCCCAGATTGAAGACATGTCCGGGACCATCCCCGTAGCTGGCCAGTGTGTCGGCGACACCCTGGCGGATAACATCGGGACTTTCGCGGAGCGTTGCGGGGTCGAGATTGCCTTGCAGCGCTACCTTGTCTGCGACGTATTCGCGAGCGCTGGCGAGATCGGTGGTCCAGTCGACGCCCAGCGCATCGCAACCGGTTTCGGCGAGGTCGGAAAGTAGCGGGCCGGCGCCTTTGGTGAACACGATGACCGGCACGCGCCGGCCGTCTTTCTCCCGCGTCAGGCCGTCGATGATCTTTTGCATACTGGCCATCGAGAAGCGTCGGAAGTCGTCGGGCTCGAGCGCGGCACCCCAGGTGTCGAAGATCTGTACCGCCTGCGCGCCCGCATCGATCTGTGCGTTCAGATACTCGATCGTCGTTTCGGCGATGACGTTCATCAGATGATCGAGGACTTCCGGCGCTTCTGCCGCAAGATCTTTGATGGTCGGAAACTCGCGGCTGGAGCCCCCCTCTACCATGTAGGTACCGACGGTGAACGGACTGCCCGCAAAACCGATCAACGGCACGTCGCCATTCAGCTCCCGGCGTATCGTCCGAACCGCATCGAATACGTAGCCGAGCTTTTTTTCGACATCCGGTACCTGCAGACCCCGAATAGCGTCAGCGGTTTGCACCGGCCGCTCGAACTTCGGTCCCTCACCGGTCACAAAATACAGGCCCAGGCCCATCGCATCAGGAACCGTAAGGATGTCGGAGAACAAAATGGCCGCGTCCAGCTTGAAACGCCTGAGCGGCTGCAGGGTGACCTCGCAGGCGAGTTCCGGATTTCGACACAGGCTCATAAAATCGCCGGCCTGTGCCCGTAGCTCGCGGTACTCCGGCAGATAACGCCCCGCCTGACGCATGATCCAGACCGGGGTACGAGACACCGGTTCGCGCAGCAGCGCACGCAGTAAAACATCGTTCTTAAGTTCGGACATCAGGCACCTACCTGTTCTTCAATAGACGCCTGCATGGCTTCCGCGGCCGCGCGCGGATTCTCGGCATCGCGAATTGGACGGCCGACGACGATATAGTCGGCACCGTTGGAGAATGCGGTCGCAACCGTCACGACGCGCTTCTGGTCGCCCATCGGTTTGTTGTCCACCGGCCGAATCCCGGGAGATACGACGAGCAGCTTGTTATCGACATACTCGCGGAGTTTCGGCACCTCGAGGCCGGACGAAATCACACCGTCGCAACCCGAGTCCAGCGCCTGGCGAGCGCGTGACAAGACCAGTGCCTCAAGATCGCAGGCAAACCCGAGGTCATCGAGATCGCCCCTGTCCAGGCTGGTCAGCGCCGTTACACCCAGAACTTTCAGGCTATCGCCCTTGTTCTCTGCGGCCGCCTCCATGATGGAACGATTGCCGTGCACAGTAACAAAGGACGCGCCCCGGTCTTTGAGCTGGTGCACCGCTGAGCCGACCGTCGCCGGGATATCAAAAAACTTGAGATCGCAAAACACCTTCTTGTCGCGCTCAAGCATCCAGTCCAGCAGCTCGAAATAGCCGCCGCTCATCATCAGTTCGAGGCCGATTTTATAAAAGCTGACGGCATCGCCCAGCTCCTCGGTGAGCGCACGGGCCCGATCGCAGCTCGGCACGTCCATCGCGAAAATCAGGCGTTCTTTATTTGGAATATCTTTGTGACCCACACTTAAGCTCCTGTTGATCGCCGCGAATTCTATCAGCCCGCGAGGCTCTCGTGTGCAGCGATCGCGTAACGATCTGTCATCCCGGCAATGTAATCGGCAACAACGCGCGCACGGCAGGCTTTCTCGGCGTCGCGTGCTGCTACAGAGAACTCCTTTGGCATAAGATTCACGTCGCCCATATAGGCAACAAACAGGTCTTCGACCATAGCCTGTACCTTGCGCGTCATTTCCAACTTCTGTTCGTGACTGTACAGATGCTTATGCAGGAACTTTTTGAGCGACTGATGCTGCTCATACATAGCGGCCGACATGGAGACCAGCTGTTTCCCCGCATTTCGCACGGCATCAATTGAATCGGGGGCCTCCCGCTCCAGGTTGCGGCGGGTTTCCTCGATCAGATCGCCGACGACCGCACCGATCATGCGCCGGATGATTTCATAAATCAGCCGCCGGTCATCGAGCGTCGGATAACGGCTGCGAACCTCCTCGAATTGGCGGCCGAACAGGGGCTGTTGCCGAAGCTGCTCAAGGCTCAGGAGCCCCGCGCGAAAACCGTCGTCAACATCGTGGTTGTTATAGGCAATGGCGTCGACAATGTTCGCGATCTGAGCCTCCAGACCGGGCTGTTTGCGCTCCAGAAAACGCTCACCGACATCGCCGAGTTCACGGGCGTTGCGTGCCGAGCAATGCTTCAGAATCCCCTCCCGGGTCTCAAACATGAGGTTCAGGCCGGGAAAATCCGCGTACTTCGCTTCCAGCTCGTCGACCACCCGCAACGATTGCAGATTGTGTTCAAAACCACCGTAGTCACGCATACAGGCATTGAGTGTGTCCTGGCCGGCGTGACCGAAAGGCGTGTGGCCGAGGTCGTGCGCCAGGCAAATGGCCTCGGCAAGTGGCTCGTTTAGCCGCAGCGCGAGCGCTACGGTGCGGCCGATCTGCGAAACCTCCAGCGAATGTGTCAGGCGCGTGCGATACAGATCGCCTTCATGATTAACGAAGACCTGCGTCTTATAAACCAGGCGGCGAAACGCCGTCGAATGAATAATGCGGTCGCGATCACGCTGATACTCTCCCCGGTATGCTGACGGTGGTTCCGCATATCGACGCCCGCGACTGTGCGACTCATGCGCCGCATACGGTAGCAGCGCTGCGGTCATCGATTACTCGCGTCGATAACACTCTGCAGTTTGTCGGCATCGAAAGAACTCGTAACGAATGCTTCACCGAGTGTCCTTAACAGCACAAAGCGGAGCTGCTTTTTCTGCACTTTCTTATCCAGGCCCATGGCCTCATACCAGTTGCAAGCGTCGATTGCGGGTGCCGCGGTGGGCAGCCCGGCCTTTTGCAACAGTGCGCTGAGCCGCCGCTGCTCGTCGCCATCGATACCACTCAGTTCCGCCGCCATGACCATGCCCGCCGCGACTGCCTCGCCATGCAGCCATTCGCCGTAGCCCTGACAGTGCTCGATTGCGTGGCCGAAGGTGTGGCCAAAGTTCAGTATCGCCCGGCGACCCGCTTCGCGTTCATCGCCCGCAACGACCTCGGCCTTGAGTTCGCAGGAGCGCTGGATGGCATACTGGAGCGCCGCGGGCTCCCGGGCCAGCAATGCCTGCAGGTTCTGCTCCAGCCAGGCGAAGAACCCGGTGTCGCAGATCGCACCGTACTTGATAACTTCCGCGAGGCCCGCCTTGAGTTCCCGGTCCGGCAGCGTGTTCAGCGTGTCGGTATCTATCATCACCACCCGCGGCTGGTGAAATGCGCCGATCAGGTTCTTGCCCTGCGGGTGATTGACGCCGGTCTTGCCGCCGACCGAGGAGTCTACCTGGGCCAGCAATGTTGTCGGTATCTGAATAAACGCCACACCACGCATGTAGCAGGCAGCGGCGAAGCCCGTGATATCGCCGACCACGCCGCCACCCAGTGCAACAATGGTTACATCACGATTGGCGCCGCTCTCCACCAGGCGGTCGAGGATCTTTTGCATCGTCGCCAGGGACTTGTGAGATTCGCCGTCGGGAAGCTCGATCGTTGTGACGGCCGTGCCGGACAGGTTTGGCAGAATTCGTTCGCGGTACAGCGGCGCGACGGTTTCGTTACTGACGACCAGACAATCCGTACCATCGATGAAATTCGCGAGGTCGAAACCACCGTCAAGCAGTCCTCGACCGATCACGATCGGGTAGCTGCGCTCGCCCAAATCTACTGTAATCGTCTGCTGTGCGGCCATCTGCGTAGACTACCCTATCGGGATCTGATAACCCTATGAAACCTGCTCGATAATCTCGGTCGCTACGGACTTCACTTTCCGCCCATCGGTTTCAACGACTATGTCCGCAATCTCGCGGTACAGCGGATCACGCGAGTCCAACAGCGCCTGCAATGTCGCTTTGGGGTCATCGTTTTCCAGCAACGGCCGTTCTCGTCCTCTCTGCGTGCGCGCGACCTGCTGATCCACTGTCGTATACAGATAGACGACAAAGCCACGCCCGCCGAGGCGACTGCGGCTGTCGGCATCAATGATTGCACCACCACCGGTCGCCAGAACGACGCCATCCATCTTACTGAGGTCATCGATGACGATCGCCTCACGTTTACGGAACCCGGCCTCCCCTTCTTTTTCAAATATAAAGGGTATGTCGACGCCCGTGCGCGACTCAATCTCGTCATCGCTGTCCACGAAGGACAGGTGCAACGTGCGCGCGAGATAGCGCCCGACCGCGGACTTGCCCGCACCCATAGGACCGATCAGAAATATGTTGCGAGGATACTTCATAGACGATGCTGTCTCATAAGCAGTCCCTAAAAGAAAGCCAACCCGAAGGTTGGCTTCGCTATTCAGCTTACGGCCGGAGCTTAGTAAATACTCGACCCTTCTTCAAGAATGCGGGGTGTTACGAAGATCAGTAGCTCAGCCTTGTTGTCGAGCCGCTGTTTGCTGCGGAACATGCTGCCGACGAACGGTATATCGCCGAGGAACGGTACCTTGCTGATCGTCTCGCGACGTTCCGTCTCGTAGATGCCGCCAAGAACAACCGTCTGGCCATCAGCGACCAACACCTGCGTTTCAACTTCGCGAGTATCGATACTCGGTATGGTTCCACCGGTACCCGTCGGAATAATCGCACCGACGTTGTCCTTGCTGACGCGAAGATCCATGATGATGTTGTTGTCCGGCGTAATCTGTGGCGTTACAACAAGCTCGAGTACGGCTTCCTTGAACTGCACGGTCGTAGCACCCGAAGAGGCCGCCTGCTGGTAGGGAATTTCCACACCCTGCTTGATCGTCGCCTCGCTCTGGTTGGCGGTAATAACGCGCGGTGTCGAGACAATCTCACCACGACCTTCCGCTTCCAGCGCTGTCAGCTCCAGGTCGATCAGGTAGTCGTTCTCAAGAACCGCCAGCGAAAACCGCCCGGCCGCATCGGCGATCGGAACACTAACGTTGTAGCGCTCGCCCAGCGGCGGATACTCAAGCAGCGTTGTACTCGTCGGATCCGCCTGATTCTCCAGGTAGGTGCTGATGATGTGATCGGTACCCGAGCCACTTCCTGAGATTGTCGTCAGGCCGGTGCTGCTTTCGTTGAAGGCGCTGACGCCCAGCCGAACACCTAAATCGCGGCTGAAGTCGTCATTCACGACGACGATGCGAGACTCGATAAGCACCTGCTTGATCGGCACGTCCAGCGTTCGAACCATGCGGCGGATATCCTGCAGGCGCTCAGCCGTGTCCTGCACCAGCAAAGTATTGGTGCGATCGTCGACACCGAGGCTGCCTCGGTCGGACAGCATGGAGTTAGCGCTGTCGCTACCCTTGATCAACGATGCGAGGTCGCCTGCTTTCGCATAGTTGACCTGCAGGAACTCTGAGTACGTCGGCTCCAGTTCGCTGATAGCTAGCTGAGCTTCGAGGTCTGCTGTTTCGCGTGCGGCTATTTCTTCTGCCGGCGCCACCATGATGACGTTACCGTTCTGGCGCATGTCCAGACCCTTGGTCGTCATTACGATATCCAGCGCCTGATCCCAGGGAACGTTGCGCAGACGCAAGGTCACGTTACCCTGTACCGTATCCGAGACAACGATATTCTTACCGGAGGTTTCAGCCAGCAGCTGCAGCACGGCTCGTGTTTCGATGTCCTGGAAGTTCAACGTCAGGCGTTGGCCCTCGTATTCCTTGTTTTCTGAGAACAGGCTCGACTCCGCATCGGTCGTCTCCGGTGCGGGATTAATCTCGATAGTGAACTCGTTGTCCGACTGATAGGCGAGCTGCTCATACTTGCCATCAGCCGAGATCACGATGCGCGTATCCAGGTTGGTACGCAGCGTGTCGACAGTCGTTACCGGCGTAGCAAAGTCCATCACGTCGAGGCGACGCATGAGTTCCGCGGGCAGGCTCGTGTCCTTGAAAACCGCAACTACACGGCCGCCTTCCTGGCGAATATCGACAGGCGTTGACGGATCCGTCAGATTCACAACAACGCGACCGCCGCCATCACGAGTGCGACGGAAATCAACACTGGAAATCGCACGATTACCCGGTGCGGCGTAAGAACGGTCTGCAGATGCCGGCGCGCTGGCGAACTGGGTAGAACCAGCGCTGTAGTCATCTCCATCACCCAAGGTGATGGTCACCGTATTCCCGCTGCGGGAAGTCTGATACCCGACCATGGAACCGAGATTCAGTACGACACGCGTGCGGCCGTTGGCCTCGGCAGTCAACACCGTGTTCAATGGCCCAAGGTTGACATCGCGACGGCGCGACGTCAGACCCAATACCGTATCCGGCAAATCGAGAGCGATGCGCGCCGGGTTTTCGATGGTAAAGGCAAGCGGTTCGGGTGCTGTGTCACTCATGATGAGCTTCAGCTCGACACGCTGGCCGGGCAGACTCTGCACCTGAATATCCTGGAGCCGGTTACCTTCCTGAGCGCTTACCTGCGCGCTGCAGAAAAGCAGCAGCGCCGCTTGTGCCAATGCAGCCAATCTCAACGTCGCGCTGCGACGTCCGGCTGTTGGATTTAATTTGAGCATCATTCCCATAACTCCCAGTTCCATGCAGGCGTTAGTCTGAAAGACCAACCGCGGCATCTCTTTCGATGTAGCCGCCAATACCATCAGAAATAATTTCTACCAAGTCGATTTCCGATTCAGAAATTTGCGTAATTCGTCCGTCATTCTGTCCCATGTAGTTGCCGGGAATGACGCGGTGAATCAGGCCGTCCGCTGTTTGTACCAGGCCATACATCGTTTCACCGATGTACAAGGTGCCAACCATGCCCAGCGTATCCAGGGGAAAGCTCTCCAGATATTCACGACTGCGCTCGACGTCCGGCCGCGGGCCGGAGCCACGGCCGCTTGCCTGTGGCGTATCCGGTCGAAACGGTGACCGCAGGCCCTGTGCATCGGCGATGTAACTGAAGACTTCGTAGGGTGTGATCTCGGGCAACGGCGGGATGCGGCCACCGGGGCGCGCCTTGATGCCGTTGATGTACTGGTCCAGATCATCTGAACCGCCACAAGCGGACAGCGTCATCACCGCCAGTGCCAGCACGAGACATTGTCTTATGGTGAGAGAAGCGCTCATCTATTCTGCCTCCTCGTCGAGATAGCGATAGGTCTGAGCGGTAACTTCCATGCTCAGATTATCGAAGCTGTCGGTATTTTCCGGCGTGATCGTGATGTTGTGCAGGGTCACGATACGCGGTAAAGCCGCGATGCCGCTAACGAAGTTACCGATCTCATGGTAACCGCCCGTGAGACGAATATTGATGGGTTTCTCCGCATAAAAATCACGCGGGATTTCGGGTTGCGGAGCAAACAGTTTTTCCTGCAGGCCCGCCGCGAGGCCGGTCTGAGAAATATCGACGATAAGACTGGGAATCTCAGTCTCACCCGGCAGCTGCCTTAACATGGTACCGAAGGACTGCTCGATCTGAGCCAGCTGTGCTTTGTAAGCGTCGTAGTTCGCTGCCTTGAGCTGCTTGTTTTCGAACGTTGTACGAAACGTCTGTTCGTCTTCCTGTGCCCGCAGCAACTGTGGCCGTTTGTCCTTGATGATCGTGAAATATATCCCCAGACCAACGACACCAAAAAAGACGATTGCAATAACAGCCGCGCGGAAAGCCAGCGGCCAACGTCCTACGTCATTGATGTCAAGACTCTGGAGTTCGTCAACGATATTCATACCTCGTCCTCCACGCCTGTACGAACCTGTTTCGCGTAGACAACAAACTCAGACTGCCTGGAGCTGCCGGCCTGTTTGGTTTCGACCCGCTCGACTTCCGGATCGGACAACCAGACGGATGAGTCAATTTGACGCATCAAAGCGGACACTCGTGTGCTCGATTGAGCAACGCCACGAATTTCCACCCGTGAACCGGTTTGCTTCAGCCCCGTCAGATAAACACCTTCGGGAAGCTGGCGGACCAACTCGTCGAAGAGATGCACGATTTCCGGGCGACTTTTTTGCAGCTCTTCAATAATTTCCATGCGGGCGAGCAGGCGTTCTTTCTGCCGCTCCAGACCGTCGATCTCCTGAATACTCTTCTCGAGTTCGGCGATCTCGGCCGTCAGTCTGTCGTTACGAGCCTGCTGTGCAGAAATCATTTGCGAAAAAACCAGCATGGTAAGCATAATCACAGCGATTCCGGCGACGACCGCACCGCCCGCGGCAACTCCAAAATCTCGTTGGCGTTTTTTACGTTCCGCCTCGCGCCATGGGAGTAGATTAATACTAGGCATCAGTCGAAACTCCTCAGTGCCAGACCACAGGCGGTAAGCAACGCTGTCGCGTCCTTGGTCACACCCTGCGATTTGGCTTTTGACGAAATCTTCATTTGGCCGAGCGGATCACCGACTTCTGTCGGAATACCTACACGGCTGGAGATGACATCGGCGATCCCCGGAATATTCGCGCAGCCGCCGCAGACCAGGATCATGTCCGGCTGTTCGCGACCACCACCCGACGCGAGGTAAAACTGTAACGAACGGCTGACCTGCTGGGTCATGTCATCAATAAAGGGTTCGAGTACTTCGGGCTGGTAATTGCTCGGCAGGCCACCTTGCTTCTTGGCACGACCTGCATCTTCCATCGATAGCCCGTAGGTACGCATGATTTCTTCGGTGAGCTGCTGGCCGCCGAAGTTAAAATCCCGTGTGTAAACGACTTTCAGATCCTTCAAGACACTGAAGGTCGTACTGCTCGCACCGATATCGACCACGGCAACCGACTGTCCGATACCACCATCCGGAATCTGATGGCTAAGCAGGCGGCACGCGTTTTCGAGCGCGAAGGCCTCGACATCGACGATTTGCGTCTCGAGTCCGGCGGCGATCACCGCGGACTGTCGTTGCTCGACATTCTCCGTACGCGTCGCAACCAGCAAAACATCCATGAGCTCAGGGTCCTTATCGTTCGGACCGATAACCTCGTAGTCGAAGCTCACCTCTTCCATCGGGAAGGGTATGTATTGGTCAGCCTGTATCTCAACCTGGCCTTCGAGATCTCTATCGGAGAGGCTCGACGGCATCTGAATGACCTTGGTAATCGCAGCATCGCCACTTATCGCAACGGCTACGTCCGTGGCCTTGGCCCCCGCGCGCTTGACGGCGCGACGAATGGCTTCGCCGACCGCCTTGGCGTCGACGATAGCTTTCTCATTCACTGAACTTGGGGGAGTTGGCTCTGCAGAGTAGGACTCGACGCGATAGCGCTTTCCGCTCTGCGAAAGCTCTATCAACTTGACCGACGAGGTCGTGATATCGAGGCCCAGCAATGGCTGTGTTTTATTGCCGAAAAGCACGTATTTTTCCTTCTAAGTCGGTAAGTTGCGAGTCATAACTACGGTCGGACCTGAGCAAAGCGATTTAACTATATATCAATAAAATGTTAAATAAAACGTGACTTTGCTCACGATCCACCTATCCCTATGGTAATGCCTCTTCCCGGGTCGTTTCCGTGAACCAGTCGGCGGCTACCCCTGTGACTCGTTATTGCAGCATTCAGGTTCTGGCCATTATCATCGGCCGCCTTATGCTTCATCACGGGCTATTGCCCCGAAAACGCCACATTCCTTGCATCAGCCGGACATCACCGTAATCTCTAATAAGGCAGATAAATGTCCCAAAACGGGGCTGTTCGGCCGAAAACGCCAGTAACTATGCATAATCCAATGAATAAAAAAGCTAAACCACGTCACATAAGACAACGACGAATCGCCAGATTGGCCGTTCTGCTGCTCGGATTGGGGTCGATTGGTGCCATTGGCGCCATTGCCGGCGTGATTGGCGCTTATTACTACGTGCAGCCGAGCCTGCAGTCCGCCGAGACTATTCGGGATATTCCGCTACAGGTACCTATGCGGATATACAGCCGCGACGGCTACCTGATCAGCGAAATCGGCTCAAAAAAGCGCATTCCGGTCACTTATGACGAGATACCCGAGCACGTAGTCCTGGCTTTCATCGCCGCTGAGGACCGCCGCTTCTTCGAGCACCCGGGTATTGACTACCGTGGCGTACTGCGAGCCTTTGTGCGCCTGATTTCAACCGGCAACGCCTCCGGCGGAGGCGGCAGCACGATCACCCAGCAGCTCGCACGCGACTATTTTCTGAGTCTCGATCAGACCATCGCCCGCAAACTCAGCGAGGCCTTTCTTGCCTACAAGATCGAGCAGGAATTTACGAAACAACAGATCATGGCCCTGTTCCTCAACAAAATGTTCTTCGGCCAGCGCGCCTACGGTGTCGCCGCGGCGGCGCAGGTCTTTTTCAACAAGGAACTCTCGGACATCAATGCAGCAGAAGCAGCGACGCTTGCCGGCGTGCTGCCGGCACCGTCGGTCTACAACCCGGTGTCCGGACCGGAAAACGCCCAGGTTCGTCGCGGTTACGTACTGCGACGCATGCGGGCGCTGGAATTCATCGATGACGAGACCTTTCAGGCCTCGATGAACTTTCCGCTGGAGTCGAGGCTGTATGGCGCAGCGATTGAGCTCAGCGCTCCGTTCGTCGCGGAAATGGTTCGCAGCAACATGCTGCAGCGCTACGGCGAAAGTATCTACACGGCTGGCTACCAGGTTGTCACCTCACTCGATTCGCGTCTGCAGGAGGCGGCAAACTATTCGCTGCGTAACGGCCTGCTCGAGTTTACCCGCCGACGGGGTTATCGCGGCGCACACGACAAGGTCGAACTCAGCGAGGAAATGCTCGCAGTGCCGGCCAGCGAATGGCCGCAGGAAATACTGGAACCACTCGATCAATACGCACCGGGTGGTTTGTCGCTCGCACTGGTCACGAACGTTACGGAATCCAATGCAGCAACGATTCTCTTTCGTGACGGCAGCCAGGCAACACTGCCCTGGGCCGGTATCCGCTGGGCGAACCCGTTTATCGATCGCGAGAACTACGGCCCGGCACCCGAGTCGGCTGCCGAGGTACTTAGCCGGGGCGATGTCATTTACGTGATGCCGACTGCGAACGGCAGCTGGGCACTGGCTGAGCCTCCGGAGGCGCAGGCCGCTGTTGTATCGCTGGATCCTTATGACGGTGCGGTGACGGCGCTGACCGGTGGCTTTGACTACACGACCAGCAAATTCAATCGTGCCCGCCAGGCCTATCGGCAGCCGGGCTCGGCCTTCAAACCGTTCATCTATTCTGCGGCACTCGAGCACGGCAATACCGCGGCGACGGTCGTGCTGGACGCCCCCGTGGTCTACAGCTCATCCGAACTCGAGGCAGTCTGGCGTCCCATCAACTACAGCGGCCGCTTCTATGGCCCAACGCGCTTGCGGGAGGCCCTGAAGCGCTCCATGAACCTCGTCTCCGTCCGCTTGCTGCTGTTTGAAACCGGTATACCCAACGCCATCAGACACCTTAAGAAATTCGGCTTCAGCGATGCGACGCTGATTCATAACGGTTCTCTCGCCCTGGGTGGCGGCAACGCCTCTCCGCTGGACATGGCACAAGGCTACGCGATACTCGCAAACGGCGGCCATGCCGTTACACCCTACGTCATCGATGCGATCTTCGGACCGGACGGCGAGCCGCTGTTTAGAGCTGAGCCCGCAATCGTCTGTGATGAGTGCGTAGCGACCAGTGACGGTTCGGGCGGGCACGGCGGCTCCCGATCAACCGAGAACGACATCGCCGATCAGGAGGCCCTGCTTGAGCAAATGGCCGAGGTCGTGGAAACCTATCGGCCCGATGCAAACGATGCGCCGGAACTTTTTGAAGGTATTAACGTTGCGCCGCAGGCGATCACGCAGCAGAACGCTTTTCTGATTCAGGACATGATGCGCGACGTTATTCGTCGTGGCACCGGCATTCGCGCGTGGCGCGAGCTCGGGCGTTCAGACCTGTCCGGCAAAACCGGCACATCGAATGACCGGCGCGACGCCTGGTTTGGCGGTTTTAATGCCGACCTCGCGACAGTGGTCTGGGTTGGTTATGACGACGACCTGCCACTGGGCCCGGGCGAGGAGGGGTCGCGAACCGCGCTTCCGATCTGGATAGAATTCGTGCGAATCGCTTTGCAGAACATACCTGAACACCAGCTGCCGATGCCCGAGGGCATTGTCACCGTCAAGATTGATCGCGATAGCGGTTGTCCCGCCCGTTCCGGCGAGGCAAACACGACCTTCGAAGTATTTCGTGAGGGTCATGTTCCCGACTGCGAGCGCGTCGAGGAAGGTTCAGACCCGTTCAACGACGCTGCGGGAATCGATCCCGATCCTGAGCAGGAAGAAGAGGAAGGATCTGAGCCGCTCTTCTGAGCCGAAACTTAAACCTATGGGAAGAAAACGAAGCAGCGAAGACGAGCGTGCCCGCCAGGTGCTTGCGCAGGAAGCCGCACGAATCATCGTCAACCACGGCGTCCGCGATTACCGGCTCGCGAAACAGAAAGCAGCCGATCGCCTCGGCTTCAACAGCCGCGGTTCGCTGCCAGGCAATGCGGAGATAGAAGCCGCGATCGCCGAGCACCTGCTGATATTCGGCGGCGACTCGCACAACGACCACCTCCGCCTGATGCGCGTCGCAGCATTGTCTGCAATGGAACTACTGGCCGCTTTTACACCGCGGCTGGTCGGCCCCGTGCTGGCCGGCACGGCGGACGAAAACTCCGCCGTCAACCTGCACGTCTTTGCGGACAGCGCGGAGCTTGTCGCTATGGAACTCAGCGACATGGGGGTTAACTATCGGCCTTACGAGCGTCGCCTGAAAAGCCGCCGCGGCCAGGTGGAAAACTATGCCGGCTTCGGGTTTCATCACGGCAACAGCTCGATCGAGGCCACCGTTTTCCCTGTTGACGGTATCCGCCAGGCGCCGATGAGTCCGATCGATGGGAGGCCTATGAAGCGGGTCGATTCCGATGCTGTGCAGTTGTTGCTCGAGCACGTTTAATTGAGGCTCAGGGTCGTAGACACCTTACATTCTTTAGTTCTATCTGACGTCGACGCGCTGGCATTTTCGCAGGGTCATCGGTCTGGCAGGGGTTTACCGGAAATAAAGCGGATCTCGATCCCGCTTGACGGGACCGCAGGGAGCCATTCCCTGTAAGTACTCTGTCGCCCGTCCGCCTGCGCCGATTAAAGTTCGTCGACGTCAGATAGAACTAAGGCCCGGAAACAACCTACCGTTTATCGACCAGAACGTAATCCCGCCCCGCCGGCCCGGTATACAACTGCCTGGGCCTGGCGATCTTGGTCTTCGAATCGGAGATCATTTCACGCCAGTGCGCTGTCCAGCCGACTGCACGACCGAGTGCAAACATGACCGTAAACATCGACGTCGGGATACCCAGAGCTTTGTAAATGATGCCCGAGTAGAAATCGACATTCGGATACAGATTCTTCTCTATAAAGTACTCGTCCTTCAGCGCGACCTGCTCCAGCTCCTGAGCGAGATCGAATAACGGCGTATCTTTACGATCCAGTTTTTGCAGCACCCGGTAGCACATCTCGCGAATAATCGTCGCGCGTGGATCGAAGTTCTTGTAGACGCGATGACCGAAGCCCATCAGACGGAACGGATCGTTTTTGTCTTTTGCTTTTTCAACGAACTTGCCGATCTGGCTGACATCGCCAATCTCTTCGAGCATGTTGAGAACGGCTTCGTTTGCGCCGCCGTGTGCCGGTCCCCACAGCGCGGAAATACCGGCGGCGATCGCGGAGTAGGGATTTGCCCCCGAGCTGCCCGCCATGCGCACGGTCGATGTCGAGCAGTTTTGCTCGTGATCGGCGTGCAGAATGAATAGCAGGTCGAGCGCCTCGGCAGCCACCGGATCGATCTCGTAGGGTTCGGCCGGTACTGCGAACAGCATGTGCAGCAGGTTTTCGGTGAAATTGAGATCGTTGCGCGGATAGATGAACGGTTGCCCGATATTCAGCTTGTACGCTGCCGCGGCGATGGTCGGTAACTTGGCAAGAATCCTGTGCGAGAAAATATCGCGATGCTCGGGATTCGAGGCGTCCATCTCGTCGTGATAATACGCCGACATCGAGCCTACGACGGCGGACAACATCGCCATTGGGTGGGCGTCGTAACGAAAACCCTTGAAGAAACTCAGCATGCCCTCGTTGAGCATCGTGTGCATGCGAATCGTGTTGTCGAATGCCTCGAGCTGAGCGCCAGTCGGCAATTCACCGTGCAGCAGCAGGTAAGAGACCTCGATAAAGCTGGAATGCTCGGCGAGTTGCTCAACCGGATAACCCCGATACATGAGGATGCCCTGCTCACCATCGATATAGGTGATATCCGACTCACAGCTGCCGGTGGACACAAATCCGGGGTCGTAGGTGAAAACCCGCTGCTCCCGGTACAGGCGCGCAACGTCGATCACATCCGGACCCAGCGTTCCTTTTCTTACCGGCAATTCCATTTCTGAGCCATCCGGGCTCGTCAGGCGATATGCTTCGTCGCTCATCTCTATCCTCAGTCTTTTTCGTTGTTAACCGAACGAGCATAGCAGAGCTCCCGGGGTGCCGGGATCGTGGAAAATCGCTTTATTAGAAACCAATAGGCCGCGTGAGCGGCATTGGATCTAGCCCATACCGTATTTCTTGCGGAACTTGTCGACGCGTCCGCCGGTATCGACGATCTTCTGCTTGCCCGTATAAAACGGGTGGCACGAGGAGCACACTTCTATAAGGAGATCCTGGCCGAGCGTCGAACGGGTATTGAACTCGTTGCCGCAACTACAGGTGACCTTGATGTCGTCGTAATTGGGATGAATGTCGGCTTTCATTTTTCTGGCTCTCCCGAGCGCGCTACTTCGTAAAAAGGGCGCGTAGGATATAGGGAAGCGGCAATCGCCGCAAGCCCCGATTTTTATCCACAGAACCTGTGGATAAGGTTGTGGAGGAAAATTGAGTGAACGCCCTAAGCTGCGGTTTTTGAAAGATCGTTGTCAGAATGACTATTTTGTGTCCATTTTTGATAGCCAATCAAAATCAAACACTTACGCCGCCTTTGCAACACTCAGAGTGAGATCAGGCGCCTCTAACGCTGAAAATAAAGGCATCCCTATGCTCTTGTGCATAAATGACAGAGAGGTCGCCTGTGCCGGGATTGCCCGCATTTTGCTTTTCGGGCGACCGGAACGCGCCGCCTAGTCCTCGCCGGCGATGAATTCGGACTGCAAATCGTTCAGAAACCGATGGCCGAGTTCGGTCGGCCGCCAGTTAGCCAGATCGTCCCGTTCCATCAGACCTCGCTGCCGCGCAGTCGCGGTCGCCGCCAGCAAACGGGCACTCGACAAACCGGTTCGCTGCACAAACAGGTCCTCGGCGAATCCGCCCTTGAGGCGCAGCGTATTGAGCATGAAATCGAAGATCAGGTCATCGTCACCCAGGACTTCAGGCTCCGTCTCGATGCCGCCGGCCTCCTGCGTGTTCATATACTGCAGGGGATTAGCCGGTTTGCGATAACGGTAAACACCCTCTGCGGTCGTCAGCTTGCCGTGCGCGCCCGCGCCCGCGGCCAGGTAGTCCCCAAATGACCAGTAATTCAGGTTGTGCTCGCAACGTAGCCCGTCACGCGAGTACGCCGAGACTTCGTATCGACTATAGCCATGCTCCGCCAGCAGCGCCTGGCCGTGCTCCTGAATCTCGTGGAGGAGATCGCCATCGGGCATGTTTGCTGGCGGCCGCGCCTGAAAAACCGTGTTTGGCTCCAGCGTCAGCTGGTACCAGGAAATATGTGCCGGATCGAGATCAATCGCGGCCCCCAGGTCTGCCATTGCCTGCTCGACGCTCTGCCCCGGCAGACCGTGCATCAGGTCGATATTGATATTGTCGAAACCGCTATCCTGCGCCTCGCGAACGGCACGGTGGATATCCTCGCTGCTGTGAATCCGCCCCAGCGTAGCCAGCAGCTCGTCGCTGAAACTCTGTGCCCCGATCGACAGACGATTGACACCAGCGGCGAGATACCCCGCCGGAGCGCCGCATTCGACAGTGCCAGGATTAGCCTCCATGGTGACCTCGGCATCGCTCGCTATCGATAAGGCGGCCTGCGCGGCACTCAACAACTGACCGATTTCGGACGGCGTGAACAGGCTGGGCGTGCCACCACCGAGAAATACACTGGAGACGACCCGGCCGTCGGCTCGCACCGATTCCCGGGCGATATCGCCGCACAACGCCGCTACGTAGCGTTGCCTGGGCGTGTTGTCCCCGGCTGTATGGGAATTGAAGTCGCAGTATGGACATTTCCTGACACACCAGGGCAAGTGCACGTAAAGCCCCAGCGGCGGCGGTCTCACGAGAACTGACGCTGCATCAACCGGACAAGCTTTCGAAGCGCCAGGCCACGGTGGCTGCGGGCGTTCTTTTGTTCGGGCGTGAGTGTCGCCGCACTGGTCCCGCTTTCAGGGTCGAGAAACACAGGATCGTAGCCGAAGCCGGCAACGCCCTGTCGCTCACTCAATATCGAACCTCGCCACTCGCCGTCTGCGATCAGAGCTTGCGCCCCGTCTGCTGCTACGAATGACGCGACGCACCGAAAAGCCGCACCGCGCTGCGGAGTTTTTACGTCGCTCATGGCCGTCAGCAGCTTGTCGATGTTGCTGTCGTCTGTGGCATTCGTTCCGGAATAGCGCGCGGAGTAAACGCCGGGTGCACCATTCAACGCGTCGACGACCAGCCCTGAATCATCGGCTATGGCCGGCAGACCGGTCAGCGCACAGGCATGGCGCGCTTTGATAACAGAGTTTTCAGCGAACGTAGTCCCGTTTTCCTCCGCATCTTCGACACCGAGTTCCGACTGCGCGACGACCTCGATGCCGAGCTCGCCCAGCAGGCGGGCAATCTCACGAATCTTGCCCGGATTGCCGCTGGCCATGACGACCTTCTTCGGTACCGAGCTCACGACAGCGCCGTCGTAATCGCCTCGTTTTGTGTTGCGATGATATCGACGATACCGCTTCGCGCGAGACCAAGCATCGCCGCGAATTCATCGTCTGTGAACGCATGCCCCTCCGCCGTACCCTGCACCTCGATGAAACGACCGGCCTCGTTCATCACAATGTTCATATCCGTTTCGGCCTCGGAGTCTTCGGCGTAGTCGAGATCGAGTACCGGCGTGCCGCTGTATATACCGACCGACACCGCGGCAACCTGCCCATGCAGCGGGTTCTCTTTCAGCTTGCCCTTTGCGGCAAGCCGCTGCATCGCGATGGCGAGTGCGACGTAGGCGCCACTGATCGATGCCGTTCTCGTTCCACCGTCAGCCTGAAGTACGTCGCAGTCGAGGGTTACCGAACGCTCCCCGAGCGCCTTCAGGTCGGTAACGGCTCTTAGCGAACGACCGATCAGGCGCTGGATTTCAAGCGTACGACCACCTTGTTTACCACGGCTCGCCTCACGCCCGGAGCGGGTGTGCGTCGCTCGCGGCAACATGCCGTACTCGCCGGTCACCCAGCCGCGGCCCTTACCGCGCATCCAGCCGGGAACACGCTCTTCGATACTGGCGGTACACAGTACCTGGGTGTCACCAAAGGACGCCAGAACGCTACCCTCCGCGTGCTTCGTAAAGTCGGTCACGAAGCGAACTTCGCGCAATGTTGCGGGGTCGCGGCCGCTGGGTCGCATAATTATTCTCCGTTGATTGCCAGATGACTGGCTGACAAGCGCTCGCTCAGAGTTGCTGGTTCAGAGTTCCAGCCACCTTATCGCGGTAGCGGTCGTATTATCACTGTAGGGTGCATTAACTTCGAGCGCTTTAATGCTCAGCGCCTTCAGATTCTCGGCCAGACCTTCCTCGCCGGGCATGCTGATCTGCGCGATGTCTCTATCACTGAGCCCGGACCACAAGCCGTCGGAACAAGCCAGCAATACATCGCCGTGCTGCAACTTATTGTGTGCAGTTATGCTCATGTCCGGCACGGTAGCATCACCGCCAATACAGCACTCGACGAAGTTACGCATCGGGTGGTCCAGTGCTTCCGCCTCGCTGATCGCGCCCTCCTGGATGAGCACCTCGACATGGCTGTGATCACGTGATCGTTGCAGTACTGCCCCGTCTCTGGCCTGATAAATGCGGCTGTCACCGATATGCGCCCAATAGGAGCCCCCCTCCTGTACCAGGCAGACCGCACAGGTGGCACGCGGTCGAAAATCGACCGTAACATCCTGACCGATGTTGACGACTTCATCGTGGGCTTTGGCCAGCGACATGTAGAGAAAACCCTGTGGATCGAATATTGGCTGCGTCGCGGCCATGAACAAATCCTGCACGACCTTGAGTCCGGTCTCTGCGGCGCGAGCGCCGTCAGAATGACCGCCCATGCCGTCAAACACCAGCATGAGTGCGGCTTTCTCGGACACCACTACCGCAGCACGGTCCTGATTGTCCTGACGATCACCGAGAGCGGAGACTTTTGCGTATTCGATCTGCATATTGATTCGTGACGATAGGTGGCCTTACAAGGCAGCCACAGCTTAGAATGTTGTCCCAATAAAAAACGTGACCTGCATAGCAGTGCAGCAGGTCATTGGAGAACATCGCTGATGTTACATAGTATGACAGGCTTCGCACGAGAGTCTGTAGAAAACGCCTCCGGCACGATGACCTGGGAGATTCGGGCCGTTAACCATCGCTACCTGGATGTGCAGTTCAAATTACCGGAGGACCTGCGACCCAAGGAGCAGGCCTTCCGGCAACAGGCCAGCACCATGCTGGGTCGCGGCAAAGTCGAGTGTTCACTGTATTTTCGACGCGCAGCCGCACAGCAATCTGAAATGCCTGTCGATACAGATCTGGTTGAGCTACTCGGCAGTCGGATCGCAGAGATAAGCACAAGACTGCCCGAGACCGCTGCCGTAAACCCGATCGAGATTTTGCGCTGGCCGGGTGTTATGACGCAGCCGGAGCTCGATGTAGAGCCGCTTTTTGTCGAAGCGAAGACCTTACTGGATACTGCCCTGCAGGCGATTAACGGCATGCGACTGAGCGAAGGCCAACGTATTGAGGAAATGCTCGAATCCCGTTGCGCCGACATCGAGGCAATAGCGGCAGCGGTGCGTAAACGCGTGCCGGAAGTTCTCGCGGCAGCTCGGGCGAAACAGCAGGAGCGTATCGACAAGCTCGACGTCGAAGCGGATCCCGCGCGGCTTGAGGTGGAACTGGCGCTGTTGGCTCAGAAACTGGACGTCGACGAAGAACTCGATCGCCTGGAAAGCCATCTGGTCGAGATTCGCGATGCAATGAATAACAGCGCAAACGACGACAAGCCGGTCGGCCGGCGGCTCGACTTTCTTATGCAGGAACTGAATCGCGAAGCAAATACGCTGGGTTCCAAGTCGGCTGACGCGGAGACGACCAAAGCGGCTGTCGACCTGAAAGTCCTCATCGAACAGATGCGTGAGCAGATTCAGAATGTCGAATAACGCCGCAGCGGACCGCGCAGCGAAACTGTTTGTCTTCGCGGCACCCTCCGGTGCCGGCAAGACGACCCTGGTGCATGCGGTCGTCACGAAACATCCCGAGCTGCGCTTCTCGATCTCCTATACAACCCGCCAACCGCGTATCAACGAAGCCAACGAGGTGGATTACCTGTTTGTCAGCGAGGAGCGGTTCATGCAGCTCCGCGACGAGGACGAACTACTCGAATACGCGGAAGTATTCGACAATTATTATGCAACCAGCCGTAGTCAGGTGGAAAAACACCTGGCCGATGATCGCAGCGTTGTTCTGGAAATCGACTGGCAGGGCGCGCGACAGGTCCGCGAATCCATGCCCGACTGCGTAACCATCTTCATCATGCCGCCGTCGCTGACAGAACTCGAACGCCGCCTGCGCGATCGCCGCACGGACAGGCCGGAGGTCATCGAGCGACGCCTGCGAGACGCGCGCAGCGACATGGCACACTGGGAAGAATTCGACCACGTCATCATCAATGACGACCTGGATCGGGCGGTGATTGACCTTGAGGCAGTGCTGGCCGGAAACGGAGCGGCGTCGTCGACGGAGAATGCAGACCTGCGTACCGCCGTACTAAGCATCATCGGCTAACACCGCTTATAACTTTTGTTTATATATGGTCGCATTGCTGGCACCTGCTCGCGTAGACTCGCGCCCTTCGCAAAACAGGGGCACCGCCCCGGATACAGGACGCTACCCATGGCCAGAATTACCGTTGAAGACTGCCTTGAAAATATCGACAACATTTTTGAAATGGTGCTGGTTGCCGCAAAACGCGCGCGGCGGGTTGCTCACGGTGCCGACCCGATGGTCGACCTGGAAAACGACAAACCGACCGTAATCGCCTTACGCGAGATCGCCGAAGGCCTGGTCACACCGTCGATACTCGAAGAGATCGAGGAACCCACGACGGAAGACCTGCTGCAGGCCGAGTCGGTTGAGGACATTATTCCGGTACGCGGAATTTCTATCGGTGACTAGGCACGGCCATGGCGGCCACCACTCTGTAAATAATCACCGCAGCACCTAGCGACACCGTCCCCGATCCGCGGGTATGATCGGAACATGGATTACGCCGCAACCATACTGTCAAAGCTGCCGGGCGCCAACAGGCGCGACCATGGCGTGCGGCGGCTGGTCGAAACGCTGCAGTCCTACCTGTCGGAAGAACAGCTTGCCGAAATCACGGCCGCCTACGAATTTGGCGCCAACGCCCATTCCGGGCAAACGCGAAAAACCGGTGAGGCCTACATAACGCACCCGGTCGCGGTGGCACAGGAACTCGCGGAGATGCATCTCGATGCCCAGGCGATAACCGCGGCGATTCTGCACGACACTGTGGAGGACACGTCCGCCTCACTCGACGACATTGCAGAACAGTTTGGCAGTGAAGTTGCCCTGCTTGTCGATGGCGTCAGCAAACTCGACCAGATTCAGTTTCGCAGTCATGCAGAAGCACAGGCCGAGAGTTTTCGCAAAATGATGCTCGCGATGATTGAGGATATTCGCGTCATCCTGGTGAAGCTCGCGGACCGCTTACACAACATGCAGACCCTGGGCGCCATGCCTGCGCACAAGAAAAAACGCATCGCCCGCGAGACGCTGGACATCTACGCACCGATCGCCAACCGTCTCGGCATCAATCGCATGAAGGTGCAGCTCGAAGACCTCGGCTTCAAACACCTGTACCCCTTTCGCTACAGGGTGCTTGAAAGCGCTCTCAAGAAGAGTAAGGGTAGTCAGCGACAGATCGTCAGGAAGATATCGGAAGAATTCAGCTCGGCGCTGAAGGACGAAGGTATTGCAGCCGAGATCATCGGTCGACAGAAACATCTGTACAGCATCTACAAGAAAATGGCGGAAAAAAAGCGCCTGCTATCCGACGTTGTCGATGTCTATGGCTTTCGTATCGTCGCCGAGGATGTAAACGCCTGTTACCAGACACTGGGTATTGTCCACAGCCTGTACAAACCGATGCCGGGGCGTTTCAAGGACTATATCGCTATTCCGCGCATTAACGGCTACCAGTCTTTGCACACCACCCTGTTCGGACCAAAAGGCCTGCCGCTGGAAGTTCAGATTCGCACTCGTGAGATGGATCGCCTGGCCGAATCCGGGGTTGCGTCGCACTGGATCTACAAAGCGGATGACAAGTCCGATGGCAGCCCGCAGCGACGTACGCGGGAGTGGCTGGCCAATCTCGAGGAAATGCAGCAATCCGGTACATCGGAGGAGTTTCTTGAGAGCGTCAAGGTTGACCTGTTCCCTGACAAGATTTATGTCTTCACGCCGAAAGGCGACATCATGCCACTGCCAAAGGGCGCGACGACCGTCGATTTTGCTTACGCCGTGCATACGGATATCGGCGATCGTTGTGTTGCTGCGAAGGTGAACCGCGGCCTGGTGCCGCTGCGCACCGAGCTGCAGAACAGCCAGACGGTTGAGATCATTACCGCTAAAGGTGCGAAACCAAATCCGAACTGGCTAACCTTCGTACGCACGGCCAAAGCACGAACGGCGATCCGTCAGCACATGAAGAATCTGCGCTCATCGGAGTCGGTCGACCTGGGCAAGCGCCTGCTCGACCGATCGTTGAAGGGTCTCGGTTCGTCATTGCGAAAAGTCGGGAAGGTACGCATGGCAGAGGCGCTGAAGGAGCTCGGCCTCGGGGACGACACCGCATTGTTTGAACAGGTCGGACTGGGCGAACGGCTGCCACCGCTGACTGCGCGCTTTCTGGTGGGCGTCGGCGAGGACGATACCGATACGGAGAACAGTGCGAACCTCGTCATTGCCGGTACCGAAGGCATGGTCATCAGCTACGCAAAGTGTTGCTTTCCGATTCCCGGGGATGACGTAATGGGTTATCTGACGGCGGGACGCGGGATAGTCATTCACCGCAATCAATGCGGCAACCTGTCGAATTTTCGCAAGCAACCTGAAAAGTGGATATCGGTGACCTGGGAAAAAGACATCGATCTCGACTTCGCCTGCCAGATTCAGACAGACACGCGCAACAAGCCCGGTGTGCTCGCCGAGGTTGCCGCGACTATCGCAGATTGTGGCTCCAACATTGAACAAGTGGAAGTGCTCGGCCGGCACGAGGATTGCTCGGTACTGTCTTTCCTGCTGCAGGTAAAAAGCCGGGTACATCTTGCGAGGATTATGCGAAGTGTACGAAACATGAAAAACGTCATCCGCGTAACGCGTGAGTGCGCGTGAGAAACAGGGAAATTGAAAAATGAATAAGAAAACGGTCCATACAGAGAACGCGCCTGCGGCAATTGGCACCTATACGCAGGCCGTGCAGAGCGGAAACCTGGTATTCCTCTCCGGACAGATTCCGCTGGTTCCCGCGACCATGGAAATCGTCGCGGGCGATTTCGAGGCGCGCGCGCAACAGGTTTTCGAAAACCTCGAGGCCGTGGCGACGGCCGCGGGTGGCAGCCTGAACGACGCGGTGAAGATAACCGTCTACCTGACCGACCTTAACGACTTCGCTGCCGTGAACACCGTTATGGAACGTTTCTTTGAGCAACCTTACCCGGCAAGAGCCGCGATCGGCGTCGCGTCACTGCCTAAGGGTGTCGACGTCGAGGCCGACGCAGTCCTTGCAATCTGAGTCACCACTTACAGCGTTGAAGGGTGTCGGTCCGGCGCTCGCGAAGAAACTCGGAAAGCTGAATCTGTTTCGAGTCGACGATCTGTTGTTCCTGTTGCCGCTGCGCTATGAAGATAGAACACAGCTCGTCAGGATTGGTGAACTCAAGCCGGGCGTCCGTTCGCTCGTCGGCGGCGAAGTGCTGCTGGCCGAAACCGCGTATCGCGGACGTCGCAACCTGCTTGTCCGCATCGACGATGGCAGCGGGCAGTTAACGCTGCGGTTTTTTCACTTTTCGCGACAACAGCAGGCGCAATTCCGGCCCGGAGTTCATATCACCTGTTTCGGCGAGGCCCGCCGAGGTAGCAGTGGGCTCGAGATGATCCATCCCGAGTACCGCCTGCTGCGAGAAGAACAAAACGCTGCAACCAGCGATTCGCTGACGCCGATATACCCGGCCACGGAAGGCGTGCAGCAGGGGCGGCTGCGCAGTCTTACCGATCAGGCGCTGCAACAGATGCGCGACACACCGCCCCCGGAACTGCTCCCCGCCACCATTATGCAAAAACTCGGTATGCCGTCGCTGGCAGACGCTATCGACTATCTGCATCGCCCGCCGCCGGACGCAGATATCGAGCGTCTGCTGGCTGGCACACACCCCTGTCAGCGACGGCTGGCTTTTGAAGAGCTGCTGGCTCAATACCTGAGCCTGAGAAACCTGCGGCTGCTCGCAGCCAGCGAGGATGCGCTGGCGCTGTCCGGTGGCAACGAAGATGTCAGTGCTTTTGTTGCCGAACTACCGTTTACGCTGACGGGCGCCCAACAACGTGTGGTTGGCGAAATACTTGCTGATCTCGCACAGCCGCATCCTATGATGCGGCTGATTCAGGGAGACGTCGGCTCCGGCAAAACCGTCGTTGCCGCAATCGCCTGCATCAAGGCCATTGCCTGTGGTGTACAGGCGGCAATCATGGCGCCGACGGAAATTCTGGCCGAGCAGCACTGGCGCAGTTTTTCGGACTGGTTTCGACCGCTGGGCATAGAGCCTGCGTGGTTGAGTGGCAGCCAGCGCGCTGCCGCCAGGCGAGAGTCTCTGGCGAGCATTGCCGACGGCCGCGCCCAGCTCGTCGTCGGCACACACGCGTTGTTTCAGGAAGGAGTCGAGTTTCACCGTTTGGGGCTGGTGGTCATCGATGAGCAACATCGCTTCGGCGTGCACCAGCGCATGGCGCTGCGCGACAAGGGCGTATCGGCAGACGGTCACCCGCATCAACTGGTCATGACGGCGACACCGATACCGCGGACATTGGCCATGGCCGCTTACGCCGATCTCGACACCTCGGTGATCGACGAGCTGCCGCCGGGTCGCCAGCCTGTATCGACCGTTGCTATTCCTGAAATCCGCCGTGGCGAAGTGATCGAACGGGTACGAGCGGCATGTGCCAGCGGTCAGCAGGCATATTGGGTCTGCCCGTTGATTGAAGAGTCCGAGCTGCTCGACTACCAGGCGGCGGAGGCGAGTTACACGATGCTCACAGAGGCACTGCCCGAGGCACGTATCGGGCTTGTCCACGGCCGCATGCGCGCAAGCGAAAAAGAGCAGGGCATGAGGGCATTCAAGGAGGGTCTTATCCAACTGCTGGTCGCGACCACGGTAATCGAGGTGGGCGTCGATGTGCCAAACGCCAGCCTTATGATTGTCGAAAATGCGGAGCGTATGGGGCTTTCGCAGCTGCACCAGCTGCGTGGCCGTGTCGGCCGGGGAGCAGCACAGAGTCACTGCGTACTGCTTTACAAAACACCGTTGGGACGCATCGCCAAAGAGCGGCTCGCTGTCCTGCGCGATAGCAACGACGGCTTTGTCGTCGCACAGCGTGATCTGGAGCTTCGCGGACCCGGCGAGTTGCTCGGCACCCGCCAGACCGGCTTGCCCGAGTACCGTATTGCGGATCTCGTTCGCGACGCGGAACTGATGCCGCAGGTGCAGATCACCGCCGAAGAACTGCGCAGGAGTTCGGCGCATAACGCCGCCGCGATTGTTCGCCGCTGGCTCGGTGACGCCGGCCATTACGGGAAAGTGTAAACTTGGGACCATGAGCAAACTCCTCGCCCCGAACTTCGCACCCGAACTCGTCAGCCAGCTGCGCAATTACGGCAGGCTGATGCGCCTGGACAAGCCTGTCGGTATCTGGTTGTTGCTGTGGCCGACGCTTTGGGCCCTTTGGCTCGCCGGCGAGGGCACTCCGGACCAGGGCCTGTTTGTAGTGTTTGTCCTCGGCGTCATCGTCATGCGATCAGCGGGCTGCGTATTGAACGACTATGTCGATCGTAAAATCGACCCCTATGTAGAACGAACACGAACACGCCCGATTGCATCCGGCGCGGTTGCGCCGGCGGAAGCGCTGATGCTGTTTGCGGCCCTGTGTCTTATCGCTATCGGCCTCGCGACCATGCTGAATCGTCCTGCGCAATTGTTATCGATAGTCGCTGCCGGGCTAACAATCGCGTATCCGTTCGTGAAACGATTTGTGTCGATCCCACAGTTCATACTCGGTGCAGCGTTCGGCTGGGCCGTACCGATGGCATTTGCCGCGCAAACCGGTGAAACGCCGGAACTCGCATGGCTGGTATTCAGCGCCGCAATGATCTGGGCAGTCGTTTACGACACCTTCTACGCGATGGTGGATCGCGAAGATGACCGCAAGATCGGCGTCAAGTCGACGGCTATTCTTTTCGGCGAGATGGACCTCTTCGTTGTCGCCGGCTTACAACTGCTAATGCTCGTCGCACTACTGCTCATCGGGGTTCGCACCGAAATGAGCATCTGGTACTACTCGGCCGTCGCTATTGCCGCGGCAATGATGGCGCACCACCTGTGGCTTGCGCGTGAGCGGCAGCCGGCCGCCTGTTTCAAGGCCTTCCTGCGCAATCACTACATCGGTATGGCCGTGTTCATCGGCATTGTCCTGCACTACACGTTCCACCCCGGCACCGGGTAATATCGTGGCAAGCGCGGATGAGTTGTTACGGGATGCACAGTTTGCCTTTCAGAATATCGGCGCCGGGTCGACAGACGAAAGAAAATACACCGCGCGTGCGCAGAGAATAGCGAAGCGCATAGTAAGGGCTTATCCGGATAGCATCGAAGCAACGCAGGCTCGTTCGATACTGCACAGTCTCGGAATCGCCGAACAGCTTCAAGAGCCCGGCCTCGCCAGCGCTTTGCTGAAGAAATCCTCGACACATATTCACCAGTTTGGCAAACGCTCGAAGCAAGCGGTCCGCGCTGCACCAAGTGGTGACGACTGGGCCTCTGTCTGGCAGCGATTCGCCGCTCTGCCCTACCTCAGGAAGCGAATTTTCCTGGCCATCGTCGCCTTCCTGATACTCCTGATTAGCTTCACGCCGTTTCTGCTGTTGTTTGTGGTTTTTTATGTCTACAAACCGGCGCTGGTGAAACAACACACCAGCCAACTGCTAACGATCCTGCATCCGGAGGCAAGCGGTCGTTGAGCTACTTCTGATGACGTGTTTTCGGTAACAAAGAGCCCACTGCCGGACGACGCGTTCCTGGCCGAATACGTTCGGGAAGGCTATTACACCGACTGCTACACGACGGTGCTTCCCGCAGCAGTTTCTCAGGCAGACTACGTGACCGCGTTCTACACAACTTGCCTGTTCAAACTCGAACGACTGATTTTGAGCTACCTGGCGGGCAGGCCGTCAAGTGATCAGGAAGCCCGGGCGCTCGCCGCGGGAGAACTCGGCAAGTTTGCCGCCTGGTCCGTGGAGAATCGTAGCGACGAGCAGTTGCTGATGTGCGACTTCCGAGGCAAGACGCGCTCTTGGTTGATGGTAGTGCCGCTTCAGAGCGACGACGGTGCCCGGAGCCGCCTGTATTTCGGCTCCGCCGTCGTGCCTGAACCAAACCCCAGGACCGGAGCAATGTCTCTCGGGCTCTGGTTTCATGCGTTGGCGGGGTTTCACAGAATCTATTCATGCGCGCTTCTGGGCGCCGCGAAATCGCGCCTGAAATCCATGAGGAAGTCGTTATGAAACTGTCGGACTACCTGCGGCGTATCGGATATGACGGAGATATCGCCGCTACTTCCGACGCGCTCACCGCACTGCATGAAGCACATGTCTGCTCGGTACCGTTCGAGAACCTGGATGTCCAGCTGGGTCGCCCGCTGTCGATCGACGCGGAGGACGCCTTCGAGAAGATCGTCGTCAACCGGCGTGGCGGCTGGTGCTATGAGCAAAACGGGCTGTTTGCCTGGGTGTTGTCGGAGATCGGGTTCGAGGTCACGCGCATCGCCGCGAGCGTCATGCGCGAGGAACGCGGGGAGATGTCCTCGTCGAATCACCTCTGTCTGTTGGTCAGGACAGCGGATACCGCAACGCCTTATCTGGTCGATGTCGGTTTTGGCGGCAGTATGATCCGGCCGATTGCGCTTGCAGAGTCACAATACAATCAACCGCCATTCCGAATAGGGCTTGAGAAACTGCCCGATGGGCACTGGCGCTTCTGGGAAAACACGGGCGACGGCAGGTTCAGCTACGATTTTCGCGAACAGGCCGCAGACGAATCGGCGCTGGCGCGCAGGAGCGAATTCCTGCAGAACGACCCTTCGTCCGGTTTCGTTCTCAACCTGGTCGCACAGAAACGCTCCCGCGATCGGCATCAGGTGCTGCGTGGCCGCACACTCAATCGAATAGGCGCCGACGGCAGCGAATCGACGCTAATAGCTTCTGCGGAGGAACTGATCGCGATTCTTTCGAATGAGTTCGGCCTGGTCGTTCCGGAGCTTGCCGCTCTGTGGCCCAGAATCACTGCCTGGCACGAAGAACTCTTTGCCGCTTCGCTTTCTTGCGATGAAGCGGGTCAGACCGTAAGCTGATGACATTGTCGTTTCGGTGAGGCACCGCATTAATCTGTGAAACGTGTCACCGCATTCCTGCTGGTCGCCGTAGGCGTCATTAATGTTGCTCCGCTCGTCGGTGTTGTATCCGTTGAGCAGCTCAAGCAACTCTATGACGTGGATCTGGCAAGTACCGACCTGATTATTCTGATGCGTCATCGCGCCGTTCTCTTCGGGCTCGTTGGCTCTTTCATTGTCTTCTCGGCTTTCAAGCGACCGCTGCAGGTACTGGCATGTGTTGCGGGCCTGGTCAGCATGTTGTCGTTTATCATCCTGGCCTATGCCTCCGGAGACTACGGTGCCGCACTTCACAAGATAATCATCGCCGATGTTGTCGGCAGCATCTCCCTGATCGCCGTTCTTGTCCTGCGCAGACTACCGGGCCCGGGCGACCGTTAAGGCACTGACCTTTTTGACCCCGTTGTGCCGCAGGAGTGTCGCCAGTTGCACCAGTGTCGTGCCTGTCGTTACAACATCGTCAACGATCAATACGTGCTCGTAGTGCAACGGCGCATCGATCGAGAACGCCTGTCGCAGATTTTTCGCCCTGGCGGCCGCATCCAGCCCGGATTGAAATGGCGTTGCCCGGGTCCGACGTACGCGGCGAACTACCGGCACGCTGAGCAGGCCGGCCAGGGGCTTCGCGAGCTCTGTTGCCTGGTTGAAACCACGACTTGTTTTGCGCCGCCAATGCAGCGGCACCGGGAGTATCGCGTCAATATCTGTGGGAAGCAGTGGCCGCGCGGCGCAAAGAACTTCGGCGAATGCCGGCAGATAGTAGAGCCTGCGACTGAACTTCATCGCCTTGATCGCTGCGTCGACGGGAAACTCGTACTGCAACATCGACACCAGGCTCACGAAAATACCTGGTGTCGGTGATGCCGCCGGTTCGCACCACGGCAGGTCGGTGAAGCACGCGCTGCAGATACCCTGCTCGTTTCCTTCGCTTGGCGTGCCACAGAAAGCACAGCTCCGCGGTGCCAGAAAATCCAGAATCCACATGACCGGATCGTCGCAGTGTCGCACCAGGTTCGCCCGCCGCGAATGTGCGCGTTCTGTTATGAAAGCGTGTTAACGTTTCGTCGATGCTGAACGCAAGACATATTCGCCGACGTTTCGAGCGCGCCGCCGACCATTTCGACGACGCCGACTTTGTCTATAAGTGGACTCGCGATGGCCTGCTCACAAGACTCGAACCGCTGCTCGTGGACGCTAACACCGTTATCGACCTCGGCTCGGCGACCGGAGCGGCGCAACGGCAACTCAACAAGCGCTTTCGTAAAGCTCGCCTGGTTTCGATCGACGTCGCCCACCGTATGCTCAAAAAAGCGCGGGCGAAGAGAGCGTGGCTGTCGAAGAACGCCTTCGCCCAGGCCAGTGCCGATGCCCTGCCTTTGGCAACCGGATCCGCAGACGTGATTTTTGCGAACCTGCTACTACCGTGGATAGACGACCCCGGCCCCGTTTTCTCGGAAGTAGCCAGGGTCTTGCGTAAAGGCGGCATTTTTTCGTTCGCGACGCTGGGACCCGACAGCCTGCGGGAAATCAGCCGCGCCTGGGCCACCGTTGATGACGGCGCCCATGTAAAGCGCTTTCCGGACATGCACGATCTTGGCGATGCCCTCGTCAATGCCGGATTAAGCGATCCCGTTCTCGATGTCGATCGCCTGTCGGTCAGTTATCGCAGCAGTCGCGATCTGTTTGCAGATCTGACGGCCGCGGGCGCCCGGAATACCTTGCAGCAACGCCGCCAGACGTTGACGGGCAGGAGCCGATATAGCGCTATGTCAGCCGCCCTCGAAACAGCCGCCGGCAACGAAGGTATTGCGCTGGACCTCGAGCTGGTATTCGGTCACTGCTGGGGTGCCGGGCCAAAAATGGACCCGAGCAACTATCGCATCGACGCGGCACAGATACCCCGGCGCCGGCGCTGATTCGACTTTTATTGCACACAAAGACATAAGCCATTGTAAAACAAGAAAATCCTTCTATCTGCTTCGGCTAATACGAATTGCATGGCCGACCTGATTTGAGTACACTTCGCGAGCTTTTTGGCGGTGTAATCCAGCCAATCCGGTCAACGGACAAATTCCCGGTGCTCCCAGGGCATATTGAAGCTACCCGAGACGACTAGATGTGCGGCCGCGCGCGGCTCGCAAGGTGAACAATCGATGATACGAAAATCATTTTTGAGTCTGTCAGGCCTGTTACTGGCTGGCACGGCGAGCGCTGACTGGGCCCTTAACATGCCCAAAGGCGTCACAGACCTGAGCCTCGAAACCTACAACCTCCACATGATGGTGTTTTGGTGGTGCGTGGGCATCGGGGCAGTCGTTTTCGGTGTCATGATCTATTCGCTGATCAAACACAGAAAATCGAAGGGCGTAGAACCGGCAAAGTTCTCGCACAGTACGACAGCCGAGATTGTCTGGACCACGATTCCGGTCGTCATCCTTGTTCTGATGGCGGTTCCCACTGCCGAAACGATGGTGCGGATGGAGGACTCGCGCAACCCGGATCTCACCATCGTCGTCACCGGCTATCAGTGGAAGTGGCATTACAAATACCAGGACTCCGATATTGAGTTCTACTCCAGCCTGGCACGTTCAAGTCTCGAAGCACGCCGCAAGCAGTCCGGTGTTGATCCCTTCAGTGTCGATAACTATCTGCTTGACGTCGACAACCCGGTCGTCGTCCCCAGCGGCTCCAAAATTCGTTTGCTGTTCACAGCCAGCGACGTAATTCACTCATGGTGGATGCCTGATTTCGCTATCAAGAAGGACGCTATTCCCGGCATCGTCAATGAGGCGTGGTTCCGCCCTAACGAAGTCGGAACCTACCGCGGCCAGTGCGCCGAATTGTGTGGCAAGGATCACGGTTACATGCCGATCGTTGTCGAAGTCGTCGAGCCCGAGGCCTTTGCAGCCTGGGTAGACAGCCGAAATGTGGAGCAATAAGTAATGACCGCTGCAGTAGCTGACGCACACGACCACCACGACGACCATGGCCCCGCAAAAGGCATAGGACGCTGGTTGTTCTCAACGAACCACAAGGACATCGGTACGATGTACCTGGTGTTCAGCCTCATCATGTTCTTCATCGGCGGCGCCATGGCGATGGTCATTCGCTCCGAGCTTGCGATCCCCGGACTGCAGTTTGTCCATCCCGAATTTTTCAACCAGATGACGACGATGCACGCGCTGATCATGGTGTTCGGCGCGGTAATGCCAGCCTTTGTCGGCCTCGCCAACTGGATGATCCCGCTAATGATCGGCGCGCCGGACATGGCGCTGCCGCGCATGAACAACTGGTCGTTCTGGATACTGCCCGTTGCGTTCGGCATCCTGTTGTCGACACTGTTCATGCCAGGCGGCGCACCCGCCGGCGGCTGGACAATGTACCCGCCACTGATACTGCAAACGGGCGATGCCTTCCCGTTCCTGATCTTCTCGGTGCACCTGATGGGGCTGTCGTCGATCATGGGTGCGATTAACGTCATCGTTACCATTATCAACATGCGCGCACCGGACATGTCGCTCCTGAAAATGCCGATGTTTGTGTGGACCTGGCTGATCACGGCCTATCTGCTGATCGCGGTAATGCCCGTGCTCGCCGGCGCTGTCACAATGCTGTTGACCGATCAGTTCTTCGGCACCAGCTTCTTCCTCGCCGCCGGCGGCGGCGACCCGGTCATGTTCCAGCATATTTTCTGGTTCTTCGGCCACCCCGAGGTTTACATCATGATCCTGCCGGCCTTCGGCGTTGTGTCAGAGATCATTCCGACGTTCTCGAGAAAACCGCTGTTCGGTCACGACTCGATGGTATACGCCGCCTCGTGTATCGCCTTCCTGTCGTTCATTGTCTGGGCACACCACATGTTCACAGTCGGCATGCCGCTGACCGGTCAGCTGTTCTTCATGTTTGCGACGATGCTGATCGCCGTTCCGACCGGCGTAAAAATCTTCAACTGGGTTGCAACGATGTGGCGCGGCGCGATGACCTTTGAAACGCCGATGCTGTTTTCTCTCGCATTCGTCTTCCTGTTTACGATCGGCGGCTTTTCCGGCCTGATGCTGGCAATCGCTCCCGCTGACGTGCAGTACCACGACACCTACTTTGTCGTAGCACATTTTCACTATGTGCTGGTGCCGGGCTCGGTGTTCGCCATTATGGCGGGTGCCTACTACTGGTTGCCGAAGTGGACTGGCCACATGTACAACGAAACACTGGGCAAGGCGCACTTCTGGGCATCGACGATTTTCGTCAATATCACGTTCTTCCCGATGCACTTTCTGGGCCTCGCAGCCATGCCGCGGCGTATCCCCGACTACTCGACGCAATATGCCGACTTCAATACCGTGGCCAGTATCGGCGCAATCGGTTTCGGTCTCTCACAACTGCTGTTCGTCTGGGTACTGCTGACGTCGAAGAAGGGTGAAAAGGCAACGGCGGAGGTTTGGGACAACCCGCCGGGACTGGAATGGACAGTGCCGTCACCGGCGCCTTACCACACCTTCGAGACACCGCCCAAACTCAACGAATCTCACGGTTTTCACTAGCCATGGACGACGCTGAGCGCAAAAAGAACATCCGCCGCACGACGCTGATCGTTGCGGCAATTGCCATCGCGTTTTATCTTGGTTTCATAATGATGGGAGTTGTACGTGCCTGATTCCAGGGCAAACCGCAGTCTCATCGCCCAGTTGCTGGTCCTGGTCGTCGGTTCGTTTTCGTTCGGCGTTTTTTTGCTGCCGCCCCTGTACGACGTTTTTTGTGACATCACCGGCTTCGGTGGTCGCACTAATTCGGAGGCGGCGGTAGTTGCGGAAGCGCCCGATCTGACACGCGAAGTCCGTATCGAATTTGTAACCTCGCTGAACGAATATGCGCAGTTCGAGTTTGCCGCAGATGCCGATAGCATGACCGTGCATCCGGGGAAGATGTACTTCGCGACGTTTACCGCCAGGAACCTCTCCGACGAATCCAAGGTCGCACAGGCAGTACCCAGCGTGGCACCAAACACCGCGGCCGGACACTTTACGAAGATCGAGTGCTTCTGTTTCACCAGCCAGGAGTTTCAGGCTGGTGAAAAGCGACCGATGCCGCTGCAGTTTATCGTCAACCCGGAATTGCCGGATTACGTCGATACCATAACTTTGCAGTACACGTTTTTCGACACCGCCAGGCTAGCGGCGAATACAGAGAATTGACATGACGACACATACAGACGAACGCTACTACGTACCGCACGGCAGCCACTGGCCCGCAGTAGGCTCACTCGGACTGCTGTTCATGATGGTTGGCGTATCCAACTGGCTGAATGGCGCCGGTGCGGGCTTCTACATCATGCTCACAGGCCTCGCGATTATCGTTTTCATGATCACGGGGTGGTTTGCCGCCGTCATCGGTGAGAGCGAAGGCGGTTTGTACAATGCCCAGGTCGACAAGTCGTTCAGACAGGGCATGTTCTGGTTTATTTTTTCAGAGGTCATGTTTTTTGCCGCCTTCTTTGGCGCACTGTTCTACGCCCGTAACATGGCGATTCCATGGCTGGGCGGTGAGAGCAACAACTTCTTTACCAACCTGCTTTTATGGGAAGGCTACGAAAGCACCTGGCCCAGCAACGGCCCGGGCAACATGGGTGGCGACTACGAAGCGATGCCACCTTTTGGCCTGCCGCTGATCAACACCGCGTTGCTGTTGACCAGTTCGATCACGCTTACCATCGCGCATCACGCATTGATCGCCGGCAAGCGCGCACAGGTGACGGCGTTCCTGGCTATGACCTTTTTGCTGGGTTTCATCTTCATCTTCCTGCAGGGCTTCGAGTACGTAGAGGCCTATCAGCACCTGAACCTCAAGCTAACGAGCGGTATTTACGGTTCCACGTTCTTCATGCTCACGGGTTTCCATGGTCTGCACGTAACCATCGGTGCCATCATGTTGACGATAATCTGGTTCCGGGTGTTGAAGGGCCACTTCTCGGCGGAAAAACACTTCGCCTTCGAGGCCGTTGCCTGGTACTGGCACTTTGTTGACGTTGTCTGGATCGCGCTGTACGTGTTCGTCTACTGGATGTAGTCCGCTGCAGGACGCTGGTGGTGAAACCACCTGTGGCTACGAGGGGGGCTGTATCCAGCCGGTGAAATAGGATACGACCAGAAACAATACCAGGACGGCGGACAGTGCTACCCTGATCTTCAGGGCTCGAAGCAGCTTGGTCGAGTCCGCGTTGTCGCGCGACAGGTGGAACAGCCCGGAACCCAGACTGATAAGAATGGCTGCCAGTAAGATGAAGACTACGAATTTCATTACAACGCTACCTGAGAATCGAGCACGCAGTATAACGTGAACGACAAGCCAAAAAAGCCGCTCCCCACTTGGCTACCGCTGGTTGCCGGCACCGTTCTGGTTATTCAATTCGCAGGCCTTGGCGTCTGGCAGCTGTCGCGCGGCCTGGAAAAGCGTGCAACGCAGTACGCTTACAATACGGAGTCGACCTTTAGCGAGTGGCGAGACGGTATGGAGTTTCGCTCTTTTCAGCGCATCAAGGTCAGCGGTCGCTATGACGGCGGCCGCCAGCTGATTCTTGACAACATTATTATCAACAGCCGCTACGGACACTACGTCATCACTCCGCTCGAAATCGCCACCGGTAAACCCCTGTTGCTGGTCAATCGAGGCTGGGTAGAAAAGGCCAGCGGCGGCTTCGATACCAGCCGTCTCGAATTGCCCGCCGGAGAACTGACCATTCGCGGCCGCGCAGGATCGTTACCGAAGGCCGGTTACAAAATGGGCGCGGCGATAGAAGCCGGTCAACAGTGGCCAAAACACGCCGTTTATCCGTCACCTGAGGAAATTTCCATCGCGCTCGGCCGGGAAGTCCAGCCGTTCGTGCTGTTGATGGAACATGACGAGCAGCACGGTTTTCTGCGCCATTGGGTACCCAGCGAGTTCGGGCCGGGCAAGCACTTTGGCTATGCGCTGCAATGGTTTGCGATGGGCGCGGTCCTGATGGGCCTGCTGGTCTGGAATTACCGCAAGAAGCGGTTCGACACATGACGACAAAAAGAACCACCTGGGCACGCGTGCAGATGCTGCTTATTGCATCGGTTTTCCTGGGACCGCTGCTCGTAGCTGCTGTGATGTATTACAGTGGTGCGCTGCAGCCCGAAGGGCGAACCAACCACGGAGCGCTACTGCAGCCTTTCGTCAACGTCGCTGAGGTCCTCCCCGACTCAGAGATCGGCCGATCCGCGGATGGTTACTGGGCGCTCCTGTATGTCAACGAAGGCCGTTGCGACGCCGGTTGCGAGAATTCCCTGTACACGATCCGCCAGTCCCGCAAGATGCTCGGCAAGGAAATGGACCGTTTACTGCGGGTCTTCTTGCACGGCGAATCGGTGCCCGATACAGTGTTTCTTGCCGACGACCACGCGGGACTGATCGCCACTCAGGATGGTGAGCTCTCCAAACTGCTGTATAACAAGAAACCTGCGGCACTGGCGACGGGAGGATATTTTCTGATGGACCCCCTGGGTAACCTGATAATGTATTTTGAGCCCGGCATCGACCCCAGCGATATGGTCGAGGATATCAAGCGACTTCTGAAACTGTCTCGCATCGGTTAAACGGGAGCTTTGTTGAATACCAACGTGGAAACACTGGTCGACTGGCGCGACTACTACGAACTGACCAAGCCGCGCGTCGTCATACTGATCGTGTTCACCGCGGTTGTCGGTATGTTTCTTTCCGTGCCCGGCTGGCCAGGCGCTGATGCGTTAATCTTCGGCACGCTCGGTATCGGCATGGCGGCATCATCGGCGGCCGTTTTCAATCATGTGCTCGATGCCCGTATCGACATACTGATGATGCGAACGCGCGGACGCCCTTTACCGCAAGGCAAGCTCACGCAGAAATCGGCGCTCACGTTTGCTTCGATACTCTGCGTCATTTCTATGATTATTCTCTGGTTCGCCGTCAATCCGCTGACGGCGGTACTCACGTTTTTCTCACTGATCGGTTACGCGGTCGTCTACACGGTCTGGCTAAAGCGGGCGACTCCGCAAAATATCGTTATTGGCGGCGCCGCCGGTGCCGCGCCGCCAATCCTCGGCTGGACCGCTGTCACCAACGAGGTAACCAGCGGCGCCTTGCTGCTGTTCCTGATCGTTTTTGTCTGGACGCCACCACATTTCTGGGCGCTGGCGATTGCGAGAAAGGAAGAATACGCCAAAGTCGACATTCCGATGTTGCCGGTGACACACGGCGAGGCCTACACACGGCTCAACATTCTCCTGTACTCCATTCTCCTGTTGCTGGTCACGGTCATGCCTTACCTGATCGGCATGAGCGGGCTTATCTACCTGCTGGCAGCGCTGGTTTTGGGCGGGTACTTTATGGTCTACGCGATTCGTATGTATCGCGACTATGACGATGTAGAGCTGCCCATGGCGATGTTCAAATACTCGATCAGTTATCTCGGCTTTTTGTTTGCGGCGCTACTGATCGACCACTACTTTATTTTTCAGCTGAGTTTCTAGCTTTCGAGTTGCTCGGCGATAGGCAGCGATCGGATGCGAATTCCGGTCGCGGCGAAAATGGCATTGGTCAGTGCCGGTGCCGCCGACGGAATCCCCATCTCTCCGACGCCGGTAGGCTTGTCGTCGTAGGGCAGAATATGTGACTCGAACAGTGCGGGTATCGCGGCTATTTTCGCCAGCGGGTAGTCGTGGAAGTTGGACTGTTGGACCTGCCCGTTCTCAACGGTTATCTCCAGCCCGAGCGCAGTACTGATGCCGTCTATTGTCCCACCCTGCAGTTGCGCCTCTACGGCATTGGGGTGCACCGCCAGGCCACAATCGATCGCTGCGACGATTCGCTCTATTCTTAGCTTGCCGTCCGCTACCGTGACTTCCATCGCATGCGCGGCATAACCACCGAACGTACAGTGCGTCGCGATACCGATGCCGCGACCCTGCTGCAGTTTTTGCCCGTAACCAATCTGCTCCGCCACGAATGTGAGCAAGCGCGACAATCGACCCGGATTAAAGGTCTCGCCACCATGTCCGCCGTACTCCAGCTCTCGATCTTCGCCCAGCAGCTTAAGCCTTAACTGCAATGAGTCCTGACCTGTTTCGTAAGCAACTTCATCCAGGAAGCTCTGAATCACAAACGCGTTCGCCGTATGAGCGGGTGCACGCCATGAGCCTCGTGGTAATCCGATCGTATTGTGAAAGTACTCCATGCGCACGTTGTCGATAATCCGTCGCGGAAAATCGTCGACGTAGAGTTCAGCACCGAATAGATTCTCGTCGGGCATATCCGGTCGCCGATAGTATTTGCTGGCGCTCGCCAGGCGCTGCGCCCACGCGGTGATTTCGCCGTTGCCGTTAACACCGGCATGCATCTCGTGCAGCCCGCCAGGCCGGTAGAAATCGTTTTTGACATCGTCCTCCCGGGACCACTGAAGCTTGATGGGCCAGCCCGTGTGCTTTGAAACCATCGCCGCCTCGGCAACATAGTCTGTTGTCAGGCGACGTCCGAATCCGCCGCCGACTCGCGTCATGTCCACACGTATGTTCTCTCTCGGCAGACCGGTAACCGCCGCGGCCGAACGAGACGAACCACTCGGCGACTGTGTCGGGGCGATAATGTGGCAACGATCCTCTTCCACGAACGCGTAGCAGTTTTGTGGCTCAAGCGGAGCATGAGAAACGAATGGCACACGATATTGACGTACTACCACCTTCTCCGCCGACTCCATTGCAGCATCGAAGTCACCGTCGTCGAGGACGACCTGGCCCTTTTCTTTCAGCGCATTCTCGTTTTCCCGCCAGAACGCCTGGCTGTTGTCATTGGCATTCGGGCTCTCGTTCCATTCTATTGTCAGCGCATCGCGCCCCTGCATAGCCGCCCATGTCGATGTTGCGACGACGGCGACGCCGCTGGCGAGAATCAGGTAGGGCGCATCGAGTTCAGGCCCCTTGATTTCGAATACGTCCAGCACCCCCGCCACTTTTCGTGCATCCCGGTCGTCGAAAGACCGTACCGTGGCATTCAACACCGGCGCCCTCGCGATGACTGCGTAGCGCATCTCCGCCGCCACCGTATCGACACCGTACCGGGTCTTGCCGGTTACGATATCGCGAGCATCGATGGTCTTTTGCCGCGACCCGACAATGCGGTAGTCGTCTATCGATTTCAGTGCAGGGCTCTCTGCTGGCAGCGGCAGTCGCGATGCCTCGGAAACGAGCTCGCCATAGGGAATCTCCGTTCCCAGCGCGCTGCAGATAACGACACCCGGCCGTGTGCTGCATTGCTCTTCCGGGACGCCGAGTCGTTTCGCTGCAGCTTTGATCAGCTGCCCGCGAGCCGTCCTGCCGACCTGCCGCATGTGATCAAAATTCTCAGTCAGGCCGGTGCTGCCGCCGACCCCCTGCACGCCGTACTTCCAGTCATAGCCGTCTGCTGTCTTGACGATACCCAATGGCATCTGGCGAACACTCACCATCGACCAGTCCACGTCCAGTTCTTCGGCAACGAGCATCGGCAGGGCAGTACGCACTCCCTGACCGATTTCGGGCTGGTTGCTGCCGATAATGACGCTGCCATCTGTTTCTATCTGCACGAAGAAGCCAATGAGGCGATCGCTATCCAGTGGCGCACCGGCGAATGCGGGCAACCCCAGCACCAGGCTTCCGGCGACGCCGCTGCCTGCGATAAGAAACCGGCGCCGCGTCATACCGACTTTGTCGGCAACGGCACTCATGAGTCTTCTCCCGGCGCATTGAGTTCGGCGGCGCGATGAATCGCTTTTCGAATACGCACGTAGGTGCCACAGCGACAAATGTTCGTCATATTGTTGTCGATATCTTCGTCGCTGGGTTTGGGGTAGCGCTTGAGAAAGTCGACCGTCGCCATGATCTGGCCGGCCTGGCAGTAGCCGCACTGCGGCACGTCGTGCTCGAGCCAGGCCTGCTGCACCGGGTGCAACTCGCCGTCCGGCGCGGCGAGTCCTTCGATAGTGGTGATCGTCTGCCCATCGACTGTGGAGACCGGCGTAATGCAGGAACGCCGTGCCCGGCCGTCGATGTGCACGGTACAGGCGCCGCACTGCCCGATACCGCAACCGAACTTCGTGCCGGTCATATTCAGGGCATCGCGAATCACCCAGAGTAGCGGCGTGTTCTCGTCGCCATCAAATGAGACCGACTTCGTGTTTATCGTGAAGTTCGTCATGCCAGACTCCCGGATTCCTTGAGTTCCGACCGAAGTATGGCGGCGCCTATAGAAAAGGTGTCCGTCTATGCGACAATCCGTGCCTCAATCGGGACAAAACGAGATCTGCATGCCGCTGGGTGCCTGGGACAAACTTCACATGGTTCACCGCTGTTGGCGGCTGCGTTTCAAATCTGAAGTCGCTTCGATTCAGTATGTCAGGAAAGCAGACCTTGCGGGGGCCGTTGTCCTCGACATAGGTGCGAACAAGGGTGTTTTTTCGATCTACATGGCTCGTGCCGCAGGCCCGCAGGGACGACTCGTCGCATTCGAGGCACAGCCGGAACTTGGCCAACACCTGAGTGACGTCAAGACCAGCTTCGGGCTCGATAACATGACGCTGGTCAACCAGGGCCTGTCGTCCACACCGGGCGTTCTGACCATGCGACGCAGTGAGGCCGGGTCCGGCAGGGCGAGCTTTCACACAGAGGCGGAAGACGGTCTGGATCAGATTGATGTTCCCGTCATTCGGCTTGACGACTACATCGCCGAACATGGGCTTGGACCGATTCGCTTCGTCAAGTGCGATGTCGAGGGCCACGAGCTGCAGGTGTTCCAGGGCGGCGCGCAGATGTTACGTCGCGACCGGCCCACACTGCTGTTCGAGTGCCATGACTCGGAAGCGGAAAGTGGTGAGCTTTTCTCCTTTCTCGAAGGGCTCGGCTACGACGGTTACTTTTTCTACGTGTCCCCGGAGGATCACCGCAGCCTGCGCAACAGAGGGCGCGGCGAGTTCGTACATTATTCGAAATTTGCGACCTACAACCACGTTCGCGCGGCCGTGCATCATAGAAACTATGTATTCGTTAAGGCAGGCAGCGAACCATAGACAACGCCAACAACACGTTCGAGAAACTCGTACGGCCACACTTCGATCGACTGTACCGGCTGGCATGGCGCTTGACCGGCCAGAAAGCCGAGGCCGAAGATCTGTTCCAGGAGCTACTGGTAAAGGCATTCGGCAAACTCGACGATCTCGTCAACATCGATGAGCCCGGCTCCTGGCTCGCGCGCATCATGTACAACCTGTTTATCGACGAGCGTCGGCGCTTTGCGCGGCGGCGCCTGCATACGATCGAAGAGGGGGAAATGGGCGGCGAGGGCCTCGCCGGACTGCCCGGGCCGGACGACCCGGCCTGGAATCAGCAGCGGCTGGAGCGCATAAAAAAACTGGACGCGGCGCTCTCCCAACTCAGCGACGAACATCGTGTGATCGTACTTCTGCACGACACCGAAGGCTATAAACTCACCGAGATACAGGAACTTATGGGCACTCCGGTAGGCACTGTGAAGTCCCGTTTACATCGTGCGCGCGCGCTTACGAGAAATCTTGAGCAATGACGGAACCTTTTCCTGACAGGCATCGTGTTAGGGATCAGGCAGGAAGAAACCATGCAAAACGAAGACACAGACCTCAGGGATCAGGAGATCCAGGCACTCTTAAAGGACTATCCGATGCCGGCAGCAAGCAGCGACTTTTTCGACCAGGCACTTGTGCGGGCGACGCATGAGGGGACGCGTCGGCAACGCAATCGCTGGATGCTCACCGGCTTCGGTTCAGCGATAGCCGCTGGCCTGGCGCTATGGATGATTGGCGGGTTTTTCCTGACAGCGCCCGTTTTACCGGCGACAGACGCGGACATTCCGACGGTTAGCATGAGCGTGGAAGTACCGAGGACGGTCAATCTCGTTTTTGCGTCGACAAGACCCCTCGACGCCGCGATGCTAACGGTGCAGCTTCCGGACGGCATCGAAATGTCCGGTTTCCCCGGCCAGCGCGAAGTTACCTGGCAGACCAGCCTCAATGCCGGCAAGAACCTGCTGCCGCTCAAACTTATCGCCACATCGCCACTTGGCGGTGAGGTGCATGCGACCCTTACACACGACGATCGTGGCCGGACGTTTCGGCTACGGATAGACGTCAGCTAACGGAGTAGAACCATGAAACGTCTTAGCCTGTTTACCGCAGTACTCATACTGACCTGTATGGCGTTCTTCCCGGCCACGGTGCGCGCCGAAGAGGCGCTGGAAGGCCTTGACGTCACAATGATTGTCGTCGACGACTCGGACGAGCTCGATGCAGCGATCTCTGAAATGCGCGGCCCGGATGACGACGGCGTCGGCGACGACGACTGGGAAGACGAAGAAGACGAAGAAGACGAAGAAGACGAGGGCGATCGTGAGCGCGATGAACAGCGCCAGGAAGAGGAAGAAGAAGAGCGCGACCGTGAGCGCGAGGAAGACGAACTCGACGAAGAACACGATGAGGAAGAAGACGAAACGCGGGACGATTTCGAGGACGAGGAAGACGACGACTTCGAACGTGACAATATCGACGAAGAAGACGAGCTCGAGGAAGACGACGATTTCGAAGACGGGGATGAAATCGACGACGATCTCGAGGAAGAGGAAGAAGAGGACGAGATGGAGAACGATGACGACGATCTCCTTGGCGACGAGGGCGTTCTTGACTGATCTTCGGAAGAGTAATCGCCGGAAATAGACGTTATTGTAGTAACTCAGACCCGACCGTACAGTGCGGCGAAGCTTGTTCAACGAATTGATGTTCGGTGCAGGGATGCGGTGGGAACGCCAATGACCTCTTCACGACCCACAGGCGAGGTCATTGGCGTTCCCACCGCATCCCGACAGTCGGCATGTATTTCCGGTACCGGTCAACGTGCTGAACAGGTGTTGATCCGGGCGGGCCGATGCCGTCGAGACTGTAAAAAAATCTGTGTAACTGCCTATCATTGAACCCGGATACGGGTAAGGATAGGCAGATTATGAAAAAGAAAGAACTGCAGGCCATCGCCCAAGCGGCCGCCAAGAACATCAAATCTGAAGAAGATCTCAACGA
>JAJFKU010000060.1 GCA_021773035.1 Woeseiaceae bacterium
TCGTTGAGATCTTCTTCAGATTTGATGTTCTTGGCGGCCGCTTGGGCGATGGCCTGCAGTTCTTTCTTTTTCATAATCTGCCTATCCTTACCCGTATCCGGGTTCAATGATAGGCAGTTACACAGATTTTTTTACAGTCTCCATTCCGCACAAAAGAACCCTAGTCTTCGCCTGCTTTTTTAAGGAATGCCTCGAGTGGATCAGCCTCAATCTCTTCTTTTAATGTCCGAAATTCTTCTATTCTCTTATCCGCCGTCTGGTATTTATCGGTTGCATTCTTCCAGAGGTCAAAGGACAGGAATACGCCAACTTCTCCGTCATATGATGTAATCCCAATCGTATGCATTTCTGTGAAGTGCACCGATAGGCCTACCCCCCAGTCCTCTTGATTCGCCCTATCAGACGCCGCGATGTGTATAGATCCACCAATTGGTTTGTACCACTTGGTCTGCCTCGCGTCCCATCGCTTTAGCCCCCAAATATCGAGAACTACAGCTTCCTGGACCTGACTTCCGTCCGGTGCGTCGCCTACCCAGTCTACGGCGACATACGGCTTAAGCAGTACGTGCTGCCATTTGGGCGGTGAAACAAAACCTCTGTACCCTTTGTGCTTTTGTCGAAATAGCCTCCCGTTCCACCATAATTCCAGCGGCGTTTGGTCGACTGTCTCGTTCATAAACTGTGACCAATGATTGTCTAACTCCATCAATTGAGCCGCAGCTATTGCTGCGTCGGCACTTGCGTAAAGTGTGTGCACTGCTTTGTAGATGTCGGAGAATTCTTTGAGGTACTCGTTGCAGTCAGTTCCCGCCGCAAGCCGACTAACAGCGGCATCGCATTGATCCTGACTTTCAGGTGTCGAGATTAAGTCGCCGCTTGTGAGCCTTACCGGCCTATCTATGCTTCTGATCGTGTGCTTGATATTTGCAATCTGTACGCCCTTTTTTGATTCGCCCTTGACGTAATCAATGAGACCTTTGATTCCAACCGTGCCTTCCTCTTCGACAGATTGCCAATCGATGCCGTCGTTACTTGCTTCTTTCTCGAGTTTTTCAGCTACGGCAATGATGCTATCGTACAGATCGAGAGTCGCTCGACTTCTCCCGCTGCAGTACATAACAATCGTTTTCGCAGCTAGCTCTGCCGACTCTTTGAAGAACACACTCTCCGAGACCGTTTTGAATTCTTCTTTCCTAATTTCAGCTTCTTGTTTTCGCTGTTCATCACTGCGCGTGTCGCCGATCATCTTCTCATCAGAACCACATACAGTCGCGATATAGGACGCGGCCTCTTTGCTAATAAATAGACCATCGGCTTCTTTCGCATCTACCGCACTTGTCACGCAAATCAGCCCGCAGGTGACGAACAGAATCTTGTTCTCTTTCATGACTGTTTCCCTAACTGATTAGTCGTCCCAACTAGACTTAATATCTTTAAGAAACTTGGAAAGTGCCTTTAACGCCTTCTCCATGTTCTTGATAGACTTCTCGTCAGTTATCGACACTTTCTGAAGCGCTTGTTTTGCTGCTTGCGCCTTTTGATCCAGCGTTAAGAGCTTGTACGCCGCTTTTGCCCCGGCGAAGACACTAGTTAGATCAACGTTGAAGACTTCCGCAAATATTCTCGCGCTATTCTCAGGATTCAACAGGTAGTGCCGAAGTCCATGAACATTTCCGCCAGAAATATCGTTTGTCGCAACAGCCTTGTAACTGTTTCTGTAAACGCTCGATATTACCCAAGACCCGTCATTTTTAGGCGCGAATGGGGATACTCTCGTGAACGGGTCGAATGTATTGTTGTACTGGTAGTAAGCATTTACACAGCCCTCCTTTCCAGGTCTCACGTATGACTCAAAGACAGGTACGTAGTAATCAAGAACGTTGCTAACGTTGGCAATCATATGAACCGAACCGAGTTTGTGCGTGACGATGTTTAGTTGCGACGCTCCTCGCTCATGATGCTTCGCACTTAAATGTGCGAGTGCATCATGTGTTACTGAATTGCCCAGGGAATGTGCGACGATGTGGATGTCGGTCGGCGCAGTACCTCTAGCGATTATGCCAGCGATCATTTCGGCCAAACTGATTCTCACCTGCTCGCCAACGGTGGTAAACGCGTACATCAGGACGTCACCGAAGTGTGTTTGAAAAAACTTGTCCTTTCCAAATGCGGCGCCAAGATTTGCCAATCCGCTAACGATCGATCGTCGAGGGTTATCGGCTAACCCGACCGTTTCAAGACGTTCCAGGACTGATTTCGAGCCATCGCCAATTCTTTGTCTTCGACTCTCAAACAGTTCGTTGTATCCAAATCCAATGACTCTCGTCTTTTCCCACTTGTTACCGTCGTAGTTGACTGCAAACTCATTTTTGGATTTCGTCCACTTGCCTGTCAGCCCATAAAGCGCGAGACTTTCAATCGCCGATTTAGCAAACGTCTCGCGAAAGTCGTCCGCTGTGTTCTGCCCCATACCGTGCACGAGTACGATTGTTCTCATTGGTCTCTCCCCATTTCCACAGTTATCCCCATGACCTTCTCCCCTGAATCGGCACCGTGCGATGATGTGGTAAGACAATCTCCTGGATGTATAACTTGATCAGCTGTTTCAGACGTGGAAACCGTTTCCTAACGTCCTACGCACTACCTATTCGACGTAACGAGTCCAATCCCAACTATTGGTAATTAGTGGGCGCCAGCCTCCCAGCTCTCACGATGCTCCTCAAGGTAACCGCAGAGCCGCGGCAAATATGTCCATCGAGCATTCGATACGTACCGTTTTCTTGTTTTTCTACACTCAGTATAGCCAAGAACTCCCAAATATGGCGACTTTGGGTGAGAAATCAGCACTGGACTAGGTTTGCAGTCGTCAAACTGCTTTGGCCCTGGTTCATTAATCAACGGTTCGCTCTTTGTTTTAGCGGCAAAGCCAGGGCTTAACTTTTGATCCGAAGTTAGCCCTTAACTTTTCACACATTCTTAGCGCCCTCCTCCAAGTGCCCGGCGGCAAGTGCAGGATAATACCGGCACCTGATCTCATTTTTCGATCGTGTTCCTTGAATTGCCCTTAGAACACAGTACGGTCAAGTATTCTGTGCACATTGAGTCAGGCGATGATAGAAGGAATCATGTCTGTTGATAGCCGCGTCGCGATCGTTTTGACTCTTGTGATGTCGAGTGGGTCCGCGTTGTGTGATGAGCCGATTCCATCGGAAGAAAAAACCGTCGAACGTTTTGCGCCAACCTTCGATATTAGTAGTCGCCGGTGAACCGCCAAAGGTTTTGTGTGAGCGTACGTGCCTTACGAGTTTGGTGGATCGATTTGTCTTAGTAGAGAATCTAGTAAGCGGGACTCTGGACCTTTGGTCCTTGGAGACCGGCGAATCCGTTTTTGGTCCGCTCATTCATGCCACGTGGACAGATTAACGCAATTTGTTCAATAACCGCTGGTGGCCGATCGCGATGATGTGATCTTCAATGTTGGTGTGTTCGCATCCAAATCAGCATCAGGGTGCATCTATTGTCCATTGATATCGACTTGGCGAACAAGTCGAACAACAACAGAGGGACCGCCGAATGACTCTACACGCACGTGTATTTCTTCCGTCCTCTATTTTCGTGATTATGTTTGTCGGCTGCTACGCGCAGGGGTCGGATTTGCGCTAGCTCTCAACTCAATCGCTCATGGAATTCTATATATGTGTCCAATAGTAAGAATAGTCGGCATTTTTCTGGCGGCCTCGACTGCGATCGGCTGTACAACACAGCACGCAGGAATCGACGCTGACTATGTATTCGAAAACGTCAATGTCGTTCCGTTAACTGAGGAGATCGTCCTCGCTGGCAGGGCGATCGCAGTTCGGGACGGCGTGATTGTCGCCATTGTGGAGCAATCGTCAGCTGCCAACATTGACGCACCAACACGCATAGATGCCGCTGGAAAATATCTCACGCCGGGACTGACCGACATGCACGTTCATATGCGCATGGATCCACTGGCTGCGTTCAACCTATTCCTTGCCAACGGCGTGACGACGGTTTTCAATATGGGACTCGCGGATCGCAATGGCAACGTTGACATTGACCATCTTCAGTTACGCGCCGATGTCGCAGCTGGACGCATTGATGGCCCGCGATACTTGGTTAGCGGGCCGCAACTACACGCGAAAGAGCTCCCGACATTGGCCGAGGTTCAGTCGATGCTTGACCATCATGTTGAGCGCGGATATGACGTCATTAAGGTTCATGGACCTCTCGACAGTGAGGTTTACGACAAGCTCATCAGCGGCGCGCGCAGTCGCGGGCTACGCATAACTGGACACACGCAGCACCTGAGGCCGCTTTCCGATTCTCTCAGTGTCGATGCGATCGAACACATCGAAGAGTTTGTGTATGTGTCGCGCGATCCAGCACATGGGAAGGCAGCGGCGGGTTCTTTAGAGAATTACCTAAAAGCCTATTTCACCCATGCTGATCGGATGAGCGATCCCGCGTACCGTGCGCCAGTTGTCCGAGATGTGGCCGAGGCCGGCATATACGTCGATCCGACTTTGATAATCTACCAATACATTCTCAATTACCTATCAGATGATCGGTTTGCCGATTTGCAGATGGATGAGCGCCTGTTGTACCTGCCCAAGCGCGTGCGCGAAGAATATATGAATCCGGAAACCAATGAATACCGGACAGGTTTTGCCAAGGTCATCGGCGAGTACTTAGGTGATCAAGGCGCGGTCGTCGCTCACATCGCGCGAAATATCGAAACGTTTTCCGCGCTACTGTTTGAGATGCATGATGCAGGCGTACCTCTACTGCTTGGAACCGACTCATTTGGCGCTGTTGTTCCTGGGTTTTCTGTTCACCAAGAGTTGGAGATGATGGTCGATGCAGGGCTAACGCCTTACCAGGCATTGCTGACAGGTACAGTAAATGTCGCAGCATATTTGGGCGAATCATGCGACGCAGGGACCATCGAGATCGGAAAACGCGCCGACTTCATATTAACTCAGCATAACCCGTTGGCCGATATCGCCAATGTGAGTGATGTAAGCGGCGTCTTCTCCCACGGTAAATGGCGCGCGGCGTCTGATCTGACAAAAATGCTTGCAGAAGCGAAGGAATTGGGGGCCGCCGTCGAATAGCTGAAGAGTGCCACCCTCCTTGGTAATACTAGAAACTACCCGCTTAGGGTATTCTACCCTCCCCACTCTATCGATCAGTGTGAATCCTAACCATGAAATCGCCAATTCTCGTTGCACTTTCCAGTCTCTTGTTCCTGTCCGCCCTCGCACGATCAGACGTTTCGTCAATCCCCTCGCAAGACACGTTCTTCAACGCCATCAGCGCGCTCTGCGGCAGAGCTTTTTCCGGAACGATAACCGTCGATAACGATAGCAGTGATAGTTTCGCGAACAAGACACTGGTCATGCACGTCAGGCGATGCAACGAGACTCAGTTGCAAATTCCTTTTCACGTCGGTGAAGATGCGTCGCGCACCTGGGTAATTACCAAGACGGGTTCCGGCCTGTCGCTCAAGCACGACCACCGACACAGCGACGGCACGGAGGATGTTCTTACTCAGTATGGGGGCCATACGGTCGATGGCGGGTGGGCACAGGTACAGTCCTTCCCCGCCGATCAGTATTCAAAAGAACTGTTTGTCGAAAATGCTATTCCGCAGTCCGTTGGCAATACCTGGCAGATGTATATCTACCCTGAGCGATTTACCTACCGGCTGATCCGCCAGGGTCGGGAATTCAGGGTGGACTTCGATTTGACCAAGCCAGTCGATGCCCCTCCCGCCCCGTGGGGATATGACGACACTTAGCTCCGATTCACCTACGGTCCGAAGGATGGAGCCCCGAAACTGCTCACCGGACCGACCGATCGGCTTGAATTAGTCGCGAATAAAATTGATCGACTTCAGGATGGTTGTTGACTCACTGACTGCGAGTCGAGTGAACTCAATCAGCCTGATGCGCTCGCAGAGCCTGTCGAAAAACTCGGTGTTGGTGAAGTCGGAAGACTCTATGTTACAGGAGGATATCTCACCGCTTGGCTGGATTCCGATCCTGACGACCACCCTGCCTTCAAGCGTCGGATCAACTCGCAAAGCACGATTATACAGTGCGAAAATCGCACCCTTGTTCTTGTCGAAGCCGTATTCAACCTCGTCTCGTGTCCGTACCTTGTTGGGGTCTATGACTGGCCCGGGAACTGGTGTTGCGCTGGAAGTGGAAATCGTTGCTGCTGCCACGATTGCGCGTTGCCTCGGCTTGGGCTCAAAGCGCTTCCTGGCGCGGATGTAGTCCGATTTGACGTCTGCGAGTGGGTCGGCGGCGGCATACCTCTGCAGCAATGCCAGGCCATCGTCGCGCTGACCCATCTCCAGTAGCGAAAGTGCCGCCGAGGTCGCCGCGCTTACGTCCAAAATAGCGTCCGGGTCTATTTCGAGCGCACGTTCGAGAGAATCCACGGAACTCGGGTAATTCTCTTCAAGGTAGTACATGACCGCGAGCAAGCGGTATGCCTTGCCAGACTCATCGATCAAACTAGCCTTGTTAAGCACATTGATGCTGGACGAGAAATCCGCGTTCCAGAAATGCGCCATCGCGTACGCCGTGTAGCCGTCGAGCCAGGTTGGAAACTCAGTCACAACCTGCTTGCCGAGTAACAGGGCGTCTTCACGTCGGCCTTGCGGCACAGCCAGTGACATCTTCGCTACGAGAACCTCCTTGTCGTATGCAGGTGAGAACAGGCTGGCGGCGGCAATCATCGTCTCCGCCTCATCAAGCCGGCGGGCATCGGCGAACAGCAAAGCGCTGCGCGCCTCGTAGATGCCTGTCCCGGCACACTCTTCGCGCAAATCCACCATCTGCCTTAACCGCGCGAATATATTGTCGTACGATTTCTGAACCTCCAACGTTTTGTCGCCGCACTCTTTTGTCAATTCATCTGAGACCGCCAACGAAGTCGCGGACAGAAATAGCGCGGCCAGAAAACCGTAGCGGAGGATATTGCGAAACTCGGTCATGGGACGAGATTAGCATATGGATGTATGCTCACAGGAAATGACCTGAACGCTTAAGAGTCAAAGCTGGACGAAGATTCGATTGTTGGGGAAATCAATGCAAACAACGTATTCTGAAAAGAAATCGAAACCTATGAAGCCATCAAATGGTGGAGCATTGTCGCTCCAGTCCCAGACCTCAAACATCTGTGGGCCGAGTTCGTGGCCGCTGATGTTAAATTGTTCCACCGAAAGCGTATCGCCATCCGTGTAGCCCAGATCGTCGACGTCGATTCGCCTTTTGAGGATGCCTGTCGTCGGTGTACCCGTATCCCAAACCAGAACGAGCTCTCCAATATCCGTGGCTGCTTTTGACACCAGCCCCCAATCCTGCCCCTGAAAAAGTGGCAGCTCCAGGCCCTTGCAAGCGGATTGCTGCTCAGAAGGCGCGTCAGGGGAAATGATTGTCAGCTTTCGATCCGGGACGTCAATAACCACCTTGAATCGCTCGAACAGTCCTCTCCCGATAAAGCCGTACGCATCGAGGCTCGATGAGAACCACTCACGATACTCGTCGTCATGGTAGTCCTCGACAACTCTCGCATTCCTGAATTTAAGGTCGCCAAGTTCGATCAGGTCGACCTCGTAAATCGGCCTTTCACCCGTCGGACCGCTCATCGACATCCCGCTCGTTTGTATGCCAACCTGCTTCTTGGCAAGCGGTCCAAGATGAGACGGAAACACAGCGAGAGTCGTCCCGTTGCCAATATCAAATTGCACATCGACAGGGGTGCCATTGACTCGGACTTCAAGCAGCGGATCGCCCTCCACCAATCGGATTGGAACGACCGTGAAACTCGATTGCGTGGGCGCTGTCGTGGCCTCGTCCGCGCATGATGACACAGTGAGTAAGACTGTCAGTAGCCTTGGGATTTTCGACTTGGGCACCTGATCGCGCTCCACATGGTTGCATGCTGGCCATCTGCTCTAACGGATTATAGTGCCATGTCATGGCCACCACGACGGATTTCGGGACCGCATCAATACTTCACCCCCCCTCGCCAGGATCCGGATTTGACTCTCAATGGCCAACAACTGTACCATCCAGCATACTGGGTCACATGGACTACTGGTATTGCATGAAAATTGAACTCGACATTGAGGATTCCGCGCCGCTATTTGCTCAACTTATCGAGCAGGTCAAGACAGCGGTGTTGAATAACGAGCTTCGTCCCGGTGATGCGGTGCCGTCCATCCGGCAGCTTGCCGGTGACCTGGACATCAACCACAAGACGGTTGCGAAAGCCTACCGTTTGCTCGAACGAGATTCGGTTATTCAGGCCAAGCGATATCGTGGGACCTATGTTCATCCCGACGCGAAGGCCAATTGCGACAGTGACCTGAGTACCTGGGCAAAAGCCGAAATCGGCAAGAAGATTGATGAGTTAAGAAACGCTGGAGTAACCGATTCTGAGATTCGAATTGTCTTCGGTGAACTGATGAACAACCGTAAGAAATAGGAACCACACATGCCAGACAATACCCTGCTGTTAATTGCCCTGTTGAGCCAGGCCCTTGTTATTTCCCATTACTATCCACGTAAAGTGCTGGGTATCGTGCGTCAAGTGATCGGTCGATATCCACCATCGGAGTACGGAAAGCTCTATCCTGTATCAACGCGTGAAATGCTAAAAGCGCAGCGTTACTACAGAATCGCGAACCTGTTGATCATGCTGGTAGGGCTTGCGTTGGTGGCGTACAGCTTCATCTCGCCACGCGAAGAACTGCTTGACTGGGACAGCCAGACGGTCCTGATGTTCTACTTCCTGCTGCAATCCACGCCAATGATTTTCGTCCTGGTGAACCCGGGATTCTCATTGTTCAACCTTGCGCGAAAACCGCGCACGGACCGAACGCGAACCGCTGAGTTTGAGCGGCGCCGGCTGCTCGACTTTGTATCCCCGACGATGCTTTTCCTTGCGGCCTCGACATACCTTGCATTCATAGTGTTCGTCATCGTAAAACCGGAACTCTGGGGTGCCGGGTACTGGAATATCCTGTATGTCACGTTGCTCAATGTCTTTTTTGCGGCAACGATTGTCTACCATCTGTTCAGAAAAAAGCCGGATCCGCATCAATCGCACGATGACCGATTACGACAAATTCAGGTCGGTGTACAAATATCCGTCATCGGAAGTATCGGCGCGACCATCTTTCTTGTGATCAATGTCGGGCTTCAGAATTACGCCGGCGGACTCCAGGACGTCGCAACCAGTGTGTACTTTCAGCTGATCATACTGTTGACGCTATTGATGTTTCGCATTGACCGCATCGATTTTGACGTTTACAAAGATTCGGCAGGCCCCGGCCCTCGACCCGCTCGGTCGATAGCGCCCCGCTCCGGTGCGCCTGTATTCGTGGTCTTCGTATCGGTAATTGCGTTCGTTTTTCTATTCATTTTTTGGCACGCACGAGATGACTACGACTCGGTTGATCCGGATAAGCAGTCGCAAAGTCATCGAGAGGCGATTTTGGGTTCTTAGTACCGATCAAAGCTCTCAACTTGCTTTAGATATACAAATTTTTGTACAATACATTGTATATAATGACTCACTTGAGGCGACCCCATTCGTGACCCAACACGCTTTTTCCTATGCACTTGATCATCGCCCCGCTTTCCTTGCGCATATGGCTAACCGGCTGGATCGCCTCATCTGCAAGCAAACGAAGCGCCTGATGTCCGAAGCGGGTGTTGAAACTCCGATTCTTAGTATGTCTGTCATCGTTTTTCTGCTGAAGAATGGTCCTGGCACGGTGGCGGACATTGCCCAACTGGATGGACAATCCCATCAACTGATCACCTCGCGCACAGGCCCGTTAGAAGAGCTCGGGCTGATCGAGGCCTATGCCGATCCGGAGGATGATCGCCGGCGTTTGTTGGGCCTCACTGCCAGGGGAAGGAAGGATGCAGCTAAGGCATTGAAAGTCAGCGATCGAATTGCCGCTTCTTTTGAAGCGATGAATGCTGAATTGGGCGTTGACTTGATGAGCAAGATCGAATCGGCTGAGCAATATCTTAGTCGAACCCCGCTGGCTTAGGCAGAAGGTGGATCAGGTGAGTAAATCGACGTTATTGCAACGGCAGACTTTGACGCTACTGCTTATGACTATTTCAGTGAGCGCCTGTGCTACCGGTGTGTCAGGTGAAGCATCCTGCTCGACCGGTGCCTATTCAAACGGGAAGCACAGCGTTGTACTCTACGACGCTACCCGCGACACCGGCCCCCGGCAAACCGGCTACACGTTTGTCGACGGGCGGCGCGGCATATTGGGCAACGCTACGTCAGAACTCGACTGCGTATCCGGAAGCCTGATCGCTGGCAGTGCTCCGCCCCATAAACGCATACCGCTAGAAGAACGGGATGTTTCCTTCAAGAGTCACGGCCTGGCCCTTGCTGGCCGATTGATCACTCCGGTTCGCGAAGACGGAGCGATAAGGCCGCTGGCGGTCTTTGTCCATGGCTCAGAGAGTACCGCGACAGTCGGACGCTCCCGCTACCCTTATTTGCTCGCTGCACAGGGTGTCAGTGTATTTGTGTATGACAAACGCGGCACGGGACAATCGGAGGGAAGCTATACACAAGATTTCCAGTTGCTTGCTGATGACGCCTCCGCCGCCTTTCGCACCGCCAGGAAAATGGCCGGTGCGTCCCACGACCGCATCGGTTTTTTCGGCGGCAGCCAGGGTGGTTGGGTCGCACCGCTGGCCGCCACGCAAACACCGGCGGATTTTCTGGTTGTCGGCTTTGGGTTGGTCTTGTCCCCTGCAGAAGAAGATGCGGAACAGGTTTTTGATGAAATGCGTCGTGCCGGTTACGGGCCTGCAGATTTGGCGAAAGCCAGAGATATCACCGATGCGACCGGAGAGATCGTTGCATCGCATTTTGCGAATGGGATCGAAACCCTGCAGACATTGAAAGCAAAGTATCACGACGAACCGTGGCTGGGCCAGATCGAAGGTGAGTTCACCGGTGATGTACTCAACGCACCGGAGGAGGATTTAAGGGCAGGCCACGCCGGCGAGTTCGAAGATGACAATGTTGCATGGCGATACGACGCAATGGCGGTGCTGCAGTCTCTGTCCATCCCGCAACTATGGGTTCTCGCCGACTCTGACAGGGCAGCGCCGGGACGGCTAACGCAAGAACGGCTTGCCGAGCTTCAGCAGCAGGGAATGCCGATTATCACTGCTCTGTTTCCGAATACGGACCATGGGATGGTCGAATTTGATATAGCAGCCGATGGTAGCCGCCGCTACACACGTTTTGCAGATGGCTACTTCCGGCTTATTGCCGATAACATGAAAGGCACTGTTACTCCGCCCTACGGTAAGGCGACTCTGGTGGCTCAAGCTAAGGAGTAGGCAGTCAGCGAAACTGTTCGGCAGATATTACTGCGCCCTCTCAATTGACTGCTGCACGTAGACCAACCCGCCACGTCGTTCAAGACGTCCCGTGATCCATCAAGTACAATGTACGGGATCGATGCCCGGTGCGATGATTGACGTTCTGTAGCCAGCAGAGTGGACGATGAAAACAAGAATACTACTGTATTGCATACTGCTCCCTTTACTATCGTTGCGGTCGCACGCTGACGACCTATGCATGGACTTGTCTTCTGGCCCAGGAAATTCGCAACCTGACCGAGACTACCAGATCGTTGTGTCGCCTGAGCCCGAGTACCCCAGCGGCTCCGCGACCGAGGGTTTTATTGATATTGAAACGGATATCTCACCAACCGGTACCGTAAGCAATCCCGTGATCGTCTTCAGGACTTCAATACTGCCAAAACACTTTGATGCTGCCGCGCTCGATGCAGTACGAAAATTCCGTTACAAACCAAGAATTGAAAACGGCGTAGCCGTTACCGCAGAGGGAGTCCGGGAACGGATCCTGTTCAGACACGGAGCCAGATACAGTCCAAACAACTCGATGGCCACAGAGACAAGCTCAACGCGAGTAGTCGGCGAGTTCGTCTATAACGAAATCCAGGCCGCCCAGAAATTGGTCGAATCGAAGAATTACGAAAGTGCCCAGAAAAGGCTTCAGAGGCTCCTGGATACTGCAGACATGAACGAATTTGAGCGCGCCAACGTTTTGAACTACCTGGGGTTTGTGCACTACAACCAGAAACAGAACGTCATGGCGGTGGGCGCATACGCACGGTTGCTGCGCATCCCGACACTCGATTTTTCTATGAAGAAAACGGCTACGTACACTCTGGCTCAACTACAAACCATAGAGGAAAACTACGAAAGTGCGCTCGGATTCCTGGATATCTGGCTGCTCATGGAGGTCAACCCGGAGCCTGCAGCGTACATTCTAAAGGGACAGATCCTATACAACCTGGCACGACATGAAGACATGGCCGATGCGATCGAAACAGCTCTGTTTCTGGCCGCAAAAAATAACAAACCAGTCAAAGAAGACTGGTACAACTTGCTGAATTACGCCTATTTCAAACAAGGTAAGTACGCGAAGGTAGCTGAGATAAAACAGGTACTCAATCGAAAGTGGCCAAGTGAGCTCCATTTCATATCCCTCGCCGGTGCGCATGTTGAATTGCGTGATTATCCGTCTGCCCTGACTGCGCTCATTGAAGCAAATAGACGCTGGCCCAGTGAAAAGAGTATTCGTGGCATCGCCGCCACTTACCTGAAACTTGAAGACCATGAAAACGCCCTTGCCACCTATGGAGAACTGCTGGCAGATACGCCCGAAACCGATATGCTATCGCCAATACACCTCGCAGCGGCAGGCGGCGATGTCGATACTTTAGCTCAGCTGGTTGCCAGCGGGGTAAGCGTGGATTTGACCAACGACGATGCAACGACCCCTCTTCACTGGGCGGCTTTGTTTGGCACAACCGAGTCGGCCAAAGTGCTTATTGATTGGAAGGCGAACGTAGATGCAAAGGATGACAAAGGCTGGTCTGCCCTGCACCGCGCATCGAACAATGGCGACGTTCTTTTCGCTGACCTGCTCATAAACGCCGGTGCAGACATCAATGCAAGCTCGAAAGATACTCTGACCACACCTCTGATGATGGCAACGAAAGCCGGCGACGTGCCGATGGCTACGCTACTCATCCGCTCAGGTGCTGATGTCAATGCCAAGAACGCACAAGGAGTAACCGCCTTGCATATAGCTGCCGAAGCAAGTGCAACTATGGTCGAAATTCTCATCGCTGCAGGCGCTGAACTCAATGCCCAAACACGAACGGGCCGCTCGCCTCTTCATGTCGCAGCCCGGAATGGCAACCCATCGACATTGCAACTGCTCGTCGAGGCTGGAAGCGATATCGATGCCACCGACGCGCAGGCGAAGACAGTTTGGCACCACGGTATCCGGAAGCTCGCGGTACCTTCGCTGGTGAAACTGGCCGAGTCGAGTTCAACGTTCGACGTAATTTCTACGGAAGGTTACACGCCGCTGCACATTGCGGCCAGGGAAGGAAACGAGGTGACCGTCGAGTGGCTTATCGCTGCAGGGTCCGACGTAAACGGAAAAGGAAAAGACTCTGTTACGCCACTTCATTTGGCTGCAGTGCTCGGAAAGCAGTCGGTCGTTGCGACACTGGTATCAGCCGGAGCTGACGTCAATGCAGGAATGGAAAATAACATCACCCCGCTACATCTGGCTGCACAATCTGGCAATCTGGCATCCGCCAGGACACTGTTGTCCGCCGGAGCGAACATCGAAACGAAAACTTCAAATACGGACCGCACATCACTTGCATATGCTGCGTTAAACCCGAACGTCTCAATGGGGCTGTTGCTTGTCGAACAGGGGGCGGACATCAGTGCTATCGAAGACACCATCGAACTCGTACCAACGGCGAACGCCAGGTACCTACTCGCTTGGCTATATGAGCACGGCATTGGCGTGCGCCAGAAAAACTCTCGGGCGATTAGATGGTACAAGAGCGCAGCCGAACTGGGACATCCGGGCGCGAAATACGCTCTGGTCAAACTACACCTCGCTGGCCGACGTGTGAAAACCGAATCGAAGCAGATGGCACAGTGGATTCAATCGTCGGCCCACCAGGGTCATCGTGATGCCATGGCAAAGCTTGGCACCATGTATTCGAAGGGTGGCGGTGTAGCAAGAGATTCGGAAGCGGCAGCCATGTGGTCGTGTTTGGCAGGCGTCGGTCGTTAGCGAGCGACCGTTCTCCTTTTCGATTCGGCTCAAAACTACTCGGCTGTATAGCTTCGGCCCTCAACCAGGCCGTTCACATGTACGCTGGTGTTTCTGAAGTTGACCGGCACGGAAACACAATTCCGCGCCTGCGGAAGACATAGCATACTATTCGGCTCACGAACGACGTCAAAATGTAAATGCGGCCCCGTAGTGTTCCCGGAGTTGCCACTCATTGCGATAGCCTCACCCTGCGACACAGTATCCTGCAACTGCACCAGCGCACCTAGCGTCGTCACATGTATGTAGCGGCCGGTCGTACCATCATCGTGAAGAATCGCAACGTAGTTTTCTTCACCGGGAACACCCGTTCCGTCGCTAAAGCTCTCCTCGACGCCGACTACCACCCCGCCACGCGAAGCTATTAGCGTTGTCCCGACTGGCATTTCGATGTCATAAGCGAACTGTTGGCCGACATCCTCTCGATGGCTGCCGGTCGTACAATTCCCCTGCGTTACGGTGTAGGTCTCGCCGATCGAGTACGGCAGTACATAGGGTGATGTCGACTGCTCCGGATAAGTGCCGGCAGCCGCTTCCTTACAGGTAGGATCGATCGGCGTGTTTTCGTTACCACCACCCCCACAACCCTGAGTTGTGAGGCTGAATATGGCCAGGCAAACACCCGAAACCCGGGGCAAGCTAACGCGAACGGTCATATACGGAATCTAACTCCCAATTCTGCGGCCGCGGTCTTCCCGTCTTGTCCATTTCGCTATATTACACGTTAGTCAGTCTGAATTTCGAACCATTGACCGCTGCTCAGGTAGTAGTGGCGCGCAACGCCTTCCTCGTAGGCGATCGCTGCTTCGAATGGAATCGCCCCTCCCAACTCGTCCGGGTTAACAAGAACGCTCACCATTCTGGACTCGCCGGTCGTTCCGGTCAGTGCGCTGTAGCTGCCATCAACGTGGTAAACCTGGCAGAGGCTTCCGTCAGCCGATATGTGGCTGCGCACAACTATCGTCACCTCCGGCTCGGCCGACCGGGCCTTGATCGCTGTACGGATATTCAGACCGGAAAGCTGCATGACTGACATGTTGTCAAAATCCTTCGATCCAGCCTGGGATGTGTTTGCAGCACCCCCGTTAAAGACCATTGTGGAGCTGGTATTTCTCTCAATCGCCTCATACGGCGAACCACACTCAGTGTGCAGCGCTTCCATAGTGATGGGCTCCATTGCCGAGCGCAAATAAGCAGCAAGCGGCTCCAGGTCCGGTAACACACTCCTCCGAATAGTCGGACTACTGGCGATCATTACATCGATTAACTCAACGTTTCCGTTCTGCAGCTGCATCTGCAGTGGTGATATCTTCTGCTCGCCTTCGAGTGTCGGGTCTGCACCGTGCTGAATGAGTAATTTTGCGATTGCGTCATGATTATTGTCGAGTGCGACCCACAACGCGGTAACCCCTTCCTCCTTTTCGGACCCAGCACCAACCTGGAGATCGACATCAGCTCCCGCTTCGAGGATTGCGGCAACACTGTCTGTACGATCTGCACGCGCCAAATGATGAATCTGGCCGTAGCCAAGATGGTCAGACTGAAACAAGTCCGGTCGATGTCCCGCGAGGTCTGGTAGCAGCCGATCAAGGATGACCAGCGACCCGTTTTCGCTCGCGACCCGAATGGCCGCTTCGAATGACTGAGTACTGAGCGGCTGTTCTGCTCCATCGAGTATCAGGATCGCGATTTCCGGCGAATCTCTTCTGACCGCCGCCATCCATGGTGTCCCACCGTCGGCGTCGACCGCTTCGATATCGGCGCCGCCCTTCACCAGGAGTTCGACCGCTTTGATACTCCCTCCCCTGACTGCGCTGTGAAGCGCTGTGAAACGCGACGGCCCAAAGGGGGTTTCAAGACCAACACCCCTCTCGATCAACGCTGAAAATACGGCGACCTGGTCTCTATTGATTGCGAGCAGCAAAGGAGTGAACCCATCTACAGTCAGCTCCTCGATTCCCTTACCCTTTTCAATAAGCCGGAGCGCCTTTGCTTCTTTGCCTTTTACGATGGCCTTGTGAAGGGCATTATCGGCGAAAGCTGCCGCTGAACCGAAAACAGCGAAGAGAAACAACAGTACGGATAGGGCTTTTCGGTAGTCGTTTAGCCTGTTCAATTTCTCTCTCCTTGACTGCCTCACTCTAGAATCTCGACAGCAACCAGCCCACAGAGAGGCTAAGAACCGGGACCGAGATCAATAAGAGGTTTACTTCAAGACTGAGGAACTGCCCCTTGTTGGGATTGTAGTCAGACATTGCGTAGAGTGCCCCGGCCGCAACCCCGAGGATTGTCCCGATGATGAGACTAATGCGCATGAAACGCTCGGTTCGCTGCTCTCTTGTTTCTTTTTCTGACATATCCAGAGTTCTCCCGCTGCTCGAAGTAGTTGCCCTGCATTGACCGGCCCACATCACCGCGTTGCTATCGCTACTGTAAATTGGTATGCCCCTGAAAAAACCGGTGCTGGTGAGACGTTATGAAAACGTTACGTCAGCGTACATCTGTGCCATAAAAATAGAGAAACACATCGTCGATAAGCGGCCGCCAGTTATCCCAGTTGTGGCCTTCATTCGTCTGCACGTACTTCATCTCGTAGCCCTTCTCCTGGAGGATTCGGCGAAACTTTCGATTCGCCGCCGTGTTGTCCCTGGGCGACCCGGTGCTGAGAAATACCTTTAGCGGCCGCCTGGGTTCGTTCTCAAAGGCGGGCAACAGATTTTCGACCGGGTGATTTGCCGGTGAGTGCATGGCGATGCCCGAGAATGTATCGAATCCAAGCAGTCCGAAGCAGGCTGCGTTGAGTCCGCCAAAAGAAACACCAAGAATGCTTCTGCCCTCGCGGGTCCGCTGCACCGGGTAGGCGTCCTCGATAGCTGGAATGAGGTCGTAGATATAAAACGCAAGATAGTGCCTGTTGCAGAAAAACTCGGCATTGCGCCGGTTTTCGGACAGATCATCCGGATTGCGTGAATCAACGAACACGGCAATAACCGGGAGTATTCTTTTCGCGGCAATCAGTCGGTCCAGTACGCTTGCTACCCGGCCCTGCTGGATATACATGGGTCCGTCTGTGATAAAAACGACAGGTAGTTTTTTATCGGCTTCGATACCGGCCGGAACATAAACCCGGTACTGGATGTCGTAGCCCATCGCGACACTTGATATCCTGATGTCAGGGCTGAGATTCCCGCCCGCAAAAGCACTGCCAGCAACTACCGACAATAGGGCTACGATGTATTTCATTCGCGATTCGACCGGCGTGCGCGGTATAAGTTCGTGGAATCACCGGCGGAAGTAACTGCACGCAGGAGCTGGAAAATTCTATTGGATCAACTACTGTTCCGGTTCCGCTGCCTCCGCAGCGTCTGGATCACCCAGCATCTCCTCCGGCTCGGCAGCCTCCGCTTCCTCGACTACGTCCTCCTCGGCCGCGGTGCCGCTTGTGCAATCCCAACCCCAGCCCTCGAGTTTTGCCACCAGCTCTATCGCTTTGCTTCTGCAATACGTCGGGTCGCTGTCTGCTGACCACAGTACCTGCTGCTCGCCGGGCATCTCGGTGTCCTTGAAATAGTGCACGCTGCACGGCACCTCGACACCGGGTTCGTGAGCAATTTCGACGCGGCGCTGCATATCGCCGTACGAGCATTGATACTTATCGGTTCCCTGGCTTGCCGCGACAGCGGGTAATGACATTGCCAGCAAAATGCTAATAATTTGCAGCTTCATGATCGGCTCCCGAAATTGAAAGTAGCTTGCATCGGGATTATAGCTATTCTTCCCGTAACTAACCGTTGCGGTCGAACAACGCGACTTCGGTGTGAACCGTCGATGTCAAATTATTTTGACTGGAAGTTAATAATACTATACATTCTGTGATGTTAATAATATTTGACATGGAAACGAAAATGTCCTTCGCAGAGAAAAGTACCTGGATCACAGCGGTGACCACCGTCAGCGCCTACCTGGTGTACCTGGCCACTATCATCAAGCGCGCCGCTAACGTACCACTGGCGGAGGTCCCGTATTCAGTGACGCTACTGTGGGCCGTCAGCGCCGTCGTTATCGTATCGATCGTGGCCCACATTGCTGTCGTAATCGCCTCTCCGGAGGATGCAGACAAGCAAGACCAACGCGACAAAGAGATTGGGCGCCACGGCGAGTACACCGGTCACTGGTTTATCGTCGTCGGCGCGGTTGTCGCTCTCGGCATGGCGATGGCAGAGCTGCGCCACTTCTGGATTGCCAACGTAATTTACCTGGCTCTGGTGCTGGCAACACTACTGGCATCTTCGGCCAAAATCATGGCCTATCGTCGAGGGTTTTAGCTGTGGTGAAGCCGACCAGTGTCAGCAACACAATACGCTCGCTTCGCTTCGCCAACGGAGAGATGACGCAGGCGGCGTTGGCTGATCGAATCGGCGTCACCCGACAGACCGTCATCGCGATTGAGCAAGGACGCTACTCACCCTCTCTCGAAGTCGCCTTTCAGATCGCACAGGTATTCAAGGTTTCGTTAGACGACGTCTTTCAATACCCGGATCTGCCGTAGCCGCGTAGACTTCAGGCCTCGCGCTCTTCATGGGCAACACCGAAGCCTGTGTCGGCATTCCGGCTCATGGTCGACGGCATGTATCGATGCTATCTTTGCGCACTGCGATTCCACTTCAAACGGGTAGAACAATGAGACGCCTTCTTGTCTGCTTCATCCTCGGGGTTTCGACGGTCGCCAACGGATCGGAGCAACTTCCCATCATCGATATGCACATGCACGCTTTCCCGGCGGATGCCATGGCCCCTCCTCCATTGGCAATGTGCACACCGATGCTATCGCCTGCGTGGGATCCCTCGACACCTTATGGCGACTTGTTTATGGGCATGGCCAAGCAACCGCCTTGTGCCGACCCCGTTTGGTCGCCGGAGACCGACGAGGAAGTCATGTCACAAACCCTGGATATCATGCAGCGCCGCAACATTGTAGGTGTCCTCAGTGGGACACCCGAGCGCGTGAAAGTTTGGCGCGCTGCGGCGCCTGGCCGTTTTCTTCCGGGTATCGGTTTCAAGATCGGTGGTGATCGCCAGTACTCGGTCGAGACACTGCGGCAACTTCACGATGAGGGCCGCCTCGCAGTGTTTGCGGAGATCGTCAACCAGTACGCGGGGATCGAACCGGACGATGAGCGCATGGAGCCCTACTGGACACTCGCGGAGGAACTCGATATTCCGGTCGGTATTCATATCGGGACCGGTCCGCCAGGTGTCATTTACCTCGACTCACCGAACTACCGCGCTCGCCTGCATAGCCCGCTGACCCTAGAGGAAGTCCTGGTACGGCACCCGCGGCTGCGCATCTACATAATGCACGCGGGTTACCCCATGCTCGACGACCTGCTCGCCCTGATGTTCGCGCATCCGCAAGTCCACATTGAAGTCGGAATCGTAGTGCACGCAATACCGAGACCCGCGTTCTACCGGTTCCTGCGCGGCGTCACCGATGCAGGCTACGGTAATCGTGTAATGTTCGGATCGGATCAGATGGTCTGGCCGGAAACGATCGAACGCGGCATCCGGGTCATCGAAGAAGCCGATTTCCTGAGCGACGATGAGAAGCGGGATATTCTGTACAACAACGCTGCGAGGTTCCTTCGATTCACCGCGGAGGACATTGCCCGGCACCACGGCGATACCCTGTCGGCAGACTAGCTGTAGTAACTCAGACGCGACCGTACAGATATCGAATTCGAACGGCAGGCTTCCTTGAGAACTCCAGGGATCGATGTAACACGGGCATTGGATTCTTGCGCCGGTGGTTCACCGTACGACGCAGCGAAGCTTGTTAAACGAAATGATGTTCGGCGCAGGGATGCGGTGGGAACGCCAATGACCTCTTCACGACACACCGGCGTGGTCATTGGCGTTCCCACCGCATCCCGACAGTCGGCATGTATTTCCGGTACCGGTCAACGTGCTGAACAGGGGTTGATCCGGGATAGCCGATGCCGTCGCCTGTGGGTCGTGAAGACGGCATCGGCTATCCCGGATCAACACCGGATTAAGAACTACACTGCAGGCGAAGGCTAAGGTTTCTTTGGCTTCTTGCCCTTGAATTTCTTCTTCTTTGCTTGTCGCTTGCCCGATTCGGTGTGTCGTGAAATCCGCATCGGTACGCCGCAGACCCTGACCTTTTTCAGTCCCTGGAAGACATCCTTCGGCATGCCGGACGGGAGATCGATCAAGCTAAAATCCGGACCGATCTCAATCTGTCCGATATGTTCGCCATCAAGCCCAGCCTCGTTCGCGATGGCGCCGACGATATTGCCGGGCTTGACCCCCTGCTTCTTTCCCACTTCGATGCGATAACGTTCTTTGTCGGCTTCCGGCGCGGAACGTGCACCCGCGCGTCGCGTCCTGCCGGACGGTGGTTTGCCATCACGCCCGGTGCTCACTGCCTTATCCTTATCGGGACTCAGCAGCAGCGGTTTGTCCCCCAAGGCCATCTTCGCCAACGCTGCGGCAATTTCGAGAGCAGGTATGTCATGCTCCTGCCGGTAGTTCTCGACGAGTCCCTGCATAAAGGCGAGTTCACCTCCGGCCAGCGTATCCGATATCTTCTGCTTGAAATCAGCGACACGTTTGTTGTTAACCGTCTCCGTGGTGGGCAACACGAGTTGCTCAATCTTTTGCCTTGTCGCCGTCTCAATGGCATGCAACATCCGTCGCTCGCGTGGCGCAACGAACAGTATCGCTTCTCCCTGACGACCCGCCCTGCCTGTTCGGCCGATGCGGTGTATGTACGCCTCGGTATCGTAAGGAATGTCATAGTTGATGACGTGAGAGATACGATCGACATCGAGACCGCGCGCGGCAACGTCCGTCGCCACCAGTATATCCAGAGATCCTTTCTTCAGACGTTCCACCGTCTGCTCGCGGTGGTTCTGCGCCATATCACCGTTCATCGCCGCAGCGGCGTAACCACGTGCTTCGAGTTTCTCCGCGAGTTCGCTTGTCGCGGTCTTGGTACGAACGAACATCAGTATCGCATCGAATGGTTCAACTTCGAGGATTCGTGTCAAGGCATCGAGCTTGTGCAATCCGCTGACCTGCCAGTAACGTTGCCGAATAGTCTCCGCTGTAGCCGTGCGCGCCTTGATTGATACTTCTTGTGGCTTGTTGAGGTGGCGGCGCGCAATCTTCTCGACCTGTTTTGGCATTGTCGCCGAGAACAGCGCCATCTGCCGGCTGTCCGGCGTTTGCTCAAGTATCCACTCGACTTCGTCGATAAAACCCATGCGCAACATCTCGTCTGCTTCATCGAGCACCAGCGCCTGCAGCGTACCGAGTTTTAAGGTTCCGCGGCGCATGTGATCCATCACGCGACCGGGCGTGCCGACAACTACCTGCACACCGCGTTTGAGCTGCCGAATTTGTCCCGAGTATTCCTGGCCGCCGTAGATTGGCAACACGTGGAAACCTTTCATGTGTGTCGCATAACGCTGGAACGCTTCTGCGACCTGAATAGCGAGTTCGCGGGTTGGCGTCAGGGTCATTACCTGTACGCCTTTACTGCGGGTATCGATGCGCGACAGCAAAGGCAACGCGAAGGCGCCGGTTTTACCGGTACCGGTGGGTGCATGACCAAGCAGATCCAGGCCTTGCAGCAGGTGCGGGATCGCCTGTGACTGTATCGGCGTGGGTGTTTCATAGCCGATTTCGTCCAGTGCCTGAAGCAGTGGAGCAGCGAGGTTTAACTCGCGAAAAAGGCGGGTACTGGGCTGAGACATCGAATAGACCTGACTTGAGTGGCGGCCGCCCGGAACGCACGGCGGTGCATCATACCCTAAATACTCCGCGACATTCTCTGGCGGCCGATAGGTTCGCACTCCCTGAAGCAGTCTTCTGTACAGTGCGGAATCGCACCCGCGGTGCCGGAGGCCATCGTGCCCTTGCTACGGGAACGATAAGGATCGCGGAGACGCGGGTGGCACGCAGGCTTTTTGTGAGCCTATGCCTTTGAGGTAGGCTCGTCGCGTCAATCCTCGCTGGAACGCGGCGATGATACGTTCCTCACGTTTACTCGCCCCTGTCGCACGGCGAACAATCCCGCGGAATGGAATGAGTCCGCCGGCCTGTCCGGAAATCAGGTTTAAAGTAGCAGCCGCGGCCGCGTTGCCGCCTCCCTCTGAAATCGGGTTGTCGTCATCCATGCCCAATATCAAATCAAGTTCCGCAACAAGTTTCGCGATGCCTTCGCACGACGAATCCTCGATCGGATCATAGGTCGAAGACAGTGCCAGTAGCGGCGCGGGAATTTCCCTGCGGTACAGGTTAAGGTCAGACAACGGTGTCATCAAAGCCTCACCCAGACCGCTTTCTGTTTTCGGACCACCTGCAGTCGATGTTTCTTCAGTTTCTTTCTTCGACTCAGCACTGGAAGCGCAGGAAACGACACCGAATAACAGCACACAGAGTAGACATCGTAAGAACTTGTTCACGGCTCGCTCCTCGTTATTGGGAAACCGGATTGCCTTTCAGCTCTGCAGTCTCTTCGAGCACAACGTCGGTCCCCTCCGGCTTCAAGCCTACAGTAACATCTTCGTTCCTCCGTGCCGCAAGGCATGGTACTTCTACGTATGGCGGCGGTACGAACGATGTCCTAGCGTACGCGGGTACGGCCACTCGCCTGTTTTTCACGGCGAGGGATGAAATGCCACAAGGGTCCTTGTGGTGTTTTCCTGTTTATTGAATTTACACCACCGGTGACCGATTGAAATCGAAACGTACTGGAGGTGTCTAATGGCTACTCATACCTGGGCTGAGCCCTACAAGATCAAAGCGGTTGAACTCATCAGGATGACCACGCGTGAGCAGCGTGAAGAGGCGATTCGTGAGGCTGGTTACAACACGTTCCTGCTCCGTTCCGAGGATGTTTACATCGACCTGCTAACCGACTCCGGATGCGGAGCGATGAGCGATCGTCAATGGGCAGGAATGATGTGTGGCGACGAAGCCTACGCGGGCAGCAAGAACTTCTACCACCTGCGAGATACGATCGAGAACTACTATTCGTACAAGCACACTGTTCCGACGCACCAGGGACGGGGCGCTGAACACATATTAAGCCAGACCCTGATCTCCGAAGGCGACTTCGTACCAGGAAATATGTACTTCACGACAACCCGCTACCACCAGGAACTGGCCGGCGGCACCTTTGTTGATGTCATCATCGATGAGGCTCACGACGCCGAGTCAGAGCACCCTTTCAAAGGCAATGTCGACATCGAAAAACTCGACGCACTGGTCGAGAGGGTCGGGGCCGAGAACATTCCTTATGTCTGCATCGCCACCTGCGTCAATATGGCAGGTGGACAACCGCTGTCTCTGGCCAATCTCCGGCAGGTCCGTTTGTGGTGCGACAAACACGGGGTTTTGCTCGTGCATGATATGACGCGTGTCGCCGAGAACGCGTACTTCATTCAGTGCCGAGAGCCGGCCTACAGGGACAGAACGGTTCGAGAGATTGTCTACGAGATATGTTCCTTAACGGACATTGCAACAATGTCAGCAAAGAAGGACGCGCTGGTAAACATCGGCGGATTCCTTGCGATGAATGACGAAAAACTCTATGAAAAAGCGTGTGCGCTGGTCGTGGTCTACGAAGGCCTGCACACCTATGGAGGAATGGCTGGCCGTGATATGGAGGCGCTCGCGATCGGTATCACCGAGAGTGTTGACGATGACCACATTCGTGCCAGGGTTGGACAGGTCGAATACCTCGGCGCGGCACTCCAGCGTGCCGGCGTACCAATAGTGACTCCCGTCGGTGGTCATGCGGTCTTTCTCGATGCGCTGAGAATACTGCCCCACATACCGCAGGATTGCTTCCCCGCCCAGGCGCTGGCGGCTGCTCTCTACGAGGAGTCGGGCGTGCGCTCGATGGAGCGTGGTGTAATTTCAGCAGGCCGCAACAAGGATAGCGGCGAAAACTATATGCCGAAGCTCGAACTCGTAAGGCTTACTATCCCGCGACGGGTCTACACGCAGGCGCATATGGATGTCACTGCCGCAGCCGTTATTCGAGTTGCCGAAGTCGCCGAGACGATCAGCGGGCTCCGGTTTGTTTACGAACCGGAAATGCTGCGATTCTTCCAGGCACGATTTGAACGCCGGCAGGCGGGCGAAGTGAAGCAGCGAGATACGTCAGCCCGCTGATTCGACCAATACCTCGCTGATCACGAATGCATAGTCGCCCAGTTTCTCCAGGTCAAGACTGAGCTTGGCCTGTACCGCATCGTTGTAGAAGCCGTCGTCAAAACTTGCGCGATCGGCCCATTCGACGGTTGTCTGAAAACGATAGGTGGGCATCGCGCCCACTGGCCAGTGCTCGGTAATACGCGCGAAGTCTGTGCGCATTACACCGGGCATCGCCTCGTTGTTTCTTTGATGTTCCGACAGTCGCCATTCCAGGAAAGTATCCTCAGGCTGACCTTCAGGGAGGTTGTAAAGTACCGTCAGACGAATCATCGCAGTCCTAAATCAGCCAACGGCGGATCAGGTCGCCCGGAGACGTTCTGTTTCGGCCTGCTCGATCTCATGCGTCGCCGTCAGACTGACACCATAAGCAGAGCGCGCATGTTGAATCGATACAAACCCGTCAATGACGTCCTGGCGTACAGCCTCGGGATCGCGCTCAAATGCCACGCCGTATCCGCCACCCCCGCCCGTAACAGAGCGAATAATTGTTCCGTTTTTCACGGGAACGCCGCTTATCTTGAGATACTCGGCAGTGTCTTCGCCAGGCACATCTACGCTGACACAGGGGGGCAGCCCGTCATCGCCGCCGAACAAACCCCATGCCGTTGTCTTCGAACGTTCGAACCACAAGAACAGTTCGGAATCGGTACGAACTTCGTATTCACGATAGGTCCCGTTTCCACCCCGGTACTTGCCCGGGCCACCGGAGTCGATGCGTATGCCATAGGAAAGAAGCCGTAGCGGATACTTGCTTTCGAATATCTCGACGGGTATATCTTTGAAGCTGCCGTTGACGTTGTTGATCAGCGAACTCTCGCCATCCCGACCATTGGATGCACCCCAACCGCCAGTTGTGGGTTCGATCATCAAATAGAATTCATTGTCGTTTCTTGGGTCTTCCCCGGCGACCGTAATAACCATCGAGTCGCCGTAGTGGGCGGCCGCCACCTTGTCGGGTAGTGCCGGTGCAAGCGCTTTGATAACGAGGTCGATCAGCAGCCCCAGCGATGAGAAATACCAACCACAGGCAGCCGGTTCCTGCGCCGAGAAAATCGTCCGTTCGGGAGCGGTAACTTCAAGCGGCCTAAATGAGCCGCCGTTCGGGGATACCTCGGAGCAAATCAGTAGTTTGTAGGCCACTCGTGCGGCAGCGATGGTCTGAGTAATACCGCAATTCACCGGCCCCCTCGCCTGTGCGGCGGAGCCAGCCAGGTCGATCGTCATCGCATCGCCCTTCACGGTTAGCTCCAGATTGACCAGCAACGGGTCACTCTGCAAACCGTCATCGTCGAGGTAGCCGTTCGCTTTATAAACTCCATCCGGAAGTGCCTGCACAGCTTGCCGCTCAAGCGTTTCCGTCTGTCTGAAGATTTCGTCCCGGGCAGCCGAGATAATCTCAATGCCGAATCGCTCATAGAGCGCGTGCAGGCGCTTTTCTCCGGTCTTGCCGGCGGCAACCTGAGCATTCATATCGCCGACCGTGGCGTCGCCAAAACGACTGTTACGACGCAGAAGGTCTATAACGTCTTCGCGAGGCTTTCCATCCTCATAAAGACGGGTTGGCCCCCAGCGGACGCCCTCCTGATAGATTTCGTGCGAATCGACCGGCGTTCCGGGATCTTTTGCTCCGACATCGAGCCAATGCGCTCGTGACGCGGCAAAACCGATACGCGCGCCTTTCCAGAATATCGGCATGATAATAGTTGAGTCATTGAGATGAGTTCCTGTCATGTACGAATCGTTCATGTAGAACACATCGCCGTCTTTGAAATAATCCCAACCATGTTCCTCGGCTATCAGCTTGACACAAATCTCCAGGTTGCCGAGAAACAGCGGCAATCCCAAAGACTGGCCAAGAACATCGCCATTCGCGTCAATTAAGGCGACGGAACAGTCTTTGCCTTCGTAAATGACCGGCGTAAATGCACTTCTGATCAGCGTCGCATTCATATCATTTGCGATGGAAATAAACGCATTGCGAATGATCTCAGTGGTGATCGGGTCGACGCTGCTCATGAGGCATCTCCTCGCCGCAGAATTACACTTCCATCTGCTTCCAGTTGCACCGCCCAACCAGGTGGCACGACGGTGGTTGCACTCTGTTCTTCGATAACCACGGGTCCGGTCGTCGAGAAATCGGCGACAAAACGATCCCGCGACAGGACCGGGGTCTTATGTTCCGCGCCGGAAAAGACGATCGATCTTTCACCTATCACGGGATCGCCGCCCTCGAGCGCCCGGGCGGTCGTTTGATCGAACTTATCCAACGCCCCAAGCGCAGCGACTCTGATATTCACGAACTCAACGGGAGCACCGGGGCTTGAATGGCCATAGCGGGTCTCGTGTGACTTATGAAAACTCTCGGTTGCCGCCGCGATATCCGAACCTGCTTCTATGACGACGTTGATCGTGTATTCCTGGCCGACGTAGCGCATGTCCGCAGAGCGCAGGAATGAAATACGGCTTTCAACGATCCCCTCTTTCAGTATTGCTGCACGACCATCGCCTTCCAGTTCGGCAAACACAGCATGGATATCGTCGAGACTGACGGTAGCGGCCGCGTGGAAGAAGCTCTGCGTGAAATCATGCCGCAGATCCGTTTGCAACATGCCCCAGGCTGAAAACGTGCCGGGAAAGCGCGGAATCAGCACTTCGCGAATATCCAGCTCTTCCGCGAGAAAAACTGCGGCCATCGGACCGGCACCGCCAAACGCGACCAGCGTAAATTCCCTCGGGTCCACACCCTGACTCACGGTAATCGTGCGCATCGCGTCGGCCATCGCCGCGTTCGATATTGACAGGATACCTTCGGCGAAAGCGACCGGCTCCATGCCGGCTTTCTCAGCCAGCTGCGTGATTGCAGTTGTCGCAGCTTCCTCGTCAAGCGACATATCACCGCCCAGCAGCGATTTGGCGCCGAGTCGACCGAGGAACAGGTTCGCATCGGTTACCGTTGGTTCTGTGCCGCCGCGCCCGTAGCAGGCAGGTCCGGGTATCGAACCAGCGCTGTGCGGACCAACACGTACCGCGCCCTGTTCCATCCAGGCGATCGATCCGCCGCCCGTCCCGATCGTTTGTATGTCGACAATCGACATCAGCAACGGCAGACCTTCCAACTCTGTTTCCAACGTCGCGCTCGCCTTGCCTCCTATGACCAGGCTCAGATCGAAGGACGTACCACCCATGTCTACACACAACAGGTTTGGTCGATTCGTCGCAGTCGCAAGCGCTGTGCCGGCAATCGTGCCACCCACGGGACCGGACAAGAGGGTGAACACGGGGTTTCGCCGCGCACTGTCTGCCGTGGAAACGCCGCCACTGGATTGCATGATATGCACCGTCGCTGCCATGTTCATTTCCTGCAGATCCTGTTGCAGGCTGCTCAGGTAGCGTTCGACGACGGGCGCTACGTAAGCGTTCATCACACTCGATGAGGAGCGTTCGTATTCCCGCCATTCACGAGCAACTTCGTGCGACAGGGAGATAGAGACGCCAGGAAGCGCTTCGCCGAGTATCTCTCGAGCGGCTATCTCATGTTCGGGGTAGGCATAGGCATGCACGAAACAGACGGCGATCGCATTGATCTTCTCCGTCTTCACCTTGTCGATAATCGGCTGGAAGTCGGAACGATTGAGGGGCTCGATTTCCTCGCCGTCCCAGGAAAGGCGGCCGCGCACCTCATGAATGTCTCTGCGGGCGACAAGCTGTTCAGGCTTCTTGTACCGCAACTCATAGAGAGTATGGCGATTACCTCTGGCTATCGTGTAGGAGTCACCGAGCCCGGCAGTCGAAACCAGCACTACGCGTTCACCCTTCCGTTCGAGAAACGCGTTCAGTCCAACCGTCGTTCCGTGCACGAAAAACTCGACGTCGGCGAGGTCTGGCACCAGTTCGCTAATACCGTTGATGACACCGCCCGCCGGGTTTTCCGGCGTTGTCGCGACCTTGCCGACGAACACAGGTCCGTCGGAGGGTTCGATAACGATGTCGGTGAAGGTACCGCCAATATCGGCGGACACTCTGTAGGTAGTCATCTGTCAGAAGAATTCATGGCGAAATTTAACATTCCATATGCGTCCGGGTGCTGCAGCGGAAAAACCGCCGGCTACCCATTCCGAGTTGTATTTTTCGTCGCTGAGATTGTACCCGGATGCGATGAGCGACCACTTGCCATCGCCGCCCTCGATACCAACTCGTGCGTTGATAAAGTCAAGCGCGTCCCTGGCGGTCGAGTTGTTGACGTCCCAAAATTGCTCGCCGCGCCGCTCATAGTCGGCCCGCGCAAACAGTTCGAGGCTGCTTGAGATCGGTGTACGATACTGGAATCCCAGATTCGCCGTATTTTCTGCAATATACGGCGCATCGTTGCCAATCGCCGTTGGATCCGTTGGGTACGCATCGATCTCTGAGTCAGTGAATCCATAGGCAGCGAAAAGACTCAAATTGTCAGTCGCCTGGAACACTACATCAACTTCCGCGCCGCTCAGGGATACTTTAGGGATACTGGTAAGAATCTGCGCGCTGATCGCACCGATGAATGAGAAGAACTGTTGATTTTCAACATCGGTTGAGAACACTGCCGCGTTAAAACGCAGGCGATCGTCCGCGAACCGTCCCTTGAAGCCCAGTTCCGTGGACTCCGACTCCTCCTGCCCGACCAGGTCGGTTACGCCGACCAGCCCCGCGCCTGCGGCAACAGCGGCGATGCCGTTCTGATTGAACTGCCCGCTGCGAAAACCTTCACCCCAGGTCGCATACAGGTTCATATCGTCGTTCGGCTGGTAACGAAACGTGATTTTCGGCTGCAGCTTGTCAAACGACGTCGTATTCCGGGCTCCCGGAACACCTGCAGGGAACTGTAGAGGCGAGACGTTCTGCTCACGGTCCTCTTCGTCGTAACGCAATGCCAACAGCAGGTCCAACTGGTCCGTCAAACTAAAGTCGACGCTGCCGAAAATCGCCCAGGCGCTGTTCGTGTTGTCATCTGCCAGGAATGAAGTAGTGGGATTACGCGGATCGGTAGTCGGCGCTCGTTCCAGCCTGAGTATTCCCTGGCCGGTATCTGTACCGGTCGACAATGAAACAAAACGATCCCAGTCCAGGTAGTAAGCCCCTACTTCCCACTGGATATTGCTGTCACTCGACGAACTCAGTCGAATCTCTTGCGTGAATGCACTGAGCTCGAAGAAACCGGTTTGTGTCCCGTCAAAACCGAACAGCGCAGCAGAGCTCATCGCATTGGTGTATGGGAACTGATCCGAGTCGCTCCAATCTTCGATGTCCGTATATGACGACGTCGATACCAGGGAACCCAGTGACGTTTCCCAGTCGAGTTTCACGGTAAAATCGAGCATATCTCGCTCGCCGGTGTCGATATTGTTGTCTCGCACCGGTAGTACGTTGTTTGCGTCGACAGGTCCTGTATCGGTACCGAAACCGCTGGCGGTAATGCCATCGGCGGCTATATCAACACCCTGGAACTGGAAACCGATCCCCCTGCCCTTGTGGGTCGATATGGCCGCGCGAAAATCTGCCGAAAACGAATCCGAGGGTTCGAAGATCAGACGACCGCGAATCGTTGTGTCTTCAAAGCGATCAGCCTTTTCTCCCCGGGTAATGTTATCGAGATAACCGTCCCGGTCGAGATAGTTCGCCGAAATCTGGCCATACCAGCGATCGGCGACAATCGGGCCACCGACTGACCCCTGCACGGAGTATTCGTCGCCGTTACCCGCACCGAGCTGCACATAAGCGTACTTTTCGTCGGTTGGCCGCCGCGTGTTGATAATAATTGCGCCGCCGGTCGCGTTTCGGCCATACAGGGCGCCCTGCGGCCCCTTGACTACCTCAATGCTGTCGATATCGAAGAGTTCACGCCGGAACTGGATAGCGCTGAATTGCAGCACTCCATCAACCACCGTGGCCACCGGGCTTTCGCCATTTCTCACCTGGGTAATGCCACGAATGCTGACAAAGCTGGTACCGATGCCCTGTGATGTAGCGATCGTGACGTTCGGCGTTAACGCTATAACGTCTTCGACGCGCTGGATACCGGCATCCTCGATCATCTGCGCATTGAAGGCCGTGACGGCAAGCGGAGATTCGAGCGCAGATTCACTGCGCCGCCTGGCTGTTACCAGGATTTCTTCCAACGCATCCACGCCATCAGCTGTCCTACTCTGGGCCTGAACCGGTGCACCCATGAGCATTGAGACACCGACGAGAGCGATTGCACGTATCATCTTTTGAACAGCCATTTACATAACCCCCTGAAAAACAACGCCTTTATGGCGATAACGACAAGAACTTTATGTCGAAAGCAGAATGAGCTGTTCGCGCATTCCGCCTTCAGGAGTTCACTTTACTTAAAAAATTAACTAATTCAACTTTTTTTGACAATGGCGGCCACACCGCTAGAATTGCGGCTTCAGGCATTACCGCGGAATCGAATAAAGGCCATGGCACACACAGCAACGAAGTCCAATCCGGTCAAACGCTCTATCGGCAGCTTGTTAAAAGCACGCCGCCTGGCAAAGGGCCTGACGCTTCAGGAACTCGCGGAGCGCTCAGAATTGTCAGCCGCGTTTCTGTCCCAGGCCGAGCGCGGCAAGGCCACCCCTTCCATTGTCTCGCTGATCAATATCGCCAACGCGCTCGACACCGACATCCACTATTTCATCACGCCACCGTCGCCGACCAGTCTCGTCCGACGTGCGGACGATCCACAGTACGTTGCTATCGACTCGCCGGTCGTCTACAAGCGGCTTGATACGGAGATTCGAAATCAACAGATGAACGCACTTCTGATGGAAATACCGCCGGGGGTTCAATTACCGGTGGTCCATCGTGCGGAGGGCGAGGATTTTTTCTACGTACTGGACGGCGAAGTCGAACAGACCATCGGAGATGAGGCGTTTACGCTGAGGCAGGGAGATAGTGCGCATCACAACACGCAGGTAGATCACAGCGTAATTAACAAGAGCGATAAGGTCGCCAAGCTGCTATGGGTCGGCACCCCCCTGCTATTTCCGTCGAGTCTGGACAGCGACAAGAAGCGATAATCGAACTACTCGATGCAGATGCTCAGATTCAGCTCAGATCTCGGCGACGTCGCGATCCGCATGCACAACGATCGAGCACCTAAAACCTGTCGTTATTTTGCCCAGCTCGCATGCAGCGGCACCTTCAACCCGGCAAGCGTTTTTCGCATTGTTAGCAGTAGCGCCATTCAACGCCTGCAGCCCGGGGACGACTGCCCTATCAACATCGTGCAAATCGGTCCGACACAGCAATTCGAGGGACCCAGGCACACGACAGTGCATGAGCATACCCGCCAGACTGGCTTGTCACATCACAAATGGAGCGTGTCTGCAGCCCGATTCGATCTCGGCGAACTGTACGGCAGCTTTTTCATATGCCTGAAAGACGAACCGGAACTCGATTTCGGCGGAAGCCGGCAACCGGATGGCCAGGGGTTTGCAGCCTTCGGCGAAGTGGTGCATGGATTCGATACTCTCGAAAGAGTGTTCGCGCGAGCAGAGCCGCTTGAAATGCTTACGCAGCAGATACCTATCAACAACGTCTCGGTGAGCAATGCGCCGGAGGACGCTTTTCAGCAAGGATCTACTCAATGAACAGTGAAGAATTTCTTTATCCCGAAATCGAGCCGTACCGCAGCGGAGAACTCCAGGTATCCGATCTGCATACCATCGTCTATGAGGAAGTCGGGAATCCGGGCGGCAGGCCGGCGCTGTTTCTTCATGGTGGGCCGGGCGTTGGAATCTCACCTGGTTATCGTCGCTTCTTCGATCCTGAACACTATCGAATAATCCTGGTTCATCAACGCGGTGCCGGGCAAAGTACACCGCATGCGGAAATCGCGGAGAACGATACCTGGAGCATCATTGCAGACCTGGAGAAACTACGTGGCGAACTGAAAGTCGAAAACTGGGTAGTAATGGGCGGAAGCTGGGGCTCCCTGCTTGCACTTTGCTACGCGATCAGCCACCCGGCAGCGGTTGCCGCAATGATCATCCGCGGTATTTTTCTGGGCCGGCAATTTGAGATCGACTGGATTCATCGACCGAACGGTGCGGCCCTGATCTACCCGGACGAGTGGGAGCTGTATAACGCACCTGTTCACGACTCCGATGACAAGGTTGCTGCGTATTGCGAACTGTTGAACAGTGACGACGTGGAGACGGCCATGTCCGCTGCTCGTTCCTGGACTCGTTGGGAAGCATCTATGATGACTCTTTTCCCCGACCCGACCGCGCTTGCGGAGATGATTGGCGACCGTACAGCACTTTCTGTTGCACGAATCGAGTCACATTTTACAGCCAGGAATTTCTTTCTCGAAGACGACAACTTCGTGCTCAACAACTGCGGCACGATCGCACACATACCCTGCCACATCGTGCACGGTCGCTATGACACGATCTGCCCCCCTGTATCGGCCTGGGAACTGCACCGCGCGCTTCCGGCATCGATCCTGACAATCGTTCCGGACGGTGCTCACTCACCGCTGGACGGTGGCATGACAAAAGAGCTCGTAAAGGCGTCCGACATGTGTCGATCACTCTAGGACTGGATGAACAATGAATAGCGATCAGGCAGAAAGCTCACCGTCCAGGGACGTCGGCCAGTGGTTCGAGGAAATGACGCTGACCAGAACGCACTGGGTCGCGGGACTGATCCTGTTTATGGCATTCGTCATAGAATCCTGGGAAATGATGATTATCATTTTTTCCAGCGCTGCAATCGGTGCTGAGTTCGACCTCAGCACCGCGCAAATCGGTTCCCTGGTAGGTGCAATGTTCCTGGGCATGATTCCCGGCGCGCTGTTGTGGGGAAAACTAAGCGGCACGTTGGGTAGAAAACGCTGCATGGTCTGGAGTATCGGGCTATACGGCTTGTTTCCGATAATGAGCGCATTTGCACCGAACTTCGAGTCTCTGTGGGGTATTCGATTTGTCTGCGGCATTGTGCTGTCCGGTGCACTTGTCGTTACCTTCCCGTATTTCGAGGAACTGGTGCCGGTCAAGGTACGTGGACGGGCAACGGTGTATCTGTCCGCCGGATGGCCGCTTGGCGTATTGTTTGCAATCGCCATCACCGTCCTGTTCATGAACCTGGGTTGGCGCTGGGTCATCGGGTTTAGCTCCGTGGTATCCCTGTGGGCCCTGGTCATTCATCGCTTCGTTCCGGAATCGCCCTATTGGCTCGCTGAAAACGGTCGTGCACAGGAAGCGACTGAAACCATAAACCGTCTCGCGGAAAAGCCCCTTGTTCCCGGTACCGTGGCTACCCCGAACTCCGAACTCGGCGCGATTTCGTTCATGAGTATCTTCGAGCGCTCCACCCTTCGAACAACGATTATCCAGACAGCGATCAATTTTTGCTTTTCGTGGGGCTATTGGGGACTCGCGTCCTGGATGCCGACATTACTAGCGAAACGTGGCCTGAGCGCTCCGGAGGGGCTCGGCTTCATAGCTGTTTCTGCATTGTTCATGTTCCCAGGCTATATCTCGGCCAGTTATCTGACCGGAAAATTCGGTCGTAAGAAGATCATGCTGATTTACGTGTTCATGTCAGCAGTCGCCGGATTCGGTTTTGCTACATCCGGCTCGATAACGGAAATGTATACCTGGAATTTCGTACTGTCGTTTTTCAGCCTCGGAGCCTGGGGCGTCTGGAACACCTGGTTGGGCGAAATCTACGACACGCGAAGTCGCGGCGCCGGTGCCGCCTGGGGAGTTTCAGCGCAGCGTGTTGCCAACGCCGCTGCACCCGTCGTTATCGGTGCGATGCTCGTAAGCAGCAGCTTCATGTTTACCGTGACGTTTATCTCGGCGTTTCTCGCAGCTACGTTTGTCGCCGCGACGCTCTTGCCGGAGACCGAAGGTCAGGCGCTGCGGTAGCAGTTTATCCATACTGCGCTGTACTAAAGTACTTCATCCCGGTGTCGCACATTACCGTGACCACACTGCGCCCGGGTTCCATGCGCTTCGCAAGCTGCAATGCGGCGATCAGGTTCGCACCCGTCGAGGTTCCCGCGAAAACCCCTTCCTCCCGCGCTAACCGTCTCGCCATTGCCATCGCAGCATCGGTCGATACCTGCTGTATGTCGGAAACCAGCGCGGCATTCCAAAGCGGAACGACGAATCCCGCGCCTACGCCTTCAATTTTGTGCGCACCCTGTTTTCCACCGGACAATACCGGCGACTCCGACGGCTCGACGGCCGTGATGTGAATACCTGAATCGTACTTTAGCAACGCCTCCGCAATACCTCGCAACGATCCCCCCGTACCAACGCTCTGCACGAAAGCACCAACCGTCCCTCGTGTCTGCTGCCAGATTTCCCTACCCATCTCGCGATAGCGGTGCAGAACATCGGCATTGTTCAGCTGGTCCGTCCAGTAGCCACCGGAATTGGCCTGAATCACACGCGCAGCCTCTATCATGTTCCGTGTCAGGGCTTCGTCCATTCCCCCGTCGTCACTCTTAACGAGGGTCAGCCTCGCACCCAGACTCTCCATATGCAGTCTTTTCTCGGCACTGAACGCGTCTGATGTCACGATATCCAGCGGATAACCTTTAACGGAACACACGAACGCCAGGGAGACCCCGGTACTGCCACCGGTGTACTCGACAACATTCGCACCCGGCTCCAGGCGGCCGTCCGCCTCAGCCGCTTCGATCATGGCAACTGCCATTCGATCTTTCATGCTGCCGGTTGGATTTTCACTCTCCAGTTTGAGATAGATGTCGGCATGATCGTCCGGAACGATGTGCCTCAGTTTCACCAGGGAAGTATTGCCGATCGACTCGAGAATCGACGCGCCGGCCGTTTCAGGATTCTTCTCATTCGTTAAATTCATAGTTCCCCACACAACAACACCGCTATCGCTTCGGACTCAGCATACGCTTTCAGCGTTCGGCAGAGAAATCGCCGAGGCTGACACGACATTGTCCGATTGAGACCATCCGCCCAAGTTGCTACATTAATATATCAATGTCGCTTTATTAACCCGGGACGAATGTAGTGTCGAAAACCCTGCAAATACTTGCGTTGCTCGCAATAGCCGTGGCCAGCGCTTCATCGTGCACGAATCCGGCCAGCAGCTCCGCCACCTCAATTACGAACGTCACCGTGATCGATGCCAAGCGCGGCGTTCGCGTGAATCAGACCGTCGTATTCGATGGCGACAATATCGTCGCAGCGGGCCCGGCCGAAGCCATTGCAACAACCGGGACGCTTATCGACGGCAGCGGCGCCTATCTCATTCCCGGGCTCTGGGACATGCACGTTCACCTGACCTATGACGATCGTTTTACGCCGATCATGCCCGCAGCCTTTCTCGACTATGGCGTGACCAGCATTCGCGATACCGGCGGCATGTTGGAGAAGCTACTACCGGTCGTCGAACGCATGCGAAATGGTGACTCACCGGCACCGCGGGTATTCTTTAGCGGGCCGCTACTGGACGGCAAGACTGTGGTTTACGACGGCGAGTCCGCACCGCGGATCGGCCTGCGCAACGACACAGCGCAAACGGCGCGGCAGAACGTCGAACGGCTCGTGGCAAACGGTGCGAGCTTCATTAAGATCTACGAAATGGTCGAGCCCGGTGTATTTGCGGCATTGGTCGACGCGGCGAACGCAAACGATATCCCGATAGCCGCCCACGTACCGCTGTCCATGAACGCGTCAGAGGCTGGCCCGAAAGTTAACTCTATGGAACATCTGCGCAACCTCGAGCTCGATTGCGCCGCCAATTCGGCGGAGCTGTTGAATGAGCGGCAGGAACTGCTGGGCACCGACAACGACGTGCCCGGTATCACCTTGCGTGGCTCGATTCACAAAGCGCAGCGCAACAGAGCCCTTGAGGCTTTCAGCGAGGAACGCTGCAATGAAGTTCTCGGGTCTTTGCGAAAAACGATTCAGGTGCCAACGACCGTTCTGAATACAATCCTGCTATCGCCTCCCTTCGAGCGTGACGACTGGCCGCGCGCTCTCAGGCAGATGCCGGAAGCGGTGCAGCGGGACTGGGGGGAGCGTCCGGAATGGGTCGATCCCGATCCGCAGAAGCGCGACCAGGCCTTCGGGCGCTTCACGCTGGATACCATCGCGATGATGCATGCTGCCGGTGTGCCCATCGGTGCCGGCACCGACACCCCGATTGCGCACGCGATACCTGGTTACAGTCTGCATAACGAACTCGAAGCCCTCGTCCTGGCCGGGCTGCCACCACTGGAGGCGCTACGCGCCGCCACTGTCCGGCCGGCCGAGTTCTTTTCGCTGGACCACGAAATGGGCGCTATTGAAGCTGGAATGCGAGCTGACATGGTGCTGCTCACTAAAGACCCACTCGCCGATATCCGTAACACACGATCGATTCGACTCGTTGTGTCTCGCGGCCACGTTGTATCCCGAACTTCAGAAGACTAGTTATCAACCAGGCTTTCGCGATCCACTCGGGTATTCCGGCGCGAAATTACTCTGGCGAAACAATATCTGCATAGAATCCTCCGGCTGCGAAGCGGTCCCCATGCACCCTGATCAACACTTCATTGGTACCTGGCCGGGGAGCAATCGGCAATCGCGCACTTTGAGTTTCGGTTGCTTTGTTATTCGTTTTCCAGGCATATCGGTCAGCCGCAACGGTTCCCCGGTAAAAGCCGTTAAGCCAGACGTCCAGTCGATTCACACTGCTAATTGCAAGCCAGCTGTTTTCAGGACTTGCGGCCGCATCAAAGCGCACGCGAACATACGTCGATTTTTTGTTACCAGAGGCGGTTTGCGTTTGCAGAGCGGTGATGATCGCTCCCCTGGAGTCCGGCGACAGGTCGCTCCATTGCCGGTCGTCAAGATCCGGAAACTCAAGCGTCGCAGCGTTCTGAAACTCCATCGGGCCAAGCGTCTGCCAGCCATAGAGGCGGCTTTCTTCACTTTCGAGCTCAACGCAGGAAGCACCAGACTCCGCTAACTCACTCACCCTCACGTCATCCACCCATACGGGATCTCCGTTACCGGGTCTGGCCTCGAGGCCGAGCGCACCCTGACCGTGCGGAAACTGGTCGAACGACACGACAGGGGAAACAAAATCCTGAATGTACAGGAGCGCGCACTGCCTTCTCACATCCAGACGAAATGGATACCAGGTCCCGGGACGGATACGGCGTTGCCCATCGAGGTCCACACGCAGATCCTCATACAAACGCCAGGACGGATTGCCGTCGTAATGAGGGCTTACGCGAACATAGCTTCCATTTGACTTGACGTAGATGGAGCCGAAATCGCTGCGGCCGGGCGAGCTTCGGTGGTTATAAATAAAACCGAGATAACCGTCGCCATCCGTTGGGAAATAGAAGCGCCCTTCCATCCGCACGTTCTCAAGAGACTCAGCCTGCTGCAACAGCACGTAGGATAAACCGCGCTTCCCCTGCAACGGAAAAATACCGGAGGGCGTCAATTCCAGAACGTGGTTGCTCTCTCCGGGCTCTTCGATCACGGCTGCGGATGCCGATTCGGATGGCCGCCAGTTCCCCATTCCCGATTCGAAATCGTCGCTAATGACAATATCTGCGCTCGATGCCTGGAAAATGAACAACGACGCGAAACACGCCATCACGGTCCGTGTTGACCTCCCGTTCACCGATACCGCCTTTGCATTTTCGCTCCCCGTCAAAAGGCCATCCTGCGCCCGTACTTGCCTCGTTGTCCAGTCCACCGCAAACAGGATTGATCGCGGAAAGTCTCCGCCGCCGAAGCGGCGCGCTACCAGACGGGATCGTGACAGATATTCGTGCGGCTCTTCCTGTAACGTAGTCGTTGGGCACTTGAATAGACAACGTTATTGAAGAGTTTGGAAAACCGGAATTGTCGTGCCTTCGCAGCGACGACGGGGCCGCGCTTCGTTAACCTCGCACTGTTGACATACCGGGGGTATCGCTCTTCTTTCACCCAGCGGTATAAACCGGTATCCAGCGAGTTGGCCGAGACGAGAAGCTCACGAGTATAGGGATTATTCAGCAGCACCTTGCTGAGTGAGTTGTCTGCGGCCCGATTGTACAGATAGCCACTTCTTTTTCGGTGAGGAGAACACGGTTCGGTATTGATTGGCAGCGGTGAAAGTCGCGCCAGGGTGTCGATAGATTCCTCAAGTCTGTCGGTCAGTCCAACGAAGAAAAAACTGTCCGCAACGACCTGCCGCACACGCTCCAGGCTGGCAACACCGGCAATCTGTTGGACCTGGTAGTCACGGTTTTCGGGACGTGCAAGCCAATCCTCGAAATGCTCGAACGACCCGGCATTACGCTGATCCGCGAACAGGCCCTTTTGTACTTTGTATTGATAGGCCGACGCCGTTCTCGCCAACGGCTCGCGAATCAGGGTAAAGCAGTTTTGCTGACCGGGTATCCAACGAGCCGGGTCGCGAATCGAGTGCGAAGAAACGCTCTTCAAAGCAGGGAAGACCCTCCGCGCGAACTCCAGATCACTTGTCTCGAAGTATCGTTTTTCTTCGCGCGGAATGAAGCGGCTGCAATGACTGGTACCAAAATTCGAGCGCAGTACGTGATTCACCCAGGACCCGCCCGTCTTCGGTATGTGCGCAAATATCAAAACCTGGTCCGGCATCGTCGATCCACTCAATTACACGCGGCGACGTTAGCAATTCAGTGTGTATTGATTCGGCAATAAATGTGAAGAAACTCAGGAGAATGTAAAGAGGGTCGTCGTCAGCAGCATCAAAAGGGCTTGCCGTTTCCGGAAAGCCCTTGAATTGCTGGGAAGAAAACCAGTTACTTCAGAACAGCAATAACTTCGGCTGTGCTCAGAACAGCGTTGGCAATCAGCTGATAGTTGACCATCGCCGCCTGGTAGGCCTCTTCCCCCGGTGCACCAACCGCATCACTGACCATCAATACCTCGAAGCCCTGCTCGACCAGTTCGCGCATATGCGAGTCGGTACACAAATTGGCGGCCATGCCACCGACAACGACGGTCTGAATACCGCGTTTCCTCAGCTGCAGTACCAGATCGTTCGATTCAGGCCCGTAAACCTTATGCGGGCTGGCAATGACGGTCTTACCGTCGTTGATGAAACTCTTATAACGCTGCAGAAAATCGGCACCCGAATCCTTAAAGTCGGGACTCGTAATCGGCTTGGAAATCCGGAACATGCCGATATCGTGAATGGTCTTCTGTAACGCGCCACGATGACCCCAGCCACCGTCGTGTGGAAAATAGTGGTGCGGGCTGACGAACACGGCGTAGCCTCGTTTCTTCGCATGCTGGAAGAGCTTGCCAATGTTGTCGATCGTGCCGACCCGAGCGAGGTTGTCCTTGACGAGACCATACGCCGCGCCTTGTTCAGACAGAAAGTCGTTCTGTGGATCGGTGATGAGTAGTGCCGTGTTCGCAGGATCGAGCGTTAGCGACTCGCCGCGTTCATCGCCGGCCCAACTCGCCGGGCCGGTCAGTAGAAGTGCTAAAAACAGGGTACTGCCTATCAGGTTTTGCATGATTGTCTCCGATGTCTGTGACATTCGATAAATGGAGACGCGACAGTATCGGGATGGCCATCGTGGGTAAGTGACATTAGTCACTCAGCGCTGGTCTATTGTCGGGCGAGCGCCTGCAGGTCGGGGATGGATATGAGCCCCCGCTGCAACTCGACGAGGCCGGCCCGCTCCAGCTGCTTCAGCAGGCGGGACACAACCTCCCTCGCGGTACCGAGATGGGCAGCAATTTGCTGATGTTGTAAACGAAGCTTACCGTCACTATCCGCCGCGCGTACGAGGAAACTGGCGAGGCGGTAGTCGAGATCGAAAACAGACACTTCTTCGAGCGATGTCATCAGGTCGAATATGCGAGCGGACATCGTGTCGAAAACGAATCGTTTTATGACGTCCTCGCTTTCGTGGAGTTGCCGAAACGTGCTGGCCGGTATGGCAATGACATCGGTGGAATTCCTGTCACCATTTACCCAGGCCGGGTACGCGATACGTTTGAAGGTGCAGTCCATGGCGAACAGGCAGGATTGCCCTGGCTCGATGAAATAGATGGTTTTTTCAATACCCTTGTTGCTGAGTATGTAAACGCGAAGACGACCACTATCCACCAGGTAAACGCCGGCAACCGGCTGGCCGCGATACAGAACCTCGTCACCGCTACCGACCGTCAGGCGTTTACTGGTGGCGGCGACCAGGCGCTGCGCATCCGGGGACATCTCCGACAGAAACGCGAAGTTTTGAAGGGTATTCAGGTCGAGCATAAAACGTTCTAATCCGTGGAAATATCGAAATGCAGGACATTCTCGCGTATCCCCAACTTGGCATACAGCGCAATAGCGGGATCGTCACCCTGATCAGCCTGAACGAATATTACACGGGCATCGCGCTCCACCGCCACGGGCTTGAGCGATTCAATCAGCGACGTCGCGATCCCGGTGCGCCGGTGCCCTTTCTCGACCGCGAGATCGTAGATATACACCTCGCTACGTTCCTGCTCGAATTTCCGCAATACGTACGCCGCAAGCCCGCCTACGAGTTCCTCACGCCCCTTCAATGCAACCATCACAATGAAGTTATCGTCTGCAAGCAGGCGTTCTAAATAGCCGGCCGCCGGCCGCTTGGCGCCGTAGGTTTCCACGTCCCCGAAAGCCTCTCCAAAAAGCGTCAACAGCGCCTCCATCGGGGGCACATCCTTCGATGTTAGTTGCTGCGTTTCATAAGTAGCCATTTGAGTCATCGCGCAATGGTACGTCAGTTTTCTCTGTGATTTGGTTGACTTCAAAAGACATAAACCTATAACATTAGTACAATCAACTGCACAAACCTTTCATACCGAGCTTTCCGCAACAAACGGGGGATTTACCAGATGTGGAGCCGAAACACCGTAATAAACAACTCAATCGGGCCTGTCAGCGCGCTATTACTAGGGACCGTCCTGGCGTATTCCGGGCCTGTGGCAGCACAGGACGGGCTGAATCCGGAGGAATCCGGACTTGACGAAATCGTCATCACGGCACGTAAACGCGAAGAAAACCTGATGGAGATTCCGGTTTCGGTCAGCGTCATCAACAGCGATTTCATTGAAAGCTCGAACCTGTTGTCGGTCAATGACATCGCAGCCGTGACGCCCGGCTTCAAAGTCAACAACGCCTTCGGCCGGCAAGGTGACCGCCCCCTCATTCGCGGCGTATCCGGTATCTCGACCGGCGTTGAGCTTGCCGGGTACTTCGTCGACGGCGTCTACGTATCAGGCACATTGACGAGCTTTGACCTTGAGGAAATCGACCGCGTCGAGGTCCTGCGCGGGCCTCAATCCGCAACCTTCGGGCGACGAACATTTGCGGGGGCCGTCAACTACGTGACGTCGGCACCGGATGAAGACACGCACTTTCGCGTGCGAGCCGAACTCGGCAGCAACGGTCGCCAGGTGCTGGGCGCAACGTTCTCGGGAAAAACGGGAATCGTCGGTTACCGCGTTCACGCACGTAACTATTCCTATGACGGGGACTTCGACAATACGCTCGCTATCGGACCCGACAACATCGGCTCTGAGGAAACTCAGAGCATTAATGCAAGCCTGTACCTGACCCCATCGGAAAGTACGACGATTCAAGTGAATGCGCTTTACGCCGACGACGACGACGGGCAGTATGCCATCGTCCTACAACCCTCTTCCGACAATAACTGTGCGTTCCCGAGACCACCAACACAGTCGCCGGGAGGGGATCGACCCTACTACTGCGGCACATTGCGTGACGACGTCCCGGTATCGCTGGGAGGACTTCTGCCCGACGAGGCCTACGGCGTTCAGCAGGAGCGGTTTCGCAGCTTCGTAAAACTCGACCACGACTTCGGTGAAGTCGGACTGCAGTGGATTTCATCTTTCAACAGCAATAACTACTACGCCGGACAGGACCAGTCGTTCGCCGGGCTGCAGACCGCGTTCTCTTTCGCGACCTTCGGTCAGGTTCCTGCCACGGACTGGCACACCATAGGTGTCAGCGAAACCGAGAGCTCGAGCCACGAAATCTGGCTGCGCGGTCTAACCGCCGGCGGCAGATTGAACTGGGGTGCCGGACTCTACTACTTCGACGAAGAAACGACGGATTCGAACGCAACTCTGGAGGAAGTAACGAATACCGCCATAATGGGTTCTGTCGAGTATGATTTCTCAGAGGCATTCAGGCTTGGGCTGGAACTGCGCTATGCAGAAGACGATATCTCGATCGGCGGGCCATTCGACGAAACCTTCGACAGTCTGACCCACCGTTTCACCGCCCAGTGGTTCGTCAATGAAGATGCGATGACCTATTTCAACTGGTCAACGGGTACGCTGCCGGGAAGCTTTAACACCGATCCCGATCTGTTGCCTGACAATGCCAACCTGATTCCGGTTGACGAGGGCGAACTCGAACAATTTGAGCTTGGTCTCAAGATGAGCGTTAGTGATGACCTGGATTTCGTTGCAGCGCTCTACACTCAGGAGTGGACCAACCAACAGCGCAGCCAGTTCATCATCATTAACGGCACGCCCGTTGGCTACCAGGCAAACGAAGGCACAACGGATTTCAGGGGCATCGAGCTGTCTGCAAACTGGTCGCCGCTGAGCAACCTGATGGTCAATGCCGCCGTTACCTTCAACGACTCCGAAATCAACAACTTCGTTTCCGATGATACGACTGACGAGGCTATAACCGGCGACGGCAACGTTTCCGGCAACCGCGTGCCGCTGGCCGCCGACACTGAGGCCTATCTCGGAATCACCCTGGACTCGTCCTTTTCGAACGGATTCGAACTGCGTTCACGACTGGACTTTTCGTACCAGGGCTCGCGCTACGTCCGCTCCGTGAATCGCGCGGAAACAGGGGCTGAAACCATCGTCAACGCAACCTTTACGCTGCAAAATGGCGGTGACTGGCGCACAACCCTGTGGGGAAGGAACCTGACCGACGAGCAGGCACCCGTTTCGGCGCTCCGCTATATCGAGGCCGACAGTTTCTTCTTTAGCGGCCGGGCATTTGCGTTGACACCGCGCCCCGGACCGGAGTTCGGCGTTACGGCATCGATCGACTTTCTGTAACAGGACTTTCTGCTGCGGTTTGCACACATGATAAAAACATCGATACTTCCAGTTGCCGGCGCTCTTCTCGCAATCCAGATTGCGGGTTGCGCGCCGGCGGGTCCCGGGGAGTCGGACACCGCAGCACCGCTGCTGGTCGCGAAGGACGGCTCCTATCCGACGGTGCCACTTGAGAAAGACGTCGTCGTTGTCAAAGTCGTGCAGAACGGCGTCAAAAACCTGCAGGACTTCGACACCGTTCAGGAAGGTTTGGCGCACAACCTGGAGCACATGGTGTCATTTGCCGAGAGGGCCTGCTCCGAAGGTCCGAAACCGGACTTCATTCTCTACAACGAGTTTCCGCTAACCGGTTATTCAACCGGGACACGCGACGAAAAACTGCAGTTCACGCTGCAGATCCCCGGCCCTGAGACTAACCGCCTCGGCGAGGTAGCGAAGGAATGCGATACCTACATCGTGTTCGGCAGCTACGCGCGTGATGACGAGTGGCCGGGGCATATTTTGAGCATAAACGCGGTGATCGGTCGCGGCGGCAATGTCGATGCCAAATTCTGGAAGAGCCGCAACGTTAAGCGCCTGGGACCCGATGGAGAGATCCCAACGACGACCATTGAAAGCGTTCGCGACAAGTTTCGCGAACGCTACGGGATAGAGGAGGAGTTTCCGGTCCTGCGAACCCCGTTTGGCAATATCGCCGTGAGTACTGTACAGATCGATCCGATGGTATTCGCGGCATTCGCAATGCGCGGCACTGAAATCATGTTCCGAACGTCGACGCTGTTCTCCAAAACGGACGTTCAGGCGGTCGCGTACTACAACAATATGTATTCGGCAATGTCGAATATTACGTTCCCACCCGACGGCCCCTACGCCAGCTATGGCGGCGGTTCGTTGATCGTCGACCCGCAGGGCAAAGTACTGGCCGAGGACGAAAGCAACAACGAAAGTATTATCACTGCGGAAATCCCGATCGCGGAGTTTCGCGCCAATCGCAGTATCCCGCGCTATCCACTCGATGTGGTCGCACCCGTGTTTGAACAGTATCGGCAGGAAACACCGCTCAATCACATGGACATGCCAGCCGAAGATATGCCGCAGACACGAGAGGAAATGAAACAACTGTTGGACCGCGAGAGTCGTTGGCTGAACTGAACGCCCCGCCACTTACATCACAGGCCAGTCTAAGCGCGTAAACCTTGGGATCATTCGCTGTGTTCGGAAACGCCCAGGTAATCGCTGTAAACGGTTTCCTCAACTTCGTCAAAATCGAATATCAGGAATGCCCGGCCCTTGACATGGACGCGCATCATCTCAAGCAAAACCTGGCCGTTCGTCGGATGCAGACTGAACCGCATCAGCATCCGAAAAGTACTGATCTTCACGCCACGTTCCGGCTTGAATGATTTGCTGCTCACGAGTTCGATGAACTCGACGTAATGGGCGTTCTTGTCAATGCTCAGCACTCCGCTGACATCCTGCATCAGCTCGGCATCTTCACTATCCTCGTCGTAGCTGGGCAGGAAGCTGAATCGATACTTCGTCTCCGACTCCTCCAGCAGGCGCAGCGAACCCGGCGTCACGTAGTCGCTGCCGAAACTCTCATCTTCGGTGTCGGCAGCGTCCGATTCCGCCGCGTCTTGCCGATATTCGTCTATCTGCTCAGCAGTCGCCGGAACTCCATCGACGGAGATCAACGACCACTGCCCGCCAGGCGCACGGCGCGGGTCGAAGCGACTGACACGGGTGACGCCCTCAGCCGTGTGTGTACGCGTAACTGCCCAGTCATCTGCAGAGCTACGTTCATTGGCCGCAAACGCCTGCCGGACGATGGACTCGTAGTCCGGTTCCGGTGTGGCAAACGCTTCACCTGGCACGCATAAAAAAAGTAAAAACAGTATAGAAATTCGCATAATATTCTCCGCTCAGGCGCCGCGCAGCATGACAGCGCCCAGCCAGACAAACCACACTATCTGGCCCAGCCCGAAAACCGCCGTCAACACCTCGAACGCCGGAACGACGGTAAAAACACCCGCGAAACCGATCACTACTCCGAGGAGATTCAACGCTTTGGGCAAGTCCCGAGAACGCAGGGCGGCGTAACTTAACAGCAATATCCACAAGCCACCGACGATCTCGTTTCCTCCGCCCAAACCCTCCTGCACTGCAGCAATTGCCAGCCACACCGTCGCGGCATGTGCAGGATCGTCCGCATGCAAACCTATGACGGTGCTCATACCGATGTTAAAGACCATGCCGCTGGCGATCACCAAACCAGCCCAGATCAGACCGAAGGCCGTGGCCGTCTGCATCACCAGGGGCGCCCCCGTCTTCAAGCGCTCATTCAAGGCCAACGTAAGAACAACCAAGAAAACGCTGAACACAACGTAGATAAACAAATTACCGATATACAGGGTTACTTCGTGGTCTACGAGGAAGGCAACATTCCGGACAGGCCCAACGTAGTCCGACGAGTCCAGTAGCGTGAAATACAACAGGAACCCCACTATATAGGCCGCTGCCTCGAGCAACGCGGCTACACCGCCGATTTTTTGTACCTTGTCCACTCACTGCATCCCTGTTTCGCCAGAGCACAGGATACGGACCGCCGGCAGACCCGGTCATCACCTCGAAGAATGATTGACTCATCCCCCTTAAGGCGGATGACAGCCTTCGATAGCGGGCCGCTCGCGGAGACAATCACGGCTTTGGTTACTGGCAGTGCAATCGCGGAGACACTTTGGTAGCGTGCGCTATATGAACAAGCAGATAAAAGAATCGCTAGTCCACGTTACCCTGATAACGCTTGCACTCATCTCCGCGAGTTGCCTGGTCTCGTTGATGGCCGTTTTTATGGGCGGTGGACGGGCTGGAACCGACCTGCAGGGCCTGGTGTTGATTCAGGCTGTTGCAACCCCCCTTGCGATCGTCGTCATTGCCCTGAACCTGTTTCTGTTCATTACAGAGAATGGCTGGTCAGGAGGCTTACAACAGCTATGGAGCGCCATCCCACAATGGCTGGTCTTTGTGTTCTTTTTCCTGAATTTACTGTTCGCTGCCGGAGAAACGGCCTTTCTTATCGCTACCCACGCAGCGGGACAAACAATCCATTGGTCCAGCCACGTTCCTTTGGTCTGCATGTTGTGCTCTTCAACAGCATTTCTGATTCTGTTCGGGAGATCTCACACGTATCCGGGGAGTAAGCCCGCCATGTCGGGGCGCTGGCCCTAGCTGCAGCAGACAGCGCTTGGCTTTCGTCGCAGCACAATGTTAAATGGCGTGGACAACAAACACGAAAGGATAACAACATGAGTATTGCGAAAACATCAGAAATCAGTGCATCTTCCAGCAAGGGATTTGAAGATGCTGTGCGTAAAGGTATCAAACGGTTTTCCAAGACGATCGACAATATCGAGGGCGCATGGATCAAGGAACAGAAGGTCGTTGTTAAAGACGGCGAAGTTTCCGAATATCGTGTGACTATGAAAGTTAGCTTCCTTCTGAAAGACTAGACACGAAACACATAGTATTTATCGTAATTACGGGGACCGGATCGGTCCCCGTTTTCTTGCCGGATCAATTCGTTCGAACTCCTTGCCGGATATCTGTCTATAGCACTGTCGACTTTCGACTATCCGTGTACAATCACGCCGCGATTTCCTACAAACCGAGTAACTTATATGTCATTTAAATCCACGACGGCTGCGTTCGCAGCGGTTGTCTTCACCACCCTCGCTCTGTCAAATACCGCGAGTGCGACCATTGTCCGTTTTGAAACGAGCCAGGGTAACTTCGAAGTCAATCTCTATGACAATGCAACACCGGCTACAGTAAATAACTTTCTGGACTATGTGCAGAACGGGAACTACACGGACTCGATTTTTCACCGCTCCGTATCCAACTTTATCGTACAGGGCGGCGGCTTCCTCACGGATGTCAATGCGCAGATCACTGCCATCAGTACAAACCCGGCGGTCGTCAACGAACCCGTTTATTCGAACGTTCGCGGAACAATCGCCATGGCGAAACTTGCCGGCAACGCGAACAGCGCTACCAGCCAGTGGTTTATCAACCTCACCAACAACGCGACCGATCTGGACCCCCAGAATGGCGGGTTTACCGTTTTTGGCGAAGTCACCGGAACCGGCATGGATGTCGTCGATGCCATCGCTGCGCTGCCGACCTTTGCATTTGCGTCGCCACTCAACGAGCTACCGCTGCAGAACTTCAGCGCTACCGACTTTTCCAACGGAGTAGACGTTGAGAACGATAATCTGATCATAGTAACGGCCATTACGGTTATCGATACCACCGTTGACAGCGCCGCCGGCCTGAACCCGGCACCGAATACTCTGATCGACGGCGGCGGTGTCCCCGTTCCCAGCGGTGGCGGTGGCGGAAGCTTCGGACTACTCGCCCTGTTTGCCTTGCTGGTGACCGGTCGCAGACGACTCGGGAAACTCGCCTTTCGCAGAATCGTTTAACTAGCCGATATGTTTCGACAGGAAGGTCTGTAGCGCTTCCAGCAGGACCTTCCTCCCGTCGACATTCTGAATTGAGTGGCCACCGAACTCGATTTCCACGTACTCAACCTCTTTTTTAAGGTTCTTGAGGCGACCGGCCATACTCTGACCTTGTTCCTTGTTCACACGGATATCGTCCAGCGACTGAACGATTAACATCGGGATATTGATCAACTCGGCCTGATGCAGCGGCGAAACGGATCTCGACGACTCCCCATCCAGGCCCATATGACGGGTCCATTCTCTGCCACGGGCATATTTGCGTTTGTCGTCCGTAATTAAGCGCGGCAAATCGAGGACACCGTTAATACTGACGGCACACTGGAACAGATCAGGCGTCTTCACCGCCCCCATAGCCGCCGCATAGCCGCCGTAAGACCAGCCGACGATACACATACGATCCGGGTCCGCGATACCCTGCTCGACCAGCCACAGCGCACCATCGCTTACATCGTCCTGCATCTTGCCGCCCCATTCACCGAGGCCGGCGCTCGCAAACGCCGAACCGTAGCCACTGGAACCGCGGAAATTCGGTTGCAACACCGCGTAACCGCGTGCCGCGAGGAAATGGCTTACGAACCAATAGGACTTGTCGTCCCGATAACGCGGTCCACCGTGCGGCAACACGATAGTTGGCAGTTTTTCATGGGCAGACCCCTTCGGATACGTCAGGTAAGCGGGGATATCCAAACCGTCGCTAGCCTTGTAGGTAACTGCCTCCGTCCTCGCCAGCATGCCCTCACCCATATCGGAATATCGATCGGAGTAAAAGTTTAGGGCCTTTTCGTCGCGATCCCAGACATAGTACGAACCCGCGTCGCTGTCGGTATAGGACAAGATCAGCACCTGGCGGCGGCCTTTCGATGTGCTGACGATACGATTGGTCCTGCCGGCCAGTGCCGCATCGACGTTTTTCTGCAATTTCTGCATCGTTGGGTCGAAGTACTCGACGACTGAGTAGTCCTCGGTAAAACTCACGCCGACTGGCATACCGTTGGAGTCGTCGATAACAATGCCATCGGCATCGTAGAGTTCGTGCTCGAAGACCGTCTCGGTAAAATCACCGGAGCTAATGCGCAGTTTGCGAACCACCGCGCGCCCTGCGTCGTTGTCGCCGATGGTCACTACAATGTCCGGGTCTGCCGTGAAAACGAGGGGCACGAAATCGTCCGTTATCCAGGTTTCGCCCGAACGCTTAACCCAGTTGCCATCCGCAGCGCGTACTTTGACGGATAAGTCCCCGTCCTCATCATGCACCCACCCGATGCGCACATTACCGGCCTGATCGGATACCCAACTCACCAGATCAGAACCGTCGTTGACTACGTTCTTATAACTGCCGTCCCTGATATCGACTCGGCGCACCTCATCTCCGCCATCAAAATTCGAATCGACCGACACCAGCACGTGATTTGGTTCAGCAGGCAACCAGTCAATGACATCATCCTGAATCTGCGGCGGCGGAAGATCTCTCGCAATACGCGAGTTCTCCGGCTTCTCACGTCCTGGTTTTATGATGGCAGTCAAATCCTGGCCGAGCGGTCCGACCGAGAACAAACGGGTTTCTTTTGTGTCAACGACATACAGGCGCGAGCTGCGCAGCGCGAGATCGCGCTTGGCCGCATAGGAGGACGACACCAGCAACCGCTCGTCATTAGCCCACCTGACCCACTCAAAGTCGAGTTCCTCGCCGGGATACAGGATATAGCGGCTGAACTCGGGCTTGAAGCGCTCGATAACCACATGATAACGGCCGTTTAAGGAGCTCAGAAACGCAAGCTGTGTGCCGTCTGGCGACAGGCTTGCCGCGACCATTATCGGCTGTTGTGCGAACAGCTCTACATCGCCGGTATCGGCTGCGACACCGATAGCAGAATGACCAAACAATATCCCAAGTAGCGCTAACGCCGCGAACCTGCTGCCGACCAAGTCCATGTCTCTGTTACCACCCGACCATCGATGGCAGTAATTATGCTTGGCTTTGGCGCGAAGTAAAACGCTTGTGTGACTCGCGGATACAGCAGCGCTAGTCGCTGGCCAGGTCCCTGAGGATGATGCTCCAATGATCCAGCGCGTCGTAGAACGCCTTGACCGGCACACGCTCATTGAGGCCGTGGGCGAAATCGTCGTTTGGATTCATAAATACTCCACCCACACCCCAGGTGGGAATACCGGCCTTGCGAAAGTGCATGCCGTCGGTACCACCGGATGACATATACGCTATCACGTTCAATTCGGGGTACCGGGCGTGTACCGCCTTGCTGACAGCGGATACAACGTCCGGCCGAAGCTCTGAAATCGGGCTCTCCGTGGCCTCGTCGAGCTGTTTGAACTCGGCCTCGCCGTTGCCGATGACCTCCCTGAGAGTGGCCTCAACGTCTGCGACCGCCACACCTGGAAACACTCTGCAGTTAATCGTTACAGTCGCCGACTGCGGCAATGCGTTTTCGGCATGGCCGCCCTGCAGCATGGTTGCAACGCAGGTTGTCCTCGTCGTACCCACATAAGAGGGCTCCGTCGCCAGCCGGTCTGAAGCAAGCTGATCCTCCGGGTTGTCCGCGAACCTGATCATGGCATTGCCGAGTTCACCGCCTACCTGCTCGCCCGTTGACCTGAAGTAAGCCAGCGTCATATCGCTCCATCGTACTGGAAACCGGTGTTTTCCTATTTTCGCGATGGCATCCGCCAGATCGTAAATCGCGTTATCGGTCCGGGGGAGAGAGCTGTGTCCACCGGGGTTCCGTATTGTCACATCCCAGGTCACATAGGTTTTTTCGGCCGCCTGTATTGCATACGATATCGCCGTGCCTTCGCGCGTTAGTGAGCCACCTCCTCCATCCGAGTTCAGCGCAAACGCCGCAGTCGCAAGGTCTGGCCGCTCACTGGCCAGAAAACGCGTCGTCACCATCGTGCTTTCCTCGTCGCCGGAAAAGACCAGAATCAGATCGCGATTGGGTACGAAGCCCGTTTTTTTCAGGCGAATGAAGGTCGATGTAAGCTGTGCGATACCGAACTTGTTATCTGCAGTACCCCGGGCATAGAAGAACGTGTCGTCACGGGTGAGCTCGAAGGGTGGTCGCTCCCAGTCCTTTTCGTAAGCCTCTACAACATCCATATGTCCCAGCAGCAGAACAGGCCGCTTATCTGAAGAACCGTCGCCCCGGTACTTTGCGATGAACGCCGCTGTGCCGTCGAGTGGCACGATCTCCATGTCATCGTCCGGAAACCCCGCGGCGCGCAGTTCATCGGCAAGATAAGCTGCCATCTCCGCTACGCGACCGAGGCCTTTGGAGGTCTCGATACCGATTATGTGGCTGTATACTTCAAGCGTCTTGTTCGCGTGCTCCGCCTCTTCGTCCGAAGCGTTAGCGGCATAGGCCGTCAACAGGCCAGCCAGCACTGCCACAACAGTCATTAGGCTGTGTTTCGTTCTCATAATACTCCCAGAGCTTTTCAGCAGTGTTTCGCGAGGTGCTATTTATACTATACGTGGCACCGAAATAGGCGGTGACCCAACCATCATATGAACTCAGGAACTACGCTGATAACCAGCCGAACGAAGGTCGTTACCGGCACAGAGGTGGGGCATCACCTACCAACGCAGTCCGCTGGCGGTGAGATGGCAGAATAGCTACGGACCGTTACTGACCCAAATCGGACGTTCACGGAATTCCACTTTATGACCCGCGACGAGCTTCGGCCGCATTTCGGTGAGCCACATGATTTTGGGCGCGGTTTCCGAAAAGAAGAAGCGCCGATGATCTATGTATATGGTGACATCGAATTTCACTTTGGGCCTAAGAATAATGACGGTCTTTTCCCAATCGACAACGACGTGCGACAAGGCATTGTTGAACTCAGTATTCGTCAGCGCGACACAGCAACGTCTGCACCTAGCCGCTAGCTGCCCTTCAAGTGATAGACTACGACTGCTAATAAACTGCCGAGAGGCCGCTAGTGCCTGCGGTTTCAACCGGTGGACGCAACACATTCATTAAACTTCTCGGCCGGTGAGTAGAATTGTAACGTTTCTCGCGGTCGTTCGTTAAGTCTTCTTGCAACCGCATTGAGTCTGTTCTGATGAACGTTGGAGAGGTCCATT
>JAJFKU010000007.1 GCA_021773035.1 Woeseiaceae bacterium
CCCCCCGCCCGGATCAACACCTGTTCAGCACGTTGACCGTTAACTGAAATACATGTCCGATTGTCGGGATGCGGTGGGAACGCCAATGACCTCGCCTGTGGGTCGTGAAGACGGCATCGGCCCGCCCGGATCAACACCGGATTAAGAACGCCACCGGCAACCATAATGTTCCGTCGGCCGGCCAAAACGGTCACTCGATCTCGCTATTGTCTGACAGCGACGGTCCGATCAAGGACCGACTATCACAGCTACGTGTGTTGTACTTCGGTCATTCCCCGGGCTCACGTTCGTAGCGGCCGTCCCAGATCGCTGTCCAGGTTTCTCCGCCGTCGCTGGAAGTCTCCCAATACTGTCGAACGGCGCCGTTGTCGATCTGGGTAAACTCAAACTTGTGCAGCGTGATGCTGCCGTCTGCCGGGTTGCGGGTTTCCGCCGTGTAGAAAATACCGCCGTCGCGCGCCTCGCCGGTGAACTCTATGAAGGTGCCGCTATCGCTGACCCATATCTGGCGCCAGTGATCGCGACCCGGGTCGTAGTAGTTGAAACTTTTTCCCAGCGTGCCGGAGGAGCCCTCCCATTGTTCGAAGAGTACACAATGGCCAAGAATCGGCTGGATGCTGTTGGCGCCGGCAAACTGTCCATTCTGCGAGACATTCCATTCGCCGATCCAGAAATCGAACGCCTTGTGCTTTTCGTCTGCCGCGCAGGGGTAGCGTGCGGCCTGGATGATTTTGACGGCAGCGAGGAAACGGGCGTGGTTGCGGATCCCTTCATAGTCCGTCTCACCCTCGATCAGGCCGGGCAGCCCAAAACCGCCGTCAGCCATCACTTCGAGCTGTTCGAGCGCGTTGTCGTCGCGGCCAACCCGTGCGTACAGCCTCGACAGGCGATAAGCGGCCCCCAGGGGTTGGAACTCGAGTTCGATTGCACGTTCAAAGTGCTGAACTGCACTATGGAAATTGCCGTCGTTGTCCATTAGCAAAGTGCTCATCTGGTAGTGCCCGGCGCCGTCGTCGGGGCTGAGTTCAAGAAGCTGCCGCAGCTTGTTGGTCGCTACGTCGATTTCACCGGCAGCCACGGCGATACCGACCTCGGCGCGAAGGCTGTCAACATCGGCGCGGGCTAAAGCGCCGAGAACGACAAGTAACAGGATTGAAATCAGCACGCGCATAGGTCAGCCTCGGTTCTTGTAGATGGCCATGGTCGGCGATGCGCCCGGCGTGGCGCTTGCACAAAATTGCTCAATAGACGGGGTTGAGAATCGATGTCCTGGAACAACGATCGTTTATCGCCGGTGGAAACCTTGCTGTTTCGCAGCGATCTGGTGAAGGTCGGCAGTTTCGTTTGTGGCGCGGACCACCCCTGTTTTCCGCTTTCTCCGCAGCTGGACAACGACGTCTTTGTGTTGCCGACTGCACCGGTCTGGATCCGCCGTAATGCTGGCGCCTATCGTTTTGTTGAGCCCGGAGCGCTGTTGATGCACCGTGCCGGATCGATGCTGGAACGCCGCCGTGTCACGGAGCTTGGCGATCGAACATACTGGTTCGGAGTACATCCGGGTGTTTTCGTCGAAACCCTGCAGCGGCACGGTCTTTCGATAGAGGCAATGGGCGGAGCCCTGATTCCCGATCTGCAACTTCGTTATCGGCTGGCGTTATTCCTGAAACAGATCAAAGGTGATGCGACCGACGGGCTGGGGATTGAGGAGGAAGTGTTAACGCTGTTCTTCGAGATCTGCGAGCGGCGCGCCGCTTGCAATCAGAATCTGTACCGAGGGGAAATGGGCACGGCGGCACGACAGCGCCGACTGGTCGATCGCGCACGCGCCTATCTCGACGCCCATCTAACGGAGACGGTTGGCCTGGAAACCGTAGCGCGCGCGGCGGGCACCTCTTTGTTTCATCTGTGCCGCCTGTTCCGTGAGCAGACCGGACTGACAATGCATGCTTACCGTACTCGTCAGCGCCTCGGTGCCGCCGTTGACCGACTGGTGGACGGTGGCAGCACCGATCTTACCGAGCTCGCCCTCGATCTGGGGTTTTCCAGCCACAGTCATCTGAGCCGCACATTCCAGAAGCAAATGGGTATGCCACCCTCGGCAATACGTTCCGCGAGCGCCTGAAAATAGCGCATCGAAATCGCGGCCGTAACACATGAAACAAATCGGAATTTCCTGTCGTATGCTCAGGAATTTCGCGTGCACATGAAGATCAAACGATGCTATTTTGTTCGCAGCAGGAAGCGATACAACACTGAATACAAACTACATGCCGGAAAACGGCAGCTTATTGCGGGGGAAGAGATGAGAAACAGACTCAGGATCGGCTGTGGCGTACGTCAAGGGCTGAGAGTTCTTGGCACACTACTGCCATTCGCCTTCGGCGGCGCATTCGCGCAGGGCAACAGCGATGAATCCGAAGAGATAGAAGAGATCACCGTCGTCGGTTCGCAGATTCGCGGTGCAAAAATCACCGACGCCCTGGCGGTGACGGTGATCAGTGCGGAAGACATCGAGTTGATGGGCGTCGATTCGGGCGACGAGTTATTGCAGTTGATTCCGGAGAACGGACAGAACTTTTTTAACGAAGCGGAGAATATCAGCGGCGGCGTGAACTCCGCGCGCGGTGATATTGGCGCATTCAACCTGCGAAACCTGGGTACCGGTAACACACTGGTGCTTCTGAACGGCCGGCGCCTGGTGAACGCCGCCAGCTACCAGACGGAAGAAGTCGGCGGCAGCTTCGTACCGGTGAATACCGTCAATTCGCAGACGCTGCCGGTATGGGGGATCGAGCGTGTCGAGGTCCTGCGAGACGGCGCTTCCGCTATCTACGGTGCTGATGCGGTTGCCGGTGTTGTGAATACCGTGCTGAAAAACGACTTCGAAGGATTCAGTGTTCGGGTACGTTATTCGGATTATGAGAATATTCCACGAAACACCCAGACGCTGACTCTGGAGTGGGGCAAGGACTTCAACAACGGTGCGACTAATGTTGGTGTGTTCTTCAACTACTACGACCGCGATCGCGTGAATTCAGGAGACGATCCCAAGTGGGCGACGTCCGTTCTCAACGATTTTCTGCCGGAAGACTCGCCCTGGGCCGATGATAGTGAATTCCGCGATCAGAACAGCAGCCGCGGTCTGTACGGCCAGTTCGATATCGTGGGCAGTAACGAGTACGGTTTGAATGATTCGGGACTGCAGCTTGTTGATAATGCGGGCGATCTGCAGCTCTTTCCAATTGGCCATCCGCAATGTGAGTACATGCTCAATGAGTATGTTTGCGGTAATGCCGATAACGGTGGGATCTTCCGCAACAACCTGAATCGCAACCGGGACCTTTCTTCCGAACTGCAGCGTGGCAGTTTGTTCGTGAATGTCACGCATGAGTTTGACAGCGGGCTGGAGAGCTTTACCGAGTTGATGGCCTATCAGTCGAAGACCAATCTGATACGACATGGCAGCTATCCGAGCCAGCTCGATTTCGTCGTTGCTGCAGACAACTACTGGAATCCTCTTGGTCCCTGCGGTTCGCCGAACCGGCTTCCGGACTCGGTGATTGGTACCGGTGTTCCCTGCGAAGGTGTCGCCTGGGACATAGAGAACTACCGCTTCGATGAGGCACCACGAATTATCGATAACGACGGCGATACCTACCGGGTATTGCAGGGTTTCCGTGGCGCTATCGGTGAGTGGGATTGGGAATCGGCAGTATCCTGGTCCAGGGCAACCAAGGACGACCTTACCCACAACCGCGTATCGAATACACTGATGCAGGAAGCGCTCGCCGACCCGACTGCTGCCGCATACAACCCGTTTAGTGCGGGTGTGAATTCCAATATAGAGAGAGCCCGGATCGATGTTCTGCGTGAAAACGAGACTGAGCTGACGACGTTCGATATCCGCTTCTCGAACAACGAGATATTCTCATTGCCTGCGGGCCCGGTTGGATTTGTTGGCGGAGCCGAATGGCGTGAGGAGTCTTTCGTAGACAATCGGGACGATCGCCTTGATGGCACGATTGCGGCGGTTGCCGATGACGGCACGACCTTTCCGTTCGTTTCAGACGTCGTAAACTCCAGCCCCTCATCCGATAGCAGCGGTGAGCGGCAGGTAGTATCGGTCTTCGGTGAGTTGCAGGTTCCCGTATTTGAAACCCTGGATGTGCAGCTGGCTGTGCGTTACGAGGATTTCGACGATGTTGGCGATTCGACCACCGTGGGAAAAATCGCCTTCGGCTGGCGTCCGGTTGAGGATATTCTCATTCGTGGTTCGTGGTCGCAGGCCTACCGAGTACCGAACCTCGTGACGGTGAACGAGGGTACGGTCGCAAGAGTGAACGGCCGCACCGATCAGGCCTGCCTGTATGCCGCTGAAAATGGCGGGGATCCGGATCAGGATATTATCGACTGCTTCAACAACGTTCAGCGTATCGCCTCGGGAAGCAGCGAGCTGGTGCCTGAGGAATCCGACAATACCTCACTCGGTTTTGCTCTGACACCGTTGGATGACATGACCATCACGTTCGACTACTGGACGATCGAAAAAGACAAAACGATCGGTCTCTTCGGCGAGGAAAACCATACCGCGCTCGACCTGTTGTTCCGCCTGGAAAACGGTGGCACGAATTGCGACAGCACATCGTTTAATACAGCGGTTAACAGAGAAGCGCTGACGGATCCTGCTGCTATCGCGGTGTACCAGGCAGCCGGAATCTGTCCTGCCGGGGACATCATCAACGTTTTCGACCGCTACACCAACCTGGATACGCGAACCGTCAAAGGTTATGACATAGGCGTGTACTACAATTTCGACACGTCGCTTGGCGATTTCCGTTTTTCTTACAACGGATCGTTCTTGCAGAAGTATGAACAGGAAGCTGGCGGTAATGCCGCCATACTGGTTGCTGCGCAAGAGGAAGGCATATTACCCGCGGACGTGCCGGTCACAGGCTTCGCCGATTTGATCGGCAGAGACGGTAACCAGGAAGAGAAGCACTCGGCGAGATTCTCCTGGAGGAAGGAAGCCTGGGGAGCCGCCCTTTCCGCCTATAAGATCGGTAGCTTCTACTCGTCCGAGCTGACCCTCGCCGATGGCACGCAGTACATTGTGCCGTCTATGACGACCTATGGTGCAACCTTCGACTACAGAGCCGAATTGGGAGGCGCGGACATGCGCTATCGGCTGGGCATCAAGAACCTGACTAACGAACGGGCTCCGTTCACCGACGGCCGCTTCGGCTTCACGCCGGATGCGCATTCGGATTACGGCCGTTACTACTACCTGGACATCAGGGCCCGATTCTAGGACAGCAGCGGGGGGGGCTCGTGCCCCCCCCGCTCTGCTTGAACACATGAGTTTCATAGAAACAACACTACCTGAAGACGCCGAAGATACCGTTCTCGATATGTACGAACGGCAGCAGGCCGCCTGGGGCTACGTGCCCAACTACGCCAAATCCTTTTGCCACCGGCCCGAAGTGATGGCCCGCTGGGGCAAGCTGCTGGCCGAAGTAAAGCGGCCACTCGATGAGCGCAGTTTCGAGCTGGCGACGTTCGTCGCCGCCCATGAGCTGCGGCACACAAGTTGCTCGCTGGCGCACGGCAATAAACTGACGCAATTCTTCAGTAATGAAGAAATACGAGCGATTGCCGATCAGCGGGGGCTCGATTTCCTGACTGACGGCGAGCAGGAAATGTTGCGCTTCGCCCGCAAGGTGGCCAGGGATGCTGTGACGGTGGAGGCGGCCGATGTCGAGCGCCTGAAGGCGCACGGGTTCTCCGATGCCGGCGTCTTCGATATCGCCGCGGCCGTATCGGCGAGGGCATTTTTTACCAAACTGCTGGACGCCGTTGGTTCCCTGCCGGACAGTGGGTTTTTGTCGATCGATGAGGACCTGCGCGATCCCCTTACCGTGGGTCGAGCCATCGAAAGTGCCGATGTCGAGGTCATAAAGGACCGTAACTAGCTGATCCTTAGGGTGTTTTTAAGGGTCACAAATTAGTCATAGAACGGTCAAGCGAATAAGCTCCTCAGAACGCAGTATGCGCTCCCGACAGCGGCAACCCTGCTGCTGCAAATGAGGAGAAAGACATGAGTAAAGTAGTAGCGGCTGCCAACCAGGCAGCGAACAATGGCGTTAACGTCGCAGCATTGCTGGGCGCACGCGAGGCCCTGACCGCCGCCCCTGAGGCAGCGCAGTTCAAATGGCGCGCGACGTCCGAGTGGCAGAGCGGCACTCACACGAAATCGAATGTAAGGAGTTTTTTCGGGCTCGGCGAAGAGCATAATCACGTTGAAGACTATGCATTCGATACCGATCATCCGGAAATCTTCGCCTCGGAAGACAAGGGTGCTACCCCGGTCGAGCTCATGCTTGTAGGTCTGGCGGGTTGCCTGACGGCGGGTATTGCGGCCGTTGCGCAGAATCGCAACATCCAGTTGAACTCGGTGACAGCAACGCTCGAAGCCGGTATGGATATCCAGGGCATTCTCGGTATCGACTCGGACGTGCGCAATGGATTCGACGGCGTCAGGGTGAATTATCAGATCGACGCCGTAGCCTCCGCTGGAGAAATTGCGGCGCTCGTTGCGCAGTCGCAGAAACGCTCCGCCGTATTCGACATCATCACCAACCCGACGAACGTTACGGTTGAGGTCAACAAGTGACAGTTACCCGTCAAAACACGATCCGGGCAGCCGGTGTCACTGACGTTGTCGTCATTGGTGCCGGTCATGCCGGGCTCGCGGCCAGCTACTGCCTGACCGAGCGGTCGATCGATCATGTCGTTCTGGAACGTGGCGAAGTGGCGAATTCCTGGCGTAACGAGCGCTGGGATTCCCTGAAGCTGCTGACGCCGAACTGGCAGAGTCGCCTGCCGGGCTTTGGCTACAGCGGCGCCGATCCCGATGGCTTCATGAGCATGCCGGAGGTAGTGGACTTTATTCAGGCCTATGCCGATTTCTCAGGCGCGCCGGTGCAAAGCAACACGACGGTAACGTCGCTGCGGCAGAACGGCGACGGTTACCGGGTGATCTCCAGTTCCGGCGAGTGGCAGGCGAAATCTGTCGTCATCGCCAGCGGTGCGTGCAACGTTGCGGTGACGCCGAAAGTCGCGGAGGCGATACCGGCCGGAATCAGAACGCTGACACCGCACCAGTATCGCGGCCCTCAGCAACTTGACGCCGGCGGCGTACTGGTAGTTGGCGCATCAGCGACCGGTTTGCAGCTGGCCGACGAAATTCGTCGCGCAGGTCACGAGGTAACGATCGCCGTCGGGGAGCACGTCAGGATGCCACGTAGCTACCGCGGTCGTGACATTCAGTTCTGGCTGGATCAGGTCGGCATTCTCGACGAGCGTTACGACGAAGTCGATGACGTCGTGCGAGCACGACGTCTGCCGTCGCCGCAGCTGGTCGGTTCGTCGGACAGGATGCTGGATCTGAACAGCATGTCCGATAACGGTATTCGCCTTACCGGCCGCCTCATGGGTTTCAACAACGGTCTGGCGCAGTTTTCGGGCTCGCTACGCAATGTCTGCGCGCTGGCCGATCTCAAGATGAACCGAATGCTCGACGCGATTGATCAATGGATCGCGAGCGCTCGGGCAGGCAGCGATTTTCCAGCTCCGGAGCGCTTCGCCGAGACTCGGCTGGAAGCGTCGCCCAAGCTGACACTTAAGCTCGACGATGGCTCCATAAAGACGATTGTCTGGGCCACCGGCTTTCGACCTGACTACAGTTGGCTGCATGTACCGGTACTCGATCGCAAAGGACAGATTCGGCATGACGGTGGTGTAGTTGCAGCAAACGGCATGTACGTCGTTGGCCTGCCTGTTTTGCGCCGACGCAAATCGAGCTTTATCCACGGTGTTGAAGATGATGTCCGCGACCTGAGCGCTCACTTGCATGCAACTCTGAAGGCCGCCTAAGCAAGCGATGCAGGACTGTGGGGCTATCGACAGGCGCCCGGCAGGTGTTTGATATCGAGAGTTGTTCGATCGTCGCCGACGGGCTCCATTCCTTTCGGCGCTTCCCGGTATCCACAGGTCCAGGAAATCGGACTGGATGGACTCTCCGATACGAAGATGGGCCGAATAGTGAGCACCTGGTCCTGAAGCAGGACATGGGCATAATTTCCGAGCGTTACGTGCATGGCGCCGTCCACGACCTCAACCTGGGTCACGTAGTTGCCAATCAGGTGGTGGGCGCTGGGAACGGCTGCCTGCAGGTTGTCGGCAGGAAACCGGCCGTGGTGCTTGTAATAGTCCTTAATCGACAGCTTTAGCTCGCCGGTGATCGAGAACGACTCGACGACCTGCGCTCGCATCGTATAGTCCTGATAGGCAGGGATCGCAATGGAGGCAAGAATTCCGATTATCGCGACGACGATCATCAACTCAATCAATGTAAATCCGTTCTTTTTCATACAAGTCACCTAAATCACTGAGCCCATTTTGAAAATAGGCAGGTACATAGCGACAACCAGTGTCCCCACGAATACATATAGCAAAAGTTTCAGAACTAAAGAGAACTGGTCCCTCACCTGTATCAGGATGAGTGACATCTTCCCAATGTGTTCCTCGCACTGATGGTTTATCTCGGCCCGAAAATTGCCGAGTTTCTCGGCGATCGCCAGCTCAGCGAGAATCGGCAGATCGGAGAAATCGCCGGTCTCGCCGTGCAGCGAATCGATACTCAGCGTATCCGGCTGATTGCTTGCTTTGGCCGCAAGGGTAACGGCCTGGCCGGGTGTTAGTTTGCAGTCCATCAGCAGCCTGCAGAAGTTGAGAAACAATCCGAGGTTGTAATACTCGGCAACCCGGCCAATCATGGGTACCCAGGACGGCCAGCGAGGTAACGGCTCGATTTGCTGTATGCGCCGATGAAACATCGCGACAAACCATACGACCAGCGCAACAATCAGGGCCAGGAGGATTCCAACCAGCGGGAACCCGCTGCCACCAAACTTGAACACTGTCTGCGTGAGCGCCGGTAGTTGCTCATAGTGCTCTGCGAACATGCCCTCGAACGACGGCACAACCGACAGACCGAAAATCAGTGTGATGACTATCACGACAAGCGACAGTGCCGCGAGGTACCAGGTCAGTCCCACGACACCCGCCCAGTAAGTCTCGAAGACAACCCTGCTCTGGCGCAGGTAATCGACAAAGCCGCGGAAAAAATCGTTCTTCGACTCCGGAACCGCCGGCATTAATTTCGCCAGCATGCGATAGGGGTTCGGTCCCAGCGCTCGTTCGGGCGTTTCGGTATTCGTGAACAGGCGGCGCAGATACCCGATCTCTTTCTCATAGCGTTCCGGGCTGGCGTCAGCCAGTCTTTGCAGTGCCGCCTCCGCTTCGTTGCTGGCCAGGAGGTGCGCCAGCTGGCGACTCATGAAGGCCAGGTGCTCAGTTGTCTTCGATGCAAACATGTTCTCTCAGGGTCCTTTGCAAATGGATGGCAGGTCGTCCGGATTGACGGTAGTCTTGTCCAGACCTGACGTCGTAGTATCGGGTGGCTGCGGATGGCCGGCGCAGATTAGAACATAAGGGGCGCCGTCGTAGGCCGTGGCCCGGGCAAAACGAAATGTGGTGCGACGGTTCGCGAGCCTCTCACTGCTATCGCGGCCATCAAACCAGGTATCAACCGCGCCACCGTCGTTGAGGGTCATCCGCGAGATGAAGCGGCCGAGATCGTCGGTCGTACTGAAGACGCCGATGGCCGAAACTTCCTTGTCCTCCGGCCAGCGACCGGTCTGCGCCCGATGGGTGATTAAATCGGTTTTCGCACCCAGTATCAGGGTGAACGCTTCAGCTATCTCAGCCTTCGCGAGATACTCCTCATAGTCCCTTGCAGCCAGGCTTACGAGGAGCATGACGATGGCGAGGACAGCGCAGATTTCAAATGTCGAGCGGAGCCTTTGTCCGATGTCTGCGGCGATAACCGCTAAAAGAACGCGCCGCAAGTCACTCTGTACCGACATAAACGATCTCGTTCGAACCAGCGAAGAAAATGGATGCCAGGCTATCGGAGCGACCGGCGACAACAAGAATGGAGACGATCATTGCCACGGGAATTACGCAGGCGACAAATGTGTTCAGAAGTGCCCTGGCCGTCGAAAATCCCTGCACGCTTGCGAGCCCCCGTACGAATATGGCCAATGACCAGATGACGAAGAGAAACTGAATGACAGTAAGCGCCATCGCTGCAGGCAAAACTGTCATCGTCGGTTCGGACAGAAAGTCTGCCTCGCTCGTCTCAGCCAGAATGGCCGCGGCGATCATCAACGGAATACTGAGGATTGTGAGGGCCGCAATCGGTGCGTTGCCCCAGGCAATAGCTGTTTGAATGCTCGCGAGTCCCGCTTTTCCACCGAGCCAGATGCCGGTAGCCCGAATCAGGTAAGCGCCGACAAATAATTGCAGGACTTCGAATACGGGGCCGTACGATAACAATGCCAGCCAGAACAGGCCGATCTCTACCTGTTCGATATCGGTGGAAAAGAAAGCGATCGTCGGCCAGGTCGCGAACCCGGCAATGATCGGTAACGCGATGAGGCGGTAGCCGGGGTTTTCATGTGCGATCCGGGCAATCGTCTGAGACGGATGAAGCCAGACAGATCGTAGCGGCGAGCGATGCTTCATAGCGACGGGCAATACCCCTGCTTTCAAGTCCGCTCAAGCATACCAGCAACTCAGGGCGTAGCTGTCCGAAATCGTCCGTGAGGATGCCTTCCTGCGACGTTTCCCGCGCATCCGGCATCCATGTTGTGAAGACAACAAATAGGGAGCCTGATCATGAAACTCAAACAAACAGCAGTATTTGTCGCCGCCGCGCTGTTCGCGACGACGGCTTTTTCCGGCGACAAGCATCACAAGACCGAAATCAAAGTGGTCGCCGGTGGCAGTGGCAACGAAGCCATTGTGGTGCTCGACAGTGATGAACTGGGCTTCGACCCGTATGAAATGCAGGTGGGTGAAAATCGTTCGTTTGTCGACAAGAGCGGCCGCGCCGTTTTAGTTACGCGGTCGGAAGACGGTTTGACGATTGAGGCCGATGGCAAGACTATCGACGTGACGGCGTTCGGCGGCGCTCACGATCAAGCCGTCCGGGTTCACGGTAATGCAGACATGCACGACATCGACGTAAAGGTGCTGCACGACACGATGATTGTCGATGTCGCGGCTTCCGATGCAGTCATGATCTTCAGTGGTAAGGAGATAGACGACGCGACGCAACAGCTGATCCGGTCGGCGCTCGAGTCTGCCGGCCATAGTAATGTGAGTTTCGCCGGTGGCAGTGATGGAGGCGGCCTGCATCAGATCGTCGTTACCGAGAAACTGCATGAAGTACGGGAACTCGTGGAGTAGGGCCTGAAAATCTCCCGGATCACCCAAAGGGCGGCCTCGGGGCCGCCCTTTTTTGTTCATATCCACGTGCCGTTGGTTAATACTAGAGAAATACCCCTGCGTCGAGCGTGGCACCATCAATGGACTTCGAGTTTTCTCCCAAAGTACAGGAACTGCGTGAGCGCCTGCTGGCGTTCATGGAACAGCATATTTACCCGAACGACGCGGAATTCCAGAGTCAGGTCGATGCCGGCGATCGCTGGGAACCACCGGAAATGCTTGCGGGGTTGAAGGAACGTGCCAGAGAGGCCGGTCTCTGGAATCTGTTTTTGCCCAAAAACTACGGCGAGTTCAGCGCCGGTCTGACAACGCTCGAGTACGCGCCACTGGCTGAGATTATGGGCCGCGTCCTGTGGTCGTCGGAAGTTTTCAACTGCAGCGCGCCGGATACCGGCAATATGGAAGTACTGGCGCGTTATGGTAACGACGCACAGCAGAACACCTGGCTGTTGCCTTTACTGCGCGGTGAAATACGTTCGGCGTTTGCGATGACCGAACCCGATGTTGCCTCATCCGACGCAACCAATGTGCAGACGTCCATACGGCGCGATGGTGACGACTACCTGATTAACGGGCGTAAGTGGTACATCAGCGGTGCCTGCAACAGGCATACGCGAATAATGATTGTTATGGGCAAGACAGACCCAGACAACGACAATCGTTATCGGCAACAGTCGATGATCCTGGTTCCCATCGACGCGGCCGGCGTAAAGGTCGTCCGCCCGATGCGCGTGTATGGTTTCGACGACGCGCCGGAAGGGCACGCCGAGGTCATTTTCGACGACGTCCGGGTGCCGGCCGACAACCTGCTGCTCGGTGAAGGCCGCGGTTTCGAAATCGCACAGGGGCGCCTGGGGCCAGGGCGAATACATCATTGCATGCGGCTGATAGGCATGGCGCAACGGGCGTTGGAAGCCATGTGCCTACGGGCTGAAAATCGCGTGGCGTTTGGTAGACCATTGAGCAAACAACAGTCGGTCCGTGAAGACATCGCCAGATCGGCCTGCGAGATCGAGCAGGCAAGACTGCTGACTCTGAAGGCTGCGGCGAGAATGGATGACGGTGGCAACAAGGCGGCCAAGGACCTGATTTCGATGATTAAGATCGTCGCTCCGGGGATGGCCTGCGCCGTTATCGATCGCGCCATACAGATTCACGGCGCGGGCGGCGTCAGCCAGGACTTTTTCCTGGCACATGCCTATGCGGCTGCGCGCTCCATCCGGCTGGCCGATGGTCCCGACCAGGTGCACATGATGCAGCTTGGCCGCAATCTTGCGGCGGCAACAGCGACGCTCAGGTAAGGAGCGGCACGATGCAGACTCCCGTCGATTCGTTGGATATCGATGTACTGGGACCCTATCTGGAGGCGCATGTCGACGGTTATACCGGGCCGGCCACGATCGAGAAATTCGCCGACGGCCAGTCGAATCCGACTTTCAAAGTGAGCGCAGCGTCGGGCGATTACGTTCTGCGCCGGCAACCGCCGGGCGAACTGCTGAAATCGGCGCATGCGGTCGATCGCGAATACCGGGTACTTGCTGCACTGGCCAACTCCGAGGTTCCGGTCGCAAGGGTTTTTCATTTGTGCGAGGACTGCAGTATCGTCGGCTCGATGTTCTACGTTATGCAGTATTGCCCGGGCCGGATTTTCTGGGATGCGGCGATTCCGGAGGTGAATAAAACCGAGCGAACGGGCATCTATGTCGAAATGAGCCGCGTATTGGCAGCCCTGCATCAGGTTGATATCGAAGCAGCCGGGCTCAACGACTTCGGCAAGCCCGGAAATTATTTCGAACGGCAATTCGATCGCTGGAGCAGCCAGTATCGGGCGTCGGCGCTGCGTAAGATCGATGCGATGGAAGCCTTGATCGACTGGTTGGGCGATAACCTGCCAAAAGACGATGGCCGGGTATCCCTGGTGCATGGCGATTATCGTCTCGACAATATGATTTTCGACAGTGAGCAGCCCAGGGTCATCGCGCTGCTCGATTGGGAGTTATCGACGCTTGGCCATCCGTTCGCCGATGTCGGTTATCAGTGCATGCAGCTGCGTATGCCCGACCGGCAGGGCAGTATCTCCGGGCTGCGGGGGCGCAATCTCGGTGAACTGGGTATACCGACAGAGGCCGAATACGTTGCCAGTTACTGCGAACGCATGGGCATCGCCGGTATCGACAACTTCGGTTTCTACGTGGCCTTCAGCTTTTTCCGGCTGGCGGCGATCATACAAGGCGTTGCCAAACGCGCCGTCGATGGCAACGCATCAAACCGGAACGCCGCGGCGATGGGGGAGTACGTGGCGCCCATGGCTGAACTGGGTCTTGAGGCGCGGTGATCGAACGGGAGCATTCGAAATGACGAGACTCATTACGGTCATTCGCCTCGGTCCGGGAGACGGGGGTTTCGAAAACGCCGCGCTGGATGCGGTCGAGCAGTTTCGTTATGCACCGCAATTTGAGGGCGGCGAAGCTGTAGCGGTGAGTGGTATCAAAACCCGGATTACTTCTGATCTGGAGTAAATACGCGCAAGCGGCGGGTTCGCAAAGCAGGGGCTTCGAGGTGCTCCATGACGTAAACCCGCAGGTTAAACAGCTCGCGCATAATCGAATTGCCGGTTTTTCTCAGTAAGCGCTGTATCCATAGTCGAAAACCGTAACTGGGACGTTGCCGGTTTCCTATATCCGACTGCGCTGCGAGAGTGCTGGCATGAACGATGGGTGGATTTAGCGCAGCGATGGTTTGCCGATGACGCCAGAAGCGCTGCATGAATTTATCCACCGGCTCATCGACCACGCCACCCGCGGCATGCAGGCTTGCCGCGGCTTGCGGTGATATAGCATAAGCCAGGGCCAGTAAAGGTACGCGCTGACAGCGACGAATATCGAAAGGCCCGTTTCTTTCGGCACTTCGTGACCAGCGCGGATAGGGTCCGGAGAGGCGCAGCAGCCCCCAGCGGGCTACACGCTGCCGGGTAATGCAGAAGCCGTGTTGGAAGGCGGGGTCGAGGCGCGCGTCGTCTTCCAGAATCAGAAAATCTTCACCGCCGCTCGCACACTGACCCCAAAGTGCGAGATGGCTGGCATAGCAGCCGATTTCATTCGCGGTCGCGGATCGACCGCAGTTGCGGATAAATTCCGCGTCGTCGTAGTGGTGCACATGATCGAGTGCTTCGGAACCGGAAATAGCATCGAAGAACTCGAAGTCTGTGTGCGCACTTTCAAGCTGCTTTCGAATACTGGCGCGCCGACGCTCGGACCGTCTCAAACTGATGACATAGCACTTCATGTCTCATGAGACGACCTCACGGCGGCGAATCGGTCGCGCTAGATGGATCGTGTGGCGATTGCCGGCGTTATATTGCTTGCCTTTCGCGCCGGCCCGGCGACCGCCGCCTGACCGACCAGCCAGAGAGCGATCATTGCGATCGGAATGACGTACCAGGCGAGCGGCTCCAGTGCGAAGGCCTCAACCATGACGATGTTCAGCGCAATGGCCAGTATGGCGCCGACGATTACGCCCAGGCTGCTGATGATGAAGTTTTCGACCATGAAGTAGCGAACGATTGCCGGTTTGGTAGCGCCCAGTGCGCGGCGGATTCCGATCTGCCGCGTGCGGCGGCTGACGTTAAAGCTCGCGAGACCGACGATTCCGAGTCCGGTGATAATCACCAGCAAAGCGACGGTAAACGTCAGGATTTTGATCAGCGCAGAGTCACCGAGGTAGGCCATTTTTCTGACCTGCTCAATGGTCGTCATACCCTTGACTATGCGGTCCCGGTTGCTGTTCGCCAGTAGCTCTTCGACCTGCAGCATCAGCTCGTCCCGGTAGCCCGGTTCGGTTCTCACGACGTAACGCTGAAACTCCGGAGTCCGGCGCTGTGGCACCAGCAGAGATCGTTCTATGCCGGACCAATCCTGCCAGGGAGCCTGCAAACGATCGATAACGCCGACAATGTTAACGGGGTCCGTGTCACCGAGATAGACGGTTTTTCCAACGACGGAGCCTTGCTCCTCGGGAAACAGCTCCTTGGCGAGCGCTTCCGTGATGATGCCGTAGGCCGGCCAGGTATTGTCTTCGGGGTCCTTCCATGACACCTGATTGGGTGTGAAATTTTGACCATCGATTATCGTTGTGGCGAAGGTGTCTACGCCGTGTTCGTCCACGAAATAGATGGCGGCGCCCACCGAGTCGGTGCTCTGCGTCCCGGGCTCCAGCTGCAGACCCTGCGACCAGCCGCCCTGACGCAGTGGGAACGAATTAGTCGCCATTGCGGCGCGTACGCCCGGCAGGTTCCGCAGCATATCGAGGTCCGCTTCAACAAGGGCCCTAATATCCATATCGGGCTTGAACGACGCACTGTAGAAGGTGAACGTATTGGCCTCGTCAAGGCCGCTTTCGCGGCCCATGGCATTACTGCGTTCCTGCATGATCGCGAAGGCGTTGACCATGATGGTCATTGTTACGGCTATTTGCAGAGCGATGAGTACGAAGCCGGCCTTGTTCTTGAGCATCGCTCGCCAGATGGGTCCGAATTCCATGCCGTTCTCCTACTGAATTCTGAGTGTTGTCGCCGGTGAAATGCTGCAGGCCCGCCAGGTTGGGTACAGGGCGGCAGCGAGTGCCGAGATCACGGCCAGCGCGACCGCGAGACTGATCATCGACCAGTCCATGCGCACCAGGTGTTGTATGAACTCGTACTCGATGTACAGATTCTCGATGCCGCGCAGGCCGAGCCAGGTCAGACCTATGCCAAACACTCCGCCAACGACGCCGATGATTCCGGCTTCAATGATGTACTGCGAAAACAGGGCTGATTTGCTTGCGCCCAGGGCCCGCCGAAGACTGATGTCGCTGGACCGGCGCATGACCTTCGCCAGCAACAGACCAATTGTATTTAGCAGACAGACGAGTAAAAACAGCACGGCGAGACTGAGCAGCACGCGAACGTTATCGTCGACAACGTCCTGGTTTTCGAGCCACTCTGCGGGCGTGCTCAAGCGGTTGTTCAGTGGCCGCGGGAAGCGCCCTATGAGCTTCTGTTGTTCGACATACGCGTCGAGGAACTGCAGGTATTCCTGCTTTTGCGAGTGGTTTTCCAGCTCAACCCACATCTGTATCCAGATACATTCAGACGCCAGGAAAGCGGCGTACCCGCCGTCGCCCGCGGGTTTCCAGCAACTGGTGTTACCGTTGCTGCCAAACTCGCCGGTGATCGCGACAGAGAACGGCAGGTAAATGTCCTCGGGCGCCTCGAACGGATTGTTGTTGACGTCGAAAAACTTCGGTACCGGTGTCCATTCAGCGAGCACACCCACTATCCGGTACGACTCGTCATTCATCGTCAGCATCCGGCCCACCGAGTCTGCGCCGCCGAACAGCTGTTCGTTCATATCCGCCGATAGTACCGTGACATGCTCCTCGGCGAGATCTGCAGACTGGTCCCAGCCACTGCCAAAGGCGAATGGCACGTCGAACATGGCAAAAAATTCTCCGCTGGTCGCCCGAACGTTCTGCTGAAAGGGCCGCGTATCCGCGTTTTCGGGTTGCACGACCCGGTCCGACTTGAAGCTCACAACCTGACGGGCCGCGCGGCCGGCTTCGTACAGCACCTTCGCGTCGATGTACGTGATCTGCTCCGGCGGTTCGTTGGGCTCCCGATAAGGGTCGTCCGGATTCCAGTTGTCGACCTGAACGTGGAAAAGGACATCGTTTTTAGGCGCAATCGGGTTATCGCTCATCACGTGCCGTACGGTCGCTATCGTCATGCAGGCGCCGATGCCAATCGCGATCGCCGCAACCATCAGTGAGCTTAGCGCCGGGTTCGCGCGAATACTGAGCAAGCCGAGTTTTAGATAGTATCGAAACATTTCCGCTCCCCGGCTAAGAGTTGGCCGCGCTTGCAAAATGCAGCTCGGGAGGGCCGTCGCTCACCTGACCGTCGCGAACGAATATATTGCGCTTCGCCCGATTGGCAAGCGTGAGTTCATGCGTCACCATGATGATGGTCGTACCGCCGGCGTTAATCTCGGCAAGCAGCTCCATAACGCTGTCCGCCATGTTGGTGTCGAGGTTTCCGGTCGGTTCGTCGGCGAGCAGAAAACGTGGTTCTCCGGCAAGTGCGCGCGCAATGGCGACGCGTTGTTGCTGTCCGCCGGAAAGTTGTGCCGGATGGTGTTTCATACGGGAAGCCAGACCAACCATATCAAGGCACTTCTCGATGCGGCGCCTTCTTTCCGCAGCATCGAAGCCTCGATAACGCAGGGGTACATCGACATTGTCGAAGATATCCAGTTCAGGAATCAGATTGAAACTCTGAAAGATGAAGCCGATTTTCTCGTTGCGAACCCGGGATCGCTCTTTGTCGTTCAGCGATGAGATGTCGCGGCCATCGAGTTCGTAGACGCCACTGGACAGTTCTTCCAGCAACCCGGCGATATTCAGAAACGTGGTTTTGCCGGAACCGGACGGCCCCGTCACCGATACGAAATCACCTTCACCAACGTTTAGCGAGAATTCGCGAAGGGCGTGTGTCTCAACGGTATTCGTTCGATATGTTTTCGAAACAGCCTTCATCTTCAGCATGGTAAGAGTTCCTCGAGATTAGTCGGTCAGGAGAACCGATTCCGCACCGCGGAACGGATCCAGATTCGAAATTACAATGATGTCGCCAGCCGTCAGGCCGGCCAGGATTTCAACGGCGCCGAGGCTCCTGGCGCCAGTTTCGATTGCGCGTCGTTCGGCGATGCGGTCTTCGTTGATGACGTAGGCGATCCTGCCGGCACCGCTGTCGAGAAACTGCCCGCGTTGCACCATCAATACGTCTTTGTATTCGGCCAAAAGAATTCGCGTTGTCAGTCGCTGGTTTTGCCGCAGGTTCGTTGGCCCGTCGCCTACGAAGCGGATACGGCTCGCGACCTGGTTATTCACGATCTCCGGGGATACGGCGGTCAACTGTCCCGTGTAGCGATCGCTGCCAACATGAATCTCGGCTTGCATACCGATCGCCAGATCGTCAGCGTAGCTCTCGGGAATGAGCGCATCGATCTCGAAGCGCGTCAGATCGACAACGGCCACTACCGGTGTATCGCGCGATACTGCGGCTTTCTGATCGACCAGCAGGTCGCCGACGATACCGTCGACCGGTGACTTGATCGCCAGATCGTCAACCTGACGACGAAGGTCCTCTACCAGCAGAGCCTGCCGGCTCACTTCGAACTCGCTGGCGCGCAGCTCAAACGCGAGCCGTTCGTCGAACAAATCGGCATCGGCGATAGCATGCTGAAACGCGAGTTCGGCATTGCGCAGGTCGTCCTGCGCTTTCTCGAAATCGATCACCGGAATAACGCCCAGCTCATGCGCTTCGTTCGCGCGCCGTTGTTCACGCTTGGCGGCAACCAGCGCAACGTTCGCCAGATCGGCGGCCTTGCGCTTGTCCAGCGCCTGCTGACGCGACTCGATGCGCTGTCGCTCCAACTCCACCTCACGTTGCGCAAGCGTTGACTCCGCCTGCTGTAATTGACTGGCGAGATCCGGACTATCGACGCTGGCCAGTACCTGCCCGGCGACGACCTGCTCGCCGGCGTCGACAAGCAGCGTGATACTGCCGGACGCCGTTGCATACAGGGTGGGACTGACTGCGGCGACGATTTTCCCCTGTACGGAAACGTCGCGGACAAGATCGCCGCTGGTTACGGTTGCGGTTCGTATGCGCTCATAGGGAACGCTAACCGTTGCACTGGCCCAACGGCTTACCCAGGGTGCGGCGAGCAGTATCGACGCGATGATGGCGATAGCGATGGCGGCGAATACCAGTTGCCTGCGACGGGGATTCTTCGGTTCCAGCCGTACATCCTGCGCCGACGTGTCTGCGATTTTCAGTTTCTATCCCCTGGTCAGCTGCGAAATCAGCGATTTACACTTCTTTGCTTGCTTAGATGCACCGGAATCGGAAATCGTTTGGAGCCTGCTTTCAGAGCCGCGCTACGACCAGCGGTGCCACAAGCAAGGCAGGATGTGCAATTTCAGGCATATTGGCCCCTATAATCGGAAATGCACCTTTGATAGGGACCATCTTGAATATCGATTACCTGTTCCGGAACAGGAGCCGCCTGTTCTGGCTTCTCAATATTGGCGGCTGGAGTGGTTACGGGATAGCGGCGTGGCTGGGTGCGCTCGCCCACGAGAAACCTGAGTCCTACTTCGCCGTTATCGCCGCGACGGCGATCACCGGCCTCATCGCCACCGTGCCACTGCGCTACATATTCCGGCGCCTGTGGTCGAGGACACCGCTGGTGCTCGGCGGCAGCATGATCGCATACTGCTACGCTATCGCGCTTGCCTGGCGCTGGTTGCAGAACGTCCTGTACTACGACTGGGTAAAGGACGCCTGGCAGCCTGAGCATGTGATGGACTATGTCGGTGGCGTGATGGGGTCTTTCTACATACTGCTATGTTGGAGTGGCCTTTACTTCGGCATCAAGTACTACCAGCAGTTGCAGGATCAGACCGAGCAGACGCTGAAGGCGACCTCTGCCGCGCATCAGGCGCAACTCAAAATGCTGCGTTACCAGTTGAATCCGCATTTTCTGTTTAACACGCTGAACGCGATCTCGACGCTGATTCTCGATGGCGCCAACGACACCGCCAATAAGTCCGTCAGCCGCCTCAGCGATTTTCTGCGTTATACCCTCGACAACGACCCGATGAGCCAGGTGACACTGGGCTCCGAGCTAAGGGCACTGGACCTGTATCTCGAAATCGAGAAAGTTCGCTTCGGCGATCGGCTTGTCATCGAAAAAGATATTGAAAGTCCTGCGGAGAAAGCGCTGGTCCCGAGCCTCATTCTGCAGCCGCTTATCGAGAATGCGATAAAGTATGCTATCTCGCCGAGTGAGGAGGGAGGCACCTTGCAAATCTCTGCGCGGGTGCAGCGCGGCGTGCTTATGATGCAGGTGGCCGATAACGGTCCGGGACTCGGGAACGGCTGCAGCGATCACAAGTCGAGCGGCGTTGGATTGAAAAATACGCGCGAGCGGCTGCAGCAACTGTATGGCGACAAGCAGGCGTTCACACTGGCACCGAATGAACCGTCGGGCTTAAGAATCACTATTAACCTGCCGTTTGAGGAAGATGATGCTTAGAGCACTGATTGTCGATGATGAGGAACTGGCGCGGCGTGGTCTCGAGATTCGTCTCGAGAAGTTCGACGATCTCGAGATATGTGCGCAGAGCCGCAATGGCCGGGAGGCGTTGACGGCGGTGCGTGAGCATTCACCTGACCTCATGTTTCTCGACGTACAGATGCCGGGCATGGATGGCTTTGATGTATTGCGAAACCTGTCGACGAGCAACATGCCGGCCGTGATTTTCGTCACAGCCTACGACGAGTTTGCGCTCAAGGCGTTCGAAGCAAACGCGCTTGATTATCTGCTGAAGCCGATCAACGACGAACGGCTGGCGGAAGCCATCGAGCGCGCCCGGCATGACAATAACGAAAAACAGGCCAATGAGCACCGCTCAAAGCTGCTGCGCTTCGTCTGCGATCTGACCGGGCAGGAGTTGTCGCTGGACGCCGCTTTGCAGGCGGCTTCCGAAAGCGGCCACGGGTATCCGAAAAGGCTCGCCATTCGTGACGGCACGGAAACGACCTGCGTCGATGTCGAGGCTATAGACTGGATCGACGCGGCGGGTGACTACATGTGCGTGCATGCGCACGGCAATACCCATGTACTGCGCGGTACCATGAAGCGTCTCGAAGATTTGCTGAACCCGGAGACCTTTGTGCGCGTGCACCGGTCGGCGATCGTCAACCGACATCGCGTCAAATCGATGCGCCCGCACCGCAATGGTGAATACTTTCTGAGTCTCGAAGGAGACACCGAGCTCAAGCTGAGTCGTAAGTACAAATCCAACATCGGACGAATCGCGCACCGTTCATCCTGATTCCGGCACATCCGAGCGCATACCTTGAAACAAAAGGTATGCGGCACCCATCTGAGGAATATTGCATCTGTATTCCTGGGGAGGGATGACATGCTCCAAGCGACTCGATTTCTATTTGTAGTGATCCTGCTGCTGGTGTTCTCGGACTCTGCTGCCGTCTACATCGTCAATGGCGAACGCAAAACCTTCGAAATCCACCGCGCCGAATCCGCACCGGTCATTGACGGGCGTCTGGACGACAAGGTTTGGCGAGACGCTGCGGTTGTAGACGATTTTCACATGACGACGCCGACGGACGGCGCGGCCCCGACCGAGGCGACGATCGTTCGCGTTACCTACGACGATGAATATCTCTACATTGCTGCAGATATGCGAGACAGCAGCCCCGGAGAAATACGTGCGAAGCAGATGGTGCAGGGGAAGATGTTCTTCTCCGACGATCGCTTCTACGTGATGCTCGATAGTTTCAACAACAAACGCAACGACTACTTCTTTCAGGTCAACGCCAACGGCGTGCGCAGGGAGGCACTGCGGGAAAATAACGCGCGGTTTATTGAAGAATGGGCGACGATCTGGGTTGCGGAGTCCGCTGTACACGAGGGTGGTTGGGCGACAGAGATTGCCATTCCCTTCAAGTCGATTTCGTTCGCGCCGGGTACCGATACCTGGGGTATCAACTTCGGCCGCGGTATCGTCAGAAAGCAGGAGTTCAATCTGTGGTCGTCGCATGACCGGCAGGACTGGCCGGCATACAGCGGCGAAGTAAGTGGCATAGAAAACATAGAACAGGGTCTCGGCCTGGACGTGGTGCCGGCGGTAAGTCTCAGTCAGCAGCGCGATCTGATTCTCGGTGAAAATCACTCCGGTTTCGAACCATCTCTTGATATTCGCTATCGTTTGACGCCATCGCTGAGCGCGACCTTTACGCTGAACACAGATTTCTCGACCGCCGAAGTGGACGAACAGCAGGTTGCGCTCGATCGCTTCTCATTGTTCTTTCCGGAGAAGCGTGGTTTTTTCCTGCAGGATGCGGGTATTTTCGAGTTCGGCAACATTGATACCAATGGTCGGCCGTTTTTCTCCCGCCGTATCGGCTTGTCAGGGTCGGGCGAGGCGGTCGGTCTTGATGGGGGTGTCAAACTGACGGGCAGGCTGGGAGACTTTAACGTTGGTGCATTGGCGATACGCCAGGAAGAGGCAGGCGATGTGCAGGCCAGGGATCTGTTTGTTGCTCGTGGTTCCTACAATGTGCTCGAGGAATCGGCCGTCGGATTCATCATGACGCATGGCGATCCGACGTCAAATGATTCGAATTCCGTGCTGGGCCTGGATTTTCTTTACAGGGACAGCGACGGCCCGTTCGGTGAGATTCTGACCGGGAGATTCTGGGCACAGCAGAGCCGCTCGTCGGGAGTGAGTGGCGACGATCAGGCTTTCGGTGCGCACCTCGAGGTTCCCAGTGACAAGCTGGAGCTCTATTTGGGCGCACAGCACATCGAGGAAAACTTCGATCCTGCACTGGGCTTCGTCAATCGTGCCGGTATTCGCCGTGTAGATATGGGGACGCGGTATCGCGTCCGCCCGGAAAGTGGCCGAATACGCGCGTTGAACAGTCGCATCGACTTCTTTCGTGTCACCGACATGGACGGCGAGCTGCTTTCGCAACAGGTCAAGATTCGACCAATTAGTTTCTATACTCATGAGGACGATTTCCTGTTCATCGACTGGGAGCGAAACAAGGAAGTGGTGCGCAGCGCGTTCGATCTGTTCGATCGTCTCAACGTGCCGGTTGGAGAATACAGTTTCGATCGCGTGCGCGTTGAGCTGACTACCGGCACACAGCGTCCCGTCGAGGCGGTTCTTTCAATAGAAGACGGTGACTTCTTTGGCGGCGATCGGCTCGAGAAGTCCGTGGAACTGAAGTGGCGACAGTCCGCCTACTTTTTTATGGGACTGACGTTTACCGAGAACGACGTAAAGCTGCCAAGCGGCAGCTTTACGTCGCATCTTGCCAGCCTCCGGGGCGATGTGGCGTTCAATTCGAAATGGTCCTGGAGTAATTTCTTTCAGTACGACAACAGTCGCGATGTATTCGGCGTCAACAGCCGCCTCAGATTCATCCCGGAGGCAGGCAGGGAAATGGTGCTCGTTTTGAATCACGGCGGCGCTGTCGACGCGTCGAACCACTTCTCGAGCACTCAGAGCGATATTAACCTGAAGCTGTCTTACACATTCCGCTACTAGCCAAAGAAAAGGGCTCTGACCCCTTTCAGCCGTTGCGGCTAGCCCCAGAAGTGGACCGGGGGCAGTGATACCATGCCGCGGTCGTAAAGCAGTCCACCGTCGCGATCCTTTTTGATAAGCAGCGGCCCATCGATATCGACGAATTCGCAGAGTTGAGCCAGAACGTGTGACGGCGCCATGGAGAGCGATGTGCCGCCCATGCAACCAACCATCACGTCCAGGCCGCGCTGCTTCGCTGCACGGGCAAGCTCCAGGCCGTGCGTCAATCCACCGCATTTGTCGAGTTTGATGTTAATCATCTGGTAGCGGTTTTCGTTCTCTTCCAACTCGCCGAGGTGCAGGCAGGATTCATCCGCACAGAGCGGGACGCCGGACTCATAGTCGTCGAGTTCGTGATCCTTGCCGCGCGGCAAGGGCTGCTCAATCATCAGGACGTCGAGCTGCTGTAGCTGCGGTTCATATTGCACCAGCTCTTCGAACGTCCAGCCCTGATTTACGTCGACGACGAGCCGCGCCTCGGGTCGTGCACTGCGTATGGCCTCGATGCGCTCAATGGGTCGGTCATTGTTCAATTTGACCTTGAACAGAGTAAGCTCGGCGGCGGCGGTGGCTTTCGCGGCCATTTGCTCCGGTGTGTCTTCCAGACCGATAGTGAATACGGTTTCTACCGGGTTTTCCGCGACGCCGGCGAGTTCCCAGGCGCTGCTTGCGGACTGCTGTGCGTGTAAATCCCACAACGCCGAGTCTGCGGCAAATCGAGCACCGCCCGGCGGCAGTAAATCCAACAGTTGCTCGCGACCGGCGCCGCTCGCGATCCTGTCTTCTACCGCCTTGAGTTGCTGCAACATCGATTCCGGCGTCTCATCTTTGTAGTACACGCCAATTGCCTCTCCACGACCGACTACGCCGTTTTCTTCGACTTCGTAGACGATGCAGGGAAAGTCGTCGAAGACCCGATCGGATATGCGAAATGGGATGATGCTGGGCCAGGACTCTATACGAATGGATACGTTACGGCTCATTACGAGTACTCCAGGAGGAAATCGGCGATGGGCGTCATGCCGACGGCGACAGGGTCGACACAGGGAAGGCCCAGGTAGGTAGTGTGTTTCGACAAGTACATTTCACGTTCGAAGTCATCCATCATTGATGTATTGATGCTGACACCAGCGCAGAAACAGCGGGCGCTGGTTCGTCGCGCCATACGCAGAGCGTCGTCAATTACTTCGTCGAGCTCCGGTATTGGATAGTCGCCGCCGGCCGCGTCGATTTTCGTCCGAGTGGCGTCGTGACAAAGAACGATCGCATCCGGTTGCGAGCCATGCAGCAGGCCCAGGCTAACTCCCGAGTAGCTTGGACTCAGCAGTGAGCCCTGACCTTCGATGACGTCCCAGTGATTGTCGTCATTGTCGGGTGACAGAGTCTCGGCAGCACCCGATATGAAGTCCGCTACGACAGCGTCGACGGGAATCCCTTCGCCTGCGATCATGATGCCGGTCTGGCCTGTCGCGCGAAAACTGGCGTCGATACCTCGGCGCTGCAGCTCCCGGTGCAACGCGAGCGCGCTGTACTTCTTGCCGACGGCGCAATCGGTGCCGACCATCAAAACACGCTTGCCCGATCGGGGGCGACCGTCTCCGACCGGTATGTCGGCGGGGGGTACCCGGACGTCGATGAGTTTCGCGTTTCCGGACGCGGCGGCCGCCACCAGTTCCGGGATATCGCTGAGCTTGGTATGCAGGCCGGCGGCGATGTCCAGTCCGGCCGCCGCCAGCGCTACGAGTTGAGGCAGCCACTGCTCGGGAATCTGCCCTCCCACCGGCGCAACGCCAACCACCACGGTTTTGACGCCGGCATCCATCGCTGTTTCTACGTTGAGCTCCGGCAGCCCCAGATCCACCGGGCATCCGTCCAGTCGCATCTGGCCGGCGCAGTGTTGCGGTCGCCAGTGTGCAATTCCGGCACCGGTCTTTGCATGAGTTTCGTCGGGACAGTCGCCGAGGTAGAGCAGATACGGCGCTTCCAGGCTTATTCTTGTAAGTCGCATTCCCTTGTCCTTGCTGTCTGCTCCCCAATTCTAGGATAGTGTATACAGACAGGCACACTATTCACCAGCTGGAGTTGGTTTGAACGGAATAGCAACGAAACTCGCCACGGTAATAGGCGCGCAAAGCGTACTCGATTCGAGTGCCGTGGCGGAGCGCGCGACGAGTTACTGGAATAGTTCACCGATGCAGGCGGCGGCGTTGGCGATGCCTTCGACGACCGCGGAGATCGCAGAGATTCTGCAGACCTGTGACGCATCCGGGCAGTCGGTCATCACGCATGGCGGTTTGACCAACTGCGTGTCGGCCGTTGAACCTGCTGGCGACGACCTGGTTCTATCGACCGAAAAAATGCGTGGCATTATCGAGATCGACAAAATCGGTGGCACCGCAGTCGTAGAAGCCGGTGCAATTTTGCAAAACGTACAGGAAGCCGTTGCCGAGGAAGGGTTTCGGTTCCCTCTGGATCTCGGCGCGCGGGGTAGTTGTACGATCGGCGGTAACATTGCGACAAACGCCGGGGGTATCAACGTGTTGCGCTATGGGATGGCCAGGAGCCTGGTGCTCGGTCTCGAGGCGGTGCTGGCAGACGGCACGGTCGTGTCTTCAATGAATCGTATGCTTAAAAACAACGCCGGCTACGACACGAAGCAGCTTTTCATTGGCACAGAGGGGTCGCTTGGTATCGTCTCCCGTGCCGTGCTGCGTCTGTTTCCACAGCCGGCCAGCCGCCAGAATGCGCTGGTCGCGATGCGCGGTTTTGACGATGTTATCGAGTTTTTGGGGCTGGTCCGCCAGCAGCTCGCAGGCTCGCTGAGTGCTTTCGAGGTGATGTGGGGCGACTACTATCATGCGGTGACCGCGGATGGCGGCCTGCGAGCACCGCTCGCCCGCGATCACGCCTATTACGTTGTATTTCAGGCCGAAGGCAGCGACCCGGTCGCCGACGATGAGCGCTTCGAGCAGGTGCTTGGTATGGCGCTCGATGGCGGTGTTATCGCCGACGCCGTGATACCGAAGTCGGAAGCGGAGGTGCGTGACATCTGGCGCGTGCGTGAGGATTTCGATGCAGTCCTTGAGCCGGCCCCCTGCTACCTGTACGACGTCAGCTTGCCAATCCGGGACATGGAAGCGTATGTCGCCGACGTTAAGCGGCGTGTGTCGAGCCGCTGGCAGAATGGCCGCTGTTTTACGCTGGGACATATGGCAGACGGTAATCTGCATTTCTTCGTGTCACCGTGCGAAACGGGTGATCACCATCAAAGTGCGAACGAGTGTGTCTATGAGCCGCTGCGTCCGCTCGGAGGCTCGGTGTCTGCGGAGCACGGTATCGGTACGGAAAAGCTATGTTGGTTGCCGCACAGTCGCAGCGTGGCGGACATCGAGCTGATGCGGACGCTAAAGCGCAGCCTGGATCCCAACAACATCCTGAATCCTGGCCGGGTGTTCGGGGTCTGACCTGACTTCGACGCACTGGGATTTGCGCAGGGTCATCGATCTGGAGAGGTATACCGGAATGGCTCCCTGCGGTCCGCTTTATTTCCGGTATACCTCTCCAGATCGATGCCTTGAGACAGTTGCCGGTACGTCCGGGTCAGAGCAGATACGAAGTGCTGACCGGACGACTACGTTAAGTGTTGTAAGCGGGCGGGTGAGAGAGTGTTTACAGGAAATAAAGCGGACCGCAGGGAGCCATTCCTTGTAAATACTCTGTCGCCCGTCCGCCTGCGCCGATTACCGTTCGCCGAAGTCAGGTCAGACACAGCTGTCGCGAGGCTACGATTGCTTACGCTTAAGTAAGTGCCATTCGGGTCAGACCCTTGTCCGCGCGTGATTAAGGTAGAAAGATCGTTGCCGGGTGTTCCAGCATTTCCTTGATACGTTGAATCATCGCTGCTGCATCGTAGCCATCGACGAAGCGATGGTCGAACGATGACGACAGATTCATCATCAGCCGCACCGCGATCTGACCGTTAACCACCATGGGACGTTCGACGGCACGGTTTACGCCAATGATGCCAACCTCCGGCAGGTTGATGACGGGAGTCGATGCGATACCACCGAGTTTTCCAAGGCTCGTGATGGTGATGGTCGACCCGGACAGTTCGTTTTTCTTCGCACTATTGTCGCGGGCGGCTTCCGTTACGCGGCGAATGCTGTTCGCGAGGCCGTCGATATCCAGAATCTCAGCGTGTTTGACAACCGGCACCTTAAGGCCATCGGGAGTTTGTGTCGCGACGCCGAGGTGTACGGCTTCGTGCTGCAACAACACATTGCGCTCTTTGTCGTAGGTTGAATTGCACTGTGGAAACTCTCTCAAGGCACGCATCAACGCGAGGCCCAGGAAAGGCAGCAACGTCAATCGGTCGGAGCCACCGCCTCTACGGCAGTTCAAGTGTTTTCGCAATGCCTCAAGTTCGGTGATGTCGATTTCCTCGACGTAGGCAAAGTGCGGGATTTCCTGTTTTGCCCGGCTCATGCGTTCGGCAATGATGCGGCGCAGGCCGATAACCTTGATTTCCTTGACGGCGGTAGACGGCGTCACGACCTGTGCAGCTGCTACACCGCTGGCCTGAGTTTGCAGATAGTTGTCGAAATCCCTGCGCTGAATCCGCCCGCCCGCGCCGGTGCCCGGAACGAGGTTCAGATCGATGCCGGCCTCTTTCGCCCGGCGTCGGATAGCCGGAGAGGTCATAACGCGTGCACGCGTCTCGCCCGCGGTTTTCGACGCGGCTTTAACCCCGGATGTCGGCTTTGCTTGCGCTTCCGGGACAGGCGGCGCAGCGGCTGACGGTTCTGGAGTCGTCGTTGCACGGTCGGTTTCGAAGACGACCAGCGCGGCACCGACGGCTACGATGTCTCCCGGCTCGCCGGCAAGTTTTACGACGGTACCGCTGACCGGAGAGGCGAGTTCAACGGCGGCCTTGTCCGTCATCATGGTGCCGACAACCGCTTCTTCATCGACGAATTCACCGACTTTGATGAACCACTCGCCGATTTCAGATTCGACCGTGCCTTCGCCGAGATCCGGCAGTTTGAAAATGTGTTCGCTCATCCCGCCTCCATTACTCTGCGTATGCCAGCCGACATCCGTTTCAGTCCCGGGAAATACTGCCATTCAAACGCGTGCGGGTAAGGGGTGTCCCAGCCCGCGACCCGGCCGATAGGTACTTCAAGACTGTAAAAGCACTCCTTTTGCACGGTTGCGGCCAACTCGGCACCGTAGCCGCCGAATCGTGTCGCTTCGTGGGCGACCAGGCAACGACCGGTTTTGTTCACCGAGTCGGCCAGTGTTGCAACATCGAGCGGCGCCATCGTGCGGACATCGATGACTTCGGCATCAACGCCGGTCTCCGCAGCCGCGGCAATCGCGATATGGACCAGCGTTCCGTAGGTGACGATGGTCAGTTCCTCGCCGGGCCGGGCGACGTCTGCCTTGCCAAGCGGGACCGTATAGTGTCCCTCGGGCACCTCGCCCTTGGGATGGGAGTTCCACGATACCGCGGGTTTTTCGGGGTCGCCGTCGAAGGGGCCGTTGTAAATTCGTTTCGGCTCGAAGAATACGACCGGGTCATTGGACTCGATGGCGCTGATCAACAGCCCCTTCGCGTCGTAGGGATTTGATGGCATGACCGTTTTGATGCCGGTGACGTGCGTAAAAATACCCTCCGGCGACTGCGAGTGTGTTTGTCCTCCGCGGATACCGCCTCCACACGGGGTACGAATAGTCACCGGCGAAAAGAACTCTCCGCAGGAGCGATAGCGCAGTCGTGCAAGCTCGCTGACGATCTGGTCGAACCCGGGATAGATATAGTCCGCGAACTGAATCTCGGCCACGGGCCGCAGGCCGTTCACGCCCATACCGATCGCCGCGCCGATAATGCCACCCTCGGAAATCGGCGCATCGATAACACGGTGTTCGCCGTATTTACGCTGCAGCCCGTCGGTGCAGCGGAAGACACCGCCGAAGTAACCGACGTCTTCTCCCAGTACGATGACGCTCGGGTCCCTGTCCATGACAATGTCATGGGCGGAGCGAATGGCTTCGATCATGTTCATCCGCGCCATTATTCGCCCCTCTCGACTTCGAGCATGCGACGACGTTGTGACTCCAGATTGTGTGGCGTCTCGTCAAACACATCGTCGAACATCGTGCCGGGGTCCAGCCATGGGCCCTCAGTCATCGTGCCGTACTTCTGGGCTTCCTTCCACGCTGCGGTCACTTCGGTGCGCAGCTCGTCGATGAGACTTTCATGCTTCGCCTCCGACCAGTGTCCTTCGGCGATCATGTGCTGCTTCAGACGTTCTACCGGGTCGCCGAGAGGAAACGATTCCCACTCGTCTTTCGGTCGGTACTTGGTCGGGTCGTCGCTGGTCGAGTGGGCGCCACCCCGATAGGTGACAAGCTCGATAAGCGTTGGTCCACCGCCGCGGCGGGCGCGGTCGGCCGCCCACAATGTCGCTGAGTAGACGGCGAGAAAATCGTTGCCGTCAACGCGGATACCCGGGATGCCGAGGCCGAGGCCTCGAGCAGCGAATGCCCGTCGCTGCCCGGCCGCTGTGCCCTGGAACGTGGAAATGGCCCATTGGTTGTTGACCACGTTGAGGATCACCGGCGCCTGATAGACGGCGGCAAACGTCAGTGCATGATAGAAATCGGCCTCTGCCGTAGTGCCGTCGCCAACCCAGGATGCGGCGATATGATCTTCGCCCTTGATGGCCGACGCCATTGCCCAGCCGACGGCATGCGGGTACTGCGTGCCCAGATTGCCGGATACGGAAAAGACATTGCCGCTTTTGCTGTGATACATGATGGGCAGTTGCCGGCCCTGGCACATATCTCTCGTATTCGACAGGCACTGGCACATCATGTCGACCAGCGTAACGCCGCGATACATAAAGAGGCCTTGGTTGCGATACGAGGGGAAGCACATGTCTCCCGGGCGCAAGGCCATGCCTTGCGCGATGGAGACGGCCTCTTCACCGGTCGCCTGCATGTAAAAGGAGATTCGGCCCTGGCGCTGGATTTGCCACATGCGCTCGTCGAAGACGCGGTTTAGCAGCATCCAACGCAATCCGACCTGCAATTGAGTTGCGTCGAAACCGGGATCCCACTGACCCTTGGCCGAGTGATCGTCGTCCAGTACCCGAACGAGCCCGCGACTCAGGTGTTCAATATCGCGCGCGCGCGCGTCCAGCGCTGGTTTGTCTACGCTGCCAGCGGGCGACAGATCCAGATAGCTGAAGTCCGGCGTTTCGCCGGGCCGCGCTGTGGGTCTCGGAATATGCAATCTCGATTTCGTCATGCTGTGCCTTTCCTGCTCATTTGCCGACTGCAATCAGGCGGCGGGCCAGTTCGTCGGCGAGTTCGTTGGTCGGTCGGCCGGTTTTGCTGGCCTCAGAGAATATGGCTTCCAGCCGTCGCGGTATTTTCTCAACGTCGCTTCGAACCTGATCTTCCGAACTGTTGCCAAAGTATTCATGGGAAACGCTGATTATGCCACCGGCGTTTATGACATAGTCGGGTGCATACAGGATATCGCGTTCGGCCAGTCGTGCGCCGTCCGCTTCGGTCGAAAGCTGATTGTTTGCCGCCCCGGCAATGACTTTCGCCCTGATCTGCGGAATCGTTGCTGTCGATAAAATATTGCCCAGCGCGCAAGGGGCGAGCACGTCGGCCTCCGCATACAGAATCTCGGCCGGGGTAACTACCTCGGCCGGTATCGCCGCGCACACGGCCATCAGATTCTCCCGGTTGACGTCGGCTATCATCAGCTTTGCGCCGGCGTCGTGCAACAGCTGACACAAATGCCCGCCTACATGACCGACGCCCTGGACGGCGACGGTCAAGCCCTCACACGAGTTCCTGGCGAGGCGGGTGCGAATCGCAGCCTGGATGCCCAGAAAGACGCCGACGGCAGTCCAGGGGGAGGGGTCGCCGCCTGCATTGTCGCCGCTTTGCGGGAGACCGGAGACGAATTCGGTTTGCTGTTTTACATTGCGCATATCCTCGACGGAGATACCAACGTCCTCGGCGGTAATGTAGCGCCCCCCGAGGGAGGCGACTGCCCGGCCCAGGGCGGCAAACAGCTCGGCGGATTTGGGCGCATTGTCGTCGGCGAGAATGACCGCCTTGCCGCCGCCAAACGGGAGTTCGGCCACGGCATTTTTATAGGTCATGCCGCGTGACAGACGCAACGCGTCGGTCAGGGCGTCGGTTTCGCTGGTGTAGGTCCAGCGGCGACAGCCGCCGGCGCCGGGGCCGAGAACAGTGGAGTGCACGGCGATGATAGCGCGGAGGCCAGTTGCCGCATCATTAAAGAAATGCAGCGATTCGTGATCGTCGAATTCGGCGTGATCGAAGACGCCCATGCCTCTCCCCTAACAGTCCTGCATAGATTGACTAATATATCGCGAACTATCGTGATAATGCTTGCAAATCCTTTCGTCAAAGCCGAAAAACACGCATAATCAAAGCGATTATTGCTAAAAAAAGACCATGTTTATGCATAGCGCATCACTCGATCAGACCGACCGCAAGATACTCGATCTGTTGCAGACCCATCCGGGCATCAACGCCACTGCGGTTGGCGAGCGAATAGGGCTGTCGCAATCGGCCTGCTGGCGGCGCATGCAGCGACTGCGGGAAGAAGGCGTTATCCGTGATCAACCGGTAATCCTGGACCGCGAAAAAGTCGGATTGACGACGATGGTCTTTGCGCATGTGAAGCTCACATCGCACGGTCGCAGCAATCTTTCGTCTTTCGCGGAAGCCGTAAAGGAGTATCCGGAAGTCATGGATTGCTACGTGGTGCTGGGTAACGTCGATTTTTTACTGCGTATCGTGGCGGAAGATATCAAAGCCTACGAGCGTTTCTTTTTCGAAAAACTGTCGCAGTTACCGGGTATTCAGGAAGTCACGTCCAGTATCGTGCTGTCGGACATCAAGCACACAACTGCGCTGCCCATCTAGCAGCGCGCGGCTACCACTTGCCGGGGAGATCGCCGACGCGTTCGAATGTTTCACCGAGCATTACGCCGAGTTCGCGCTTCTCCGAAGCCTGCAGGGTGATCCCGGGCCGCCCATGTGCCCAACGATAGTTACATACGATCGCGATATCTCCGACGCGCCAGTCGATCGGCACGCCGAAGCGATCATAGATGTCGACGAACAACGCCTTTTCTTCCCGTGTCATCTCAGACAGGTCGCCAAAGGTGAGTTTTAACGGTCGCTGATCGTAGGGCAGGTGCATGACCTTCGGCCATGTGTCAAACCACATACCGTCATCGGCGATGCTGCTGTACAGCAGGTTTCTGTCCAGCGGTTCGAAGTACTCGAACGCCGAGACATAAAACCGGGTTTTCAACAGGCGCTGTGGTCCCCACTCGACCTCGAGCCCGCGCGATTCGGCAAACTTTAGCGCCGCTTCGGGGTCGTCCGTGAGCATCGATTTCTGCCAGTGGTTGTAAACGCCGATCTGTTCGCTGCCGTCAAATGCCTCGCGGTCGGTGAGATCGCGGTGGTAGCAGAGCCCGAGCTCTTTGAGTTTGCGGCCCAGATCGGTCGCCAGGATCGCGTCGGTTGCCTGCAGGTTATCGGAAACGAAGGTTGCACCCTTCATTCCTACCGCTGTTTTCGCCATGAAGCCAAGCATCGTCGTACTGGTGCCGACATAGGCCATTTCATGGTGATAATGCAGATGAGCCTGCAGCGGCGCGCCGACCTCATACACATTCGGTTCAAGTGTATCGCGTGGGTTTGCGCCTGCCTCGTAGCGCATTTCGTTTCGCATCACGAGTTTGGCGGCAAGCCGCATTTTCTGTACGTCCCTGAGCCCGGTGTTCACGAGGTAGACGAGGCCAACTCGCTGAAACGTACCGTTCATTCGTTCCGCGAGTTCGCTGCCGGGCGCGAGGTCAGCGTCATTCATCGAGAAGCCGGCGCAGTCGATCGTGAACAGCGACGGATCCTGCGCCGGAGCGCCCTGCCACCAGCGCGGTTCGATATAGTCAGGCAGCGGAGCCATCGATGTGTTCATGTCAGAGTCTTGTCAGAGTTTATCCAGAGCCTTGGCGCGCAGGTCGCCCGGGATCGTCACGGCGCAGCGTTTTTTCAGGTCAAACAATACCATAACGCCTTCGAGCGTGGCCGCGATTTCACCGTTGGCGAGCTTGATCATTTCATAGCAAACCGTCAGCGACTTTCCGCCGACTTTCGATAGTCTGGCACGTACTTCCAGGAGATCGCCGGCATCAACCTCGTTCTTGTACTCGACGGTGTGTTTCACATCGACCCATCCGAAGTCGCCGTCACGAGCGCCGTTCCAGGCGAATAAGTGGTGCAGGAAGCAATAGGATGCATCGTCGAACATCGCCATATAGAAGCGCGTCGTCATATGACCCATGATGTCGCATTGCCAGGGGTGTGCAACGGCTTGATGTACGGCGTTCATTCGAGCTCCGGCTAGTGGTGGGCAGTGAGTCCCAGTGACTCGCGGGCCTCGGCGGGCGACTGCACCGCTGCGCCCATCGATTCTACAATTTTTCGTGCCCGCTCGACGAGCTGCGCGTTCGTGGCGAGCACGCCTTTTTCGAGGTAAAGATTGTCTTCCAGCCCGACCCGTACGTTGCCCCTGAGCAAAGCGGCCTGGGCGACCATCGGCATTTCCATCGCGCCGATCGCGAATCCGCTCCAGTTACAGCCGTCAGGTAATTCGTCCACCATTGTCTGAAAAACCCGGGTGTTGGCCGGGGCTCCCCACGGGATGCCGAGACAGACCTGGAACAGCGGCGGGCTGTCGATCAGGCCGTTTTCTATCATATGCCGGGCGAACCAGATCTGGCCGACATCAAACACTTCAAGTTCGGGCTTCACGCCGATTTCCTGCAGGCGTTTTGCGCCGAGCTCAAGCATGGTCTGGGTGGAAACGTAAACGTAATTCTGACCCATATAGTTGAAGGAGCCGCAGTCGAGCGAGCAGATTTCGGGCCGCAATGCCTCGACGTGTTCCATACGTTCCATCTGCCCAACGCAGTCGGTATCGGCCGCGAGCTTGAGCGGATCTTCGTCCGGTCCCAGGAACAGGTCGCCGCCCATGCCGGTGGTCAGGTTCAGAATAACGTCGGTATCGCTGTCGCGAATGTATCCGACAACCTGCCGGTATAGCTCAATATCGCGCGATGGTTTCCCCGATTCGGCTTCGCGAACGTGAATGTGCGCGATTGCGGCACCGGCTTTAGCTGCGTCAATCGCCGCCGTCGCAATTTCGAGCGGCGATTTCGGGAGCTCCGGGTGTTTTGCGGCGGTGTCGCCAGAGCCGGTAACGGCACAGGTGATGATAGGTTTGCGATTCAAGGAGGCCCCCGTTATCTGATTGCTAGGCAAACGTCGTGACGCGCAGGGCCTGTGCGGTCGAGACCGACGCTCTTTTCATACCGTCCGAATTGTACAGTGTTGCGATCGCCGTCTCGTGGGTAACCGCGATCACACCGGCGTCGCCGCCCAGTCGCTGCACTTCGTCGAGCATGTCCTGAACCGCCGCTTCAAGCGTTACACCGGATTTGTAGGCACACGCGATCGAAACGGCGCCACCCGAGCGGATAATCTGTTCACCCGTGCCGGTGCACGATATCGCAATAGTATCGTCGGCCCAGGTGCCCGGGCCGATGAGCGGCGTGTCGCCAACACGGCCCTCCAGTTTTCCGAACGTGCCGCCTGTCGATGTGGCGGCTGCGAGCGCGCCAGACTGATCGAGTGCAACGGCACCGACGGTCCCGTGGGCGTTACTGTCCAGCAATTCGTCCGCGGTCACGCCGACCGGCAGAACATAGTAATTTCCAGGCTCAACAACGGCCTCGTAGCTGTTTTTCCGGGCAAAGGCCCCGGCCCCGGGTCCTGCGAGCAGGACATGTGGTGTTTTGTCCATCACGCCGCGGGCGACCCGGATCGGGTTGATAAAGTCACGAAGCGCCGCAACGGCGCCGGCTTTACGGTCCGGTCCATGCATGATCGAGGCGTCCAGTTCGACATAGCCGGCCGTATTTGGCGCAGAGCCGCGCCCGGCGACGTAAAGACCGCTGCGCTCAAGCTCCGTAACGGCGACCTCGACGACGTCGAGTGCGCTCTGGCCCGCCGCGAGCAGGGCCTCGCAGTCCGTAGCGAGTTTTTTAAGGTGTTGCTCGACGGAGTCGTAGTTTCTTCCAGCCACCGCACCTGCTCCGCCATGCAGGGCGAGTGCGTAACGCTCATTGCTCGTGCTCATTAGTCGATGTCTTTCGGTGTGTCGCAAAGGCTTGCGAGCATAACGGCAAACCGGACGGGACGGTAGCGCTCGCGTGACTGCAATTGATCCGGCGGTCAGTCGGCTCGATTGAGGATATTGCGCAAATCAACGGTGACGGGTGCAGTGATTCCGAAACGGTATAAGAAAGAAAAAAACAGCGAGTCAGGGTCCAAAACCCCGGTCACCGGGTCATCGACAGCACCCTTCAACGCGGCCTGAGCACGGCTGAGCGCAGCCACAAAGCAAGTGGTTTCACCTGTTTTGAACATAATAATGCTGTAAAAAACGCAACTGTTGCATTAATGACACAAATTGATCCAATCGCCGTAAATTTGAAGATTCGAGGCTACAGCCCTTATAGAACGACCACTTACGACAGAAGCTGTTTGCGATTCTCAGCCGCCGTGGTATAAACTTTCGCGATCGTTGTAAGAAAAACGCAACGTTTCTTTTTTACCAGCATTAAGGGGAATATTCATGTTTTCGAATCGCAAGCTGCAAAAGGCAGTTCGCTTGGGCCTGGGGATGGGCGCAGGTGCACTGGCTGTCGGTTTTGCGCCAGGTGCCATGGCACAGGACGCGAACTCAGCAGACGAGCCTTTAGAAGAAATCGTCACCACAGGATCGCGCATTAAGCGCGCCGATCTTGATAGCGCAAGCCCGGTGACCGTTCTCGATCGTGAGGACATCGTTGCGCAGGGCATTACCGACGTCGGTAACCTGATTCAGCGCATGCCGTCCATGTCGGGTACGCCGCTGGGCACTACGACCAACAACGGTAACAACGAAGAGGGTACCGTTCAGATCGACCTGCGTGGAATGGGCGTTGATCGTACCGTTACCCTGGTTAACGGTAAGCGTACCGTTGACGGCGGTGACTACACGACCATCCCGTCGATCATGATCGAGCGCGTCGAGATTCTGAAGGATGGCGCATCGGCTGTTTACGGCGCTGACGCGGTTGCCGGTGTTGTTAACATCATCACCCGCAAAGACTTCGAAGGCGTGAATGTTGACGTCCAGAACGTGGACTGGTTTGACACCAAGAAGGCGCAGCAGACCTCGCTGTCTTTCATCGCGGGCAAAAACTTCGACGGCGGTAACTTCGTCTTCGGTGCTGAGTACGTCGATCAGGAAGAAGCACTGCAAAGCGACACGCCATGGGCGTTCCTGAAGGGCTCTTACTACGTCTACTACGACGCCGACCAGGGCTGTGAAACCAACCCGACAACCTGCACGTTCTTCGGTTCGTCGCGTATTCCCGAGTCGCGCATTACGTTCAGCACACCAGGCGGCCTCGAGACACTGGTAGATGACCGTGCGGCCGATCCTGGCGCAACCCCACCTGTGACCTTCCTCCGGAGACCCGCGATCTTCATGATCGAATCTCCGGGAGCTACGATGACTGCATACGATAATCGTACCTATAACTATGCGCCGACCAACTACATGCAGACGCCGTATGAGCGCATTAACTACTTCGGTGAAGGACATTTCGACGTATCCGACGATATCGTGTTTACCGCATCGTTCCGCGGTACCGATCGTCGCACTGACCAGGAACTGGCGCCGTTGCCGTACGACTCGAACATCTATCCGAGTTTCGCCGGAACCTTCGGCGGTGCCGCGTACAACGGTATTTCGGAAGATAACTTCTACGTTCGCCAGGCGATCGATGCGTACAACACCGCAAATGGCACGGCATTCGCTTACGAGCCTGTGACGAACGTCCGCCGTCGTATGGTCGAACGACCACGTCACTACACGCAGGATCTGGCGCAACTCCAGGCTTCCTTCGGTTTTGCGGGCGTGATCAACGACATGGAATGGGACGTTTATTACAACCGTGGCAAACGCACACTGATCAATAACAACACGGGGCAGTTCTCTGGCGTTCGTTTGACCGGTGCTCTCGGCCCATCTGCGGATCTCGACGGTGACGGAACTCCGGAGTGCTATACGGATATCACCGACGCTTCGACGCTGATCACCGGTTGTACGCCGTTGAACCTGTTCGCAGGTGAAGGTGCGGTTACCGATGACATGTATAACTGGGTAGCGGTAGAAACGGTTGATTCCCGTGTTAACGAACAGGAAATCTTTGGCGCGGCCCTGACCGGCTCGGCTATGGATCTTCCTGGTGGTGAACTCGGTTGGGCTGTCGGTACGCAATACCGTGCTGAGACCTACAAGTTCACACCCGATTCCGCCAAGGCGATCGGTGCGGTGACCGGCGGTACTACACAGGGTACGGACGGTTCCTTGTACTCCAAGTCGCTGTTCTTCGAGCTGTACGCACCGCTGTTTGACAACGGTTCGCAATCATTGGCTCTGACCGGTGGCGCTCGATACGACGACTACAATCTATTTGGTGACGACACCACCTGGCAGTTTGGCGTTGAGTTCCAGGCACTGGATTCTCTGAAGTTCCGTGCAACAGCAGGAACGGCATTCCGTGCACCGGGCATCGACGAGCTGTTCGACGGGCTCGGACGTAGCGCGCCCAGCTACTACGATCCCTGTGATGCCAGTGACTTTGCCTCGAACCTCGGTGGTAACGGAGCGAGCATTGCTCCGGGTTGTGCGCAGGAAGCCAATCGTACCGATACGCAAACCACGTCGCTGGAAGGCGGTAATCTGGATCTCGTGCCTGAGACTGCAGATACCTACACAGCAGGTTTCGTATTTACGCCGGAAATCGGTGGCAACGATCTGTCGTTGACGGTTGACTGGTGGAGCATCGAGATGGATAAAGCCATCAGCTCCTACGGTGTGCAGTACATTCTGAATCAGTGTTACGTCAACGGTGCTGCGGACCAGTGTGCTCTGATCACCCGCCGTGCGGATGCCGACTACACGATCCGGGACATCATCGACAGCAATGTCAATGTTGCAACTCAGACGGGCTCGGGTATCGATACGGAAGTACGCTACAACTTCGACACCAGCTTTGGTCAGTTCGAACTCTCGCTGTTGTGGGCGCATATGCTCGAACGTGAGAAGACGGCACTGCCAGGCGATCCGGTTCAGGATCTGCTCGGAAGTCACACCAATACGACGTCTGAAGACGGTGGCACGTACGCGGAAGACAAGCTGAACTTCTCGGCTCGATTCCACACTGGCGACCTGTCGGTGAGCTACCTGACGGAGTACATCAGTGACATTAATGCCACTGCTACGTACAACAACTACACCTACAAGATCGACGCGATCATGTACCACGACCTGGTATTCGACTACACGCTGGATGCCCTGGGTGAAACGAGGTTGACGGCCGGGTTCACGAACCTGACCGACGAAGCGCCTCCGTACATCGATCCGGGCTTCAACGCCAACACCGATCCGAATACCTACCGTGTATTCGGCCGGGGTTACTTCTTGCGACTTTCTCAGACGTTCTAATTGTCTGAGAAGTAGAGTAAGAATAGAAAGGGCCGCGTAAGCGGCCCTTTTTTTTGCTATCCGTTATCGCCGGGCGATGTTGACCTACTGCCAGATGTCATCGCGCTCAGTTAAGCCGTAAAGCAGCTCGGCGCTTTGTCTGAGGCGCTCTGCTTCGGACGGGTCGATGCCCGGCCGGTCGGCGTCCAGCTGCCATTTTAAGGACAGGTGCCGTGCGACATCCCTGGGCGTTGCGGCGAGTTCGGAACCAATGTGATCGGTAGGCACGGCACCGCATATCACCCAATGAAATACCACGGATGCATTGGCTTCCCGCACCTGGCCGATGACAATCTGGTCTTCCAGAGTCCAGAACGGGCGTGCTTCAATGACCTCGACATCAATGAGGCCGCCGGCAATGAGCTGGCGTACGGCTTTGTCGAAGGTTTCCCGCGTCCACGCCGAAACCGACGGGGGTATCTTGTTTTGTTCACTTTCAGACATGATTCGTCCTTGTTAATGCTGCTAGCCCGCGCCGCAACGCAGCGGTTTGTCCTATAATCGCTGTGGCTTCGAAAGCCGAGGATAGGGACACGGAACCCGACAATCAACGATTTTCGTCTGTACGAATCGCTGCTCGTCACTTCGGGCCACAACGATCACAATGGGGGAATAATGAACGATTACTTGCTGCAGGTCAGTGCGGCCGGTCGCGACGCGGTGCGTCGCAAAGACTGGGCGACTGTCGGTGCCTGTGCTGTAGAGATTCGCAAGCATGACGAAAACAGCCCGGAAGGCTACTTTCTTGCCGGCCTCGTCGAAAAGGCCTTCAGTCGCAACGATAGTGCAGAGACTTTCTTATCCAAAGTTATTGAACTGGACCCCGAGCGCTACGATGCCGCGATCGAGTTGGCGCACCTGTATTCCTCGGCGCGGCGCAACGGCGTGGCAGCGGCACTGGTCAGTCGATACGAAAGCAAGCTTTCGAACAGCCCTATTTACCTCAATGTCGCTGGCAGCGTCTATTCTCAGGTTGGAATGCCGGACAGAGCCTGGCCGCTCTACAAAAAAGCGAGTGAGTTACAGCCGGGTGTCGATCTGTTTCAGGAAAACCGGGCTACCAGCGGCGTTTTTCTCGGCAAGATCGACGAAGCGAGAGAAATACTGACGGGCTTGCTGAGCCGCAATCCGGAACATCAGAGAAACCACCTGTCGCTGGCGCGCCTCGACAAAGCTAAAGACAGGGAACACATCGACCAAATGAAAGCGGTCCTAAGGACTACAAACCTGTCGCCGGATAAGAATGTCTTCATGTACTACGCCATTGGCAAGGAGCTGGAGGATCTGCAGGAGTGGGATGAGGCTTTCCGCTACTTCAAGATGGCTGGCGACGCCGCCACCAGCGTCGCCGACTACGACGTCAAGACCGACCTGCAGTTGATAGACAAGATTATCGCGGTCTGCAACGCCGACTGGCTGCGTGATGGCGCTATCGATAGCGCAGCCGATAAGAGTCCGAGGGAGCCGATCTTTATCGTTGGACTGCCACGCACCGGAACGACGTTGACCGACCGCATTATCGCCAGTCACTCGAAGGTGAGCAGCGTGGGTGAAACGCAGTTCATGCAGATGACCGTGCGTCGAGAAAGCGGCATCGACAGCGAAGAAAAGATGACACCGGAGATGATCGAAGCTACAGCGAAGATGGATATCGACGTCATCGCCCGCGGCTATATGGAGATGCTCAGCTACCGCTTCGGCGACGCGCCGATGTTCGTTGATAAACTGCCTTTCAATATTCTCTACCTTGGTTACATCGCGAAGGCGTACCCAAAGGCTCGTATCGTCTATATTCACCGTAATCCGATGGATGCGTGTTTCGCGATGTATAAGCAGGTTTTCACCTGGGCGTACAAGTTCTCCTACACTTTGGAAGGCCTGGGTGAGTTTTACGTCGCGTTCAATCGTTTGCTAAATCACTGGCGAAATGTTCTCGGCGAACGCCTGATCGAAGTAGAATACGAAGCGCTGGTTGCGGATCAGGAAAATCAGACTCGACGGCTCATCGCTAGCCTCGGCCTCGATTTCGAGGAGGCCTGCCTGAATCCGGATCAGAATGAATCGGTATCTGCTACGGCGAGCTCTGTTCAGGTTCGTGAAAAGGTGCATACGCGCAGCGTTAACCGGTGGAAGAATTACGAAATGCAGTTACAACCCCTGAAGCAGCATCTGGAGGGCGCGGGTATATCCCTCGATTAGTGCTTTGAACGATGTAATCCGGCAACTAAGCGGCGCTGCACGGCAGGCCGCGCGGGCGAAAAACTGGCTGCAGGTAAAAAGTTGTGCCCGGGAAATTCTGAATCGTAGTCGCGACAATGCCGAGGGCCACTTCCTGCTCGGACTTGCGGAGAAGGGCGCCAGCCGTGTCGATCCTGCCGTCAAGTCGTTCGAACGTGCGATCAGGGCGGACGATGCCCGCTACGACGCGGCGATCGAATTGGCCGGCCTGCGGTTACGTTCGTCGCGGCACGGCGATGCCTGTGATTTGTTGCAGCGTTACGAATCCCGGCTGGAAAACAGCCCGCTTTACCTGGACATGGCGGGGATGATCTATACCAACGCGGGCCTGCCGGAAAAGGCGTGGCCCTTGTTTCGTAAAGCCAACGATTTGCAGCCGGGTGTTAGCAAACTGCAGGAGAACCTCGCTGCCTGTAGCGTGTTCATCGGCAAAATCGACGAAGCACAGGATATCTACCGGCGGTTGCTTGAGAAGCAGCCAAATCATCAGCGTAATCACTATGAGTTGTCGCGCCTGGCGCGGGCAGCGAATAGCGACCATGTCGATGCGATGATCGCGATGCTCGAGTCGACGAACTTGCCGGAAGAACAGAATATCTACGCTTACTACGCCATCGGTAAGGAGCTTGAGGATCTGCAGCGATGGGGCGAGGCGTTCGAGTACTTCAAAAAAGGTGGCGACGCGGCGGCGTCAGTTGCGGATTACAAGGTGCAGGCCGACGTCGATCTTATCGACAAGATGATCGCGGTTTGCGATGCAGACTGGCTGGATGACAAGGCTGCCGATGAGACGTCTGTCGCCGGCGAGAAAACACCGGTCTTTGTAGTTGGACTGCCGCGCACGGGAACGACGTTGACCGAACGCATACTCACGAGTCACTCCCGGGTCGAGAGTGTCGGCGAGTCCTTTTTCATGCAAATCGTGATCAAGCGGGAGAGCCGCGTGTTGACAGCAGACGGTATGAGTCCGGCTATTGTCGACGCTTTCGCACACAAGGACATCCGCCGTCTTGCCTCGGGCTACCTGCAGGCCGTGGGCTATAAGTTCGGAGATAAACCATTGTTTATCGAAAAGTTTCCGGAGAACTTCCTATACCTCGGGTTCATCGCGAAAGCGTTTCCCGACGCACATATCGTTCACCTGAAGCGCAACCCGATGGACACCTGTTTCGCAATGTACAAGCAGTCATTTTTTCGTTACGCCTACACGCTCGACGATCTTGGTGCGTATTACGTGGCTTATCATCGTCTATACCAGCATTGGCGCGACTTGCTCGGCGATCGAATGATAGAGCTTGACTACGAAGAGCTGGTCGGCAATCAGGAGCAGCAGACGCGTCAGCTGCTGGCTCGTCTCGGTCTGGATTTCGAGGACGGGTGCCTGCGGTTCGAGCAGAATCGTACAGCGAGCAACACGGCCAGTACCGTGCAGATTCGCGAGAAAATCCACGCACGATCCGTCCACCGGTGGAAGCGCTTCGAAGAGCAGTTGCAGCCGTTGCGAAAGACGCTGCAGGGCGCCGGTATCGAGATCGAATAGCCTAGGTGTAATAACTCAGACCCGACCTTACAGACGGTGTCGGAATTGATCGAATTCGAACGGCGGGCTTCTTTGAGAGCTCCAAGGATCAATGTAACGCAGGCATTGGATTCTTGCACCGGTGTTTCGCCTTACAGCGCAACGAAGCTTGCTAAACGAATTGATGTTCGGCGCGGGGTTGCGGTGGGAACGCCAATGACCTCTTCACGACCCACAGG
>JAJFKU010000061.1 GCA_021773035.1 Woeseiaceae bacterium
CTGGGGGTCACGGGCTTAACGGTGTCGGCCGGGAACCGGGTGTACGTTTACGTGCACAGGCCGAGCGGCGGGCAATGGAAGTTCCAGAAGTGCTATACGTCGAATAATCCGGGCTGCTCGTTCGATCTTCGCGACGCACCGGAGACGGGTGAGTACACGGTGACGGTGATGCCGTACACATCGGGTGCGCAGGCGAGTTACACGCTGACTTTGTCGCATGACGTGACAGGGACATTGGTACTGGATACGCCGCAGACGGTGGCGATGACGGTGCCGGGGCAGCACGCGTTGCTGGAGTTTACGGCGACGGCGGGACAGACGGTGGCGTTGGGGATGAGCTCGGTCTCGACGACGCCGACGGGCAAGAACGTGTACCTGCGGATTTACAACGCGAGTGGTACCCAGATCGCGACAACTCAAAGTACGAGCATGGCGGTTCTGAACTTAACCAACCTGGCAGCAGAAACGTACACGGTGTGGGTGTCACCCTACGAGGCGGCCACCGGCTCAGTGGAGTTGTTGCTTGAATAGGCATGCCACAGGTACAGCGATGTGTGCATGCGAGAGATGTTTGCGATGAGAACCAAAGCCGGTCGGACCGTTTTTGTGATTGTTCCATGTAAGACATCAGTGGCTTTTGAAGAGAGCATGAAATGAACCGTTTCACACTAGCAGCCGTAAAGCTTGTAATACTGGTCGCACTAGTCCTTACAGCTTCACCAAGCACCGCACAAACTTACCCAACGGAATGCAAGCCGGCCGGCGCCTATAGTTGTGCAGCGTATCGCGCGACGGATTTCCGGTACGAATCCAAGGCTTGTACTTTTACGCCGTACTTCCCGACCGAGTACGAAGCGGCTGAGTATGCGAAGCCTACGATGGGCGGTAGCGATCCAGGTTGCCCAGTGACGACCTGGGAATGGTCGCGGTGGGCCCAAGACGAAAAAAGCAACTGCTCCGGTGACGCGTGTACGCCGCCCGACGCAACCTTCAGCATTTGTTATCCTGGAACGGGCGCCGGTCCCTATCCGCGGTTTGAAGCCGGCTATGACATCCTGAACTATTCAATCTATACCCAGAAGGTGTATCGCGGACCGACTTGCGACCTTAGATCGACCGACTGGGGACTGGTGAGGCGCGATCGCTCTGTTGAATGTCCTGAGGGTCGGTGGTCTGGCGCTACCGGATCGCACTGCTATCGCCAGGACACCCGGCTGGATGTTGGTAAAAACCTGGGTTGTCCGAAGACAGATCAGGGTCAGTGCACAGTAGGTAACCCGATCAATATTGGCAGCGGTAACAAGTACCAGGTTGAAACTGACTTCACCGGAACCGGACCGAATCCGTTGCAGTTCAGGCGGTTTTACAACAGCCTGGCGGGGCGAACCAACGGCTTGAACAAGCTGTACCGGTTTAGTGGAGCTAATCATGCCTTGCCCGTGAGAGCGTCCATCGACCCGGACCAGGCTTCGGGTGTTCGTGTCATGGCGACCGACTCAATTGGGGTGAACTGGCGTCACACTTACCACCGTGCGCTGGTCGAGTATAAAACGCCCAATATTCGCTCCGTGTCGATGTACCGTCAGGATGGTCGAGTTCTGATCTTCAATGAATACAGCGGAAGCTGGCACGCGGACGCAGACGTTAATCTTGTCTTGACTGAACTAACGAACGCCGGAACCACCACCGGTTGGACGGTCGTCACGCCGGGCGACGACACGGAAACTTACAGTGCCGAGGGCAAATTACTCTCCATCGTTGATCGCGCTGGTAATCCGTTGACGCTCGCTTACGATTCCGTGGGGCGCCTGGAAACGGTTACGGATGCGCATGGTCGCAGCCTGACGTTTGGCTACGACAGCGTTCCTCAGGTTGGCACTGAATGGTACGAGGATACGACACTCGTTAATCAGATCAAGACGATGACCGACCCGCTGGGTAATGTGTTCGCGTACGACTACGGCGCCGATGGCACGCTTATCAAGGTCACTAACCCGGACCTGACGTTTCGTGAATTGGGGTACAACAATGCACAGGGGTGGTACCCCTATGCGCTGACGTCAATCAAAGACGAGAATGGCGATCAGTATGCCACCTACGATTATCAGGGAGGTGGCCTCGCGAGCCTGTCCTATCACGGTGTGGGCGCTGATATCGTTGGCCGCGTAGATGTGACGTATAGCTTCCCGGGCTCGGCGCAGTACTACGACGTCAATGGCGCCAATGTTGTTCGGGCATCGGGCAGTGCGGAACAACGGAGCCACTCCATGACACCCGCGAACAAGTTGGGAGTCGCAAAAATGCAGAGCGCGACCTACGGTACCACCAGCGAGGCGCGCACCTACGATGCCGCCGGCAATGTGCAGACGCACACCGACAAGAACGGCGTGGTGCTGTACCGGGAATACAACAGCCGAAATCTCGAAACGCTTCGCCGTGAGGCCAATGGCACGCCATTACAGCGTGAGACGACTACGACCTGGCATCCGACCTATCGACTACCCGACGCCATTACTGAGCCGAACCGAATCACTGATTACGACTACTATCCAAATGGTGACTTGCAAACCGTCACAATAACGTCGCGCAATATATCCGGTACCGAAGATCTGTCAACCGACGGCAATCGAACGCGGATCTCGAATTACACGTATAACACGCATGGCCAAGTGACCAGCATTGATGGGCCCCGAGTTGACGTATCGGATGTGACAACGCTGAATTACTACGACGAACCGGCCTGTCCTACAGGAAACGGTGAGTGCGGTCAGCTTGAATACATTATCAATGCCGAGGGGCAGCGCACCGACTTCAACGAGTACTACGCGGACGGCCGCCTTAAGAAAATGACCGATGCCAGTGGTTTGGTTACGGAGTACGAATACGACAGCCGGCGCGAGCTGACCAAGACCACCCTCTCGGATGGGCTAACGAGCCGAATTACACTCTACACCTACGACGCCGCTGGGCAGCTGGACCTGGTGATGTTCCCCAATGGGCTGATCCTTGACTACGATTGGACCACAGCGCACTTGCTGGACACTGTCACCGACAACTTCGGTAATAAGATTGACTACGACTATGATGCGCACGGCAATCAAAAAGAGGAACTCCGCGTAGATCCGAACAACGTCATCCGCAGGGCAGTCGCGACGACATTCGATGAATTCGATTTTGTCGACACCGTGACCAATGGCTCGCTTGTGTCGGGTAATGCCATTTCAACCAATTACGACTTCGATCCCTTGGGCAACCTCAAAAAGCTCACTGACGCCGATGCGAAAGAAACGAATTTCTCCGTCGATGAGCTGAATCGTACGTACAAGGTCACAGACGCACTGCTGAATGACACGGATTACGCGTTGGATGACATGGACAATACGAGTCTGGTCACAGCAGCAAACGATGCGGTAACGTCTATCGAGTACGACGGGCTCGGCAATCTCGATAAGGAAAGCAGTGCGGATCGAGGGTTGATCGACCTGGACTACGACGACGCGGGCAATGGCAAGACTCGACTAGACGCCCGTGGCAAACAGCTTAGCTACAGCTATGACTCGCTGAATCGGCTTACCAAGATTACGCTCGACGACGGTATTACAGAAATCCTCTACGAGTACGATGATGTGCCGTCCAACGCGGTCGGCCGTCTGCACAGGATTACCGACAGCAGCGGCTCCACATCCTGGACCTACACCAAGTTCGGAGACGTAAAGACGAAGACGCACACAATAGGTTCGATCAACCTGGTAACCGTGTACGACTACCATCCAGATGGACGTCTCAACACGATTACGTTGCCATCGTCAAAGGTCGTGACTATCGGCTACAATGTATTTCAGCCGAACAGCATCAGCGTTGACTCGACCCCGGTGCTCTCCGGAGCAACCTACGACCCGTTCGGACCGGTGAATGGCTGGCTGTGGGGCAACGGCACATCCAATATTCGCAGCTACGATACGCGTGGATTCATGGACAGTCAGACACTTCTGACAGACTCGCGTGTGTTGGGCTACGATAGTGTTGGCAGGTTGAACTCGCTCGATGACGGACGACCGATTTCTGAAATCGACTACACCGAGTTGGTGCCGGTCACGGGAAGCTTCGATGTCACTGTCCTGCCATACTCCAACCAGGTCGATACCGTGGCCGGGCCGGTCGCCAAAGACTACGACTACGACGCCGCCGGCAACGTAACAACCGACGGCATCCACAGCTATAGCTACGACGACCGGGGCCGGCTCATCACGGTCGACTCGGGTACCGTCGCGACGTACACGTACAATGGCCAGGGCCAACGGGTCAAGAAGGTGGTCAACAGCGCTACCACGTTGTTTGCCTACGACGAGCAGGGCCGCCTGATCGGCGAGTACAATCAGTCGGGCACGCCGATTAAGGAGCACATCTGGTTCAACGAGTTGCCGGTTGCTGTTCTTGAAGGGGCCAATATCTATTACGTACATGCCGATCACCTGGGTACGCCGCGTGTGATTTCCAACGGCAACACAGCGATCTGGGAGTGGCAGTCCAGCCCGTTTGGCCTCGGTGTGCCCGATAACGACCCAGATGGGGATTTGACCACGTTCGAGTATAATCGGAGGTTTCCTGGGCAGTATTTTGACGCGGAGACTGGGCTGCATTACAACTATTACCGCACTTACGATCCTTCGACTGGACGGTACCTGGAGAGTGATCCTATTGGGCTCATTGGAGGGCTGAACACCTACGGTTATGTTAGTGGGGATCCGATCGGAAGCGTTGACTCTTTCGGACTGGACGAAGACACTAGAAATCCGTGGAACGTGTATCAGGAAATGAATCGCGGGCGGTCATCGACAGAAAATAGCCGATATTACCGTCAATATCGATTAGGCGAGATGGCGAAGAAGCGAAGATATAAGAAACGACGAGGTTTTAGCCCGTGGGAGACAACGGTATCCGAAGGCTGCTTTTTCGGTCCGAGATACAGTTATCAATGGAGCTGCAAGAATCCTCTTTGGACGCCACCAGGGCCAAGTTCGTGCAGAAGCTCTGATTACGAAAGCGAGCGGACTACTGTATTTAGATCGCATCCGGGCTCGCCCGCAGGCGAATGTTCCTTTGTAAAATCAATATATGAAGATTTCGGATGGTATTGTCCAGACAGAGTGGAAATTGTTGAGTATCCAAGGCAACTATTATGGGAGGCCACTAAATGACGCCAAGATTGATCGTCCTAATTGTTTGTTTTGGCCTGGCGATACTAAGTTTCGGGTGCGTCGCTGAGACTCCGACCTCGACCTTAGTACCTATGCCGACCGGCAACCAGGAAATGGAGCAAGAATTGCTTGTCGAATTGGATGATAGAGGTATTTGGTACAGAGAATTGGACGACTCTCACATTGAAGTTGAAAACAAGAATACGGCTCAGATTGCTACTCTATTTGACAGTATTATTAGAAATACATTGCCCCGCGGAAGGTCATTTTCTCCAGCTCCGCGTGTGTTCGAGGAGCTAAGCCAATCACTAGAGAATCAGGGTGTGGTATGCAAACCTGTGAGCGCATTTGATAAAGAATGGTTGGTCTGCAGAAACGAAGATATGAAATTGGTTGACGACACATTGACCGAAATCGTTACCAGGCCATAGTTTGGGGATGAGCAAGCGCCTTTTGTACAGTAGCGGACATCGTTGTAGCGGTGGAAAAGTCGGAAAAGGTGTCAGGTTTGTTTGTCGGTGGGTTCGTTTCAGAGCGAAAATGAAGGTACTGACAAGTTAACTGCTGCTGATCGATAATCTGGCTATGAATATCTATAAGCGTCACCGATTTCCTCCCGACATCATCAGTTACGCGGTTTGGCTGTACCATCGATTCAACCTAAGCAATCGTGATATCGAAGACCTGCTTGCCGAACGAGGCATTAATGTCAGCTATGAAACGATCAGACTCTGGTGCATCAGGTTTGGTACTCGATACGCTCGTCGATTCAAACGTCGACATCGAGGCTACGGCGATACGTTCTACGTCGATGAGGTCTTCGTGAAGATCAATGGTCGGCAGCAATACCTGTGGCGTGCTGTGGACCAGGATGGAGAAGTGGTTGATGTCTATCTGCAGGCCCGCAGGGATAGTGCTGCAGCAAAGCGCTTCTTCAAGCGGCTTATGCGGAGTTGTGATGGTGAGCCCAGGAACATTGTGACGGATAAATTGGGAAGCTACGGTGTGGCCCATCGAGAACTGATGCCTGATGTAAATCACAATACAGGGCAGAGCAGTCGCATGAATCGACCAGAGTACGAGAACGCGGGATGCGAAGATTCAAATCACCGCAGCAGGCACAGCGATTCCTGAGCGCACATGCCGCCGTTTACAATCTATTCAATCTTGGGAGACATCTCGCTAGGGCCGAGCACTACCGAAATTCTAGAATCACTGCGTTCAAGGAATGGAAAATAGCAGTGGCCTGAAGAAAGTTTGCTAAGTTACTTTTCTCCGATGGAGTTAACTTGTCAGTACCCGCTGCTAGATCGTTCGCGTGCGGGAATAACTGGAAAAAGGTGCCGGGTCTATTTTCGCGAGCATTCCGGAGGTGGACCGGTCGGGACGAAGTTTTTTCGAGAAGATGGCGCCGACTTCGCCCGCTCTGACGATCGATTCTGGCGTACAGTTATTTACACACGTCCGAGAAACGCTAACTCTGTTTAACGGCGTTTGATTCGGCAAACAGAGTCATGTCTTGACTGAGGTGTATGGGCGCTATGCGCCCAATTTGGACCGTTCGAATGCCATTATTTTCTGTATCGAAACAGTCTGCTTGTGACCCGACGCCGGTTTCTGAACTAGATCGATTTGTAACAGTGCATCCGGAGGTGGAAATGAAGACGCTACAGCAGATCTTAAAAGACCTTTTTGTGCGCCTATTTGGCGAACCAATATTGAAACCAGTTTATGCAGGACTGGCGGTTGCGGGCGTGACTGTTGTGTTCGTAAAATTTGTGATCGTCGTGATTGCTTCGTTCACAGATATTGAGATTTCGGGTGAATGGACTGGGCCACTTTTCTGGCAAGTATTTGTCGCCGTATTGCTAGCAGTGAGCCATGCTCAGCAGGATGAATCAAAGCTAGACCTGGGCACAGCTCGCTATTGGATATCCCTGATATTCGAAACCTTGGCGATTATCGCTAGTTTGGTATGTGTAGGGCTAATTTATTTCTACAATAGAGAACTATTTCCGTTCACTTTCTGGGGTTTGTCTGTGATGCTTTTTATGATCATAATTAGACGTCTCGATACCGACAGCATCGTACCTAGTATTCAAATATTGCGTTTTGTTTCTGCCTGCTGGTTTTGGGTAGTCGGGACTTGGATGTATTTACCCGGAAATGAAATGAATGTGAAAATTAGAATTTTTAGCCTGGCGTTACTCATTTTCTATTTCATTCTGGTAATTTGGAGGAAGCAGGGGCTGACTGAAGGTACGTCAACTGACTCCTAGAACAGACATCGATAGCAGTATCTGCCTCATTACAGCGCCCGTTTGTGGGCGTAAGTCTGCGGCTAGAATCTCTGAAAACTGCTTTTGGGATGGTCGCTTTTGACGAAAGCGGACGTTCGAATCTAACTGAAGAACGTAGCCAAAACGTAGCGCTTCGGTGAGTCCTGGCGGGGTTCTACGGCACGTAACGGCGATAAAGGCGAGGGCGGGCCATCTAACTTGATGTTTTTATTAGGTTAGTTTTCTACTTCCACTTCTTCGAACCAGGTGGTCGGAGGTTCGAATCTCTCCGGGCGCGCCATTTAAAACAATGTAGGGTCTCAAGACCCCTGTGACACGTCAGCTCGAGATTTCTCGATGAGTCGTTCAAACGGGGTCTGACCCTGCAGTGCCCCGTGCGGACGATGATAGTTGTAGTAATCCTCCCATTCACGCACTTTTTTATTGAACAGGTGGATATCGTCTGAGATACCGTTCTGATCAATCAGTTGGTAGAACTCCTGGTTGCCAATACGGTGTGAGCGCTCGACCTTGCCGTTCAGGTGCGGCGATCGTGGGCGGATGTAGACATGCCGGATATCCAAGGATTCGGCGTGCCAATGGAATCGAGACTGGAACTCTGCGCCATTATCGGTCTGCAGGACGAGAATCTGGAATGGCAGCCGATTTCGAACCTCATTCAGGAATCGGATGGCCGTGCGCTGGTTGCAGGCGTCGTAGATCTTCAGGATGCGGATACGCGTGCAGTCATCGATAGCCGTGAACTGGTAGAGCCGTTTGCGAGTCCCAGGGATGCGCTCGAGGAACTTGACGTCCATCTGCAGTCGGTGGCCTGGCTGGGCTTTCTCATACCGCTTCCACCGTTTACGGTGCAGCCGGTGCTTTTGATTCGCCGGGAGCCGGCCCATTCCATGCTTGATCAAGATTCGATGCACGCTTGAGCGAGCGATCTCTATCTGGTGGAAGCGCTGCAGGTAGGCAGCGATTCGGCCTGCCCCGAAGTGATAGTTCTGGCGCAGATACAAGATTTTGCTAACCACAGCAGATGGTGTTGCCCGTGGCGATCGATGAGGCGTGCGCGGCCGATCGGCCAAACCAGCCTCGCCGAACTCATCAAAGCGCTTCTTCCAGCGGTAGAACGCGGTACGTGAGATCCCAAAATATCGACAGGTTTGTGCGACGTAGCGAGGCTCATTCTCCGCATGTCGAAGTATCTTCAACCTCCAAGCTACGATCCTTGCTTGTTCTGCTTTTGTCATGCCGCTCTCCCTCAATAAGGCCTAGAGTAAAGAGCTGAATGTGTCACGCATCTGTTGGGATTTCACAAAGGGTTTACCGTTCCCGGTAGGCCCTTTATTTTTATCAACGAAGAGAAATCGTACCGTCGTTCTCTATGATTCCCCAACCCCGTTCGATTCGTGCTGCCGCTGTCGATAAACGCTCTGGTGCCATTTGACCACAAACCAAAAGGGCGAAATGTAAACTAGCAAGCAGCCCAGTGCAGCGATCAAAACTACCCGAGTTCGCGAAAGCGACGTTCACCCCGAGTCGTAGAGAGCCTGGAGAGGAACAAGCGGCGGCGGATTTTCATACGTATATATACGTATGAAAATCGTACATTTGCGTATAAACAAGCTGCACAGAAGGTCGACATACGTACTGAAGCGCGAGTATTCGAGCCGGCACGACGCGTATCGGCACTGTGTCGCGGTCCCAGGTGCTGTTGCGCAAACAAACTGTATGACGACGAAAGGTTCGGAATTATGAAAAATCTCACGACTGCGTTTGCGAATTTAAACTTTGCGAAAAAACTTGCCTTCGGTTTCGGTGGTATGGCCCTCGTAATTACGTTGATCGTGGTAGTGATTAACCGTCAGGCGAACGTGACCGCGACAGTATCCGCGCGGGTAACCGAATTACGGGTGCCTACGGCAAACGCGAGCCTGCAGATGCTCAACGGCATCAATCATGCATTGGCGGCCCTGAGAGGTTGGATGCTGTTGGGTAAAGACGGTTTCGCAGCCGAACGTGACCAGGCCTGGACCGAGGAGATTTCGCCATCGTACGAGTTCATGCGAGAAGCCGCAAAACACTGGACCAATCCGGCGAATGTCGAGAGATTCAAACAGATCGAGAAGCTGTTGCCGGAGTTCGAGCGCATCCAGAAAGAAATCGAGGGGATCGCACAGACACGGGACAACGTTCCGTCGATAAAGCTGTTGTTCGATGAAGCCGCGCCTCAAGCGGCCATAATGGTGACAAAAATCACCGAAATGATCGATCTGGAAGCGAACGAAGCTGCAACACCTGAGCGTAAGGCGTTGCTGGGGATGATGGCGGATGTCAGGGGGAGCACCGGATTGGCATTAGCGAATATTCGTGCTTTTTTACTGGGCGGCGATAAGCAGTTTGAGATTGCGTTCGAGAAGTTCTGGGCTACCAACGAACGTCGTTTCGGCGACCTGTCTAACGCGGCACATCTGCTAACCCCCGAACAACGAGTCGCTTACCAGGAGTTCACCGGGGCTCGAGCGATATTTGCGCCGATTCCACCGAAGATGTTGGAGATGCGTGGCCAGCCTGACTGGAATCTCGCCAATCATTGGCTCGCGACCAGGGCGGCGCCTGTTGGAGCCCAGTTGGTGAGCTTGCTCAACGAAATGAGCGCAGACCAGGCGGTCCTGCTGAGTAACGACGGTGAGCAGGTGAAGAAAGAGTTGAATATGCTGACCGCGGCCGGTTGGGCCGCACTGGCTATTGGCGTGGGGCTTGCCGCGCTGCTGGGATTCATCATCAATCGCGCTATCACGCGACCGCTCGGGGAGGCGTTAGCTGCGGTGAACCGCATTGCCGACGGCAAGCTGGACGAGGTCATTGAAGTCAAGTCGACCGATGAGACCGGCCAGTTGCTGCAGGGCATGAAGGATATGCAGGCGAAGCTTAACGAAGTCGTCGAGCAGGACATACAGTTGATCGTGGACGCGGCCGGCAGCGGCGATCTGAGTCAGCGTATCAAACTCGAAGGTAAAGAAGGTTTCTACGAGAAGCTGAGCATCGGTATCAATGACCTGGTGGATGTAAGCGACCGGGTGGTGAACGATACCGTAGCGGTGTTTGCCGCGATGGCGCGTGGCGATCTGACGACGACCATCGAGACGGAGTACCGGGGGTCGTTCGATCAACTCAAGCAGGACGCCAATGCAACAGTGAGGAAACTCTCAGAAGTCGTCGAGCAAGACATCCAGGCAATCGTCGACTCCGCACGCAGCGGTGATCTGAACCAGCGGATCGAGCTGGCGGGCAAAACGGGCTTTTACGAGAAACTGAGTGCTGGCGTCAACGATCTTGTCGGCGCTGCCGAACAGGTTGTGACCGATACGATACGGGTGCTTAGCGCGATGGCGTCGGGTGACCTGACCAAGACGATCGAGACCGAGTACGACGGTTCGTTCGGTCAACTCAAACAGGATGCGAATGCGACGGTGGCGAAGCTGACCGAGGTGGTCGGTGAGATCCAGAGTGCGTCGAAGTCGGTCAATACGGGTGCAGATGAAATCTCCCAGGGTAATGCCAACCTGTCGCAACGGACCGAGGAGCAGGCATCAAGCCTGGAAGAAACGGCTTCGAGTATGGAGGAAATGACCAGCACTGTCAGGCAGAACGCGGACAACGCCGTGGAGGCGACCAAGCTCGTAGGAGCTGCTCGCGAACAGGCCGAACAAGGTGGTGAAGTGGTCGGCCGCGCGGTGAGTGCGATGGACAAGATCAATGAATCGAGCAGGAAGATCTCCGACATTATCGGCGTGATAGACGAGATCGCATTTCAGACGAATCTGCTGGCACTAAACGCTTCGGTAGAGGCAGCCCGGGCCGGCGATCAGGGACGTGGCTTCGCTGTCGTGGCGAGCGAGGTACGCAATCTTGCCGGAAGAAGCGCGACGGCTGCCAAGGAAATCAAGGAACTGATTGAAGACAGCAGCGGCAAGGTCGACGAGGGCTCACGTCTGGTCAACGAGTCGGGTAAAACACTGCAGGAGATTGTTAGCAGAGTGACTGACGTTACGACTATTGTCGGTGAAATCGCGGCCGCCAGCCAGGAGCAGTCGGCAGGAATCGACGAGGTGAACAAAGCGGTTATGCAAATGGATGAGTTGACGCAGCAGAATGCTGCGCTGGTTGAGGAAGCCGCTGCGGCGAGCGAATCGATGGGCGAACAGGCGCAGGGTCTGCATCAGATGATGACATTCTTCACCGTCAAGGGTGGCGGCACGCCGGCTGCTGCCGCGATGCTCGATGTGCCGAGCAACAGCAAGCGACGTTCGGCTGAGCGGCCACAGACCGAATCGAAAAAGCTAGACGATGCCGGGCAGACGGACATGCCGGCACCGCAAATACGAGCCGTCGCGAACGGTGCTGATGCCGAGTGGACAGAGTTCTAGTCGCGTTGCATTCGAACGTAGGACTGAGGTTTTATCCGGCGAGGTTGGGGAGGTTGCAGCTACCGTCGCGATGGAAACGAGTCTCGACATTTCCGAATAAGGACTGATAAGCAAACAGTCCAAAACTTCCGCCCGCGTACACAGGGTCGAGCAAAACACTCTCTTCGCGGGCATCAACTGTATGGCATCGCGCATTGCTGCTGTTGGGAGTCCATATCCAGAACCGCTTTGTTTCTTCCACCGGCGAGGCCGGTACAGTCGTCTCGCTATCCGTTTCTCGGGATATTAAGGGTTTGAAGTGTCCTGCCATCACATCCAAGCGTCGAAAAGCCTCGCAAACATCTTGCATAAAACATATTGTGATGTAATATTGGATCCAGGATCATGGATTATTAAATGGTAAAATACAATCAAATAATCCCGGATGTTCAAGGAGGTTCTTGAACTCACCCACAGCGTTTAGCTGAGGGGAAAACTACGTCGGCAGTCGAAGGGGAAAGGAGAGTGACAAGAATGCGGGTAAACAGTGTTGGCAGGAGTGGACGAATGACGGCTTTGAAAACCTCTTGGTTTTTCTGCTGTGCGATTTACGCGCTGGCCCTGTTTCCAACAGTGTGTCATGCCGAAATCGAGCAAGCAGATACGAGTTCTACAGCCGAGATCCGCGAACAGGCGATTGCATGGATACAGAAAAACGCCGTTCGCCTGACATCTATGACGGCCGGTTCGGGCTTTCAGGATCTCGAACCTGTTGCCGGGATGATTGGCGATGCGAAGGTGATCGGTCTTGGTGAGGCGAGCCATGGAACACGGGAATTTTTTCAGTTCAAACACAGAATGCTCGAATACCTGGTTGAACATCACGGTTTCAGGCTTTTCGGTATCGAAGCGAATTTCGCCAGCTGTTTACCGATTTCAAACTACGTGTTGACAGGTGAGGGCGATCCGGAAGCGCTGGTCAACGGTATGGGGTTCTGGACCTGGGACACTGAGGAAGTCATCGAGCTTGTGAAATGGATGCGTACTTATAACCAGACACATGAAGACAAGGTTAACTTCTTCGGTTTCGATATTCAGTATGCGCCTCCGGGGTTGCAAATAGCGCTCGATTTCATAGCGCCGGTCGATGCCGCGAAACACAGCTATTTCCGTGAAGCACTTGGCGCTTATCTGCCGGGCGATAAGACCTACCTCGAGTCTGTAATGGAAATCTACAACGAGCCACCCGACAAACGGATGGTGCGGCACGATAACACGGCAGAGCTGCTGAGTTTCTTTGATCAAAACGAAGGCCGACTCGTCGCGGCGGGCGGAGCGGATCGTTATGACATTGCGCGGACGGCAGCATACGCCGTGGAGCGAACATTCGCCCGATCTCGTCCCACCGAGGGAGAAACGCCCTCGGAGGCGGCTTATCGATCGTTCACTATCCGCGATCAGGCTATGGCAGACATGGCTGTGTGGGGCCTGGGTCACTACGGGCCCGATCAAAGAGCGGTGTTGTGGGCGCACAACGCGCATATCCAGACGGCGAGCTTCGAGTGGGGCGGTAAAGAAGCCCGGTACATGGGGCTTAACCTGGCCGATGCATTGGGGAGCCAGTACGTCAGTCTGGGTTTTGGATTTAGCGAAGGAGGCTTACAGGCACGCGCGATGCCGGGTCCCGGCTTTGACAAAACTTCAGAGCCCCCGCCTTTGCAGGAATTTACCGTACCACCGGCTGGGGGCATCTCGATCGGTGGAACTATGCGAGATTCCGGGATGGGCGATTTCCTGATCGACCTGCGTGAACTGGATGCCGACGAAAGCGCCAAGCGCTGGTTTTCGACACCGCATCCGATGCGGCAACCGGGCGCCGCCTATGTTGAGACTCCCGTTGAGCAATGGAAAAAGCTGACCTTGTCCAGTTCCTTCGACTTGTTCGTTTTTGTCGAAAAGACGACTCGCGCCAGACCTTCGGAACTCAGCCGTCAACGTTTCGGACTAGATAAAACCTGGTGACCTCAGCCGGTATGAGTTCGTCTATCCATGATAGTTATGCGTTTTCGGAATTGAGCGATACCGGTTATGATGCGGCTCGCATAATTCGCCCGCCGGAGAATCGAGGAAATCATGACTGCCGAATGGTTATCGGTGCTGCCGCCGATCGTAGCTGTCGTCATCGTATTGTGGCGCCGAGAAGTCATACTCGCTCTTCTCCTTTCAGTGTTCACCGCTGAATTACTACTACAAACGTCGATGCTGGGCGGCTTGCCATTGGCGGGCCTGTTTACGCTCGAACGTATCGTCGCGGTGTTTGAGGAAAAAGATAACGCCAGAATCCTCGTTTTCAGCCTGATGATCGGCGCTCTGCTGGCCTATATCCGTCATTCGGGCGGAGTAACGGCCATGGTGAGTTCCATCATAAAACGTGGAATTGTCCGCGATGGGCGCCAGGCGGCGTTGTTGACAACCGGGGTCGGGGCGGCTGTTTTCGTCGAATCGAACCTCAGCGTCCTGACAGCCGGCATCCTGTCCCGCGGCATATTCGATCGATTTGGATTAAGTCGGGCAAAACTGGCTTATATCATTGACAGTACCTCCGCCCCGATATGCATACTCATCTTATTGAATGCATGGGGTGCATTCATACTGGCATTACTCAACAGCTATGAGTTCGAAATAACGGCTGCACAGGTGTTATGGGGTACGATTCCTCTGAATTTTTATGCTCTGGTCACACTCGTCATCGTTGTGGTCACGGCCTGGACGGGTAAGTACTTTGGCCCCATGGCGAGTAGCGCAGTCAAAGTACACGCTGACGGCGAAGAAGAAGTGCAGTTTGCGGCTACGCACCCGGCCTACATGCTGATACCACTTTTCGTGATGGTGGCAGGTATGGTCGGATTCATGTTCTGGACCGGGGATGGCGTATTGGCCAATGGCAGCGGTTCGCGTTCTGCGCTTTATTCGGTGTCGATGGCCTGCCTGGTTGCCTATTCCATGATGCTTGCAGGTGGACGATTCACGCATGGCAAGCTGGTAAAGATCGGTTTTCAGGGGATGGGTGAACTGCTGCCGCTGGTCGCCATAGTATTGTTATCGCTGGCACTGGGCGCCAGTTTGAAAGACCTTGGAACCGGCATGTTCATAGCCGGGCTGGTGGGCGAATATCTGCCTCTGTACCTGCTCGTGCCGACGTTGTTTCTGGCCGGTGCCTTGATTTCTTTTTCGACCGGCACCTCCTGGGGGACTTTCGCCATCCTGATCCCGATTGGTGTTCCACTGATCCAGGTTTTCGATCTACCGCCTTCACTGGTGATCTCGGCAATCCTGGGGGGAGGTATCTTTGGCGATCATTGTTCCCCGATATCGGATACCACCGCTATTTCGGCGATCGCATCGGGCTGTGATCTGCTTGAGCACGTAAGAACGCAGTTACCGTATGCGTTAGTCGCTGGCGCTATTACTCTGCTTTTGTATGTCGTTGTAAGCTTGGCATACCTGTAGGCCTTTTCATCACCTCTACGTCGACTGCGTTTCGCGGTCAAAAATTGACATGTCTGAACATATGGTCAATAGTGGTTTTCTAAATAATGGATCCAAAATTCAATATGCCAGATAAAGCTAAAAATCGCCCAAAAACAACAAGTTCCTGGCTATTTGAGGAATTGAGAGCAGATATCATTGCAGGCCGCTATCCGGCCGGAAAAGCCATTCGGCAAGAAGAAATCGCAACACGTTTCGAGGTCAGCAGAATGCCGGTACGAGAGGTATTCAGACTCCTCGAGGCAGAAGGCTTGGTTGAACTGCGACCGCATAGAGGCGTCGTTGTAACGGAATTGGATGAGGACGAAGCGCTGGAAATTTTTGAGACTCGTGTGGCGCTGGAAATACTCGCCGTTCGCAGGTCGTTTCCACGCCTCACGGACGAACAGGTCAAGGCGATTGAAACGGCTCATGAAACGTTGCGAAATGCGGTACCGAAACATTCGGCAGATTTGCACAGGGATTTTCATGTTTCGCTTTACGCCGGGGCGGGGCCTCGATTACGGCGCCTGGTCAGTGAACAACTCGATGCTGCCCAGAGGTATCATCTGAGATTCGGTCGTTTGGCGATGGAGGTTACTCAGCAAGATCGTGATGATCACGTTAGTCTCGCCGCCGCCGCCGTGAAGCGGAACACCAGAGAGGCCGTCAAAATCCTGAGAGCACATCTTTCGCGGGGTGCGGCGGAGATTACCAAATCAATTGAGAGCCACAAGAAAAAAACAGCGAAGAGCGCGGTGGAACAAGGGTGAGCTTTATGAGGGTACTTTCTGAATAGGAGTCGCAATATTTTCGAACAGTGACTGATAAGCAAAGAGCCCGAAAGTGCCGCCTGTGTGTAAAAATATGACGTGTTGCTCGTCTGAATAGGTCTTATTTCGAATATCGCTGACCAGGGCCGCCAGCGCTTTTCCCGTGTACACAGGGTCAAGTAAAATGCCTTCCTCGCGTGCCATTAATTGTATGGCCTCACACATTTCCACGGTAGGAAGCCCGTAGCCGGGGCCTCCTTGTCCCAGCTGGACTTCAACGACATTTTCATCTGCTTGTCTACGGCCCAGTTGATGATAAACGTCCCTGATCGAATCCATGACGGCGTTTTGAAGCTCGTAGGGATTGGAATCCACGTCGACTCCGACGATTCGTGTGTTGCTGGCATTCATGATCCGCATTCCGGCGATGAGACCCGCCTGCGTTCCGCCGCTTGACGATGCCATAACGATAGCGTCGGGGTGGAATTGGCGCGTGGCACATTGCTCCAGAATTTCCTGGGCCGCATTGACATATCCCAGGCCACCGATGCCGTTGGATGCACCCAGTGGAATCATATAGGGGGTATGACCGGCGGCAGATAATTCCTCGAATACCTGTTCCGCGATGGTATTCCGATCCGTGTCCAGCCCTATCTCAACGATCCTGTCGGCGAACAGATTGTCGATAAGCCGGTTTCCCGTCTGCAGGTAGTCGTGTTCCGTTCGGGCAACATTTTTTTGCAGAATCAGAGCGCATTTTACCCCTGCCCTCCGTGCAGCCGCTGCTGACTGGCGGGCATGATTCGACTGAATCCCGCCCATAGTGACAATCCAGTCTGCACCGCGTGCAAGGGCATGTCCGATCGAAAACTCAAGTTTGCGGGCCTTGTTTCCGCCACCGGCGAGGCCCGTGCAATCATCTCGCTTGATCCACAACTGGGGAACTTCCGAATCTTTGAGGCCCTGCTGCAATAGCGCGCTGCGCAGCCCGTCAAGTCGTTCCAACGGAGTGGGTAAGTGGGCGAATAAAAAACGATCAAGGTCCTGCAGCGGACTCTTGATTGTCCTCTTCTGTGGTTCAGCCATAAATTGATCTCAATGAAAATTCAGCTCATACCGCTTGTTTATCGACACGGGCATTCTGATAGCCGGCCATCGCATGTCTATTTAAGACGGCTCGAATTATTTTCTTGCATTGCTTTCAATGCCATGTAAAATTGGATCCAGGATATTGGATTTTATATGACAGGTAAGAAATAATCCATGTATTCGAGGAATTTTTTCGCGGGTACTCGAACCGGACGGTCGTATGAAAAAGACAAATCCATTGGTGAATTGTCAGGAGTAAGCAATGAGTTCTTTTAGATCCCTGTGGTGCGTAACTGCCGCGCTGGCGATGTTTGCGCTTGAATGCCACGCCGAAACTGAACAGACAGCGCCTCAGCCACCGAATAAGCAGGCAGACGACATCGTTGCCGAAGAAGTCCGCGAAGACGCGATCTCATGGATGCAGAAGAACGCGGTTCGCCTGAAATCCATGACAGCCGGATCGGGCTTTGAGGATATGCAGCCCATTGCGGAAATGATCGGCGATGCGAAAATTGTCGGTCTCGGTGAGGCGAGTCACGGGACACGCGAATTCTTCCAGTTCAAACACCGAATGCTCGAATACCTCGTCGAGAATCACGGCTTCCGGCTTTTCGGTATTGAAGCGAATTTTCCCGATTGCATACCGCTCAGCAATTATGTGACGACAGGTGAGGGGGACCCGGAGGCCCTTGTCCATGGTATGCGGTTCTGGACCTGGGACACGGAAGAGGTCCTTGAGCTGGTGAAATGGATGCGTTCTTATAATGAAAGCCATGAGGAAAAACTGATTTTCTTCGGCTTCGACGCACAATATGCACCTCCGGCATTACAACTCGCTCTTGACTTCATCAGACCTCTGAACGTCGACAAGCACGCCCATTTCCACGAAGCGCTCGAAGCTTATCTACCTGGCGATAAGTCGTACTCCGAATCCGCGGAACACATCTTTGGCGAGTCCGCTGAACAGAAAAATCTGCGCCACGAAAACGCACTGGAACTACTGCAGTTCTTCGACCGCAACGAATCCCGTTTCGTCAAGGCGAAGGGAGAAAAGGCCTATGGCCTTGCGCGGACGGCAGCTTTTACAGCAGAACGTGCGTTCGCCATGTATCGGCCGGAAGAGGGAGAGGAAGCTTCGCTGGCCGGCCTGAGGTCTTTCAACACTCGTGACCAGGCCATGGCGGATATTGCTCTGTGGGCACTGGACCATTATGGGGTCAATCAGAAAGCAGTGTTGTGGGCACACAATGCGCATGTCCAGAGTTCGGCTTTCATATGGGACGGCAGGGAAGCACGGGTTATGGGCTTGAACCTGGCCGCCGCATTGGGAGATCAGTATCTCAATCTGGGCTTCGGCTTTGCTGAAGGTGGTCTGCAGGCGCGTGGCGCACCCAGTGAACTCGAAACGCCGGGTGCAGATAACAAGAGACAAGAACTTCCGCCGTTACAAGAGTTTATCGCCCCGCCTGCGCCGGCTAACACGATAGGGGGAACGATGCGAGACACCGGTTTGGGAGATTTTCTGATTGACCTTCGTGCTCTATCTCTGGACGGGGGCGGGACAAGCTGGTTTACAACTTCGCAAGCTATGCGACTACCCGGCGCAGTGTATCTCGAAGAACCCGTTGAGAAATGGCCCAGAGTGACCTTATCGGGTTCTTTCGATCTATTCGTTTTCGTCGAAAAAACCACACGTGCAAGACCTTTGGAACGCACACGCAAGCGTTTCGGAATAACGAAAACCTGGGAACGCTAGATCATGAAAATGGCAATGATACGGAAGGGAAGAAACATGAGTACAACATCGCGACAATTGGCTGAAAACGAGCGCTCTGACAGGAACGAAAGACAATCTCGTCGGGCGCAGACTTTTCCGAAAAAGCTTATTTGTGCTTCTATTTCGATTTTCGCGGCTGCGACAGCGCAGGGAATGGCTGTTGAAACAAGCAGCGTAAGGGGCGACTCGGACAACAAATCGGATGAGGCAGCCAGTGCAAGCGGCGAAACGGCAATTGAGGAAATCATTGTAACCGGCTCACACATCCGGGGGGTAACACCCGCCGGATCGCCTGTGATTACATTTGACCGCGAAGAAATCGAAAAATCAGGCCAGCCGACCATTGAGGGTTTCTTCCGCACGCTGACACAGAACTTTCAGGTTGAGGGTGGCGGGGGGCTTACAAGTCTCGACCTGAGAGGGCTCGGACAGGATGCGACGCTGGTATTGGTGAATGGGCGACGCATGATGTACTCGGCCTATTCTAACGGTGGCTCCGATATCAGCTCCATCCCGATTGCTATGGTGGAGCGTATCGAAGTGTTGACCGACGGAGCGTCGGCACTGTACGGCTCTGACGCGGTGGGCGGTGTTGTCAATATCATCCTGAGACGCGATTTTAGCGGTGCGGAAACCACCGTTAAGTATGGTGGCACGACACGGGGCGACGGACAACAACTCGGTCTGGCCCAGAGCTTTGGTAAGAGCTGGGACAGCGGTAGCGCCAGCCTTGCCTATAGCTACGAAGATCGCGATCACGTCGACGAAGCTGACCGACAGGCGACCGAAGCAAGGGGCAGCTTTTTTGCACCCAGTTACATCACGCCGGATCAGGAAACACATAGTTTTATGCTGGGTCTCCAGCAGGAACTGTCCGATTCATACGAGATTTATCTGGACACGCTCTATGACCGGGATAGCACGGATATGGCGGATATCGGGACGGTAGTTATCAATTTAGCGGAAAATCTCAACCTCGCAACTGGCCTTCGTGTGGATCTGACGACCGACTGGACGGCGAATATCGAGCTGTCCCACAGTGAGTTTTCGCAATCCGCAAAAATTCCGGATTATGACCGTAAGGATCTCTATGATTTCCAGACTCAGACTGCCGCTCTTAAAATAAACGGGACACTGTTCGATATGCGAGGCGGGGCGGTACGCATGGCTGTCGGCGGTGAAATGCAGAACGAGGACATGAACACGAAGGCGTTCATGGGCGATATACAGGCATTCACCAGGGATGCCGATCGCACAATCAAGGCAGTCTACGGAGAGGTCTATGTTCCTCTGGTGGGGGAGAGTAATCGGATGCCCGGTATTGAGACACTGAGTTTCAGTCTTGCAGGGCGTTATACGGACTACAGTAATCTCGGCGGTGAGTTCGTTCCAAAAATCGGTTTCGTCTGGGCACCGACTCAAGGTTTCAAATTTCGCGGCACCTGGGGTGAATCTTACCGGGCACCGTCTTTGAACGAATCACTGAGCGCCGGAATCTTAAGTGCTGCGCGTACTTTTACGAGTACCGACCCCATGTCTCCGACCGGTACGTCGACGGTGATGTATTTGTACGGTTCGCAAGAAGTGTATGCCGAAAACTCCACCAACATAACGTTCGGCTTCGACTTTCAGCCAACGTCAATTCCAGGACTGAACCTGTCCTTGACCTACTACGATATTGATTTTACCGACAAGATCGGAGTTCCAGTCGTTACTCTCGAGGACGAAGCTATATTCACGTCGTTCATAACCCGCCGCCCTGCTGACGCGGCCGGCAGCGCAGCTTTCCAGGCAGAAGTTGATCGCCTCAGGGCTGAGGCCACTTCACTGAGAGATACCACGGGAGGTTCGCCGGTAGATGTCATCGCCGATCGTCAGGTCATTAACCTGGCGGAAACAAGGAGCGAGGGTATCGACATTAATCTGGCTTACGATTTCGAAACGGATATGGGCCAGTTCGGTGTCAATATCGGTGGCACCTATATCATCGACCAGGGCCAGCGCCCGGTGCCCGGAGTGGCGTACACAACGGACATTAACAAAGTCAACAGACAGGTCGATTTCAAGTTACGCAATAACCTGAGCTGGCGCCGGGATAATCTGAGTGCCGACTTGTGGATAAACTATGTGGACAGTTATCCAAACGGTCAGGCTGGCTTTGAAACGGAAACCATAGACAGCTGGACTACGTTTGATGCGATAGTGAGATATGAGGTCAACACACGCGGTTGGCTGGATGGCACAAGAGTCTCCCTGAGTGCTCTCAACCTGTTCGACGAGGAACCCCCATTCGTAACGCCGAGTAGTTTTTTTGCTACGGACTACGACGCCGCGAATGCGGGTGCGATAGGTCGTTCTATTACTGTGAGTCTGACAAGAGCCTGGTGATCTACTCGTCAACGTGACACTCGACATGGTTCACGCTGTGTTAACGCTTATCCAGAGATCGCTCTGGATAGTTCTCAGTCTTGCGCTTTTCTCCACGTCGGGGCTTGCGGGCGATAACGCCCCCGGCAATGTCGACGAGACATTGCCGCTCTTACCCCGGGGCGTGGAGTTCTTGGAAGCTGTCGCGCCGGAACCGGGCACGTTTGCCATCGGGTATCGGAAATACCGGTTGCTCAACGGACTGACAGTGATCCTGCATGAAGACAAATCCGACCCGCTGGTGCATGTGGACGTCTCTTATCATGTGGGGTCCGGCAGGGAGGAAATGGGTAAGTCCGGGTTCGCGCATTTTTTTGAACACATGATGTTTCAGGGCTCAGAGCATGTGGGGGATGAGCAGCATTTCAAAATTGTCGCTGAGGCCGGGGGCACCCTCAATGGCAGCACCAACATGGATCGCAGCAACTACTATCAAACGATACCGTCCAATCAGCTGGAGAAAATTCTGTGGCTGGAAGCGGACCGTATGGGCTTCCTGTTGCCTGCCGTAACTCAGAAGAAGTTCGAAGTGCAACGCGAGACAGTAAAAAGCGAGCGCGGCCAGCGGGTGGATAACAAACCCTATGGCCTACTCAAAGAGAGAATCGGAGAGGCCCTGTATCCGCAGGGCCATCCCTACAGTTGGCCGGTCCTGGGCTATCTCGAAGATCTCGACGGAGCGGACGTCAACGATCTAAAGAATTTCTTTCTGCGTTGGTATGGCCCGAATAACGCAACCCTCACGATTGGCGGTGACTTTGATAGCAAGGAAGTTCTGTCCTGGGTAGCGAAATACTTCGCTCCGATTTCCAGAGGACCGGAAGTGACTATGCCTTTGAAGTCCCCGGCCAAACTGGAAAAATCCCGCTATATCTCAATGCAGGACAACGTGGCTTTGCCGATGCTTCATATCAGCTATCCCACGGTCTTTGCCCGTCACGAAGACGAGGCGGCTCTGGGTGTGTTGATGAGCGTAATTGGACAAGGTAAAACATCCTTGCTCTACAAAAAACTGATAAAGACCGGTTACGCAACAGAGGCTGGTGCCGTGCATGACTGCCGGGAACTGTCCTGCAGCTTTGCTATCAAAATTCTGGCCAACCCAGGGGCGAAGGGCAACAAAGCCAAGAGCCTGGCGGAACTCGAAACGATTCTTCAGGATTCTTTCAGAGAATTCGAAGCCCAGGGTGTGGAAGACGACGACCTGATGCAGGTGAAAGCGGGTATTGTCTCCAGCGTGATCTATGCACTGGGAAGCGTTAGAGGCAGGGTCAGCCAGTTGGCATACCATGAAATCTTTACCCAGAACCCGAACTACCTGAGCCGGGATATCGCTCACTTTGAGCAGGTCAGCAAAGAGGATGTGATGCGGGTTTATCGCAACTACATCAAAGACAAGCCGGCGCTGGTCATGAGCATCGTACCCACGGGCGAAAAGAACTCGATCGCTCGTACCGATACCTGGCACAGACAAGACCGCAGGCCGCCGAGCCGTATCCCGATAGAGGAAAAAGACCTGGCTTACCGGGTCGTGAAAGATAGTTTCGATCGCGGCTCGATGCCGGCGGCACAGGCGGCCCCCGATATCAGCTTGCCGGTCATCTGGCGAGACAGTCTGGCTAACGAAGTCAAGATATTGGGCGCCGTAAATACTGAAACTCCAACCACAACGCTGAATCTCGTCATCAGCGCCGGTCAGAAAGATGAGCCCCTCGATAAACTGGGTCTGGCGAGTCTGACGGCGGCCATGATGAATGAAGCTACCACGAACTCCAGTGGTGAAGAACTCAGTAAGCGCCTGGGTAAGTTGGGTTCGTTTGTCAGCTTTAGCGCTGACGATGAGAGCAGTTCGGTTCAGGTGCGCAGTTTGACCCGGAATCTGGGAGCCACACTGGACCTGGTAGCGGAGAAACTGTTATCGCCGAGCTTCGATGCGGCTGACTTCGAGCGGGTCAAGGCCCAACAGATGCAATCCATCGGGCGAAGCGGGAAGCAGGCCAGGGCCATGGCCGATACGGTCTACAGTCAACTTCTGTTCGGGAACAATAACAGCCACGCCTATCCGGACAGCGGTACGAAAGAGACGGTGAGCAAACTCACTATTGAAGATGTAAAGCAATTTTATCGGACCTATTATTCTCCGAAGATCGCGCATATTGTGGTTGTTAGTGACCTGGCGTCAGCGGAGCTTCGGGATAAGCTGGCGGTCTTTGACAGTTGGCGCGGCAGTCTGCCGCCGGGAACAGTTCTGAATAGTTATCCCAATCTTTATGAACCCGGCGAGGAGTTAAAACGCAAACTTTATCTTGTGGATAAACCCGGTGCGGCCCAAGCGGAGATCCGAATTGGATACCGCTCACTGCCCTTTGACGCCACGGGAGACTATTTCCGTTTAGGTATCATGAACTATGCTCTGGGCGGAACGTTTAACAGCCGAATCAATCTGAATTTACGTGAAGACAAAGGATATGCCTATGCCGCACGATCGAGATTCAGGGGACAGAAAGACTACGGCTACTTCACCGCCTCTGCGGGAGTCCAGTCCGACGTCACAGCGCAGGCGTTGATTGAGTTCGACAAGGAAATCGAAGACTTTGCTGCCTCAGGCCCGACGGCGGAGGAACTGGCTTTCACAAAGAACTCCATCCGGCAACGCAATGCGCTGTTGTATGAGACTCCAGCGCTGAAACTTCGTTTTCTTGGTGAGATACAAACCCATGATCTGGCAGAAGACTTTATGAATCTGCAAGCTGAAGTCCTTTCCGATATAGGTCGGGGAGAACTCAAAGAACTGGCGGCACGTTATTTGAGACGTAGACAAATGATTACGGTAGTGGTGGGTGATCGTTCGTCTCTCCTGCCGGAGCTGAAGAAGCTTGAGTATGAGATCATCTCAATGGGAAATACAGAAAGCGCGGGTGAGTGAGAATAAAGATGTTAAGAGCGATAATTTTAGTATGTGGCTTATTGGGATGGTCGATTTCAGCCAATTCGAGCGAGACAGGTGCCTTCGACCTTGCATGGAAGGAAGTCGTCAGTGCGTTCAAAACACAGATCGACTCAGAAGCGGTCGTCGGCGCCAGTCTCTATTTTATCCATGATGGCGAAACACTGGGTAGTGAGCACTTCGGATACGCGGATTGGGCCTCGAAAACAGCGGTAGACGAGAGAACGATTTATCACTGGGCATCTGTGACCAAGAGCTTCACGGCCGTTGCGCTGATGCAACTCGTGGAAAGTGGCAAAGTGGATCTTGACGACCCGGTTGTGAAATATCTGCCCGAACTTTACAAGGTCCACAATCTTTTCGGCGATATGGAGGAGATCAGACTCCGGCACCTTCTCAACCATACTTCGGGATTTCGGCGGCCAACCTGGCCCTGGGGCGGTGACGAAGACTGGCACCCGTTCGAGCCGACTGAATGGAGTCAGATTGTGGCGATGCTGCCCTATACGAAAATCCTTTTCGAACCGGGCAGTAGATACGATTATTCGAATCCCGGCATGTCGATCGTGGGCCGCATCGTGGAAGTAGTGACCGGTGACGATATTGAAGTTTACATTGATAAGAACATCCTGAAACCACTCGAAATGCACCACAGTTATTTCGATACCACACCGCGACATTTGCTGAAATACCGCTCGAACAACTACCTGGTAAAAGAGGACGTGATTGAAGAAGGTGGGCTCGACTTCGATACGGGTATAACAACCGCGAATGGCGGCCTGAATGCACCGCTTACCGATATGAGTAAATTTCTTAACTTTCTGCTGGGCAGCGGTGACGCGGAGCAATATGAAGTCGTTCTTCGGCGTGAAACCCTGGAGTTCATGTTTCAACCTGGCCCACTGGTATCCAAGGAGGAAGGCGTCGAGGAGAAGATGGGCATGGGTTTTTTCGTTCTGCAGCACATGAAGGATGGAGAAATGCCGCCAAACCGCTTTGTCGGTCACACCGGTTCTCAAAAATCTTTTCGAACTTTTATCTACATCCACCCGGAATCGAGATCAGCAGCCATAATGGCGACAAATACTTCGCCGGAACGTGATCAGCGCAAGTTGTACAGTCAAACACGGCTGCAGATGTTTGATGAATTATTTCCCGTTTTTTTCAAGAAAGCCCCTTAACGGCTACGAATTCCTATTTTCCGTTATTTCACTCTGCAGAGGTTTCTCCATTTGCTACGGTTGCAGGAATTCGGGCCATCGACGGATCGACGGCACTGTGTACCTGATCGCGGCCGTTTTCCTTTGCGATGAACAGTGCGCGGTCGGCTGCGGCCAGTAGTTCGTCGACAGTTTCACCGCTTTCCGGGAAAGATGAAACACCGATGGATACGGTGACGAAGCCGATCGACTGGCCGCCGTATTCAAACGTTCGGGAGCGAATTCGTTCCAGCACTTCTTCGGCTCTTCTAACCGTCACGTCGACTTCCGAGTCAACATTGATCAGCGTAAATTCTTCTCCGCCGTAGCGACAAGCGATATCTTCGCCACGCATCGATTTGGCCATGATCGACGCAATTTCGCGCAGCACATAATCGCCGGCCTTGTGGCCGAAGTTGGTGTTGAAGTCTTTGAAATGATCGACATCGACCATCATGACTCCGAAGCTGCCGTCTTTTCTGAGCGCACGCTGAACTTCCTGATTGAGCGATTCCTCCAGATAGCGACGGTTGAACAGTCCGGTCAACGGATCGCGAATCGCCTGAAATTGCAGGCTTTCGCGCAGTCCAATATTTGCAAGCGAAAGACCGATATTTTCAGCAAGTGTGTCGATGGTTGCGGACGTGTTGGCGTTCGCCACCTCGTCGTGGGATCCGGCAATATGCAGAACGCCCAGGGTAGTCCCTTGCGCCACCAGCGGGATGCAGATCTCCGATGCCGACGGATGACCATGTTTGCAACGCAATCCTTCGTGTTGGGCATCTGACACATGGATTTGACCTCGCCGCAGGCCCCAGCAGTCCTTGGGTGAGTAGCTGGTACTGCTGGCCTGGTCGGTTCCCCATTCAGCGACTACATCGAGCTGATTCAGGGACGGCTTGAGAATTGCGAGTGCGCCCGATGCTGTCCCGCTCAGAGATTTACCGGCACTGGACAGGCATTCTCCGATTTCCTCGACGGTTTCACAGGCCGTCATCATATGGCAGAAGTTCTGAATTTGCTCGATCTCACGGGTCCGTTCCCGCACCCGGTTTTCAAGTTCGAGGAGTGGCGCATTGGCCAATCTGGACAGATATCTGGCGGCGAATATGCTGAACAGTATCGCCGTGACTAACATGACTATGCCTACCATACTGATGACCGATTTCTGCTGCGCGACCATGGATTGGAGTTCATTCATCGGCATCGATGCGCGAAGATAACCGTCGAAAGTCGGCGACTGATGGCGATTGGCGATATAACGAAAATCGACTTTCATCGAATTGCTGAAACGGGTCGACACACCCGTTCCGGTGGCGCTTGCTGCAACGACTTCCGGACGATCGAGGTGATTGTCGAGGGCGAAAACCTGATCGACCGAGAGAGAGGAGTCGCCCAGAACGGCCCCGTCCTCGTCAATGATCGTAATGCGGATGGGATCGCCGGCGCCAATGAGATCTGCCAAGCGATCCATGGCTTCGATCGTCGCATCCGGCAAACCGGAGTCAATTGCATGGCTGAGATTGTTCAGCCGCCACTCGATTTCGACGTCCCCGCGAGCGATGACCCATCGTTGTATTCCCTGAAGTAGGAGGACTCCGCCGATGATGCCGATGACGCCCAGGATCAGTAGTGGGACTGCGAAGAGGTGGAGGCGAAATGATTTCAAAGATTATTCCGTTGGGTAGAGGAGGAAGGTACTGTGCTCTTGCTGTTCACGCTCACTGCACTGTATCGACCACATGCGGTCAGACTTTAGGCTTGAGTGGTACTGACGAACACCAGGGGTACGGCGATACCCTCTTCATCGATGAGGTTTTCGTGAAGATCCAAGGGATACGGCACTATCTTTGGCGGGCTGTCGATCAGGACGGTGAAGTGGTTGATGTGTTTCTACAACGCAGCCGCGATGGCAGAGCCGCTAAGCGCTTCTTCAGGCGCCTCCGGACTGAGAATTGAATTTCTGGCACAAATTTTGAAGCCTTTGATTGCCACAACGCCGGTCCGACGTGAGAGTTCCCCGTGTTAGTTTCTCGGATTCCTAACTCAAGCGACTGGTCGTATTGCCAAGCATCATGACGAGGAATACGATTTTAGTAAGTTTCGATATGGCTATTACTTCTGGGGGCCGAACTGACTATTGGCAAAAAGAAATACGATGCGAAACTCGCCTGGGGAGGAGGCGGCCAATATGTGATGGTGTTGGATGAACTAGGTTTGGTTATTGCAATAACTGCCCATGCCCGCGGTGTAGACGACAAGGCTCTTGAGCTGGTGGAAGAGCGCATATCGCCAACGTTTGCCAATTAGCCAGAAACGAAACCGTGGCTTCTCTCCTGACCTCAACGGTTCTTAACGGTAGATAACGGCGAGTAGGCGAGGGCAGGCCATCTAACTTACTGTTCTTCGTTAACGTTCCTGGCGGTGTCTCTGCACATCCCGATGCCTCAGAACTCTTCGACGTTGTTCAGGGCGCTGGATGTCCGGACGACTTTTTAATACAGTGATAGCAGCATGTCAGATAGCACATGGACAGATTCTCATTCAGAGCGCGGCGTATAGCACTCCTCGTCGTATATCTGGTCAGGTTGAAACGTACGCGTGTGTGAATTCACATCTGATGTTTTGACCAGGGCAAATAACTGCTATCAGGGTAATACCTAGCCGTGACCGAACTTGTTGACCCAATAAAGCTAATCACTAAAAGCGTTCATCCCGTTAACGAGACGATGATCTCGTTGGGAGAAACCGTTCCTAATGCTCATAATGATGGATATTGGAGTACGGGAACGCTGCTAAAGCTGCCCGTCGGGTATACCGAAGGCATATTCTCGCGTGATCTGCACACCTGTCGTTTTTGCGGGTTTCATAGTAAAAAATACCAAAGCGTAATCGTCAAAAATGGTAGCGAATGGTTGCTTGACTCGGTTTTGACTGCTTGCATATTTTGCGCACAGAGTTTTTCGATCCAGGAAGTTCCTGACATGAAATCTGGAGCGATTATCTATTCGCCAGAAATTTCTCAAGTTCAGCTGAATCAAATTGTGAAAATTATCTACGTATGTCGGCTTTCGAATCACTCCAATGCGGAAAAAGCCAAGCAGGCTTTAGATAAGCTAATGGGGAGGCGAAAGAAGGCCTTAAGTATGCTCACAGACAATCCAGAGATCCTTATTAAGGAACTTGGCCGTCATCAAACCAGAGAGTCCCATGAAAAACTATGCCAGGATATTGGCGGCTTTCGCTTGCTGTCGCTTGATCGAAGGATAGTTAGTGAAGCGGAGTTGGAGTTCAATCAGTTTCCGCAGATATTGGCTTATTGGCGTTCTAAAGATGGGCCTTTCGCAGGAGTAAAGCCAGAAAGAATGGACTTGACCGAATTTGATGCGCTGATGGACGTTCTTGATTGAGCCGTAAATCGACCGACCTGGCAATAGCTATGCGATTGGGGCATCAATTCTGATGGGAAGATCAGCAGCGATGGGTTCGTCATCCAGCATTTCAACCATTCCAGTTTTGTGAACCGCATAATTGGCAATAAATAGAGCGTTTGAATAGGAGATCACGGCATCAACTTCAAAATGACCGTCCTTATTCAAGCCGACAAAATGCGCGGGCCTGGCGGTACCTTCGATAACGGATTTTGTGGTTTCGTCAAGAGTTTCGACGCCACCAAGGGCAGTATCCCTGCCATCTTCAAGTATATAGAACGGACCTTCTTCACCTCTCACAAAAAAGCCGAAAAAGCGTACATAGCTCAGCACATTATCCGGGCTTAGATTAATAGGAGATTTGGCGTTGACTTCGTGTATGGGGGGAGACGTCCCGTTCAAACGATACACATTTTGTGTAACAGAGTTTCTTAGATAGAAGATGCACAATCTGGGATTTCTCCAGTGGCTATCACGTACCCTCAGTAGTTGGACATCTTTGTAAAACGGCGGGAACGTTATCAGCACTTGCGTCGACTCACTAGCCACCCGGTGTTTACCATCAATGGGGTCTAATTCTTCCAAGAATCTGCTCCGATTCTCGGCGGTAACGACGTGCCAGGGAATAGGTACCTCGTCATCGGGGCTTGAAAATTGAATGTTCTGCAGCGGCCTCAACGACCATTCATCGGCGCGGCCTTTTTCCAGAAAACTCTTCGAAGCCTCGCTGGCTGGAATAACGCGCTGTTCGCCTCTTACGGTAGCAGGCCGCGTCTCTTTTGCGGGTCTGCTTGCTTTCGCGGCTGCCTTGGAGGGTCGCGTCGCAAGCAGTTGCTCGTCGGACTTACGTTTTTCCTGAATTTGATCGAGATCGATTGTGCCTGAGTCAGAGCTGGTAACCCGGGAAGCTCCGATGGCTAGCAGATAACTCACTATTTCAGTGTGGCCGTTTTTTGCGGCTAAAAATACAGCGGGCAGCCTGTCTCCAGTTGAATAGTCGATCTCAGTATCCTCGTACTCAGCCAATAATCGACACGCTTTCGCGGCGCCGATTTCTGCTGCGGCTTGTAGCGGGGTTATGGACGGCGTGTCGGCAGCAAGGTTCAGAAAACTCGGTGCTTTTCGTATCAGCAGATTCATCGTATCGACCAGGTCATACAGTGCGGCAAAATGTAGTGCCGTCCAGCCATCTACCGTCGTGAGCGAAACGTCGGCGCCCATCTTGATGAGTCTGATCGCCAAGTCACTGTCGCGTAGTCGAATTGCCAGGAGCAGGGCGGTCAAGCCGTTTTCGTCTTGAGCATCCCAGTTTCCGCCATTCCTGGTTAATATCTCCATAATCGTACGGTCGCCACATTCTGTTGCATCATGCAGTGGTGAGCGCTGTTTGTTGTCGCGACTATCAAGTGACAGGTCGTTTTCGATAAGGTACTCAACTATATCGCCCCGGCCTTTCATGCCTGCAGCTTGATGCAGCAGCGACTTACCGCCTGCGTTTCTTTCTTGAATATCTGCACCGGCGTCGCAGAGCATTCTCAGGAAAATCACTGAGCCGGCTCTTACTGCTTCCTCCAATGGGCTCGTTTTGGCTGCAGCTGGGTATCTGTGCGAGTAAGCGCCGGCATCTAACAAATGTTGCACTAATTCGTGCTTTCCTAGCCGAATTGCCAGGATCAACGGCGTTTCTTTCTTTCCGTTACTGGTGTCAATACTGAAGCCTCGATCCAACAATGCGTCGACAGCCTTCAAGGGGCATTTCTCAATAAGCTCGTGCAGCAATGATGCGCCATTCTCATCATTGTCGACGATAGAAACTAACGAGTCGGAGCAGAGCTCACAAAATATATCCCATTGCTGCGTTTTTGCTGCTCGCCAAACTGGCAGAGAGGTCACTTTATCGTCGTGACGGTGGTTTCGATCGATTCTTGAACTTGCGAGTAAGGCCGATACGGTAGCTAAGGATCTCGCTTCGACCGCAAGAACCAAAGCCTGTTTACCATCATCCGATTGCGCATCGAAGTCCACGTGCGCAAGTTGCGTCAACGCTGCGACGCCGGCGGACTTGCCGTCTGAAGCAGCATACAACAGAGCAGTATTGCCGCTATCGTCTTTGGCGTTTAGATCGATACCGGGCTGAGCCCCGAGGATGCCCACAATATCGTAGGCGTTGTGCCCTGCCGATATATGCAGTGCTGTCCAGCCACCGTTTACCTTACAGTTAATGTGCAAGTCCTGTTTCAATAAGTACTGAATCAGTTCAGCAAAATCGGGTTCGACCGAGTGGTCTTTTAAGGAGCTACCTTGGCAGCAAATATGTAGCAGATTCCACCCTTTATGCACGGTGTTTACATCGTCCCCCCGGTCCACCAGGTACTTAACAACGTGGCTGTACCCTCGCAGGGCGGCCAGGCGAATTGGTGTCCATTGAAACGCGTTTGACAAGAGTGGTTTGTCGATTGCCTCTTCGAACGACGGATAAAGGCCGAGAATGTGCTTAAGTAGATCGAGGTGTCCAGCTTCGGCCGCAAGGTGCATTGGTGACTGTCCGCTGTCGGTTGTTTGATCGTATCTCTCTTCCAGTTTAAGCAAATAGTTAAACGCGTCAGTTTTTCCACTGAACGCCGCAAACATGATGGGTGTATACTGTCGCCTGTTCGCCGCGCCGGCGTTGCAACCAAATTCTAACAAGAGTTCTATGATCTTTGGACTACCGCCTATACACGCGTAAGCCAATGCGCCGGTACCCTCGCTGTTTACAAAATCCGTGTGTGCACCGTTTCTGATTAGCAGGTCAACAGTTTTGTAGCGCCCGGCTTTGAGAGCTATAGCCAGTGGGGGGGCTGCCTTCCCAGCATACAGATTGACATCTCCTTGTTGTTCCAAAAACAAGCCGGCTAACGACAGGTGCCCATTTCTTGTACTTTCATGAAGGAAACCCTCACCTCGGATATTCAGGTGCGACAACGTCGCGCCTTTCCTGAGAAGCAGCTTTGCGATAGACACACAGCCGTTTTCTGCTGCGTAAATTAAGGGCGTATTGTTTTCTCCGTCTTCAATATCTATCGTCGCGGTGTTGTTACAAAGTAACTCGGCAACATCTTCAAAGTCGCGTTCTACGGCAAGGTGAAGCGCTGACTTCGCGTCGGGGCCGAGTTCATCAACCAGGCTTCTATCGTTGGTTAATAGCTGCTCAATACGCTGTATATCGTGACCTTTAACCGCTCTGTGCAGCGGTGTTTCAGGTTGATTCAGTGAGGTCGGCTTGTGGGTCGTTAGCTGATTGAGAGTCGAGACGGGAGATGCAAAATCTGGCTCTACGTGGGTTTCGTTAACTACAGCCTCTTGGCTTGCAGCGGCCCTATAACTCATTCGATGTGCGCCGAGTAATTCATAGCGTTTGACCACTGAGTTCGGAGCCGGCAGGTGTACTCCGCAGACGTCGATTTCATCATCCGACATATGAGAAGCTATTCTTCTGGCATTTTCAAAGTCTTCCAGTGAAATGGCTTCTATCATTCGCGCATAATTCAATACGTTTACGTATGGCGCGATCGGTAGTTCGATTAGTGGTCGAATTCTCGAAAATTTTAGAAAGTCGGCAGAGATGTTGTTACTTATTGATGCGTCAACCATTCCCTCAGCGAGCGATTTCGCCGCCTTGTCTGGTTGATGATAGGCCAACGCGACCCAGTCTATTCGGTTGAGGTACTCGTGCTCTTCTTTACCGGTCGCCGGCAGTTTGCGTTTTCGGTGGACATAAGTCCTGACAAAGTGGGCAACCTGATTGGCACGGTTTTCTTCTACAGTTCCTGTTCTCTCGACATGCCAGGCATTCAGCATGTTGATCAGGTAGCGGCGAACCTGCCGGTCCATCTTGAAATAGCCGGCGCCCAATTCGTAAGTGAGTGACCCGTACAACACATCTGCATCGAGCGCCACATTGTGCCTGTCTTCTCTGGGCATGAAATTGATGCGAACCAGGGACGTAATATCGACCCGCAGTTGTTCCACAACCGCAAGGTGGGCGATTAGTAGCAGTGATCGTGGACCATAGGTATGGGCAAATTCAAGAATCTTCTGATTCGCTTCCGTCGGTGTTAGCCGACTGCCGTCCCATCGATAGACGACGGCATTCATCGGCGAATTGACCTGATTAGGTCAACGGTCTGAAATAGCGCCTCTTTTTTTAGTTCACTCGTGTACACAAATGAAAATCGATTGCACAAGTTAACCCAATGCTCAATCCAGCGCGCCTTTGGCATGGGGTTTAACCAGACAAGTGGTCTCATTCCGTGAATTTGCGCACGCCGATAGAAGCTGTCCACGCGCTGTGAAACCCGATTCGTCATCCGGTTCCCGGCAGCTCCGGCGTCACTGTAAATGATAACCGGCGAGGTGCTGTTGTCTCTAAACAGAGTATCGACGGTAACCCTCTTATGAAGGTCCGGGAATTCGTAAACGTGTTTTCCCGGCGCTTCATTGAAGTAGTAGATATTGGCTTTCTTAAGGCCGCTCAGTTTTGAGTTAAGCGATTTAAGTAGGATATCCTCAAAGCCCTTCCAGGGCGACATGTTTTTCCCGGCATCAATGAACACTAACAAGCTTGATGCATTGACACGCTTTTCCATCATTACCGGTGTTAGCAGGTAACCGGTCTTACAAAGTCGTCCTACTGTCTTGCGTACATCTATTCTATTGTGATCCAGCTTCTTTTTGGGAACAAATAAACGTCGCCAGAGTGACAGTAACCACAGTTCAGAGACCTCCGGCGCCGTCAAAAACAGGTAGTTTGAGTCGGGCTTTTCATCAAACGCCGGTGGTTCCGGCATAGGGATATCGTATTTTCTCTCAAGCTCTGTATTTCTGTGTGCTGGATCGTACTCAGGGTTAACACCAAAGTGTGAGTCGCTTCCGCCCGCCGTTGCATTCATGAGTTCGCGTGTACGAAAGTCTGAAGTCTTTTGCTTTTCACCTGTTAATTGCTTTGCCGCCTTCGATGAGTCGATCTGGAGATTTTCGTCCATTTTGTTTTGGAACGGGTATACAGGCTCCGGCTCTATGAAGTCGAATTCGATATCGCTGATCGGATTCGGCGCATCCATCAGTTCGAGTAAGGCAAACGTTAACTCATTGTCGGCCGGCCGAATTTCTTCGGTGATTACACGGGCTATTGTGCTCTTTTCAGCTTCGCTCTTGGCCCATAGTGCCTGACAGATCCAGATGAGTGCGTTTCTTCTTCGAAAGATGTAGTGCCCGGTTCCCGTAGATAGACGTTGTGGGGAGATTGAACCATCGTGCAGGTCTTGCAACCTGAAGAGTTTGTCACGACAATACCAAACCGCTCGGAGTCCATCAACATAGTCCCTGGTGCCGAGCGGAATTCCCGCCTCTTTCAGTCTCGTAAACAAACCATACAGTACTTTCGTGTTCATGGTATTTACGTTCGATCCTAGCTAGCCGTGGCTTGGCTATACTTTTGCCGATCTTCCATCGTCTTGAACAGTAAATTCCACCAGGGCGGTTGGCTACCACTTACGTCGTGGTGTTTCACGTCCCGAAGATGCAGTGCATGAACCCAATCGATCAGTTCTGCGGTGGCGGGTTTTTTTGCAGCAGCCTGATCTTTCGCGCTTGAACGTATTTCAAGAAATGTATCGACGGCCGATTCAATCAGATCGTTGGAAATGCTATCCAATCCTCCGAACCTGCCAGAACTGTGTTTTTCCCTAAGGTTGTTTTCAACGATCTCCGCCAACAACGCGGGGTTGTCGGGAAAATTCAACTCCAAGTACATGCAGCGTCGCAGAAACGGGTTCGACAGAGGGTTCTTTCTGTTGCTCGTAAAAATGATAATGGGTCTTAAGCCGCTCTCAGGAGCTTTTACGTGGGCTCCGTACTTACCGGCATCTCTTGCGATTTTGTCTTCTTCACTGGGAATTTCATCGATATGGAAGGAAAAATCATCGATTACATTGAGCAAGTCATCAGGGAAGTCTATGTCAGCCTTGTCAACTTCATCCAGTAAAATGACACTCTTCTTACCTTCATGAATGGCTTCGCCCAGGCTCTCAAGGGATATGTAATTAAAAGAATGTTCCGCCTTCGCGAGCCTTTGGGGGTCGCTGGCCTGGCTGTCTTGCAACCTGCGCAGGGCGTCAAATCGATATAGCAGATCGTTTGCGTGTGAAGTACTCTTAACGGGAACTTTCCTGAAGAAGTCGATCCCGAGGTCTTCTGCAATAGCCGCTCCCAGCGCAGTCTTTCCACAGCCCGGTTCACCCTCAACAACGATAGGCTTGCCAAGTTCTATAGCCAAATTGACGAATTCCATATTTTCGCGCGTTATTACGTATGTGCTGCAGTTTTTGCCCGTAAACTCCGGGTACTCTGTAGTGGTTTCCATATGTTTTACTCCGCTATTGAAGCGATTTTTAGACCTGTTGTCGGTGGTCGATAGTGCATAGAAAAAGTATCATGAGGTTGCTAATTGCGAATCCGGAGGCACACATATTTTTCGTAGTCGAGTTCCTTTTTCTTAGTATCCTTATTGCAAAGATCGCCAAGGACATCATCGACTCTTTCGCCAGTTATGCAGAAAACGATATTGATGATTGCCCACCGCTCTCTATTGCAGGTCTTGAGTTTTTCTTCAATAGCCTTGTAGAGCGGACGCCAGAACTTCTCATGGAACGATACTAACGGCTTTGGATCAGGCAGGTCCTTGAGTACCAGCATGCATGATCTTTCACCGGCGACCAGAAACTCAGCTAACTGATCAATGCTATCGTTGGCTGCATTTTCGCCGAATTCCCCGAACTTCCTACGTAGCATATTGAAAACTCTTTTTTCGGCAGGGATTTTTTCCAGCCTCCAATCTTCACAGTCGGGGGTCGTCTCTTGCCAATACAATTCTTCGTTGAAATGGTTGGCGGCACGATGTACCAAGCGTCTTTCTTCGCTATGCATGACCAGGCAGAGTCCGGGTTTGGTGTTCTTGTTCGAGAGATATCTAAACCGATCATAAAGCTTCTTGGTTCTTCCGGTATCGTCTTTGAGGGTTTGGTCGTGTGTGCGTACTTCATTGTTTGCTTCTATCGAGTCCTTGTCTTCGTGAAAAAGCCCCTTATTTTCGAACGACTGCAAACCTTGTTCTACATCGACGAGTAATCCGTCAACGGTCTCCGGGTTCTCTATTCCCAGAAGGACGCTAGGCGGCCTGAGTTGGAGCATTTCATCAATTCGGGATAGCTTTCGCCGGTCTTCACGAATCATCTCCAGATCGTTGTCATAACGTTGTTCCAGAATTCTCTTGCCTGCCTTCTTGAAGTGTTCGTCAAGCTCACTGCCGGGATCAGCTCTGATAACTAGTACCGGATTTTCATTTCGGATAGATGCAATAAAGGCCTTTGCCATTTCATGGTGTCGGATGGAGTTTGGATCGTCACCGTCAATATTTAGGGGAACACCGTAGGTTCTCCCGACTACAACTACATAGGCATCACGGGTTGACCGAAGTATCGTTTCGTCGATGCTTCTTAGTGTTAATTCTGGGTCTGATCTATTCCTGTAAGTCGGATGTCTTGGGATGTGATTCAGATCCCCCAATCGATTTCGCAGGCTATCTAGACAAATCTCGACATCGTCGTGCATTCCCAGCAGCAATACTTTCAATGTTCTTCTGCACATTGAAATTTCGCCGGTGGTGTTGAGCTCTTGGGTTCCCGATAGACCCTGTCGTCTATCGAATTGATATCTTGGGCTCGCCTTCACGACACGTTTTAGGCATTCATAAGGATCCGAGCGCAAGGAATAAAACGGGTCGTGCTCTGCACAAAGATATTGGATCATTGAGTCGATAGTAGCTGCTTGAGGGCCCGTCACATTGCTCTCAACGTCTGGTGCCCATTCGTTTTTGATGAATTTGATCGTGTTCGAGCGTTTAATGCCAAAAGGCTCCATGAGCTTCGTCAAGTGTTCTTGGTCTTGTAACTTCGGATCGTCTTTCAAACGCTGAACAAGAAGTTCTCCGAACCCGAACTTAATATCGAGCTTTATCGTATTTTCTTTTAGCCCCTCTTCGTCGACTAAGCGCTGGATCAAGGTAGCTACCGTGTCATCGGACAAATAGCGGTTGTCGGGTTCGTTACTCATGGTTTGCGAGAAAAAACTCCCTGGTCGCGCATAGGCTGTTACTGCTGCTGATCTTACAGGTTACCTGAAAGTAAAGGCGCTGCACTCTTGTTGAATATTTTTCTAAATATTTTTTAAAAACAACGAATTACACCCGTTCTTGAAACCTTTAAAAAGACGTTGCAACACTTTCGTCTCGCCCTAGTATCGGCCGTAAGTCCTCAGATATTGACGCGGTTTTCTTCGGTTCACTTCGAACTCAGTTACCCATTTCATTGCCTGGGGGCCGGAAGCGAAGTAATCGCTGCGGCAGGGCCTGATCAACCCACTTCGCTTGCTTCACACATCTATTGCCTGGAGTAAGCACATATGAAAACCGAAACACAAACCGTGGGGTATAAGCCCCTTGCGCTCTTAACGGGCGTGAGATCTGACTCTCATACCTGGAATCTGGCGTATCTCAATCTCCATTTGGAAGAGCACGGATTCGACGTGTGTAACCTAGGAGCCACAGTTTCCCATGAAGACATTTTGCAACAGGTCAAGCGACTGAGTCCAGACCTGCTGGTGGTTTCGTCTGTCAACGGCCATGGATTCATTGAAGGGCGCGAAATCGCATCCGCACTGAGCGCGAACCTTTCCTATCTACCTAAAGTAATAGGCGGTCTGCTATCGACCGATCCGAGGGAAGAACCCTCGGTTAAGGCTGTCTTGCAGGCTGATGGCTTTGACGCCGTATTTGTCGGCCCCGGTTCTATCGATGAGTTTAGTACGTTTCTCGACAGTGTCGCGCGCGGCGTATGCAAGGAGGCGGCATCATGAACAGGGATATCCGTACATGCCTTGGCGAGTTTTTCGCGGACTCACCCTTACTGCAACTTGCTTTGACCTGGTTATCTGGAAAACCACTCCACGATCAAATGTTACCGAAGCTGTCTGCCTGGGGACATTTCGCTCGTGCAACGATGTGGCTGTCATCGGGCGTCGGTTTAGCGTGGTTTAGTTGCTCCTCAGGTAATCTGGAACTCCTGCCGGCAGCTTGGACCATGAGCCTGTACGGCATGCGTTTCTTGCAACTGGTCGTCGTGCACAATGCTGCGCATCAGAACTTCGTACGTAATCGCTTCATTGACAAGAACGTGGGGTTTTGGGTGTCTGCACTGCTAATGATCGAGAATTTCGAGTTCTATCGAGACAATCACAGCAGAGTGCACCATAGCTGGAAATTGCTTTCCACGTATACGGATCCGACGGTGATGTCGTTGGAGAAGGCGGGGATGGTGTCAGGACGATCGGTCTGGCGGCTCAGGCTCAGCTTGGTCATCGCATTGTTTTCGCCTGTGTACCATCTGCGTACCTTCTATCAGCGTATTCGCAGCTATTGGGTAGCTAGTTCATTGCACGCGAAGCTTACGATCCTGTTCGTGATTATTTGCCAGATTGTGATCGTCGTTTGGTCAGAAACGACGTTCACTTTCACCGTCGCCTGGCTCATACCTGTGACGGTTCTCTATCAGCAGGCGGCGTTGCTACGGCTTGTTGTTGAGCATAGCAGGGATGAACCGACTACAAAGAGATGCACAAGGGAAGACGCAGCTCCTCTCACGACAGCAGTCTTCCTGGGTGTAGCTCCGCCACAAACCCAGGGCGTGTTCAGCTGGCTGCTCTGGGTTGTCCAGATGTTTGGTGCCTTGATAGTGCGGCTGGTTATTCTGCCGGGGGATTCCGGCGCCGCCCACGACTGGCACCACATGCACCCACGTGGCGATTGGCCTAACTACTTGGAGGAAAGACGTAAGGAAGTGTTGCTGCGACCAGAGCGCTATGACGAAGTCTGGGGCTATTGGGCCGCACTGGAAAAAAGCCTGTGCTCGATTGCCCGCGAGAACCGCTAGCCTGAAAAGTCTCACTTTAACCTGGAGATATTCATGATTATCAAAGATCCGTTTAACGAGTTTATTCTGCAACATTCCAGCGACTGCCTTGTCGTGCAACCGCGAATGGGGTTCAGTGATATTGGAACCATGCGCCAAGGCCTGGAGGCAGTTAAAGACCTGAATTTTCCCACGATAGGCACTATTACCGTAGATGCTATGACCAGACAGGGCCTTGTGGAAAAGGCCCGGCTAGCCGTGGCACGTGGTGACAAACTCAATGGCTTTCCTTTGGCATCTTATGACGATGCAGATGTCAGTGCCTTGTTGAGCTCCGTTGTTGGCGACCAGTTTCCGGTACAGGTACGTCACGGGACACCCTTACCAAAGCATGTATTCGACGCCGCGAGGGAGGCCGGATTAATTGCTATAGAAGGTGGCCCGGTATCCTACGCGTTACCCTATGGTAAGACTCCGCTGCGCGAGACATTTCCAGCGTGGCGAGAAAGTGTGACGTCATGGGTTAAGTACGGAAATGCAATCGGTGTCGATACACATATCGAGAGTTTTGCGGGTTGCATGATGGGGCAATTGTGTCCACCGCAGTTATTGCTGGCGTTGAATATTCTCGAAGGACTGTTTCTTAAATCGCTTGGCCTGCGAAGCCTCTCGTTGTCGATGGCGCAAGGAACAAATACGGATCAGGACGTGGCGTCGTTGTTGGCATTGCGCTACTTGGCGGATAATTATCTCGGGGAAGTGTCCAAGCATATCGTCGCGTATACATGGATGGGCGTTTTTCCGGATACGAGTCACGGTGCAGAACTGATTATTAAGGAGAGCGCTAAAGTTGCGAGCATTGGTGGTGCTGAACGACTGATCGTCAAAACAGTCGATGAAGCAAGAGGGATTCCGTCCATTGAAAGTAATTTGCAGGCAATGGAGTGGTGCCACAATGTTTCGTCAGCATTCAGGAGCTGTCCACCAAGTGTTGTGCAAAATACCCTGTCCTATCAGCTGGTAGAGGAATCACAGCTAATCATTGAGTCGGTACTGTCAGGGCACCCTGATATTTCGACGGCAATTCAGCGGGCGTTTTCAAAGGGCGTGCTCGATGTGCCATTTTGTTCGCACCCCGACAATCTCAATCGTTCGAGGCCCGTACTGGATCAACACGGATTTCTTGGCTGGGCCGATCCAGGGAGTATTCCTGTGTTGGGGAATAGAAAGAGTATCAGCGCAGTATCGTTGACATCTGGTGGACTGCTCAAGGCGCTTGGTTTTAACAGAGAGAAATACGACTACCGTCGCAGCACAGAGGCCACCGAGGAACCGGCATGTAGCTAGCGCGTTCTTGGGTAGCCGTTCAGGCCTGTATGCCAATTCGTCAGTACTCCCGGTAACGCGATAGCCCGGATCGAAGCAACGTTTTGCGGCTGCTCAACTATAATTACGGTCATAACTGTTAAGTGTCGAGTAATCGATATGGTCGAGACTAAAAATCATTCGTTGTCACGCTCCATTTTTCCGGGCCATGGCCAGCCGTACCCCCAGCGCCAGGGTGTCGGAAACACTCGACTTCCCGACACCCGGATAACACCGGACATCAATGCGCCGATCACCGGGTGCCCTGTTTCTGCGACGCAGCGCCGAATTTCCGCGTCCGATTCCTTTCTTTCTTCGGAGCTGCCGCCACACCAATACGTCATATCGTGCTCGACGCAGCAGCTCTGCCACTGGGAGTCGGGCCACAAAGTGCAGCCGTCTGTCCGAAACGCGTTCTGTGGCAAGAAAGCCTCGCTGCCACGACGTTCTACGCAACGCAGTTCTGCCTCTTTTTGTGGGTCGTCCGGAAACCTGGAATCCGCAAGTGGCGCGATGTCATGCGCGCAGGCTGCGCAGGTTAAGAGGATGGCGGTCGCCAGCATCGATATCCCGAACCGAAACAACGGTTCACGTCGACGACGGTTCAGCGCGGCGGCCTCAATCATAGTCCAGAGTTTAGCCGATGTTCACTAAGAAGAGAATGATCGCATTCCTGTGTTTAGCAGGATTGAGTTTCGATAGCGCGGCGCTTGACGGTATGGAGCACGAACGGCTTGCCGATAGCGCCATCGTTCTTGGGCTTAGTTATTGGCTGCAAGATGGTGACCTAGCCCATGTGGACGGATCATCCACGCAGTTCGATCTTTGCACAGAACTGACGAATCGTTTCGGTACCGAGGGCGTCGTCACGTTGGTGCGCCACTGCATGGAAGAGAACGCGAAGCCAATCACCTACGGCGGTACCGCGCGTGTTGTCGACGAACTCCATTTCCCGCAGCAGATATTCGTGCGTGAGGGTCGACCGGGCGCCAATCGCGACCCTGTGCGAAACCTCCTGCCGCGTACCTACGAAGAACTGAATCATCGTTACAACGTGAGGCGCGAGTTACGGCGAAAATTTCGGAGCACGAACGCGGTGCTGGAAGGTTATCGAGCGTTGTCGTTCAACCAGGTTCATTTCCAGAATGACCTGCTTCAAAAGATGCAGAGCCTGAGGCTGCTCGCGCATTATACGGCCGAGGAAGAAATCTACTATTCGCTGATCGCAAACGCGCTCAGCGATCATTTTCTGCAGGATTACCTCGCGCCCGGCCACATTCTGTGGCCACGGAACCACTCGCACGACAGCGTTGCAACGTCAGTACACGACGGCACGAACCAAAAAGGTGCCTGGTTCGAAGTCAATACGCAATTTTGGGACGATAACCTTCGCGCGCTGGCGGATTACGCGCAGGACTTAGCCGAAACGTCGCAGACCAATCAGATAATGAACCAATACTGGTTGAAGCGACGCGCCGATGCCGACTACATTTGCCCCGGAGGCGGTTTGGTGCGGGAGCATACGGGTGATATCGAGGAAGGTCTGCGTTGTCTGTTCGCAGCAGTACAAACAGACCATCGAATATTCCTGTATGGCGACGGTCTGGTATCAAAGTCGCCAGCCCAGCAAATGCTAATGATCCTGGTCCAGGCAGAGCGAATCGTCGAGTTGATGCGTGCACACGAGGGCGTTGCGCCACGGGTATTGCGACGTTATGAGGATATCGTGTCATTCGACGAAAACTACAAAGAACTGATGGTTCCGACCACTGGCTTGAGTTTCGGCGACTATCGTTTTGTTTGTGAAAACTGTGGTGGCAGATACAACAACGAGCAAGAAGCATTCGAAGGGACCGTTCGGGGCGTCCTGTTGTTTGGCATCGGTGGACAATCGCCTTTTCGCAACGTTGGCTCGGCTCGCTACCAGCTTGCGCTCGAGTATCTCCCACTCGGGTTCATGGCCAACAACGCGCGTGTCAGGAACGCGACTATACACCGGCCACCCGGCGGCTGTCGTACATGGTCGTATTGCAATACAGGTATCGCATTCGGCATGGACTATGTCCACGATGGCGAATTCACGGCACCGGGGTTCGGTTTGCGATTCATTAAGGCGATCCCAAGTGTCAATCTGCAGGTGAGTCCCTACGCCAAATTTCTCAACTATCGATTTGCGCAGCAAACTGACTGGAATCTGTCCTGGGGCGTGCGCGCAGACTGGGGGTTCAGTATAGGCTCCTTCTATATATCGGCCGGTAAGGAGTATTTCGTCAATGACCGGAGAGCGCTGGAGTCGACCGGAATGGTTTCCTTCGGCATCGGTGTTGGCTTGCCGGTGTCTCGTGTTCGCAAGTGGACGGTCGACAACAGGCGCTATAAACCGGAGGACGACTATTAACACCGAGGTTGATCGCGAGGATTGCTGTGAACGGTGAATTCGAGGCCGGCGACGGACTGATGCTCAAATACACTAACCGTGAGGCCGAGATTCCGAAGGGCATCGTCGTCATTGTTCACGGCGTAAGCGAGCATATGCAGCGATATGCGGATACTATCCGCTTCCTTTCCAAATCGGGCTTTTCATGCAGGATATTTGATCAGCGCGGCTTCGGAACATCAGCGGGTCCGCGCGGCCACGTAGAGAGCTTTCACGAGTACGTTGCCGACCTCGCTGTGTTTGTGGACGCCATAGCTGACGACGATCAGGGCAAGCCGTTGTTCGTTCTGGCACACAGTATGGGGTCGCTGGTCGCGTTGCTCTATGCCGCCCAACGCCCGCCTAAACTGTCCGGGCTGATATCCCTGTCCACACCACTGGAGTCCAACAGTATCGTGAAATGGGTATTGCCATTGACCGCCCGACTCGCAGGCCCGCTTCCCAATTTGTCGCTGCCCAACTTTCTGAATGTCGATCATCTCTCGCATGATGAAGAAGTCACCCGCGCGTACGCGCATGATGCACTCATCGTCCGAACCGTGACAACAAGCTGGCTCGGCGCGTTAGCGGCCGCCCGCAAGAGAGTTCTGGACCAGGCGAACCGGATAACCGTTCCGGTCTTTATAGGTCACGGTAGCGACGACCAGATCGCATCCGTGGGAGGAGCAGGTATGCTTGCCGAGGAACTGCAGGCTGCTGCTACAACGCTAAAAGTCTACGAGGGCCTCCGGCATGAGTTATTAAACGAATCCGAGCCTGGTCGCTCACGAGTCAGGCAGGATATCCTCACCTGGTTGGATGAAAAAACGTCACAATACATGTCCCATACGGTTACCGAGACGACCGATTTGCTGAACGGAGAAGGCCGGTGATGAAAAAACACATCTCCCGAATGACGATCAACTTCATCATCTGCGCGGTGACCGCCGCCGCAATGATGGCTGCGAGTCCTGATGCGAACGCAGATACTGATTTGCTCGCTGAATGCAGGAGTCAGGAAAAACCAGTTATCAATGTCGGGGCTCCTTACTCATACCGTCGCGCTTTTGACGAGATGATCGATACAGGGCAGGATATTGCTCCGCAGATCGCGGACTGGTCTGCCTGCCCGGCATTCGCTTACGGCAATGACTATCAGGTGCTGGATTGGCTAGAGAACGGTCAATTAGACGCCGCCATAATGTCTGAATTTGCAGCTGCCGTTCTCGACTCCGGACAGGTGGGCCGCACGACGAAGCTCTACCACATAGCGAAACGACTGCCGTTCCCGGATTCGGAATTGGCCACCTATGACGTTCGCCTTACTTTGTCAGATCAGAGCATTGATTCCGAAAATGCCGCGGCGGAAATCAGGGCCATGCTGTCACCAGGCGCGAACGGCAAATCGCCAAGGGACAAAAAGATAGTAATCGACTCCCACCTTTCGCCGGCGTTTCCGGTATTGCTGCAATACGTGTCCGAGCAGGTGACCGATGCGGTGCTAATGTCAGACGCGGAAAAGGAACGTGAATTCTGGAACGCTTTTCTCGAGACGCTGGAGTTTCGCATCGCGGGCAATAGCGGTGTCAGTAAACCTGGCTTCGCGAGCGTGCACGCGTCGCTGGATCCGAACGCGCAAGGCGCAATACTAACGAACCCGGGCACCACGTTTCAGGATGTATTCGTCTACGATGCGCGACTGGGTGATTCGCTCTTCGGTTCGCGTGTCAACGAAGGGCGAACGATTTTTCCAATGCGCGAAATCGAAGACTGGCTTGCTGGCAGAAACAGCACGATTGCCAGTGCGGGCAACGTTGTAATTGCGGATTACCTGGACACGAACTTCGGCATCCACGAGACCGGTTTCCGTCAGCAACGTTTCTTTCGTTTCAATCTTGACGAGTTATGGCGTGTGCTGCACGAAATCGACAATGAATCGACCGCGCTTGTTCTTACTGGCGGTGGTGTCAAAGCTGCCTACCAAACAACGTTGATTGACCATCTTTACGGCGAGTCATTGCTCGCGAATAAGACCGACGGGGAGCCCGCCGACGAAAATATCGTACCCGTCGATTACATTATAGGTACGTCAGGCGGTGCCCTACTGGGAATTTTCGTCTCCGCGATTGAAGACTCCGCGGATATCGATCTGACGAACAGGATTTGGTGGAAGCCTGATCCTGGGCGATACATGGAGAGCTATGACGTATTCCCGGTAATAGAGATGCCGCGTTATCTGACGTTGATAGTAGCAGCGTGGATTCTGACACTATTTCTATTCCTGGTCCGCCGCTTCAAGTGGGGCCGGAAAATGACGGCGATTCAAACCATCGACACGAGCATTCTGGATCATGAGAAAACCGTGAAGCCGCTCCAACCTAGGCTGATCTGGTTGTTGTTCCTGGTGACAATGCCTTGGTTTATCAAGAAAGTTTCGGGAATCGAGGGAATGCAACACGTCCCCGCAATCACGGGCATTTTCTATTTTCTAATCGCCTTGATCGCTGCTTACTCCGACAACAGAATCATATTTAAGAAAAGCTTCAGTATTCGGGACCTGGAATTTAGAGGCATGGCCCTGGTGGCTTTAATCGGCGGTCTGCTGCTAATTACCGCGTCGCTCGTCAGCGTTGCACTCAAAGAAGCGTCGGACGACTCGGTCCCGCTGCTCGGCACTATCGGTCTCGCGTCTCTCGTGTGCTGTATTGGTTTTTCGACGCTGGCGATTACTTTCCATCGCGCATTTGTGAAGCAAAGCGACCATCTGAAACTGGTGCCACGAGCCTACATCGGAAAGGGGTTTCTGGTGCTGGTTTTGGTCCCTGTGCTGGCTTACCTTGGTCTGACGCTTACAAATAGCTCGTTGTTTGAGTTAACGCTTGTCTTCTGGAAAAACTTCCTGCTTTGGTCGGCCGGCGCATCTCTACTCGTTCTCGCACTCGGATACGCCAAATTCTGGCCCAAAGAAAAGAATTTCCTCCGTCATGGCATCGACTTTCTGGTTTCCGATCCGTCGACGAGGACCTACTTTCGACGCTCGAAGCGCTATACGCGGGTGATCCTGTATTTCATCGGCGTGTTCTTTTGGTGGAACCTGATCATGGCACCCGGTATCTACGGCAATGAACAGGCGAGGCGCTATTTCGAGGGTCTGTATAAGGACGAAATCTGCCTGCAGAATAGTCTCGACGAGACAGCATGCAAAGAACTCAATCTTGCGAGCGTCGAATCTATTCAACCCGTAACACCCTTCGTGATCTCCGCGACATCGCTGGAAAAACACAAGGAACGCTATTTTGTTCTGCACCCCGACGCCTACAGGCGGGAATGCGTTTCGGGTAAGAGTCTCGACGAACGCGGTGTCATTTACAGATTGCTAAAAACTGATCCGCGTTGGCAAACTATGGATTGCCACCCGTCGAGTCAAAGCGTCATCAACAAAGCGTTTGCATCCGGGTCCCCGTTTCCGGTTTTTCCGGCGACGTTGGTAAGTATCGCAAGCGTGGACCGGGAGGAGACGGAGAACAACGAAATCGGTAAGAATATGGAGTGGCTGGTCGATGGCGGTTATGCGCATAACATACCGATCGAAGCGGCGAATGCCCTCGGCGCTGAAACGATCCTGGTAATTAGTTCGTCACCATTACACCAGGCTGTTGTCAAAAAGGACGGCTTCATGCGCAATGTGTTCGGTAACCTGAGTCGTAACCTGACGCGATTGTTTCCGTACTTATTTGAACGTTCCCAGGTCGAAGATGCGGTTCGAGCGCAACAGTCGTTGGTAATAACGCTGTCGCCGGCGGGCGATACTGACAACTGGCCGGGGCTGACAGACTTTCGGGGAGTAACAGTCAAGAATATGATCGAACACGCCCAAGAGGATATCTTTCGACGAATCGGTACCGTTGAAAGCTGGGGTCCACCCGACTGCACGATCGGTGGTGTGATTTATCGTTGCGACGCGATTGACGGTATACGGTGGAGCCAGGATCGCTAGTCAGCCAAGCTGCTTTTTCGAGCCACGAGTGCTGAAGCCCCACTGCGCGTCAATACGAGCAGCGACGGACTGCGCAACATCAATTAGTTCCTAAAACGTCACGATTGGATACCATTCTATCTGGATGATTGAGACGTACAGTTTGTTCGCGTTGTCATCGTCCGGGCCCCTGCTGAACGCCAGTCGCTGATTGTCGTCGGACCAGGCAAAGTCAACGACTTCCTCTCCGTTCAGACCCAGGGAAACCTGCGTGTTGCTGCTGCTAGTTGCATTACTCACGTATAAGTCGATGAAGGTGTTGCTGGTTTGATCCGCAAGGTATGCAACGCTGCCGCCGTGCGGGGCCCAGGCGAACTTGAAGACATCGCCGTCGGACACCAATGCCCCGCTGAGACCTATGCAGAATGGCTGGATGTGTTGCAAGGGCCTGAGCTGGCGGTCAAGATTCGAGAGGAATGTGCGGAGCAGATCGAATTTGGTCAAAACTACATCGATGGGCTGACGCAGGAAGAAGAAAGGCGCTTCGAGAATGCGGAAAAGGAGCGCAGCAAGGACCCGTAGAAAGCTGGTGTTGGCAGCTTGATGGGCAGTAACAGAGAGAGGATTCCCGCGGTGGGGCTCTAAACTACAGGCTCGTTCAGCCCGTGAATCTGAACGATTCGCAATTGCAGAAACAGCGTATTTTGCGCAGATCCGTAAAACCACATTTGGTTGAAAAGAACTCGAACGTCGAAAGCGACGTCATTATCTGAACACTTTGTTCCAGTTTTTTGCCGAGACACGATGCAGTGATCAGCCGGGTAACTAAGGCAAATCAACCGATCAGAGTAGCCGAGTTTTCGTACATGGGCTAGATAGCCGGATTCCCGATTGCCTCCGGCACGGGTAATCAAACACCTGCATTTGATACTTACTGTGATACTGGAACCGAATTGGTTTCTTGTGCGTAATTAATGGGCATAAGAAACCGAGCCGAATGTTCCAGGTGGTTGATTACCATATTTGACTCAGAAGGCCGCTTCGATTCCTAATTCTTCCAAATCTTGGGGAGATGTCAGATGTTCGGGATCGTGAATTCTCGGCGAGTGTCGTCGACGTGGGCTGTAGGTGTTTGGGCCAGAGTTGCCGTGGCGCTGTTGCTCATCGGGGCGAGTTCGTCGGCGATGGCAGGGATTTCCATCTCGCCGTCGCCGAGTACGGGCGACTACACGGTGTCCTGGACGTCCGTTTCCAACTCGATCAACTACACGCTCTATGAAAGTACCAACGGGGGTAGCACCTGGAGTGCTTCCTACTATACGTCTCTGACGCGAAGCAAGAGCTTCACGGGTAAATCGAGCGGGACGTATACCTACAAAGTCCATCGTTGCCAAGAGGTAATGGCAGGGCCACCCGGTGAGCGGGAACTGGTGGTGATCTGCGGAAATACCTGGTTCACCAATACTTCGATCGTCGTACAGGTGCCCATTCCACCGGTTCCCGGCGGACTAACCGGGCCCACGACCGACTACAACGGTTCGTACACGATCAGCTGGAATACGAGTTCGGGCGCAGCGTCGTACAAGCTGCAACAAAAATTGGGGTCGGGATCCTGGGCACAAGTTTACTCAGGGGCGTCGACGAGCAAGGCGCTGTCGGGTAACGCAGCCGGCACTTACTATTATCGAGTACAGGCGTGCAATTCGTCCTCAGAATGCAGTAGCTGGTCGTCGACCAAGACCGTGACGGTGCAGGCTGCGCCATCGACGCCGGCGACGCCGAGTGGACCGACGACAGACTATAACGGTGCGTACACGGTTTCGTGGAGCGCATCGACGAACTCGACCAGCTACCGCCTGCAAGAACGGGTAGGTTCAGGAAGCTGGACGCAGGTTTACTCCGGCTCGTCGTTGAGCCGGGCGGTCAGCGGTAAGTCGGCGGGCACGTATTCATATCGGGTGAGAGGTTGCAACACGGAGTCGGTCTGCAGCGGCTGGTCGGGGACCCGGACGGTGACGGTGCAGGCTGCGCCATCGACGTCGGCGACGCCGAGCGGACCGACGACGGACTACAATGGTGCGTACACGATTAGTTGGAGTTCGTCGACGAACTCGACGAGCTATCGGCTGGAAGAGAAGGTGGGTTCCGGCGCGTGGACGCAGGTTTACTCGGGCTCGTCGTTGAGTCGGCCCGTTAGCGGTAAGTCGGCGGGCACGTATTCGTATCGGGTTAGGGGCTGCAATACGGAGTCTGTCTGCAGCGGCTGGTCGGGGACCCGGACGGTGACGGTGCAGGCGGCGCCATCGACGCCAGCGACGCCGACGGGCCCGACGAGCGATTATGACGGTTCGTACACCATTGCCTGGAGCGCGTCGGCGAACTCGAGCAGCTACCGTTTGGAAGAAAAGGTCGGTTCCGGGAGTTGGGCGCAAGTGTATTTCGGCTCGTCGCTGAGCCGGGCGGTCAGCGGTAAGGGTGTCGGCACGTACTCGTACCGGGTTGAGGGTTGTAACGCGGAATCGGTTTGCAGTGGTTGGTCGGGAACCAAGACTGTCACGGTGCTGGCGGTCCCGTCACCGCTGACGGGCCCCAGCAGCGACACCGATGGTTCTTTCGCGCTCAGCTGGGTCAGTATCGCGACCGCTACCTACTACAAACTCGAACGTCGCGTAGACGGCGGGGGCTGGGCCACGATTCTGCCGAATCCTACGACGACGACTCACAGTGAAACCGCGTTGCTCGACGGTGAGTGGGAGTACCGCGTTAGCGCCTGTGACGGCAGCGGCTGCAGTGCGCCGACTGCGACGAAATCCGTTGACATTGCACGCCAGCCGGGCACGCCCGCGTCACTCACCGGTCCGGATGTCGTTGCTGCCAACGTGGGGACATATACACTCAATTGGGGCGCTGCGGCAGGGAACGTGAGTTCTTACGAACTGCAGGAAAGCGTCCATAACTCCAGCAGCTACTCTACTATCCAGAACACTGCGGCGATGAGCCGCTCTTTCTCGCCGAAGCCGACAGCGTATTACTACTACCGTGTCCGGGCCTGCAATACGGTCGGTTCGTTGACGAGCTGCGGCAATTGGACTTCCTCGATAGTCGTTCACGCCGCAGTCATCATCGACGTGAATCTGACCGCGCCGGCCCAGAGTCTTACCGGCGCTTACACGGTAACGTGGACCCAGGCGCCCGTCGGCTCGTATAACGCACTGCAAGAAAGCATGGACGGCGGGCCTTGGGGCGACATTTATTACGGTGTTGGCGGCTCCTTTGCTGTCAGCGGGCGCCTCGACGGCAGCCACAGGTATCGTGTGAGACTTGAGACTACGGTTGGTCCGCCGCATGAACCGATTGACATCGTAAAGTACTCGGAGGCAGTAACGACCGTCGTGGGGCAGATCCCGGAACCACCCATCACGTTTACAACGGTAGCCGGTAGTCAGCCTTACGAGACCGGCGTAACGAAAGGCGGAAACGGCTACATTCACGTACCCATCGAAGCGGCACCGGGTGTGAATGGCTTCCAGCCGAGTTTGACGTTCGTGTACAACAGCGGTCGTGATCGTCAACGCGCCAGCGAGCAGTTGGCCGGGGACTTTCTTGGCTATGGCTGGAGTTTAGGTGGATTCTCAACTATCCGCCGATGCGTAAAGGGTCAGGCCAATTCGAACTCGATCGATCTGGATACCAGCGACCGCCTGTGCCTGAACGGCGAGCCGATGATTCTGGTCTCCGGTTCCTGGTGGCAGCCCGGGTCCGAGTATCGAACCTATCGCGAGAGCTTTCACAAGATCGTGATGCAGGGCAGTGTAAGCGAGCCCTGGTTCAGGGTTTACGGACCTGACGGCAGCATCAGTGAGTTCGGAAATACCTCTGATAGCCAGCTCCGCAGTATCAACTATGTAACCCAGGGCAACCAGACGACTGCTGTACCTACGGACTCCTATCTCTGGTCGATCAACCGCCAGCAGGATCCCTTCGGCAACGTGATGGATTTCGTCTACTACGAGGATGAAGCGGCGGGCGTCAGGCATCCCGCGTCGATCAGGTACGGAAATAACCAGGATGCAGAAATCGAGTTCCAGTATGTGGGTCGCGGTGATCTGGAACCGGTAACGCTTGGTGCGGCCACTCTTAATCAGAATCTGCTCCTGCACACGGTTCGCGTCGTGCTGGCAACGAAGACAGTGCGAGAGTACCGGCTGGACAGTGAAACGGCGCCATTTAGCCCACCCAACAACTGGCGACGTCTTAATCGAATGCAACTGTGCGGCTTTGACGAGAACGGCATCACTACCGAATGCCTGACACCGTTGGACTTTGACTGGGCGGAACCGTCGGCGTCGCTCCCCTACCTCAAAACCTTTGTAGAACGCGTAACGGATTCGCTCGGCATGGTTACTGAGTTCACTCAACAAGTCGTAGAAACAAACGAAAATCCCTTCGTTTTCTCCGAGCAGCCGTTTGGAGCAATTGTTACCGCGCCGGATACCCAGGCGATACCGAGCAACGGCAGTGGCGATCACGGGTCCGTAGTCACTGAAATTCGTCGCAGCGACGGGATTGGCGGGTGGCACAGGATGAGTTACGCCTACTCGGACATCGGTCGCACCAGCACGAAGAACTGGGGATATCTCGGTTTTTATGCGAGCCGCGTAACCGATGAACAATCAGGGATAGTCACTTACTACCAGTATCGCCTGGACGCGCCGCACTTTGCGCAGGTTAGTGCCATGCATCAGTACAATGCACCGTTCGGCGCTGCGACTGAGATGCTCACCAGGACGGAAACGGCTTTCGCAACCAAGGTAGGCGCGAACTCAAGCATCGTAATTCCCTATCGCTCCAAGATTACCAGCATGTTGCATGAATCGACTGCGCCGGGCGGAACCCCAATTGGAGCTGTTCAGATTACGGCGAATCCGGTTGTTAGCGGCGGTCTGATCACCGACGTCAATAGTACGACGCAGGTCGCCGGAACGGTCAGCGTTTCAAGCGCTGGGGGCACGTTCTGGGGAGAGGTTCCGACCTATGCTCTCTCCAATGTCGAAAGAAGCGTGGAGGCGGACAAAACGTATGCCAACAACACCACGGGGTCCAATTGGCTGATTGGATTTCAGGATTCGTATATCACACGTCACTACGACGGTACTCCGACATCGGGTTCTTTGGACCAGGTTCAGGATTCGGTGTTTACTCGATATGGGAACACCAACCGAGTTGGATCGCAAACAAGTTTTCAGGCGCACTCCGACTATACGCTAACTACGACATTCGGCTATACGGCTACAGGGCTCATGGAAAGCCAAACGACGGTCGGCGATAACGTCGCATCACGAACCAGTTCGGCGCTGAACTTTACGCAAGGTCGATATCCAGCCGTATTCAGGAATGCGCTGAACCACGACACGAGCGTCGCATTCGACCAGCGATTCGGGGCGATCAAGAGTTCAACAGACCCCAACAACCGGCAGACGACTGCCTTGTTCGATGGCTTTGGTCGCGAAGTAAGTCGAACCACGCCTGACGGGATCGTTATTACCACAACCTATGATCTCTGTTCTTCAGTGGGTTGCACCGTTGTTGGTACGGTCGCACCAGTCAGTCGCGTAAGAACGGTGACGCAAAAGGGGGCGGCAAAAGTTTCACCAACAAGAATATCGTACGTCGACAAGCTCAGCCGGGTGATTCGAACAGAGGTCGAATCGTTCAACGGCACAATGGTGCGCCAGGATGTTGAATACGATTCGCAGGGTCGCGTCAGCCGGGTTAGTCAACCTTATCTTGCGACGGGGACAGCCTATTTCGTTGACTATGATTACGATATCCGAAACAGGCTCGAAAAAGAGACAAGACCGGACGGGAGCTACACCGAAATAACGCATGCGATTGAAGCCGGCGTCGGAGTGAGGCGAACGGTAAAAGACCGTGTTTTGAAGGCCGATAGCACTTTGCTGGAAGTTCAGGAGCGCTATGAGATTTATGACCGATTAGGCCAAGTTGTTGAGAGCGTAGATGACTCGGACACGACTGACGGTCTGGCAGTTAAGACCGCGTACTCCTACTTCGCTTCCGGGCGGCCCAAGACCGTCGCCGTCGACCCGGATGGTGCAAATCTGGTCACCAGTTTCTTATTCGACGACGGAGGCTATCGTACTTCGATTACCGGTCCCGATATCGGGATAGTGAAGTCCAAATACACTGCATTGGGAGAACTCCGCGAACAGGGTTACGGGTCTTCGGGGACGGATCTTCTTACGACTTACGGCTACGACTTGCTGGGTCGCCTCAAAACAAGAGTCGATCAGGACGATACGGCGAGTTGGGGCTACGATACTGCCGCCAGCGGCATTGGCCTTTTGCATACTCGCAGTTACGGCACAGGCTTTACGGAGACCCTGTCGTACAACTCGGATGCCCGCGTCTCGAGCATCAGCACGCAGCTCGTCGCGGGTGGCTACAACAAGACGTTCAATCATAGCTACATCTATGACACGAACGGCCGGGTCGACAAGGCGACCTATCCGTCCGGGATTCAGGTACAGCATTCCTACAATGCCTACGGCTATATCGACTCCGTAACCGATACTTCATCCAGTACGGCCTTGAAGACGTTCTCGGCGATCGACGCGTTTGGCAACGTTACGCAGGAGTCATACGGAAATGGAATACAGACTGCACGCCTGTTCGATCCGAAAACGGGACGAATAACGGATATCGATACGACCCTCGGAAGCGTCGTCTATCAGGATAACCACTACAAGTGGCAGAGCAACGGAATACTGGAGAGCCGTCGTAAGATGGTTGGGGCAACTGCCCGTGAAGAGTCATTCGTTCACGATGGACTGAACCGTCTGACGACGGCTACAACGAACGTGAGTCCGACCGCACGAACGCTGTCGACGAATTATGATGACCGCGGCAACCTGCTGTCGAAGACCAGCTCCGTTGCGGCAGATACGGACGTGACCAGCTACCAGTACACGTCCGGTACAAATCGCCTGAGCAGCGTTACCATTGGCAGCGATGTCTACACGCTAAGCTACGACGCATACGGCAACATAAGGACATACGATCGCCCCAGCGGCAGCGACAAGTTTATCGACTGGAACGCGCGCAATAAGCCGTCGCGTATCACCATTGGCAGCACTCGCGACACAACGTCGCCGACCGCACGAGACGAATTCGAGTATGGGCCGAACGGTCAGCGTTTCTACAAGAAGACCACGTGGCAAGACGGCGTAGACCAGTGGATAGAGCACACGTTCTATGTCGGCGCGTTTGAGGAGCGCATCACCGATACGAAAGATACTACTCACAAAGCTGTTCAGAAAAGTCGCATCGGCCCGAACGTCCTTCACGTGAAGACAATTGACTACCTCAATATCGGGGATTCGTCTATCGAGTATCTGCATCGGGATCATTTGGGATCGGTTGAAGCGGTAACTGACGAGCAGGGGAATCAACTTCGGGTGCTCGCGTACGATCCATTCGGTGAGCGTCGCAAAGATGACTGGACGAGGCTTCTTAATCAGAGCGAGGTAACTACGCTGGCCGATGATCAGCGTAAGAGTACGAGCCGGGGATACACGGGTCACGAAGGCCTCGATCGTACCGGCTTCGTTCATATGAACGGCCGCGTATACGATCCGCAGGTGGGTCGCTTCTTAAACCCGGACCCGGTTGTTCAGGCGCCAACCTACAGCCAGAACTGGAATCGCTACAGCTACGTCATGAACAGTCCGGTTAGTTATACGGACCCGAGCGGGTTTATCGTTCAAGGACCGATTTGCGGTGGGCTGGTCATGTGCTCGAACCCGCAGTTCGGTGGGGCCGGCGGAAATGCCAGATCGATTCATGTGCACCAGGAAATTCCGACCGAGACAACGACAATCATAATTGTCGTTGAAATTTCCTGGGGCTACGAATCCACAATTGTTTATGGCCGTGACGGCATCGAGTTTCGCCGGGAACCGTTTGTCGATGTCTACGTTTCCATACGAGAAGTAACGAGGCACGGAAACAAGAAGGTCGCGATTCCAGATACGGGCCAATCGGACTCACCCATAGGAATCGGTGATATCCTGGGGATGGTGGCTGATTTCACGCCAATTCTTGGGGATATGAAGGGGTTTTACGAAGCCTATAAAGATCCTACACCAGTCAATATAGCGGCCGCCTTCCTCGGGGTCCTCGGCCCGCTGGGCGATGTGGCTGGTAAGGTCCTGAAAACCGCTGATAGAATAGGCGACGCGGCGGATACGGTTTCGGATCTGGTGAAGGCCGATGTTCCAAACGGAGCAGGTGGAACGTTGGACGAATTCGCGGGCTCGGTAACTGAACCAAATCGAATTTACTCTAGCCGAGAACTGCAGAGGAGAGCGGAGAATCCACGCGCAAATGGCTCTCCAAATCCAAATCACAATTTCCCTGAGTCGTTTAATGATGAAATTTTCAAGGGAACTAGAACAGTGGTATCAGATGATTATGTCCTCTACACGAAGCGTGGAGTTCTTAACGGAAAGGAAGGAACCTACGAAATAGGTGTAAGGCCGTCCGCATCTGGAAGAAACGAAGTTATCACTCACCGATTCTTTAGACCCGACTAAGCAAGGCACAAGCGATGTCCGAAATTCAAATAATTGACAATGGATTGCGACCGAATTTTGACTTCAGGATTTTGTCTGAGATTCCGTCAACGCCGAGCCCTTGCCACTATTTTCCGGAGAATTCGTCTAGCATCGGTCGAGATGGCGTGATGATATGGTTCCAAGCGAAGAATCAGGACCCCTGGATCGGTATTTTTGCCTTTGGGGATGGTGGGGTTAACAACAAAGATGCTGTTTATCTGGGTCCTGACGAGGATCATCTTGCGGTCCTGAGCAGAGGTGCGGCCTACGTTGTACGCGTGCAGGATCACTCAGCCATCGAAGTTGAGGCGACGCCTGTTTTCCCAGCTGTCGGGGCGCCGAGCAAGCAACTGCTGATTTTTCACGACTATACGAAACTCGTCGCATATGGCGTCGCAGGCCTAGTGTGGAAGTCGAAGCGTGTTTCTTGGGATGGAATCGAAATAGAGGCGCTGATGGGTGACGGTACATTGAAGGGAAGAGCTTGGGATGCGCCGCACGAACGGTGGGTGGAATTCTCTGTCGATATCGAGACCGGACGGCATCGAGGCGGTTCTGCACCGCCCTGCTAGAATGAGAGCGTGTCAAAACGAATTCTGGTCGCTTAACATGGAGGTAAGAACATGATCCACCTGCTTATATGACCGTGTCACGAAAATGACGCTAGATCAGAATACAGAAGATGATGCTTCTGCGGATGCGATCGAAGCATTTGCAAGCACTTGTGAGCGACTCAATGACTTCGCGAGAGAGTTGCGTGAAAAGTCTGGTTTTGGCGATGTACGTACTGGCGCGGACATAAGGGAATACAAGCACGGTTGGCGGCTGGAAAAATACGTTGAAGCAGACGTAGACTCGCAAAAGGGCCAGGTAGCTGCATGGTGGATTGAGATGGGGCGGTTAGGAACTGGATGGCTTGTGTCATCAAGCGTGAGTATTAGCCACACCGACATCCATGTTGAATTGCCAGAACGAAATGCAAAAAATTCATCCGAGCTTCGCAGCGCCCTTCGTTCCGCAGTTGATGAGCTAGTTCGTATGGGATACGGAGAGAATTCTTTTGCAGAAAGCGTGAGAGGCATCCAGAAATAGCGCAAGGAAGTGTCTAAATTGGAGCCGCACCGTCAATCGTCACGGGAAAGACAAACTAGAGCGTGGAAGTACTGGACTGTGTTGAAATTTGGTCACGTTCTCTTTGCGATTTTCTTGAATCGCGAGGGGTGGTAATCATATTCGAGCGAACAACCGACGATCGATCGAAACATTCTTGTGCTCTGAATTTGAGAAGCAAGAGGAGTGAAGTTGATTTCCTGGTTTGGGATTCGGGCGAGTCTGAGTTAGCCATTCTAGAGTCAGGCCGGGTGGTTCTTGAGGAGCACTTTGATGATCTGCGAGATAATAGAGTTCTAGCTGATGTACTAGCCAAAATACTGGGAAGTTTGTTGTTTCGAAGCACCTGACTAACTCGTATCAACTCCGGTTGAATCAAGCCGTCGTCGGTGACCGTAGGGAGTTATCCACCAACGTATACTGGGGAAAGAACATGATTCGCCTGATCGCTGTGTTGATTGTATTGACGCCAGCGTTGTCCAACGTAGACGAACAATCTGAAATTCTGCTTCAAGCCAAGCGCGCGCTCTTCGAAACCATTTCTGAAGAAAGTTCCGAGGAGATGGTGAAAATCGCTAGGTATCTGGGCTCGCCAGACTCAGAGATTGACAGCTTGGTTACATCGTCTCTAAAGGCATTGTCAGACTGCATTATTACTGAGGTACATGCCCAGGCACTCAAGCAGGGCTTGCCTGTTGACATAGTCCTGCCTGCATTCGCGGGTGGTACCGTCGATAATGACGTAATGGACGTGTTGTTGCAGCTCGATAATGAGGCGATTAATGTCAGAACAGAGAGATGCGATGGCATGATGATGGCCGGCATCGAAAAAGCGTCAAGCGCTGAGCAAGTTACGGTCGGAAGTTCACCCGGGGGTATCGAACTGGCCGACACGGGCATTACGTTCACGCCGCCGGAAGGTTTTGAACGGCTACCGAAAAATCTAATTGATCTGAAATGGCCAGGTAAGAATGCGCCAAGGTACGTCGTGGCTAATGCTGGAGCTACGACCACGGTCGCATTCGACGTGAAGAACAAGGATCTTTCAGTGATGAATATGGAGGATCTGCGGGTATCGTTTGAGCAGATGTTCAACGTCGCAATTCCTGGTATCCAGTGGAAGCAGAACAAAGTAGTCAGTCACGACGGAAAGAAGTGGATACTTCTGGAAATGACGTCGAGCGCAATTGATACCGATATCCATAACATCATGTTCATTACTAGTTTCCAGAAGCGGATGGTCATCTTCAATTTCAACTCAACAAAGCAGGATTTTCCTCTGTATGAGGAAGTACTCAGAGCAAGTATGGAGTCGATTCGATTTCCGAGCGCTGATTGAAGTTCGCTTTCAAGTAGCGCCATTCATCCGGGTGCACGACTCCGCCGGAATCGACGTAAAAACCTGCTGTTGATTTGCCTGGGCTGGAGATATAGCGTTGTTCTTTCTATATGTCTCCCTATCTGGGTTCTTACGATCATGACTCACCAGAATTGTATGTTTCGTGCCGCGGTTCTTCCGGCTATGTTGCTGATATCACTCACAGGCTGCGTGTCAGGCACCCAAACGGTGCAGACTGGCCCGTCGGCTGAGGTCACGTTCGACGGCCTTCACCGTGTCGACAATACGGGGCGCATTGACGCCTGGGTGACGCCGGACATTTCGCTCGCGAAGTACTCGAAGATTCTTCCGATCGATACCGGCGTTAAATACCGCACGGTTCGTTCCGGGTTGCGGAGTGCGACCGAATTTGAGATCAGTGAGCGGCAGCGGTCGCGACTGGAGGAAGTGCTGCGGGAGGCGTTCAGTGACGAACTGCGCGCCAGTAAGTACTTCACTTTTACCGATAAACCGGGGCCGGATGTCGTGATACTTCGTGCAGGTCTGATCGATGTCGTTTCGAACGTGCCGGAGGAGGGCCCGGGCCCGGAGCGCAACTATATTCGTACGATCGGCACGGCGACGCTTGTGATTGAACTTCAGGATTCGATGAGTGGAGAGGTGTTGGCACGGGCGACGGAAAGGCGAACCGCGGAGCCGCTGGACGATCTGCAACTGAGCACGAGGGCTTCCAATCTGGCGACGGTCCGGCGAGAGGCAAAACGATGGGCGCGGTCATTGCGCGAGGCGCTGGACGAGCTGCACGAGTTGTGAGTACGGCATCAGTTATTCACCACAAACACAATCATTGAGGCTAAACGCATGGGTATGAGAGTTACAGTCAGTGTTTTCCTGTCGCTGGTGATGTCGTCGATCGCGTTTGCCGCAGACTACAGAAAGCTATTTCGCGAAGCTGACCCTGCGGTCGTCGTTATCTACACGGTTGAGCGCCAGATTGCGCCGGGAAGCAGGCTGGGCGAAGTCGCGCTGCCCGGGCTTGGGTCCGGCTTCCTGATCGACAAGGACGGTCATGTCATAACCGCGGCGCACGTCGTTCAGACAGCGGACCTGGTGCAGGTCGAGTTTGTGGACGGTGCCAAGGTGACCGCCGCGGTCATTGCGTCCGACCCCGTCAAGGATGTTGCTCTGATCAAGCTGGATAAGATTCCCGAGAATATCGAGCCGGCACGACTTGGTCATTCGGACAAGGTCAGCATTGGCGAGGAGGTTTTTGTTATCGGTGCACCGTATGGCCTTTCTCATACCCTGTCGGTGGGTCATATTTCGGCACGCCATGCCAATGACCAGGGAACGCTCGGTGGCGTGCAGGCAGAGACTTTTCAGACCGATGCGGCGATAAACCAGGGGAATTCCGGAGGCCCCATGTTCAATCAGCGGGGAGAGGTTATCGGTGTTGTCAGTCACATTCGCAGCCAGTCAGGCGGGTCCGAGGGCCTGGGATTTGCGGTTACGTCCAATGCGGCCCGGGATGCATTGTTCGTGAGTCGGATGGCGTGGTCCGGTATGAGCGGAACCCTGCTTACCGGGCAGCTTGCCGAAGCGCTGAATGTGCCGCAGGAATCAGGCTACCTGGTACAAAAGGTCGCCTCGAATTCGCCCGCGTCGAGAATGGGTTTGCGGCAAAGTAGATTGCCAGCCTCCATCGCGGGCCAGGAGCTGTTAATCGGCGGCGACATCATTCTCTCGGTAGGCGGCGTGAAGATATCGCCGGGGATGATGGTCGAGTTTCGCGAAAAATCGAAAGATATGGAAAGTGGCGAGCTCATACTCCTGAAAGTGCTGCGGGGCGGCAAAATCATTGCTTTGACAGCGCCGTTCGGTAAATAGGAGCGCTGACTTACAATCTGTTGGCCGTTTCCAGGTAGCAAAAGAACGTCACAACCAACTCCTGAGTGGAAATATCTATTCTTTCGTCTATACCTATAGTGATAGCGGCCAAAACAGGATGCCCGTCGTACTGATCTGAGCAACGGCCTGTTTTGTAAGATCACTGCAGAGTCGGAGGGGTACGGTCATGCCGAAGAAAGCCACGTCAGCGTCACGAAAGAAACGACGTAAGCCCGATACCGGGTATTTAGTGTCAAAAATCGAATCACCGCGTACTCCGGACTATGTTGTGATCGAGTTAAAGCACGATAGCCGAGTAGGATACTCCGCGTCCGGCTTCGAAGGGGCGGCCGATACAGAGACGAGTAGACAAGCGATTAACCGGATCCTCGAACGGTTTGGTGCACGCGGTGTTCAGTCGCACTTTGGGTGTAGTAAGCAAGAGGTGGCGCAACGCATAACACAGGCACCGCCACGGCTGGGTGTTAACGTTAGTGCAGATTTCGCTCACGGCGGGTTCGCACAGGTGAAGCCGCGGCGAAAAAAGGACATCGGTGCGCTCGTCAAGTCACTTAATACCGCAGATGCGGTTTGGACGGCCTACGAGGCACCAAAACCCGTTCCGGCAGCCATAGCGGATGGTGCTTCTGCGAGCAGTCGAAACTTTGAACCGACGCAGGGTTATCTTATGTCTGCGCCAAACGGCATCGGGGCAATGGGTGTATGGCCGCTTAAAGGTGCGCGTGGTGAGAAGATCCGCATCGTCGATATCGAGGGTAATTGGAATCGCAAGCATGAGGACCTGCCGAAAAACATTCCGTTACTTGGCGGCAGTCTGATCCCGGGCATCGGATGGAAAAACCATGGAACGGCTGTGTTGGGAGAAATGGTCAGTCGACCCAACGATTTTGGTACCGTGGGCATCTCAAACCGTGCACGTGCAGCGGTGCATTCGGCGGTAATCAATGGCGTATTCAATACCGGACAGGCTATTCGCAATGCGACGAAGAAACTAAAACCTGGTGATGCCATTCTGATTGAACTGCAGGGAACGGGTCCGAATGGTAAGTACGTGGCGATGCAGTTCTGGCCAGATATTTTCTCTGCCATCCGAGCCGCAACGGCTAAAGGCATAACTGTAGTGGAGGCGGCAGGGAATGGTAACGAGAACTTTCAGCTGCCGATATTCAACAATACTGGTCTGCAAAAGGATTCAGGCGCCATCGTTGTAGGCGCCGGTGTGCCACCGACGGACTACTTCGATAATGATGGTGCCGGAGGTGGAACGGCTTATAAGAAGATCGGCGTGCCACGATCGCGTATCTGGTTCTCCAACTACGGAAAGATCGTTAACGTGCAGGCTTGGGGCTGGCACGTCACCACCCTTGGCTACGGCGATGCGCAGGGCGGGGCGCAGAATCGTTGGTATACGCTCCGGTTTTCCGGCACTTCGAGCGCATCACCTATCGTGACGGGTGCGGTCGCCTGCGTACAAGGTCGTGCGAAGTTCAAGCGCGGCAAACCACTGACACCCGCGCAGGTTCGAAAGCTCCTGATCCAAACAGGAACCCCACAAAAACCAGGCCCTGGTGTTCCGTTGAGTCAGAAAATTGGTCCGCAGCCGAATTTGGAGAAAGCCATAAGGAAAATATAGACTATCGAGCATGGTTTATAGGAACAAACGGGGAAAGAAGGCGATTCGCGGCGTAGCTCCCAGCATCGCAGCGAGCATCGCTCCAGGCTGGCGTTATGTCCCGGATCGCGGCGGCTTCCTGCACCTCAAGAGCAAGAAATTTTTCTCCATCGGAGGATTGCCTCCCAGTACCCGTACGCAAGCGCGATATCCGGATCTTATTGGAATGGAACCGGGTAGCATGACCGATGACGAGAAGGAAATGTCACGCTACATTCAGTTCGTCTTTCATCCGCGCGCCAAGCTCGAGGAACATTTGAAACGCATCGAAGGCTGCGCTGCGATCGCGAACGCCTATATCGTGCCAACCCCGGACCTGCCTTTCGTTACCGGCCCTGAGAGATACAAAGAACGCGGTTGAGCAATCCCGGATTGGGCCTTCCCCAGTCACTTCCGACAGTTTTCCGATAGTTTTCCGAGACCAGCCTGAGCGTTTCCAGTCGGCAGCGCTGATGAGTTCGCTAAGCGCTGCCGCTGGCGAACTGGGCAACCGTGGGGCTGCACTTAACAGATCACTTCGGCCGTTGCCCACAAGGCGAATTGACACAATTTAAAAATGTAAAAATTTACAATTTTCCTATCAAGTTGCCGCATTTACTGGCCTTATACGCGAAATAAATCCATCAGTAATTCAGCTTTATATTTTTATGACGAAAATTATAGATATTTTTCAATTAGTTATGAATATCATTCTCTTTCTGTTTTTACAATTTTGGAAATTCCCTGCATCGACAATCTTTGTAAAAATAATCAAATCTACCTTGACTCCGGATCACGAGTCCGTACACTACATAATCCTCATTTGCCTTCCGTTTGGTGACCTGCGCCAGCCAAGAAGCGTTTTGGCCAAACCTGCGGCTGCACTCCGATGCTTACGTTCGTAACACTTGAATAGAGGAAAAACCTATGAAACTTCAGTGGCTTTGCAGGGCGGTACCATGCGCGCTCTTGATTTCTTCTGCATGGATGACAAACGCGTATGCGCAAACATCCTTAGGGCCCGTTAACGGTAGAGACGTGGTTTATCAGATTCTGACCGATCGATTTGTTGATGGTGACGCTACGAATAACGTTCCATCAGGTTCGCCACCGGCGATCTTCGACGGCACCGGCGCCGATCTGAAACTCTATCAGGGTGGCGACTGGCAGGGGATTACCGACAAGATTACTTATCTAAAGAATATGGGCATAACCACCGTGTGGATTTCCGCGCCATACGCCAATCGCGACGAAGCCATTATTGATTACAACGGTGGCGGTAATCTTACCTGGTCCAGCTATCACGGCTATCACGCCAGCAACTATTTCCGTACCAATTCACATTTCGGCGATATGAAAGATTTCACCGACATGATTACTGCGCTGCACGACGAAGATATTAAAGTCGTTATCGACTTCGTTTCAAACCATACCAGTCGCTGGCAGAACCCAACAGACAGCTTTTCGGCCGAAAACGGGAGGTTGTACGAGCCCGATCGCAACGGCAGTGGCGACTTTGAATTCGATGTCGATGGCGACCCGAAGGATCTGAACTCCGACGGCAGCTCCGATAATCTGCTGGCCGACCCGAACGGTACACAAAATCCGGGATGGTTTCACAGCCTTGGCGATCGCGGCAGCGATTCAAGCCGATACGGTTTTCGTTACAAAGAACTCGGTTCATTGGCGGACTTTACGCACGAACTGCCGGAAGTCGCGGAATACCTGGAAGAAGCGGCGATATTCTGGAAGGGTAAAGGCATCGATGGTTTTCGGCATGACGCCACCTTGCATATGAATCCCGCCTTCGCAAAATCTTTCCGAGACGCCATTGACTCCAGCAGCGGCGGCGCAGTGACACATTTCGGCGAGTTTTTTATTGGAAAACCCGATTCCAAGTACGGGGAGTACACCACTTTTCCAGACCGTACAGGCATTAACAATCTCGATTTCGAATATTTCCGAACGCTGACCAACGTCATTGGCAACGGCACGGACGATATGATTGACCTCGCTAACTTCTATGACTACACAGATGACGACTATATCTACGAAAATCAGACTGTAACCTTCATCGACAACCATGACGTCTCACGTTTTCTGCGCGTCAACAGCGACACGCGCAGCCTGGATGTCGCTCTGGCAATCACGCTGGTTTCGAGAGGCATTCCCAACATCTACTACGGCACCGAGCAATATGTTGACGGCGATGACGCCACAGAGAATGGTGGGCGCGTCTTTATGGAAACCGACACCACTTTTGACGAGACGAAGCGAGCCTTCAAGATCATCAAGAAATTGTCGGATGTGCGCCAATCGAACGATGCCGTCGCTTTCGGTCAGACGAGCGTTCTCTACTCGACCGCCGATGTGATGGTGATGTCGCGTAAATTCTATGACAAGGAAGTGATTATCGCTGTTAATCGCAGTCCCTTTAACTCCTACAACCTGCCTGCAATTTCGACGACGCTTCCTGCTGGAACTTATACAGACGAGCTCGATGCAGAACTGGATGGCGCCAGCATCACGGTCGCGTCCGGGGAAATCCCCGCTTTCACATTGTCTCAGCAGGAAGTCGCAGTCTGGAGCCACAACCCCAGTCTCGGCAGCAACCCGAAACTCGGCGATATGCAGTCGGTCGTCGGGCGCGACGGTGACAATGTCACGATATTCGGCACCGGATTGGATGGCACGATCACCGTGAAATTCGGCACCACGTCCGCCACCGTTGTCTCAAACAGCGCTAATAGCGCGACAGTAACCGTTCCTAACGTCAGTGCCGGAGAGACGACCATCACCGTCGTGAAGAGCGGTAACACCAGCAATGGCTTTACGTTTAACGTTCTCTCCGACGATCAAAACATGATGATCTTCCATGTAGTGGCGTACACTTCCGTCGGTCAAAAAGTGTATGTGGTGGGCAACGTTCCCGAACTCGGTGACTGGGATCCGGACAAAGCCATTGACGCCTTCCATAATCCCAATGCCAGCGAGTGGTGGAAATGGTTTCTGCCGGTGAGTGTGCCCGTGAGCACAAGCCTCGAGTACAAGTTCATCCTGAAGGATAGTCTGGGGAACGTGACCTGGGAATCCGGTTCCAATCGTTCCGCTACGACGTCGTCTGACGCGACTGGCGGCGTTGTGGATCTGGCGGAGGTTACGCCGACGTTCTAGCCAGCCCATCCTGCATTACTTGTTACTATTGAGCATGCCCCTTCTTTGATCTTCGGGTCAAAGAAGGGGCTGCAGTTTCTTCACCCTGCCATTCCTCCCTCTTCTCAGAGTACCTGAAACGGCCGAGCTATCTGGTCCAAAACGGCCCGGTTTGCAATGTGAATTTACGCAACGGCTGGCGTAACTGCCTGTCACGCCTTAAAATCTGCATTGCAGGATCAATAAATATGGCGGGGTGCTAATGGATAGACCAGAGACATCATCTAAGCGCAGCATACGCCTGGAAGATCTCGCTGAGCTTGCTGAGGTTTCTTTAGCGACGGTATCGCGTGCGCTGCATGACAGCCCGCTGGTGCGCGACGAAACCAAACGCCGGATTTGGAAACTGGCGCGCCAACATCAATATCCATTTCACCCAAAAATGCCGGCCATCCTTTCGGGTGCGGCGGCAACTATTGCCATCGCTATTCCCACATCGCTTGGACGGCGCGATGCGCGTGCCGACCCGTTTTTTATGGAGCTGATCGCTGGCGTAGGCGAGGCAGCGCGCGAAGCGGAATGCGATGTTGTCATCTCGCATATCGTGCCGAAGAATTTCGACGATCTTTCAGAGCTGATTTCGTCGAGCCGCGCCGAAGGCGTGATATTTTTGGGGCAGAGCTTTCTACATGAACGGTTTAATCGACTGGCGGCGACAGAAAACCGTTTTGTCGTCTGGGGAGCGGATTTGCCCGGGCAACGTTACTGCTCAGTCGGCAGCGACAATATCCGCGGCGGAAGCCGCGCAACCGCACATCTGATTCGACTCGGCAGAAAGCGGATCGCGTTTTTTGGGGATACCGAGGCACCCGAAATTATGCAGCGATATACCGGCTATGTCCGGGCGCTGGAGGACGCCGGCTTAACAGTAGACCCTCAGTTGATTGCGCCTGTGCATTTTGAAGTGGAGTCCGCAGAAGAAGCTGTTGAACGTCTAATGGTACAAGGCATCGAATTCGATGCCATTTTCGGCGCCAGCGACCTGGTTGCGCTGGGTGCCATGAGAGGTCTCATCAGGGGTGGAAAAACCGTGCCGGACGATACCGCGGTAGTGGGCTATGATGACGTTTTGCTGGCACGTTACAGCCACCCGGCGTTGACAACAATATCGCAGGATATGGCCAAAGCCGGGAGGTTGCTCGTGTCAAAATTGATGAATTCAAGCGGCACCAGTGCGATCCGCTCTGAACGTTTGCCAACTGAGTTGATTGTCCGCGAGTCCTGCGGTGCCTAGAGCGCCTGCCAGCACCCGTACTCAAGCGCGATATCGAAGATCCCGACATGCTCAATGCGTCAGCGTAAACTAGTATTCAAACTGGACAAAAAACGCAGGCAGGTCGGAGAAGTATGGCGACAAAACACGACAATGTACTAAGAGCTCTGCGCGCGCTCTTTATTCCGCTTGCGAGCTTGCTATTAAAAGACAAGCTGACCGTAGCGATGGTCATCAACGAGTTAAAAAGTGCGTTCGTCGAGGTTGCTCGACGAGAATACGGAGGCAAAGCCAGGCCAGCCAGCATAAACAGGGTTGCCGAGTTGACTGGCATGAGCCGCAAGCATGTTTCTGCGCTTATCGCGAAGTCTGCGGAGATGGACCGGCCGGAGAGTCCGCGCCTTTTGGATAGTTCTGCGGTCCTGGGCGTGTGGGCGAACTCCGAAAAATACCTTGACAGCCGCGGTACGCCCCGCGAACTCGAATTCGGCCCAGGACCGGGCACGTTTAGCGAACTCGTCAGGTCGGTTACAGGCGAGCAGGATGTCGAGAGTTGCTTGCATCGCTTTGTGCAGGCCGGCTGCGTTTCGATCCAGGGCGATAAGCGTATTTCGCTTGTTCGGCGGCATTACATAGGCAAGGATGACAACCTTGCACACATTATTTCGCTGTTCCTGGTTCCGTTGGCGACAAGCATTTCACAGAACTGGAACGCCCCGCTGGAAAATCGTCATGTTGTGCGTGCAGCACATTCTGCAAGGATTCAGCCTGACAAAGTCGGCGTTCTGAGACGAGTTTCCAGGGAACGGTTAGGCGCGTTTCTTGAAGATATTGACGACGTGATTTGCAGCTATGAACTAAGCGGAGAAGAACCTCTCGTCAGTGAAAACGGTAAGAGCCTGCCACGAATCGGGGTTGCCGCGTTCTATTTCGAAATCGAAGAGCAGGAAACGTGAGTACCGGCGTTCGCTGGCAGGTGCTCTGTGCCATAGAATGTGTATTTTCAATAAGAAATAAATATGAAAATCAATGATATACAGACACCTTCTCTGCTTGTAGATGAAGTCAGGCTGGAACGCAATATTCGCCGCATGGCGCAGCGTATCGAGACTCTCGGGTGCAGACTGCGGCCGCACGTCAAGACGCACAAGTCCATCGAGGTGTTTGAACGTGTTCGTAACGCCGGGCATACGCACGGTATTACTGTATCGACGTTGCACGAGGCTGAGTATTTCTTCGAGCATGGTGTAACGGACATATTCTACGGCGTCGGAATTGCGCCGAACAAACTCGCTCAGGTGGCGTCGCTATTGGAACGCGGTTGCGAGCTCAGGATTACGCTCGATAGTGTCGAGATGGCGGAGCTCGTTGCTGCCGACGGTGAACATCGGGGCAGGCCTTTCGATGTACTCATTGAGCTGGATACCGATGGCCATCGCTCAGGCGTTTTGCCCGAGAGTCTCGAGCTTCTGAAGATTGGCAAGCTGCTGCACGAATCCGACGGGACGACGCTATCCGGGGTTATGACTCATGCAGGAGATTCGTACGCCTGCAGTAGTCCGAAAGCCTTGCTGCAGATTGCCCGGCAAGAGCGCGACCGAACGGTCTTTGCTGCAAACCGGCTCCGCGATGCGGGCTTACCGTGCCCGGTTGTCTCGGTTGGCTCGACTCCCACAGCCCTTTCTATTGACGATTTGTCAGGGGTTACCGAAGTTCGTGCGGGCGTATATGTTTTTTTCGATCTGGTGATGGCTGGAATCGGTGTTTGTACTATCGACGATATTGCTGTCAGCGTGCTGACGAGCGTCATTGGGTATCAGAGAGAAAAGAACTGGGTCGTCACAGATGCCGGATGGATGGCGATGTCGCGTGACCGTGGTACGGCGGGGCAGGAAGTCGATCAGGGCTATGGGCTGGTTTACGACGAGGGACAAGGCTTCGCCGGCGATCTTCTCGTCGTGAGCGCAAATCAGGAACACGGTATCGTGAGCACTCGCGATCCAAGTCTTCCGGTCGCCTACGGAGAACTCCCACTGGGAGCGTTGCTGCGAGTATTTCCCAATCATGCTTGCGCGACGGCGGGTCAGTACGACAAGTACTATGCGATCGATGGCGACGGACTCATCAGCGAGTGGTCACGGACCAACGGCTGGTAGCGCCGGAGTCATTGTCTGAAGAGCCGCCCGACAGGGCGTTAACCCTATTCTGCTGCCGGCAGTGTTCCGGACACCACGACGCCGTCTACCATGACGGCAACGGGCTTGGTCTTATGAATGTCGTATCTGTCCACCTCGAACAGGTCCTGGTTCAGCACCAGGAGATCCGCACGCTGACCAACGGCGATTGTGCCGAACTCGTCCGACCGGCCGAGCTGATAAGCGGCGTTAGTCGTATAACCGTTTACTAAATCGTCGCGCTGCAGACGTTCACTCATCGGAGAAAGGAAATCACCGTTGGCGCCTACCCCGACATCCTGGCGATTGTGACCGACCTGTATTCCCAGGAACGGATTGGCACGATCGGTTTCCCATTCATACGCGTCGGTAATGTCGCTCGAAAAAGTAACAACTGCACCGTCGCTGATCAGCGGCTGCGATCGTTGCATGCTTAGCGCGGCATCGCCGACTCCCTGTGTATACCAGGAGGAGTCGCCGCCGACCGCCCAGTGAGGCGTAAAGTTGGCGATGACACCGAGCTTTCTGAAGCGGGCGAAGTCAGTCTCTTTGACGATTTCCAGGTGACAAATGGTAATTCGAATAGCCGGGGGGCGCGATAGGCTGTCATGCGCATCCTGAATTGCGTCGAGCAGTGTCGTGGTTGCGCGATCGCCGACGCTATGAATATGAAGGTTCAGACCCTCTGCCTCGAGATCGAGAATTAGTCCGTGAACCTGCTCTCGACTGAGTAGCGCGTCGCCTTTATTGCCCGGCGTATCCAGGTAGTCGCTCGAGAGTGCGGCTGTGCGTGTTTCGATAACGCCGTCGAAGAAGATCTTCAGCGTGTCGATCCGCACGTTCTCGCTATTGAATTCATCGCCGAGCTGTCTCAAGGTTTCAACCGCCGCCGGTAGATCGTTTGGCTGAAACAGCGTATATGCGCCGTGATACCGGATCGGCAGTTTTCCCTCTTTGTCCAGTCGTGACACTGCCGCGTACACTTCCCGGTCCAAACCGAAGTTTCCCGCATCGAGTACCGTCGTTACCCCAACGCTCCTGTAGTAGTCGAGGTAATCGAGCAGCGTCTTTTCAACTTTCGGTGTAACGGTCTGAAAATTATTCACGAACACTGATGCGGCCGACTCCGTAACCCACCCCGTCGGCTCGCCATCTTCGCCCTTTTGATAAAAGGAAAAACCAGGGACGATATCTTCGGTGTCACGTGTAATTCCAGCCTGCTTTAATGCCGCTGAGTTCGCCCATACCGTATGCGCCCAGCCATCGTAGAGAATGACCGGCCGGTCGGGTTCTATCCGGTCAAGGTCTTCTTTTCGCGGCCCTGTGACGTCGAACAGGTCATTCGACCAGAAGCCGCCCATCAGGATTTCCCTGTCGGGATTGTCCGCGACCATCTTTGCGACGGCGCTCATGAGCTCTTCTTTCGTAGTCGCATCGTCCAATAGGACCTGCCCGGCCGTCAGTGCGACCATTCCCGGGTGAGAATGCGCGTCGATTATTCCCGGTATGACCGTCTTGCCATCGAGATCGTAAACCGCTGTTTCCGGTCCTATGTAGTCCGAGGCGTCGTCACCGGCGTACACGAAGCGGTCTTCGCTGATCGCCAGCGCAGACACCCACGGGTTCTTGATGTTCCCGGCGTAGATATTACCGTTCACGAAGACTGTATCGGCAGCGCGGGTGGCGATTGGTCTTTCGCAGCCGGCCAGTCCGAATATCAGAGCCAGCAGGCCGAACACCGTCTTGTGTCCCATCAGTGTACTGTTCCTGGTCGAGGGTTAAGAGCTATTCCCTGGTTTTTGCTGTCTTACCGATGACGTAGCGCTTGAGCCATGCGAAATAGCGGGTGTACAGATCTTTTTCGTAAGACGGTACCGACAGCACATGACCTTCGTTAGGGTAGATGACGAGTTCGGTCGGAACACCTTGCCGCTTAAGTGCAATATAGAGTTGTTCCGAGTTGATAATCGGCACGTTCCAGTCATCTTCACCGCCGACGATCAGAGTCGGTGTCTTCACTTTGTCCAAAGCATAGAACGGTGTAATACGATCCCATTTTTCACGGTTCTCGGCCAGCCACGGCAAACCGAGCTCTTCTTCCCACCAGCGCTGGTACTGGTCGTGTCCGTAGTTGGCTACGTACAGCGTAGCGCTTGCGCCGGTGATGGCTGCCTTGAAGCGATCGGTCTTGGTAATGATATGATTGGTCATCATGCCGCCGTAGGACCATCCGTAAACGCCCATGCGATCCTCGTCGACCCAGCCCTCTTCGATCGCAAAGTCCATCGCGTCCATGACATCTTCATAGTCGATACCTCCCCAGTCGGCACGAATCGCCTCGGCAAACGCCTGTCCGTAACCGAAGGAGCCGCGCGGGTTTGGCATTACGACAACGTAGCCCTGGCCGGCGAGAAGCTGTGCCTCCGCGTCAAAGCGATGATCCCACTGTGCCTGCGGGCCGCCATGAATATACAAAATTCCAGGGTAAGCCTTGCCTTTACGATACTTTGGCGGAAACGTGACAAAGCTTTCCAGTTCGGTGCCGTCCTTGGCCGTATAGGCGTACTTCTCGACTGTCGCTGTCGCCACGTCCGCCAGCAGCGAGCGGTTTTCGAAGCTGAGTTGCACCAGTCCGTCCGTACGCAGGGCGAATATCTCATCGGGTTGCTGCGGCTGAGCCACCAACACATAGACAGTGCCGTTGGCGGCAATCTCGAACTCGCTGACAGTATTGCTGCCCTCGACCAGGGACTGCACCGCGCCCGATCCGACGTCTACTTTGACAAGGTTTTGCTCGCCACGGCGCTCGGCGATCGCGAGTATCGACGTGCCGTCGCCTGAAAACTGTGGGTCGAATACCTGTGTCTCCGCAAGTATTTCGTTGACTGCCGGTTTGCCGCTCTCGACGTTGATGGTCGTCAGCTGTGGGATGGCATAACTTGTCAGCCCACCCGTCGTTGTCGAGGTATAGACGATCGATTGTCCGTCGGGACTCCATGACGGGCTCGCGTCGGCAGTTTCATGGGTGGTTAGTTGCAGCGGTTCTTCGCTGCCTTGCGCAGTGTCGACAATCCAGAGATCAGTATTCCGATTGCGATCCGGAGTCTGCGTTCGGTTGCTGACAAATACGATGCGCTCACCGTCCGGTGCCCAGGCGGGCTCGCTGTCGTCGAAGTCGCCGGATGTCACCTGTCGGGTTTCGCGATCCTCGATACCGATAACGTGGATGTGCGTGCGATAGCGATCGAGATAGCCGACGTAGTCCTCTTTGAATTGCAGGCGATCGATCACATAGGGCAGGGGATTCTCGCTTTTTTCCTCGTCGAGGTCTTCCGGGGTTGGGTCTTCCACCAGCAACAACATACTCTTGCTGTCCGGCGCCCATTGGAAGGAGTCGACTCCCTGCTTGAATTTCGTGAGCTGCTGCGCGTCACCGCCGCGCCGATCGAACAACCAGACCTGTGTCGTTTCGTCCTTGCGGTCGGATAAGACTGCCAGATAACGGCCATCCGGACTCCATACGGGACTGCTTGAGCTACTTTCGACACTGGTCATCCGCAGCGGATCGCCGCCGGCCGTCGGCTGCATCCACACAGTGTCCTGCGACTGGTCTTTTTCCAGGTCACTCGCCGTTGTCGTATAGGCGACATACAGACCGTCCGGGCTGGCGCTGATTTCCGAAACGCCCTTTAGCGCCAAATATTGTTCAACCCCGAAACGCTGCTCGGCATCGGCGCGACCGAATAGCGAGAGCAGTGATAACGCGCACAAAACAGTCTCCTTCTTCATCGTATTTACTCTATCACGGGTAGGACAATATAGGATGGCCGATCATTGGAATGATGGACAGCGTTTTCGGCGATCTGCCAATCGGTTTCATCGTAATTGTTGCCACCCGTATTCAGGTTACGGTCCCAGCGCGGAAAATTCGAGCTCGATACCTCCAGTCGAATCCGGTGGCCGGGTGCGAAATAGTTACTCGTCACATGAAGGTCGAGACGTATCTCGTAAATGTCGCCGGGTTTCATGAAGACTTGTTTATCAACACCTTCTCGATAGCGCATGCGAAGCGCACCCTCCTGAATATTGAACGCGCGCCCGTCGGGATAGACATCCACCAGTTTAGCCGTGAAATCGGTATCGACGGCCGATGAAGAAACCTGCAGGATAACTTCGAGCGGGCCGGTTACTTCGATGCCGGTCTCAAGAGCGGGTGACGTGTAGACGAGAATATCGTGCCGCATCTCGATAGTCGACTGGTCGTAGCCCCCGGCCTCGGTTGCCAGCCCCGTGCAACAGGTATGCCCACCCAGCGATGGCACCGGGGTAGCCGGGTCGTAGGTAAAGCGGTCTTCTATGGTCTCTGTCGGTGAACTTAGTGAAAGCCTGCCGTCGCCGTAGCGGCTGTTGGCCTTGCCCTGACTCTGCAGGTACCACTTTTTGTACTGCGTGTTGGGAACAGGCCATGCGCTCGCAGAGCGCCACTCGTTCCTGCCCATCAGGTAGTACTGAACGCGCGGCATCTGCGTGATGCCGTTGTCGATACCCTTCATCCAGTAGTCGTACCAGCGAAGCTGAATATCCAGGAAATCCAGCCGTGCGTCTCCCAGATCGCGCTCGCCGACGATGGTATTTTCCGTTGCGTTGTTATAGCCGCAATGCGTGCCTGGCGCGATGATGATGAACTGGTTGTTCCGCGCGGCCTCACTAGTACCGTTTTTTTGCAACAGATTAAAAAGCTGCAATGATTCTGCAGGCCCGTAGTCGTACCAGGAGTCGACGAACAGCGCGGGTATGTCGAAGCGATCCGACGCATCGGCCCAGTCGCGGCTTCGAAAGTACTCCGAGTCCGGCAGATTCAGTAAATACTGTTCATAATCCGAGGGTGGTGAACCGGCGCGCCGCAACAGATCGAGAACCGGTAACGTTGGATACAGTGCGACAAACGCTTGAAAATCAACTTGGGGTTCGGTGCGAAACTGCCGCGCGGCACCCGAACGAAACCACTCCTGTCGGTCGACCCAGGCGGGCGGGCCGTAAAAAACCTGGCTACCGGTACTCGCGAACCAACCCGCAGTCTGTGCCAGTTCGAATACACCGCCGTCGAAAGCAGCGAGTCCGCGCCCCGGCGAATAAAAGCCGCTGCCAGCCGCCATGGGCAGGGCCGTGACGAGTCCGGGATGTCGAGCCGCAGCGGTGACGATCTGTGCTTCGCCGTGGTATGAGCAACCGGCTGTAGCGACTTTCTCGTTCGACCACGGCTGTTTGCTCAACCAGTCAATCGTATCGTAAGCGTCTTCACGACGGCCGCTGCCGTAGCGGTATCGTCCCTCGGACTCGTAGCGCCCCCGGGCATCCTGAACGGCGACCGCATAGCCACGACGGACGAGTTCGGCCAGCAAGGGGTCGTTTTCGAAATATGGGTTTTTGCCGTAGATCGTGCTGACCAACACGGTCGGTATGCTTGTGGGTACGTCGTCCGGCAGGTACAGGTCGGTCGATAAATGTACGCCGTCACGCATCGGGATCATTGTGCTGCGTTGTTCGGTAACGCCGAACCTCGCGGGGGATTCCTGTGCCAGCGCCGGCATGGCGAAAAAAACGAATGCCAGCAGAATAATAGGAGCTCTGTTCATGCGATGCTCTCCGACACTATCTTCGGACCAGTGTGTCGAGTTGTTCCGGGCTTTGTGAATATGGACGGAGCGTGAATGTGTAGCGGTAGCTGTTCTTGTTAAGCGAATATTCCTGCAGCGTTCGCTTGCCCCAGGAGTCATCGCCGCCGATGCCCATTTGCCCGTAGTCTATGTCCAGCGAAACAAGGTCGCGAGGCATGATGTCGTTGACGTGAATGTTGACGCGCTCGTCGTTGTCGCGAGCGCCTGGACCGTCTTCGCTGGTGATGGCGATCTTGACCGGTGGCACGAAGTCGCTCATGCGGTTGTGCTGTACGCCGAAACCGAAGGCAGTGTCTGTAGTAAACAGAAGACCGTTCTGTTCGCTGCTGAGCGATAGCCAACTGGTGTCGGTTTTATAACCATTCTCCTGTGGCCTCATATAGGGCACGTAGTGTTCCGCGACCGTGTTTTGGTAGCGGCCTACGACTGCCGCTAGTTTACGATCCGAGTAATTTTCGAAAGGTCCGCGACCCAGCCAGTCGACGGTATCCAGACTGCCAATGAGCTCGACGTTCATGCCGATGCGCGGTACTACGGGCAGGCCGTCGGCACGTTCGAATTCGTTGTCCAGCTCGATAGCACCGGAGGCATAAACCGTGAAAGCCGTACGCCAGGTTGCTACAGGCTCACCGCTAACACCCGCGAAGGCATACTCAGCGACAATCACTGCTTGTCCACTGCTGCTTTCGACCAGTTCAAGTGATGTCAGCGAACGATTTCGGCCCGCCTGCTCCCAGACGGCGGCCCAATCGGGCATGTAGTTACCAAAATCGTTATCGGTTGGTGCACGCCAGAAATTCGGCGTGAATGGGGTTAGCAGCAGCTCCTGCCCGGACCAGCTAAGCGACGAGAGCAGGCCGCTCCGGGTATCGATGGCCGCCGAAAAATTTTCGCCGCTCACCTGAATGAGTGCATCGCGTTGCTGTACGAATAGCTCACCTTTGCCATTGATCGGTTCGGCAAATTTCGCCCGGCGATCGGGAAGGGCAATCTGATCACTGGCGTATATGTGTCCCGCCGGCAGCAGGCCGCGCGGCTCTTTTCCGCTTAGCTGCAGGTTCAAGTGATACGCGGGCCCCGGCCTCAATGTGCCCAGCGTGTACGGCAAACGAACAATCGCCTCGCTTTCCGCTGCGATATCCATGTCGCGTACTGTGCCGCTCTGCACGGGGCGGCCGTCCGCAGTGATGCTCCATATCAGTTCAAAACCCGACAGATCGAGAAAGTCGTAGTTGTTCACGACTTCGATGTTGCCGCTTGAAATATCGCTCGAGCGAAAGTCGACGTATTGATAAACGCGCTTAACTTCCCAGTAGGCGGGTTGCACCCTTCTGTCGGGGAACACGATGCCGTTGAAGTTGAAGTTGCCGCTCGACGGAACGCCCGGTGGACCGTAGTGACCACCGTAGGTCCAGTAGGGTACGCCGTTCTCGTCGTGTTCGAGAAGCCCCTGGTCCACCCAGTCCCAGATGAAGCCGCCGGTCAATATTTCGTGTTTGTTGATTACGTCCCAGTACTCGGAGAGATTGCCCGTGCTGTTTCCCATGGAGTGGGAGTATTCGATGAGTATGAATGGCCGGTCGTTATGCGTCTGCGCATACTGTTCCAGGTCCCAGTGGCGCCAGTACATACTTGAGTGAAAGTCCGAGTGTCGTTCACCGACTTCGTCAATATTGCCCTCTGTTTCATACTGCACGGGCCGCGACAGGTCACGAGACTTGATCCAGTTATAGGTTGCACCGAGGTTGACGCCGTCGCCGGCTTCATTTCCCAGTGACCAGATGACGACAGACGGAAAATTCTTGGCCCTTTCAAGCATTCTCTGCGTGCGGTCGAGGTGATGTGGCATCCAGTGTGCTTTGTTACCGAGCGTCTTGTCGTGATCGTAGCCGTAGCCATGGCTTTCGATATTGGCTTCATCGACGACATAGAGCCCGTGTTCGCTGGTCAGCTCGTACCAACGTTCCTGGTGGGGGTAGTGCGAGTTGCGAACCGCATTGAGATTCGCGGCCTTCATGAGTTCGATATCTCGCAGCATCGTCGCTTCATCCACGACGTGCCCTTTGTCGTCATGATGTTCGTGCAGATTGGCACCTTTGAGGCGAACGTGCCTGCCGTTGACCATAAAGCGGGCGTTTACGATTTCGACCGTTCGAAAGCCGATCATCTGGGAAATGGTCTCGTTGCTGGTGCCGCTCGTTGTGATCGCCAGTGTGTACTGGTTCGGAACCTCCGCAGACCACTGTTTTACATTCTCGATCGCGGCTTCGAAGGAATGAGATGTTTCTCCGGGTGGCAGTTGCAGGACAGCTGTATCGCTGTAAACGATCTCTTCAGCGTCGAGTATCTCGACGGTCAACGCAAGTTCGGTGGCCGCGTTGGTGTCGTTCATCAGTTCCAGCTGCAGCCCGAAATCACCATCGCGGTAGCTGTTTTGCAGACCGGCATTGACGAAAAAGTCTCGAATCCGTACTTTGGGTCGCGCCATCAAGGTAACGTCGCGCTGGATTCCGCTCAGCGACCAGAAGTCCTGATCCTCGAGGTAGCTGCCGGTAGACCAGCGATAAACTTCGATGGCTATCGTGTTAGTGCCCGCTTGCAGCTGGTCCGTCACTTTGAATTCCGATGCGGTCTTGCTGCCTTCGCTATAGCCGACGTATTCACCGTTGATCCATACGTAGAATGCTGAGCTGACGGCGCCGAGATGCAGGAAAACCTCCTGTTCCTGCCAGGGTTCAGGCAATGTGAAGTCACGGCGATAGGAGCCGACCGGATTGTCATCGACAGGCACCCTGGGCTCGTCGATTTCGAACGGGTAGGGGACATTCACGTAGATGGCGTGCCCATAACCTTCCCGTTCCCAGTTTGAGGGCACCGGCGTATCCTTCCACGCGCTTACGTCGTAGTTCTGCTCGTAAAAGTCGGCTGGCCGCTTCGCGGGTGACTCCGCGTAGTTGAACTTCCACAAGCCATTCAGCGAAAGTGTCGAGGAGCCGGCGTCGTCGTTGGCGTAGGTTGCGAAGTGCGCTCGCGGTGGCTCCGTGTTTTCGCGAATGACGTCGATATCGTTCCAGGCAGGCCGCGTGTCATGCTCATCGCGACTCGAGTTGCATGCCGCGATTCCAGCGAGGCAGAAAGCAACGATGAGGCGAATTACAAAGGTCGGATTTGTCCACGTGTTTTTCATAAGTCTGTCTACACTAGTCGGTTTGCTTTGAATTCGCGGCCCGCATTTTCTCTGCGGCGACTTCCGGCGTGAGATCTCGCTGCGGCATACCCAGCATCTCGAAGCCGACAAGGTGTTTTCGAACGTTTGCGGAGCGCAGAAGCGGCGGGTAGATATGCGCGTGGAAAAGCCATTCCGGGTGCTCGTCGCCGTCCGATGGCCGCGGATGAAAGCCCATCGAGTAGGGTGCCTGTACGCCGAACAGTCTGTCGTAGGTCGATAGCAGGTACCTGAGCGTCCCGGCCAGCGCTCGAATCTCGCCCGTTCGCATTTCACCGGGAGAGGAGAAGGTTCTGCGCGGCAGTATCATTGCCTCGAATGGCCAGACAGCCCAGTAGGGCACCAGTCCGACGAAACTGTCGTTTTCGCACACGAGCCTTGCGCCGCTTGCGAGTTCAACCTGTAAATAGTCGGCCAATAGCGGCGTTTGCTGTTCTTCGTAATAGGCTCGTTGCGATACGAGTTCCTTCAGCGGTTCGTTTGGTAGATGCTCCGTCGCCCATATCTGCGCATGCGGGTGGCTGTTACTGCAGCCCATCATTTGTCCGCGGTTCTCGAAAACCTGCACGTATTGATAGGCGGCCTGGGAGTCCAGCGCACGAAATTCCTCAATCATGGTTTCGATCGCAACAGCGATGTCGTCGATCGGCATGGTCGCGATTCTCAGATCATGCCGCTCCGAGTAACAGACTACGCGGCAACAACCGGCTTCAGAGCGTGTTTCGAAGAACGGGCTCTTGTCTGCTTCGATAACGCTGTCACTCGATAGCGCCGAAAAGTCGTTATCGAAGACAAAGCTGCCCTTATAGGCTGGATTGACATTGCCGTTCGCGCGTTCGTTGCCGGGGCAGAGGTAGCAGGCCGGGTCGTGTTCGGGGGCCGCTTCGGTGTCCACTTCCTCGATCTGTCCCTGCCACGGTCGCAGCGTTCTGTGGGGAGAGACGAGAACCCACTCGCCCGTGAGTTGATTGCGCCTGGCGTGCGAGTGATCACGGATACTCACGGGTAGCTGACCTTCGATGCCGCGTCGGCCGGGCTCACGATATGCATCCACGGCAATTCGCCGGCAGCCGATTGAAATTCGCTCTTGATCTTCGCCATCACGCGCTCAGTATTCGCCGTTTCGACGACCGAAAGTACACATCCGCCAAATCCTCCGCCAATCATGCGTGACCCGTACACGCCGTCACAGGTGTCCGCGATTTCTACCAGGGTATCGACGGCAGCACAGCTTGCTTCAAAGTCGTCGCGCAGGCTTCGATGCGATGTGCTGATCAGTTTTCCGAGTTTCTCGATATCGGCGGCCCTGACAGCCATCGTTGCATCGAGCACTCGCTGATTTTCGCTGACTACATGGTGGCTGCGACGATACAGGCGGTCGCCCAGCGTGTTGCGGTGCATCTCCAGGTCTTCCAGGCTGAGGTCGCGCAGCGAAACAAGCCTGCTGATGTGCTGCGACAATATCTCCGTCGCCTTGCCGCACTCCTGCGCCCGCTGGTTGTAGTCGCCCTCGGGGAGCGCATGCCTGACGCCGCTGTCGGTTACCAGAAAACTGATCGTTTCGGGTAGCGGAACGTGCTCGTACTCGAAGCTGCGACAGTCCAGCAGAAGCGCATGACCTCGCTCGCAGCAGGCGGAGGCGAACTGGTCCATCACGCCGCAGTGGAGGCCGACGAATTCGATTTCCGCCTGCTGGCACAGTCGTGCAAGCTGCGGTGCAGGCATTCTTGCCGACGCGATCTCCAGCAACGCCGTGGCGACGACTACCTCGAAAGCCGCCGATGAACTTAAGCCGCCGCCAATCGGAATATCGCTGTCGATGACGATGTTGACACCGCGCAGCGCGATGTCATTGCGTTGCAGCAACGCGGCTACGCCCTTCGCGTAGTCGGCCCAATCCGGGTCGGCGCCAGGCTCCAGATCATCGAGACTGAATGTTTGCGACTCTTCGAAATTCAGCGATTTAATGCATACCTGCCGGTCATCGCGCGCGCATGCAGCGGCCCAGATGTACGCGGCAGTCGCTGTCGGCAGAACGAGCCCCCCTGTGTAATCGGTGTGTTCGCCGATAATGTTGACACGGCCCGGTGCGCGAAAAAGTGCAGCTTCGCCGCTGTCACTGGCGGGTAGCTCATCGAGCAGCCACTTTCTGCCCGCGTAACTCAAGAGTGCAGCTCCATCTGAGCCCGGTCGAACGGTATGTGCGGATTGCTCCAAAGCCAGTTGCGGCCGCTGGCGAGGTCGGTCAACTCCGAAATTTTGCCGCCGGCATCGGGCAGGATCGAAAGGCGAAGCGCGTCGTTTTGCATAGAAATCTTGCCGAGCCCATCCACCGACAGGTCTTGTTCGCAGTGACTCATGTGATCGGTCATACGCCGCTATCTCTGAAATTATTCCTAGGGTATGAGACATGAAGTGCTTATAAAATGGACATTCAGCTCGTTCTGATGGATATTCTTACGACAGAATATGTAGCTGATCGTCATTGAAAACGAAGACTCTGCAACTCAGGGAAGGCTTTGCCGGCCAGGATATGTTCGTCATCCCGCGGCCAGTGCTGGCGCGTGCCCGGCAGCATCCTCTCGTGCGTTCGGCGTACCCCACCGACATTGGTTGGTTTCCAAACGCCAGCCATCACTATCGTGACCGACCCAGCGGGGCCAATCAGGACCACCTGATGATGTGCGTCGAAGGTCAGGGCAGCGTTGTTGTCGAGGGGCAGCGTGCGTGCTTGAAGGCGGGAGAGATGTTGATTATCCCGAGAAACACGCCGCACAGTTACTGGGCCGCCGATGGCAATCCCTGGTCGATTTACTGGGTGCATTTCCTGGGCGAGGACGCCGACTACTACATTGACCGCATCCCTCGCCGCGGTCAGTCCGTGCCCATCGAACCGCCTGCGCAGGACGAAGCGGTGCGCCTGTTTCGCTACTGTCTCGATGCGCTGCGCGATGGCTACGGTCTGCCGACCCTGATTTACGCCGCGCAGTCTGTACAACATATTTTGTCACTGCTGCTGTATCGCAATCAGTCCCTACCCATCGAACCCCGGTCGGGCAAACGGCGCAGCAGCCTCGACCTCGTGATCGACTACATGCAAACACACTTGCAGGAGCCGCTGCGGCTTGAGGATCTCGCCCGTGAGGCCGGGATGTCTGCCAGCCACTTTTCCGAGCGTTTTCGTACTCAGACCGGACAGTCGCCGGTCGCGTACTTCATCCACCTGCGGATGCGGCTGGCCTGCCGGCTGCTGGATCTCAGCAACAAACCCATCAAGACGGTGGCCATCGAGACCGGCTACCGGGATCCCTATTATTTTTCCCGGGTTTTCAAGAAGTCGATGGGAATATCGCCGGAAAAATACCGTGACATTAAGAAAGGTTGACCGGTAAATAGTCTGATGTGGCGAAATAGCCACGTATTAGACCGTGTGTAATGGCATAGCTAAGCCAAAATGAAGCCGTATAGACCAAAGACGGATATCGGAAGATAGTCCATCAATCAGTAGCAACATCCATTGAGCGACCTACATGGGCGTGCCACTATCTGAAACGATCTTGTGGACACGCGACAGAGTGTCCAGAATAGTCGTGTCACCGATCGGGGGATCAACGAAATGAACAACCACAGTCGCCGCAAAGCTCAATTTCGCGAACCGCGTACTCCATCGCAGAAAAACATATTCACGATGACGCCGCTGGCGGCGGCCGTCATTTCGGCCCTCAGCCCAACAGGATATGCTGTCGCCCAGGAAGAGGATGCGGTAGAACTCGAAGAAATTATCGTTACGGCGACCAAGCGCACGATGAGTCTGCAGGATATCCCGCACAGTATCGATGTGCTGTCGGCGGTTCAGTTGCAGAGAATGGGGGCCAAAGATCTGGAGGCAACACTGCGGGCTCTGCCGAGTGTGACCTTAACTGCCTTGCAGCCGGGCCAGAATTCTCTGGTTGTACGCGGAATTACGACGGAACCGTTCGAGTACCGGACAGATGCGCAAGTCGCCGTCTATCTGGATGAGCAGCCGATGTCGTCGAACTCGCAACAGGTCGGTTTCCGTGGCATCGACATGGCGCGCGTTGAAAACCTGCCCGGCCCTCAAGGTACTCTGTTCGGCGCAAGTTCGCAGACCGGTACGCTTCGCTACATCACGAACAAACCCAACTTTAACGGGCTTTCGGGGCAGGTCGAAGGCCGCCTGGGATCGACCTCGGGCGGTGACGAAAGTTACGATATTAACGGCATTCTGAATCTTCCGCTGATCGAGGACAAGCTGGCTGCGCGTGCGGTCGTGTATAGCTCCCGCGACGGCGGCTATGTCGACAACGTATTCGGTACCAGCCTTAGCGGAAATTACGATAACGCCGATCGTGTGGAAGATAACTTCAACGAGTACGACGTTGACGGCGGGCGTCTGCAGGTCTTGTGGAATATCAACGATAGCTGGTCCACGTTGTTCAGCGTGGTCGGCGAAAATACGTCAGCGGTCGGCGTATGGGATTCCGATGCCGGTCTCGACGATTATCAGGTCACGCGGTTTCAGGACGAATTTCGAAACGACGACTGGACTTCGCTGTCGCTCACCCTGAGCGGCGACGTGGGTTTTGCCGATCTAACGTTTACCTACACGAAATTCGAGCGTGAAATCGTCTACGAATACGACAACATGACTTACACACAGTGGCGGGATGCGTATTACAATCCTGCCGGCGGCTATCCGTTCCCCCTGTACTTCACCAACTACTACGGAAGCTCGATATTCAACGACCAGTCTCAGGATCGGGACGCCGTTGAGTTTCGCCTGGTCTCCAAGGGAGACAGCCGCCTCAAGTGGATGGCCGGTGCCTACTACGAGGACTTCCTCAACGAGTGGTTTTACGGTTCCAGGATACCGGGGCTGGAGAACACCACAGCGTTCGCTGCCGCAAACGCTGCCGCTTACTACTACGGCGTCAACTCCAATTACTACAACAACTATACGCCCAACACCAATCAGGCATACCCGCTCGCGACAACGGATATCAGCTACACCAATAGCTTCGCGAATACGGTCAAGCAAACGGCTGTATTCGGTGAAGCGAGCTTCGATCTGACCGAGAATCTGAAGGTCTACGGCGGGCTTCGCTGGGCGGAGTTCGAGCGCGACAAGTTCGAGCAATACACGGTATCGGGCGGACTGATACCTGCGGGTGATCTGGCGTCCGGGGGAGACGGATCGCAGCGCGATATCAGTAAAGAAAGCGATACGATTTTCAAGATCGGCCTGCAATACAATCTCGACGATGACCGTATGATCTACGCCTTGAAGAGCCAGGGTTTTCGTGTTGGTGGCAGGAATAGTCAGCGAGCCGTTGCAACCGGATTGCTGCCCGAGACCTATGTTGGCGATTTTCTCGACAATCATGAGATCGGCTTGAAGAGCCAGTGGCTGGACAGCCGATTGACCGTCAACGTCAGTGCTTTCTATATGGAGTGGAAAGACTACCTGCAGTCCGCGTCTTTTGACGGCAACGCTGCGTGGTGGCTGGCGGGGACCGTCAATGCCGGCGGTGCGGAAACTACCGGCGTTGAAATCCAGTCGACGTGGCAGGCCACCGAGCGTTTATCGATCGGGGCAAACCTGTTTTACGCCAACGCGGAATTTCAGGACACCTTCTGTAACAATTTCACCGGCGGCGTACGACAACCCTGCGATGTTCTGCCCGGCGGTGGCATCGACCCCGACGATATCGATATCGCCGCCGGCATGGATTTGCCGAATTCGCCGGAGAAAACTGCCTGGGTCAGTCTCTACTACGAGGTGCCCGAAGTACTCGGTGGCGATCTCTGGTTCTACTACGACTACAGCTACACTTCGGAAACCTGGGGCAGCACCGAGGAAAGCCGTGATCTGGATATCCAGGGTCTCGCGCCGTCCCGCGACTACAGTAACCTTTCCGCCGGCCTGCAATTGCCGAATCAACTCGACATAGAGCTGACGATCAATAATCTGACGGACGAGAAGGGCTACGGCTTCGTCTTTACCGGCGAGGCGGATAACGCGGAGTTGTTTGGCGACCCGCGCTACCGGCAACAGAGAGCGCAGGACCGACCACGGACAGTCTGGCTTACCCTGCGAAAGGGTTTTGGCGGCACATAGTTAAGCTGGTCACAAGCTCGGTTGTTCGCGGCAGTCGCCAGGGCGACAGCCACGGCGGCGTGTATCTGCTGGACCTTGAGCAACAGTCGGTTCGGCAGGCGCTCGACTGGAACACGGCTGATATTGACTGGCAAGGGCGTGGCGCCGACCGCGGTTTACGGGGTATCGCTTTTGACGGTGATCGTGTCTACATTGCCGCCAGCGACGAGTTGTTCGCCTACACACCCGAGTTCGAACTCATCGGCTCCTGGCGCAGCCCGTTCCTGAAACACTGCCACGAGATAGCGGTCTGGGAACGGACTCTGTATTTAACGTCGACCGCCTACGACAGCATCCTGGGCTTTGATCTCGATAAGCACCGGTTCCACTGGGCCATGCAACTTCAAACCGCGAATTACCGCTTCAAGGCCGCGCCTTTCGATCCGATGTCGAGCGAGGGGCCGCTGATGCTGAACAAGCTGCATATCAACAGCGTCCATTGCTCCCGGCACGGCATGTATATCTGCGGGCTGAACTCCGGCGGCATGCTGCATTTCAACGGCACGCAGATCAACATGGCGGTTGAACTGCCGGCCGGCACCCATAATGCGCAGCCTTTCCGCGATGGCGTGTTGTTTAACGACAGCCAGGCCGACGTGCTGCGCTACACGGGTCGAGGAGAGGGGGAGGAAGATCGTGCGATGCCGGTGCCGGTCTACGATCCTGAGACCCTGCAGCATGTGGAGTCGGCGGAAGAGGGGCTGGCCCGGCCGGGGTTCGCCCGCGGCTTGTGCGTACTATCCGATCAGGTTGTTGCCGGGGGCTCATCGCCGTCGACTATTACGCTGTACGATCTTGCGAAGAACACGGTTCTCGGATCGGTCAACCTGAGTCTGGATGTGCGCAACGCCGTTCACGGACTGGAAGTCTGGCCTTACGACTGACCGCCGGGAACGGCGTGCTCGCTACCTACAGACCCGCGTTGCGCGAGACCTCGGGAAGCTCATCGATAATGTAGGCGAGTTGTTCGCTCCAGATGCCCAGGTGCTTCTCGTAGCGTCGCCACTTGCCTAGCGCGCTGGTATAGATGGGCTGACGTACCTGTTCCGAACTGGCCGTCTTTACGGCTCTTTCGGTCTCATAGAACTTCAGGCAGTTCTCCTCGAACGGCAGTCCGCAATGATCGAGGATGCGGCGTACCTGGCCTTCCAGGTCGGTAACGGTTTCTTCGTAGTGCACGTCGAGAACCCTTCCCGGCAGTACCGCATGCCAGTGTTTCATCATAGCGTCGTATTGCTGGTAATAATGCGCGAGGTCGATCATGTCGTAGGTGAAGTTCTGCCCGTGCCCGAAAAGCTGTTTGTAGGCGCCGAGGCAGCTGTCAAACGGGTGTCGCCGGGTATTGATGAACTTCGCGTTGGGAAGTATCAGGTTTGCAAAACCCAGCATCGGAAAATTGTTAGGGAGCTTGTCGGTAAAAAAAGCCTTGTCGGTGCTGCGGTGCCGCCGGCTCTCCTCAATGTACTGCTTTCCGTAGGCGCGAAGGTCTTTGTCGCGCAGTTCGGGAACCGCCTCGGGGTAGCGAGTGCCATCCGTTCTGTAGCGGCCAATCGACTCGGTGATCCTGCCAAGTATCGGCAGTTCCGAAGTGCCTTCTACCTGGCTGTGACTGGCGAGGATTTGCTCCACCAGCGTCGAGCCCGAGCGGGGCAGACCAACAATGAATATCGGATCGGGAGCCTCGTAGCCCGCGCCTTCTCTCTCTTTCAGCAGCGATCGTTCAAACACTTTCTTGATGGCCGTCTGGCGTTTTTCGAACTCAAGCGGTTCGTGATCCACCGTCATTCGCTGTCGCTCGTTGCCAGTGTGGTAAAAGTGCCAGGCTTGCTCATAGTCCTTCCGGTCTTCCATGGCCTTGCCCAACGCGAAACGCATGTGAATATCTTCGACGTCTGACAACTCGCCGGAATCGACCTGTCGGAGCATTTCATCGACTTCTTCGTCCTCGAACCTGAATACCTTGAGATTCGCCATGCTCCAATAGGCAGGACCAAAGCCCGGTTTTACCTTGATGGCACGTCGGTATGCGTCGAGCGCTGCGGCCTGGTCGCCTACGGTTTTCAGCTCCCAGGCGTATGCCGATAACACGCCAGGCACTGCGTCGTTGATCGACAGAGAGCGTTCGAAGGCCTGCACCGCTTTCTCGGGATACATGGCGCGACCGAAAGCACCGCCAAGGCCTGCCCAGGCTTCGCCGTTGTCAGGGTCCAGCATCGTTGCCTTTTCGTAGGCAGAAATTGCCTCCAGGTATTTGTTCATCTCCATCAACAGTGCGCCGAGACTGAACCAGGCGCCCGTGAAATCTGCGGCCTGTTGAGTTGCCCGCCTCAGCAGCGCTTCGGCATCTTCCAGGTTTTTCTCGTGTTGCCAGAGCGATATCGCCAGATAGCGCATCGCGTTGACGCTGTTCGGATTTGCCTTCAGCACGCCGCGGAATATGTCGATGGCTTCGTCGTGCTTGCCGTCACGTTGCAGTGTGGCGCCTTCGATGATCGCAGCGCGCTCCGGGTCGCGGTCGACGTAATCGCGAAACGCTTCGTCCGCTGCCTGTCCACGCCCGGTTGCTGCCAGGGCCTCGCCCAGTTTTCTTTGTGCGAGCGGCAATGCGGGCTGCAACCGGATTGCTTTTTCGAACGCCGGAACAGCCTCCTCGAATCTCGACTGCATCGCTAATGCGCTACCAAGATCTTCGTGTAGTTGCGGAAACTCCGGTTCCAGTGTGAGGCCGAATCGCAGCTGTTTTTCAGCTTCTTCGGCACGCCCCTGCTTCATCAGTGCGAGGCCAAGCAGCCGAATGTGATCGACGCAACCCGGGTGTTTGTTCAGGTAGTCCCGACAGGCCTCTTCGGCGCGCAGCGGACGATCCTTTCTAAGGTAGTCCAGCGCTCGGTGAATATTAAGGTCCTTCTCGGACGCCGCCTGATTCATGGGTTTGGATCCGAGGAGCTACGCGGGTACATAGTCAAAGATAAAGGAAATGCGGTCTTCGTTACCCAGGTTCATCACGCTGTGTTTTTTCTGATTGTTGATCTCATAAGCGTTTCCCACTTCAAACTGATAGGGCTTTCCCGAAATCGTGTATCGCACTACCGAACTGCTTGTTATCGGCACATGGATACGATGCCCCATATGAAAAGAGCGCAGCGCATCACGATGCGCATTGATGCGGCCGTGCGCCTTGAGTTTGGCCGCCATGGCACGCAGCAAAGTGCCGCCGGGCTCGTAGTAGGTCTCGATAATATGGTCGATAAGCGGCATCGCCACGTCGGCCAGGCGTTGCCAACCGGACTCGCGGTAAATTTCACCGTCGGGCCAGCTTTCGTCGCAAAACAGCATCACGATTGACTCGGTGTCTTTGTGCACCTCGTAGGTCTGCTGTCGTATTGCCTGCTCGGCCCAGGCCTCGGGTTCCTGAGCAAGAATCTTCTGCCGAAGGGCCTCAGCATCAATCTGTCCGAGGCATCGCTGATCGACACCGATATCCATACACTGTCCTTGAGCTGCCGGAGTCGCCCAGTTTACAGCGCCGTGACTTTCATGGGTAGAACGTCGTTAGTTGAGCGGAGTAAGGGTGCGATGACCCTTCGCTTTTACTCTAGAACTCGAATTGCAGGCTGGCGACCAGACGTGGTTCAGCCACAGATCTGTAGAAGATATTCTCCGCAGTGGAACTGGTGCTGTGGTAGGCCAGTTTCCAGCCGAACATATCCCGTTGTTGGCCAATAGTGAGGGAGCCGTAGCGGTAGCTGTCCAGATAAGCACGCTGCAGATCGTAGTAACCGCCTTCGATCGACAGGTACAGGTCACCCGGCAGGTCCAGCTGCACGCCGGCTTCGTAGAAGGGAGCTTCAGCAGCAGTACCGAATACGTCGTCAGAATAGCCTGCGGTGAGTCGATAGTTGCCCGGAAAGTACAGACTGGCTATCCATTCGTCATAGTCGATATCGGATTTTGTTCCGGGAAATGTGTAGCGTACCCAGCTCAGGTCCACACTCAGGTATTCGGATAGATCTGCGGCATATGCCACCGCGAGATCCAGTTCCCATCGAGCGCCGTCGTCCGTATCTGTTGATTCTACGAAGTCGACATTCGACGCCCAGGCATAAGCATAGAATCCGTTCGCGAATTCAATGTCAGTGCCGAGTTGCAGGGCCGGGCGGCTTAGAGTTTGCGAAATTCCGCGAAAGACATAGTCGGTTGCTACCGTCATATTGGCTGAAGTAGTTATCGAATCCGTAATCGCTTCGGCAGCATACGTTGGGGCGGTAACAGGCAAGCAGTTCGATGCGAGCGCTGCGACGCAAGCAGTGCATGATAGCGGCAATCGGTCAGGTGAGAAAATCATTTGCTGGGACCCTTGGACATTTTTGTACTGGTGTGTATCTCCCTGTATACGTACAGCGAAGCTTGCCGAATTGGCTCATCTCGAGGTATTGCGCAATTGCCGCAGTATTTTTTGAGCCAACCGCCAGCGAAAATCTGTTTGTACATAAGTGGGCTGTGATTGAGTGCGGCGGCTTACGGCTGTATAGGCGAGTATGTTTTTCGATACTGGAATAACATCGATACGAATCGCGAGAGGCGGGCGTTTTATGCGGTAAAGTAGTGCCATAACTCGCGGTGATATCGAGCGTTGGCTTAATGCCGGATGCAGCGCTCATTCGGGGAACGGCTATGAATAGCAAAGGCGAGCTTACTCGGCTGCTGCAGGCGGCGGCGGCCGGCGATGGGCAAGCGGATAATGAATTGTACGGCTTTGTGTACAAAGAGCTGCGCAAGATTGCCCGGGCACATCGCCGCAGTTGGCACGGCAACGATACATTGAATACAACCGCGTTGATCAACGAGGCCTACATAAAGCTTGCCGACCAATCGGGTGGGCATTATCAGGATCGAACACACTTTTTCGCAACAGCGTCCAAAGCGATGCGACACATCCTGATCAACTATGCGGAACGACGCAGTGCGGCAAAACGCGGTAGCGGACAGCAAGAGTTGCGCGTAGACGATTTACAGCTACCCGCTGACGACGATGTCGAAGACCTGCTCGAGCTAAACATGTTGTTGGAGCAGCTTGAGGGCGACAGCCCGCGGCGCTGCCGCATTGTGGAGTGCCGGGTATTCGGCGGCATGACTATTTCGGAAACAGGACAGGCGCTCGGTATTTCGCCTGCAACGGTTAAGCGCGAGTGGACGGTATTGAGCGCCTGGCTGTTTCGTGAGATTCACGACGGAACGGTCGTTGAGCGGGGGCGAAAATAATGTTGGTCTCTGCACAGGTTGAAGCACTCTTCGTCGCGGCCAGCGAACTCGACTTCGATTCCCGTGGCGAGTTTCTCGACGAATCCTGCGGCACCGATGCGAGACTCAGAGAAGAACTCGACTCGCTGTTAACAGCAGCGAACGAGTCTGAAGCGTACTTCGATGGTCTGGCGCGACGGTTTGGGCTGTACGCCCTGGCGGATGATAGCGCGGAACTGCCGGACGAGCGACAGATCGGTTCGTGGCGCCTGTTACGAATAATCGGTCGTGGTGGTATGGGTGCTGTGTATCTCGTAGAACGGGCCGATGAGCAGTTCGAGCAGCAGGCTGCCATGAAACTATTGCCGCAGGGTATCGGCTCCCTGCGAGACGAAGCCCGGTTTCTTGCAGAGCGGCAGATTCTTGCGAGGCTGGAGCACGAGAACATTGCGCGATTGCTGGATGGCGGTGTGAGCGATGACGGCACGCCGTACTTTGTTATGGACTATGTAGTCGGAGAGCCGATCGACCAGTTCTGTAACGAGCAGAGCCTCAACATTGCAGGGCGCCTGGAGCTTTTTCTCAGCGTTTGCGACGCCGTGCAGTACGCGCACCGTAATTTCGTCGTACACAGAGACATTAAAAGCAGCAATATACTCGTCGAAAACAGCGGCCGCGCTCGCTTGCTCGATTTCGGGATTGCCAAAATGCTGGATACGAGCGACGACGAGTCCAACCTGACGCGCATCGCGCAGCGACCGATGACGCCAGCGTATGCGAGCCCCGAGATGGTAAGAGGGGCGACGGTCGATGTCAGGACCGACGTCTATTCGCTGGGTGTTTTGTTGTACGAACTTCTGACCGGCAGCTTACCCCTGCAGGTCAGCGGCTTGTCCGCGGCTGAAATTGAAAACGAAATTGTTAATACCAGCGTGGTTGCGGCCAGCGAAATGGCCGCCACAGGGGCGGCGGAACGAAGGGGCTGCAGTGCGAGACAACTCCGTGCCTTGTTGCAGGGCGACCTCGATACGATTACCGCGAAGGCGCTGGCGAAAGACGCAGCTGATCGATACGCTTCTGTTGAATTGCTTGCCGGAGATATCCGCAACTATCTTCAGGGCCTGCCCGTAATCGCACGCCCGCTATCATTGGTCTACCAGGTAAGAAAGTTCGTGGCTCGACACCGGCTTGGCGTAGCATTCGCCGCGTCGTCGATCGTCATGCTAATGGCCATCACGGTTTTGGCTGTTTTTCACGCGATAACGACAGAGCGTCAGTCACGCGTCATCGCTGCCGAGCGAGATCGTGCACAGGAAATCACGTCGTTCCTGATCGGAGTGTTTCAATCTGCTGACCCGGATCAGCCGGCAGCGGACATGACCGCGCTGCAAATTCTGAGTCAGGGTCGACAGCGCATCGGTGATGAGTTATCGGGGCAGCCGGAAACGCAGGCGGAACTTCTCAAAGCCATGTCCGAGGTTTACAACGGCATGCGCCTGAATGAGGAATCGAAAGAAACTCTGTATCAGGAACTTGCTCTCAGAGAAACGCTGACGGGCATGAACAGTGCTCAGTATGCGAACGTATTACTACGCCTCGCCCAGATCACCGACGTCGAGGGCGATTACGATAGTTCCCGCGAATTCGCCGAGAGAGCGCTCGAAATCAGTGAGTCCATAGCCGATCGGGAACTACAGGCGTGGTCGCATACGCGGATTGGGCGTGTTTCGCATCTTCAGGGGGACTACGAATCGGCAGAATCCCATTACCGGAAGTCACTGGCGCAGTACACCGAGTTGCATGGCCTCGAGAGTGAGCAAAGCATCAAGGCCATGGAGCACCTCGCCAATCTTCTCAATCACCAGCAGAAGTTTCAGCAGTCGCTGGCGATGTTTGAACAGGTTCTGGGAGCGCGTGAACGACTCTTCGGAACGGGGCATTCAGAGCTCGGACCAGCGTTGCTTGGTCTCGGTTCGGTTTTAGGTAACCTGGACCGGCAGGCCGAAGCGGCTGCGGCTTACGAACGCGCCTATGATCTGAATGTGACGATATTCGGCCCCGATAATCGCCGCAACATGTACGTGATCAACGGTCTCGGTAAAGTGGCGGAAGCGATGCAGGACTATGAGCTTGCGGCAACACGCTATGCCGAAGCGGGCCGTCTGGTCGAGAAGTTTTTCGGCGAGCACGGCAACCTTGGAATTACCAAGCGAAATCTCGCGAATGCATACAGCCTCGACAATCGCTTCGACCTCGCGGTACCGGTCTATCGGGAATCGATTGCGATACTGGAAAGACAAATGCCAGACCATTGGATGGTCGGCGATGCCAACTGGCGTTTAGGGCGTGCACTGCTGGAGATTGGTCGTCCCGATGATGCTGAAGGGTTTATCCTCAACGACCTCGAAATCGTTGCTGCAAAGCGTGGTTCGGAGCACGAATCGACGCAGGGAGCGATCGAAGCGGCAATGGACTTGTACGAAGCCATGAGTCTGCCGGACGTGGCGTCACGCTATCGGGCGCAGTTGAACGGTGATGGCGTGGCAGTGCCTACTCAGTAGCAGATGCTTCGACCGTTGTCGTGGTTGGCTGTGGGGGGGAGAACTGAGCTTGGGATGACTCCGTCTGCGGACTTAAGCGGCTGCGATTGAGGACCATTCGGTCGTGCAGATTGGTAATGATCTTGCTGCCGGTCTTTTCGCACAGAAACGGCAGGAACGCGTGAACCGCACAGCAAATGGCGCCGCCAAGCATGGCAGCACTAAACGACATGGCTTGCCCGAAATGTTGGGAATAGGTTTCCCCTACGCTGGCGGGGTGGCTGGTAAAAAGTCGTTTAACGGGCATTCGTATCTCCTCACTGATAAAGGCTATTTTGACCTATATACGGTGAGCAGTTGTTATCATTTGTCCTGTTAATAGATATAAATACGAAATATATGTTTCGTTAATGGTATATTGTTGCAATGAATATTAAGGATCTGGCCATCCTGCGATGGTTGCAGCAGGACGGGTCGCTGTCGATGGACGACCTGGCCGACCGCGTCGCGCTTTCCAAGACAGCGGTGTGGCGACGCGTACGCAGGCTGGAGCAGGACAAAGTCATCAAAAAGCGCATCGCGATTATCGATCAGAAGGCAGTCGGGTTCGGCGTCACCGTATTCGCGCTCATTCACACGAATCAACACAGTGACAAGTGGTACAACAAGTTCTCGTCAGCCGTATTGAGTATCCCCGAAATTCTCGAGGTGCATCGCGCGAGCGGGGACGTCGACTACGTGCTGCGAATCGTTGCAAAAGACATGGACGACTACGACCGCGTCTACCGGCAGCTTATCCGTAAATGCGACTTCTCGGATATCAGTTCGACGTTTGTCATGGAGTCGATCAAGCAAACCACAGAGTTACCCCTTTAGAGATTCATTATGAGTCTGCTGTCGTGTCTGGTCGGGTGTGAAAATTAAAAGTATAAAAGTATACAGGCATACCGTAAAATTACTGCCACATTGAAGCGGGCGAAAGAACGGCCTGGAGGGACATCAACAGTGAAAGTAGCGGGTCTGCAGCTGCGCCTGATCGACGCCACAACGCGACAGCAGAAAGAATCGAATGTCGATCACATTCTCCAGCAGATCGACGCCTGTCCGCAATGCGACCTGATCGTTGTGCCGGAACTCGCGACGGTAGGTTATGGGCAGGATGTGTTCGAGAATCTGTCGTTCACTGCCGACCCCGTAGCAAGTTCGACGATCGACAGAATACGAAGTGCGGCGAAACGCAAACAGACTTTTCTCGCCTTCGGTTTTCCTGAGAAAAGCGAGGATGCCTTTTACAACTCCGTCGCGCTCATCGACGATAGAGGCGGGCTAATCGATGTCTACCGGAAAACGCACCTGCCGCTATTCGTAGACACAATGGAAGGTGACTATTTTCAGTCCGGCGACCGCCTGGTCTCGTTCGACGTAAGGGGAGTCGAAGTCGGTGTCTCGATCTGCTACGACATTCGTTACCCCGAACTCGCCAGGAACCTGGCCCTGGACAGGAATATAGACCTGCTGCTTCATCCCACGGCGTTTTCCGATGACGAGACCTTCGCCAGCTGGCATCCGTTTATTGTGACTCGCGCGATCGAGAACCAGATCTACGTATTGAGCGTAAATCGTGCGGGGGAAAGAAGCGGGAGATCGTTTTTCTGTCCACCGCTGATGGACTGGCAGCGGCATTCATCGGCTCTCGGTGTCGATGAGGACTGCCTGGTCGCAACGATCGACGACGGTGTGCTTTCGACGGTGCGCCAAAAGTACCGCTATCGTGAGGGCATTAACCAGAAAGCGCTGGAGAGCCTTAGGTGACGGTCGCCCAGCTTGACTACAAGCAGGCCCTCGGCGGTGGCGTTCCGTTTCTTTGGCTGAACCCCAATCATCGGCGATGCCCCGGGGCCGTCGCTGAAGCGCGCTGGACAATGGCTGACATTGAGGCGGCCGAACGACGTTTTCAGGCGAGCGGAAAACTGCTTGGCAGTCTGTTTTCAGATACCTGTCTGGATGGCGATGTGATCGAGTCGGTGCTGCAAGCGGTCGACTGGCCGGCCGGACAGGTGCAAGATACTGCATCGCCTCCCGGACATTTATGGATCAAATGCGATCACCAGCTGCCGATCGCCGGTTCGATCAAGGCACGTGGCGGGCTGCACGAGGTTATCGCGTTCGCGGAGGAGTTGGTCTCAACATACGGCTTCGAACAATCGCACCGCGATTTCTCCCACTGGAGCGATAGCGAAATCCAGTCGTTGTTCAACGAACATACGATTGTCGTTGCGAGTACCGGTAATCTTGGGCTGAGCGTAGGTTTGATCGCCAAAGCACTTGGTTTTAAAGCGGTTGTGCATATGTCGGTCGAAGCAAAGTCGTGGAAGAAGGAAAAGCTGCGGGGTTGCCGTGCGATCATTGTCGAGCATGACGGTGATTATACGGAGGCTGTGAGAATAGGCCGGGAGGCAGCGGAACGGGATCCGAAGTCCTACTTCGTCGATGACGAGAACTCACCACGACTGTTTCTCGGTTATGCCGTTGCGGCACTTCGCCTGCAGCGACAGTTAGCGCGTAATAAGGTGCGAGTGGATCGACAAAACCCGCTGTTTGTTTATGTTCCATGTGGCGTTGGCGGTGCACCGGGTGGGATATGCTTCGGCCTGCACCAGGTCTTCGGCGAGAACGTGCACGTGTTTTTCTCGGAGCCGACACAGTCGGCATGCATGCTGCTGGCTTTGTCCGAAGGAGAAGCGGGGCCTCGCGCGGTTTACGATATAGGGCTGGATAATACGACCGTTGCCGATGGCCTCGCGGTTTCAAGGGCGTCGGCGATGGTGGCCAACATCGTAAAGCCGCTGGTTAGTGGAATATACACCGTCTCGGACGAAATCCTGCTCCGGAACCTGTACCTGCTAAAGCACGAGTACGGGTTCTCGGTGGAGCCGTCTGCCGCCGCAGGCTTATCCGGCAGCGATTTCCTTTTGAACACGGATGCGGGAAGTCGGTACCTGAAAGAAAACACGCGGCCGGGCTCGTTGGCGCGCTCGAATCACGTCGTATGGACGACGGGTGGTATGCATCTGCCAAGGGTTGAGTACGAGCATTACTGGAGTCTCGGCCGGGCCATCGACGATAACGCTATATAACCTCGTCCTGCCTCAGTTGCTCGATTTCATCGTCGTCAAGCCCCAGCAGATTCCCGAGTATTGCTGCGGTGCTGTCGCCAAGTTCCGGACCGGCGTGCCGGACTCTGCCGGGCGTCGCCGAAAGCTTCGGGATGACATTTGGTACGACTAGGTTTTCGACCCGCGGGTCGTCGATAGCGACGAGATTCTCGCGTGCGGAAATATGTTCGTCATCGAAAATGTCCTCAATCGTATTTATGAGTGCGCACGGTACGTCGGCAGCCCGGCAGATCTTCACCAGCTCATCGCTGTCGAATTGCAGAATCCAGTCTGAAACCACTTTGTCGATGATGCTACTGTCGGCAATGCGTTGTTGCGAATGTCCATAGGTCTTCGGATCCGCAAGCTGCGGTTGCTCCATCAGTACCGCGAGGCGTTCGAATATTTTGTCGCTGGAGCAGGCAAGCGCGACCCACTTATTATCTTTGCATTGAAAGTGGCCGTGCGGACAGGCGTTGTTGGTACCGACACCGAGTCGCCCGCGGATCGTCCCGTTGCTTGAGTAGCTTGGTGCCAGGTCGTCCAGTATGCGAAATATCGACTCGTACAACGCGAGATCGATGTATTGCCCGCCAACCTTGTCCCTGGCGAGCAGCGCGATCAAAAGCCCAATGGCCCCGTAAAGGCCGGAGATGTAATCGGCGAGCGAGGTCGAGCCGGGCGTAAGCGGCGGGCCACCGGGCATTCCTGTCAGGTGCGCCAAGCCACCGAACGCGTGGGCGATGCGGGCGAAACCGATTTGTTCGCTCAGTGGACCGGTTTGTCCAAACGCGGATACCCGCAGCATGACGATATCGGGATTGGCTTTCTTCAACTGTTCGAAACCCAGTCCCCATTTTTCCATGGTCCCGGGGCGAAAGCTCTCACAGACGATATCCGAGGTTTTAACGAGCGACATAAGAAGCTCGGCGCCTGCGGGTTTTCGGATATCGAGGGTCAGCGATCGCTTGTTTCTCGCTTCGCTGAGCCAGCACAGCGAATCGTCGGATTCCGTTGGCGTACCGAACTCGCGGAGTGGGTCGCCTGCTCCTGGCTTCTCGATCTTTATGACCTCGGCGCCGAATTCTCCCAGTATCGTCGCCGCATAGGGTGCGGCGATAAAGGTTCCCAGATCGAGGATTCGCAGGCCCTGCAGAGGCAAGCTAGAGTCGTTTATTTTATCCATAAAAGTCAAAGGACTACATACGCTAAAGTTGTATATTGAAGGCACGGCCCAGTACCGTTGAGCCGCGCGTGACAAGTGCAGATATTGTTGCTGGGTTTTTCAATACGTATGGTAGTATACACACATGTCATCAATTTTGCCGGCACGGCTTTAAGAAACGTAACGAGATGAAAAAGAAATGAATAAAACGGATGTTGTCGCTCGGGACATCGAGCACGTACTTCACCCAACAACGGACCTTGCCCAACATCAGTCGCATGGCGCTTTAGTGATCGAAAAAGGGGATGGGATTTACGTATCGGACATTGACGGAAAAACGTATCTCGAAGGAATGGCGGGATTGTGGTGCGCCGGTTTTGGTTTCAGCGAAAGCGAACTCGTCGATGCCGCCATTGAGCAGCTGCGGAAGCTGCCCTTCTACCATAGCTTCGGCGGCAAAGCGGTATTGCCGACCATTGATCTCGCTGAACATCTTAAGCGAATCGTTCCGTTTGACGCCTCAAAAGTCTTTTTCACGAATTCAGGATCGGAAGCCAACGATACTCAGCTCAAGCTGATCTGGCACTACAACAACGCAATTGGAAAACCGCAGAAGAAAAAGATCATCTCGCGCTGGCGCGGGTATCACGGTGTCACGATTGCGACGACCTGTCTGACCGGCCTGCCAGCGTATCGCAACGGCTTCGATCTTCCTGTGGCCGGCATACTCCACACGGAATGCCCGGATGTGTACCGCGGTATGGCGGTCGGTGAAACGGAAAGCGAGTACGCGAGTCGACTGGTCGAGAGCCTGGAAGACTTGATACAAAAGGAAGACCCGGAGACGATCGCCGCATTCATAGCCGAGCCGGTAATGGCCGGCGGCGGGGTCTTGCCACCGCCGGAGACCTATTTCGAGAAGGTGCAAATCGTCCTTGAGAAGTACGATATCGTTTGTATCGCCGATGAAGTCGTCTGCGGATTCGGTCGTACCGGGAACATGTTCGGTTCCGAGACAGTTGGTATGAAGCCCGACCTGATGACCGTTGCAAAGCAACTGTCGTCGGCTTACATGCCCATCGCGGCCGTCATTATTCCGGGCTGGATGTACGAAACGCTGGTCGCCGAAAGCGAAAAGAGAAAGATATTCGGACATGGGATAACCTACGGCGGGCATCCGGTCCCGGCAGCCGTCGCACTGCGCGCGCTGCAGCTTTTCGAAGAGCGCGACATGCTGTCGCATATTCGTGCCGTTGCACCGCGTTTTCAGAGCCGCCTCCGGGCTTTTTCCGAGCATCCCCTGGTGGGCGATGCCAGGGGAGTCGGCTTGATTGGCGGTATCGAACTGGTCGCCGACAAATCGACAAAGGCTCCCTTCGATGCTTCTCTGGCGGTGGGTGGATACTGCGCCAGCGCGTGTCTGGATGAAGGCCTGATCACCAGGGCGAACGGCGATGTTCTGCTCTTCTGTCCGCCACAGATAATCACTGACGATCAAATTGATGACATGTTTGACCGACTGGCGCGTGCTTTGGATACAACCGAGTACTGGCTGTCGAGGCGGGGAGGGGCGACCAGGTGACGACACGAGCGAGATACGGACAGTACATAAACGGCCGCTGGGAGAAGCCCTCGTCGGAGCAATGGATTGATGTCGTCAATCCGTTTTCTCAGGAAAACTGGTCCCAGGTTGCGAGAGGAAGCAAGCAGGACGTCGATAGAGCAGTGGCCGCGGCCAGGGATGCATTTCTAGACGGGCAGTGGCCGGCGATGACGGCCACTCAGCGCGGTGCGCTGCTGCGAAGCCTCGGTGACCGCATAGCGGAACATGCCGAGAGACTGGCCGAAGTGGAGTCGCGCGATAACGGCAAACTCATTGCGGAGATGCGGGCACAGCTGCAATACGCTCCCGAGTGGTTTTACTATTTCGGCGGCCTTGCCGACAAAATCGAGGGTATGGTCTTTCCGACTGACAAAGCGGATATGCTGTCGTACGCGAAATACGAACCCTACGGCGTGGTTGCTGCGATCACGGCGTGGAATTCGCCGCTGTTGCTGGCCGCTTACAAGCTGGCCCCGGCACTCGCGGCCGGTAATACCGTCGTTCTCAAGCCGTCGGAGCATGCGTCCGTATCCACCATGGAACTGGCCGACCTGTTTGCCGATGCCGGGGTTCCGCCCGGCGTTATCAACGTTGTAAGCGGCTACGGTCATGAGATCGGCGATGCACTAACGGGTCATCCCGACGTAGCCAAGATAACGTTTACCGGCAGCGAAGCTACCGGGAAACGAATTGCCGGCATCGCGGCCAGGGATATCAAGCCGTTGACGCTGGAACTCGGCGGTAAGTCGGCAAACATCGTGTTTGACGACGCTGATCTTGATCTCGCGGCTGTTGGCGCAGTTACCGGGTTTCTGTCCGCGGGTGGGCAAACCTGCGTGGCCGGATCGCGGCTGCTTGTCCAGAATTCGATCTACGACGAGTTCGTCGAAAAAGTCGTTTCGATCGCGAAGGCGGCGCGTCTGGGCGACCCTTTTTCGGCGGATACTCATATCGGACCCATCGCCAACGAAGCTCATTTTCAGAAAATCATCGGCTACTTCGATATTGCGAAAGCCGATGGAGCTGACTGCGTGCTGGGTGGGCGAGTTCATCAGGATTCTGAGATAAAGGATGGCTGGTTCATCGAGCCAACCGTCTATACGAACGTAGACAACAGCATGCGTATCGCTCAGGAGGAAATTTTCGGACCGGTCCTGGCTGTCTTGAGTTTCGAGACGGAAGAGGAGGCCATTCGGATCGCAAACGACTCGCGCTATGGGCTTGCTGCCGGTGTGTGGAGCAAGGATTCTGCACGAGCTCTTCGTGTCGCCGACAGGATTCAGGCCGGTACCGTCTGGATAAACACCTACCGGGTTGTGAGTTTCATGACGCCATTTGGTGGCTACAAAGCGAGTGGCAGCGGTCGGGAAAACGGCGCGGTCGCGATAAAGGAATACTTGCAACTCAAGAGTTACTGGATTGGAACGTCTGGCGATGTTTCCAATCCCTTCGTGATTCGATAATGGATATCGCTATGAGAAAACGGATTCAACGATCGATGCTGGCTGTGCCGGCGACGTCTACGCACTTGTTCGAAAAGGCTGCCGCCAGTGCCGCCGACTCGATTTTCCTGGACCTTGAGGATGCGGTTGCTCCGGACAGAAAAGCGGAGGCGAGAGAACTCGCGATCGACGCGTTGGACTCGGTCGACTGGGGCAGCAAACTAATGATCGTACGCGTGAACGAGGTGTCGTCGAGCTGGTGTTACAGGGACGTCATCGAAATCGCCGAGCGGAGTTCGAGGATCGACAGCTTCCTCATTCCGAAAGTCGGTGAAGCGGGCGATGTAGCGTTCGTTGAACGACTGCTTGAAGCGATCGAAACGACGGTTGAGCGTACGACTGCGATCGGGCTGGATATACTCATAGAAACTCCGAAGGGTATGCAGAACGTCGATACGATCGCCGCAGCGTCGAGGCGCCTTGGAAGTATTTCTTTCGGCGTCGGCGATTACTCGGTCGACATGAGAGTGCCGCAAACCAATTACGGAACGCCGGATTCGGACTACGCCGTTCTTACGCACTCCGACGACACCGACGAACGGCACAGCCACTGGAATGATCAGTGGCATTTTGCGATGGCGAAAATCTGCAACGCGTGCCGGGCGAACGGTATCCGTCCGATTGACGGACCGTTTACCGGTTTCAACGACGCACAGGGATATTCGGCGAGCGCCGGTCGTGCGCGGGCAATGGGTTTCGAAGGTAAGTGGGCGATACATCCAAACCAGATAGAGTGTGCAAACACGGTGTTCTCACCGTCGCCGGCGGAAATCGACTGGGCGGAGAGAATCAACGCGGCCATGGCTGACGCCGTTTCTGAAGGCAAGGGCGCGATTCAGGTCGACGGACACCTGATTGACCTTGCGCATGTGCGGCAGGCGCAAAACGTGTACTCCCGATATCAGGCCATTGCGGCAATCGATAACGGCGGCAGAGCGGATTGAGTTTGAAGGCCGAGGAAACTATCGATGCATGACGGACATGACGCGATAGCGATTGCCTTGCCCGAGCGCCTGCAAGAGAGCGCTGCACGAAACGGAGTACCGGGTGCTTCGGTTACCGTGCTTCTTGACGGGCAGGTATATTCGGCCGCGAGCGGTCTCGTTGAAGTCGGTCAGCCGGCGAGCGTAACACCTGACACCGTTTTCAGAATCGGCTCTGTTACCAAGGTCTTTACTGCGACAATCGCGATGATGCTGGTCGGAGAACAGAAGCTGGGGCTCGACGATCATATTGAGAAGTTTCTGCCGCAGCTTGTGCGCAGGAACCGGGCGACCTATGGCGACGTTCATGTCCGTCAGCTGCTTTCGCACACGAGCGGTATCGACGGTGATCGTCTGACGGATACCGGTGACGGCGATGACGCGATCGCGAAATACGTGGAGGAACTCGGCCAGGCCGCAAAACTACACGCGGCCGGCCAGTTCCTGTCTTATTGCAATGCCGGCTTCAACATTCTCGGACGGATCATCGAAGTCATCGAAGGCAAATCCTGGCCGGCCATTCTTCAGGATCGCCTGCTTGAGCCACTTGGCCTCGATTCCGCAACGATGTCGGCGGAGGATGATTCACCGATCGCAAAGGGGCACGAGTTGAACGCAGAAGGCGAGTATGTCGCCATCGAGCAGGCTTTTGTTCCGCGATCGAACGGCCCGTCAGGGACGACGCTCGCAATGACGGGTCGTGATCTGATGAAATTCGTTGGCTTTCACCTGAATGAAGGTGTGACGGCGGATGGGCGGCGTCTGCTCTCTGCGCAGCTGGTTCGCGATATGCAAGGCTGCCAGGTGACCACGCCGCACAGCAATCGTTATACCGGGTGGGGGATTGGTCTGATGTTGTTCGGCTCCGATTCGAATCGTGTGTATGGCCATGATGGCGGTTGGGCCGGTCAGAGTACCTACCTGCGAGTCGCGCCGGCGTCGGGTTTCGCCGTTTCCATCATGGCAAATGGCGGTAGCACGGCCCGGTTGTTCCGCGACATCGCGGGCCAGCTGCTGGCCGAATACGCGAACTTCGCCGTTCCGGTGCCGCCGCGAATTGAAGAAACATTCCGCGGCGATATCGCCGCTTACGAAGGCTGTTATGAACGCTTCGGGCAGACCATCGAACTGCATGCCGACCGCAGCAGCCTTACAGGAACTCTTAGCGGGCCCTACTCGGGTGAGAGACCGACGAGCATTAGCGTAACGCCGGTCAACCACGCGAATGCGGTGTGCGAGATTGAGGGTATTCCCGATAAGATCGAGGCGTATTTCCTCGAATTCGACGCTCGGAAACGGCCGCAGTTTCTACACGTTACAGAACGTGCATTCAGGCGGCGGGAAGCGGAATGAAGATTTACTGCGCAACGATGATTCACGAGTCCAATTCGTTTTCGGCGATCCCCACATCGCTCGACAATTTTCGAGAGAGTGCGCTCTACATGCCGTCGACCGGGGAGGGCAAGGAGCACCTGGGACAGGTAATGGCGGACGTCGATCCGGTGGCGCTCACCCGCAAATTCGATTGCGACGTTGTTGTCGGTTTGATCGCAAATGCCGAACCCAGCCTGCCGCTTCGTGCCGATTCGTATCGACAGCTCAAGGAGGAGATTCTCGATAACCTGAGAAAGGCGCTGCCGGTAGATGGGGTCTTCCTGTTTCTGCACGGCGCGCAGATGGCTGACGGCGTGCCTGATTGCGAAAGCGATCTCGTTCTGCAGGTGAGGAGCATCGTTGGCCGCGGCGTCCCGATCGCGGTTGAGCTTGATCTACACTGTAATATTGGCGACTCATTGCTGCAGAATGCAGACATCGTTTTGGCGTGCCTTGAGTATCCGCACATTGATTTTGCGGAACGTGCCGAGCTTGCAATGAGCTTGCTCATTGAGACTGCAAACAAAGAGATCGAACCGGTAAACATTATTGAGAGAATACCGGCGTTCGGTCTGTATCCAACTACTACAGAAACAATGGCTGCCTTCATTGCTGACATTAAGTCGATGGAAAACCGTCAGGGAATCCATGCGATCTCGATGTGCCAGGGTTTTACCGGCGGAGATAACGCCGATACCTGTGCATCGGTGCTCGTCGTCGCCGAGAAAGAAGCGACGGCAGCCGGTCGGCAGATCGCCAGAGAGATCGCCGATCGCTTCTGGCAGATCAAGGACGTCATTTCGCAACAGCGCACGCCGGCGGAAGCTGCGATCTCGGAGGCGCTGACCCGGATGAACAGCGACGCGCGTGGCCCGCTGGTGTTTGCTGACACATCGGACAATCCTGGCGGCGGAGCGGCGGGAGACTCGACCTATTTCCTGGCGCAGTTTCTCGACAGGAAGATCAGTGGCATGGCGCTGGGAATGATCTGGGATCCGTTGGCGGCACAGCTGGCGGCGAAGGCTGGAGAGGGCGCGAAACTGGCGCTTCGTCTGGGCGGGAAATCGGGCCCGGCTTCCTGCAATCCGCTGGACGTCGATGTAACCGTTACAGCCGTCAATGAGAACGCCGCGCAGACCGTCCAGGGCGCGAGGGCACTGCTCGGTTTGACGGTCGCGCTGGATATAGCTGGCAACAGCGTGGTCGTCAACAGCATACGGCAACAGACGTTTTCTCCGCAGTGTTTCACCGAAGTCGGTATCGACCCGCTTGAAAAGCGGTTGCTGATCGTCAAGTCCGGGCAACACTTTCATGAGACGTTTTCGCCGTTCGCGTCCCATATCATTTACGCGGATGGACCGACCGGTGTTCCGGTCGACTACATGACCTATCCTTACGAGAACATCAAACACCCTGTGTGGCCATTCGATCCGTTGCCGTTCGAAGCCTACGGGTGCAGCTGGAAGTAGCGGATGAGAGTTTTCTGCAGCACGCTTCTGCATGAGTGCAACAGTTTTTCACCGCTGCCGACGACGATGGACGATTTTCAGCAACTCATTCCCGTCGACCAAGCGGAACAGGGGAATGAGCGTGAGTACGCGGACCGGCACGACCTGGTGCTCAGGACGCTGTGTAAATCGGCGGGCCACGATGTGATTGACGGCATTCACCTGGACGCCACGCCGAGCGCGCCGATTTCGAAAAAAACCTATCATGCGATACGCGAACTGCTTATCGAACGGCTTCGCGCCGCGGGCAGTATCGATATGGTGTTGTTGTTTCTTCACGGCGCTCAAATGGCCGAGGGATACGACGATTGCGAAGGCGACATAATCAGCCGAGTCCGGGCGATTGTCGGACCCGAGGTGCCGATCGGTGTGCTTCTGGACTTACATTGCAACATCTCTTCAGCGATGACCGACAATGCTGACCTGATCGTTGCCTGCAAGGAATATCCGCACGTCGATTTCCATGAGTCCGGGATATTGTTGGAAAACCTGATGGCTCGTACCGTATCAAAACAGCTTCGCCCGGCAATCGCCTTCGCGCCTGTCCCGATGCTCGGCTTTTTCCACACCACGCGCGAGCCGATGAGAGGCTTTGTCGAGCGGATACGTTCGCTGGAGGGGCGGCACGGCATCCTGTCGATTTCGTTGACCCATGGCTGCCCGGTGAGCGACTGGGCCAATAATCACGCCGGCGTTCTCGTTGTTTCCGACGGCGACGAAGAACAGGCAGATACAGTAGCCGCAGAACTCGCGCAAGAGTTTTTCGAAATGCGCGTGGAGATAGCGGCGCCCAGCTTTCCGGTTCGGGTGGCGCTTGATCGGGCCGAATCGGGGAACAGCTTTCCAGCGGTTGTTGCCGATGTTGCAGATAACCCCGGCGGCGGCTCGCCCGGTGACTCGACGCACCTCTTGGCGGCGCTTATCGACCGCGGTACGGAGCGGGCGGCGATCGCCTCAATCTGGGACCCGATCGCCTTCGAACACATTTGCAGAGCGGGAACCGGCGGTCGAATACCGTTGCGACTCGGTGGCAAAGTCAGTCAATTATCCGGCGCACCTGTCGATTGCACGGCGACGATTCTGTCGATTCGCGACGACATTCGTCAGGTGACTTTCGGGGCCCTCGAAAACATAGGGCCGACGGCGGCGATTTCGATCGGTGGAGTTGACGTGATTGTTGCGAGGGAGCGTTTTCAGGTGACCAGTCCCGATGTGTTTACCGGTCACGGCATCGATGTCAGCTCGAAGCGCTTGCTGGTCGTCAAGTCCGCACATCACTTCATTCATGAATTCTCAAAGATCTCCGGGAACATCGTTCACGCATCTGCCCCGGGGTTTATTGGTAACGATTTCACGTTGTATCCGTACCGGCATGTACCGCGCCCCGTCTGGCCGCTGGACGAAACGCCGTTTACACGGGATGGCGCCGAGTGGAGCTAGAGCTGCTGCGACCTGCCGCGCGCCGGCGGCGGACGGATAACTACCCGCAAACCCAGGTTTGCGTAGTGATTGCCGTCTTTTGCGTGATTGCTGTGTACGGACTGCATCGCTTGACGCCAGCGCTCAGTTCGATGCCTCTCCTGTTGCTTATCCGGGTAACGGCAGTCGCGCTGCTGCTCATTGCCGCCGGCATCGTTTCCGGATTGATTTACCATCGATTCCGCTTGAGGCGATTTCTCAATGAGTACCCGCCGCCAGGCAGGCTGCTCAATGTCGGCGCATTCAGGATGCATATTCTGGCTGAGGGCGAACAACGCGAGTTACCCGGTATCATCTGGATTCCGGGAAGCCACGATGCAGGCATCGCGATGGCACCGTTTCACAACGCTTTCCGGGACAAGACGAGGTCGGTGTTGTACGACCGCGCGGGCAGTGGCTGGAGCGATAACGGTTCGTTTCCACGAACAGTCGTGCGTGAAGTCGATGAACTTGCACGCCTGCTCGACAAGGCCGGGGAAAAGGGTCCGTTCGTTATCGTCGCGCATTCTCTTGGTGGTCTCATCGCGACCAACTTCGCGTACAAGTACCCGGAAAAACTCGCCGGACTGATTCTCCTGGACATTGCCTGCCCGGACCTGAATGCCTACACGGCTAATCTGCCGGGCTCGAAGACCATTGGTGACGGTCGTTTACTGCCGTGGTTGGCTGTACTGGGTGTGTTGTGGCACAGGCATGCGCCCGGTGGGCGTGCTTCTGTCTACAGCGACGAAGAGCGGAAGATTCTTGACGGTTTTCATGCGCAGGTCAAAACGCATGCGAACTTCATTTCGGCGCTGAATGCCGTCGCCGCCGATCCGCTCGGTACGGTCAGCACACCGGGGATTCTCGGTGATATGCCGCTGGTCAGCATTATTCCGAAAATCGACGCCGCGGAGCATAACAACGAACTCAGGCCGCATGTTCCGTATATGACTGAGTTTCAGCTGGCGAATCTCGTGGCAATCACCGCGGCGGCTCGTCTGCGCACGGCTCAATTGTCACGATGTGGCGAATCGCGTTATTCGCCGGAGTCCACCGGTCACAATTTTCTGGCTGAAGCCCCCGACTTCGTTATCGCTGAGGTGACCGAAATGCTGCAGGCTCTGAGCTCGCTAAAATGCCGCTCATGAGCGGGATAATAAAATCGTGCGGTGCGTCGAGAGAACTGCAGGCGATCCTGGAATCGGCCGTAGCAGGCGTGTTTCCGGGAATCACGATGGCCGTCGCGACTGCTGACAAGCTGGTCTGGACCGGGGCGGCTGGTTACGCAGACAGGGAGCGCAATATTGCGATGGCCGCCGATCACCTACTGGGTATTGGCAGCATAACGAAGACCTTCGTTGCTGTTGTTACGCTCAAGCTGGCAGCAGAAGGCAAGCTGGATATTGACGATTCGATTGCCGGGCTGTTGTCGCGTGACGTTGTCGCAACTCTTCCGGGCGCCGGTGAAACGAAAGTACGACAGCTTCTGAACCACACCAGTGGCTTACCGTCCTGGGAGTTCGATGAGGCCTGGATCAGAGACGGTCGCGGCAAGACCATGGATCCGAGTCGAATCTGGGCAACAACGGATACGCTGTCCTATCTGCAAAACACTGTCGCAGAGGACAGTGTTCCCGGTACGGAGTTTTCGTATTCCAACACCAACCATACCTTGCTTGGATTAATCATCGAACGCGTTAGCGGTAACAAGCTGGTCGACGAAATCCGTCACCGAGTGGTCGAGCCGCTGGGTTTGTCCGACGTTTATCTAAGCGGTTTTCAGGCAGTTCCGGAAGACCGCCTCGCCTGTGCCTATCATGCGGCTACCGAAGAGTTCCTGGCAGCCGCCGGAGTGAACCCGGCGTTTCCGGAGCTCGCTGGCGAGCTTATCAGGATATCCGGAAGCAACTGGTCGGTGGAATGGGCAGCCGGGGGCCTGCAGGCAACGGCCGCGGATCTCGCGCGCTTTGCCGCTGCCGGTATCGCCGGTTGGTCGCTCGGTGCAGAGGGTGCGGCTATTCTGCAGGATTTTCGAGCGACCGGAACTACCGGTCTTGAGGTCGGCTATGGAATTTTTCGTAAATACTGTCCAGACCTGAAGCGCAGTATCCTGACACATGGCGGTGACGTGTTGGGTTACTCCGCCAGCATGGGCTGGTTTGAAGGCGGACAAATAGCGTGGTCGATACTCGTCAACAGGGGCACGATGCATTCTTACCGCGATGATGACCGGGATGCCTGCCGGCTTCGGGACTTTATCGAAGCGTCCGGTGTTCTCAGCACACTGGTGGAAATCGACCGGACGACTTCATGATGCGCATCGCATATGCCGGCCTACTCGCGGATTTTGACGAACTCCAGACCTTTTAGTCTGGCCGTGTTTGCCGTCAGGGCGTGGATCCGTCCCAGCTCATCGCGACGAAACTGCATGTCGCCCAGCAGTGCCGATACAAAGCGATCGCTAGCTACGTTAACCATCACGCTCGTACCTCTCTGCAGGTGACTCAAACTCAGTGTGCCGTCTGCAATCTGCACGCTGTAGACCGTGGAGAGTTCGTCGCAATAGTAGTTACCGGCGAGTTCCTGCAACTCGGCATCGTCCATCGGGGCGGTATCCGAAACCCGGCTGCCCAGAATGGGCGTACCGGCAAAAATCAGGGTCAGCCGCTGTGTCTTGTCGGCGCCTTCGGAGCCGAACTCCATGGTCGCGCCAAATGCCGTAATAAAGAAGTCGTCGTTGGAGAGTGCGACCATGGGTGCGACCTGCGGTCCGGATTTCGCCACCAGGCTACCGTCCTGAACCGATACTTCCAGCAACTGACCGTTCGAGAGAACGTAATTGCCGCTATGCCGGTCGAGCACTGATCGTTCCGGCGTGAATGTCTCCGCGGCTGTGGGCGGTGCGGCGAGAGCCGGGTTGTTCATTGCCTCCAGCTTGTCGCCCAGTATGGCGGTAGCAATCTGATCCGCCAGCTGGCCCGGCTCGATCGAAGGCAGGTTTGTCAGCACTACAATCCCCAGTTCGCTTTCCGGAAACCAGCGCGCTGTACTTCGAAAGCCCGCGTCCCGGCCATCGTGACTGATCAGCTTAACGCCGCGGTAGTCGCCGGTCATGATGCCGCGGCCATAGTTGCTGAATCCACTGTCATTCTGTAATTCCCCAAGCTGCTGCATGCCCTCGATCGCGTCGCAGCCGCCGACTTTGCAGTGGCGGAAATTGTCCAGCCAGAGGGCAAGGTCACTGGCCGTGGCAAAGAGACTGGTTGCTCCGTAAGTTGAGTAATTCAGCAGTGCTCTGCGGAATTCGCCGCTGCCTGAACTCGTATACGAGTACGCACGGTTCTTGATAACCGCGCCGAGGTCGCCATGAAAATGGCTGCGCGTCATTTCGAGTGGTGCAAAAACCTTTTCCTGCAGGTATGCAGGGAAGCTCTGACCGGAAACCGCTTCCACGACATCGGCAAGAAGACTGTACCCGGTATTGCTGTAGGCATAGTCCGATCCCGGTGTGAAGTCGAGTGCCGTCTGCCGCGAAATCATACTGCGTACATGCTGCTGGGTTACGCCGTCTCCCGGCATCCAGCCGGCAAGCGCGAGCAAATCCCATTGGTTACGAATTCCGCTGTTGTGATGTAGCAACTGACGGATAGTAATTGGAGTCTTGAACACCGGCACCCACGGCAGGTAAGTACGGACATCGGCGCCGATGTCGACTTTGCCTTCCAGCGCGAGCAGGGTGATCGCCATACCGGTGAATTGCTTCGATACCGAGGCGACATGAAACGCCGTGTCGGGATCGATCTGAACGCCATACTCGAGGTTGGCTACACCGTAACCCTGGGCGAAAACGATGTTGCCGTTCCTGATGACTGCAACGGAAACGCCAGGAGCGTCGACGCTGTCCAGGGACTCGAATATCGGCTCGAGCACTGCCTCGTAGTCGATTGTCATTTCGGCAGCGTTAACGCTGCCGCACAGAGTGGCTGCCAGAAAGGCGCTTGCTGCGCAAAGGCTTGTTCTTTGTTTCATGGGGACTCCGGGTGGATTGTTCTGGCGACTCTTTGCTCGAGCCGCTTTCTGATGGTTCGATGACGTCGGGAATTGATCGGAAAACCGCGCATTAACAGCATCGACGCCAATGACGTGATGATCGGAATTGCGACCAGCGCGATTTTCAGGCCGACGATCGCGGACGGCAGCTGGCTGGCAGCTTTACTGTCGAAGTCGAATGCGGCGAGCAACAGAAAGGCTGCACCGCTGCCAACGGCGGCATACGATTTTTGGGCCAGTGTGAACGCGGCATAGTAGTTCCCCGCTCGATTCGCGCCGGACTTGAGCTCGTCATAGTCGACGATATCGCCGAGCAGAGAGCGGGGAACGACAACCGATGCAGACCCGGCAATGCCGATGGCTATCATCCACAACAGGAAGTGCGGGAATGCCGATTCGCCGGGTTCGACCAGTAATACGAAGGGCACGGTCAGCGCATTGAAAGCAAAGCTCCAGGCGAGCGCCTGGTGTTTGCCAATTCGAATGGTGATCTGCGTCCAGGCGTAGACCGCAAGCAGCATCGCGATCATGTTAGGGATGAAAATCTGTGGAATCTTGTCGCCGATTCCGAGGTAGGAATCCATATAGAGAACGATCGTTGCGCTCATGAGCCCCAGCCCGGTGCCGGATATCGAAATGGCCGCGATGAATCGCCAGAACGGCTTGTTCCGTTTTATGGCTCTCAATAAGTCCATCAGCGACGGGGCCGCTGACGGGGCGCTGGCACCCTGCGGCGTCGATATCAGCGCGATGGAATTGAGCAAAGGCAGTGCGACAACGATGATGACGCCCATCATCGCCACGGCCTCCGGCGTCATATCCGAGGTTTCGAAAATCGGCAGCAGCGGTACCCCGAGCACGATGAGAAAACCGACGGGACCGGCCAGTGCAATATACGAGAACACGCGTGTACGTTCGTTATAGTCGCGAGTCAGTTCGCTCCCCCACGCATAGTAGGGTGTGGCAACCATCGTCCAGCCCAGGTAGACAAAAAACGTGGCTGTGAAAAAGTAGACAAAACCGGCCGTGGCGGGTGGCGTGAAAAGGAAATAGGCAGAGATTGCAGAGACAACCGTACCGGCGGCTATCCACGGGCGCCGGCGTCCGAAGCGGCTGTTCGTGATATCGGAGAGATAGCCGATGATTTGATCCGTCGCCGCATCGATGAGCCGGGTGAGTGTCAAAACCGCACCGACCGCCGCCAGGCTGATCGCCGTATGCTTGGCGTAGAAGGCCGGAAGGAAGCTGCCGAGTGGCGCCAGCATCATTGCCAGCGCCGTCTCAGGCAGACTAAAAGCCAGTAATCGCTTGAAGCCGAGGCGACCGTGGCTAGTATCTCTCATGTTTCACTGTTTTTATCCTCGGCCACCATTGCGATTCAAGTTACACGATTAGAATTTGAATCGCAGGTTCAATCCGGTCGTACGCGGCTGGTTACGATGAATACCGCCAAAGGTGTCATCGGCATACACTGCGTATTCGTCCGTCAGGTTATTGACGTACAGGAACACACCGACGGTTTCGTTCGAGACCCCGATGCGGGCGTTCGAAATCGTATAGGCGGGTTGAATGAGATCACCGCGTACGCCTGGTTCCAGAGCGGCCCGGCTTTTTCCAACGTTGCTGACATCCAGGCTGCCCATTCCCTGCCAGTCTCCGAACCAGTCCCAGTTGTAAACCAGGGAACCGCCGAATTTGTACTCGGGGACATTGGGAAGTTTGGTGCCTTTTGCAATGATAGCTCCCGGGCCATCGGCACCGGGCAGGTCGACATCGAGCTCGGCTTCAATGAGCGTTGCACCAAGCCGCAGCGTCAAGCCTTCCGTGAGCATTGCCGCAACCTCGACTTCAGCGCCCGACGTATGTGCCGAGCCGGCGTTGTTGACGCAGCTGGCAAAGGTCGTTGCGTCAAAAATGAGGACCTGCATGTCTTTCCAGTCGTTGTAGAAAACGGAGCCGAATACAGAAAAGCGCTGGTTACCCGAAACGAATTTGGTGCCGAGCTCGTAGTTCTGGGTCTCATCTTCCTTGTAATTCGTGGGGCAGTCAAAGCCAAGAATCGGCGTGCCGTCACCGCCGTTTCGACCACCGGACCTTACGCCGGTGGCGAACGTGAAGTACACGTTCGCGTTCTCGCTGGCGTCGTAGCTTATCGTTGCCTTCGGTGTTACGGCGTTGATGGTGAAGGATTCATCTGTCGCAACATTGGGGATGCCCTGCAGGTCGTTCAGGAGCTGCGTGAGGGCGAAGAAACCACCGGTTTCGAGCGGCGTTTTCGTGGAGCGGGTTTCTTCGAAGTATCGGGCCCCGAGCTGAACATTGAGCTTGTCCGTCAACTGGTAGGAGACTTCGCCGAAAATTGCCGTGTTCTCGTAACCGCTGGTTGACGGGAAATTCATCAGGTTGCCGGGGATAGCTTCGCCGAGCGGGCCACCAAGAGGATTCGGTCCCAGAGAGGCGGGAACACCGAGGAAAAAGAGATCGCCGGTTCCGCCGTAGGTCGGTACCGGACCGACAATTCGTGAGCCGGTATTGGTGAAGTCACCGTCGCGGTACCAGGCTCCGAGCGTCCACAGCAGCGGGCCCTCGGCATTGGATACCAGTCGCAATTCCTGCGTGAAGTTTTCGTTGTCCTGGCCCAGCGACACGACTGACGACTCGACGATTACATCCGAAATAGCGGATACGGCGGGCTGCACAAATCCTTGTATACCCAGATCGGAGTCTACGAATGTATTCGCAGAATCCCGTGTGTGGAAGCCGCTAACGGACGTGAAGTCGAACGCCGGAAAACCGTACTCGAATGTGAGGTGGATAAGGTCGTAATCGTCCTGCCTCGGGTTTAGCGAAGGCGCTATGAACTCGGTTCTGCTGCCGCCGCGCGTAATGTTGTCGCCCGCGACCTCGATGTCGCTGAGAACGCCGCCCAGTGTAACGGTAGCGTTGTCGGTGAGATTCCAGAGTAGCGAAAACCGTAGTGCGTTGATCTCGGAGGAGTTAAAGTTCTCCACGCCGATCAGCGGATTGTCGATGTACCCGCCGAGGTCGCGATAGGTGCCGACGATTCTCAACGCCAGTTTATCTTCGATAATCGGCAGGTTGACCATGGCGTCGATTGCCGTCGAATTGTCGCCGCCGGATATCGATCCGTAGGACATGTCAACGGCACTGGCGAAGTCGGACGGGTCCGCTTTGTTGGTGATGTAACGAACAACGCCGCCCATGGCGCCCTCGCCGTAAAGAGTGCCCTGTGGGCCGCGCAGTACTTCGACCCGTTGCAGGTCGAACGATCGTACGTCTGCCTGCGAATTCTGGTCATCGTTCGTTATTGCGATGTCGTCAATATAGATGCCGACAGGGGAGACGCTGCTGGTCCCGGGGTCGGCCGATACGCCACGTATCGTTATCGACGTTCGTCCAGGGCCACGCTCCGTAAAGTTCAGGCTGGGAACCAGCCCGGCAAACGACGACAGCGAATCCATGCCCAGGTCGGAGAGTTCTGATCCGGTGAGCGCAGTAATCGATTGAGAGATATCGACGAGGCGTTCCTCGCGGCGCGTCGCGGTCACGACAATCTCTTCGATCTGGAATTCTGTATCAGCGCCGTCGTTTTCGGTCTGTGCCTGAGCAACAGAGATCCCGGCCGACAGGCACGCCGACATCATTAGCAGGCGGAACAGGAAAGATTTTCTTCGTGACGTTCCGGTTTGCGTATCTCGGTTGTTGACTGGATTGAACATTTTTCGCGATCCCCCGAAAGAAATAAGTCGGTATTTACTGGTTAAACGGTAATCAGGGCGTTGCTTTTTGCTATTCCTGATGTAGTGGATTACATTTGAAGACGTATGTCAGTATACTTACTTACTACCTATCTGTCTATTGCGGGTGAGGACCGAGATAAGCGCATGAGCGAGCTATGAGTTTTTCGGAATACTGTGACTATGACGGGCTCGGGCTGGCCGAGCTCATTGAGAAACACGAGCTGACGGCTGCCGAACTCGTCGAGGCGGCTATCGCGTGTATCGAGGCTGTGAACCCTTCCTTAAACGCCGTCGCTTACGAAGGTTTCAATGACGCCCGCGCGATGGCTGCCGAGCCGCTGGCAGACAGTCTCTTTAAAGGTGTTCCATTTGCTCTGAAGGATCTGGGTGGGAATCACGCCGGGTGGCCGACTACGGCGGGCAGCCGCATTCTTGGCGATGCCCGAGCGGATCGTGACGACTCGCTGACACAGCGCTTCAAGAAGGCGGGCCTGATTCCCTTGTGCAAAACGACGGTGCCGGAGTTCGGACCGCATCCGACAACCGAAACGATTCGCTATGGCGCAACCCGCAGTCCGTGGAATCTCGATCACACACCCGGCGGGTCGTCCGGTGGGTCGGCCGCGCTGGTGGCATCCGGTGCCTTGCCGCTTGCGCACGCCAATGACGGTGGCGGTTCCATACGAATGCCTGCTTCGTGTTCTGGACTGGTCGGCCTGAAGCCGTCTCGCGGAAGGGTTCCGCTGGATCCAAGAGACGGCGTCGTTAGCGTATTCAGTGTCGATCTTGTGGTATCAAAAACGGTCCGCGATACGGCGGCGTCACTGGATGCAGCGGCGACATGGCAGCCGGGGCTGCCGTTTTGCAACCCGCTTCCGACCACTAAATATCTTGATGCGATTACGGTTCTGCCACCGCGCCTGAAGATCGCCTATGCGACCGAAGGTGAGCCAATGGATGTAACGCTGGATGTCGAAGTTCGAAAGGCGCTTGAGCATGCGGTGGATATCCTGGAAGACCTTGGGCATGAACTCACGCCGACAGTACCGCCATTGAACTGGGGCGAGATTCGTTCAGCGTTCCCGGTCGCGTTTTACGCGCCTTTAGTGCCGGCGCTCGAAAACGCGTCACGGGTCTTCGAGCGACCGCTGACGCCTGAGTACTTGGAGCCGTTGACCCTGGCACTTTACGAGTACGCACGATCATTCTCGTTGCCGGAATACCTGGATGGCATGCAGGCGATTGCGCGGGCGGCCGCCGACGTTCATGACTGGCACAAGAGCTATCGGGTCTGGGTAACGCCGGTGCTGGGCGAAGCGCCCTGGCACATTGGAGAGATCGACATTCATGGCGGCGATCTCGATGCACGGGAAAGAAAACTGGCGCGTTACATGCCGTATACAGGATTGCAGAATGCGACCGGTCAGCCGGCTATCTGTGTGCCCATACACTGGACCGATGACGGTCTTCCGATAGGCGTGCAGCTCGTTGCCCAGGTTGGCGATGAGGCGATTCTCTTACAACTGGCCGCTGAGATCGAACGGTTCTTTCCATGGTCACACTGTCGGCCGCCGCTGTGGGCCGCAGATATCGTTACCGGGAGCGCACCTTGAAAAACAACAGTGTCATCGTAGCCGGCGTCAGCATGCTGCCTTTTAAAAAACCTCGTGAGGGCGACAGCTATGTGTCGATGGGCGCCGATGCGACCCGTCAGGTCCTGGTGGACGCGGGAGTCAGCTACGAGGACATTCAGCAAGCCTATGTTGGCTGGGTCTACGGCGATTCGACCGCCGGGCAGGCCGCTCTGTATGAGGCCGGCATGACCGGGATTCCGATCATCAACGTTAATAACAATTGCGCGACCGGCTCTACGGCGCTGTTTCTTGCCAGGCAGGCGATAGCAAGCGGTGCGGCGGAGTGCGTACTGGCTTTGGGGTTTGAGCAGATGGCGGCGGGCGCACTCGATCTGGTGTTCGCCGACAGGCCGAGTCCTCTGGGCAGGTTCATGGACGTCGTCGAAACCCTGGAGGGCCCCAGCGATGCACCGATGGCACCGCGTCTTTTTGGCGGTGCGGGGCATGAATATCAGCGCGAGTATGGCGTCGAGCCGGAGACGTTCGCAAAGGTTCGGGTGAAAGCGAGTTTGCATGCGGAACACAATCCGCGGGCGATATTCAGGGAAGCACTGGATGTCGACAAAGTCATGGCGTCAGCGAACATCTACGGCCACCTGACGCGCCTGCAATGTTGCCCGCCGACCTGCGGGGCGGCTGCCGCCATCCTGTGCAGCGAGAGTTTCGCGAGGCGTAACGGTTTGTCCTGCGGAGTGACCATTGCCGGACAGGCAATGACAACTGACTTCAGTTCCACCTTTGACGATCAGAGCCTGATGAAGCTGGTTGGTCTCGATATGACCCGCGAAGCCGCTGCACGGGTTTACGAACAGTCGGGCCTCGGGCCGGAAGATATCGATGTCGTCGAATTACACGACTGTTTCACGTCGAATGAGGTCATCACCTACGACGGGCTGGGTCTTTGCGCTACCGGCGAGGCTGAGAAGTTCATTCTGGACGGAGACAATAGCTACGGTGGGCGGGTTGTGACAAACCCGTCTGGCGGGCTCTTATCCAAGGGGCATCCGCTGGGTGCCACCGGTCTCGCTCAATGCGCCGAACTCGTCTGGCAGCTGCGAGGCGAATGCGGCAAGCGACAGGTTGAGGGCGCCAGGACTGGCTTACAACACAATCTCGGCCTCGGCGGAGCCTGCGTTGTGACGATGTTCAGGTCTTCCTGATCATGGCGGGCAACGAAGCGACATCGGGCAGGATTCTAAGCGGGCGCCGGGAGTGCGGACTGGAGGATGTGGCAGTCAGCGCCGCACGTGCGGCGCAGGGCTTCAGCGAAACAGGTATTGGGCCAGGCGATGCTATTGCGCTGATTCTTCGCAACGACATCGCTTTTTTCGAGGCGAGTACGGCGGCTATGCTGATCGGTGCGTATCCGGTGCCGATAAACTGGCACGCTTCGACCGACGAGGCCGGATACATTCTTCGCGATTGTCGAGCACGTGCCGTCGTCATACATGCGGATCTGTATAACAAACTCCGCTCTGCGATACCCGACGAAATGTCGGTTTTCATCGTCGAGACACCGCAAGAAATCAGGTCGGCCTACGAGCTTGACGATGCCCCTTCGTTAGTACCTGCCGGCGCGGTTTGTTGGGGAGAGTGGTTAAGCGGTTCTGAACCGCATTCCGGGTCGCCGGCTAAGACGCGCGACACGATGATCTACACATCCGGCACGACCGGCAGGCCCAAGGGAGTCCGTCGTAAGCCGATGACGGAAGCGTATCTGCATTCTGCGATCGCGATGGCCTGCGCGATGTACGGTTTCAGGCCGGGCGAACCACTGGTCACCGTGATTACCGGACCGATGTATCACACCGCGCCAAACGGCTATGCGCTGTTGGCGGCACGTTTTGCTGCGACCATCATATTGCAGCCGAAGTTCGATGCGCTCGAATTGCTGCGATTGATCGAGCAGCACAAAGTCACTCACGTTCACCTGGTCCCGGCCATGTTCATCAGGCTGCTTGAGTTGCCGGAGAACGAAGCACGGCAATACGATCTGTCGTCGCTGGTATGGGTCAGTCATGGCGCCGCACCGTGCCCTCCCGCCGTGAAGGCAGGAATGATCGATTGGTGGGGACCCGTTATCAATGAGTATTACGGTAGCACCGAAACCGGTGGCGTCACCGTGCAGACCAGCAAGGATGTCGCCGATAAGCCGGGTTCCGTTGGGCGGGCTATAGCCGGCGTGGACATCCGCATACTGGACAGCGACAAGCGGCCGCTTCCGGCCGGCGAAGTGGGCGACATCTACATTCGTTCAGATACCGGCGACAACTTTAATTATCACAACAACAGCAGCGCCCGCGCGGAGGTCGAGGTCGACCGCCATGTCTGCATCGGCGACATCGGATATCTTGATGACGACCAGTACCTGTTTTTATGCGATCGACGCATCGACATCATCAACTCCGGCGGCGTAAACATTTATACGGCGGAAATCGAAGCGGCCATCCTCGAGATCGACGGCGTCAGCGATTGTGCAGTGTTCGGTATTCCGGACGACTACCTGGGTGAAGCAATTTGCGCGTACGTCACCATTGATCCCGCGAGGCCTCTGCCACCGGAGCAGGTGACGCTCATTGTCGGAGCAAGGCTCGGCACGCTGAAGGCGCCGAAACTGGTCGTCGCTGTCGATAGTCTGCCTCGCCAGGATAGCGGCAAGGTCTTCAAGAAAGAACTCCGTGCCCCATTCTGGGCTGAGAAGAGTGACGACAAACCGTCGGGATCGCGGCAGGATGATTAATCGTCGCGACCTGGAATTCCTGCTGTTCGAGGTGTTGCAGGTAGAGAAGCTGTGTGAACGAGCCCGCTTTGCCGACTTCGACCGTGATGCTTTCGACGCCGTTATCGATTCCGCTTTCGTGCTGGCTAAAGAGGAGTTCGCGCCGCTGGCCGAGGTGATGGACCGGCAGGAGCCGGAACTGCGAGACGGCAGGGTCTGGCTTCCCGCGGGTGCGCAGGAGGCTGTGGATGCCTACATAGACAGCGGCTTCCTGAATGCCTGTTTTGATGTCGACGATGGTGGTATTCAATTGCCGAATTCCGTTTTCATCGCTGCCAGCGTGGTGCTCACGGCGGCGAACGTTGGTTTAAGCGGTTATGTCGGACTGACGCACGCGGCGGCGAGTCTTCTGCTGACGCACGCAAGCGAGCAGCTAAAGCGCGCCTACGCCGAGCCGATGGTGGCCGGTCGTTTTTTCGGGACGATGTGTTTATCCGAGCCCCAGGCAGGTTCGTCCCTGGCGGATATCAGGACCAGGGCGATACCCACTGATCAGCCTTATTACAGGATCGAAGGCAGCAAAATGTGGATCTCCGCCGGAGACCATCAACTGTCGGAGAACATTGTGCACCTGGTCCTCGCGCGTGTGCCAGGCGGGCCACCGGGCACACGCGGTATTTCGCTGTTCGTCGTACCGAAGCTCCGCGTCAACGACGACGGCTCACTCGGGGCAGGTAACCATGTCGAGGTCGCTGGCCTGAACCACAAGATGGGGTGCCGCGGCACGGTCAACACCGTGTTGAGCTTCGGTGCCGATGGTGAGTGCCGGGGACTCCTGGTGGGCGAAGTCCACCAGGGGCTGGCCTGCATGTTTCATATGATGAATGCTGCGCGCATCGGGGTCGGTGCCAGCGCGGTTGCGCTCGCCTATACGGCTTACATGCAGTCGCTGGACTACGCGCGAACCCGACCCCAGGGTCGCCACGTCGGTAACAAGGACTCGAATTCCCCGCAGCTAATGCTGACTGAACATGCCGACATCCGACGGCTGTTGCTGCTGCAAAAGGTTTTTGTCGAAGGTGGCCTGGCACTGGTGTTGTATTGTTCGCGTCTGCTCGACGAACAGTCTGCGGCGAGCAACACGCAGGCCGCGCTGCTGCTTGATATTCTTACGCCCGTTGCGAAGTCCTGGCCAGCCGAGTTCTGCCTCGAATCGAACAAACATGCGATCCAGGTAATGGGCGGCTATGGGTATTCACGTGACTATGCAGTCGAGCGGCTGTACCGGGACAATCGTCTGAACGCCATTCATGAGGGGACTCACGGAATCCAGGCTTTGGACCTGCTCGGCCGCAAAGTGCGTGCTGGCGGCGGTCGCGCCTTCCGACTATTGGTGAGACGAATCGAGGCGGATATCGAAGGTGTATCCGACAACGCATCGCTGGTTCCGTATGCCGCCAGTCTGTCAGCCGCTGTAGCACAACTGATCAGGACAACCGATACGCTGGTGGCGTGTTCGAAGCTCGAGCTTTCCTTGTCCCATGCGACGGGCTACCTCGACGCGTTTGGACACATTGCCGTGGCCTGGATGTGGCTCAGGCAAGCAGGATGCGCAAGCGAGCAACTTGCTGCGCCTGGTGGTCGCGACACGTCGTTTTATGACGGCAAGCTCCGCGCATGCCACTTCTTTTTCACTTACGAGTTACCAAAGGCGGTTTGCCAGTTACTCGTATTGCAGAAACTGGACGACAGTCTGCTGACCATGCCTGAGGACGCTTATCTTGGATCGTGACCGGGCTGACCAGAGGAGAGGACATTGATACACGAAGTTAATGACAAATTGTTCGCCGGGAAGGTCGTTTTCGTTGCCGGCGGCACGAGTGGGATCAACCTGGGTATCGCGCAGTCATTCCTGGCCTGCGGAGCACGAGTGGCGGTGTTGAGCCGCAGTAGCGACAAGGTCGATGCCGCGGTGAAGACGCTGCATGATATGGGCGGCGAAGCCATCGGTTTTGCGGCCGACGTTCGAGAATTCGACGCCGTTCGCGATGCGTTCGCGGCAACGGAGGCAGCGTTCGGCAAAGCGGATGTGATTGTCTCGGGTGCGGCCGGAAATTTTCCGGCACTGGCGGAGAACATGTCGTCGAACGCGTTTCGGTCCGTTGTTGATATCGATCTGATTGGCACGTTTAACGTACTTCGCAGCGGGTTTGATCACTTGAATCGGAATGGCGCCTCTATCGTCAATATCTCCGCACCGCAATCGGTGATGCCAAGTCCGATGCAGTCGCACGTATGCGCTGCAAAGGCCGGAATCGACCAGTTGACCCGCTGTCTTGCGATCGAGTGGGGACCATACGGCACTCGGGTCAATGCCATCCTGCCCGGGCCGATCGAGGGAACCGAGGGCATGCTGCGACTGGCGCCGACGGAGCAACATCGCGCCGCAATCGAGCAGGCGCTGCCGCTGCGTCGTTATGGAACGAAACAGGAGGTTGCCGACCTGGCGTTGTTCCTGTCGTCGCCGTCGGCTAAATACATTACCGGTGCGGTTATTCCCTGTGACGGCGGCTTGTGTGCCAGTGGGGGCCGCTCATGACCTCGGCAGCGGACCAGGAACGCGTATGAGCGGGCCAACAATGATCGACAACACAGTCACGGGCAGCTACTGCATGCCGACCTTTTTTGTCGCCGCTGTTACGACACCCGCTTTGCTGATATTGCCGACGCTGTACGCGCACTATACGACCATTACATTGGCGCAGATTGGTTTGATATTGATGGTCACCCGGGCTCTGGATGCCGTCACCGACCCACTCATCGGCTTCCTGTCTGATCGTACCCGATCCCGCTGGGGGCCCCGCAAGCCCTGGGTGGCGGCCGGTGCAGTTGTCGTCACACCCTCGGTCTGGTTCCTGTTCAATCCCGCGCCGGAGGCGGGGGTTGGTTATTTTCTGACCTGGGCTTTTCTATTCACGCTCGGTGCGACAATGGTCACCATTCCGACCAGCGCCTGGGGTGTGGATCTGACGCTGGACCCGAAGGAACGGACGCGGCTGTTCACGATTCGGGGAATGCTGATGCACGTCGGCGGCATCATGTACGCGGTCTTTCCGCTTGCGCTATTCTCACGTTATGAGTCAACTGCACTGTCGATGAAGGTAATGAGCGACCTCGCGTATTTCGTCGTGATTGCGCTGCCGATAAGCTATGTCGTCATGCTCTACGTTGTGCCGCAGGGAAGCCAGATCGCGGCCAGGACGCCGTCGCTGGTCTCCGTCTGGGGTACGCTAAAAAATAACCGGCTGTTGTGGCGCTATTTCGTGGTCACGGTACTGACCGGAATCGGGCTTGGTATGTACCTCGGAGTGATGTACCTGTTTTTCGCCGATCACATGAAGATGGGTCAGGCGTTTCCGGTCATTGCGATCACGAGCGGGGTCAGCATTTTCTGTATCATGCCGATCTGGATGAAACTCATTCTCAGGTTCGGCAAGCCGCGCGTCTGGTCCTGCGCCCTGATCGCGATGGCGCCCACTTCTCCTATCATCTGGTTTGTGGAGCCCGGCATGGGGTCCATCGTGGCCATCCTGGTATTGACCGTTGTAGGAGCGGCGTTGCTGGCTGGACATTTTGCGGTATCGCCCGTGCTGCTCGGCGATATTATCGACTACGATAAACTTCGTTTCGGCGAAAACAAGGCCGGCAACATCTTCTCGCTGTCGTTGATTGTCAACAAAGTCGCCTACGCCGGAGGAGCCGGACTCGGCCTCTTTCTGGTCGGCCAGTTCGGCTACCAGCCGGGAGCCGATAACGGCCCGCTGGCCGTTTTTGGCCTGGCTTTCTGCTTTTCCATTCTACCGGCGCTATTACTGACGGCGGGCGGGGTCTCGTTGCTGCGCTACCCGGTTTCAATGCAGCGTCAGGATACGATCAAGCGCCGGCTTGACCAGCGGGCAGCGCGTGCTGCCGGAAGAACAGTGTAGGAATCGAAGCAACATGAAGAGAAAAAAATGGGATTGGAGACGGGACGGAGACTATGAGCAGTAACGAAAACGGCAAAGTAATGGCGGCCAGCCTCACGCCTTTGAACGCAGACTTTTCGATAGATGATGCAAGTTTTGCAGAACATGTGCAGAAGCTCGTCGCGGACGGTTGTGACAGTGTCGTTCTGTTCGGTACCACGGGGGAGGGGAACTCGTTTTCCGTGGCGGAGCGAAGCGCCGCGCTCGATAGTCTGCTGGCATCGGGTGTGCGGCCTGAACAGCTGATGGTCGGCACGGGCTGCTGTTCGCTGCCGGACACCGTGCAGCTGACGCGCCACGCGATTTCCAGCGGAGTTCGCAATGTCCTGGTGTTACCGCCGTTCTACTACAAAGGCGTTAGCGACGATGGGCTGCACGAATACTTCGCCAGACTGATAGAGAATACGCGGGAGGCGGATCTGCGTGTCTACCTGTATCACTTTCCGAAAATGTCCATTGTGTCCTTTTCGCACGAACTGATCGCAAGCTTATCGTCCGCTTTTCCACAACAGATCGTTGGGATGAAGGACTCCACCGGTGACCGCGAACATACGATGCTGCTTAAAGACTCATTTCCGTCGCTGGAGATATATGCCGGTACCGAAATGTTCCTGCTCGACTACCTGAATGCCGGCGGGGCGGGATGTATATCGGCTACCGCCAATGTTACGGCGAAACTGGCGGCGTCGGTTCGTGACGATGTCGGCAAGCCGTCTGCGATCTTGAAACAAGACCTGCTGAGCAAAGTACGGGGCGTGCTGCAGCAGTATCCGGCAACGGGCACACTGAAACGTTTGCTCGCGGTCGAAACCGGGCACGTTGGCTGGCAGTACACCCGTGCTCCACTGAAGTGTCTGCCGCCAGAGGATGCCGTTGTGGTCGCGGCAAGCTTGAGAGACCTCGGGTTTCGCTTCGCGTAGGTGATGTCTATGACTATTCGATTTGATGATCAGGTCGCCGTTGTAACCGGCGGTGGACGCGGACTTGGGCGCAGTTACGCGCTGGCGCTGGCCGAGCGCGGCGCGAAAGTGGTGGTCGTCGACCTGCCACGGGGCGACGGTGCGGATAGTGACCGGGATCCGGCACAATCTGTCGTCGACGAGATTGTTGCCGCCGGTGGCGAGGCGATGTCCAGTCATGCCGACGTTACTGCAATGGAGCAGGTGGCGGCGATGACTGATGCGGCGGTCGATAAGTGGGGCAGGGTAGACGTTCTTGTCAACAACGCCGGGATTCTTCGTGACAAATCCTTCGCCAAGATGACGCCGGAAGAATTCCGGCTGGTCGTTGATGTACACCTGTTCGGCACGTTTAACTGCTGCCACGCTGCCTGGCCACGAATGCGGGAGCAACGCTACGGTCGAATCGTAAACGCGATTTCCGCATCCGGTCTGTATGGGAATTTCGGGCAGTCGAATTACAGCGCGGCGAAAATGGGCATCGTGGGCCTGATGAATACTCTACATCACGAGGGGCAGAAGTATGATATTCGGGTCAATTGCCTGGCGCCGGTAGCCGCTACGAGGATGTCAGAAGGCCTGCTTGGCGAACGGGAAGCGGAACTGATGGATCCTGCGCTGGTGGCACCGGGACTGGTCTATCTGGCGAGCGAGAATGCGCCGCGCAAGACGATTTTGAATGCCGGCTGCGGTCGTTTCAGCAGAACCTTCGTTTACGAGTCTTCCGGCATTGAATTGATGCCGCCGCAGGACACCGCCGAGGACATCGAAGAGCGATGGGCGGAGATTTCTCTGGCCGACGATCTGTGTGCTCCGGACAGCGCCTACGATCACGTTGGCCGAATCGTTGCACTGCGAGCGGGGTCCTAGCCGATGGGGCCGCTACAGGGAATGAAGATTGTAGAAATCGGTGGCATCGGTCCGGCACCATTTTGCGGAATGATGCTTGCGGATATGGGTGCGGAGGTAACCCTGCTGCATCGTTTGACGAACGACGCCGGTGCGGGGACGCTAGGGAGATACGAAATCGTCAACCGCGGCAAGCAGTCAATCATGCTTGACCTCAAGAATCCGACGGCGGTCGAAGTGGCGCTGAAACTCATAGCGCGCGCAGATGCGATAATCGAGGGATTTCGACCGGGAGTGATGGAACGATTGGGACTGGGGCCGGCCGTCTGCCTGGAAAGAAATCCGAGACTTGTCTTCGGGCGTATGACGGGATGGGGGCAGTCGGGCCCACTTGCGAATACCGCGGGGCATGACATCAATTATATTGCATTAAGCGGGGCGCTCTACTATTCGGGGCATGGCTCGGAAACTCCGTTCGCACCACCGACACTGGTGGGCGATGTAGGCGGTGGTGCAATGATGCTGGCCCTGGGTATTGTCGCAGGGCTGCTAAGGGCAAGGCAGAGCGGCAAAGGGCAGGTTATCGACGCCGCGGTTACCGACGGTTCGGCACTGCTTACGGCTTTACTGTTTTCATTTCATCAGGCCGGCGCATGGAGTGATAAGCGATCCGACAATTCGATCGACAGTGCTTCGCCATGGTATGACACCTACGAATGCGCAGATGGAAAATTTGTGACGATCGGATCGGTCGAACCGAAATTTTACGCACTACTGCTGGAGGTCTGCGGGTTAAGCGACGATAGTGATTTTGCAGACCAGTACAGTAAGGACAGCTGGCCGCTGGCGAAACAAAAGATGATTGCGATGTTCAAGTCCAAAACAAGAAAACAATGGTGCGAGCTGATGGAGGGTACGGACATTTGTTTTGCACCGGTGCTGGATTTCGGGGAAGCCGTTTTGCATCCGCACAATCGCGAGCGGAACACCTTTGTCGAAGCTGGCGGCGTAATGCAACCTGCACCGGCGCCGCGATTTAGTGGAACACCTTCACGCCCGGCATCTTCTCCACCTCGACCTGGCGCGGATACCAGGCCAATTCTGCAGTCCCTGGGATACGGGGGCGCCGAGATCGAGCTGATGCTGTCTGACGGGGTGGCGGGATGCACGTCGGACGTGGAGTCACCGTGACATTGATACTTACCCGGGATACGTTGAACGAGCATATCGGAGACGAGGTCGGCGTATCTCCCTGGACGGATATTTCCCAGGATCGGGTGAACGCGTTTGCCGAAGTCACGATCGATCCCCAGTTCATCCATATAGACCCGGAGCGGGCTGCGATGACCCCGTTTGGCGGGACCGTTGCGCACGGGTTTCTGGTGCTCTCTATGTTGTCGTATTTTTCGGGAAACGGGATGGGCGTTTCCATGGAAGGTGCCGAGATGGGCATTAATTACGGTATCGACAACCTCAGATTCATCAGCCCGGTGCCCGTTGGGAAGCGAATACGCGGCCGGTCCCGGCTGCTGGCGGCCGAGGAGACGAAGCCCGGTCAGTTTCGTTTCAGACAGCAGGTCACGGTCGAAATCGAAAATCAGGCCAAGGCTGCACTGGTCGGAGAGTGGTTGACGATGGCGATTGCTCCCTGATGGGCGAGCAAAATGCCGCCCATCGGTTTATCATCGCGAAGTCGTTCTCATTCTCACATGGGTCAGGGTGAACCAGTTTGCGTAAGGTACCGTTTTATCGTCAGGTCGCGGATACGCTGCAGGACAGAATAGTCAATGGCGTCTACGCCGTTGGCAGCTATTTGCCGACGTCCAACGAGATGGAGAAGTCGTTCCAGGTCAGCAACATTACGATCCGCAAGGCGCTAAACATGCTGAAGGATGACGGCTGGATCGAGACGAAGCTCGGCGTGGGAATGGTCGTCGTTCGCGGCGCGAACGAAGCCGTTGTCGATATTCGTCATTCAGGTCGATTTGACGAATGGCTCGAATGGGCGTCCGGTAAATCACAGAACGTCAAGCAGCGTGTACTCGGGATCGATAGTGAAATGGGTCCTCCCAAAATTCGCCAATTGCTGCAGATCGCGGATGACAGTCCGATCTGGCGGATGCGGCGTCTGCGATCGATATCCAGGGAACCGATTTCCTACCACGTGACCTATGGCGGAGCGGAGTTCCACGACCTGGTAAAGAAAGAGGATTTCCAGGGTTCCGGAAGTTTCATCGAATTCCTGCAGCGCAATTATCCAAGGAAGATTACCCGCATCGACCAGCATGTCGAAGCGGACATCGCAAACCTCGATCTGGTAAAACTGCTGAAGATCGACTTCGGTGCACCGATCTTTTTCATGGAGCACCTGTATCTCGACGAGAGGGAAAAAGTCGTCGCGGTAACCCGCCTGTTCATGCGCGCTGATCGCTATCGCTACAGCACATCGATAAAAGTATAGTCTTTGCTTAGATGGCTTGCTCCGCTCGGGAAGGGCGGGCTAGTACAATGCGCAGCCCAAAGGGTACAATGCGCAGCAAGAAACTACTTTGAAACACTATCTTAACGAACTTGTAACTCAGGGGGATTCATGAGTAAGCAAACCAGAACCGCGTGGGCGGTTGCTGCGACATCGGCATTTCTGTGCCTGTCGCAGACCGCGACCGCGCAGAGCGACGGCGCCTTGATCGAAGAAATCACCGTGACGGCGGCAAAGCGTGAGCAGAGCATCTACGAGGTACCGATTGCCGTGAGTGCCTTCGATGGTGCGAAACTCGCGGAACAGGGCATCGTCGGTATCTACGACATCGGAAAGTTTGTACCGAATCTGAACATCACGGAGTTCTCGGCCGGGCATACGTCTTCCGTCAATCCGTTCATTCGCGGCATCGGTCTGCAGGATCACCTGATCACCACCGATCCGGGTGTATCCGTGTACGTGGACGGCGTCTACCTGGGCCGCCAGGTTGGGCAGAACTGGAGTATTGCGAATATCGAGCGCATCGAAGTGTTGCGCGGACCTCAGGGTACCCTGTACGGTCGAAACTCGATCGGCGGCGCGATCAATATCATCACGAAAACACCGGGTTCGGATCCGGGTGCGAAGGTCGCCTTCGAGGTTGGCAGTCGCGATCGTCTCAACGGCGATTTCTACGGTGACGCTCAGCTGAACGACACGATGGCAGTGTCCTTCACCGGTGGATTCAAGAACCGTGGTGGCCTGGGCGACTTTCTGAACCTGCCGAACTCAGGTTTGCAGGTTGGCGAGAATCAGGAGGTGTTCGGTCGATTGGCGTTTCGTTTTGAGTTGAGCGATGACGCCAGCGTGACGATTGCCGCTGATGCGAATGACGGCGAGGGCGGTTTGCGTCCGTATACGACACTGATCGACGAGTTGCCAAACGGTGCGGTGTTCGGTGCCGGCTATCGCAATTCCGACGTTTCTGCCGACCCCTATGACAACAACACGGGCCAGGCCAGCCAGGCCTTGGTAACGAACGAAGCATCCGGTGTTGCGGTAACCCTCGACTGGGACGTGTCGGACACGATTAACAGCAAGTTCATCGCGAGCATGCGGCAGTCCGAGTACAAGGCAGGTCTTGACGACGATAGCTTCGTCGACGATTTCCTGTCGTTCCCTGAATTCGGAGACGCGGATCAGACTTCCATCGAGTTCCAGGTCAGCGGCGCCTACGATGGCTGGGACTTTGTTTCGGGTCTGTACTATTTCACCGAGGACGGCAGCAACAACCAGGCTCCCACAGTGTTCCTGACCTTCCCTGGCACGTTCTTTCTGCAGCAGGACGTAAGCAGCGTTGCCGTGTTCGGTAATTTCGGCTTCGATATCAACGATCAGTTCCGTGTTTCGGCGGGCCTTCGTTACACGGAAGACGAGAAAGACGCGGCCACGAATGTCGGCAACGGTTTGTTTACAGCCACGCGCGACTTCGATGAGTTCAGCTGGGATATCTCTGCGAACTACACCTTCGATAACGGGATGAATGTTTACGGAGCGATTCAAAACGGCTACCAGTCCGGGCAGTTTCCGGCCCGACCGTTTTGCCTGTTTGGTGACCCAAACTGTTTTGTTGCGAGCGATAACATAACTGCGACCAACTACGAGGTGGGTATCAAGGGACAACCTTTTGACGGCTTCCAGATGAGCGCTGCGGTGTTCCTGACAGACTACAGCGATCTTCCCTATCAGGTCAGCACCACAGCGGGTGGCGGCTTCAACACCGTGAACCTGATCGTGGATCAGACCTCAACCGGCTTCGAATGGGAAAACACGCTCTACATTGGCGAGAATTTCCTGTTCCAGGCGACATTTGGTTATATCGACGTCGACGTTGATGCAATCGGTGGCGTCAAGCCTGTTGCGCCGTTAACGCCTGAGCTTACGGCGTCGATCAGTCCGGAAGTTCATTTCCCGCTAACGGGTGGTGGAGAGATAGTTCTACGCGCGGACTATTCTTTCCGTGATGATATGTACGGTGAGCCGAGTTCTGATCCGGGGCGTATGACGAGAATCGATAGTCGCGACCTGATCAACTTCGACTTCGCTTATCATTCGCCCGACGAGAGCTGGACGGCGGCATTCTATGGTCGCAATGCAACGGATGAGCGTTACGACAACGCGCGCTTGAATACGGGCGACTATCTGCTGCAAATTCTTAGCAACGACGCCAGCGAATTCGGGCTGCGCTTTGTGAAGACATTCTAGCTGCCAGATAGCATGGTGCAGTAAAGAGCCGGCCTTGCGCCGGCTCTTTTTTCATGGGCGGTGGACTAATTGCTGTAGCCGGGATAGTCTTTTCGGTCTATGAGCAATGCCCTTAAAAACGATTCTCTTCGTCCGGAGCTGACCAGAAAGGGCGCGCGCAGAGTACGGGAAATAGTCGGTGCCGGCGCGGAAATCCTGTTTGAGGAAGGGTTCCGGGCGGTGAACAAGCGCAGAATCGCCAACCGGCTCAACATGAGCGATGGCAATGTCAGCTACTACTTTCCGACAACAGAAGCTTTGTGGACGGCGGTGATCGAACACGAAATTCTGGAATACTACAAACGTCACCATAAGCAATCGCAGGTATCGCCCGACAACCCGCAGGAGCAATTCGACGAGTATGTGATCCGCTGGATCGACGAGTACCAGGACAGAATGGTACGAATCTTCTTCTCGCAGGTCATTACAACGGCTGAGGTCAACGAGTTGGTCGCGCGGATGCGTGACGAAATTTACGAGGCATTCGTGAAACAGGCCACCGACCTCGCACGACCGCTGGTTGCGGGAGTTTCAGAGACGGAACTTGAGCGGCGTGTGCTCGTCGCGATAGCGCTGCTGGAAGGATTGCACGCCGTTTCCGCTTTCAGGCCGACGATCATTGAGCAGGATCCTGAGTTCAAGAACAGAATCATTGCACACGTGAACGCCATCGTTTACGGACAATTGTCCTGATCGGGCTCCGGTTGCAAGGTGCGTAGTCGAGACCGGATACGGACGACGCCCTGGATGGCCGATGCCCTGAAGGCCGGTTACGCGCACCTTGCGCGGGGTGAACTGCGTGCAGCGGCGGAGTGTTGCCGCAGACTGATTGGTGCGAAGCCTGATCTGGTTGAAGCGCACTTCCTTGTAGGGCTGGTGTCATCGGAGGCCAAAGATGTGGCGACCGCCGTGCAGGCGTTCGGCTCGGTCACCGAATTGCAGCCGGAACATGCAGCGGGGTGGGCGCAGCTTGCGAAACTGTACGCTCGTCTTGGCCACATCCGGCGCGCGGAAAAAGCGCTGGAAAACGCGGTCAGGAATCAGGATGAGAATCCAGCCGTGCAGGATCTTATCGGCGTGGTCTGTGGCCTGCTCGGTGACCAGGCTATGGCCGCGGATTGGGCCGAAAAAGCGGTTGCAAGGCAGCCTGAACATGTGCCTTTTCTCGTCAATCTCGCGAACAACCGGATGTTTCTGGGTGACTTCGAGGCCGCGGAGATATCCCTTCGACGAGCACTGACGACCGACCCCGGAAATGCCAACGCACACTGGGTACTGGCGAATATCCGAAAAGCGAGCAACCGTGACCATGTTGAGACCCTTATGGGGCTGGCTCACGACGCGACAAAAAGAAACCGGGAACTCGCCTACCTGAACTACGCGCTTGGCAAGGAGCTTGAAGACCTTGAGGACTGGGATGCGGCCTTCAGCGCGTTTTCCAGAGGCGCGGCGGCGCGGAGAGAAACGATCCGTTACGACGAGGCGGCCGAGACCGCAATGTTCGAGGCGTTGCGCGATGTTTTTACGGCGGAATGGCTGCAGACCCGGGCAACGGGCAATGCTTCACCAGCGCCGATATTCATCGTTGGTCAGCCGCGTACCGGTACAACCCTGGCCGAACGAGTCATCACCAGTCATTCCAAGGTGCATTCGGCCGGTGAACTACAGCAGTTCGGTCGCTGTTTGCGCCGCCTCAGCGATTACGAAGGCCCGGGCCGAAACTCGGCAGAACTCATGCGCGCCGCAGCGAAGCTCGACTGCGAGCGCCTCGGGTCAGCGTACATGATGACCACCGGGAAACTGCGGGGAAGCACACCGCGGTTTGTCGACAAGCTGCCCACAAACTACCGATATATCCCGCTGATTCTGGCAGCGCTGCCAAAAGCGAAGATCATTCACGTCGTTCGCCAACCGATGGACGCGTGTTTTGCTAGCTTCAAACAATTGTTTGCCGACGCTTATCCTCACTCTTACGATCAGCGGGAAATGGCGCGCCATCATGTCCGCTATTTTGAGCTGATGCAGACCTGGCGCGAGCGCTTCCCCGGCCGCTTTCTCGATCTCTCCTACGAGGATCTCGCCAGCGATCTGGGGCCGAATGCACGAAGGCTTATCAGTTTCCTCGAACTCCCGTGGGAGGAGGCCTGTCTTTCCTTCCACCGGCAAACTGCAGCGGTGACTACAGCCAGTGCAGTACAGGTCAGGGAATCTGCCCATACACGCTCAATTGGCCGCTGGCATCGTTACGAAGAGCAGCTGCAGGCCATGAAAGACGAGCTGGAGCTTGCAGGTCTGCCGATAGAATGACGTGGAATAAACAGGCCGCTTGATTTAGCGAGTCCTGTTTCGTAGACTGGCTGGGAGAATATAGCCCGTATGGGCTAAAAAAATCCGGACGCTCGGCGTCTCCGCAGCGTACCGCATGTCATTCTGGGGGCTGTCATGAACGAGATTGAGCGAAATTCCGAATCCACGAACGAATCGGTTCGTTGTCACCAAAGCGGCCCGGGCCGAACGAAACTTGCCCAGGCGGTATCCGCCGTCATACTGGCTGGTGCCGTGGGGCAGCCTGCAGTAGCTCAGGAACTCGAAGAGATCGTCGTCACAGCGACCAAGCGATCCCAGTCGTCGATGGACGTACCACTCGCGGTGCAGGCACTTTCCGGGGATTTTCTGCGCGAAGTCAATCTCGACGACGTGAAGGACCTTGTGTCTTTCACACCGGGTGTGACCGGCAACTCCAAAGACAGTTTTCTCGACGCAATCCGAGTGCGTGGAATCGTGACGAACGACTTCGGTAACGGCGGTGATCCGTCGATCGGCGTTTACAAGAACGGTTTCTATCAAGGCCGAAACGGTGCCGCGGTTACCAGTCTCTACGATATCGAGCGTGCCGAAATACTGCGTGGCCCGCAGGGCTTCCTGTTTGGCCGCAACGCTATATCGGGCGCGATGAACGTTTTTACGACCAAACCGACCACGGATCAGACAGACGGCTACATCGATATGCGGGCCGGGGAGCGGGGTACGTTCAGAACAGAAGGTGGCTTCAACATATCGCTGACAGATTCGTTTGCGCTGCGCCTGGCCGGACTGCACTCGACCGAGGATGGCTATGTCACCAATGAGGCAACCGGTGAGAAATACATAAAGCACGATAAAACCGCGGTTCGCGTCACCGGAAGCTACGATGGCGGGGGCAAGCTCGGCGCCACTGTTTATCTCGAGTATGAGGATCGTGACCAGTCGGGAACGATCTACCGAGCGACGGGCAATGCGGGCTCGTACGCGCTGCTCGAATCGATCTATGGCGATCTCGGTCTCCCGAGCGACCCCCGCAACGTCAATATCGACGAGCCGGCGAACGGTGTTCTCGATAACGGCGAGGTCGGAACGATAGGCCTGGAACTCAACTACGATCTGGGTTGGGCCGAGTTAACGTCTCTGACCGGCTATAAAGACCACGATTATCACTACACCGAAGATTTCGACGGTACGATCCTGACGATCTTCAACTACGAGCAGATTCAGTCGGGCGACTACTTTGAGCAGGAAGTGCGGCTCACTTCGGAAGACGAGGGCATGTTCAACTGGTATGCAGGTGCATCGTATTACCGCGAAGAAATCGATTCCCGCTTCCTCGGCCAGCAGGACGAGGACCTGTATTGCTCGGTTTACTGGGGAAATACCTGCGAGGGTGTCTTCGACTTCTACAATACCTACTACGGCGGCGCGTATGCGTATGTGCTGTACGACAGCTTCGGCTCGTACACCTGGCAGCCGAGTCCTACCGGTCTTATGGATGACTGGAACGAAACCAAAGGCGTATTTCAGGGCTGGGCCGCCTATGTCGACCTGAGTTTCCGCTTCAACGATCTTTGGGATGCGAGCCTCGGTGTTCGCTACAACAGCGACAAGAAGAAGATGTCGCAGGAAGTACTGACAGCGCTCAACCCGAGCCCGGTGCTTGGTAACCGGGTGCAGACAGGTTTTGTCACACCGAACGGACCGATCAGCGATTCTCGTACCTGGAGTAAGACCACCTATCGCGGTGTGCTGAATTTCAGGCCTAACGACGACAACCTGTTCTACGGCAGTGTGACTACGGGCTATAAACAGGGTGGCTACAACAGCTTCAAGGCAAACCCCGATGGTCTTTGGGGAACGGTTGTCGCATTGCCGGGTACGCACAAACCCGGATCGTTTGAGGGCGAAGACGTTGTGTCGCTGGAACTGGGCTACAAAGCTACGGCTCTGGAGGGTCGCAGTCAGATACAACTAAACGTCTTCAGTTACAAGTATGAAGAGCTACAGTCGACTTGCGGAGTGCCCGGACAGCCCGGCGTCGTTATATGCAACGTTGGCGAGGTGGACGCCGTCGGCCTCGAGGGTGTCTGGAATTTCGCGATCAACGAAAACTTCACTCTTGGTTCAGGCATCGCCTATTTCGACAGCGAAGCGACCGGTATCCAGGCCTTCTGTGCCGAGGGCGAACGTGTGTTAGGCGACGAGAATGCCTGTGAAGGACAGCCTTTGCCGGGAGCGCCCGAATGGACAGCTTATGCGACACTGAACGCGGAATTCCCGGCGGCGAATGGCAACTGGTTCGGAAACCTGGCGTGGAGTTGGGAAGATGCGACCCGTACCGGCTATCTTCCATTGACACCTGAAACCACAGGCTTTCCGGAAGGCGCGAGGATGACTAACGAGTTCAATGAAGTGCAGGCCCTGGCTGGTTATCGATCCGAAAACGGCTGGTCGCTCGCTGTGTTCGTCGAGAACCTGACTGATGACGAGTACTACGATGCTGGCGGCAGCGGCGGTGACCCCGCGAATCCGTATGTACAGACCGATATCAGCCCAAGCCGTCCGCGAACGGCGGGAGTCAGGTTCATTTACAATTTCTGAATCAGCAGAGGCGCGAGCGACATGGCTGATACTCTGAAGATATCGCGTCGGGATTTCATCAACGGCGTGGCGCTCGGTGCGGCAGCCGGGTGTGCGTTGAGCCCGGCGGAGCTGCTGGCCGCTGCAGAACGCGGCGAAGTGTATCCTCCCGGGTTGACGGGATTGCGTGGCGCGCATCCCGGGTCGTTCGAAACCGCGCATGCTGTATCGTGGGCCGGAACGAAATTCTCCAGACCGAAGCAGCAGACCGATACAATCTACGACCTGGTGGTTGTCGGTGGTGGCCTTTCCGGTCTGGCAGCCGCGCTTCGTTATCGGCAGCACAGCGGCGATGCTGCGAAGATCCTGATACTCGACAATCACGATGACTTCGGCGGGCACGCGAAACGTAACGAGTTTACCGTCGATGGCCGTCACTTGATCGGATATGGCGGCAGCCAGTCTATCGATACGCCCGGCAGTTACTCGCCGGCGGCACGCCAGCTCCTCATCGATGCCGGAATAGAGGTGGATCGCTTCTACAAGTATTTCGACCAGAGCTATTTCTCCGATCGCAAGCTTGGCAGGGGCATCTATTTCAGTGCTGCCGAATACGGAAAAGACGTGACGGTGCCGGGAGTCGGGCGCTGGCCGGGTGCGCTGGACCAGTCGCAGGCGGAAAAGATCGTCAACGACTACCCTCTCAGCGAAGAGTCAAAGGCATCGCTGCTGCGGTTGCTGCACAGCGAGACGGATTACCTCAGCGGCGATTCTCGGGCCACGAAAGTCGACCGCCTGCGGCGCATGAGCTATCGGGACTACTTGTTGGACATCGTTGCGAGTGGCGAGGATGTCTACCAGCTTTACCGCGACACAACACGTGGTTTTTGGGGTGTTGGCTTCGATGCGTTGTCGGCGCTCGAGGCTTATCGTCTCGGGATGCCGGGGTTGGCCGGCCTGGGTATCGGGGAGCTTCCGCCGAAGGGGCACGCGCGCGATGAGCCGTACATATTTCATTTTCCAGATGGTAATGCCGGCGTCGCTCGTGCCCTCGTACGAAGACTGATTCCAGATGCGTTACCGGGAAATTCAATGGAGGATCTTGTCGGTGCGCGCGCCAACTACGAAGCACTCGACAAGCCCGCTGCGGCGACGCGGATTCGGTTGAACAGTACTGCCGTCGACGTCCGACACACGGCGAACCAGAAGCATGTCGATGTGACCTACGTTAGCAATGGAACGACGCACCGGGTACGTGCGAAGCATGCGATTTGGGCGGGATACAACGCGATGATTCCGCATGTCTGCCAAGAGGTGCCGGCTGAGCAGGTTGAGGCGATCGACTACGCGAGCAAGGTGCCGCTGGTCTATATCAACATCGCGGTTCGGAACTGGCGCGCGTTTGCCAACCTGGGTTTCAACAGCATCTCGATACCGAAACCCGAATTAATGCACTCATTTGGCATGGACTTTCCGGTGAGTATGGGGAGCTATGAGTTCACCCGGAAACCGGACGAGCCAACGATTCTGCACGGAACTTACGTGCCAACGGTACCCGATCAGGGACTGACTGCTCGGGAGCAGCACGCGCAGGGACGCAGGGCACTGTACGAAAAGCCGTATGCCGAAATTGAAGCGAGCATCGTTGGGCAATTGCAGGGATCGCTCGGTAGCGGCGGCTTCGACGCCGTACGCGATATCGCCGGCATTACCGTCAATCGCTGGCCGCATGGTTACGCCTACGAATACAACGACCTCAGCGATCCTGAAGGCTGGGGGCCGAACGAGGGCCCGCACGTGTTGGGTCGCGCACAGATTGGACGGATATCGATTGCGAACTCGGATGCTTCGGCACTGGCCTACGTCAACGGAGCGTTCGATGCCGCAGAACGGGCGGTCAATGAACAACTGAAAGTCGGCTAGTCGCAGGCTTATCTACGACGTCTCACAACTGAGCGAGGATCAGCATGAAACGAATACTTGCAGTCATAGTTTTTAGCACCGTCATACTGACGGCAGCACATTCTGATGGCCGCCAAGCCAGCACGCAGAGTATCCATCCGGCAAAGATCAGCAAATCGGACATGGGCGGCGCGATCTTTTCGCGTCCGGATACGCTTAAGGAATCTCGTAACGGTAACACGACGCTGGATGTAACCAGCTTGCTTAGCAGTGACGAGAAATTTGCATCGGGTATGTACAAGTCAGGGAAATCACACTGGGAAATCGATGAGCCCTATGGCGTGGATGAGTTTATGTACTTCATAGAGGGCGGTGTAACGCTGACCTCGGCAGATGGTAGCGTCACGGTAATCAACGCGGGAGAGGCGGTGACGATTCCCAAGGAGTGGACCGGCATCTGGGATACCGAGGGCTATACGAAAATCTGGGTGATCTATTCCGAAGACGGATCGGGGTTATAAATGATGAAGTATTCCTCAAGCAGCGATCGCCGATCTCGGCAGCTGAAAATGGTCGTTTCGGGGCTGGTTCTTTGCGCGATTGCGTTGCTTGCTGCGTGCAGTAGCGAGCAGACGCAGGGTGTCGATACCGTATTCCTCAATGCCAAGGTCTACACGGTAAATGCGGAGCAACCGACTGCCGAGGCAGTCGCTGTGGACGATGGCAGAATCGTGTATGTCGGGAGTAATGACGGCGCGCGGAAACTGATTGGGGATTCAAGCACACAGCATGATCTGGGCGGCAAATTAATGCTGCCGGGCTTTATCGATACGCATGTTCATCCGCTGGGCGGCGGTGCGTATGCCAAGGCGCTGGCTCTGGATACCTCCGGCTCTATCGACGACTGGGTTGCGGCTATCGATGAATACGCCGAGGCCAATCCGGACAATGCCGTCATTTTCGGTTACGGGTTCCTTGCCACTACGTTTGGCCCGGAAGGCCCCACGCGCCAGCTGATCGATGCTGTCGTTCCCGACAGGCCGGTGTTGCTGATGGATGAGGGCTTTCACGGTGCTTGGGCGAATACGTCGGCGCTCGAAGCACTGAATATCAACCAGGACACAGCGGATCCGGAGCCTGGCTACAGCTATTACAAGCGAGACGAAAATGGCGATGCGACCGGCTACCTGCTGGAAGGTACCGCAGGTATGGCGATGAATACCCTGGATGTCATCACCAGCGATGTGATTATCGAAGGCACCGGCCTGGTTATCGACATTATGAATGCCTATGGAGTAACGGCGGCGTTCGATGCCGGCGGTGGCGGCGAGCCGGAAGAAACCAAAGCCATGCTGGACAGTCTGCAGGATTCCGGAGACCTGACGCTGCGTCTGGTTGGATCGGTACGGGCCAGGGCAGATAATACATCGGCCGACACCGTTGCGATTGCCGCAAAATGGCGAGACGTCGTGGTCGGCGAAAACTATCGATATGACACGCTGAAAATTCCTGACGATGGCACAGTCGAAGGGCGCACGGCTGCGATGTTTGAGGACTATCAGGGGGAACCGGGTAACAGCGGATTTACGGTGTTCACCGAGGCCGAGCTTGTCGAGATGATCGGCGGTTCCGCTGCCCAGGGCACCGATGTGCATATACATGCTCTCGGTGAGCGGGCTATTCACGAAACGCTGAATGCGATCGAGGCAACACGAGCATCGTATCCCGATAGCGACAGTCGCTTTACGATATGTCATCTCCAGGTGATTGTTGACCAGGATGTGCCACGCTTCGGAGAGCTCGACGTAATAGCTCAGAGCACGCCGTTGTGGGCATCCTACGATACCTACGGAGAGCAATTCGTCAGCGCCGATCAGTTCAGTCGCTACTGGCGCTTCAAGGGCCTCGAGGACGGTGGTGCAAAACTCACTTTTGGCAGCGATTTTCCGGCGAGCGGAGCCGGTACCCTGGGCTTGTCGCCAATCGTGCAAATTGAGATCGGGCATACCAGGCAGTCGCCAGGCGAGCCAGACGCTCCGCTACAGCCGCGCGAATCGGAGCGTTTGAGCGTTGCGAGCCTCGTTAGAGGATTCACTCTCGACGCGGCATACCAGCTACGTATGGAGGACGAGATCGGTTCAATCGAAGTTGGCAAGAAAGCCGACGTGATTGTGCTGGATCAGGATATTTTCGAAGTCGATCCTTACACTATCCACAAGACCGAGGTCTTGCTGACGATGTTTGATGGCGAAGTCATTCACTCGGCCGACTGAAGCTCTCTGACCGATGGATGAACTCGGTGCGCTATCGCTGCTCCCGACGCTCGTCGTCTTCGCGTTGGCGATATTCACGCAGCGACCGATTGAGTCGCTGATAGCCGGCTCTATCGTCGGTTTGCTGATGATTCACGGCAGGGGATTCGTAGGTGGCTTCGCCGAGGCCTCGCTGCGTGTCATGACCAACTCTGAGGTGGCGTGGATTATTCTCGTTTGCGGTTTTATGGGTAGCCTCATCGGACTGCTGATACGCACGGGGGCGACAGCGGCTTTTACCACACAGGTTTCGGCCTGGGTCAGGTCGAAGAAGAGTGCGTTGATGGCAACCTGGTGCCTGGGTCTCGTCATGTTCGTTGACGACTATCTCAATTCCCTGGCGGTCGGTTCGGCGATGCGCAACCTGACCGACAAGTACAAGATCTCGCGGGAGAAGCTCGCATACGTCGTCGACTCCACAGCTGCGCCGGTGAGTGTCATCGTACCGTTCTCAACCTGGGGTGTGTTTTTCGCCGGATTGCTGGTCAGCAACGGAATCGCTGCGGAAGGCGAGGGGCTGACGACATACATCGGCGCAATTCCTTACATGCTGTATGCCTGGATCGCTGTACTTCTGGTTCCGGTTGTGATCTCCGGCGCCATTCCGTCACTGGGTCCAATGAGGCACGCCGAACATCGCGCGCAGACAACGGGGGAGACGGTTCCACCCGGTGCAGCGCACATCGAGCAGGCCAATCAGGCCATTCAGATTCGTACCGGTGTCAGGCCGCGCATTTCGATGTTCGTCGTACCAATGATAATTCTGATCCTGTCGACCCTGTACTTCGACAAGGACTTCCTGATCGGTATCTACATTACGCTTGGTGGTACAGCTATCTATGTCGTAGCAACCCGCCTGCTGGGCCTGCATGATACCTTCGATACCGTTATCGACGGGTTCAAGACAATGATCGAACCGCTTGGTGTGCTTGTCGCAGCGTTCATATTGAAAGACGTCAACGATATGCTCGGCCTTGCTCCGTATATCGTGACGACGATGCAGCCCTTTTTGACCGCCGAGCTGCTGCCGGCGATCGTCTTCGTCTCGATGGCGCTGGTGTCCTTCATGACGGGGTCGAACTGGGGTGTGTTCGTTATCGTGTTACCGATCGTCACCGCGCTGTCGAACAACCTCGGCGCGGACATCACGCTCGTCATCGGCGCGACCCTGTCAGCGAGTACCTTCGGTAGTCACGCCTGTTTTTATTCCGATGCGACAGTGCTGACTGCACAGGCGACCGGCTGTACGCCATTCCAGCACGCGATTACGCAGATTCCGTATGCGCTTATTGCAGCCCTGATTACCGTCATGGGCTATCTGGTAATCGCGTATATCTGAGCGCTAAAAAAAGCGATGTCCGGGTCTGCCAGACCGTTGTCGGGCCGTTCCAGTCCCTATTTGTATTCGAGAAGCCTGGCGTAAGTATCTGAATAAAAACAGGTTTCAATATCTAAATCAAGATATGAACGAGTGTCGTCCATCGGCTGCCGTTTCGAGATGCCGTCGAATAGCGGGCAGGGCGACATGCTAAAGTGAGCGGCCAAACAGCCGGAGATATACCCGTGAAACTACGCTATAAAATCCTGAACGGTTTTTTCGCCCTGTTGGCGATCGCGATAACCGCTCTGGCTCTGGTCGTCAGTCACACCGAAGAATGTGGTCCGGCGCCCGCCGCCGTCCAGGACGGCGAACAGATGAAGGCGGTTATTTCCCGTTGTTACGGTTCACCCGATGTCCTCGAATTCGTCGACGTCGAAAAACCGCAGCCGGACGACGACGAAGTCCTGGTAAGAATCCAGGCGGCTTCCGTCAATCCGCTCGACTGGCACTACATGCGCGGGTCACCCTACCTGATGCGCGTGGAGTCCGGTCTGGGTGTGCCCGATGACACCAGCGTTGGAGTGGATTTCGCCGGCACGGTCGAAGCGGTTGGCAGCAAGGTCACGCGTTTCAAGCCTGGCGATGAGGTGTTCGGCGGTACTAGCGGCGCTTTTGCAGAATACGCTGCAGTCCGGGATGGTCGGGGACTGGCGATGAAGCCGGCAAACGTGAGTTTCGAGCAGGCTGCTGCCGTGCCCATCGCCGGACTCACAGCGTTGCAGGCGTTACGTGACAAGGGGCAGATCAAGGCGGGTCAGAAAGTCCTGATAAACGGTGCCTCCGGCGGCGTCGGAACCTTAGCCGTGCAGATTGCCAAGTCGTTTGGCGCGGAAGTGACGGGCGTGTGCAGTACGAGGAATGTAGAGATGGTGCGTTCGATTGGCGCGGATCACGTTATCGACTACAAGAAAGACGACTACACGAAGTCTGGCAAACAATACGACCTTATCGTTGACATGGTTGGCAATCACGGCTTGCTCGCCAACAGGAAGGTACTCACGCCGGATGGAAAGATGGTGCTGGTCGGAGGCGCGAAAGGCAATTGGGTCGCGCCGCTGATGGGGCCGATCAAGGCGCTCTTGTTGTCGCCGTTCGTGGACCAGGAGATTGGTATGATCCTTGCGGAGTTCAACACGGAAGACCTGGATACGCTCGCTGAACTCATGCAGGCGGGGGTTGTCACGCCGGTGATCGACAGGCGTTATTCTCTGAGCGAGGTGCCGGATGCAATTCGTTACTCAGAAACGGGGCGCGCTCATGGGAAGATAGTGATTACACCGCTGCAATGAAGCTGAAGGGGGAAACCAAGGCACCTGCCTGTATACCGGCTGCCCTTGTGACCGCAGGCCTTTTTCTATCGACATCCGTGCTTGCAGGAAGCGATGGCCCGGCCGATGGCGCTCCGGCTGAACTCAGTCACTGGGCAAAGCTGATCGGTGAGTGGTCGACGACGGAGGAAGGGTTGAAGCCCGATGGTTCCGAATGGGCGCCGTCAAATGGTGCTGACTGGAACTTCTACTGGTCGTTCGACGGGTGGGGCGTCAAAGACGACTATACGTCGCCGCCGCTGTCGGAGGCGGTCGAGGACGAAAGCAAGCGACAACGCGGCACCAATTTGCGGATTTATAATCCTGCGACGAAGCAATGGGTAATGACGTGGTTGACCATTGCGTCGACCCAGCCGGCAAACTTCACCGCGACTTCGAGCGATTACGAAATTGTCATGCTTTCCGATGTGGCGAACCCCCAGGGCTTCTTTGGCCGGGTTACGTTCTTCGATATGACCGCGACATCTTTCGAATGGAAGCTTGAGTGGTCGAAGGATCGGGAACAGTGGATGGAGGTCTATCGCATTCACGGGACGCGAAAAACTCGCTAGAACCGTCCGCTGGTAATCAAACGCTTCTCGTTGCTATGGCCGGTGGCACGGACGCTGCGCGCCGCGCAGGTTCGATGACGGCAAGCGTTGAGAGTACCCATAGCGTCAGGATGCCTGCCGGCAGGAGCGTCCAGTCGAGCCTCGGTAGCGAAAAAGACGTTTCGAGCCAGTACGCGACCGCTACAGTCAGCAGTGTGCCGAGCAGGGCGCCGGCGGTGGTTACGATCCAGTTCTCAAGCATGAACTGTTTGACGATGTCCCGCCGCCTTGCGCCGAGTGCGCGGCGAGTGCCGATTTGCCGGGTACGCTGAGTGACATGGAAAGAAGACAGGCCGACAATGACCAGCGCGGTCAATCCGATCAACAACGTGATGACAACGCCCAGTATGATGGCCATGCCACGGTCACGCCGGTAAGATCTTGCCGCAATTTCTTCCAGCGACCGTACGCTGTTGACTACTCGTTTTCTGTTCGACTCGCCGAGTTGTTGCTCTATGACGGGTAGTAAGCCGTCCCGCATGCCGGGTTCGACACGAACGATGTAGGTGTTGGTCGTCCGTCCTGGTTTCCCCGGCTGCACGACAACGCTCCCCAGCTTATCCCAGCCAACCCAGGAGCCGTGCATGTGGCCGATGATACCAACAATCGTGGACTGCTCCATGCTGCCCCAGTAGACCGCTTTACCGAGTGCATCTTCGTCCGGAAACAGTGCGTCAGCCAGTTCCTGGGTTACCAGTACGGATGCCGGCGCGGGTGTATCGTCGGTGGGCAGATTGTAGTGCACTTCCTCCGGGTAGAAATTGCGGCCGCGACTGAGCTCGATGCCAAAGGCGTCAAGCCCTTCTTCGCTCCATTGGTAACGTCCTGCCGAAGCCGCGTCAATGGTCTCGTCCGCTACGGTGCGCAGGCCGGTGCCGGAGCCCCCACCACTTAACGGCACGGCGTTCGTTACGGTTGCTGCGCTTACTCCTGGTATCGACTTGAGTAAATCGATGTCGTTTCTGATGCTGTCGGCCACGTCGAAGTCGTCGCCGAAGCCCCGTACGTTGGCGACGATGACGTTGTCGACATCGATCCCGGTATCACGGCTCATTTTCTCGATTCTTTGCAGAACGATGAACAGGGAGTTAATGACGATCGCAAGGGTTACGGCGATCTGCAACGCTACGAGCAGCGGGCCGGTCTTGTTTCGCAGCAGCGATGAAACCATCGGACCAATTCCCATATCGGTGCTCCTATTGTGTCTTCAGCTGAGTCGCGGGCGGTACCTGGCAAACGCGCCACGCAGGATAGAGGCCTGCAACCATACTGCTGACAATCGCGGCAACGATCGCCGTTAGCACAATGACCCAGTCCAGTCTTATGAGACCCGGAGGAGATTGATAAACATACTGGATACCCTGCAGGCCAAGAAAGGCGAGGGCAAGACCGATCAAACCACCGGAAAACCCGATAACGGCGACCTCGACGATCTGCTGCCTGAAGATAATCCGGCGGCTGGCGCCCAATGCACGGCGCAGACTGGTCTCGCCCTTCTTGCCAATGAACTTGGTCAGCAACAACGTGATTGTGCTCAACAGGCATACCACGAGAAACAAAAAGGAAAGCCCCAGTAGTACGCTGGAATCGTTGGCAACGACTTCGTGATAGTCCATCCACTCCATAACGTCATACAGGCGGTTGTTGAGCGGGCGCTGAAAACGACCGAGTTTTTTCTGTTCTTCGGCGTAGGCATCGAGATGAGCAACAAACGAGTCGCGGTCACGGGCGCTTTCGAGTTCGACGAAGTACTGTAGCCAGATCGCCTCTGAGTTCAGCCAATCGCCGAATGACGAGATGTCCTCTGATTTCCAGCCCCAGTCACTGCCATTGGAATCCAGTTCCAGGCTGCGGGTGAGGCCAAACGGGATGAACATTTCGTTTACTTCCTGGAAGCCTCCGTTGATGGGGTCGTAGAAGCGCGGTGTGGGTTCCCAGGTATCGATTACACCGGTTATCTGAAATCGCGAGCCGCCCATTGTTAGCCACTCGCCGACGCTGTTTTTGCCGCCAAACAGCCGCTCATTGAGTTGCTTTGTCAGGACGACTACTGCCTCGGCTGCCGCATCAGACGACCGATCCCAACCGTCGCCGTGAAGAAAAGGGACATCGAACATTGCGAAAAAATCGCCGCTCGTTACGCGAGCCGTCGCCTCGAACGGGAGCTCGTCCTCATTACGGGGCTCGACCACGAGGCTTGACTCATACATGGCCACCTGACGCTTACCCTCAGCCAGCGCAAGCAGCCGGTCGGCGTCCTGAAAAGTTACCTGATGTGGTGGCAGTTCCGGCTTGTTCGAATCAAACGGGCGAATCGGGTTCCATGCATCCAGTGTCACCGCGAACAACTTCTCACTTTTTTGCGGTATCGGGTTGCCGCTCATCATGTAGTACACGGACAGGGTCGTCATACTAACGCCGATACCGACTGCGACAGCGGCAATCATCAGTGCCGTCATCATCGGGTTTCTCCGCATGCTTTTTATAGCGAGGGTTACGTTGTAGCCGAACATTCGAGGCTCCCTGTTTCGAGTTGCGCGCTACGCGGGATTTCTTCCTGCAGGTGAGCGACATGGTGGTCGGAGACGCGCCCGTCTGTCAGATGAATGTTTCTGCCGGCCCTTCGTGCAAGATCGGGATCATGAGTTACCATTACTATCGTCGTGCCGCCGGCATGAATGCTCTCAAGCAGTTCCATGACCTGGCCCGCCATTGCCGAATCGAGATTGCCCGTCGGCTCATCCGCCAATAGCAGCCGGGGCTCACCGGCCAGCGCTCTCGCGATGGCAACGCGCTGCTGCTGTCCGCCGGACAACTGAGCTGGCAGATGCTTCATGCGCGAGGCCAGCCCGACAGTCTCCAGCGCATTTTCGATGCGTTGTTTGCGCTCGCCCGCCGGCAACCGGCGGTAACGCAAGGGTACATCTACGTTCTCAAAGAGATTCAGGTCAGGAATCAGGTTGAAGCTCTGGAATATGAAGCCAATCTTGCGATTGCGATACACCGAGCGCTCGTCATCGTTGAGGTGGCTGACATCTTTACCGTCCAGCACAAAACTGCCGTGTTCGAACGATTCCAGCAATCCGGCGATATTGAGGAAAGTCGTCTTACCAGACCCTGACGGTCCGGTGACTGCAACGAACTCTCCTTCGTCGACCGCCAGCGTCATGTTACGCAGCGCATGGGTTTCAACGAGTTCGGTGCGGTAGATTTTCTTAATATCGGTCATTTGCAGCATGGAAAGCTCCGTTATATGACTACCAGTATTGGACGTCGGACGACATCAAAAGGTTTGCAACAAGGCATCGGGGCTATTTGGCTTTCAGGATACGAATATTCCCGTTCAGCGATTTCATCCGTACGATCGGACCGCCGCCATTGATGTTTGCGATAATGACGCTGTCTATTCTGACTTCCATGCCACGCCGGTTATCTTTGTATTCAATGTTTGGTTCGCTGGGTTGTACGTCCACTTCGAAATCCGAGACGATTTCTCCCTGAGTCGTGTCGAGATGAACCTGAACGCCGAGGTTTTCCGGTAAGTACAGATTCAGTTCACCGTTGACCGACTCCATTGACGAGGCGGTTACATCGTCGATGCTGTCGAAGGAGATGTTGACGGTGTCGTTTATGCTGGTGGCTATAACCGAACCGGATATTCCTCTCGCTGTGATAGGACCGTTGGTGTTGCTCAGCTGCAGGTTACCGCTAATGTTACTGACGATGATTTCGCTGTCGTTGCGAGCACTGAGTTCCAGGTTCGCGCGTTTTGGCACGCGCGCCACGATCGATACCTTGTTGGCACGCCGGTCTGAGTCGACGGAGATTTTATTATCCTGCTCCTCGACTTCCAGGGAGTAGCCTGAGTGAGTAACCGGAGTCACTCCAGAGGGCGTAACGATGACGCGGTCGCCTTCTTCGATCGATACATCGAACGCTGCATCATCGCGTTCTTCTCCAATGACTTCTATACGAGCGGATGTCATGCCGATCTCAAGCGATACAGGCTCACCCGGATTGGACAACGGGATATTGATCGTGCGCGAGTCCGTTTGCGCCAAAGCCGTCGTCATCGTCAGTAGCAACGCCAGCGCGGCGCCCGTTCCGACTATCAGTGATCTCATGATGTTCTCCATTAGCGATGTTTCTGAATTCGAACGTCGCCGTTTGTCGACGAGATCGAGTAGGTTGGGCCGCCGGCGCCGATGCGCAGGCCCGTGAGTTTTCGGATCCGGTAACGGTTCCGATCGCCCTCGGTGCTGTGCTCAACAGACGCCGGCAGATCGATGCCTGCTACCTGCAGTTCAGACAGTACTTCGCCGTTGAACAGGTCGAGCGCGACATCCATGCCCGTATTCGCAGGTATGTCCAGCGTGATGTCGCCGTTAATGGTAGCAATCGTGCAATTGGCCGTGGGTGGCCTGGAAAAACCGAGTTCGACGCCACCGTTAACGCTTTCAACCGCACCGCAGTTCTGGATGTCGTGCACTTTTATGGGGCCGTTGACATTGCTTGCAGTAACCCGTCCGGCAATCTCCCTGATATCGATCCGGCCGTCCATCACGGTGCTGGCGTCAACGAGAGTGCCAGGCGGAGCGACAATATCGAACTGAACATCGAGACGGCATCCGTCACAGCGTTCGTGAGTGTTCCGGTGCGTATCCGCGTCGCCTACCCGTATGGATACCCCATTTGAGTCGCTCTCGATACGAAGCTCGAGGACTTTCAGCGACTGCTCGAAGCTCGCCTGGTCAGGTGCTGATCGCAACTGTGTTGTGGATACGACGATCTGCCCGCCGGTGCCGGGGCGGACGCGAACGTTGCCCCAGATGTTGCTGATAGTCAGTTGCGGTGAGTCTGTTTGCACCGCATAACGTTCCTGCCACGTGCGCTGTTCGACGACCGGTGTCGCAGCGTTCGCGATGCCTGCGAGCAGGGCTAGGGTGGTCAATAAGCTAATAGAGGGTTTCATATAATATCTCGCTTGATTGAAGTTGATACATGTCCCGCAATATCCGGATGTAGCAGGTCCGCCTCGGCGAACTTTTGTAGTTGCAGAACTTGCTGTTGGCTACCGTTACGAAGCACCAGGTCGACCAGCGCCATTTGCACTAGTGGCGATTCTGTCTGCTGTAGCATTTCCATCAACGGTCCGCCGACATCCGGGTTGTTGAGCTGGGTACCGAGTGCGTTGATCGCTGCAGAGCGGATCGACGGTACACGATCGTTCTCGGCGCGATTTAACAGGGCAAGCACGACCTCGGAGTCGTCGCCGGCGACCTGCGCGGCGTCCATTACTCCGCGCAGGCGCTTGCCGGCCGTATCGTTTTCGAGGCGGTCGAGTATCAGATTGCGATTCAGCATCACGACGTTTTCCTCGAGTGCGGTCAGCCTCGAACCGCTGTCAACGGGTTCTTCGCTTGTCAGTTTCCCTGCGCCGAGGCCGATGAGGAGACAGGCAGTCGCTGTCAGCCAGCCAGAGTTGCCACTGAAGCCAAGGAATTTTCCAAGCCGCACAGACAGCGTCGGGCGACCGGCTTTCTCGAGTCGCCGATAGAACGCCTGTCGCAGCTGCGGTGACGGTTCCTCGTCGCGAATACCGCCCAGTGCATCCCACAGTCGACTCTCTGCCGCGTTCTCAGCGTCGAACGGCAATCCGCTTCTGTTCCTGTCAGACATCGATAGGTGCTCCATTAATACTGGTGTAAGTAGAATTCAGCTGCGCCATTGCCCGGTGCATACGTACCCGCGCCGCGCCCGCGTTACAGCCAAGTGCCTGGCCGAGTTCGTCATATCCGTCGAATTCGAAGCGGCCCAGCCAGATAACCTGCTGGGCGGCGACCGGGAGTTCTGCCAGCGCCTGCATGACGAGTGTCATTGTCTGTGATCCCGCAGCTGACTGTTCAGCGGAGCGCCGGTCTGTCAGGTGCTCGTCGACTGTGTCGTCATCGATCGAAGTGTTACTGCGTCGCCTGGACCGTCTCAGGTAGTCGAGCGTAACGTTGCGGGCAATGTTGAACATCCAGGCCTTGAACAGACCCTCGCCGCGAAAGCTGCCGGCGCTGCGAAGAATCTTCAGGAAAACGTCCTGGACGAGATCCTCGCTCTCGGTGCGGTGCCGGGTTATCTGCAGGCAGAACTGGTAGACGGCGCGGTGATGGCGCTCAAACAGGGTGGCGAGACAGGATGGGTCGCCATCGGCGACCCATTGAATCAGTTGTTCGTCTGTCACTGCCTGCATCGGAAATCTCTCGTCTATGTCAGAAACGACGACCGACGAGAGAAAACGTTACAGGCTTGGCTTATGGTTTCCTGAATAACATTGTGAAGCGGTCCGTATTGCCGCTTACAGAACGTCGGCCGACCTCGTATACGAGCTCATCGTCGGCGCGGAAATGCAGGTCCGTGTAGTCGACTAACTCGAAACCGAGGTCCAGTAACTCCTTGATGACCAGGACCGGGTCAATGCGGCGGCGGTTTTCGTTGCCCAACGCTTCCATGTGGCGGCGAGTATGGTCGACGACGCCATAAAGACCGCCGCTTTGGAGTGCCGCATAAACCTGACGATTCATGATCGCTCGTGCTTCCGCATCGAAGTTGTGAAGATTACGAAAGGTCAGAACCATATCCAGGTTCCGGACGCCGAATTCGAACTCGTCCATCGTGTAGAAGCGGCTGCCTTCGGGACGGCGCAGATTGTCGGCAGTCGCCAGTACTTCGACGTTTTCGAAGCCAGGAGTACCCGCAATATTGTCTTTGACGCGTCCTGTTCCCATTGCGACATAGAACTGGCCGTTTTCGGCAAGCACCGGTGCGAGAACCCGTGTATACCATCCGCCGCCGGGCATCAGCTCCAGAACACGCATGTCATCCTTGAGACCGAAGAAATTCAAGGTCTGCAGGGGTCTGCGATTCCTGTCCCGGTCAACGTCAGCTTGCGGGCGTGATTCGGCCGCCAGTGCAGCCATGACTTTCTCATCAATATCGTTTGCTGCCTGCGCGCCAAACGACAGAGATAACAGTAGAACGGGAATCAGATACTTCATGTTTTGTTTCCTTTAGGGGCCAAATTGAAGACTATCAGTTTCTGAAGAACGTGTACTATTTCCGCTCTATCGGGTTTTGGGAATACGTGATGGATTTGCAGCAATTTGTTTCGGATTGCGGTGCTGCTGTGACCGAATCAGCACCGACAAAAGCCGTTCGTGAGCTTGTGGCCCGCGCGGTAGCCGAACCCCCGGCACTGGAGAAGGCGGTCGGCACACCGATGCAGGGTGGGATCCAGCAAATCCACGTCTCCGACGAACTCACGATTCTAAACGTCATATGGGCGCCGGGTATGACGATCATGCCCCACAACCACAACATGTGGGCCGTTATCGGGGTATACGGCGGTCGCGAAGACAATATCTTCTGGCGGCGGATCAAGGGCGACCCGAATGGTCGCATCGAAGCCGCCGGCGCAAAGTCACTGGGCCCACAGGATGTCCGTCCACTGGGCGACGATGTTATTCATTCGGTGGTCAATCCCACGGCAAAATTGACGGGTGCTATCCACGTGTACGGCGGCGACTTTTTTGCTGTGCATCGGAGCGAGTGGGAAACCGGGAGTCTGCATGAGCAACCCTACGATGTTGAAAAGAATGTGAAGCTGTTTGCAAACGCGAATCGACGGGGGGCCGGTGCATGAGATTACTGATACTTGTCGCAATCACCGGGTTGCTGTCGTGTCTGCCGTGTTTTGCCGACGAACCTTCATTCGGCCCGGTCGTCGAGGGCTATGGGCCGACATATCCCATCAATGACCGGGACGTGGTATTGCAGGATGGCTTCGTCTACAAAGCGGTATTCGACGCGGTAGAGAACCCCGATGAGAAACGCCTGAATACGGGGCTTGTAAGTGTCGCGCGTTATCTGAATATGCATGCACGAAACGGCGTACCTGTTGCAAACATGCAGTTAGCCGTCGTCGCGCATGGCCCCGCGCTAAAGACGCTGTTAAACGATGACGCCTACCGTTCCCGCTATGGGATTGAAAACCCGAACGGGGAGTTGTTGCAGAGACTTGCTGACGCCGGCGTGCAGTTCTACGTTTGTGGTCAATCGATGGCCTTCGGTGGTTTCGAAAAAACAGAGCTCGCGAGCGTGGCCAGAATCGCCTTGTCGGCGATGACGATGTTGACCGTACTGCAGAGTGACGGTTACGCGCTATTGAGGTAGATGGACGGCACTACTCGTCGCCGTCCAGTATTCCGTCAAGATCGCGGTCGATTCCAATACGCGTTCCCGAGCCCCAGGGCGTGCAGGTGAATGTCAGATGTTCACCGGTCTCATCCACCATGGCTATCAGACTACTGGCATCGAGAGCCGCTTCCGCGGAACTGTCGGGCACGAATTCGTCGGATCGGGTCATCAGCCAGCTTCGTGCTGCGTTATCGATCACGCCCGTCGCGACGAGATCGCACTCGGGTATCGGCGTGTCAACCTGAGCACGCTGTATCAACAGGTCGATTCTCTGCCGGGCCGCTGCCGCATTGTTATTAGTGAGAGTGATCTGCTGTCCCGTAACAGGTGGCGATTCTGTCGGAAACGAATACAGGAACGCACGGAGCGCGAGTAAATCGTCCTGCGGCATGCCCAGGTCGGCGATGATGAAATTCGAACTCGTCGAGCCGTTATGGTTGAAAGAAAACCCTCGCACCTGGGGGCCTGTCGCCGGCGCTGACTGAAAGCCCCATCCAAATGCACCGACTTTCTGATACTGATCGCGGAAATGCGGAATTTTGAAGTTTTTCTCGCCGGCCTGCGAGTTATTCGAGCTCAGGCCTTTGGTGCCGTAAAGGCCCGCAGCCGGGTCGAGCGTGTGGCACTGAACACAAACCTCGAGCAGGCCGGTTTGTACACGGACAACCCCGTTATTGAACAGACGTTCGCCGTCGACCTCGATGCCGGTCAGTGAATTGTCCAGCTGCCGCATCGGATTCGGGGGGTAATTGATGCGCATCGCGAAATCTGTAAAGTCCTGCATGTCGGCAGCGTTTAGCTCAGCGTCAAGTCCGGCGAGTCCGTCGAATGCTTCGTTGAACTCCTTGAACGCGGCTTCCTCCAGCGTTTCTCCGCCAACTCGATTGCTCCCGGTGCGATCGCCGCGCCAGTGCATCGGCCCGTGCCCGCGAAGGCCACGCATCGATTGCGTTGTCATAGGGCCCTTCATCGGGTGGAACTGCCGCGGTGCGGCCGACGGGGAAATAGGAATAAAGATGTTGGGGATGGGGCTGACACCAGCGCTTGGGTCGCCGAGGTCCCAGGCAAGCCCGTCGGTGTCCCCGAAGATGTGACAGCTGGCGCAGGAATCGTTTCCGTTGCCGGATGTGAGCGTTGCGTCATAAAGGAATTTTCTGCCGCGAGTTACTTCGCCCGGTTCAGGATTGAACATCGTCCGGTGCGCGATCTCGGAGCGCGTATCGAGATCGATCGTCGAAATACCGTTGTCGAAGCGCGTCAATACAAACGCGCGGCGATTCGCTTCGTCCAGGACGATACCGCTTGGCCCGCCGCCGCTGACGGCGATCTGGTTCTGCGCAGCCGGTACGAAACTATCGTTTTCCAGTGCGGCCGTATCAAAGACACCGATCTTGCTAGACCCGAATGCGCAGACAAAAAGCGTCTCGCCGTCCTGGCTGATCGCCATGCCCAACAAAGTCGACAGACTCGCATCACGCTCGGCCTGCGATCCCGTCGGCGTTGTGAAGTCGATATGCTTGTTGACTGTGCGTTGTTGCACGCTTTGACCGCTGCCCACGATCGTGATCCGCTGGTCGACAAGATGACCGCGGACGGACGTGCCGCCACGCGATCTGTTTCCGGCGAATCGAATATGGTTGTTGGAATTAATGTTCGACACATAAAGCGCACCGTTGACCGGGTTGCTGATCATATTGAAAAGAATGGTCCCAACGCCGGAAACGCGTCGTGTTTCGGTCAGCGTGGTTGCGTCGATTTCGAAGACGTCGTAATCGGGCAGCGTGAATGGCACGTTGTTGCTTCGGTTGTTCCCGTCGGCATCTACCCAGGCGCCGTTTTGAAAGCGCAGAATCAGGCCACTGTCCGGCTGCACTACGTTGTCCGCGCTGTCGTTCGGGCCGCTTTTTGGAAAACCGCCGGGGGCGATCGACGTTGTTTTGTTGCCGGACAGAAAAATTCCGGCAAAGACCCGCAGGCCATCCGCTGACACCGCTAACGGCCGCGGTCGATCGCCAAACAGCGTGATGATTTGCTCGACGTTACCCCCGGGTGTGTCATCAAGGGCCGTGCTGTCGAATACCCAGACGTCAGCCCGCCCGATGCCCGGCGTATTCAGAGCGGGATCGACAGGGCTATTCTGTCCCCGGTGCGCCGTAGTAACGAAGGCCCGCTGGCGGTTTGTGCCCGCGAACACGATGTCTCTGGGCTCATCGCCGACCCACAAGGTCTGAATTACCTGCGGAACCGCAGCACTCACGTCGACCACGCTGACACTGTCTGAGAGATGATTGACGACCCATACCGTACCGTCCGGTGCAATGCCAATTGCAACCGGTTCCAACCCAACGGGAACGGATGTGATCGGCGTTAACCCGCCGCTGGTATCGAAGATCTCCAGCCTGTTGTCGGCGGTGTTGACGGCGTAAAGGCGCTGCGCGTCAGGCGACAAGGCCAGCGGCCTGACCTGACCGGATTCGTACGCTAGAAATGACTGCGGTTCCGCGACCGGACGCGGACCGGGAAGTGTATTGCCGACAGGAGGTGTCGTAGGCGCTGCAATTGGCGACGGGGAAGCGGCGGTGGGAGTTGAGCCGCCGCCGCCGCCGCAGCCCGCTAAGACCATGCACAAAACGACCGCAACCAGCGCCCCAACTGCCGCGTGACTGTCTCGTGCTGTCATCGAATGCTCCCTCAGCCTGGACTTTGGACCGCTCGAGTCGTTTAAAATTCCTCGGCTTCTCTACGGTTGGCCGAAAAGGGTCAGCCGAAAAGCCGGCCAAAAGCACCTGGATCTGTAATCGCTACGAACATCAGGCCGCTGATCGCACCACACAGATGTGCGTCGTGATTGATTCGCCCCACGTTCTGGGTTGAGGCCCAATAGGAATAGCCGACATAGCCGATCGCGAAAAGAAAGGCCGGGATCGGTACGGGAATCGGGATAATCATCAGCGTTGCCGTCGGGAAATAGACAATATAGGCAAACAGCACGGCTGAGATCGCGCCGGACGCGCCCAGGGAGGCGTATCCCGGGTTGCCCCGGTGCTTGTACCAGGTACAGCTGTGGCTGATGACCAGCCCAAAGAAATACAGAATCAGGAACGGGATTGTGCCGATATAGCGTTCCATGGGAAACGCGAAGAAATAAAAGGTAAACATGTTGAACAACAGGTGCCCGATATCGGCATGCACGAAGCCGCTCAGAATCATCGTGTCGTACTGTCTCCTGGGGAGGAAATGATACGGCCGAAACAGCGACATATCGATAATACGGGGTGACCGGAAAAGCCCCATCAGGCTGATGCCGATGGTTAGTAACATAATGAGCGGTGCTGCGATCTGTCCGTTCTCAAGCATTGCCGGGTTCAATCCGTGATTATTATTGTCGTGAATACTATCAACACTCCTCCAGGTTTGTGGCATTTGTCGCCATTCAGGGCCTAAAGAATCGTCCGGAACAGCCGACTAAATACCTAAGTAGACAAGGAATTCCGGGACAGGGCCTGAGTGAGTCTTAGAAACCACATTCGATTGGTGTGCCTGGCCGTGCTGGCGGCAGTCACCACGGCGCCTGTATTGGCGGCGGAGGGCGCTGCCACACTGCCTTTCCGGACACACTCCGTGCTCGACGGCCTGACGCAGTCCAAGGTGCTGGACATAAAGCAGGATCAGTCCGGTTACCTCTGGATCGCGACTGCCCGGGGTCTCAATCGCTATGATGGCAAGGTGTTCAAACACTATACGATCGCCGACGGTCTGCCGAACAACTCACTGACCTCAATTCATGTGAGCGCAGATAACACGATCTGGGTCGGTGACCAAAAAGGAACGGTCGCGGCTCTTCGCGGTTCGCGCGTAGTCTACGAAGTTGCGGTCGTTGCGGATGAAGACAATCCGGTGGTGGCACTTGAGTCGGCGGGCGATGTCGTGCTCGCTGTCGTCGAGGGCATGGGTATTGCCAGGATTGCCGGGGCCGACGATATCTACAGCAGCACTCATATCGCGGGCAACGCATCGCACGGGATAAGCGGTATCGCCGTCCAGGGCGAGACCGTTTGGGTCGAGTCCGCAAGTGGTTTGTATCAGTTGGACTACGGGGAGAATCCTGAGCTGCATTTATTCGATGAGAATATTCGCAGAATTCACGTCGATACGGCAGGCGAGCTCTGGGTAGCGGATCGCTCGGGTAACATCGGTATTCTTCGAGACCGTGTTTTCGATATCAGAATTAAGCTGAAGTCACATAACAACCTGGTCGGCATTGCGGTCGATCGACAGGGCCTGGTTTCCGTGTTGACCAGTGACGAACTGCTGCAGTTCGACAGCACCGGGGAGGATCGGCAGGAGATTGAAGCCTCTTTGAAGCGTTACGGTGGTATCGACCAGGTTAGCGCGATATTCCTGGACAACGAGGACTCGGTCTGGCTGTCTACCGATACTGGCATGATCCGTTTTCTGGGCGACCGCTTTCGGCATTTCCGTTTACGAACCGGCCCCGATCTGGAGACCGTTTGGACGATCGGAGAAGACCGTTACGGACGATTCTGGTTCGGTACGCAGTCGAAACTGATCGTCCGCGAACTGGACGAATCTATTACCGTAGTGGGCGAGGAGTCGGGGCTGCCGGTGGCAGCCGTCCGCGAGCTGGTATCGGACGGCGCAGGCACCGTCTGGGTCGGTGTAACCGACCATGGCCTGTACGCTGTGAATTCGGAAACACTGCGGGCGAAACACATCGCCGGAACCAGTGGCATGGAAATACTCGATATTGATATCGCGAACGACGGCGCGATATGGTTATCGACTATCGGCTCAGGCGTTTATCGTTACCTGCCGGCAACCGCTACGCTCAACGTTTTCCCTACACCGAATGAAACGTCGGTCTATACGCTCGATACCTGGCCTGACGGTAGCGTCTGGTACGCTGCTGACGAGGTTGGCCTGGTACACCTGCAACCCGATGGCGATGATCGTTACACGCAACGGTTGATTACAGATACCAACGATGAGGGAAAGCGTCTGTATAACCATATCCGCGTGACGGGCAATGACTCCGCCTGGATCTCGACGGAAGAGGGGGGCGTTCTCTACTATGAGGACGGGACATTCGAAAACTTCGGATTGGGGACACCGCTCGCCGATCAGACTGTCTACCTGATCGAACCGCTCGAGAACGGTTCGATCGTTGTAGGTGGTGAAAAAGGGCTCTACCAGTTCGTTCCCGGTCGAGGCGAATTCGCGCACTTCAATCCGCAGCGCGGATTCATCGGCATGGAGACAAACGTGCACGCGAGTTTTCGCGACTCCGCGGGCGGTCTCTGGATTGGCACCGTGGACGGTGCGACGCGTATGGACGCCTTTCAGCCGATGCCCGATACCGTAGAACCGACACCCTCGATTATTCGTGTCGAAACGGCGTTGGATGGTCGGCAAATACTGAATGACCAGAAGCTGGAACCGTCGGACTTCGGGGCGCAGTTCGAGTTCGCGGCGATCTCTCTGCTGGCGCCCTCTGAGGTCCAATACAGTTATCGGCTCGTTGGTGAAGAGCAGGCCTGGGGAGCCCCGACGACGAACCGTTCGGTCGGTTACCCGAGAATCCCGCCAGGGTCCTACGAATTCATGGTCCGGGCGCGTTATTCGGGTGGTGACTGGGGAGGTCATATCGCGACTCATCGATTCACCGTTAAGCTGTTCTTCTGGCAGCAACCCTGGTTCGTACTGGGCATGCTCGCGGTTCTGGTCATCGCAATCAGGCAGGCCGTTGCGTACCGTACCCGCAAGATCGAATGGATGAACGAAACACTGCGTGCCCAGGTTGAGGAAAGGACCCGCTCTATCGAAACCGCGCGGCAGAACCTGCAGATCACCAACGAGCGACTGTTTCTGGAAGTAGAGGCGCGCACAGAAATCGAAACCCGTTTTCGACAGGCGTTCGAGAATGCCCCGATCGGTATGGGGCTGCTCGACTCCGCTGGTGTGCTGTTCGACGCCAATCCTGCGTTGGTCAAAATGTTCTGGCCGGATGCAGGTGGTCTGCCGGAGTCAAAGTTCGTGGAGGCCGTCTCCCAGGGTGACAGGCTGCAGTTCGTCGCAAGGTACGAAAAACTGGTAGTCGCAGAGATCGACGATATGGACGTAAACCTGTCCTGTATCGGAGCAAGCGGTGAGGAGCTGCACACGGTCATGAACCTCTCGGCCGTGCGCAGCGACAGCGGTGATTTCCTCTATACCGTTTTGCAGATTCAGGACATAACCGAATCGTTAAAGCTCACAGTGCAACTGGAATACCAGGCCAGTTACGATGAACTCACCGAGTTATTGAACCGGCGTGCTTTCGAGGAGCAACTTGAGAAGGCGTGGCGCAATGGTGTAGACCCGGAACACCAGAGCTATCTGATGTTCATGGACCTCGACCAGTTCAAGGTTGTAAACGATACGTCCGGTCATACGGCCGGTGATCAGCTGCTGCGTGCGGTCAGCGGGATATTACTGGACAGCGTACGCACGAACGATATTGTCGGCCGCCTCGGCGGCGACGAGTTCGGAATTATTCTTTGGGAGTGCCCGACCGATGTTGCGCGGCGAGTCGCGGAGGCGATTCGCGGCAAGATTGAGGATTTTCGGTTCCACTGGGACACGGAAACTTACCGAATTGGCGTCAGTATCGGCGGTATACCGGTGGCGAAGGGAGTCGGCGATATCAACGAAATACAGCAGCTCGCGGATGCTGCATGTTACGCGGCGAAGGAAGATGGCCGAAATCGCGTACACATGGTTGACGGCGATGCGGATTCCGCACGTATACACCGGGGTGAAGTACGCTGGGTACAGCGCATTCGAGAGGCTATGGACAAGAACCGCTTCGCGATTTATGCGCAGCCCATACGGCCGATAGTTGAAAAACCAGACGAACCAGAGCGGCTCGAGATTCTGCTCAGGCTTCGTGATCCGGCATCGCGCAAGTTGATTCCACCCGGGGCATTCCTGCCGGCCGCTGAGCGTTACGGGCTTAGTGTTGAACTGGATAAATGGGTCGTCAAAAGCCTGTTGGACACGCTCTTCATCCACAATGCATTTCGTGCCGAGAATCGCAGTTACTGGATAAACCTGTCGGGCAGCAGTGTTGGCGATAAACGTTTCGCGGCTTTTTTGAAAGACGCGATTGCCCGATCGCCGCTGCCGCCGGGTACGATTAATTTCGAGATCACCGAAACCGCTGTAATTCGCAGCGTTTCGGAGGCTGGGAAGCTGATGTCGGCGCTGCGCGAGATGGGGTGTCAGTTCGCGCTGGATGATTTCGGCAGTGGCTTGTCATCTTTCGGTTATCTGAAGAAACTGCCCGTTGACTACATCAAGATCGATGGCATGTTCGTCCGCGACCTGATCCACGATCATACCGATCGTATTTTCGTCAAGTCGATTATCGACATTGCGGAGACTTTGAACATAAAGACGATTGCGGAGTTCGTCGAAAGCAACGAAATTCTAGAAATTGTTGCCGAACTCGGCGCGGGATATGCGCAGGGTTTTGCGGTTGGGCGACCATTCGAACTGGCACCAAGATTTCCACGTACAGCGAATTCGGAGATAGCTGTATTCCAGGCAAAAACGGGTTGAGGCAAAAATAATGAACGCTGTAACACAAGCAACGGAAGCGGCGGCAAGAATGGCTGACTCGATAATGGCGCTGCCGCCGTTACCGGCCACGGCTCAGAAGATACTGACATGTTTTGGAGACGAGTTTATCGACGCCGACAAAGTTGCGGAAGTCGTCGAAAGCGATCCAGGAATCTGCGCGAAGTTACTTGGGTTGGCGAATTCAGCATACTTCGGGCTTGCCGAACCGCTGTACAATATTCGGGAAGCCATTTCACGGGTGCTCGGTGTGGATACGGTTCGATCACTGGTGCTGGCGATGGCGATACAGCAGTCGTTTAACAGCAAGGACTGTCCGGCGTTCAAGACCGAACGATTCTGGACGCAGTCTTTGCTGGCAGCCGAGTGCTGCAAGAAAATAGCGATTGCCGATGACGCTGCCAATGATGCAGACCGCGATCTGTCGTATTCCGCCGGGCTTTGTCACAACCTTGGATTGATGGTTCTGGCGTATATGGAGCCGCAGCGCACCAATAGCGCCTTGCTTAAGCACCAGGGACGGCAGGAGTCGCGCTCACTCGCGGAACTGTTCGTTGAGGAATTCGGGGCTGATCACAACGCAGTAACGGCGGAGCTCGGTCGCGCCTGGTCTCTTCCCGCGCCAATGGCAGCTGCCTACGAGTTTCGTGCAGCCTCCGGCCTGGACACTGACGTCCGACTTGCCTATATCGTTGCCGCGGGGGTCGCCGCGGTTAAGAACACCGAACTTGAGGAAGAAGATCGCTTCAGTCTCGCACCGTTCGTCGACCCGCTCGGGATTGATGCAGATGAGCTGCAGGAAATGGCGATAATGGGCGAACGGCAGGATGAACGCGTTCAGTCGCTGGCGAGTAACATGTCCCGCTAGGAGTGCTTGTGATAACTCAGACATTGGATTCTTGCGCCGGTGTTTCGCCGTACAGAAAAAAATCGATGTTCGGTGCAGGGATGCGGTGGCTACGCCAATGACCTCTTCACGAGCCACAGGCGCGGTATTTGGCGTATCCACCGCATCCCGACAGTCGGCATGTATTTCCGGTACCGGTCGCCGTGCTGAACAGGTGTTGATCCGGGCGGGGCCATTGCGAGGCCGGGGGGGCGAGAAAAAAGCAAAAGCCCCCCCCC